>NC_023036.2:4065950-5421267 GCF_000317305.3 Mycolicibacterium neoaurum VKM Ac-1815D | reverse complement strand
GGTTCGACGGTCCCTGTTCGGGGGATCGTGCGGGCTGTGTGTGTTTGATGGTGCCCTTGGTGGGTGCTGTGGGGGAAGTCGGTATCCGTGATGGACGCCAGCTGTCTTGATGTGTTTGTTGATGCGTTGATCGATGAGCTTGTTCCGGTGTCACCGGGGGATGATGTCGGGCCGGGTTTGGGTCGGTTGGTGGATTGTCCGCGGCCGGTGGTCGATGACGAGGTCTTGTTGGGTGTGTTGGCTGCTGCGGTGTCGGCGCGGAATCTGTTGGATGTGGTGATCTCCTCGGCGGTGGCGGCGGCCGAGCGGGCCGGTGTGCCGGGTCGGCGGCACCTGCGCACCGGGGCTGATCTGCTCCGGCTGTTGGGCATGGCCCCGGGTGCGGCGGCCCGGGCGGTACGGGTGGGACGCGCCGCATCGTCGTTGCCGGCGTTGACGATCGCGCAGCGGTTGGGCGGTATCGGTATCGAGTTCGCCGATGCCGTGGGCAAAGGTGTCACTCACGTGGAGTCTCGAGCACCGTTGTCCGACGACGATCGGGCGGCGGTGGTGACCAAACTGATGGTGCAGACCACGCCGGCCGAGGTGGCGGCGAAGGCGCGGGCGATCGCCCTCGACCGAGTCGCGGCACTACCGGTCGAGCAGCGGGTGGTGCCGGTCGCCGAGGACGCCACGCTGAATGAGATGACCGTGGTGCAGAACGCTGAGGGCCGGTTTGAGGCCACCCTCGATCTGGACGTGACGACCGGGGAAGAGCTATGTGCGGCGTTGGATCCGTTGTGCCGGCCGGTCCCGCTACCGGACGGCTCGCCGGACCCCCGCCCGATCGATGTCCGCCGGGCGGAGGCGATCGGGCTGGTGCTGCGCACCTATCTGGCGCAGTCGAGGCGTCCGATGTCCGGTGGGGTGCTCCCGCACGTCACCCTCATCCGACCGGGTGCCCCGGGCGTGAGTGGGGAGGCGGTGGATCGGTTGGGGTTCGGTGGACCGGTCTCCGCGGCGACCGCGGAGTTGATCGGTTGTGATGCGACGTTGACGTCGGTGATCGTCGACCACTCGGGGGTGCCGTTGGATGTCGGGCGCGCGGAAAGACTGTTCACCCCCGCGATTCGTAAAGCGCTGGCCGTCCGTGACGGCGGGTGTGCCCATCCGGGGTGCGGGCGCCCGGTGTCCTGGTGCGATGCCCACCACATCCACCCCTGGAGTGCCGGCGGCACAACCAGTATCGACAACGGAGTGCTGCTGTGCCGGTTGCACCACACCCTCATCCATCACGGCGACTGGCAGGTCTACCTCGGTAGGGACCGCCACCCCTGGTTCATCCCACCCCACACACCAGAAGCACCCGAGCCGGCACACCTGCGCTCCCACACCCGGCGCACCATGACCGACCTACCCGCGGCCGCATAACCCGAAGCCCCAGCGCACCTTGACAACTGAACAGAGAAGCCGCGTCCTGGCGGCGGAACCTAGCCCCGCCGCAACTCCGCACGGATGATGTCGACAAAGTTGTCGACATCATCGGTGGTGTTGTCCCAGGCGGTCATCCAGCGCACCTCGCCGCGGGCCCGGTCCCAGTCGTAGAAACGCACCCGGTCGCGAATGCGGTCGGCGGCGTCGTTCGGGATCGTGGCGAAGATCGCGTTGGCCTCGGTGGCCTGGGTGAAGGTGAGTCCGGGCGGTGGGTCGGCCTCCAGGGCGGTCCGCAGTCGGGCTGCCATCGCATTGGCGTGCCGTGCGCTGCGCAGGCCCAGATCGTCATCGAACAGGCTCAGCAGCTGTGCCGAGGCGAAGCGCATCTTGCTCGACAGCTGCATCGTCAGCTTGCGCAGGTACACCAACCCAGAGACGCGGTCGGGGGCCAGCACCACCACTGCCTCGGCGGCCAAGAGCCCGTTCTTGGTACCACCCAGGCTGACCACGTCGACGCCGGCATCGGTGGTGAACTCCCGGAAAGGGACGTCGAGGGCGGCGGCAGCATTCCACAGCCGCGCCCCGTCCGCATGCACCGACATCCCGTGGGAGTGGGCGAAATCGGCGATGGCGCGCACCTCGTCCGGGGTGTACAGCGTGCCCATCTCGGTGGACTGGGTGATGCTGACGGCCAGGGGCTGGGCCCGGTGCTCGTCGCCCCAGCCGTAAGCCTCCCGGGCTATCAGGTCGGGGGTCAACTTGCCGTCCGGGGTGGGCACCGTCAGAAGCTTGTGGCCCATCACGCGTTCCGGGGCGCCGCCCTCGTCGGTGTTGATGTGGGCGGTATGTGCTGTGATCACGGCACCCCAGCGCGGCAGCAGGCCGGTCAACGCCACCACATTGGCGCCGGTTCCGTTGAACACGGGGAAGGTCTCGGCGGCTGCACCGAAGTGGGTGCGGATGACCTCCTGCAGCCGGGCCGTGTAGGCGTCCTGGCCGTAGGCGATCTCGTGTCCGCCGTTGGCCGCGGTGATCGCTGCGATGACCTCGGGATGTACGCCCGCATAGTTGTCGCTGGCGAAACCGCGTCGACCGGGATCGTGAAGTGTGGTGATGGGCACGGGCTCCATCCTCCCAGCGGTCGCGGTCGGCCCGCCGCGCAGCCGATACATTGCTTCCATGGTGCTCTCGGCTGAAGAAGAGGCGATCGTCGACACCGTCCGAGAGTTCGTCGACAAGCAGGTCAGGCCGGTGGCTCGTGAACTGGAGCACGCCAATGCCTACCCCGAGGACCTCATCGAGACGATGAAGGAGATCGGCATCTTCGGGCTTGCCATCCCGGAGCCTTACGGGTTCGGCGCGGTGTCCATGCCCTGCTATGTGCGGGTGGCCGAGGAACTGGCGCGGGGCTGGATGAGCCTGGCCGGTGCGATGGGCGGCCACACCGTGGTGTCCAAACTGATTCTCCTGTTCGGCACCGAGGAACAGAAGCAGCTGTATCTGCCCCGGATGGCCACCGGTGAGCTGCGGGCCACGATGGCGCTCACCGAGCCCGGTGGCGGCTCGGACTTGCAAGCCATGCGCACGGTGGCCCGGCGCGACGGCGAGGACTATCTGATCAATGGATCCAAGACGTGGATCTCGAATGCGCGGCGCTCGGATCTGATCGCGCTGCTCTGCAAGACGGACCCGGATGCCGACCCGGCGCACAGGGGCGTGTCCATCCTGCTGGTGGAGAAGGTGCCAGGATTCACGATCTCCAAAGACCTACCCAAGCTCGGCTACAAGGGTGTCGAGGCGTGCGAGCTGAATTTCGCCGATGCGCGTGTGCCCGGCACCGCGCTGTTGGGCGCGGATGAAGGTGAGGGCTTCGCGCAGATGATGAAAGGCCTTGAGGTGGGCCGACTTCAGGTGGCGGCACGGGCGACCGGTGTCGCACGGGCGGCTTTCGACGATGCCCTGCGTTACGCCCAGGACCGGGAAAGCTTCGGTAAACCGATATGGGAGCATCAGGCCGTCGGCAACATGCTCGCCGAGATGGGGACCAAACTGGCCGCGGCGCGGGCGCTGTTGCTGTCGGCGGCAGAGAAATTCGACTCGGGAGAACGGGTCGATATGGAGGCCGGCATGGCGAAGCTGTTCTGCTCGGAGGCGGCCATGCAGATCGCTCTGGACGCTGTGCGAATACACGGTGGTTACGGGTACTCGACCGAATACGACGTGGAGCGCTACTTGCGGGATGCCCCGCTGATGATCGTGGGGGAGGGCACCAACGAGATCCAGAAGGGTGTCATCGCAAAGCAACTTGTCAGGCGCGGTGGACTGAGCATGTGAGCCGCATCGATCACAACGTGTTGTTCTGATCGGTGCTGCGATGAGATTGTCGGGGTACCCGGGTCTAGGTGAACATGAATGTTGTGGATCTACCGGTCATGCCGCCGCTGGAGCCGATGCTGGCGAAGGCTCAGAGCGCAGTGCCCACCGACCCGGGAACGTGGTCCTATGAGCCCAAGTGGGACGGTTTCCGATCGCTCGTTTTCCGTGACGGTGATTCCGTGGTGCTGCTGTCGCGCAGCGGCAAGGATCTGGGCCGGTACTTCCCGGAGGTCGTCGACGCCGTGCGCGCGGAGATCACCCCGCGGTGCGTGCTCGACGGTGAGATCGTGGTGCCCCGCGACATCGCAGGACTGACCCGGTTGGATTGGGAGTCGCTCAGCCAGCGCATCCATCCCGCCGAGAGCCGCATCACCAAGCTGTCGAAGGAGACCCCGGCCCATTTCATCGGCTTCGATGCGCTCGCCCTCGGCGATAGATCACTGATGAACGAATCGTTTCGGGTGCGTCGGGAAGCGCTGATCGACGCGGTCGACGAGCGGGACTGGTGCCACGTCACCCGCACCACCGAGGATGCCGGACTCGGGTCGCAGTGGTTGCGAGAGTTCGAGGGCGCCGGTTTGGATGGGGTGATCGCCAAACGACTTGAGGGGCCGTATCTGCCGGGGAAACGGGAGATGGTTAAGGTCAAGCATCATCGCGACGCTGACTGCGTGGCCATCGGATACCGCGTCCACAAGAGCGGTGAAGGAATCGGATCCATCCTGCTGGGTCTCTATCGCGGTGACGGTGACCTCCAGATGGTCGGTGGGGCCGCGTCCTTCACCGCCAAGGCGCGGTTGTCGCTGTTGGCAGACCTTGAGCCGCTGCGCATAGGTGACGACGTCCGCGACGGTGAACCGAGCCGATGGAACTCGGCGGCCGACAAGCGCTGGATCCCGGTGCGCCCGGAAAAGGTGTGCGAGGTGGCCTACGACCAGATGGAGGGCAACACCGGCGAGCGCCGATTCCGGCATGCCGTGAAGTTCGTGCGCTGGCGTCCCGACCGCGAGCCGTCCAGCTGTACCTTCGATCAGCTCGACGTCCCGATGAACTACGACCTGCGCGACGTATTGGAGACCCGATGATGGCACGTCCGGCGACAGAACTCGATGTCGATGGAGTCGCGGTTCGGCTCACCAATCCCGACAAGATCTACTTTCCCGCGCTGGGTGCCGAGGGTGCGAAGGGCAAGGTCGTCGACTACTACTTGGCGGTCGCCGAGCCGATGGTGGCCCTGCTGCGCGACCGCCCGGTGCACCTGCAACGGTTTCCCGACGGGATCGAAGGCGAGGAGATCTACCAGAAACGGGTGCCGCAGAAACACCCCGACTATCTCCAGACGTGCACGGTCACCTTTCCCTCCGGGCGAACGGCGGACGCGTTGAAGATCACCCACCCGTCGGCGATCGCGTGGGCGGCCCAGATGGGGACCATCACCCTGCACCCGTGGCAGGTGCGGTGCCCCGATACCGAGCACCCCGACGAATTGCGCATCGACCTGGACCCCCAGCCCGGTACCGGTTTCGCGCAGGCCCGCGAGATCGCCGTGGACGTGCTCAAACCGGTGCTGGATTCGCTGGGGCTGGTCGGATACCCCAAGACGTCCGGTGGTCGCGGTGTACACGTGTTCGTGCGCATCCGGCCGGACTGGGACTTCATCGCGGTGCGCCGGGCAGGCATAGCGCTGGCCCGCGAGGTCGAACGCCGCGCCCCCGACGCGGTGACCACGAGTTGGTGGAAGGAGGAACGCGGCGAGCGGTTGTTCATCGACTACAACCAGAACGCCAGGGATCGGACCTTCGCGTCGGCATACTCACTGCGCAAAACGCCGATCGCGACGGTCTCGATGCCGCTGAGTTGGGACGATCTCGCCGACGCCGATCCCGACGACTACACCATCGCGACGGTGCCCGACATCGTTGCCAGGCGCGACGATCCGTGGGCCGGTATCGACGACACCGCGCATTCGCTGGAGGGGTTGTTGGAGATGGTCTCCGCTGACGAACAGGAGCGGGGCCTCGGCGACTTGCCCTACCCGCCCAGCTACCCGAAGATGCCGGGCGAACCGCCGCGTGTGCAGCCGAGCAAGAAGGTCGCCGAGCATTGGGATGCCGACGGGAACCGCATCACCGACTAACGGAGCGGGACGACTCCGGCGCCGACGAGTTCTTGGGTCTCGGGCTTGAGGTGCGAGGCGGCGCTGGAGGCGACCGCTACCGAGCTGAACTCGGCCGCACCGAGCAGGAGCAGGGGCCACATGGTGCCCGCCACGGCGCTGAGGAGCAGCCCATGCGGAACGGGATTGGCGGGGTCGTTGAGTCGCCGGCTTGCCATGAAGATGATGGCGGTACTGATCACCCATCCGATCAAGTACGCGACGACTGCCGTTTCGACCACGGTGTCTCCCCTCTCACCGGCGAAGCGGATCGTGCCGACCACAATCCTGGCCGGCGATGTTCAGCTAAATGTAACGCCCGACTGATCTTGGCGGAAGCCCTGTGCAGTTCCTGTGTTTGCCGACATTTGCCAGGTCAAAGAGCCTAAAAGGGCTCCAGCAACCTCGCAGTTCGTTGCCAGGGCACGCCTCGTCGGCCGATGAATTCCGAGCCTCTCCCGAGTCCGCGCCGGCGATCCGCGCGGTGTCGGCGCGCGTCCGTCGATGCGTATCCGGGTGCCGGCCGTGCGAACGGACGCCGCCCGAACGCCGCCGACCGTTCCGAATCGGCCGCGGCAACGCCGTCGACGTCTATAACTGCTGTTCACATCCCTTTTTGGGTGCGGCGTTGCACGGGCCGTCGGCGGTGCGGGACGGGATCGCGTCCCCGGCGCAGGTGGCACGCGGAGGGCCGTACCTCGTGTGCCTGCCACGGCCTTGCCTCGGAACAGGGTGAGGGGCCGCGTGCACCGGACGTTTGCTGTGTGCGCCGACACCTTGTACGGCCGATGTTGCGCAACTCACCTGTCGTCGCCGGTGCGTTGCCAGCAACGGCGACGCGGTGCCCGCTCAACCGGCAGGAAAGATTGGTGGATTTCCAGATGGGACATCCGTTTGCCGCGTGTCGCGGCTCGGATCGGACCCGACGAGGTCAGACGCCTGACAGCAGGGCGGCCTTGCCGAGCCGGTGTTGGCCGGCCCGGTCGACCCAGGTGAGATCCAGGACGTCGCCCGGGTAGTGCCGGTCGAGGACACTGGTCAGATCGGCGGCTGATTCGATACGCACGCCGTCGATGGTCAGGATCACGTCCCCGTTGGCCAATCCTGCGCCCGCGGCGGGCCCGCCGGGCATCACATCATGGACGAGGACACCGGGGAACGCCTCGTGTTGTTCGGCACTGCTGACGCCGACCCCGAGCAGGGTGGGCGGACCGATGTGCACGGTGTCGGACGGTGTCCCGGACCGGATCTGATTGGCGATGCTCATCGCGTCGTTGATCGGGATGGCGTAACCCTCGCCTCCGGGGCCCATCCGGAAGTTGACCGACGCCGCGGTGGTCACGCCGACGATCTCGCCGGCGCCGTTCACCACGGGTCCGCCGGAGTCACCCGCGCGCACCGGGGCGGCGAACTCGAACAGGCCGGTCATCTCGGTCGCAGTGCCGGACAGCTCGTCCTCGGCGCTGATCGTGCGACCCAGGGCGGAGATGGAGCCGAACTCACGCGTCAGCGGATTGGCGCTGCCTTGCGCGTTGCCGATCGCCACCACGGGTTCACCGACGGCGAGACGCGCGGAATCTCCCACCGGTGCCGCCGGTAAGCCGCCGGCACCGCGCAGCTGAAGGACGGCGATATCGCGGCCGCGGTCATAGCCCAGGATGTCGGCACCATAGCTGCCGCCGCCGACCACCGCACTGATCACATCGGCGCCTTGGACTACGTGATAGTTGGTGAGAACCTGGCCGCCGGGGTCGAGGACTATGCCGGTACCGGTGCCCAGGATGTGCTGGTAGTCGACGATGGTGTCGATGCGGACCACCGAGGGTTCGACCCGGTCGGCTGCCGAAGCGACGTCAAGCGGTTCCGCGCCGGCAGGACCCGGGGCGATCAGCAGGGAAAGCGACAAGGCAACCGCCGACGCCGTGATCCAACGTGTTACGTGGACTATGCCCATATGCCGCCCATCCTGAAGGTTCTAGCTCAATACTGACTGCACCAGCGCGAACTGTCGACGTCAGTAGGCGCAGAGCCCGTCAGTCCTCGGTCGCGACGCCGCCTCGGGTGCGGGTCCGGCGGGTCTTACCGGTGGGTCGGCGGTTGCGTAGCTTGCCCGCCGGCTCATCGGTTGCACCCGGCTCGGTCGCCTCCGGTTCGGTGGTGTCGGCGTCGGTCTCGTCGGGCTTGATCTCCTCGGATCCGGCCTCGTCGGGCTCAGCGTCGGTTTCGGCGCCGTCGGTTTCGGCACTGTCGGTTTCGGCACCGTCGGCCTCGGGCCCGGCCGCCACGGTCTCCTCGACAGCGTCCGTCTTGCGGCCGCGACCACGCTTCGCGGGCTTGGGTGCCAGCGGTTTCGGCGGCGGCGGCGGGAGTTCGGCGACGAAGGCCAGGTAGAACGCGAATGCACCGAGCAATGCGAGGGCCGCCGCTGCACCGTAGATGCCGAACAACCATTGGCCGACGTTGTCCAGGTCCAGCCAGATCTCGCTGATGGCCGCGCCGAGGATCAACAGACCTGCCGCCACATGCCCGACGATCGACCACACCCGCAACTGCAGGGCCAGGGTCGGGGTGCCGAGTTCGGGTTTACGGGTCCGCTGCAGCTTCAGTAGCACCGGCAGCGCAGTGAGAATCACCAGCACGCCGCACACGATGCGCATGACGGTGCCCAGCGTCGCAGGCCACTCACCGGTCAGTTCGAACCAGCGGGGCAGAACGAAGAGAAAATAGAGAGCGCCGGCGATCACCAGCGACGACGCGTGCCACAGCGATGCGATACCGCGCCGCATATTCCTCCCTAGACGTCCCCCTGGACGATGTTTGTGGTCCCGGGGCGTGACCGCGATGTTCTCGATCACGCCCCGGACCAACGGCGGAGGATAGGGGATTTGAACCCCTGAGGGCTATTAACCCAACCCGCGTTCCAGGCGAGCGCCATAGGCCACTAGGCGAATCCTCCGTCGGCCATGGTAGCCGACCGCCGGGCGACCTCCGACCAGCCACCGGTCTTGTCGATCTGCACGGGGTACTACACTCGTCACTCGGACCCCGCGCGGCGTCCATCCTGTGAACTCCCCCAGGGCCGGAAGGCAGCAAGGGTCAATGGGCTCTGGCGGGTGCGCGGGGTCCCCTTATGTTTGACCAGCACATGTTCACGGCTTGGTTGATAGCGCCCGTTGTTGAAAGGCCCTCAGTGTCGTACGAGTCCCTCGGCCGTGACGAACTGTCTGCGCAGCACGAGCTGCAGCAGCGCAACTATGCGGAGCTCAAGGCCCAAGGCCTGAAGCTCGATCTCACGCGCGGCAAACCGTCGCCGGAGCAGCTCGACCTGGCCAACAGGCTGCTGGAGTTGCCAGGTAACGGCCGCGACGCCTACCGGGACGGCGAAGGCACCGACACCCGCAACTACGGCGGGTTGCACGGGTTGCCGGAACTGCGTGCCATCTTCGGCGAGCTGCTCGGTATCCCGGCGTCCAACCTGATCGCGGGGAACAACGCGAGCCTGGAGTTCATGCACGACGCGGTCGTGTTCTCCCTGCTGCGCGGGGGTGTGGATTCGCCCCGGCCGTGGTCTCAGGAGCCAGGCGTCAAGTTCCTCTGCCCGGCCCCGGGATATGACCGGCACTTCGCCATCACCGAGAGCTACGGCGTCGAGATGATCCCGGTTCCGCTGCGCGAGGACGGACCCGACGTCGACCTGATCGAGGAACTCGTCGCCCACGATCCCGCCGTGAAGGGCATGTGGTGCGTGCCGGTCTACTCGAACCCGACCGGCACCACCTACTCACCTGAGGTGGTGCGCCGGCTCGTGCAGATGCCGACGGCTGCCCCGGACTTCCGGCTGTTCTGGGACAACGCCTACGCCGTGCACACCATCACTAACGAGTTCGTCGAGCAGGTCGACGTGCTCGGACTGGCGGCCGAGGCCGGCAACGAGAACCGACCGCTGGTGTTCGCCTCCACGTCGAAGATGACCTTCGCCGGTGCCGGGGTGAGCTTCTTCGGTGGCTCCGATGCCACCATCACCTGGTACCTGCAGCACGCCGCGAAGAAGTCGATCGGTCCTGACAAGGTCAACCAGCTGCGCCATCTGCGCTTCTTCGGTGACGCCGACGGTGCCCGGGCGCACATGCAGAAGCACCGCGAGCTGCTGGCGCCGAAGTTCGCGCTGGTCGCCGAGATCCTCGAAGACCGGCTCGGGGAGTCGAAGATCGCGAGCTGGACCGACCCCAAGGGTGGTTATTTCGTCAGCCTCGACGTGCTCCCGGGGACCGCCAAGCGGACCATCTCGCTGGCCAAGGATGCCGGCATCGCCGTCACCGCCGCCGGCGCGGCGTTCCCGTACGGAAAAGACCCCGAGGACAAGAACATTCGTATCGCGCCGAGCTTCCCCTCGGAGTCCGACCTGCGTTCGGCGATCGACGGTCTGTCGACCTGCGCGCTGCTGTCGGCCACCGAAGCGCTGCTGGCGCGCGACTAGTCGGCCGCGCTGGGTAACCTGGGCGACCGTGGCGCTCTACCGCAAGTACCGACCCGCAAGCTTCGCCGAGGTGGTCGGCCAGGAGCATGTCACCGACCCGTTGTCGACGGCGCTCTCGGCAGGCCGGATCAATCACGCCTACCTGTTCTCCGGCCCGCGCGGCTGCGGTAAGACGTCCTCTGCCCGTATCCTGGCGCGCTCACTGAACTGTGAGCAGGGCCCGACGCCGACGCCGTGCGGGGTGTGTGATTCCTGCGTCGCGCTGGCCCCGAACGGTCCGGGCAATGTCGACGTGGTCGAGCTGGACGCCGCCAGCCACGGCGGTGTCGACGACACCCGGGAACTGCGGGACCGGGCGTTCTACGCGCCCGCCCAGTCGCGGTACCGCATCTTCATCGTCGACGAGGCGCACATGGTCACCACGGCCGGGTTCAACGCGCTGCTCAAGATCGTCGAGGAGCCACCGGATCATCTGATCTTCGTCTTCGCCACCACCGAGCCGGAAAAGGTTCTGCCGACCATCCGGTCGCGGACCCACCATTACCCGTTCCGCTTGTTGGCCCCCAAGACCATGCGCGGGCTGCTGGAACGGATCTGCGCCGACGAGGGCGTGACGGTCGATGACGCCGTCTACCCCTTGGTGATCCGCGCCGGCGGTGGTTCACCGCGCGACAGTCTCTCGGTGCTCGACCAACTGGTCGCCGGGGCTGAGGGAAACCGGGTGGTGTACCAGCGGGCGTTGTCCCTGCTGGGCGCAACCGACGTCGCCCTGATCGACGAGGCGGTGGACGCGTTGGCCGCAGGCGATGCCGCTGCGCTGTTCGGCGCCGTCGAATCGGTGATCGACGCCGGTCATGATCCGCGCCGTTTCGCCACCGACCTGCTGGAGCGGTTCCGCGACCTCATTGTGATGCAAGCGGTTCCGGATGCCGCCGACCGTGGTGTGGTGGACGCACCGGATGGTGTCCTTGAGCGGATGCGCGATCAGGCCACCCGGTTGGGTGCGGCGACCCTCGCCCGTTATGCGGAGGTCGTGCACGCGGGACTGGGTGAGATGCGCGGCGCCACCGCGCCCCGGCTGCTGTTGGAGGTGGTCTGCGCACGGTTGCTGCTCCCGTCGGCCCATGACACCGAATCGGCTCTGCTGCAACGTATCGAGCGCATCGAGACACGGCTCGACATGGCCATACCTGGTGCGCTGCCGAATGCCGGACCCGCCGAAACACCACCCGCGCCGGCGCGCCAGTTCGTGCGTGCCAGCCGCGCCCAGGCGCAGGCCGAGGCCGAGTCCAAGTCTGATGCGCAGGCAGAGCAGGTCTCCGTCCCGCCACCGCGACCCGCGCCCATCCCGGAACCGGCACCTGTGCCCGTTCCCGAGCCGGCCCCCATGCCTGTTCCCGAACCCGAACCGCGACCGGAGCCGGTGCCCGCACCGACACCGCCGCCCGCCCCGACCCCGCCGAGGCCGCAGCCGGCCCCGGTTCCCGAACCGACCCCGCAACCGCCTGCCCCGGTGCCGACACCGGCCGCTGCCGCGGTCGGAGAACCCGATGCCGCTGCTGTTCGAGCGTTGTGGGATACGGTGCGCGAGAAGGTCAATGCCCGCAGCAAGCCGGTCAACGCGATGCTCGCCGACGCGATCGTCCGCGCGGTCGACGGCGACACCCTGGTGTTGAGCCATCGGGCCCCGCCGCTGGCCAAACGGCTCAACGAGCAGCGCAACGTCGAGGTCATCCGCGAGGCCCTCAAGGATGCGCTGGGAGTCAACTGGCAGATCCGGTGTGTGCCCGACACCGGCGAGCCGGTGCCCTCCGACACCGAACCCGCCGCGCGGCCGGACCCGGCCGCCGAGGAGGAGCGGATGCTTGCCGAGGCGAGCGCCGACACCTCCGAGGTCGTTCGGCGTGACCCCGAGGAAGTGGCCATCGAGCTGCTGCAGAACGAACTCGGGGCGCGTCGGATCGAGAAGGGCTAGACCGGGTACGGGTCAGGCCGTCCACCACGGGCGTAGCGGCAGACCGCCGTCGTCGCCGTGATCGTCGGTCTTGACGGCCAGAACCTGATGTAGCTGAACGACATTGGATTCGAAACCCAGACGAGATCCCGCCATGTAGAGCCCCCACACCCGCGCGGTGGGCAGGCCGACCTCCGCGACCGCCTCATCCCAGTGCTCGACCAGGTTGCGGCACCAATCCCGCAGCGTCATCGCGTAGTGGTGGCGCAGATTCTCCTCGTGGATGACCTCCAGCCCGACATTCTGTGCCTCGGTGATGATGCGGCCGGAACCCGTCAGCTCCCCGTCGGGAAAGACATAACGGTCGATGAAGAAGCCGGCCGAGGCGCCGGCCCGATTGTCGGGCCGGGTGATGCAATGGTTGAGCAACAAGCCGCCGCTGCGCAGCCGGGCCTGCAGGAAGGCGAAGTATGCCGGATAGTTCGCCACCCCGATGTGCTCGGTCAGCCCGATGGAAGACACCGCGTCGAAACCTGATTCGGTGATATCGCGATAATCCTGGTGGCGCACCTCGGCGAGGTCGGAGAGCCCCTCGGCGGTGATGGCGCGCTGGGCCCATTCGGCCTGCTGGGCCGACAGTGTCACGCCGAGAGCGCGCACACCGTGCCGCGCGGCATATCGGACCATGCCGCCCCAACCGCAACCCACGTCGAGCAGGCGATCGCCGGGGCGCAGCCGAAGCTTCTCGAACACCAACCGATACTTGTTGTCCTGGGCCTGCTCCAGCGTCGCCGACTCGTCGGGGTAACACGCACAGGTGTAGGTCATCGACGGGCCGAGCACGTACTCGTAGAACGCATTGGACACGTCATAGTGGTGATGGATCGCGTCCGCATCACGAGACCTGCTGTGCCGTAACCCTTCCGCGATGCGGCGCCAACGGGGCAACGCCTCCTGGGGCGGTGGCGCCACCGGCAGAAGGTGTTCCACCCCGATCGAGGCGATGATGTTGGCCAGCACCCGCGCGGGTGGGCGCTTGAACGCCGACGCGGCGGCCAGAGCGCGCAACAGCTCGTACGGATCGCCGGGGTGCACGCCAACCGGCTCGATATCGCCGGCGACATAGGCGCGGGCCAGACCGAGCTCACCGGGGGCGGTGGCCAGGTATGTCGTACCGCGCGGTCGTCGCAGGTCCAGTCCGACGGCGGCGTCATCGGGGCCGGTGGAGCTGCCGTCGTAGGCGGTGAATTTCAACGGCAACGGTCCCGCCGCGAAGATCTCCAGGATCTCGGCCAGGCTGAGCCGGCTCTGATCGGGGGCATGGTCCTTGTAGGTGGTCATCGTCGTTGCACCGCTTTCGCGTACAGGTCGAGCAATCGGGACTGCGGGTCGTAGGTCTTCTTCACGGTCCGATACGCCTCTCCACCGTAGAGTTGGTCGAATTCCTCTGGGCTGAAGAACGATTCCGAGTACAGCGATTTGTGTCCGTAGAGTTCGGCGACCTTCTCCTCGATGCGCCGGTTGGTGAATCCCGGTATTGGTCCGGCCGGTACGGACGACCAGAACCCGATGTTGACGTAGGTGTGCTGCGGACGCAGCGGGTACAGCGGCCAATGCTCGTCGGCGCGTAGTTGCAGCGGGCACAACCAGATCGGTTCGATCGGCACGTTGTCGAGGAACCAGTCCAGGAACGGCACGCACTGTTCGACGGGTACCTCGACGTCCTGCACCACCCGCTCCCGGGGCGGGCGGCCGTGATGTTTCTCGATGCGGTCGGCGATGTGGAAGCGCTGGTCGTATCCGATCAGCTTCCAGTAGAAGCTGCTGCGCCGGTAGCGCCGCGGCCACAGCCTTCTGATCAACGGATGCTGGGCACCGAAAGCCCGTGAGCACCAGAACCAGTCGGTATCCCAACGCCACAGGTAATCGGCGATGGTCAGCCGGTCGTGATCGATGTTCTGAATGGACCGGTAGTAGATGTCGCGACCGGTGTAATCGCTGACCGGGCCGGGCATGCGGGTCCGCGTCCCCAGACACAGATAGCTTTCTGCCGCGCTGAACACCACCCCGTCCAGGTAGTCCACGGCGGTGCCGTCGTAATCGCGGGTGTCGATGATGCGTTCCATCGTCGAGACCAGCTCGGTCAGCGAGTCGAAACGCAGGTGACGTAACGAGACGAACGGGTGCACAGGCTCCAGTTCGATCTTCAGCCTCACCGAGTAACCCAGCGTGCCATAGGAGTTGGGGAAAGCATGGAACAGATCGGGGTGCTGGTCGCGGCGTGCGGTCACGATCTCCCCTGCACCGGTGAGGATGTCGAGCTCGAGGACGGACTCATGCGGCAACCCGTTGCGGAAGGATGCCGACTCGATACCCAGTCCCGTGACCGCGCCACCGAGGGTGATGGTCTTGAGCTGGGGGACCACCAGCGGGGACAAGCCGTGGGGCAGTGTCGCCGCGACCACTTCCTCGTAGGTGCACATGCCCGACACATCGGCGGTGCGCGCCTGTGGGTCCACGGCGATGACACCGGTGAGGCCGGAGACGTCCAGTCCTGGGGCAGTCGAGGTCTCCCGCGTCCGGAACAAGTTGGACGTGGGTTTGCTCAGCCGCACAGTCGCTGTCGCGGGGATGGCGTGGTAACTCGCCAGAAGTCGCCGGACGCCCGCCTCGTGCACAGCTTGTGCGTCCTCCGCACCGACAGACACACATATACGCTAGTCCTCGGTCGCGGACCTTGCGACCGGACAGCTACGTGATGACGGGAGTTTTGCACTCATGGGACAGGTCAGCGCCTCCAGCACTGTGTTGATCAACGCCGAGCCGGACGCTGTGCTCGCCGCGGTTGCCGATTACCAGACGGTGCGGCCGAAGATTCTCTCCTCGCACTACAGCAATTACGCGGTGCTGCAGGGCGGTCAGGGCGCGGGCACGGTGGTGACCTGGAAGCTGCAGGCCACCGAGTCGCGTTCGCGCGATGTGAAGGCCAGCATCGATGTGGCAGGCAAGACCGTCATCGAGAAGGACGCCAACTCGTCGTTGATCACCAATTGGACGGTAGCGCCGGCGGGCACCGGGTCGACGGTCACCGTCAAGACCTCGTGGAACGGGGCCGGGGGCATCAAGGGATTCTTCGAGAAGACCTTCGCCCCGCTGGGTCTGCGCAAGATCCAGGCCGAGGTGCTGGAGAACCTGAAGAAGGAGCTCGAGGCCTAACTGGGCTTGTTGGCCAGCCAGGTCGCGATCCCGCGGGCCACGGCTTCGGCGAGCTTCTGGCGGCCGGCCTCGGACTCCATCAGCGCCGAGTCCGCGGGATTCTTCATGTTGCCGAGCTCGACCAGGATCGATGGGAACTGGGCCAGGTTCAGCCCGGCGATATCCGACCTCGGGTTCAGTCCGCCGGAACCGATGTAGTTCGACGGCGGGATGCCGGAACCCTGCAGTTGGTCACGCATGATCGTCGCGAATTGGACCGACGGGCCCGCCTGCACGGTGTTCAGCGGCGGTGAGGAGTAGAGCACGTGGAATCCGCGTCCGGTCGCGGGTCCGCCGTCGGCGTGCACGCTGACCACCGCGTCGGGGCGCAGGGCGTTGGCCATCGCGGCGCGCTCGTCGATGCACGGACCGAGGGCGTCGTCATTGCCGCGGGACATCGCGGTGCGCACGCCGTTGGCGTTCAGGATCGCCCGGACGCGCAGGGTCACGTCCCAGTTGAAGGTGTGCTCGGGATAACCAGAGTCGCTGGTCGTGCCGCTGGCCTGGCAGTCCTTGGTCCCACCGCGTCCGTTGGGGACCTGCCGACTGATCGAGGCGTCGTTGGCGCCGTTGTGGCCGGGGTCGAGGAAGACGATCTTGCCGGCGATGCTGTTCGGGGCGGCCACGGCGGTCGGGGCAGCGCCGGACGCGACGGCGAAGACGAGCGTGGCTGCCAGGGCACCGACACGCATGCTCTTGGGGACGTGCACGCCGCCACGGTAGTCGCGGTGGCGGCTAGTGTTGAGGGGCAAATCGCCTTGGGCTCGTAGCGCAACGAAGTCGAGACCGAGCCGCAATCAACCCGCAGTGCCAGCTTCGAGAAGGGATCCCCGATGCAACCCGGTGGTGGTCAGCCCGATATGTCGGCACTGCTCGCACAGGCTCAGCAGGTGCAGCAGCAGTTGATGGAGGCGCAGGAGGCGCTGGCCAATGCCGAGGTGCACGGCCAGGGCGGCGGCGGCCTGGTGCAGGTCACGATGAAGGGCAGCGGCGAGGTGATCGGCGTCGCGATCGACCCGAAGGTCATCGACCCCGCCGATCCGGAGACGCTTCAGGATCTCATCGTCGGTGCGCTCGCCGATGCGTCCAAGCAGGTCACGATCCTGGCCCAGACCCGGCTCGGTCCGCTCGCCGGCGGGCTGGGCGGCTTCGGGATCCCCGGAACGTAACTTGTACCGCCATGTTTGAGGGACCTGTTCAGGACCTGATCGACGAGCTCGGCAAGCTGCCGGGAATCGGTCCCAAGAGTGCGCAGCGCATCGCATTCCATCTGCTGTCGGTCGAACCACCCGATATCGACCGGCTGACCGCGGTGCTCGGCCGTATCCGTGACGGTGTGACCTTCTGCGCGGTGTGCGGCAACGTCTCCGATGCCGAGCGCTGCCGCATCTGTAACGACCCGCGCCGCGACGCGTCGCTGGTGTGCGTGGTCGAGGAGCCCAAGGACATCCAGGCCGTCGAGCGCACCCGCGAGTTCCGCGGCCGCTATCACGTGCTGGGTGGCGCATTGGATCCGCTGTCAGGAGTCGGGCCGGACCAGCTGCGCATCCGAGAACTGCTCAACCGCATCGGTGAGCGGGTCGACGGAGTCGATGTCGCCGAGGTGATCATCGCCACGGATCCCAACACCGAGGGGGAGGCCACGGCCACCTATCTCATGCGCATGCTGCGCGATATCCCCGGCCTGACGGTCAGCCGGATCGCCTCGGGTCTGCCGATGGGTGGGGATCTGGAGTTTGCCGACGAGCTGACGCTGGGTCGTGCGCTCGCCGGTCGCCGCGCGATGGTCTGACGCTCAGACGCGGCGCGGGGCGGCCAGCCGTTCCTTGCGCAGCAGATCGACCTCCGGCAGCTGCAGCGGTGGCAGCTCGCCGACCACCTGGGACAGCAGATGATCAGCCAGTTCCGGATTGCGCGCAAGGCACGGTCCGTGCAGGTAGGTCGCGACGACACTGCCCTGCACGGCACCGTCGTACCCGTCACCGGCGCGGTTTCCCGCCCCCTTGGTCACCGCGGCCAGCGGCTCGGCATCGGTGCCGAGAACCGTTCCGCCGCGGTGGTTTTCGAAACCGGTCAGCGGTTGGTTCAGTCCCGGTATCAGCGGTGTCGACGAGACCTCGCCGATGGTGCGGGCCTCCTGTGGCGAGGTCGTCACGTCGAGCAGGCCGACACCGTCGACACGTTCGCCCGCCGAGGTCTCATACCAGTGCCCGAGCACCTGGATGGCCGCGCAGATCGCCAGTACCGGCGCGCCCCGCACGGCGGCGCGCTGCAGTCCCGGATAGCGGATCAGGTGCTTGGTGGCCAGCCGCTGGGCATAGTCCTCGGCGCCGCCGAGGGTGTAGATGTCCAGCGAGTCGGGCACCGGGTCGGCCAGCGTGATCTCGATGATCTCGGCGTCGATGCCGCGCATCGCCAGGCGCCGACGCAGCACCACGGCGTTACCGCTGTCGCCGTAGGTACCCATCACATCCGGGAGTACCAGGCCGATCCGGATCATGACACCCGCCGGTTCAGCTGCAGGAAAGCGGTGTAGTTCGCGATCACCTCGACATGTCCGGGGGGACAGGATTCGATGGCCGCCACCGTATCGTGCACCAGCGTGTGCTCGACGCCGGCGTACCCGAGTCGCACCGCCAGATCCGTGCCGCGTTCGCCGGCCGCCACCACCTGCGTCTGCTCGAAATGCTCGAATCGCACATCCCACAACCAGGAAAGGTCCTCACCGTCGGGTACCTGTCCGTTGACCGAAATGACAACTCCCGCAGCATCTTTGTCGATCATGGACAGTGCCTCCTGCCAGCCGGCTGGGTTCTTGGCCAGCAGCAGCCGCGCGGTGTGGTTGCCGATCCGCACGGTGCGGTAGCGTCCGGCGACCTCGTCCACCGCGGCGACGGCGGTGACGGCGGCGGCCGGGTCGGCGCCCAGTGCGACCGCCGCCGCGACGGCCTGGGTGGCGTTGCCGCGGTTGGCGGCGCCGGGAAGGGCCAAGGCCATCGGCGCGGTGAAGCCTTGGGGGCCATGGATTTCGGCGTCATCGAAGAACCATTGCGGCGTGGGCCGCGTGAAATCCGTTCCGGTGGAATACCAGTGGTTGCCGTCGCGGACGATGATCTCGCCGCTGCGCGGGCAACTCACCGAATCGCCGGCCCATGATCCGCCGGCGGCAACCCACACCACATGGGGACAGTCGTAGGCGGCCGAGGTCATCAGCACGTCGTCGCAATTGGCGATGACGACCGCATCGGGATGCCGGGCCAGCCCGGATCTCAGTGTTCGCTCGATGTGATTGATTTCACCGACCCGATCCAGCTGGTCCCGCGACAGGTTCAGCAGGACGATCACCGCGGGGTGCACCGCATCACTCACGTGCGGGACGTGCATCTCGTCGACTTCCAAGGCGGCCAGTTCCGCCTTGCGGGTACCGGCCAGCGCGGCGACGAGTCCGGCGTCCATGTTGGCGCCCTCGGCGTTGGTGGCCACCGGGCCCATGGTGGCCAGTGCCGCGGCGGTCATCCTGGTGGTGGTGGACTTGCCGTTCGTGCCGGTCACGACGACGGTCCGGCGTCCTGCGCCGAGTTGGCCGAGGATGGACTTGTCGATCGACATGGCGACCAGGCCGCCGATCATGGCGCCCGCGCCGCGGCCGGTCACCCGCGATGCCCAGCGGGCGGCCGCACCGGCGCCCAGCGCCAACCGACCCCTGGGGCTGATTGCCCGGTGGCTGCGCTCCTGCTCGCCGGTCGAGACCATGAAGCGGATTTTAGGTGCCCGACACGCGGCAGTGCGATCCGGTGTTGTCGGACCACCGTGCAACCCTGGGGTCATGAGCCAGTGCTGGGGCCGGCCGGCGGCCGACGCGGGCGCCGGATGGGCCGTCGTGGATGTCGAGACGACGGGTTTCCGGCCGGGCCAGGCTCGGGTGGTCAGCGTCGCCGCGCTGGCAGTCGGTGACGACGGCAGCGTCGAGCACAGCATGTCCTCGCTGCTCAATCCCGGGGTCGATCCCGGCCCCACCCATGTGCACGGTCTGACCTCCGACATGTTGGCGGGGCAACCGACCTTCGCCGATATCGTCCCGCAGCTGATGGAGGTCCTGCACGGACGCACGATGGTCGCGCACAACGTGGCCTTCGACTACGCCTTCCTGGCTGCCGAGGCCGAATTGGTCGGGGCGCAGCTGCCCACCGACACGGTGATGTGCACCGTCGAATTGGCCCGCAGGCTGAATCTTGGCACCGAGAATCTGCGGTTGGAAACGTTGGCGAGGCATTGGGGTGCCACCCAGTTGCGCCCGCACGACGCCCTCGATGACGCCCTGGTCCTCGCCCAGATCCTCAAACCGGCGCTGGTGCAGGCGCGCGAACGACGCTCATGGCTGCCGATCCGCCCCGTGAGCCGACGGATCTGGCCCAACGGCCGGGTCACCCACGATGAGCTGCGCCCGCTGAAGGTGCTTGCCGCCAGGCTGCCCTGCGCCTTCCAGAATCCGGGCCCCTATGTCGCCGGCCGTCCGCTGGTGCAGGGCATGCGCGTGGCGTTGTCCGCCGAGATGACCCGCACCCACGAAGAAGTCATCGAGCGGATCCTCGATGCGGGGCTGGCGTACGCCGAGAACGTCGATCAGCAGACGTCGCTGGTGGTCTGCAACGCCACGGAGCCGGAGCAGGGTAAGGGCTTCCAGGCGGCCGATCTGGGCATTCCGTTGGTCGGCGATGCCGAGTTCATGGCGATGATCGACCGTGTCGCCGGCGGCACCGATGTCGAGCCGTTCGTCGATGCCACCGCCGACGGCGATCAGTTCGCGTTGTTCTGACGCGCTGCCCGGTTCACCGCTGAGACCACCGCCCGCAGCGACGCGGTCGTGATCGAGGTGGCGATACCGACACCCCATACCGTGCGGCCGTCGATGGATGCCTCGACATAGGCGGCGGCTTGGGCCTCCTCGCCGGAGGACATCGCATGCTCGGAGTAATCCAACACGTTGACGTTGAACCCGATGGCGCCCACGGCGTCCACGAACGCCGCCAGCGGTCCGTTGCCGGCACCGACGATCTCGCGTTCCTCACCGTTGACCTTCACGACCGCGGTGATGGTGTCGGTGCCGCCGTCGACCTCGGCGGCGTCCACCTTCTGTCGGATGCGTTCCAGCGGAACGATCGGCTGCAGGTACTCCTGTGAGAACGCGTCCCAGATCTCCTTGGGCGAGACCTCGCCGCCTTCGCCGTCGGTGATCTGCTGGATGGCCTGGCTGAATTCGATCTGCAGTCGTCGCGGCAGCGCCAGCCCGTGGTCGGCCTTCATGATGTAGGCGACGCCGCCCTTGCCGGACTGTGAGTTGACCCGGATCACGGCCTCGTAGGTGCGCCCGACGTCCTTGGGGTCGATCGGCAGGTACGGAACCTGCCACAGGATATCGTCGACATCCGAATCCTGTTCGTCGGCAGACACTTTCATCGCGTCCAGGCCCTTGTTGATGGCGTCCTGGTGGCTGCCGGAGAACGCTGTGTACACCAGATCGCCACCGTAGGGGTGACGCTCGTGCACCGGCAGCTGGTTGCAGTACTCGACCGTGCGGCGGATCTCGTCGATGTTGGAGAAGTCGATCTGCGGATCCACGCCGCGGCTGAACATGTTCAGGCCCAGCGTCACCAGGCAGACGTTGCCGGTGCGCTCGCCGTTGCCGAACAGGCACCCCTCGATCCGGTCCGCCCCGGCCTGGTAACCCAATTCGGCTGCCGCAACGGCGGTTCCGCGGTCATTGTGTGGGTGCAGGCTCAGGATGATGGAGTCGCGCGGGGTCAGGTGCCGGTTCATCCACTCGATCGAATCGGCGTACACGTTGGGGGTCGCCATCTCGACGGTGGCGGGCAGGTTGATGATCAGCGGTACATCGGGTGTGGGCTTGACGATCTCGGCAACGGCATTGCAGACGTCGACGGCGTACTCCAGCTCGGTGCCGGTGTAGGACTCCGGCGAATACTCGAAGCGCCACTGGGTGTCCGAGTACTTCTTGGCCTCCTCGACGCACATCCGCGCGCCGTCGGTGGCGATCGCCTTGACCGCGTCACGGTCGGCGCGGAACACCACGCGGCGCTGCAGGATCGAGGTCGAGTTGTAGAAGTGCACGATCACCTTCGGCGCGCCGGAGCACGCCTCGAAGGTACGGGTGATCAGTTCCGGCCGGCACTGTGTCAGCACCTGGATGGTGACATCTTCGGGAATGGCACCCTGCTCGATGATCTCGCGCACGAAGTCGAAATCGGTCTGACTGGCCGACGGGAAACCGACCTCGATCTCCTTGTAACCCATGCGCACCAGCAGGTCGAACATCCGGCGTTTGCGGGCCGGGCTCATCGGATCGATCAGTGCCTGGTTTCCGTCACGCAGATCCACCGCACACCAGGACGGAGCGGTGTCGATGACCTTGTCCGGCCAGGTCCGGTCGGTCAGGCGGATCGGCTCGACCTCTTCGGCGAAGGATCGGTACCGGTTCACCGGCATGGACGAGCCGCGCTGGGTGTTCCAGGCCGGCTGGCCGGGGTTGGGGGCGCCCGCGGGGGTGTTGATGGTGCGCACCGACGAGAAGGCGTCGGGGGAATCTACTGAGGACTTGCTGAAGCTGGTCATTGTGGTGGCTCCGGGGTCTTGTGGTTGCTATCAGACCGGCGCATCGCGAAAACCCGCGACGGGAAGCCAGTCTGGATCAGACCCCGTCGCGGCGTCCGAGAAGGAGCACACGCTGCACGTCGGCAACTGTACTCCGGGTGGCGCGTCAGCCAAAACGGCGCCCGCGAATTGGTGCGACCCAGGGTTGTGAACCCGGCTTAGGGTGCTAAGGGAGGCGAACCAGTTGGGGGTGAGATGAGCGGGTCGGTCGAGGTGATCACCTCGGAACTGCACGTCGCGGCTGGTCGATTGCGCGCATCCGCTCAGCGCCTCCAGGACGGTCTGTCGTCGGTCGACCTGGAGACCGGCAACCTGCTGTCATCAGGTTGGAAGGGCGAGGCCGCCACCGCGTTCGAGAAGTACTGGGATCAGTGGCATAACGGGGCGGGGCAGGTGGTCCGCGCGCTGCAGACCATGTCGGATGCTCTGGACGAGGCGGGCCGGGTTTACGCGGCCCAGGACGAAGAGGCCGGTCGGGCGCTGGACTCGTCCATGCAGGGCGGAGGTGGTGGCGGTACCGGCAGCGGAGGCGGCGGTGGCAGTCCGGCGGGTGGCGCTGCGCCGGCTGCTGCTGCGTCCTCGGCCGGCGCGGGGAGTGGGCAGGCCGGCGGTGCTGGTGCGAGTGCCCCAAGCCTGGCCGACTCGATGAATCTCGGCCAGGTGGTGCAGCCGTTGTCGCAGCTGGGAGCGATTCCCGCGCAGATGGCGGGCCAGTTGACCGCGGGCCTGGTCCAAGCCGGACAGATTGCGGCCGGGGCGGCCCAGCAGGCGGTGCAGGCGGGTATCGAGATGGCCCAGCAAGCCGATGCGGCGGCCGCCGAGAAGGCGCAGGAAGAAGCCCAGGACGGGGAAGAAAAGCCCGAGGCGCAGACGCCCGAGGGAGCGTCGGCCGGTGCCGAGCCGGGTTCGGCCGCGCCGGTGAAGCCCGAGCGCGCGGATCCCGGCACGTCGGGTCCCGAGTCCGCGTCCGGTAGGAGGTTGTGATGACGAAGCTGGTGGTGGACTTTCCACAGTTGCAGGGCGCCATCGACCATATGGCGGAATTCGGCCGCGAGGTGGCCGAGGTGCTCGAAGAGATCGACCAGGCGGTCGCTGCGCTGCGCGCCAACTGGGAGGGGCAGGCGTCGGACACCCAGGCGCAGACCCAGCAGCAGTGGGAGGACGGGGCCGAGCAGATGAAGACATCGCTGGAGTCACTGCGCCAGGTCGCCGACAATGCGCGCAAGAACTACGCCGACGCTGTCGACAAGAACGGGAAGATGTGGGCGGGCTGATTCGGTGCGGATCGAGGTAGACCCACAGACCCTGATCGATGCCGGCAAGAACGTCGGTGCGCTGGGGACACAACTCGGGGCGCTCTCGGATGCGATGAGTCAGGTGCTCTCCAGCGGTATCGCATCCGGGACCGACCCCGCCGGACTGAACTTCGGCATTGGGTACGGCCGGCAGGCGGATCAGTTCGGTAAGTATCTGGCCGACCTCGCCAATGCCTTCAAAAGTGTCGGGTTGATGCTGGAAGCCACCGGCATGAACTATCAGCATGCCGACCAGGCGTCGGTGGCGGGCGGGGCGGGTCCCACTGGTTCGGTCAGCGGTGAGCAGGCCGAGACCAAGGCCGGAGATGCCCCATACGCATCGGTGACGGGTATGGTGCCACCGCCGCCCAAGTGGTGGCTCATACAGCCGTTGCTGAACATGGTTCCGCTGTTCGGGATGGCGCTGACCTGGCCGACCGGTAATTCGGCAATGATGAATCTGACTGCGGCGCAGTGGTCCAACATCGGTCGCGGACTGAAAGTGTTCGAGCCCGCTCTGCAGTCGGCGGCCACCCTGGCGGGCGCGCAGGATATTCCAGAGGTTGGCGACATCAAGAAGGCCCTGCAGGACCTGGGTGATGGCGCGACCAAGTTAGCCGGCATTGCCGACCAACTCTCCACGACCATCACCGATTTCGCTCGCGGAGTTCAGGAGACCCAGGACGCCATCCGGCGACTGCTGGACCGGATCTCGCTGGAAGGCCTATGGGACACGGTCACCGGATTCTTCACCGGTGAGGGCGAGGACACGCTCCGACAGATCGCCAAGGATGTCGGCACCGTACTGGAGAACTTCCAGAATCAACTGCAGGGCGTGCTGGGCCTTCTCGAGGAGCTGGGAAACCTGCTCGGCGAGGCGGCCGACTCGTTCCAGAAGTGGATTCGACCGATCCTGGTGGGCACCTTCGGCGAAGAAGCCGGCAATCTGATGGCCGATGGCCTGAAGATCTACACCGGTTTGCAGGTGGGTGTGGGCGTTGCGGCTATCGGGCTGGTCTCCGGGACGCTGGCCCTGGCCGATCCTGACACCTGGAAGGGGATGGCGGACACGGCGATCATGATCGCCAAGGATCCGTGGAAGGTCGACGATGTCGTCAAGGAATCCCTTGGCCAGTTCCTCGCGGTCGACAAGATCACGGGAGAGAACCCCGAACGTGGCTTCGGGGAGGCCGCCGGCAACATCGCGTCGTTGTTCCTGCCCGGGGGGATCTTCGCCAAGGGCGGTGCCGTAGCCAAGGGGCTTTCCGCGACGCGCCGTCTGTTCGAGAAGGGTGAACTCGGTCCACTCGAGCGGCTGCCGGGCCTTGACGGGACTCGGAGGACTGAGCTTCCCGATCTGCCGGATAACCCTGGAGCACCTCATCTTCCGGAGTTCACCCCGCCGCCTGGAGTGCCGCCGTCGGTGGTGAATCCGCCGGGGGGAAGTCCGGGAAGCCCGAGCGGTGGCCCGTCGGTGCGACCGCAGACCGGTGAACCGGGTGGGCCGTCCTCGAGGGGCTCCGGTCCTGGGGCGGAAAATGTGCCGTCGCCCAATGGTTCTGCTCCACATCATGATGGCGCAGGCCCGGGCTCTCCGTCATCCGGTGGGCCGGCGCCCACCGGTGGCAGTCCGACCCACGGTGGCGGTGAGGGGTCCGGCGGTTCAGCATCGGGTGGCCCTGTACCGACAGGCGGGTCGCCAACCCATGGTGGCGGTGATGGGCCGTCGAATGGCACGCACCCGTCGCCGCCGGTCAGCTCCCCGGCTGACTCGCCGGGTTCGGACGGTCCGAGCAAGCCGGGTAATGACGACAGGCCCGATCCGGCGACTGGTGGCGGCGGGTCGAACTCGGGCAGCGGCGACGGGCCGGGCGGTGGCTCGTCGGGTGGCGGTGACAGGTCGGGGGATTCGTCGGGTGGGTCGGAGCCCGGTGGCGATTCATCGAACGGGGTGGGATCGGGTCCGAACGGCGATGGGTCGAGTGCTGATCCGGGCATGTCGCAGAGTCCAGGCAGCGCGGATGGGCAGCCGCCCACCCACGGTGAGCATGGTCCGTCCGGTCCGGGTGACGACGGACGCACCTATACGATGTCCGACGGGAGCTCCCACCAAACATCTTTCGCTCCAGAACAACTCGGAGACAACCAACGCGTGAGTGACGCTCTGGAGCGCAACGGCGTCAGTCGGGACGACTTCATCGATCTCGTCAACCGGCCCATCGACTCGCTGTCACCCGAAGAGCGGGATCTCATCACCGCGGTGCGCGATGATCTGCCCGCGCCGGGAATCGACACTGTGATGCAGAAAGTGATACCACCAGGTGAATTCGATGCCGACGGCATCTTCAAGCCAGGGGGAGCCGACAACTACCTCGGAGGTGCGTACGCTCCAGACGGTATGCGTGGCGCAGTCACGATTGCGGACGACACCGCGCACTTGGGCACTCCGGGCATGATTCACGACGGTCTGCGCCTTGATTACGACAAATCGGCGTTCACGCCGAATGACGCCAACGCCCACGTCATTCGAT
This sequence comes from Mycolicibacterium neoaurum VKM Ac-1815D, assembly GCF_000317305.3. Next base: position 5,395,142 of record NC_023036.2, on the reverse strand, counting down.
TCCAGACAGACCCCGCCTCTTCCGGTTCGTACGACGTGCCAAGGCACTCCAGCATGGGCGGCAGCGGAGATTATGACGGATGGGGTGACCCGTTCACCGGCAACGGGTTCACCAAAGCCGGTGATGACGTAGTACCGGAGTACGGTGCGAACGACATCAGAATGCGAGAAGGTGCAGAAATGTGGGAGATTCTCGATGACGGAACTCAGCGCCTCGTAGCCGTGCTGCAGCGGGACGCGGACGGTAACGCGAGTTGGTTACGATTCGCTGAACCCAAATGATGAGTATGCCTGTGACCGGTGCCGTAGCTGAGTACCGTGGCTCGCGGTACCGCGTGCTGTTCGGAAACTCCGAGTGGTACGCGCTGCGCGTCGATTGCGATGTCGAGATACCGGACGCGATTGCACGTGGTGAGCGACGTTTGCCGCCGGCGGGCACCGAGCAGTGGGCGAAGGTCCCCATCAGTGCGATTGACGGAGTCGTGGATATCCGCGTCAAGGGCATCGTCCGGGGCGAGAAAGTCTCGCTACAGAGTCAGCTGTCTGATGGGCGCATTCAAGTGGGTTTCGTCGGCTCGCCGGCGGCGGCAGAGAAGCTCGGCTTGGAGGGTGACCAACATATGGGCTGGATCGGGTTTTTCGATCCTGATGAATTCAGTGACATCCAGGTGGAAGAAACGCGCCGTGGCTGAATCATTGGTTCTGCAAAAGCTCCTCAACACCACTCAGGCCACATCCATCGTCCAGGCCGGGGCAGACCAGGTCGGCGGATACGTGAGCGCAGCGTCGGCGGTGGCCGGTTTGCGGACCCCGGCTGACCTCTTGGCGGCTCACGGTATCGACGCCTCTCCGGAGTTCGTTGATGTGGTGCGATTCGAGCAACCGCGCCTGACGAACTTCACCGTGCCGCCAGTGGGGGAAAGACCGTGGCCGACCTTTCCGACCGGATTTCTGCGCGGAGACTCGTTCGCCCCGGTGTGGCTCATGAGTCGGACGCGTTATTCGTACGGCGCTGAGTACTGGAGGATTCGCCACGACGGGGAGCAGAAGGTCCTTTCTCGCTACGAAGGTGCGGCGCGCGGGTGGATAGGCGCCCAGCGATGGCGGCCGCCGAGTCCCATCGTGGGAACTCTTGCCAAATGGCAGAACGCCGAGTTCTTCGCCGACGTTGTCGCGGATTCGGTTCTATTGACGAGTCTCGGCCAGGAAGCCCCCGCTGGTTTCGACCTTGTTCACCCCGGAGTTTGGTCAGCGACGGTTCCGCTAGCCGACTGTGAGGTTTTCGAGCGAGTGATTACAGCGGAACTCGACGGTGTGCCTGTTCGGTTGCTTCAAAACACCGGAGGCCGTGCCGATGTGCTGCTTCTCACCGACGAACCGGACGTGGCCGAAAGTGTGGGGGCCGGACTGGTCGAGTCAGCGGTTTATGAACTGGAGGTCAGCGCTGACCGCTTGGTGAATCTGCGGGGCGTCGACAATCTGCTTGTGCTTGACAATGGCTGACGAGACCTTCCGAAGCCACTGGCAGTCGCAGGAATACGAAAAATGATGACGGGCTTTGTGGATGAGATCGAGGCAACAATCGGCCGGATACTGTCCGATCGAGGACTCGTGCTTATCGAAACCTTCGATGGATCTGATAGTGGCGGACGCAAGTTGAACGTCGCGTACTTTGCGAATTCTGAGTGCAAGATTCAGATCTACTACTGGGCGCGCGAGGCTGAAACCAATTGCATGATTGGCCTGCCTGACGCGCCGAATGAGTTCGGCCTCCTGAGCAAGTCCAAGAAGTGGCAGTTCTTGACGAGATTCGTAAAGAAGCCTGACCTTCCGCTGGCTGAGATTGCCGAACAGGCGCGGTTGGAGCTCGTGAGCTTTGCGAACCCGCTCGAGTGGGTCGGAGATCGAATCGACCGCTTTTACGACGTGGCGCTGGCAGGCATGAAGAAGAGGTATGGCGGTTAGCGACCTTGATACCGTCCTGATCCGCTGACTGCAGTGGGGAACACCGCCACCGCCAGTCATCGAAATGCGAGGGTTCGCTGCGGTTTCAGACCAATATGCGTGGGCTTGAACGCTCAGACCGGCGAAAGAGCCAGCAATCTGGCCGATTGGAGAAAGATCGTGGCCTACTTCACTCTCACAAGCATCGACTACGACCAGTCCGGTGGCGGGCTGGGATACGCAATTCCTGAGTTCCAGAGCCAACTCCCGCTGAAGGTCAGAGCAACACGACAGATGGCCGGGTCGGACCGCGATGACTACTTCTTCGGTATCACCGAGCGCGAGCTGAGGTTCCATCCACAGCCCGGATTCGACTGGACGCGGGCGCAGCGTGAGTACATCGGGGTGGACGAAGCCGGCCATTTTCTCGTCGTCCGCGGGCTCATCATCTGCAGCCTGTTCGCCGGAACACAGGTGCACTCGGGGATGCGCGACTTTGCCGTCAGGGTGGCTGTGGTCGTGGACAACACCCTTTACGGCGATGAGCGATTGTCATTCGACAAGTGCGAGTATGTGGGTCAAGGCACCATCGACGACCTGCCGGAGCCACCGCAGAACGGCGGGGCCGAAGCTCATTAGCCACGCAATGTTCCTCTGACAGCGGCGTCGCGCCTATATATCCACGACGGTGCTGTCAGCGGAACATTGCGAGCGGCAACCGCTCCTAAACCTGCGAATCCGGGAACGCGATCACCGACAGGAAGCGGATCGGCAACTCCACCAGGTCCACCGGGCCGTGTGCGCCCTCGCCGTCGATCTGCAGCGAATCGCCGGGGTGCAGCGTGTACACCGAGCGGCTGTGGCTGTAGTCCATGACACCCTCGAGCATGTAGATGAACTCGGTGCCGGGATGCTGGAACAGCGGATAGGTCTGACTCTTCTCGGTCAGCGTGACATGCAGGCATTCCAGTCGCTTGTGCTCGCCGCGTAGTGAGCTCAGCAGTTGGTACTCGTGGCCCTGCTTGGTGCCGTTGCGCACGATCGCCGCTCCGGTCCCGGCTTTGACGAACGCCGCGGGCCGCTCCACGTCGGCCCCGCGGAACAGGCTGGTCACCGGCACGTCCAGGCCGCGGGCCAACAGGGCCAGCGTGGACAGGCTGCACGAGGTCTGCGCGTTTTCGATCTTGGACATCATGGCCTTGGAGATCCCCACCCGCGCCGCCATCTCGGCGACGGTCAGACCGTGCTGCTGACGCAGTTGGCGCACGTTGCGACCGATCGCGGCCTCGAATTCCAGCTCCTCGACCGGCTCCTGCGGGTCCCGTTCGCGGGCGGTCCCGGACTGGTTGCGAAGGAGCGGAACGTCGCTCACGGTGGGCCCCCTGTGCTCTAGCGCATCTCCCCGGCTCCGACGTATGGATACGGGCTCCTGAGCAGTGTGCCATCGGCGAACCGGGACAGTGCAAAGTCGGTCTCCGGAATGCGCGGGTCGGAGCTGGCACCCTCGGTCACCAGGTCGGCCACCAGCCGCCCCACCGCGGGGGCAATCTTGAACCCGTGCCCGCTGAACCCGGCCGCGACGATCAGGCCGCCCAACCCCCCGGCGGAGATCACCGGGTTCCAGTCCGGTGTGACGTCATAACAGCCCGCGTAGCTCCCCGAGATCGACGCATCGACCAGGCCGGGAAAACGGTCACCGACCTTCTGCACGGTCATCTCGACGAAGCTGTCGGTGGCCCGGTTCAGGTAATCGTCGGGATCGGCATCCTCACAGTGTGCGAGATCGCTGTTGCCGAAGAGGATCTCCCCGCCGAGCTCGGGCCGCACATACTGCAGGGAGACCAGATCCGAGAACACCGGCACCGGCCCCAGGTCCAGCCCCGGGGAGATCGTGACGATCTGTTCCCGCACCACGCGGATGGGCACCTCGACACCGACTTGGGCCAGGAACGGTCGCGTCCACGCGCCGGCGGCGACCACGACGGTACCTGCGGACACCTGCGTCCCGTCGGCCAGCCGGATGCCGGTGACCCGGTCGCCGTCGAGCAGTAGCTCGGTCACATTGGCGCCCTGCCTGATTCGCACACCGGCGGCACGGGCGGACACGGCGAAGGCCTGCGCGGTCTGGTAGGCGTCACCGTATCCGCCGCGGGCCTCCCACCCGAACGCCGCGAACGGCTCGAGGTTCGCCGACGGCCACATCGCGGCCACCTCGGCGGCGTCGATCTCCTCGGTCTGCACACCGACCGCGCGCTGCGCGGCCAGGCTGCTGCGCAGCGCCTGCACATTGGGTTCACCGACCCCGACGACGTATCCGGTCTGCCGGAAGCCGATATCGGTCGCGTGCTCACCGAGGAACTGTTCGGGCTTCTCGAAGACGTCGAGACTCGAGGTCGCCATCGCCGCCAACGAGCTGACCCCGTAGTGGCAGCGCACGATCCCGCTGGACTTGCCGGTCATACCCGAGCCGACGGTGTTGCGCTCGGCCACGAACACATCGGTGACCCCACGCTGGCTCAGCGCCCATGCCGTCGCGGCACCCTCCAACCCGCCGCCGACGATGACGACGTCTGCGGTGTCACTCACTGGCCCGGTATCCAGTTCGTTCCGGCCAACGGCACCCGGGCCATGGCGGCGGCCTCGATGGTGATGGCCACCAGGTCCTCGGGTTCCAGATGGGTGACGTGGGCCTTACCGCACGCCCGGGCGATGGTCTGCGCCTCCATGGTGAGCACCCGCAGGTAGTTGGCCAGCCGGCGGCCGCCCTCGATCGGGTCGAACCGGGCGGCCAGTTCGGGATCCTGGGTCGTGATCCCTGCGGGGTCGCGCCCGTCCTGGAAGTCGTCGTAGAAACCGGCCGCGCTACCCAGCTTGCGGTACTCCTCCTCGTACCGGGGGTGGTTGTCGCCCAGGGCGATCAGCGCCGCGGTGCCGATGGCGACGGCATCGGCACCGAGTGCCAGCGCTTTGGCGACGTCCGCGCCGGTGCGGATGCCGCCCGAGACGATCAATTGCACACCGTGCCGATGCACGTCGAGTTCCTGCAGAGCCTGCACGGCCTGGGGGACAGCGGCCAAGGTCGGGATGCCGACGTGCTCGATGAACACATCCTGGGTCGCGGCGGTACCGCCCTGCATGCCGTCGACCACGACCACATCGGCTCCGGCGTGGACGGCCAGCTTCACGTCGTAATAGGTGCGGGTGGCACCGACCTTGACGTAGATGGGCTTCTCCCAGTCGGTGATCTCCCTCAGCTCGTTGATCTTGATGGTCAGATCATCAGGGCCGGTCCAGTCGGGATGCCGGCACGCGCTGCGCTGGTCGATTCCTTCGGGGAGAGTCCGCATACCCGCGACCCGCTCGGAGATCTTCTGCCCCAGCAGCATTCCGCCGCCCCCGGGCTTGGCGCCCTGCCCCAGCACGATCTCGATGGCATCGGCCTTGCGCAGATCGTCGGGATTCATCCCGTAGCGCGACGGCAGATACTGATAGACAAGGTTCTTGCTCTGACCGCGCTCCTCGGGCGTCATCCCGCCGTCACCGGTGGTCGTCGAGGTGCCGGCCTCACTGGCTCCGCGGCCGAGCGCCTCCTTGGCCGGTCCGGACAGTGCGCCGAAGCTCATTCCGGCGATGGTGACCGGGATATCGAGGTGCAGAGGGTGTTTGGCGTGTCGGGAACCGAGCACCACATCGGTGCCGCAGCGTTCCCGGTAGCCCTCCAGGGGGTACCGCGACATCGACGCACCCAGGAACAGCAGGTCGTCGAAATGTGGTAACGGGCGTTTGGCACCCCAGCCGCGGATATCGTAGATGCCGGTCTCGGCGGCGCGCTGGATATCGGCGATGGTGTTGCGATCGAAAGTGGCGGATTCACGCATCAGTAGGCACTCGCATTGTCGACGTGGAAGTGATACAGATTTCGGGCCGAGCCGTACCGGCTGTATTCGGACGTGTCATCGGAAAACCCGGCTGCAGTGAGCAATTCGGCAAGCTCGGAGTGGTGCTCGGGACGCATGTCCTTCTTGATGCAGTCCGCACCGAGCGAAGCGACCGCGCCTCGGACGTAGATGTGCGCCTCGTAGATCGAGTCGCCGAGCGCCTCACCGGCATCGCCGCGGACCACGAGCCTGCCGGCCTGGGCCATGAATGCGCTCATGTGACCGATGCTGCCGCCCACCACGATATCGACGCCCTTCATCGAGATGCCGCAGCGGGCGGCGGCATCACCCTCGATGACGAGCAGACCGCCGTGCGCGGTGGCGCCGGCCGATTGTGAGGCGTTGCCGGTCACCCGGACCTGACCGCTCATCATGTTCTCGGCCACACCGGTGCCCGCGTTGCCGTTGATGAGGATCTCGGCGTGCTGGTTCATCCCGGCCGCGTAGTAACCGACGTGTCCGTTGACGGTCACCTGCACCGGGGCGTCCAGACCGACGGCCACATTGTGCGCGCCGTCGGGATTGTCGATGACGTAGGCGCTACCTGCCCCTGCGTCGTGCAGTGCCTTGTTGACCTCGCGCAACGGTGTCGTGCGCAGGTCGTAATGCACTGACTGGGTTGTCATCTCGTCCATGCGTAGACCACCTCCGGCTCCGGTTCCCAGATCTTGGCCGCCCCGACTCCGGGCAGCCCGGACAGCGCTCGGTACTCGCTGGCCATGGCCACCCAGTCGGGCGTCTCGGCGATCACCGCCGGCTTACAGGCGATGGCGTCGCGCACCACGGCGAACGAATCGTGGTTGGACACCAGCAACGTGTAGAAGCCGTCGAAGGTGGCGCACAGTTCCTTCAGCGCGGTCTCGACATCCCGGCCGGCGGCCAGTTGCTGTGCGACGAACCGGGCACCCACCTCGGTGTCGTTCTCGCTGTCGAAGACCACCCCCGCGCGTCGGAGATCGCGCCGGATCGTGGCGTGATTGGCGAAGGACCCGTTGTGCACCAGGCATTGTTGAGGTCCGACGGTGTAGGGGTGGCAACCCGAGGGGGTCACCGCCGATTCCGTGGCCATCCGGGTATGCCCGACTCCCTGCCACCCTTGCGCCGCGGACAGTCCCCAGGCCTTGGTGAGTTCGCGCGGATGGCCGACGCCCTTGAGGACCGCCAGATCCGCTCCGAAGCCGGCGATCAGCGCCGTCGGGTATGCCGCGCGCACCCGTTCCAGCAGATCCTCCGACGGCGTGTCCGCCGCGAGCAGGTAGGTCGAATCGACCTGGACGACCTCGACATCGGGACCGAGGTCGGGCACATGGTCCAGGTCGGTCACCGACACACATCCGCGCCCCGGCGGCGACCACGACGGATCGCCGTAGACCGCCACTCCGGCGGAATCGGCTCCCCGATCGGCCATTTCGCCCAGCATCTCCGCGAGCAGTTCCCCCAACCGTGGGTAGAGCTGCGGAGTGCGCAGGTGCAATCCGACTATCCCGCACATACGTTGTCTTCCTTGTCTTCTCAGAATGCCGTGAGGTACGAGTCGATCTCCCACGGCGTGACGGTGCCGTGGTAGGTGAAGAACTCCTCGCGCTTGATGTTTGCGAAGTAGCCGGACACGCCCTCGCCTGCGGCGTCGAGCACCCCGGCGACCACCGGGTCGGCGTCGAGTTCGTCGATGGCGTGCAGCAGCGTGGGCGGCAGGTTTGCCGGCCCCTGTGCGCCCACGGTGCCCGGATCGAGGCTGCGCTTGATGCCGTCGAGTCCGGCACCCAGCGCGGCGGCGATCGCCAGATAGGGGTTGGCCGAACCGTCTCCGCCGCGCAGTTCGATGCGCTGGTTGTCCGGTACCCGGATGTAGTGGGTGCGGTCGTTACCGCCGTAGCTGGGTTTGCGCGGTGCCCAGGAGGCGCCCGAGGTGGTGCTGGTGGCCCCGGTCCGCTTGTAGGAGTTGACCGTCGGTGCGATGACCGACTGCAACGCGCAGGCGTGATCCAGGATGCCCGCGATGAAACCGTAGGCAGTCGCCGACAGGCCCAAGCCCTTATCGTCGGTGTCACAAGGGAACACCGGTGTGCCCCCACTGGTGAGCGACAGGTGGAAGTGCAAGCCCGATCCGGTGCGATCGCCGAACGGCTTGGGCATGAAGGTGGCGATCATGTCGCGTTCGGCGGCGATCATCGACAACAGATAGCGCAGCGTGACGACGCGGTCAGCGGTCACCATGGCCTCGGCGAAGGCGAAGTTCTGCTCGAACTGCCCGTTACCGTCCTCGTGGTCGTTGGCGTAGTTGGACCATCCCAGGCTGTTCATCGCCGTCGAGATGTCGGTCAGGTGCTCATACATCCGGGTGACACCGCGCGCGTCGTAACAGGGTTGTGCGGCCGTGTCATCGGCGTCGGCGGTGACAAGACCGCCCTCGGGAGTGCGGCGCAGCAGGAAGTACTCGACCTCGGCGCCCACCCACGGTTCGAAGCCGGCGTCGGCGGCCTGGGCCACCAGGTTCTTCAGGATGACCCGCGGCGCGTACGGCCATGGCGCGCCGTTGACATGGGGGTCGCAGTGCACCAGGGCCAGCCCTTCTTTGATGAAGGGGATCGGCGTGAACGACGACGGGTCCGGGATGGCGATCAGGTCGGGATCCTTGGGTTCCTGGCCCATGGCGCCGACGGCGTAGCCCGCGAAGCCGACGCCCTCGGTCGCCAGCTGGTCAACGGCTTCGACGGGAACCAGTTTGGCGCAGGGCTTTCCGCGCAGGTCGACGAACAGCGCGAGGATGAATCGGGTGCCGTGTTCTTCGGCGAGGGTGGCGAGATCGGTGGTCATGGTTACCAGAACTTTCGTCATCTTGTTATGACTCGTCTCTTTGTAAGAAACAGAGTATCACTGTGTGAAACACGTGCAAGCCGAGGAAACCCCGACGACCCGAGGTCGCCGGGGAATCATCGGGAACCTCAGGCCAATTCGAACTCGTAGGCCGAATCGCGGTGGAACGTGGCGTCGATACCCTTCTCCTCCTCGTCGGGGGAGATGCGGATGCCCATGGTCTTCTTGATGGCGAAGGCGATGACGAAGGCGATGCCGAACGAGTAGGCCATCACCGCGCCCGCCGCCACGGCCTGCTTCCAGAGCAGATCGATACCGCCGCCGTAGAACAGCCCGTTGACGCCGTTGGGCATCCCCTCGCTGGCGAACAGGCCGATCAGCAGTGTGCCGATGACACCGCCGACCAGGTGCACGCCCACCACGTCCAGGGAATCGTCGTAGCCGAACTTCTCCTTGAGCCCGACCGCGTAGACGCAGATGGCTCCGGCGATACCGCCGACGAAGATGGCGCCGATGGGCGTGACCGCACCACACGCCGGGGTGATGGCGACGAGACCGGTGATGGCGCCCGACGCCGCGCCGACGCCGGTGACATGCCCGGTCTTGATCTTCTCGACCGCCAGCCAGGCCAGCACGGCCGCACAGGTCGCCACGAACGTCGTGACCATGACGATCGCCGCCGAATTACCCGCCGCCAGTGCCGAGCCGCCGTTGAACGCGTACCACCCGGCCCACAGCATCCCGGCCCCCAGCAGGGTCAGCGGGACGTTGTGCGGCTTGCGCAGCTGGCCGAACATGGCGGACTTGCCGAGCACGATGGCCAGCGCCAGGGCCGCGGCGCCCGCGTTGATGTGCACCGCGGTGCCGCCGGCGAAGTCGACCGCGCCGAGGGTGTTGGCGATCCAGCCACCCACCGAGTTCTCGGTGACGACACCGTCGAATGCGAAGACCCAATGCGCGACCGGGAAGTAGACCAGCACCGCCCAGACCGCCGCGAAGATCATCCAGGCGCCGAACTTCATCCGGTCGGCCACCGCGCCGGAGATGAGGGCGACCGTGATGGCCGCGAAGAGCGCCTGAAACAGCGCGAACAAACTGATCGGCAGCCCGGACAACGTGGTCATGGGCTCCAGCAGGTTCGTCATCCCTGCGAATTCGGTGATGTTGCCGACGAAGCCCCCGACGGACGTGCCGAACACCATCGAGAATCCGAACAGCACCCAGAGCAAGCCGACCACCGCGACGGCGCCGAACGTCATCATCATCATGTTGGTCGAGCTCTTGACCGAGACCATGCCGCCATAGAACAACGCGAGGCCGGGGATCATCAGCGTCAGACCGATGATGCAACACAGAATGAAAGCCGTGGTTCCTGTATCCATCTACATCTCCTGGAATGCGCGGCCCGAGCGGGCCGACCACTGGCAGTAACCTCCGTTTCTGTTACGTCAACAGCATCGCCGCGTTGCGCGCCGGTAAACGGTTCCACCGCACCGGTGCTGCGCCCGGGACGGTGGAGGTGAAAAAGGGGTGCGCCGACCCCTTATCCTTGTCAGGACATCCCCGGCTGGTCGAGAGGTACACAGTGGCGCTCGTCGTGCAGAAATACGGCGGATCATCGGTTGCAGATGCCGACCGGATCCGGCGCGTCGCCGAGCGCATCGTCGAGACCAAGAAGGCCGGCAACGACGTCGTGGTGGTCTGTTCGGCGATGGGCGACACCACCGATGACCTGCTGGATCTGGCCCGCCAGGTATCCCCGGCACCGCCCGCCCGCGAGATGGACATGCTGCTCACCGCCGGTGAGCGCATCTCCAATGCGCTCGTCGCGATGGCCATCGAGTCGATGGGCGCCCAGGCGCGGTCCTTCACCGGAAGCCAGGCCGGCATCGTCACCACCGGCACCCACGGCAACGCCAAGATCATCGATGTCACCCCGGGCCGGCTGCGCGATGCGCTGGACGACGGCGTCATCGTGCTGGTCGCCGGATTCCAGGGCGTCAGCCAGGACAGCAAGGATGTCACCACCATGGGCCGCGGCGGCTCGGATACCACCGCCGTCGCGCTGGCCGCTGCGCTGAACGCCGACGTCTGCGAGATCTACACCGACGTCGACGGCATCTTCACCGCCGACCCCCGCATCGTGCCCAACGCCCGCCACCTGGACCACGTCTCCTTTGAGGAGATGTTGGAGATGGCCGCCTGCGGGGCCAAGGTGCTGATGCTGCGCTGCGTGGAATACGCGCGCCGTTACAACGTTCCGATACACGTCCGCTCGTCGTATTCGGATAAGCCCGGAACCATCGTCAACGGATCGATCGAGGACATCCCCATGGAAGACGCCATCCTGACCGGAGTCGCCCACGACCGCAGCGAGGCCAAGGTCACCGTCGTCGGCCTGCCCGATGTGCCCGGATACGCCGCCAAGGTGTTCCGTGCGGTCGCCGACGCCGACGTCAACATCGATATGGTGCTGCAGAACATCAGCAAGATCGAGGACGGCAAGACCGACATCACCTTCACCTGCTCGCGCGAGAACGGCCCGTCGGCGGTGCAGAAGCTCGCCTCGCTGCAGAGTGAGATCGGCTTCACCCAGGTGCTCTATGACGATCACATCGGCAAGGTGTCCCTGGTCGGTGCGGGGATGCGCACCCACCCGGGCGTCACCGCCACGTTCTGCGAGACCCTGGCCGAGGCCGGCATCAATATCGAGCTGATCTCCACCTCCGAGATCCGGATCTCGGTGCTGGTCCGTGACACCGACCTGGACAAGGCCGTGGCCGTGCTGCACGAGGCCTTCGGCCTCGGTGGTGACGAGGAAGCGATCGTCTACGCAGGATCGGGGATCTAGTAATCATGGTCAACATCGGGGTGGTCGGCGCCACCGGCCAGGTCGGCCAGGTGATGCGCAAGCTGCTGGAGGACCGCAACTTCCCGGCGAGCTCGGTGCGGTTCTTCGCCTCGCCGCGCTCAGAGGGCAAGAAGCTGACCTTCCGCGGCCAGGAGATCGAGGTCGAGAACGCCGAGACCGCCGACCCGTCCGGCCTGGACATCGCGCTGTTCTCCGCCGGTGCGACCATGTCGCGGGTGCAGGCGCCGCGGTTCGCCGCCGCCGGTGCCGTCGTGGTGGACAATTCCTCGGCCTGGCGCAAGGACGCGGATGTCCCGCTCGTGGTCAGCGAGGTCAACTTCGACCGGGACGTGCGCGGTGTCCAGCTGAAGAAGGGCATCATCGCCAACCCGAACTGCACCACCATGGCCGCCATGCCGGTGCTCAAGCCGCTGCACGACGAGGCCGGGCTGACCCGGCTGATCGTGTCGAGCTATCAGGCGGTCTCGGGTACCGGACTGGCCGGCGTCGAGGAGTTGGCAACCCAGGCTCGCGCCGTCATCGACGGCGTCGAGGGCCTGGTGCACGACGGTCGTGCCGTGGACTTCCCCGCGCCGGTCAAATACGTTGCGCCCATTGCCTTCAACGTGGTTCCGCTGGCCGGGTCACTGGTCGACGACGGCTCAGGTGAGACCGACGAGGACCAGAAGCTGCGCAACGAGAGCCGCAAGATCCTCGGGATCCCCGAGCTCGCCGTCAGCGGCACCTGCGTGCGGGTTCCGGTGTTCACCGGACACTCGCTGTCGATCAACGCCGAGTTCGCCGAGCCGCTGTCGGTGGCCCGCGCCCGAGAACTGCTGGCCGGCGCCCCCGGCGTGTCACTGGTCGACGTGCCGACGCCGCTGGCCGCGGCCGGTGCCGACGACTCGCTGGTCGGTCGGATCCGCCAGGACCACGGGGTGCCCGACGGACGTGGTCTGGCCTTGTTCGTCTCCGGCGACAACCTGCGAAAAGGTGCCGCGCTGAACACCATCCAGATCGCCGAGCTGCTGGCCGATCAGTTGTGATCCGTGGCACGGCGGCGGTCCTCGTGGCTGCCGTGGTGCTCGCCTCCCCGGCGCACGCGGATCTGCGGCTGCAGTCCGGCCAGGTGCTGATGCTCGGCCCGGTGGCCGGAACCGGCACCGCCACCGGGGATTACGGTATCGGTGCCACCGATCTGTGTGAGTTCATGGAATTCCCCAGTCGGCTGCTGCAGGTCTGTGGTGACAGCTTCGCCGGACAGGGTGTCGGCTACGGCGGGTGGTACTCGCCGGTGGCGTTGCATGTCGACCCCGATTCGATCACCGGCGTCCTGCGTGTCACCGGCGTGTCTGGCGTCGACACGCCGCTGCTGGCGGACCCGACCCCGCCCGGCGCCTCCCAGCTGCCCGCCGGCGTGGTGGCGATCAACCGGGAGAACTATCTTCTGGTGACCACCACCGAAGGGCTGCGGCCCGCATCGTCACGTCTGGTGAAAGCCGATGCTGCACAAGGAAACTGGGCCACCGTCGCGGGTTCGCAGCGCCCGGCCGGGTACGCCGGTGGTGGTCAGTCGCAGATCAGCGGCTACTACGATCCGGTGCCGACACCGGAATCCGAACGTGGCTGGGTGTACATCGTCGCCGACAACTTCGACAGGACCGCGCCGGTCACCTTGTATCGCGTTCCGCCGCAGCATTTCCCGGATCGTGCCGCATGGCAGGGTTGGTCGACCGAGCACGGATGGGGCGGCGACCCCACCCCGCTGTGGGGCGACCGGATCGGTGAGATGAGCATCCGGCAGATCGACGGGAGGACGGTGCTGTCCTACTTCAACGCCGGCACCGGCAACATGGAGGTCCGGGTCGCCAACGATCCGACCCAATTGGGATCCGCGCCGGTGACCACCGTCGTGTTCGCGGCGCCGTGGCCGCAGCGGCCCGAAGATCTGCCCGCCCCGGACGACAACCGGTTGGCCCAGCCGTACGGTGGATATATCTCGCCGGCATCGACGCTCGACGAGCTCCGGGTATTCGTCAGCCAGTGGAACACCGCACCGCGCGGCGGAACTCCGTACCGGGTGCTCCAGTATGCGGTCAATCCGCTTCGACCTGCAGAACGTTTCGGCGCCGGGTAGGTATGGCAATACTGGGGCAGTGGCGTATGGGCGCCCGGGAGGAGACAGATGTCATCGCAGGCAGCCGAGCCGACAGATTCTGCAACCGAGGGACAGGCCAACGAGCCAGCCGATATCACCTTCGACGAGCACCTGCATCCGGCCCGCCCTCGAACCCTGCGGTCCCGGCCGCGGGTCCGCAGCCCCTTCGTGCGCCGGTCGTTGGCCCAGGACGGTTCGCCGACCGGTGACAACCCGGCCTACGTGTCCTGGTTGCTTTCGCAGTCGATGCTCTCGGACGCCAACGAGATCAGCCAGCAGTTCTCCGGACAGGGTTCGATGTGGCAGAACCCGTTCGCCAGGCCCAACCCGCGCGGTGCTGTCGACACCGCCTCGGTGTGGTTCACCGCTTACCCGCTGTCGCTGATCACCCGGCCGGACGAATCCTTCCTTCACGCCATGGCCGACGAGGAGATGTGGAAGGCCTTCGCGGAGATCGGGATTCAGGCCGTGCACACCGGCCCGGTCAAGCGAGCCGGTGGCATCTCGGGCTGGCAGCAGACCCCGAGCGTGGACGGGCACTTCGACCGGATCAGCACCCAGATCGACCCGGCCTTCGGTACCGAGGACGAGTTCCGACAGATGTGTGGCACCGCCAACTGGTACGGCGGCACCATCATCGACGACATCGTGCCCGGCCATACCGGCAAGGGCGCAGACTTCCGGCTCGCCGAGATGAAGTACGCCGACTATCCCGGCATCTACCACATGGTCGAGATCGACGAACAGGACTGGGAGCACCTGCCCGCCGTGCCTGCCGGGGCGGACTCGGTGAACGTCGACTCCGTCACCGAGGACTGGCTGGACAAGGCCGGGTACATCATCGGCAAGCTGCAGCGCGTCATCTTCTACGCCGAGGGCATCAAGGAGACCAACTGGAGCGTCACCCGCCCGATCGTCGGCGTCGACGGTATCGAGCGGCGCTGGGTGTACCTGCACTACTTCAAGGACGGGCAGCCCTCGATCAACTGGCTGGACCCCAGTTTCGCCGGCATGCGGTTGGTGATCGGTGATGCGCTGCACTCGCTCAGTGATCTGGGTTCGGGCGGTCTGCGGTTGGACGCCAACGGTTTTCTGGGTGCGGAGAAATCGGCAGAGGATGACGTCGGCTGGTCGGAGGGCCACCCGCTGTCGCAGGCTGCCAACCAGTTCATCGGCAGCATGGTGCGCAAGCTCGGCGGGTTCACCTTTCAGGAGCTCAATCTCACCATCGATGACATCCGCGACAACAGCCTCGCCGGCTCGGATCTGTCCTACGACTTCATCAACCGTCCCGCCTATCACCATGCGCTGGCGACCGCGGACACCGAGTTCCTGCGGCTGACGCTGCGGACCACACTGGACACCGACGTCGACCCGGCGTCACTGGTGCACGCACTGCAGAACCATGACGAGCTGACCTACGAGTTGGTGCACTGGTCGGCGGGCCACCGCGATGACCACTACACCTACAAAGGTCAGGATGTCACCGGTGAGCAACTGGGACAGGCGATCCGTGACGACCTCACCCATACCCTCACCGGACCGGACGCCCCGTACAACCTGGTGTTCACCACCAACGGCATCGCCTGCACGACCGCGACGGTGATCGCCGCGACGCTGGGCTACTCGGATCTGGCCGATATCGCAGATATCGACCGGATCAGGCGGGCGCATCTGCTGTTGGCGATGTTCAACGCCCTGCAGCCGGGTGTCTTCGCACTGTCGGGATGGGATCTCTGCGGCATGTTGACGCTGCCGGCCGACCAGGTCAGCGAGCTGCTGCGCGGTGGTGACACCCGCTGGATCCACCGTGCCGCGCACGATCTGATGGGTGTCAATCCGGACGCGACGCACTCCAGCGAGGGCATGCCGCGCGGCACCAGTCTGTACGGGTCGATACCCGAGCAGCTGGCCGACGAGACCAGCTTCCTACGCCAGCTGCAGGCGATCCTGCGGGTGCGGACGCACTTCGGCATCGCGACCAGCCGCCAGATCGACATTCCCGAGGTGTCCCACCGCGGAATGCTGGTGATGGTGCATCAGCTCGACGACCCGAACCAGCTACAGCTGACGGTGCTCAACTTCGCCAACGAGGAGATAGCCGGCACCGTGCGGTCGGAGTTCCTGCCGCCACAGGCAGTGGTGACCGACATGTTCAGCGGTAAGACGGTCGCGCACGTCGACGATCTGCACAGCTTCCCGGTCGAGATGCCGCCGCACCACGGAATGAGCCTGCTCGTGGAGCTACCGCTCACAGCGGATTCATAAGCGGCAACCAGCCTGGGCATCGGGTGGTCTCGGCATCATGGATCCATGACCGAAAGTGAGCACGCCGAGAACCCGACCGCGCCGACCGCGGTGCCGGCATCTCCGCCGCCGCCACCCCCGCCCGTGCAGCCTCCGCCGCCGGTGCATCCGGATCGGGCGCGTCCCAACCGGCTGATCCAGGTGGCTGCCTGGGTGGGCATCGTCGCGGGGACGGTGTTCGTGGTCGCCGTCATCTTCTTCTCCGGTTTCATCCTCGGCAAGAGCTCCGACGGCGACCGGCACCACGGGCCGCCGCGCGACGATATCGAGATGTTCCACCGGGGCGGTCCGCCACCGATGGGACCGCCCCACGTGCTGTTCCCCGGCGGTCCCCGCTTCCAGGGCGGCCCGGACTTCGAGATCGGACCTCCGCCGGGGGCGGGTCAAGGCCAGGGCCCGATGCCCGGACCGACGACCGTGCCGCGCTGAAAACCTTAAGAATCATCTGTAACTCTTGGCACTTGCGGCTCAGTCGTGAGAGTGTCGCTAACCATGACACGCCGAACTTCGCGCCTTGCCGTGCTGGTCGGAGTTTTCGTGGTAGCGGCGACGCTGGTGGCGTGTGGTGGTCGCGAACCCGATATCGCGGCCGCCACCGTCTTCGCCGTGGGTGACTGCGTCCAGATCGACGCGGGCCAGGCGCCTGCCCCCGACCCCGCCCGCGCCACCGAGGCGTCGTGCACGGCAGATCCCAGCTACACCGTCGGCGCCACCACCGATGCCGCCGGTGAGTGCCCGACCGCCGAGTATCAGCACCTGCCCACCGGTTACGCCGACCCGTCGACCGCACGGTTGTGCCTGGTGCCCAACCTGGTGGCCAATCAGTGCTATCTGATGGAGATGCCGATCGGGCTGGTCGAGAAGGCCGACTGCCGCGACCGTGGCCAAGGTGTGCTGGTGCAGGTCACGCAGCGGTTGGACGTCCGTGACCAGTCGGCATGCCCGGCGGCCGCGGGCACGTATGCCTGGCCCTACCCGCAGCCGGCCCGCACGTACTGCACGCAGACGCTGTTCTGATCCGCTGGCATGATCGGTGCCATGCGCCTGAGGTACGCCGTCGCGGTCATGGCAGCGGTCATGTCCGGAGCCATGCTGACCAGCCTCACCGCGGTGCCCGCGGCCTGGGCCAGGCCGTCCGATCCAGGGGTGGTCGGCTATGCCGTGCTCCCGAAGGGCTCGGTGAGCAATATCGTCGGAGCCCCGCTGTCTTGGGGGGCCGAGTTCACCGCGCCTGGTCAGGCCTTCTACGTCGACAACCCGGCCTGCAACAACTGGGCCGATATCGGGTTGCCCGATGTGTACGCCGACCCGGACCTGGCCTCGTTCAAGAGTGCGCTCGCCCAGACATCGGCGACGGACACCACCCGTCTGGTCAAGCAGGCCGTCGGGGTCTTCGCGACCTCTGATGCCGCGACACGGGCCTACCAGCGCGTCACGGATCGGACGGCCGGCTGCGCGGGGCAGACGACGGCCATGCACCTGGAGAATTTCGTGACGCAGGTCTGGACGTTCTCGGCGGGGACGACCACGCCGACCGATGCGGTTTGGGTCAAACAGGAGGCGGGTATTGACCGTCGGTGCTTCACCCAGACCCGGTTACGGGAGAACGTTCTGCTGCAGGCGAAAGTCTGCCAACCCGGAAACGGCGGACCGGCGGTGAACGTGCTGGCCGGAGCAATGCAGAACACCCTGGGTCAATAGCGTCGATCAAATCCCTGGGAATATGTCAGACCCCTCTGGAAGATTGAGTGAGACAGGGTCCTGATCGGGGAGGGGTGGTTCCGATGTCGGCCACCACTGCGTGGGACGTGGATTGTCCGTCCGGACAGACCGCGGCCGCGATCGCCGCATCGTGTCTGCACGACGGCCCGGTCGGCACGGTCGGCTTGGAGGTCGAGGCGCACTGCTTCGACCTGACGGATCCGATGCGCAGGCCCGGCTGGGAGGAACTGAGCGCCCTCATCGCCGCGGCGCCTGCGCTACCCGGGGGCAGCGTCATCACCGTCGAGCCCGGCGGGGCCGTCGAACTCTCCGGCCCGCCGCGTGCCGACGTGGTCACCGCGAGCAGTGCCATGATGGCCGATCGCCGCGTGTTGAGCACCTACTTCGCCGAGCATGGACTGGGATTGGTGCTAATGGGCACCGACCCGTTGCGGCCGACGCAGCGGGTGAACCCCGGTGCCCGCTACCGGGCGATGGAGCAGTTCTTCACCGCGACGGGTACCGGTGCGGCCGGCGCGGCGATGATGACCTCGACGGCCTCGATGCAACTCAATGTCGAGGCGGGCCCGCGTGAAGGGTGGGCGGACCGGGTACGGCTGGCGCACGCGCTGGGACCCACCATGATCGCGCTGTCGGCCAATTCGCCGCTGCTGAACGGCGAGTTCACCGGCTGGCGCAGCACCCGGCAGCGTGTCTGGGGACAGCTCGACTCGGCACGTTGCGGGCCGGTCCTGGGCGACCGCGGTGACGATCCGGCGGCCGACTGGGCGAACTATGCGCTGCGGGCGCCGGTGATGCTCGTCCGTACCCCCGAGGCGGTGCCGATGACGGAATTCGTCTCCTTCGCCGACTGGGCCGACGGGCGCGTCGCGGTGGGCGGGCGGTCGCCGACGGCCGAGGATCTCGCCTATCACCTGACCACACTGTTCCCGCCGGTGCGCCCGCGCCGCTGGCTGGAGATCCGCTATCTGGACAGCGTTCCCGACACGGTCTGGCCTGCGGTGGCCTTCACCCTGGCGACCCTGCTGGATAATCCCGAAGCGGCCGAGATCGCCAGGGCGGCAACCCAACCGGTGGCCTCGGCCTGGGACCGGGCGGCACGGTTCGGACTCGCCGACCCCCAGTTGCACACCGCCGCCCGCCGTTGCGTGGGTGCGGCGGCCGAACATGCGCCCGCCGAACTGGCCGCGGCGATGAACCGGCTACTGACCAATGTGCACGAGGGTAGGAGCCCCGCCGACGACTTCACCGAACGGGTACACCACCTGGGTCTTGCGTCCGCGATCACCGAACGTGTGGAAGGCGATGAGTGAGCACACCTGACCTATTGGCCGCCGAGCTCACCAGGGCGCGTGATCGCACCCTGGCACTTGTCGACTTCGACGACGCCGAACTGGTGCGCCAGTACGACCCGCTGATGAGTCCGTTGGTATGGGACCTGGCCCATATCGGTCAGCAGGAGGAGTTCTGGCTGTTGCGTGGCGGGAACTCCGCCGCTCCCGGCATGCTCACGCCGGCCGTGGAGAAGCTCTACGACGCCTTCGAGCATTCCCGGGCCAGCCGGGTCGGTCTGCCGTTGTTGCCGCCCACCGACGCCAGGACCTATTGCCGCGATGTGCGCAACCGCGTCCTCGAGACCCTGGAACACAGCACCGAGCTGTTCCCGTTCGGCCTGGTCATCTCCCATGAGAACCAACACGACGAGACCATGTTGCAGGCACTGAATCTGCGCTCCGGGCCGCCGATCCTGCCCCCGGGATCACCGCTACCGGTCGGCAGGTCCGGCGTGGCGGGCACATCGGTGCTGATCCCCGGCGGCCCGTTCATCCTGGGGGTCGACGCCGCCGAGGAGCCGTACTCGTTGGACAACGAGCGCCCCGCGCACACCGTCGAGGTCGACGCATTCCGGATCGGCCGGGTTCCGGTCACCAATGCCGAATGGCGTGCGTTCATGGCCGACGGGGGTTACCGCACGCGGCGGTGGTGGTCGGATGCCGGTTGGGCGCACCGGGAGCGGGCCGACCTGATGGCGCCGGGGTTCTGGAACAGTGATGGCAGCCGCACCCGCTTCGGCTATCGCGAGGACATCCCGGGCGACGAGCCGGTGCAGCACATCACCTACTTCGAGGCCGAGGCGTACGCCGCGTGGGCCGGTGCACGGCTGCCCACCGAGATCGAATGGGAGAAGGCATGTGCCTGGGATCCCGTTGCCGGGATGCGGCGTCGATACCCCTGGGGTGCAGTGGAACCCGATGCCGAGCGGGCCAACCTGGGCGGGCGGTCGCTGCGGCCGGCCCCGGTCGGGGCCTACCCCGGCGGCGCGTCCGCCTACGGGGTGGAGCAGATGCTCGGTGACGTGTGGGAATGGACCTCCTCGCCGCTGCGGCCGTGGCCGGGATTCACCCCGATGATCTATGACCGCTACAGCGTGCCCTTCTTCGACAGCGATGCGTCGACAGGGGATTATCGCGTGCTGCGTGGCGGCGCGTGGGCGGTGGCCGGCGACATCCTGCGGCCCAGCTTTCGCAACTGGGACCACCCGATCCGGCGGCAGATCTTCTCGGGCCTGCGGTTGGCCTGGGATGTGTAGACATCTGGGCTGGCTCGGAGAGCCGGTGTCGGTGGCATCGGTGGTATTCGATCCGCCCAGCGGACTATTGGTGCAGTCCTATGCGCCACGGCGGCAGAAGCACGGCACCGTCAATGCCGACGGATGGGGTGTCGGGTTCTTCGACGAGGGCCCGCGGCGGTGGCGCAGTGACAAACCGCTGTGGGGGGACGCGTCGTTCGCATCGGTGGCCCCGACGTTGCGCAGCGGATGCATCGTGGCGGCGGTGCGTTCGGCCACGGTGGGCATGCCGATCGAATCATCGGCCTCGGCACCGTTCACCGACGGCAGCTGGCTGCTGTCGCACAACGGAGTCGTCGACCGCGCGGTGCTCCCGGTCACCCGGGACGCGGAATCGACCGTCGACAGTGCGGTCTTGGCGGCGCACATCTTCGACCGCGGCCTCGGGTCACTCGGGGAGACCATCGCCGAGATCGGTGCCCGCGATCCCGGCGCGCGGCTGAACATCCTGGCCGGTGACGGTTCCCGGTTACTCGCCACGACGTGGGGCGACACCCTGTTCGCACTGGACCGGGCCGATGGCGTGGTGTTGGCCAGCGAACCCTACGACGACGACCCGGCCTGGCTCGACATCCCCGACCGGCACCTCGTCGAGGTGGCGGCGACAGGCCTGAAGCTCACCCCTCTGAAAGGATCTCGATGACCACCCGCCTGGAAAACTCGCTGCGCCGCGATGTGTCCGAAGGTCTGCGTCGGAGCCCGAAGTCGCTGCCGCCCAAGTGGTTCTACGACAGTGTCGGAAGTGATCTGTTCGATCAGATCACCAGACTTCCGGAGTACTACCCGACGCGCACCGAGGCGAAGATCCTCGGTGAGCACGCCGCGGACATCGCCGAGGTATCCGGTGCGGACACCCTCGTCGAACTGGGCAGCGGTACCTCGGAGAAGACGCGGTTGCTGCTGGACGCATTCCGCGCGCGCGGTGCGCTGCGCCGGTTCATCCCCTTCGATGTCGACCCGTCGGTGCTCGGCGCGGCCGCGGCCGCCCTGCACGCCGAGTATCCCGATCTCGACATCGACACCGTATGCGGCGATTTCGAGGAGGACCTGCCGACCATCCCGAAGGTCGGCAGGCGGATGGTGGTGTTCCTCGGCTCGACCATCGGCAACCTGACCGCGGGACCGCGTGCCGATTTCCTTGCCGCCGTGGCCGATACGATGCAGCCGGGTGACTCGCTGCTGCTGGGAACCGATCTGGTCAAGGATGTCGATCGGCTGGTGCGCGCCTACGATGATGCGGCCGGGGTGACCGCGGCGTTCAACCGCAATGTGCTCGCCGTGGTGAACCGTGAACTCGGTGCCGACTTCGACCCGTCGACGTTCGCCCATGTGGCCAAGTGGAACGACACCGAAGAGCGCATCGAGATGTGGTTGAGATCGACCCTGGCGCAACGGGTTCACGTCCGCGACCTGGATCTGACGGTGGACTTTGAGGCCGGCGAGGAAATGCTGACCGAGGTCTCGTGCAAGTTCCGGGCCGCCGGTATCGCCGACGAGCTGGCGGCGGCCGGTCTGACCCGCACCCATTGGTGGACGGATCCGGCCGGCGATTTCGGTGTGTCCCTGGCAGTCAAATGAGCCTGTCCGAGCAATGGCGTGCCGCCCGGGTGCCGGTGGCCGGTGTGCATCTGGACAGTGCGGCGTGTTCGCGGCAGAGCAACGCCGTGATCGAGGTGGCCGCGGCACATGCCCGACACGAGGCCGAGGTCGGCGGTTACGTCGCCGGCGAGGCCGCAGCTCCTGCCCTCGACGCGGGACGGGCCGCGGTCCGGGCGCTGGCCGGTATGGCCGAGGCCGAGGTCGTTTTCACCACCGGCTCGAACCATGCACTCGACCTGCTGCTGAGCAGCTGGCAGGGGCCCCGGACGCTGGCCTGCCTGCACGGTGAGTACGGCCCGAACCTCACGATCATGGCAGCCAACGGGTTCGAGGCGCGGCTGCTGCCGGTCGACGAGTCGGGCCGATTGCGCGTCGACGCTGCGGCCGCGGTGCTGCGTGCCGACCCGCCTGCGCTGGTGCATCTGACGGTGCTCGGCAGCCACCGCGGGATCGTCCAGCCGCTGGCCGAGCTCGCGCAGGTATGCCGCGATCTCGGATTGCCGTTGGTGGTGGATGCCGCGCAGGGGCTGGGACACGTCGACTGTGCGGTGGGTCCCGACGTCCTCTACACGTCGTCGCGTAAATGGCTGGCCGGGCCCCGGGGTGTCGGTGCGCTGGCGGTGCGGCCCGAACTGTATGCGCAGTTGGTGCCGCGGTGGGCCCCGATGGAACTGCACGAGGCCAATATCGGTTCCCGGCTTGGCTTTTCGCTGGCCTTGGGAGAGCATCTGGCCGACGGGCCGGCGAACACCCAGGCCAGGCTGGCCGAGATCGGCGCGCTGACCCGCGGTGTGCTGGCCGATATCGCGGGCTGGCAGGTCGTCGAGCCGGCCGCCGAGCCCAGTGCGATCACCACGCTGCGTCCGCTCGACGGGGCCGAACCGGCGGTGGTGCGGGCGCGGCTGATCGCCGAGCACGGGATCATCACCACCGCGTGCGAGGTGGGTCGGGCGCCCCACGAGATGGACGGGCCGGTGCTGCGGGTGTCCCCGCATGTCGACGGCTCGGCAGCGGATCTGGAGCAATTCGCCGCGGCGTTGGTGGCCGTCAGCTCGTAGCGCCTAGGATCGATCGGACGGCAGCCTCGTCACCGTCGATCTCGATCAACCCGAGGGCGCGGGCATCGTCGATGGTCAGGGCCCCTGCGGCCAGACCGAGGATGTATTCGGGTGCGGCGTGCAGCGTGCCGGCCAGTTCGCGACCGTCGGGAGTCCCCACCGTGAAACCCGTACGGGAAGCGTTGAGCTGCAGGGCCATATCCTCACCGGCGAGACCGATCGACACGGTGGCACGGACCTTCGCGCGGGCGGACAGCAGGGCCGGGATCGCGAGGGTCAGCCACTCGTGACGGAACGTGTCGCCCTCGGGTCCGCGCACCATCAGCGGGGTGGACCAGCGGATCAAACCCTCGATGGGCTCGCGTAGTTCGGCGCCCCAGGGGGTGAGGGCGTACTCGACTGTGCTGCCGTCGCCGAGCCGGCGTTCGACGACGCCCGCCGATTCCAGTTCGCGCAAGCGGTCGGCGAGCAGGTTGGTGGCGATCCCCGGCAGCCCGGCGACCAGATCACGGTAGCGGGCCGGCGCGATCAGCAGCTGGCGGACGATGAGCAGATTCCATCGATCGCCCACGATCTCCAGTGAGCGGGCCAGCCCGCAGTATTGGCCGTAACGGCGCATCACACATTCTCCAATCGCTTGAGAATATAAAGTGTATATGAGAACGTCAAGTGATGACCGATACTGCGAAGCGCGTCCGGCCGGATTGGGTCGATGACGAACTGTTCCCCTTCGAGAGTCGATTCGTCGATATCGACGGGCATTGCGTGCACTACATCGACGAGGGTTCCGGCCCCATCTTGCTGCTGCTGCACGGCAATCCGACCTGGTCGTTCCTGTGGCGTGACGTCGTGCGGGAGCTGCGGCGCGACTACCGCTGCATAGCGCTGGACTACCCGGGCTTCGGGCTGTCGACGGCCCGGTCCGGCTACCGGTTCACACCTCGGGAACACGCGGAGGTGGTGACCTCTTTCGTCGACGAGCTCGATCTGGGCGATGTGACGCTGGTCGGGCAGGACTGGGGTGGGCTGATCGGGCTGGCCGTTGCGCAGCGCCGCCCGGAGGTTTTCCGGCGTCTGGTCCTGGCCAACACGTGGGCATGGCCGGTCAACGGCATCCTGCACTTCGAGGCGTTCGGGCACATCATGGGCGGACCGCTGACCCGTCTGCTGGTCCGCCAGTTCAACCTTCTCGTCAGCGCCTTCATCCCGGTGGGGCACAAGCGCCGCAAGCCCTCCGATTCCGAGATGGAGCACTACCGGCGGGCGCTGGACACCCCGGCCCGCCGGCAGGCGAGCGCGGTGCTCCCCGGCGCGGTGCTGTCCGGCCGCGCGTTCTTCGCAGCGGTCGAGGCCGGGTTGCCTGCCATCGCGCATCTGCCCACGCTGATCATCTGGGGTGACGCCGATATCGCCTTCCGGCCGCAGGAGCGCGAACGGCTGGAACGCGAGTTCCCCGATCACCAGACCGTGATCGTCAAGGACGCCGGACTCTATGTGGAGTCGGACGCGCCGGAGGAGTTCGTCGCCGCGTTCCGCGGGTGGTCCTCGGGCCCCTAGGGTCCACTGGGTCCCCGTCGATTAGCGTGGCTAGACACCGGGGATCGAGAGTCCTTGAAACTGGGCTCTCTGTAAGGGTTTCGCTAGTCCGCCTAATCGGTGGGGACATCTTCTGTCGAGCCGCAACGTGTCGGACCATCGAACTAGTGTTCTATTCATGAAGAACGCCATGGCGGCCTTCGAGGCCGAGGAGCGGGCGGCCTGGCAAGCGGTGGACAACATCGGTGCCGAGGCCCGTGAGGAGAATGCGTGCGGTGCACGCCGGTTGTTCGCCATCGGCCAGCTCTACGACGTGCGCGCTCCCGATGATGACACCGAGAAACTGTGCTGGGCCATCGACGGGCACAGCAGCCTGGTCGCCGAGGTTGCTGCGGCATTGGCGTTGAGCCGGTGCCGGGCCGCTGCGCAGGTTCGGATGGCGATCGCGTTGTACACCCGGCTGCCCCGGGAGCTCGCGACCGCCAAAAGTGGATTGGTGGACTACCGGATGTTGGCGGCGATCGTGTCGCGCACCGAACTCATCCAGGACCCCGAGATCTTGGCTCGTGTCGATGAGCGTCTGGCGGAGAAAGCCGTCAGCTGGGTGCGGCTGTCCGAGCCGAAGATCGAGGCCCGCATCAACGCCGTCATCGCAGCCCAGGACCCCGAGGCGGTGCGGATCCGGGACCAGATCCGCCGCGACCGTGAGATCGGGGGTTGTCCCAACGGCGACGGCACCGCCGAGATTTGGGGCCGCATCGACCTCGCTGCGCTCGCCGCGATGAACGCCGTCCTCGATGCGATGGCCGACTCGGTGTGTCCCACCGATCCGCGTACCAGGGATCAACGCCGCTCGGACGCCTTCTTCGCGGTGTTCATCGGTAAGCCCCTGACGTGTCGGTGCGGTCAATCCGGTTGCCCGGCAGAGCCGCTGACGGTGTCCAGTGGCGTGCCGTGCGCCAGTCTGATCGTGCACCTGGTCGCCGATTCGGTCGGCGGTCTGGGCATCGTTCCCGGCTACGGACACATCGGCCTGCCTGCCGTCGACGAGGCCCGACGCAACGCGAGGGTCCGCACGGTCGAGCCGGCCGCCATCACCGTCGAGGCCGGCCGCTTCCCGTCTACGACACTGGGCGAGTTCATCCGCTGCCGGGACCTGACGTGCCGCTTCCCGGGCTGCGATGTGCCGGCCTGGAACACCGATATCGACCACACCGTCCCATACCCGGCCGGGCCCACCCACCCCTCGAACCTGAAATGCCTGTGCCGGGCGCACCATCTGTTGAAAACGTTCCACGACTGGCGCGACACACAACTGGCCAACGGCACCGTCGTATGGACCTCGCCGACCGGGCACGTCTACACCACCGAACCCGAGGGCGGACACTGGTTCACCGGCCTGGGCGACCCCACCGGCGAGCCTTCGCTGCAACCCAGCCTGCCCGTCAACGCGAAGCGCTGCCTGAAAATGCCCACCCGCGACCGCTCCCGCGCCGAAGACCGCACCCGCCGCATCACCGCCGAACGCGCGGCGAACCGGTGTCGAGTCGACGAGCGGGAACAACAGGAACAAGCCCGCATCGCCGCCCACTACGAACCCCCGCCCTTCTGACGGCCGGCCGACCTACCCGATCGGGCAGTTTCGGTGCGCCGGACGGCGGGTCCTGAGCCGAAGCCATTGTGATGCGCGCCACGCCGGGCAACGGTATCTCTACCGGGTGCACCACCCGTCCGATACCGCGAGGAGTCGTCCAATGGCCATTGAGCTGAACCAGATTTGGGATTTTCCGATCAAGGAGTTCCATCCGTTCCCGCGCGCCCTGCTCGGTGTGGGCGCCCACGACATCATCGGTGTCGAGGCCAAGAACCTCGGTTTCAAGCGCACCCTGCTGATGACCACCGGCCTGCGCGGTTCGGGCATCATCGAGGAACTGACCGGCAAGATCGAATACCAGGGCGTCGAGGTCGTGCTCTACGACAAGGTGGAGTCCAACCCCAAGGACTACAACGTCATGGAGGCCGCGGCGCTCTACCAGCAGGAAAAGTGCGACAGCATCATCTCCATCGGCGGTGGCTCCAGCCATGACGCCGCCAAGGGCGCCCGTGTCGTCATCGCGCACGACGGCCGCAACATCAACGAGTTCGAGGGCTTCGCCAAGTCCACCAACAAGGAGAACCCGCCGCATATCGCGGTATCCACCACGGCGGGAACGGGTTCGGAGACCTCCTGGGCTTACGTCATCACCGACACCTCCGATATGGAGCACCCGCACAAGTGGGTCGGCTTCGACGAGGCCACCATCGTCACCCTGGCCATCGACGACCCGCTGCTGTACTACACCTGCCCGCAGCACTTCACCGCCTACTGCGGGTTCGACGTCCTTGCCCACGGCAGTGAGCCCTTCGTGTCCCGGCTGGACTTCGCACCGTCGCTCGGAAACGCCCTGTACTCGGTGGAACTCGTCGCCAAACACCTGCGCGAGGCCGTCTTCGAGCCGCGTAACCTCAAGGCGCGCGAAGGCATGATGAACGCGCAGTACATCGCCGGGCAGGCATTCAACTCCGGTGGCCTCGGCATCGTGCACTCGATCAGCCACGCCGTCAGCGCGTTCTTCGACAGCCACCACGGCCTCAACAACGCCATCGCGCTGCCCCGGGTGTGGGAGTACAACCTGCCCTCGCGCTACGAGCGCTACGCGCAGCTGGCCACGGCGATGGGCGTCGACACCCGGAACATGACCACGGTGCAGGCCGCCGATGCCGCCGTGGAGGCGGCGATCCGGCTCTCCCAGGATGTCGGCATCCCGGACAACTTCTCCGCCGTCCGCACCGACTCTTATGACAAGAACCGGATGAACACCGGTAAGTACGCGGGTCGTGGCGAGGTCATCAAGGGCGACGACAAGACCGTGCTGGCCATCTCCGAGCACATCCAGGACGACTGGTGCACGCCGGGCAATCCGCGCGAGGTCACCGTCGAGTCGATGGTTCCTGTTGTCGGACACGCCATCAACTCGTCCTACTGACCCGGTGCCACGGCAGGGGCCGATCCGTCCACCTCGGTCCGCCCCTGCCGTGCACCTCCACCGGAGGTTGCCGTGACCACCGCATCCCTGTCCCGATCCGAAGAACCCGTGCGCGACGACGCGATGACATTCACCGGTGCAGCCGAACTGGCCGAGGCGCTGCGTCGCCAGGATTACGTCATCGACGACGACCTGGCCACCGTGGTGCACCTGGCCACCGCACTGGACCGGCCGTTGCTGTTGGAGGGTCCCGCGGGGGTCGGCAAGACCGAACTCGCCAAGGCGCTTGCCACCGCCGGCGGCAGGCGGTTGATCCGTCTGCAGTGTTACGAGGGTCTCGACGACAACCGCGTGCTCTACGAATGGGATTACGCCAAACAGCTGCTGCACGTGCAGATGGGCAACGGTGGGGACGTCTACACCGAGGGCTTCCTGTTACGACGGCCGCTGCTGGAGGCGGTGCTCTCCGAACAACCGGTGGTGCTGTTGATCGACGAGGTCGACCGCACCGAGGAGGCGATGGAGGCGCTGCTGCTGGAGGTGCTCGCCGAACGCCAGGTCACCATCCCCGAGATCGGTACCTTCACCGCGCGGTCGGTGCCCTGGGTGGTGCTCACGTCCAACGACACCCGCGAACTGTCGGCGGCGCTGAAGCGCCGGTGCCTGCACTACCATCTGGGTTTCCCTACGCCGCAACGGGAACGGGAGATCGTCGGGGTGCGGGCCCCGCAGGTCGAATCCGAGGTCGTCGCCGATGTCGTCGAACTCGCAAGGACCCTTCGGGAGCTTCCGTTGCGCAAGAGTCCGTCGATCTCCGAGGTGATCGACGGTGCCAGGGCAGCGGCCCTGCTCGGCTCCGACGTAGACCGCACGGTGCTGCTCTCGGCGCTGGTCAAGTTCACCAGCGACCGCGATATCGCGTTGCGGCACTTCGCCAGTGAACCAGCACCGACCTCATCGCCGACCTCGACGCCAACAGCATCGCCGGGCGAGCGGGTGACCGTGGCAGGCAGACCCGCCAACACCACCACCTCGGCGTTCCGGGGCAGGGGTGGGCGACGGTGACACCGGCGCAGATCCTGGACTGGGTCGCCGCGGCGTTCGGGCAACTGCTGCGCCGAGCCGGGGTCGCGACCTCCCCGGCCGAGGTGATCGAGGTGCGCAGGGTGCTGGCGCTGCTCGGTGCCGCGGACACGACCGCCCTGCGCGCCGGACTGCGGGCAACATGCGCCAAATACGATCGGGAACAACACGGATTCGAGCGCGCCTTCGCGGCGATGTTCGACACCCACCCGGTCGAACCCCACGATGCGGTGGCCGGCCCGAGCCGTGCACACACCGGAGCGGGCCTGCCCGACCAGTTGGAGATCGACGACGACAGCTCGATCGGCAGATACGCCGAATACAACGAACGCGCCGCCGAGGTCGGTGAGCACTTCGATACCCCCGAGGCCACCAAGGGATTCAATCCGCATAAGGACGACGACGACTTCAGTGTGACCGGCGCCGACGATCGGCTGACCGTGTCCGCCGAATCCGACGGGGGCCGGCGCGGGATGCGCTACACCGTAGAGGTCGACCGGGCCGCTGCGGCGATGGCGGGTGATCTGGCCGACTCGGTGGCGCCCATCGTCGCGGGCACCCTGAGTTTCGACGATCCCGACGCGATCCTGGCGTGGCTGGATGCCTACGACCCCGCCGCCACCTACGGCGGTGACGCCGGCGAACCGCTGACCGCCGAACAGTTGCAGCAACTGACCAAAGCCGTCGAAGGGTTTGTCGAGGCATTGGCGCAGCGGGCCGGGCTGGTCGCCGAGCCGACCGAGCCCGATCACGGGGCCGAGGTCGGCCTTGCCGCCGATATCGACCTCGCCTGCCACGAGGTGCTGCGCCGCATGCGCGGGGCGCCACGGCCTCGTCCGCGCGAACGCGGTCGCGGACGCCTGGACATGCGCCGCACCGTGCGGGCCAGCATGCGCACCGGCGGCGTTCCGTTCCGCCTGATGACCAAGACGCCCTTACCGGATCGGATCAGGCTGGTGGTGATCGCCGACGTATCACTCTCGGTGCGCCCGGTCACCGCATTCACCCTGCGACTGGCCCAGGCCATGCACCGGCGCGCGCACCGGTGCCGGGTGATGGCGTTCGTCGACCGACCCGTCGATGTCACCGACATCCTGTTGCGGGCCGGTGGGGACGATGCGCTGGCGGCCGTGTTGGCCGACGGTCGGCTGGACCTGCAGGCCAGCAGCGACTACGGGCAGGTCTTCGACGAGATGCTGGCAGGCCAGGCCGACTCACTCGATTCCCGGACCGCGGTGTTGATCGTCGGCGACGGCCGCAGCGGGGGCCTGGCCCCGGGCGTGGACCGGCTGCGGGCGCTGCGCCGGCGGGTGCACCGGCTGGCCTGGGTCACGCCGGAACCACAGCGCTACTGGCGCCAGGCGACCTGCGCGATGCCCGACTACGCGCAGGTGTGCGACCAGGTCGTGGTGGCCAGCGACGCCGACCAGCTGATCGCCAAGGCCGCTGAACTCGCCCACGCCCTGTCGTGACCGCTCGCCTCGGGTGTTGATCCCGTCGCTTCGCTCGCCCCGGGTCTTGATCCCGTCGCTTCGCTCGCCCCGGTACCTACCCGATCGGGTAGGTCGGTACCTGTCCACCTGCACATTGGTTGTGCCGCAACGGCGACGTACGCTGGTCCTGTTATGTGGATCACATATCAGGCCAGTGCGACGGTGGCGGACCGGGTGCCCACCCGGCTGCTCAAGTTCCACGCCCCCGAGATCGTCTTCGGGATCGACTCGATGGCCGAGGCCGCGCACTCCGCGCTGCGCCTCGGCGGCATGCGGCCGCTGTTGGTGACCGATCCGGGTCTGATCGAGGCGGGTTGGGTCGACGAACTCGTCGCGCAGCTGCGCGCGCAGGGAGTGCAGCCCCAGGTGTGGAGTGCGCTGACCCCCAATCCCAAGGACCATGAGATCACCGCGGGCCACGAGTTCTACCGATCCCAGGGCTGCGATGTGCTGATCGCCCTCGGCGGCGGGTCGGTCATCGATGCCGCCAAGGGCATCGCGATCCTGTCGGCCAACGGCGGAGACATCCTGGACTATGCGGGTGTCGACAAGGCCACGATGCCGATCCCGCCGTTGGTAGTGCTGCCCTCGACCTCGGGAACCGGCGCCGACGTGTCGCAGTTCTGCATCGTCACCGACACCACCCGCAACACCAAGATCACCATCCTGGGCCGGGCGCTGGTGCCCGATGTCACTGTCATCGATCCCCGGCTGCTGACCACGATGCCCGAATGGCTCAATGCAGCAACGGGTCTGGACGCACTGACGCACGGTATCGAGGCCTTCGTCTCGCTGGGGCGCAACCAACTGACCGACCACCACGCGCTGCGCTCGGTGGTGATGGTGACCGAGAACCTGGTCACCACCATCGACAAACCCGACGATATGAGCGCCCGCGTGCTGATGGCCCAGGCGTCCCTGGAAGCCGGATTGGCGTTCACCAACGCGATTCTGGGTGCGGCGCACGCGATGAGCCACCAGGTCGGCGGGCTGCTCGACCTGCCGCACGGAGTCATCAACGGCGTGCTGCTCCCGCATGTGGTGCGGTTCAACGCCGAGGCCGACCCGGCACCGTTCGCCACCATCGCCGGTTGTCTCGGGATTGCCGACACCAGGGCGCCGGCACTGGAATCAGCACTGGCACTTGCTGATCGCCTGCAGGAGTTGGCCCGCCAGGTCGGCGTTCCGCGGGGTCTGTCCGACCTCGGCGTGCGCGAGGAGGATGTGGCGGTGCTCGCCCGCAACGCCATGGCCGACGCGTGCATCACCACCAATCCGCGCGCGGCCGACGAGGATCAGCTGCGGGCGTTGTTCCGGGCCGCACTGTGAGGGCACGCGCCCCGGACCTGGAACGGCTCACCGGGGTACGGTCGGGGAAACCCACCTTCTACCCGGAGTTCCGGGTCGCCGCCCAACGCACCGAACGGGTCATCGCCGCCCTCGACACCATCTCGCGGGCGCTGGTGCAGACCGTCAACGGGCCGGAGAAGCTCGTGCGGGCCGCCGCCGACGCCGCCCGCGTGCACCTGGGCGCGGAATGGGTGCTGCTCGCCCTGGCCGACGGTGCACTTCCCGAGGCCCGGCCACGACATCTCATCCTGGACGGGGACGGAAACGCCTATTCGTTCGAAGGTCTGTCCGGGGCCAAGCATCCCGTGCCGCACCTGCCGGACGCGGTGCTCAACCGGCTCAACGATATTCTGCGCGGCCAGTTGGCCCAGTTCCGGTTGCCGGTCATCGAGTTACATCACGCGCACGTACCGATAGAGCTCGACGGCGGCGTCATCGGCGCCTTCGCGGCATGGACACCGACCAGCCGCACCCTGGACGGCACCGACGAAACCGTCATGCGCATCCTGTCCAGCCAGACCGCGGTGGCGCTGCACAACTGTGAGTTGTTCCAGCGATCCCAGGCGTTGTTGGCCCAGTCGGAGGCGCGCAACGCCGAACTGCTGGCGACCCAGCGCGAACTCGGTGCCGTACAACGACATCAGGTGCTGGACAACGAACGCCACCGCATCGCGCGCGAACTGCACGACAGCGTGACCCAGACGGTGTTGTCGGCCGGTATGCAGATCGAGGTCTGCCGCAGTGAGATCGGCACGCGCGGGGGCGACGGTGATCTGGTCGAGCGGCTCGATATCGCCAAGACGCTCACCCGCTCTGCCACCGAGCAACTGCGATCGGCGATCTATGCGCTCAATCACCCCGAGGATGCCGGCCGATCCACGCTGCCGGAGATGTTGGAGCAGTTGGCGACGGTGCACATGCCCGAAGACCTTCGGGTGACCCTCAAGGTCGAAGGCGCGGTCGCCGAATTGCCCAGTGGCATAGAGCACGCGCTGCTGCGGGTGGCGGGTGAGGCGCTGTTCAACACCGCCATGCACGGTGCGGCCACCAGGGCCATCGTGCGGTTGCGGTACCGAACGGATTCGGTGCAGCTGTCGATCTCCGACGACGGCACCGGTGATCCGGACAAGCTGCGGCTGATGTTGCGACTCGCCGATGCCGCCGATGTCGACGGACATCACCGCGGACTGGCCAATATGCTGGCCCGCTGCCGGGAACACGGAGGCTCGTTCGCGGTGCAACGGTCGCGCATCGGTGGTGTCCGCGTGGTCGCCACCATCCCTAGGGAAGGACATCCCCGATGACGCTCACGCGCGTGATCAGACTGGCGCTGGTCGACGACCACGCCATCCTGCGCCAGGGCCTGCGCTCGCTGCTGGAACGCGAGGACGATCTGGTGGTGGTGGGTGAGGCATCCTCGGAACCCGAGGCCGCCGCCATGGTGGACGCGGTCCATCCCGACGTGGTGCTGCTGGATCTCAAGTTGAGCGCCGGTTCCGACTTCGAGGGACTGTCGTTGTGCGCCAAGTTATCCGCCACCCACCCCGACCTCGGCCTGCTGGTGCTCACCACCTTCCTCGACGAGGACCTGGTGGTGCGTGCGGTGCACGCCGGTGCGCGCGGATACGTCGTCAAAGATGTCGACACCACCGAGCTGGTGCGCGCCATCAGGGCCATATCCGCGGGTGAGAGTGCCTTCGATGCGCGCAGCGCCGCAGCGGTGGTGCGCTCACTCAACGGCCGGGCCGAGGCGCGGGAACACCTGACCGACCGCGAGGTGGAGGTGCTCAGGCTGCTCGCCGCGGGACTGTCCAACGCGAAGATCGGTGAGCAGCTGTTCATTTCGGCCACGACGGCCAAGTTCCACGTCAGCAACATCATGCGCAAGCTCGGTGTCAGCCGCCGGGCCGAGGCGGTCTATGCCGCCAGCAAGCGCGGATTGATCTAGCGTCGGTATCCGGGTGCACGGTCGAGCACCAACCATCCGCCGTGGTGCTCGGATACCGTGGCGTACAGACCCCGGTGGCGGGCGGCCAGCGCGTGTAGCACGGCCATGTCGAAGCGCCGGACATGGCCGTAGCAGGCCTGCGGCTCGTCCTCGAAGGGCACGGCGATCACGACCCGCCGGCGGGCCAGCCGCAACGCCTCGTCGAGCACGTGCGCACCGGCATCCGCATCGAGGTGTTCGAGCAGATGCAGAACGGTCACGGTATCGGCGGTGCTGTCGGGCAGCGGAACTCGTGCCGCATTGCACACCAGCGTCTGCACTGGGCGTTCCAGCGCGGTGGCGACGCTGTCCAGCAGGCCCATGGTCGGTGCGCTCAGATCGGTGGCCACCACCTGATGACCGGACCGGCGCATCCGCAGTGGAAAGAAGCCGAAGCACGAGCCGAGATCGAGCAATCGCTCGCCGACGACCAGCTCTGCGGCGCGCGCATGGATCGGGGAGAAGGTGGCGGCACCGGATTCCAGCGCGTACAGCGAGTTGCGGTAGAAGCGGACCCACGCCGCCAGACCACCGGGCACGGTCGACCGGATGATTCCGGTGAACACCGCCTCGAAATCGGCTTGCGAGTGCAGTATTCCGCTGGGGCCGAGTTCCTCGGTCAGCCAGAGCGCAAGCTCATCGGACAACTGCGCCGGGGTCAGGTCGTGCTCGACGGTGAGCAGATCCCCGATGCGGTATGCGCAGAACCGTGGCGTGCACAGTGTCGGATCGTCGCCCCGGTGTGGCCGCCGGCCACGGACCACGCGTACTCCGTTCGCGCTCCACGAACCGGCCGGAGTGGGGGCCAGTGGATCGACCCGCGCCGGTCCGAGCAGCGTAACTGTCATGGTGGACAACGCTATTGACAACGGCGTGCTCGCACACGCCCCGAGTGGGCGGACTTTCCTGTCCGATCGGCCAGGTGCCTGCGCCGGCGGCCGAGGTGCGCGTCGTGTTCGAACCTAGGGTGCCGGTATCTCCCACGTGTGGACCGGGGTGTTGGAGTGCATGGATTCGCAGTACAGCCGCAACATTTCCGCCAGCGCAGCGGGGCGCGCCAGACCGCGCTCCTGCAGCGCGTGCACGGTGCTCGTCTGCCAGGTCGCACCGTTGCGTCCGCTCTTGGCCCGACCCTCGATGACCCCGAGGTAGCGGTCGCGCACCTCGGCCGACACGCCCCACCGGCGCAATCCCTCGTGGGCCAGGGGGAGCAGCTCACGCAGGACGAGCTCGTCCGGTGTCACCTCGCCCAGGCCCGGCCAGTACAGTCGGGCGTCCATGCCGTGTCGCGCGGCAGCGGTGAAGTTGTGTTCGGCGGCAGCGAAACTCATCTTGGTCCACAGTGGGCGTTCGTCATCGGTGAGTGCGCGCAACGTGCCGTAGTAGAAGGCCGAGTTGGCCAGCATGTCGATGACCGTCGGGCCCGCGGGCAGGACCCGATTCTCGACCCGCAGGTGGGGTTTGGCATCGGCACCGTCGCCGACGATGTCGTACACCGGCCGGTTCCACCGGTAGATGGTCCCGTTGTGCAAGCGCAGCTCGGCAAGTTGCGGGGTGCGGCCCGCGGCCAGGGTGGCCACCGGGTCCTCATCGGAGAGCTCGGGCAGCAGCGACGGGAAGTACCGCACGTTCTCCTCGAAGAGGTCGAAGATCGAGGTGATCCAGCGTTCGCCGAACCACACCCTGGGACGTACACCCTGGGTCTTGAGCTCGTCGGGACGGGTGTCGGTGGCCTGACCGAACAATTCGACGCGGGTCTCGGCCCACAGCTCGTGGCCGAAGAAGTACGGGGAATTGGCGCCGAGCGCAAGCTGTGGCCCGGCGAGGACCTGTGCGGCATTCCAGTTCTTGGCGAAATCGGCCGGCGACACCTGCAAATGCAATTGCATGCTCGTACAGGCGGATTCGGGTGCGATATCGGCCGATTGCAGGCACAGCCGCTCGGGGCCGGCGATATCGATGTCGATATCCTCGCCGCGGGCGGTGAAGATCGAGTCGTTGAGCGCCTGATACCGCGTGGAGTCACTCATCCAACCGGATTGCAGATGCTCCGACAGCAGCGTCGGCAGGATGCCGATCATCACGATGTGTGCGCCATGGGCGTTTGCCTTGGCTTCGGCGGCGTTCAGGCTGGCGCGCACCTCGGTCTCCAGCTCGAGCGCGGACTGACCGGGTAACGGCCGAGGCGGCACGTTGAATTCGATGTTGTAGGCGCCGAGTTCGGTTTGGTAGGCGGGGTCGGCGATCGCCGCGAGCACCTCACGGTTGCGCAGCGTGGGTTGGTACTCGTCGTCGACCAGGTTGCACTCGATCTCCATGCCGGTGAGCGGGCGGTCGAACTCGAAACTGGATTGCGACAGCATCGTTTCGAAGACGTCCAGGCACAGTTGCACCTTGCGCCGGTACTCCCGGCGTTGTTCGCGGCTGAACTCCGTGCCTGAGATCTCCTCGCCCACAGGTCGAGACTAGCGCCGGGTGGCCACCGCGATCTGTGGTCCGAACAGACTGTTGCGCAACTCGATGTCGACACCCGCGTGATCGGCCAGTGCGCGCAATGCCGACGGGCTGTAGCTGCGCAGCGAACTGATGACACCGTCGTGCACGAACGGGATGAACGGGGCCAGCGGCAGCATGGTCGCCAACCGCAACACATGCACCGGGGCGGGCGGCCGTGGCAGGTCGATGATCAGCAGTTTGTCGGCAACTCGGGTGCCCTCGGCCAGCACGGCCGCGGCAGCGGCCGGGGGCAGATGGTGGAAGGACAACGCGAAGACCGCGAGCGCGAACTGCCGATCCGGGGCGTCGATCGACGTCGCGTCCACTACCCGCACCGTCGCCCGCGGATGCTCGCCGAGTGGACCGGCGGCCATGGCCGCCACGGCGTCCTCCGCGACATCGGTGACGGTGACATGGGCGCTCGGATGGAATTCGAGCAGCTTCGTCGCGAGTGCACCGTGCCCGGCGCCGAGTTCCAGGACGCTCGGGTCGGGGACCTCGGCGATCTCTTCGAGCGCGATGGCCGCAAACTGCTCATGGCTGCCGAAGACGCGACCGGTCCAGTTCAACGCATCGACGACGCTGCGCTTCACACCGGGATCGACGTCGCTGCGGTCCAGGTATTCGGATCGGTCGGTCCACAGCAGGCGGTCCAGACACGATGCGTCGGGTCCCCCTCGCGGCATCTCGTCGATCCCGGTCACTGGGGCTTGCATTCCTTCAGCAGGGTCCCCAGCACGTCGAAGTACTCGGTGCTGATCAAGGCCTGGCGGGCCCAGTCGCCGTCGGACGCCGCGGCGGCGATCTCGTCGGCGATACCGGCCAGCCGTTGGGCCCGGTCGCGGATGCCGTTCGCGGTGACCTTGTCGGCGTCGGCGTGGATCCGTTTGGCCCAGTCGGCGACCTCGCCAGAGGTCGGGCCCCGTCCCGGGATCCCGGGCTGCGCGTAACCCGACTCCACCCACGCCGTCGTCATCAGCGGCTCGGCCTGCCGGCAACCCTTGCCCGCCACGTAGGTCAGCGCCACCGAGGCGACGATGACGGCGACGGCCAGACCGATCGCGATCCTGGCCAGCCGCACGGTACGGGGTTCGGCGTCGGGAACGACACGCCGCCAGAGGAAATGGGTCCCGATCGCCGCGGCGCAGGCTGAGACTGTCAGCCCTGCCGCGGCGACCGGCTTACCGACACCGGCGGCCGAGTCCATGGCGGCCATGGTCACGATGCCGGTGGCGACCACCAACATGAACAACCACATGGCGCGCCGGCGCTCGTAGGCGTCGGCGTCGCGGAAGCTGACGCCGAGGACACCGCCGGCTGCGGTGAGGAT
The DNA here is from genome assembly GCF_000317305.3 of Mycolicibacterium neoaurum VKM Ac-1815D. Next base: position 5,357,819 of record NC_023036.2, on the reverse strand, counting down.
CGCCGCCGCGACGGGCACCAAGTAGTTGACGAGAGTGTCGGTGTTCATCGTGACCCGATGCTAGCGAGTCACTCCTCGCCGAGGATCTGGTAGACCTCGCGACGGGCGTTGTTGACGATATCGAGGATGCGCTGCTGTTGGTCGTCGCTGGCGGCATGGGCCGCCTGTGCGACGGCGCCGAAGAGCTGACCGAGGGCCGCTCGCAGATTCATCTCGTTCGGATCGGCATCGCCGGCGATCTCTTCCCACGGCGGAGTTTCGATCTTCTCGGCCGCGGCCCGGCCTTCCTCGGTCAGTTCGAAGGTCTTCTTGCTGCCCGCACTCTCGGTGGGGACGATCAGACCCTCGTCGACGAGCAGTTGCAGGGTCGGGTAGACCGAGCCCGGGCTGGGCTTCCACAGATCGTTGCTGCGGGCGGCGATCTCCTGCGTCATCTCGTAACCGTGCATCGGCCGGTCGGTGAGCAGGGCGAGGATCGCCGCGCGGACGTCACCGCGCCTGCCGCGTCCGCGACCACCGCGTCCGCGGTGTCCGCCACGCGGACCGGGGCCGAACCCGAAGCCCGGACCGAACGAGGGGCCGAAGCCGAAGCCTGGACCGAATGGTCCCTGCGGGCCGCCGGCCTGGGCGCGGACCTGCTCGCGGAGTTCGCGGCGGGCATGTCGACGGTCGAAGCCGAAGCGACCGGGGGCGGCGCCGAAGGGGGCGGCACCGAAGGAGGCGTTGTCAAAGGCGGCGTTCTCAAAGGGAGTGGCGCCAGGGTGGGAGCTGAAAGGCGTATTCATGTGGGTTTCCGTTTCGGTAGGGAAGCACTCGATGTACTTCGATACGTTGACGATATATCGGAAACTATCGAGATGCAACGTTTGATTCGACGATGGCTGATTCCAGCCAGCGTGCCCACTCGGCCTGCATCGCCTGGAAGCGCAGGCCGTACTGCAAGGCCGCGAATCCGTAGAAGTCCGTGCCGGGCATGTCGGCACAGTCCGGGCTGTCGCGCAGCGCGGTCAGCCTGGCCAGTTCGGACTCGGCATGATCGGCGAGGCCGCGGACATGCTCGGCGGCCTCGGCGCGGGGCAGTTCACCCAGCAGGAAGATGCGCAGGAGTTCGGGGCTGCGATAGGGCGGATCGTCCTGAGGGCTGGCGATCCAGCGCAGTAGCTCGGATCGCCCGGCCGTCGTGACGCGATAAAGCTTGCGGCCGCGCGGGCCGATCTCGGCCACCTCGATCAGATCGTGATCGGCCAGTCGTTTCAGCTCTGCGTAGAGCTGGCTCTGGGTGGCGGGCCAGACATTGGCCATCGACATCTCGAACCTTTTCAGCAGGTCGTATCCGCTTCCGGGTTGTTGTGCCAGCATGCCGAGGGCGGCCATTCGCAAACTCATGGGAGGAGCTTAGCTTCCAACATTCCACTATTGACATGTCATTAGTGGAATGTGATGGTGTGTTCATGTCCTCAGGCTCCGCCCTACCCGAGACCGGCGACTTCTTCCGGCGTGGCAACTACGCACCCGTAGCCGACGAGCTGACCGCCTACGACCTACCGACCCGTGGGGCGATCCCGCCGGAGCTGAACGGCTGGTACCTGCGCAACGGACCGAATCCGCGGGAAGCCGCGGGGCACTGGTTCACCGGTGAAGGCATGATCCACGGCGTGCGCATCGAGGACGGCGCGGCGAAGTGGTACCGCAACCGCTGGGTTCGCACCGACAGCTTCGACGCCGATATCCCGGTCTACAACCCTGACGGCACGCGGAATCTCCGATCGGCCGTCGCCAACACCCACGTGGTCAACCATGCCGGCCGCACCCTCGCCCTGGTGGAGTCGTCATTCCCCTATGAGATCGGCAGGGAGTTGGAGACGTTGGGCGCCTACGATTTCGGCGGAAAGCTCACCGATTCGATGACCGCTCATCCCAAGATCTGTCCGACGACGGGGGAGATGCATTTCTTCGGGTACGGCAGTCTCGTCGCCCCGTATGTCACCTACCACCGGGTTGCCGCGGACGGCGAGCTGATCATCGACCGTCCCGTCGAGGTCGGTGCGCTCACCATGATGCACGACTTCGCGATGACCGCCGAGCACGTCATCTTCATGGATCTGCCGGTGGTATTCGATATCGACATCGCCACCAAGGGTGAGGGTCAGATGCCCTACCGCTGGAGTGACGAGTACGGGGCGCGCCTCGGTGTGCTGCGCCGCGACGACCCGTTCGGTGAGATCCGTTGGTTCGAGATCGACCCGTGTTACGTATTCCATGTCGCCAATGCCTTCGACAGCACGAACAGCGTTGTGCTGCAGGCGGTCCGGTATCCCGAGCTGTGGCGCAACGACGGCGGTTTCGCCGAGCAGGCGGTGATGTGGGAGTGGCGCATCGACCTGGATCGGGCGGTCGTCGCGGAGCGCCAGATCGACGACCGCGCCGTCGAATTCCCGCGGATCGACGACCGGCTGGCCGGGCTGCCTGCCCGCTACGCCGTGTCGGTGGGGCAGGCCGAGTTGGTGCGCCACGACCTCGGCACGGGTTCGGCCGTGACGCATTCCTTCGGATCGTCGGTGTCCGGTGAGGCCGTTTTCGTCCCCGGTCCCGGGCCCGCCGACGAGAGCAACGGCTGGTACATCAGCTACGTGTACGACCCGACCCGAGACGGCAGTGAGCTGGTGATCCTGGACGCCTCCGACTTCGCCGGTGATCCGGTCGCAACCGTCATGCTGCCGCAACGGGTGCCCTTCGGATTCCACGGGAACTGGATCGAGGCCTGACGGCGGTTACCGGTCCGCCGGCTACGGCGCTTCCGGTGTGCGCCGGAACGCGACGATGACGACGGCCGCGGCGGTCAGGGCCAACACGGCGGCGATGGACGCCGTCGGTGCGATACCCGAGTCGAACGCCGTGTGCGCCGAGTTCAGCAGCTGCTGAGCGGTTTCGGGCGGCAGGTCGCGTGCCACCGAGGTGGCCCCGCCGATGCTCTCGGCGGCATCGCCGGTCTGGGCCGGTGTCAGCCCCGCGGGCACCTCGACGTTGGCGCGGTAGAACGCGGTGAAGATGGTGCCCAGGGTGGCCGCACCGACCACCGCGCCCAGCTCGTAGGCGGTCTCCGAGACCGCCGATGCCGCACCGGCTTTCGCTGCGGGCACCGACGCCACGATGGTGTCGTTGGAGATGGTCTGCGACACGCCGACGCCCAGCTCCAGGACCAGGAACGACACGATCACCGCCGTCACCGAAAGGTCGTGGCGGAACAGCAGGATCATGATGAAGCCCGCGGCGACGAACACCAGACCGAACACGATCAGTGCCTGCGGTGAGAAGTGCTTGGCGGCCTTGACCACCGAGATACCGGCGACCATCGACAGCACCGCACCCGGCAAGGTCACCAGACCGGCCATCAGCGGGCTCAGCCCGAGCACCAGCTGCAGGTGCTGGGACACGAAGAAGATGAACCCGATCAGTCCGACGATGGACAGGAAGTTCGCCAGGATCGACGAGGTGAACGGGCCGGAGCGGAACAGCGCCATGTCGAGCATCGGTGTGGCGCTGCGGGTCTGGCGTCGCACGAACAACACGCCTGCGCCGATGCCGAGCGCGAAGGCTGCCACCACGACCGGTGAGGGCCCGTCATGGGCAGCGGTCTTGATGGCCCAGACGAAGGGCAGCATCGCGACGAACGACAGCACGACGCTGATCGGGTCCAGTGGGCCCGGATTGGGGTCCTTGGACTCAGGAACGAGCTTGGGCGCCAGGATCAGCAGCGGCAACAGGATCGGCACCGCGATCAGGAACACTGCGCCCCAATGGAAATGCTCCAACAGCGCGCCGCCGACGATCGGGCCCAGGGTGGACCCGGCGGTGAAGCACGAGGCCCAGATGGCGATCGCGAGCCGGCGCGCCGAGGCCTCGGTGAAGATGTTGCGGATCAGCGAGAGTGTGGAGGGCATCAACATGGCGCCGAAGAAGCCGAGCACGGCGCGGGCAAGCACCAGCATCTCGGCGGTGGGTGCGAAAGCGGCCGCGGCCGACACGACGGCGAACCCGGCACCACCGATCAGCAGCAGGCGGCGCCGGCCGATCCGGTCGCCGATGCTGCCCATGGCGACCAGCAGGGCGGCCAACACCAGGGAGTACACGTCGACAATCCACAGCTGGGTCGCAGCCGGTGGGCGGAAATCCTCGGCGATGGCGGGCAGCGCGAAGGCCAGCACGGTGTTGTCGATGGCGATCAGCATCACCGGGAGGGTGAGAACTGCCAGCGCCAGCCAGGCGCGCCGGGGAGTGGCCGCCGGTGGTGTCACCGATGCGGTCGCATCGGAATGGGTGGTCATGGGGTGGTCCTTATGGAGAAGTGATGGTGCCCTGGGTGAGGCTGTTCATGATGGCGTCGACGACCTGTTGGCGGGGGATGCCGTCGTCGCGGACGGCGGAGTAGCCGGTCAGAAGCAGTGACCAGAAGACCCGCCGCGACCACCCTGGGGGATATGCGGGCCCTTCCGCCGTTGCGCGCGAGAGAATTTCGCTGATGACCTCGTCACCGGTGTCCAGGAAGGCCGCCAGCTCGCGGTCGGACTGGATCAACGGTTCGGTGTAGACGTACTGCATGATCGGGCCGAGATCGAGCTGACTTTCCACGACCCTGCGCAGTGCCGGGATCATCGGACCGCACTCCGGGTCGGCCGCTTCGATGGCTGCATTGCTGGCGGCGTGTACCTGCAGGGCGACCGCACGCAGCAGATCCATGCGTTCGGGGAAATACCGGTGCAGCGTGCTGCGCCCGACGCCCGCGGCATCTGCGATCTCGGACAGCGGCGCGGTCGGGTTGTCGGTCATGACACCGATGGCTGCCTCGACGATGGCGCGCCGGGTGCGATTGCGCGCCCCGGTTTCACCAATGTCGTGGACACTCATGACGCTAAAGCTAGCACAAACATCCCATAATGAGACATCTGTGTCCCACTTTGGGGATGTGCTTTCAGGTGGGTGCCGAGAACCCGGCGGTCGGTGGCGGTGGCGGTGGTGCCGACGATGGTGTCGGGGGAAGGCCCGGCCCCGGCGGCATGCCCGGTGACGGCGGCACCTGCAGACGGACCAGCTCGCGGCGGTGGCGCTCGGCCAGGACCGCCGCCAGCACCTCCTCGGCGGAGGCGCCGGGCGGCGGCGGGGGAGAGATCCTCGCGACAAACTGTCCGGCGATGCGCTGCCCCATCTCGGCGCGCACCTGCGGCTGCAGCTGCGCCGACCGGGTGAGGAATTGGCGCGCCATGTTCGCCTGCTCGGCGCCCAGCCCGGACAGCTGCAATGTCGCGGCCCACCACGCCAGCCCCGGCGGCATCGGCGGCGGCGGGTTCAGCTTGGGTGCGCGCTCGCTGATTACGATGGTGCCCGCGAAGACGTCACCGATGCGTTTGCCCTTCGGGGAGAGCATGCTGCAGATCACGGCGGGACCGCCGGTCAGCATCCATATCTCGATTACACTGGACAACGCTCGAAAAACCGCCTGCCGCAGCCGTTCCGGACCGCCGTCTTCAGAGACGACCCGTAAACCCAGTGCCATCTTGCCCAGCGAGCGCCCGCCGGAGGCCATCTCGAACGTCACCGGATAGCCGACCAGCACCAGCACAAGGAAGATGATCAGCACCGCCGCCGAGAGCGCCGGATCGAAATCGGCCAGGGTCAGCGCCCACAACATCGACAGGATCAGATATCCGAAGCCCATCACCATGACGTCGATCAACGCCGCGGCCGCACGCACCGGTAGCTGGGCGATCGACACCTCGAGTTGCACCGCGTCACCGGTCACCACGGGTTCTGGCTGCATGACCATGCCCCGAACGCTACTAGGATCGCCAGCGTGGATGTCGATGCGTTCGTGCTCGCCCACACCCCGGCATGGAACCGGCTGGAGCAGCTGCTGAAGCGGCGGCGCAACCTGACCGGGGCCGAGATCGACGAGCTGATCGATCTGTATCAGCGGGCGTCCACCCACCTTTCGGTGGTCCGCAGTTCCGCCGGGGATGCGGTGTTGGTCGCGAAGTTGTCCGGGCTGGTGGCGCGTGCCCGATCGGCCGTCACCGGGGCAAGGGCGCCGCTGTGGCGCGAATTCATCCGGTTCTGGACGGTCTCGTTCCCGCTGGTGGCCTATGACTGTCGACGGTGGTGGCTCGGGTCCGCGCTGGGCTTCCTCGTGGTCGCGATCGTCATCGGATTCTGGGTGGCCGGCAATCCCGAGGTGCGCGCGACATTGGGCACACCCGCGGAACTACAACAGTTGATCAACCACGACTTCGAGGCGTATTACAGCGAGAACCCGGCCGGTTCGTTCGGGCTGCGGGTCTGGGTCAACAACGCCTGGGTCGCCGCCCAGTGCATCGCATTCGCGGTCCTGCTCGGTCTGCCCATACCGTGGGTGCTGTTCCAGAACGCCGCCAACGTCGGCGTGTCCGGGGGTCTGATGTTCGGCGCCGGGAAGGGGGACCTGTTCCTCGGGTTGATCACACCGCACGGCCTGCTCGAACTGACCGCGGTGTTCTTGGCGGCCGCCGCAGGGATGCGGCTGGGCTGGTCGGTCGTCTCACCCGGTGACCGGCCGCGGTCACAGCTGCTCGCCGAGCGCGGCCGCGCGGTGGTCGCAGTGGCGGGTGGGCTGGTGGTGGTGCTGCTGATCTCCGGGTTGATCGAGGCGCTGGTCACCCCGTCACCGCTGCCGACCTGGGCGCGCGTCACCATCGGGGTGGCCGCCGAGATCGCGTTCCTCGGCTATGTCGTGCACTTCGGGAGAGCCGCCCGTCGAGCGGGCCTGACCGGCGATGTCGAGGATGCGCCGGATGTCGTCCCGACAGGCTAGAGCCGGCCGGTGGCCTTCATCGCCAGATAGCGGTCGGCCAGTGCGGGTGCCAGATCCTGCGGTGCGGCGTCGATGACGTCGACACCGTGGCCCCGCAATCGGTCCGCGATATCGCGGCGATCGTTGCGGGCCCGCTCGGCGGCCGCCGCGTCGTAGATCTGTGCGGCATCGGAGCGGCCCGAGGCCAACGCGTCGACCCGCGGATCGGTCACGGCGGCCACCATCACCTGGTGGCGCGCCGACAGCTGCGGCAATACCGGCAACAGGCCCTCGTCCAGAGCCGAGGCGTTCAGATCGGTCAGCAGCACCACCAGGGCGCGCCGGCGAACGCGCCGCTGCACGGCGGCCACCATGGCCGTCGCATCGGATTCGAGCAGAGCCGGCTCCAGGGGCGCCATCGCCGAGACCAATTGCGCCAACAGTTCCCGTCGCGAGGCGCCGAACACACCGGCCCGGCTGATCCGGTCGTGTGCCAGGAAGTCGACGTGGTCACCGGCCCGCGAGGCCAGCGCGGCCAACAACAGCGCGGCATCCATCGACCAATCCAGCCGAGGCCACCCCGCCGGGTCGGACGACAGCGGGTCCACTCCGATCCGGCCCGCCGAGGTCCGGCCGGTGTCCAGCACGATGACCACCCGCCGGTCCCGCTCCGGGCGCCAGGTCCGCACCATGACATCACCCCGCCGCGCGGTGGCGCGCCAGTCGATGGACCGCACGTCGTCGCCGTCGACGTATTCGCGAAGTGTGTCGAATTCGGTGCCCTGCCCGCGGATCAAGACCGGGACCATCCCGTCGAGCTCGCGCAGTTTGGCCAGCCGTGACGGAAGATGCTTACGGGACAGGAACGGCGGTAGGACGCGTATCTGCCAGTCGGCGTGCGTCGTGCGCTGCCGCCCGGCCAACCCCAGCGGGCCTATCGCCCGCACGGTGACATGCGCGGCGTGCTGATCGCCACGGCGCACCGGCGCGAGCTCGGTGGCGATCCTGGCCCGCCCGCCGGCGGGGATATCGAGCCGCTGGACCCGGGGCCGTGCCCGCGCGCTGGGTGCCCAGGCATCGCGGATCTGCCCGCGCAGCCTCCGCTTTCCGCCATGACGTACCTCGAGCTCGATGCGCACCGGTTGGCCCAGACGGGCGGTGCTGTCCCCGGTGCGCCGCAGCTCCAGCCGGTCGAGGCCGGCGGCCAGCAGCGCATCGGCGATCAGCAGCGCGCCGATCATCACGGCCACGACCACGAACATCGTTGCCGGCCATGGCGAGACGACCACCGGCAGCACGCCAAGCGCCGCCAGCAGTCCGGCCCGCCCGGTGAGAACCATTACCGCGGCACCGGCACCGACGCCAGGATTCCGTCCAGCACACCGTCGGCATCGGCGCCCTCCAGTTCGGCCTCCGGACGCAGGGCGATCCGGTGCCGCAACGTCGGCCGTGCCATCGCCTTGACATCGTCGGGGGTCACGAAGTTGCGACCCGACAGCCATGCCCAGGATCGTGCGGTGGCCAGCAGCGCGGTCGCACCGCGCGGTGACACCCCGAGCTGAAGAGCCGGTGACGTCCTGGTGGCGCCGGCGATGTCGACGATGTATCCGAGGATTTCCGGGGCGGCCATCACCTGGCGCACGGCCGCACGGCCGGCGGCAAGATCCTCCGGCCCGGCCACCGCGGTCAGCGCGGAGAGATTGCGAGGATCGAAACCCGTTGCGTGCCGGTGCAATATCGCGATCTCCTGATCACGTGGTGGCAACGGCACGTTGAGCTTCAGCAGGAATCGGTCAAGTTGGGCCTCCGGCAGCTGATAGGTGCCCTCGTACTCGATCGGATTCTGGGTGGCCGCGACGATGAACGGGTCGGGCAGCGCGCGCGCCGCGCCATCGACGGTGACCTGCCGTTCCTCCATGGCCTCCAACAGCGCTGCCTGGGTCTTGGGCGGAGTGCGGTTGATCTCGTCCGCCAGTAGCAGGTTGGTGAACACCGGGCCGGCGCGGAAGGCGAACTCGGCGGTACGGGCGTCGTAGATCAGCGAACCGGTCACATCGCCGGGCATCAGGTCCGGGGTGAATTGCACGCGCGTGAAGTCCAGCCGCAGGGTCGCGGCGAGGCTGCGCACCAGCAGTGTCTTGGCCACCCCGGGTACGCCCTCGAGCAGGACGTGTCCGCGGCAGAGCAGGGCGATCACCAGCCCGCTGACCACGGCGTCCTGTCCGACGACGGCCTTGGAGATTTCTGCGCGCAGGGCGAGTAGCGCCTCCCGTGCGGCCTCGGGTTGTGTCACGACTGTGCGACCTGCCTTTCGATATCGTCGAGATGTCGTGCCAGCCCGAGGAGTTGCTCGTCGGTGCTGGGCGGGGGTCCGAACAGGGTGTGCGACAGCGCCCGCGCGTCCGCTCCGGTGCGAGCCGCCACCGCATGAACGATCGCGTCCGGCGACGAGCGCAGGCCCAGACCCAGCCGCGGACGTAGTCGGGACAGCGCCGCAGTGCGTAGTGCCGCGGCGGCGCGGTCGCGGGCCCGCCGGGAGCGATACAACCGTGCCCTGCCCTCGACGGTCTCCGACGCCCGCACCACCACGGGCAGTCGCTCGGCGACCAGCGGCCCGAGCCGGCGCGCGCGCCACCAGGCGACCAGCAGCACGGCGAGACCGATCTGGACCACGGCCCAGACGACCTGGGCCGGTATCAGATCGACCAGCGATGTCGAACCGGTCGTCTCACCTTCGATCCGTTGCGGGGCATACCAGATGACGCGTTGGTGGGTGCCGGACAGATTCATCGCCAGCGCGGCGCTGCCCTGTCCGAGAAGCCCGGCGTTGGTCATGAAGGCGCCACTCCCGACGAGGGTCACGGTGCGCCCGCCGTCCTGGTAGCGCAACAAGGCTCCGCCGTAACAGCGGGTGGCCGCGCCGTCGTCTGCCCTGGCGAAGGTGTCGCTGAACCCGAGTTGGACATCACCGGCGGTGACCGCCTCGCGGAGATCACAGGCCGGCCGTCCGCCGAACTGCGCGGTACCGTCCACGTCGATTCCCGGTGCCAGGTGTTCGCGGGTGACACCGGACGGCGCGATGAGCAGCCGATCGCCGGGAAGGGCGGCCAACCGGTCCAGGACGTCGCCGTCGAGCAGGAAGAACGTCTGGGCGACGGCGATCAACGTGTCGGGGCCGGCGGCCGCGGCGACCTCGTCGACATCATCGGCCACCACGACATCGATACCCTGATCGCGCAGCAGCGTCAGCAGTGCGTGCGCGCCGTCGGGAGCGGTCGAGTCGGCCGCCAGCAGTCCGCCCCCACGCGGCGCGGTCAGGTAGGCGCCGAACGCGGACACCGCCACGATCAACACGATTGCCAGCCCGATGATCCGCGCCGTGCGCCAACGTCGCCTGGTCATCGGGTCCTGGCTTCGCGCAGGTGCTCGTCGAGTTCGACGATCTGGCGGTACTGTTCGGCGCTGCCCGGCCGGTCGCCGTAACTGACTCCGTTGAATGTCTCGGCCGCCGAGGAGAATTCGGTCCGAAGTTCGGGACGTACGGCGCCGGCGGCGACGGCCAGTTCGGTGGCGGTGCGGCCAGGAACGGGGTCCAGGGTGCCGCTCTCTTCGAGCTCACGTGCCACCGCACGCAGTCGGTCGCGGATCGCCGATGTCCAGTCACCTTGCGCGGCAGCGGCCTCGGCGGCCCGGCGATGGTGCGCGGCGCTGCGGGCGCGGTCGGTGAGCACGGCGTCGTGGCCGTCCCTTGTCGACCGCATGGTCCGCCGGGCCACCCGGACGATGACGATGATGGCGACGATGGACAGGATCACGAACAGTGCCAGGGTGATCCAGCCGCCGGGCAACCAGTCGCTGCTGGTGAAGGCCTTGTAGAGCAGCTCGTCGATCCAGCCCGTCAGGCGGTCGGTCAGCGATGGTCGGGGATAGATCGGTTTGGTGAGCTCGCGCTGTGCGGCGTCATGCGCGGCATCGCCGTCGATGTTCAGGCCGGTCACGGTGTCAGGGGTGGCGGGTCAGCCAGAGGTGGTCGGTCGAGTTGTCCGGGGCGGCAGGGGCGTAACCGGCCCCGGTCTGCAACACCAGGTCGAAGGCCTCGGCGCGGATGCGCCGGTCGGTGTACTGCAACACCACCACACCGGCGGTGAAGGGCGCGGTGAGGATCTGCCCGATCGCGGCGCCGACCGTCGTCAGCACCAGTCCGATGAAGATGGCCCCGGAACCGTCGGGTCCGGCCATGCCGATGAGGACCTGACCGCCGATGGTGAACGGGACGGACACCGCGCCGGCGATCATCCCGGCCACCAGCATGGCCAGCAGGCGGATGCCGAAGACCCGCCAGAAGTCGTGGCGTACCAGGGCGAATGACCGCTCGATCGCCGTGATGACAGGTAGTCGCTCGAGCACCACCAGCGTGGGCGTGAAGCTGAGTTTGGTGAACACGAAGGCCAGCGCGACGATCATGCCGAGGACCAACGGGATGCCGACGAACAACGCGATCCAGCCGTTGAGGGCGATCGCGACGACGGCGATGACGCCGGCGACCGCCGCGACCAGCAGTCCGACACCGAGGGTCTCCAGCGCCGTGACACCGAGGAGCGGAAGCAGTCGGGGGCGCAGTCGTTGCCAGGCCTCGCCCGCGGTGATACCCGCACCGAAGACCGCTCTACCGATGATCACGGTGAGCATTCCGCTGAGCAGGATGGCGGCGATCCAGGTCGCCAACGCGCCGGCGAGGCTGCCGATGACGGACCCGGCCAGCAGCGCGGCATCGTCGTACTGACCGGTGATGCCGGCGGGGTCGAGAGCGCCACCGGACGCCAGCGGCCACACCTGCAGTGCGAAGGACAACAGCTGGGATGCCAGCACCACGATGGTGGTGAGGCCGAGTGTGGTTTTCGGGTTCGCCCGGATGTAGCCGAACGCACCGTTGAAGATGTCCGAGAGGTTCAGCGGTCGCAGCGGGATGATGCCGGGCTGGAAGGCATGGAACTGAGGTGGCGCAGGGTAGTACGGCTGGTATCCGCCCGCGGTGCCGGTCATGGGAACCATCCTGCCTGGGCGGGCCGGCGGTGTCAGGAAGCGGGTGCGGCGGACTTCAGTGCGGCGAAGGCGCGCCGCTCGACGAGCAGGGCGATGTAGTCGCGGACAGCGCTCTGGATGAAGTGCTGATGTGCTGCGGCAACCGTGGTGCGGACGGTCTCGGCGGGGACATCCGTGAACTGTTTGACCAGGCGATCCTCTACCGCTGCGATCTGTTCACTCTCCGGCAACTTCAGCACGACGATCATCTTTCTCGACGGTCGACGGCACGGTCAAGGTGTCGGACTCGGCACGTGCCGAGGCGTTGCTCACAACCGCCACAAGGCCTGTTGGCTGGTGTTGGCGATGAGGGCACCCGCGGTGTCGTAGAACCCGCCGACCACCAATCCACGTGAGTGACTGTTGCCCAGTGAATCGATCTCGTAGCGGTGCCATCGGTCGGGGTCGAACGGCCGGTGGAACCACACGGAGTGGTCGAGGCTGGTCGCGAAGCCGGTGCCCTCGCCCGGCGTGAACGGCGTCCCCGGTGGTCGGGCGGCCGGGACCGGGCCGATATCGGATACGAAGGTCAGGGTGCATGCCCTGATCAGCGGATCGTCCTCGATGGGGCTGCGGCTGCGAATCCAGAAGGGCGGCAGGACGAATCGCGTGGTATCGGCGGGGTCGCAGCGCAATTCCAGCCAGTTGGTGAAGTCCAGGTCCAGGGTTTTCGCAATCGCGGATTCCAGTGGCACGCTCGGCGGCCTGGCCGGGTGCCAGTCGGCGCCGTCCTCGGGAATCTGGAAGGACGCGATCATCTCAAGGATGACCTTGCCGTGCTGGCGTGCGGTGACCCGGCGGGTATCGAAGGACCGGCCGTCGCGGGTTCGTTCGACCTCCAGTTCGACATCGACTCCGAACTCCCCGCCGCGGACGAAATACGCGTGCAGCGACTGAGGATGTTTGCCCGGATCGACGGTCGCCCCGGCCGCGCCGAGCGCCTGGGCGGCGATGAGACCACCGAACAGTCGCATACCGGGCACCCCCAGCTGCGGGGCCAGGAAGCGGTCACCGGCACGGTCGAAATCGAGGAGGGCCGCCATCCAACTCGGTTCGGTCATCATCGAACTGTACCAACCGCTTGGTTGGGAGTCGGAGGGAGTGCGTCAGGCCACCACGTGACTAGTGGCCCCCATGCCCGCGTTCGGGTATCGGGGGTTGCGGGACGACCGGGTAGTCACCGGTGTACCCGAGACGCTGCTGGGCCATGGTCATCACCTTGCTGCGCACCGCGTACCAGCCCGCCACCAGCATCGGTCCGATCACCAGGATGGCGATCAGATTCCAGATGTTCTCGTAACACATCAGCGCGGTCACCGCGGCGAGGAAGACCAGCGTCGCGTAACTGGTGTACGGCGTGCCCGGGAGTCGGAACTTCGGTCGGGTCAGAATGCCCTTGCGCTCCCAGCGCCACAGTTGGATCTGGCAGGCCATGATCATCGCCCACGTCGAAATGATGCCCAAGGCGGACAGATCGAGGGCGATGTTGAAGGCCTCCGCGGGGACGAACAGGTTGAGCACCACGCCGAGCAGGGTGAGCGCGCCGGTCAATGCGATACCACCGAATGGCACACCGTTTCGATTCATGACGCCGGTGAACGACGGCGCGGAGCCATTCATGGCCATCGAGCGCAGGATGCGCCCGGTGGAGTACAGGCCGGCATTGAGGCTGGACATCGCCGCTGTCAGCACGACGAGGTTCATGATGCCGCCGGCGGCAGGCACCCCGATCTTGGAGAAAAAGGTGACAAACGGACTTTCCCCGGCCCGATAGGTGGTGTACGGCAACAGCAAGGCCAGCAGGATCAGCGAACCGACGTAGAACACGGCGATACGCAGGATCACCGAGTTGATGGCGCGTGGCATCACCTTGGCCGGCTCCTCGGTTTCGCCGGCCGCGATGCCGACCAATTCGACTGCGGCATAGGCGAAGATGACGCCGGAGGTGACGATCACCAGGGAGAACATCCCAGTGGGCAGTAATCCGCCGTTATCGCTGATCACACTGAAACCCGTTGCTGATCCCTCGATTTCGAAACGGCCGGCCAGGAACACTATCCCGACGACCAGGAACGTCACCAGCGCCGCCACCTTGATGATCGACGCCCAGAACTCCATCTCGCCGAACAGTTTCACCGAGATGATGTTCATGGTGAGCACGATGCCCAACGCGATCAGGGCGATGAGCCACTGCGGTATCGCCTCGAACATGCCCCAGAAGTGCACGTAGAGCGCGACCGCTGTCACGTCGACGATGGCGGTCGCGGCCCAGTTGAAGAAGTACAACCAGCCGGTCACATACGCCGTCTTCTCCCCGAAGAACTCGCGTGCGTAGGAGACGAAGGATCCCGACGAGGGGCGATGCAGTACCAGCTCGCCGAGGGCCCTCATGATGAAGAAGACGAAAACGCCGCAGAACGCGTACACCAGGAACAGTCCTGGTCCGGCGTCATGTAATCGGCTACCGGCCCCCATGAACAGACCGGTGCCGATGGCCCCACCGATGGCGATCATCTGGATCTGGCGTGGCTTGAGGGATTTGTGATACCCCTCCTCCTCATGTGCCAGTGCCGAATTGTCATACGTGGCATCGGTCGACATATCGCTCCCTGGATGTATCGGTCTCGACGCTCACCGTTGGGCGCGGGGTGTACTGGCCAGAGCGTATGCCCGGTCAACAGGCGCCGAAACTTTCGGCGTGTAAACATTGTGCTAACTGCCACCACCGGTCGGGATGTCGCGCAACGTGTGGACGACGATCCCGGCGAACTCGGCGCACGAGTCATAGCGGGCTGCAGGACTTTTCGCCAACGCCTTGGCGAACACCGAATCGAGGCTGCGGGGCAGCCATCGGCGCCGGCCACTCAACCGGGGTGGTGAATCATTCAGGTGCGCATAGGTTATGGCGAAAGCCGTGGGTCGGGGGTACGGCGGCAACCCGGTGAGCCATTCGAGCACCGTGGCGGCGAACGCGTACAAGTCTGTTGCGGGCGAGAGATGTTCGCCGGTGAGCAGCTCGGGCGCGGCGTAGGATATCGATCCGCTGATGCGGCCGTTGCGGGGTAGGGCAGACACCTCGTCGATGATCTGCGCGATGCCGAAATCGCTGAGATAGGCGTCGAGGCGGTCGGTGGTGAGCAGGACATTCGTGGGTTTGACATCGCGGTGCAACACGTCCATCGAGTGGGCGTAGTCCAGCGCTTCGGCGATCTGGTTGCAGGTGCGCAACACGGCGGTGGTGTCCGGGTCGGTGGTGCTCGCGGGGACCAGCACCGAGGAGTCCGGTCCGTCGATGTATTGCATCGCCATCCACGGCGTCGAGGGCTCCGTGGGCAGCTTGCCCATCTCGTACACAGCGACGATATGCGGGTGGGTGAGCGTGGCGGCCAGCGTGAACTCTCTGGCAAAACGTTCCTGGGCGCGGTCGGCGGCGGCAGGGTCGGCGCGCAGCACCTTCAGTGCGACAGGTCCGGACGGGCCGAGCGCGCGATAGACATCGGCGCTGGAGCCCCGGCCGAGCAGCGTGTCGATGGTGTAGCGCCGACACACCCCGTCCGCGCGCTCGGCGCCGGCGATGATGTCACCGGTGCGGAACACAGACGAAGGGTATGCGCGTGCGGATGCCTTTGCAGGGTGGCATGAAAGCGGGGTGGCATGAAAAAGGCCCTGACCGATTTCCCGGTCAGGGCCCACCTCAGCGAGTCGGGGTGGCGGGATTCGAACCCACGACCTCTTCGTCCCGAACGAAGCACGCTACCAAGCTGCGCCACACCCCGCGTGAAGCCACGACAGCGTATCGCACCGGACAGCCGGAAAGCCAAACGGCCTCCCCTGGCCGCGAGCGGGGTTTCGGATGCGTGCCGAACGGGGCACTCACAGGCCGAAGCCGGCACCGGGAAGCAAGCGAGGCCCCGCCGGCGTTGTACCACCCGAAGGACACCATCGGGGGCGTCCGAACACAGAAACGAGGCCGTTATGACCGACCTGGGAGCGTTCGTCTACATCACGTTCTTCGGCGTCGCGGCGTTGTGGCTGTACCTGTCCGGCCGTGGACCGGTCCGCGGCGCCGACGAGGCCGAGGATCAGTTCCAGCGCCCCGAGGACTCGAACTCGGCCAGCTTCGCCGCCGATGTCGAGGAGTCCAACCCCTGGCTGCTCAGCCACTCCGCGTCGAAGTAGGTATCGCGGTACCGGTCGCCGCTGTCGGCGAGCAGTGTCACCACCGAACCGCTGCGCCCGGCCGCCATCATCTCGGCCAGCAGCGCGAACGCGCCCCACACGTTGGTGCCGGTCGACGGCCCCACCCGGCGGCCCAGCACCGCGCTGACGTGATGGGCGGCGGCCACCGATCCGCAGTCGGGGACGGTCATCATCCGATCCACCACACCCGGCATGAACGACGGCTCCACCCGGGGCCGGCCGATTCCCTCGATCCGCGATGACACCCCGGTCTCGACATCGAGGCGGCCCTGCTCGTAGGCCGGGAAGAAGGCCGAGTTCTCCGGGTCGACGACACACAGCGCAGTGCGGTGCCGCCGGTACCGCAGATAGCGCCCGATGGTGGCGCTGGTGCCCCCGGTGCCCGCCCCGACGACGATCCAGTCCGGTACGGGATGGGTCTCCCTGGCCATCTGCTCGAAGATCGATTCGGCGATGTTGTTGTTCCCGCGCCAGTCGGTGGCCCGCTCGGCATTGGTGAACTGGTCGAGATAGTGGCCGCCGGTCTCGCGGGCCAGCCGCTCGGCCTCCTCGTAGACCTGGGCCGAGCGCTCCACGAAATGGCAACGACCGCCCTGTGATTCGATCAACGCAACCTTGGCGGCACTCGTCGAACTCGGCATGACCGCGATGAAGGGCAGCCCCAGCATCGCCGCGAAGTACGCCTCGGAGACCGCCGTGGATCCCGAGGAGGCCTCGATCACGGTGGTGCCGGGACCGATCCAGCCATTGCACAGCGCGTACAGGAACAGCGAACGTGCGAGCCGGTGTTTGAGGCTGCCGGTGATGTGGGTCGTCTCGTCCTTGAGATACAACGACACATCGAAGCGGTCCGCCCACGCCGATGGCAGGGGATAGCGCAACAGGTGGGTGTCCGCGCTGCGATGGGCATCGGCCTCGATCAGCCGGACCGCATTGTCGACCCAGTCGCGGGCGCTCACCGTACCGATGCGGTCGGATGTGCCTGTCCGGCACGGCTTCCGATGACCGGTCCCTTGGCCGGCGCGGCGACCAAGGTGAGCAGGGTCGCCTCCGGGCGGCAGCAGAACCGCACCGGCGCGTACGGCGATGTGCCGAGCCCGGCCGAGACGTGCAGCTTCATGTCCGCACCCCACTGCGACGCGCCCTTGGCCCGTGAGCGGTCCAGATCGCAGTTGGTGGCCACCGCCCCGTAGAACGGCAGGCACAGCTGCCCGCCGTGGGTGTGTCCGGCGAGCACCAGCTGATACCCGTCGGCGGCGAAACGGTCCAACACCCACGGTTCGGGCGAGTGCGTGACCCCCAGCGTGAGGTTGGCCTTCGCGCTGGCAGGTCCGGCGATGGTGTCGTAGCGATCTCGCTTGAGATGGGGATCGTCGACGCCCGCGGCGGCGATCTGCAGGCCGGCCACCTCGAACTCGCGGCGGACATGGGTCATGTCCAGCCAGCCGCGCTCGGTGAAGGCCGCGCGCAGATCCTGCCACGGCAGCGGATCCCCGTGGATGCGTCGCTTCTTGTTGAACAGGTAGTTGGTCGGATTCTTCGGCTTCGGCGCGAAGTAGTCGTTGCTGCCGAAGACGAAGACACCCGGCACCGACAGCAGGTCCCCGAGGGCCTGAACCACGGCCGGTACGGCCTTCTGGTGGGACAGGTTGTCGCCGGTGTTGACCACCAGGTCCGGCTGCAAGGACACCAGCTCACGCAGCCACTCCTGCTTGCGCCGCTGACGCGGCAGCATGTGCAGATCCGACAGGTGCAGCACCCGCAGCGGAGTCGACCCGGGGGTGAGCACCGGCATGGTCAGTTCCCGAAGAGCGAACGCGTTGCGCTCGATCAACGACGCGTAACCGATGCCGGCGACCAGGCTGCCTGCGGCGATAGCGGCGGTGTTCTTCAGGTGCGACATGGCAGCAGTTTACTCACCAGATCACGGTGGCGGCGGTGGTGCCGGTGGCGGGGGCGGTCCGAGCACCGGCACGGTGATCGGTGGCAGACCCGGAATCTGAACCACCGTGGACCCCACCATCGGCGGCAGTCCCGGGATGCCTGCCGGTGGTGGCGGGGGTGCCGGCGGGATGCCGTTACTGGTCAGAATGGTGATGATCGATCCCGGAATGGTCTGCCCGGTCGGCGAGGTGCCGACCACGGCGCCGCGCGGAGATCCGGAATTCACCTCGGTCGGCTGATCGGCGACCTGGAAACCGGCGGCGCGCAGCCGGTCCCGCGCCATGCTCACATCCATCCCGGCGACGCTGGGCACCCGCGATCCCGGACCACCGTCGACATAACGCGGATCCGTCGGCGGCAGCACCACGGTGTCCGGTGTCAGCGGTTTCATCGCGGTGAACCAGGTGCGGGCGGGCTCGTTACCGCCGAAGAGGTTGCCGGAACCACACTGCCGCAACGGGAACGAGCACAACTCGCTGGGCTGGGTCGAATCGTCGTAGATGTAGTTGGCGGCGGCGAACTCGCTGGTGAACCCCAGGAAGGCCGAGGAGCGGTTGGACTCGGTGGTGCCGGTCTTGCCCGACATCGGCAGGTTCCACCCCGCCGAGCCGGCGGCTCCGGCCGCGGTACCCGAGCCCCTGTCGTCCTCGCTCATCGCATTGGCCAGGGTGTTGGCCAACCCCTCGGGCACGACCTGCTCACAGGTCTCGGTGGTCACCGCGACCTCGTTGCCGTGCCGGTCGAAGACCTGGGCGATCGGGTTCGGCGGGCACCACACCCCGCCCGAGGCGAGCGTCGCGGCGACGTTGGACAGCTCGAGGCCGTTGACCTCGATCGGGCCGAGGGTGAACGATCCGATGTTCTGCCGCTTCACGAAATCGGCGAGGCTCTCGTTGCTCTCCGGGTCATAGTCGCGGGCGGTACCCGGCAGCGCATACGAGCGCAGGCCCAACCGGACCGCCATGTCGACGGCCCGCTGCACGCCGATCTGGGAGATCAGCTTGGCGAAGGCGGTGTTCGGCGAGGTGGCCAGCGCGTCGGTGACGCTCATCGAGTCGCGGTAGCCACCGGCGTTGCGGACGCACCAGGTGGCCGGCGGGCATCCCGGCGAGCTGCTGCTACCCAGGCCCTTGGCCTGGAACGCCGCGGGCACGGGCAACTGGCTGTTGATGCCCATGCCCATCTCCATGGCGGCGGCGACGGTGAAGATCTTGAACACCGACCCGGCGCCGTTGCCGGCCAGCGAGAAGGGTTGCGGCTGCATGGTTTCGCCGGCCTCGGTGTTGAGTCCGTAGGTGCGGTTGCTGGCCATCGCGAGCACCGGGTGCGCTTCCTTGCCCGGCCGGATCACGCTCATGACGCTGGCCACCCCGGCGGTGTCGGCGGGAGCGAATTGGTTGACCGCGTTCTTGACCGTGGCCTGCACGTTGGGGTCCAGGGTGGTCTTGATCAGATATCCGCCCTTGGCGACCTGATCCTTGCTCAACCCGGCGCGCGCCAGGTAGTCCAGCGCGTAGTCGCAGAAGAACGCGCGGTCCCCGGCGGCGATGCAGCCACGGGGCAGCTCCTTGGGCTGCGGGAGCACTCCGAGGGGCTGCTCACGGGCCGCGCGTAGCGCCTCGGCCTCCTGCGGGACATTCTCGATCATGGTGTCCAGCACGACATTGCGGCGAGCCAGTGCGCCCTCGGGATTGGTGTACGGGTTGAGCACGCTGGTGGACTGCACCATGCCGGCCAGCAGTGCGGCCTGCTGCCAGTTCAGCTCGCTTGCGTTGACGCCGAAATAGGTCTGGGCGGCGTCCTGCACGCCGAAGGCGCCGTTACCGAAGGAGACCAGGTTCAGATACCTGGTGAGGATCTCCGGTTTGGTCAGCGTCTTGTCCAGGGTCAGGGCCATCCGGATCTCGCGCAGCTTGCGGGCCGGCGTGGTCTCGATGGCCGCGCGCTTCTCGGCATCGGTCTGGGCGACCACCAGCAGCTGGTAGTTCTTCACGTACTGCTGCTCGATGGTCGAACCACCTCGGGTGTCCAGGTTGCCGGACAGGTAACCCGACAGGCCCGTCAGGGTGCCCTGCCAGTCCACGCCGTTGTGCTCGGCGAACCGCTTGTCCTCGATGGACACGATGGCCAGCTTCATGGTGTTGGCGATCTGCTCGCTGGGCACCTCGAACCGGCGCTGGGTGTAGAGCCAGGCGATCGGGTTGCCCTGCGAGTCGGTCATCGTCGACACCGCGGGGATATCACCCTCGACCAGTTGGGCCGAGCCGTTGGCAACCACATCGGAGGCGCGGTTGGACATCAAACCGATACCGCCGACGACAGGAAACATCAACCCGGCGGCGATCACGGCGGCCAGCAGGCAGCACCACATCAGCTTGATGACCGTCACCGGTACCGGTGGTCGGCGCTGGGGCTGGTCGGACATGGGTTACAGCGTAGCCAGCGGGTCCAATCGGGCCCCTCGGGCTGCCATTTCCGGCGTTCTGAGCGGCGGACTGCACGGTCGTCCCAAAAAAGTGTGATCTGACTGTTGCGTAAAAGCCCCTCTACCACCTAGCTTGAACACACAATGCGATTCAGGTAACACTCCTGACGCAATGTGGCGCAGATTACACACGCTTAACAGGGGTCGGAGTAAAGGGGAATGCAGGTGTCGGTTACATCGTCTGCCACGTATAGGAGTGCAGCAACGCACGCCCCGACGGCCACTCCGGGAGCCGAGGCCGAGGCCCGCATCGCGTGGGTCTCGCAGGCCCGTTGCCGCCAGGCCGATCCCGACGAACTGTTCGTCCGGGGCGCCGCTCAGCGAAAAGCGGCGGTCATCTGCCGGCACTGCCCGGTCATCGCGGAATGCGGCGCCGATGCGCTGGACAACCGCGTCGAGTTCGGTGTCTGGGGCGGCATGACCGAGCGTCAGCGCCGCGCGCTGCTCAAGCAGCACCCCGAGGTCGTCTCGTGGGCCGACTTCTTCGCCGCTCAGCGCAAGCACCGCAGCGCGGTCTGAGCGGTTCGCCCGCCGTCGGATCGATCAGCTGCCCGTCAGCTGATCACCGATGGCGCGCAGTGCCTCCAGGTCGGACACATCGAACGGCAGCGACGGCACGCCGACGATCGCTACGTGTGGGTTGGCCCCGGTGAACCGCGACAGCAGTCGCACCTCCCGTTTGGCCGTCGCCGCCCGCGCCGCGTGAACCCGCAGCACCGCCGAACTCACGTTGCCCTCACCCTTGGTCGTGTCGATCGCCGCGGCGGCCTCGGTGGCCTTGTCGGCAGCCAGATTGCACAGCGTCGGATGGGTGCGGTTGAGGATCAAACCCGCCAGCGGCATGTTCTCGCTGGAGAGTCGGTCGACGAAGAACGACGCCTCGCGAAGAGCATCCGGCTCGGCGGCCGATACGACGACGAACTGGGTACCGCGTCGCTTCAACAAGTCGTAGGTGCGGTCGGCCTTCTCCCGGAACCCACCGAACGTCGCATCCAGTGACTGCACGAATCCTGCGGCGTCGGAAAGCATCTGGGAGCCCAGCACCGTCGACATGCCCTTCATGGCCAGGCCCACCGCGCCGGTGACGATGCGCCCGATGCCGCGGCCCGGCGCCAGCAGCATCCGCCAGAGCCGGCTGTCCATGAAGCTGCCCAGCCGTTTCGGGGCGTCCAGGAAGTCCAGCGCGTTGCGTGACGGCGGCGTGTCCACCACCACCAGGTCCCATTTGTCCTCGGCCAACAGCTGGCCGAGTTTCTCCATGGCCATGTACTCCTGCGTGCCGGCCAGAGACGTTGCGACCGTTTGGTAGAACTGGTTCTCCAGAATCGAATCGGCGACCCCGGGGCCCGAGTACTGCACCACCATCTCGTCGAAGGTGCGGCGCATGTCGAGCATCATCGCGTGCAACTCACCGGTCACCTCGGGGGCCAGCGGAACCCGCTGCGGATTGTTGCCGAGGCTCTCGATGCCCAGCGCCTGGGCCAGTCGCTTTGCCGGGTCGATGGTGAGCACGACGACCGTGCGCCCCATCTCGGCGGCGCGCAGCGCCATCGCGGCGGCCGTGGTGGTCTTGCCGACACCACCGGCACCGCAGCACACGATGACCCGGTTGCTGGTATCGCCGAGGACGGCGCCCAGATCGAGGGCAGCAGGAGAAGTGCTCATATCAGCTGTTCCTTCGGCTCTTCGAGCGAGCGCTCATCGCACTCCTTGGGCGGCAAGTGCTTCGGCCAGTTCATAGAGGCTGCCCAGATCGACACCGTCGGCGATGGCCGGCAGCTGCAGTCGGGCCACGTCGAGCTCTTCGAGCAACTCGGCACTCTCGGCGCGGGCGGCGATCCGGGTGGCGTGCTGGATGGACTCGGTCAGCAGGCCCGCGAAATCGTCGTCGGCCAAGGTGATTCCGGCAGAGCCCAGATCCGCACGGATGGTCTCGGCGTCGAGATCTCCCTCGGCCGCCCTGGTGAGGTCGTCCTGGGACAGATACGACGGGATGTTGCGGTTGACGATGACGCTGCCGATCGGCAGCTCGAGCTCCCGCAGTTCGGCGATCGCCTCGATGGTCTCCTGGACCGGCAGCGCCTCCAGCAGGGTCACCAGATGGATCGCGGTCAGATCGGAATGCAGGATCTTCACCACGCCTTCCGCCTGGGAGTGCACCGGTCCGCCCTTGGCCAGTTCGGACACCGCCTTGGTGACATCGAGGAATCGGGAGATGCGACCGGTCGGGGGCGCGTCGACCACGATCGCGTCGTAGGCGCTCTGGCCGGATTTGGCCGTCTTGGCCGGATTGTCGGAGCGGACGACGAGCTCCTTGATCTTTCCGGTCAGCAGCACATCACGCAGGCCAGGGGCGATCGTCGTGGCGAACTCGACGGCCCCGATACGGCGCATCGCGCGTCCGGCGATGCCCAGGTTGTAGAACATGTCGAGGTACTCGAGGAACGCGGCCTCGGTGTCGATGGCCAGGGCGTTGACCTGGCCGCCGCCCTCGGCGGTCGCGATCTTGACCTCCTCATAGGGCAGCGGCGGCACGTCGAAGAGTTGGGCGATGCCCTGGCGTCCCTCGACCTCCACCAACAACACCTTGCGGCCTCCGGCGGCCAGCGAGAGCGCCAGCGCCGCGGCGATGGTCGACTTGCCGGTACCACCTTTACCGGTGACGAAGTGCAGACGGGCCTTCGTCAGGCGGGACGGCCAGCCGACCGGCCTGCGGTCGTCGGATGCATGTTCCACGCCTGCATGCTATCCATCGCGGGAGCGTCGGCGGATAAGCTCTGCGTCATGACTGAAGTGAGCCGTTGGGAGTACGCCACCGTGCCGTTGCTGACGCACGCCACCAAACAGATTCTCGACCAGTGGGGCTCGGATGGCTGGGAGCTGGTGTCGGTGCTTCCCGGTCCCACCGGTGAGCAGCACGTCGCGTACCTCAAGCGGCCGAAGTGAGCCACTCGCAGCGGCTCGCCGAGCTCGGTATCGAGCTGCCCGAGGTCGTGGCACCGCTGGCGGCCTACGTGCCCGCGGTGCGGACCGGCAATCTGGTCTACACCTCGGGGCAGCTGCCGATCCGTGACGGCGCCCTGCAGGCCACCGGCAAGGTCGGCGCCGAGGTCAGCGCCGAGGACGCCAAGGAACTGGCCCGGCTCTGCGGATTGAACGCGCTGGCCGCGGTGCACGCGCTGGTGGGCATCGACGCGGTGGTGCGGGTGGTCAAGGTGGTCGGATTCGTCGCGTCGGCCAAGGATTTCGACGGACAGCCCGGTGTCATCAACGGCGCCTCCGAACTGTTCGGCGAGGTGTTCGGCGACAGTGGCGCGCATGCCCGCTCCGCTGTCGGGGTCTCGGAACTGCCGCGGAACTCACCGGTCGAGGTCGAGATCATCGTCGAGGTCGCGTAAGCGGCCGAGCATGAGTGAGGGTCGCGTAAGCGGCCGAGCATGAGTGGAGAGGTCGTGTAGTTGCAGCATCCCGCGTACGGCGAGCTGAGGCCGGTCTGGCAGACCGATACCGTGTCGGCCTCGGTACTGCTGTGCAACAACCCCGGGATGATGACGCTGGAGGGCACCAACACCTGGGTGTTGAGCGGGCCGGGCAGCGACGAGCTGGTGATCGTCGACCCGGGGCCCGATGACGACGAGCACATCGACCGGATCGCCGCGCTCGGCACGATCTCGCTGGTGCTCATCAGTCACAAGCACGGTGACCACACCGACGGCATCGACAAGCTGGTCGACCGCACCGGCGCGGTGGTGCGCGCCATCGGTAGTGGGTTCCTGCGGGGACTCGGCGGACCGCTGACCGACGGTGAGGTCATCGACGCCGCGGGGACGCGCATCACCGTGCTGGCGACACCGGGACACACCAGCGATTCGCTGTCATTCCTCGTCGAGGGTGCGGTGCTGACCGCCGACACCGTGCTGGGCCGCGGCACCACCGTCATCGACGACGAGGACGGCAGCCTTGGCGCGTATCTGGATTCCCTGCGTCGGCTGCAGGGACTGGGTCAGCTGCGGGTGCTGCCCGGGCACGGCCCCGATCTGGCGAACCTGGCCGAGGTGTCGGCGCAGTATCTGGCGCACCGGCACGACCGACTCGACCAGGTCCGGGCGGCCTTGCGCGAGCTGGGGGAGGACGCCACGGCCAAGCAGATCGTCGCGCATGTCTACACCGATGTGGACGAGAAGCTGTGGCCCGCCGCGGAGAAGTCGACCCAGGCGCAGCTGGACTACCTCAGAAACTGATTTCGGCGCGGAAACGTCCGCTGAGCGAACGAAACCGCGCCGAAATCTGGTGAAGAACTAACGTGCGCGACGAGCCAACCGCTCCGAATCGCTGATCAGCACGCTCTTACCCTCCAACCGGATCCACCCGCGGTGGGCGAAATCGGCGAGGGCCTTGTTCACGGTCTCCCGGGAGGCGCCGACCAACTGGGCGATCTCCTCCTGGGTGAGGTCGTGGGTGACGCGCAATGCGCCACCTTCCTGGGTGCCGAAGCGCTGGGCCAGCTGCAGCAGCTGCTTGGCCACCCGGCCGGGCACGTCGGTGAAGATCAGGTCGGCGAGGTTGTTGTTGGTGCGCCGCAGGCGACGGGCCAGCACGCGCAACAGCTGCTCGGCGATCTCGGGACGGTCGGCGATCCAGGCGCGCAGCGCCTCACGGTCCATCGACACCGCACGCACCTCGGTGATGGTGGTGGCGCTGGAGGTCCGGGGGCCCGGGTCGAAGATCGACAGCTCACCGAACATGTCCGACGGGCCCATGATCGTCAGCAGGTTCTCCCGGCCATCGGGGGAACGTCGGCCGATCTTCACCTTGCCGGAGGTGATGATGTAAAGCCGGTCACCGGGCTCGCCCTCGGCGAACACCGTATGTCCGCGCGGAAAGTCGACGGGCTGCAGCTGTTTGGTCAGCGCAGCGACCGCGGTGGGTTCTACCCCTTGGAAGATTCCGGCCCTGGCCAGGATCTCGTCCACGTTGCCCCTCTTAAGCTCATCCAGTGATATGACATGCACACGCCAACCGACTAGCTGGTTAGCGCATTCAGTCTAGTGGTTGGCATGTCGGCGACGAGCCAACGCTACACACGATTGGCCTGGCGGGTCGCCGGAAACTGCGGATTGGCCCGCCGCGCAGGTGCGGGGCGAGTCGGCAATCCGGCGTATTCCAGCGGCGCCTGCCGGATCGGTTGGGTGCGCTCGCGAACGTCGGTGCGGCGAACTGCCGCCGTATCGCGCTCGAGGCCCGACTCCAGGCGCTCGAGCCCGAAGGTCGCCAGCATGAGCAACCCCGGGATGAAGCACACCAGCAACCACGACACATCGAAGAGTAAACACGCTGAACATCTCGGTGGGATCACGTTTTGTCACCGGTCGGCACCGGCCCGTCAGGGCTCGTCAGAGGCACCGTCAGTACCCTTGTCCGGGTGACCGCCAGCACCGCCCGGAGCAAATCGCAGGCCGCCTGGGATCGAGAGACCCACCTCGGCCTGGTGCGCCGCGCGCGCCGGATGAACCGAACGCTGGCGGTGGCCTTCCCGTACGTCTACTGCGAGCTGGACTTCACCAACCCGTTGGAACTCACGGTCGCCACCATCCTGTCCGCGCAGTGCACCGACAAGCGGGTCAACCTGACCACCCCGGCGTTGTTCGCGCGGTACCGCAGCGCGCTGGACTACGCGCAGGCCGACCGCGCCGAGCTCGAAGAACTGATCCGGCCGACCGGGTTCTACCGGAACAAGGCCACCTCGCTGATCAATCTGGGCACCGAACTGGAGGCGCGTTTCGACGGTGAGGTGCCGCGCACGCTGGAGGAATTGGTCACGCTGCCGGGTATCGGGCGCAAGACCGCCAATGTGGTGCTCGGCAACGCGTTCGACATCCCCGGAATCACGGTCGACACCCATTTCGGGCGGTTGGTGCGGCGCTGGCGCTGGACCGCTGAGGAAGATCCGGTGAAGGTCGAGCACGCCGTCGGCGAGCTGATCGAACGGCGCGAGTGGACCCTGCTCAGCCACCGGGTGATCTTTCACGGTCGCCGCGTCTGCCACGCGAGACGACCCGCGTGCGGGGTGTGCGTGCTGGCCAAGGACTGTCCTTCCTATGGCGCGGGCCCGACCGACAAGGCGACCGCGGCGGCCCTGGTGAAGGGACCGGAGACCGACCATCTGCTGGCACTGGCCGGGTTGTGAGCCGTTCGGCGCGGTGGACCGTAGCGGTCCTGATCGTCTTCGTCGCCCTCGGCTACGCGCTGTGGCGGGAGCTGGGCGTCACCGAACCCGGTCCCACCGGATCCGTTGCATCCCAGGCCCCCGCCGCGCGTGATCACCGGGCCGCCGACACCCCGGAGGCGCTGGCCGGGCCGAGGCAGCGGGCGGATCTGCCGCCCTGCCCCGCAGGTACCGGGGACGGACCCGAGCCGCTGCGCGGGATCACCCTCGAATGCGCGGGAGACGGCACGTCCGTCGATGTCGCGGCGGCGTTGGCAGGCGGGCCGGTGGTGCTCAACCTGTGGGCCTACTGGTGCGGCCCGTGCGCCGACGAACTGCCCGCATTGCAGGAGTATCAACGCCGGATGGGTGAGCGGGTGATGGTGGTGACGGTGCATCAGGACGAGAACGAATCCGCCGGTCTGCTGCGGTTGGCCGAGCTCGGGGTGCGGTTGCCGACGCTGCAGGACGGCCGCCGGTTGGTCGCCGCGGCGCTCAAGGTTCCCAACGTGATGCCTGCCACCGTGGTGCTGCGCGCGGACGGTAGCGTGGCCGAAATTCTGCCGCGACCGTTCGCCGACGCCGACGAGATTGCCGCGGCGGTGAATCCGTTGATAGGGGTGCCCGTTGGTTGAGCTCTCCCCGGACGCCGCGCCGGGCTGGCTGCGTCCGTTGCTCGACAACGTCGCCGCCGTGCCCTCCGCCTACCGAAACCGCACACCCGCCGACGTGCTGGCCGCGATCAACTCCGCCAATGCCGCGGCGACGCGGGCCGGGACCAAACGCGACGCCGCCGTGCTGGTGCTGTTCTCCGGACCCGCCGACGCGCCGAGCGGTTATCCGCCGCGTGGCGATTTCGGCGGCCCGCCGCGTGGCGATTTCGGCGGCCCGCCGCCGGAAACCGACCTGTTGGTCACCGTCCGCGCATCCTCGCTGCGTAACCATTCCGGGCAGGCCGCTTTCCCCGGCGGCGTGTCCGACCCCGAGGACGACGGTCCGGTGGCGACCGCGCTGCGCGAGGCCCGTGAGGAGACCGGGGTGGACACCACCCGCCTGACGCCGCTGGCCGTCCTGGATCGGATGTTCATCCCCCCGACGGGCTTTCATGTGGTGCCGGTGCTGGCGTACTCGCCTGATCCCGGCCCGGTCCGCGTTGTCGATCCGGCCGAGGCCGCCATCGTGGCGCGGGTTCCGCTGCGGGCGTTCATCAATCCGGAGAACCGGTTGATGGTGTACCGCCAGGCCAATACCAGCCGTTTCGCCGGGCCGGCCTTCCTGCTCAACCAGATGCTGGTGTGGGGCTTCACCGGCCAGGTGATCTCGGCACTGCTGGACGTCGCGGGGTGGGCACAACCGTGGAATACCGACGACGTGCGCGAACTGGAGGAGGCAATGGCCTTGGTGTCGTCGCCAAGCCAGTACGGTGAAGCCCAACGATGACTCCCGCACAGTGGCTTGACCTCGCAATCCTTGCCGTCGCCTTCGTGGCCGCGGTGTCCGGCTGGCGCTCCGGCGCACTCGGATCGCTGTTGTCCTTCATCGGCGTCGTCCTGGGTGCGGTCGCCGGTGTGTTGTTGGCACCTCATCTGGTCGGCAACATCGACGGGCCCCGCACCAAGCTGTTCGCCACCCTCTTCCTGATCCTGGCGCTGGTCGTGATCGGCGAGATCGCCGGTGTGGTGCTCGGCAGGGCCGTGCGTGGTGCGTTACGCAATCCGGTGCTGCGCTTCGTCGACTCGATCATCGGGTCGGCGTTGCAGTTGGTGACGGTGCTGATCGCGGCGTGGTTGCTGGCCTCGCCGCTGACCAGCCAGCCCACCCTGGCCGGCGCGGTGCGCGGCTCCAAGGTGCTCACCGAGGTCAACAATCTGGCGCCGGAATGGCTGCAGAAGGTGCCTGCCCGGTTGGCCGGATTACTGGACACCTCGGGTCTTCCCGCGGTGCTGGAACCGTTCAGCCGCACGCCGGTCGTGGCGGTCGACGCACCCGATGCGGCGTTGGCGACCTCGCCGGTGGTGCAGTCCGTCCGCGGCAGTGTGGTCAAGATCCGCGGTGTCGCGCCCAGCTGCCAGAAGGTGTTGGAGGGCAGCGGATTCGTCATCGCGCCCAACCGGGTGATGTCCAATGCCCACGTGGTCGCCGGCGCGGAGACGGTCACCGTCGAGGTCAACGGTGAGACCTACGACGCCACCGTGGTCTCCTACGACCCGAACCAGGACATCTCGATCCTTGCGGTGCCGGAGCTGCCGTCGGTGCCGTTGGTCTTCGACGATTCCGAGGCCGCGCCGAGCACCGATGCCATCGTCATGGGGTATCCCGGCGGCGGCGATTTCACGGCAACCCCGGCGCGGGTGCGCGAGACGATCGAACTCAACGGTCCCGACATCTACAACTCGACGACGGTGAACCGGACGGTGTACACCATCCGCGGCACGGTCAAGCAGGGTAATTCGGGTGGCCCGATGGTCGACAAGGACGGCAAGGTCCTCGGCGTCGTCTTCGGTGCCGCCGTCGATGACGCCGACACCGGTTTCGTGCTGACCGCCGAGCAGGTGCTGCCGCAGCGCATGCAGGTGGGTAACACCGCGCCGGTGCCGACCGGCGTCTGCATCGGTCAGGCCGGGTAGACCGCGCCCAGGAACTCGGCGAGCGCGGTGTTGACCACCCGCGGGTTCTCCTCGTGTGCGAAATGCCCTGCGCCGTCGACGTGTTCGAATCGGCCATCGGGTGCATACGGCCGCGACCGGCGCACCGGATCGGCCAGGACGTAGGGGTCGGCCGCGCCGCGCAGATGCAGCAGCGGGATATCTATCGGCTGGGCCATCGAGCGCATGAACCTGCGGCCCTCGCCGCGGATCTGGCTGCGCATCGCCCAGCGTTGATACTCCAGGGTCGAATGGACCGCTCCCGGGATCTGGATCGCCTGCCGCAGATGGCGCATGGTCACGGCGAAGTCTTCGGTGGCGACCCAGCCGTGGCCGGCGCGGTCTCGGACGATCCGTTCCAGTTCGGCGGCGTTGTGTCGGGTCAGCTTGTGTTCGGGCCAGCGCGGCAGCTGGTAGCGCAGCAGCCAGGGCAGCAGCGCGCGGCGCTGGGCGGAGTCGGCCACCACCGACGAGCGCAGCGCGACGGGGTGCGGTGAGCTGATCAGGGCGACGGCGTCGACCATCCGCGGGTGCAACTGGGCCGTCGCCCAACAGACCAGACCGCCGTCGGCGTGTCCGACCAGGGTGGCCGAGTTGTGGCCGAGTGCGCGGACCAGACCCGCGGTGTCCCCGGCCAATGTCCAGCCGTCGTAACCGCGCGGCGGTTTGTCGCTGTCGCCGTAACCGCGCAGATCGACCGCGACGACCCGATGGTCGGACCGACCGTGCAGCTGGTGGCGCCACGACCACCAGAACGAGCCGAAACCGTGCAACAGGATGACAAGTGGGCGATCGGCCCGCCCGCGGCCCTCGGTCTCGGGGGATTCCTCGGCCTCCACGACGTGGAAGCGAATACCGTTGGCGTGGACCTGAAAATGGCGCCAGGGCCCATCGATGCGGACCACCGACGGGTCCGGCCGCGCCATCATGGCGAAGCGGCTACCAGCCGGAGGGGTCGGTGGTGATGGCCGGCTTGGCGGCCTCGGCGGGCTTGTCCGCGCCCGGGGTCAGCGCCTCCTTGGTCTCCTTGACCGAGGCGATGGTTTCGCGCGGCCCGCGGATGCGCCGCACCTTCAAATAGCCGAGCAGCGCCAGTGCGATGGTGACCAGCACCATGACGCCGAACACGATCAGGAAGGCAGCCCAGCGCCACAGCCAGGTATCCAGCAGCTCGGCAATGAAGAAGAAGAGGAAGAAGGTCGAGTAGAACAACACGACCAGGGCCGCGATGAAGAACAGGCTGCCGGTCAGGCCCTTCTTCACATCGCGGGTGATCTCGGCCTTGGCGAGTTCCACCTCGGCGCGCACCAGGGTGGAAACCTGTGCGGTCGCATCCTTGACCAGATCTCCGATGGAGGGGTCGGCCTTGGGGGCGTGCGGGTCGACGAGCGGAATCGACGTCACAGTGGCAGGCACGCCGTTCTTGCGGTCGCTGGTGCTCATAGGAGGCTATGTTGCCATGTTCTGAGGCGAGCGAAGCGACGGGGAGAGATCTGAGGCGAGCGAAGCGACGGGGAGAGATCTGAGGCGAGCGAAGCGACGGGGAGAGATCTCAGGGCGAGCGAAGCGACGGGGAGAGGGCTCCAGTCCGAGGAGGTGGCGGCTCCGCCACATAGAATGGCGGCCAGCCGAGGAACGGGGAGATGTTGAGACACCGCTGGCAGTCCATTGCGCGCACTGTTTCGCTCGCGGTCCTGGCGCCCGTGGCGGTCGCGCTGAGCCCGGTGGCACATGCCGACGGCCCGGTTCCGCTCGGCGGCGGATCGGGGATCGTCATCGACGGTCACGCCTACTGCACACTCACCGCCATCGGCCACGACTCCGCGGGCAAGTTGATCGGGTTCACCTCGGCGCACTGCGGCGGGCCGGGCGCGGTGGTCGCCGCCGAAGGCGTGCCGACGGCGGGAACGCTCGGCGTCATGGTCGCCGGTAATGACAACCTGGACTATGCGGTCATCGAATTCGACCCGCAGCGGGTGCAACCGGTGAACACGGTCAAGGGATTCCGGATCGACGGGCTGGGACCGGACCCGTCGTTCGGCGAAGTGGCCTGCAAGCTGGGTCGCACGACCGGCTACTCGTGCGGTGTGACGTGGGGTCCCGGTCAGGATCCGGGCACCATCCTCAACCAGGTCTGCGGCCAGCCCGGTGATTCCGGGGCGCCGGTGACGGTCAACAACAGACTGGTCGGCATGATCCACGGCGCGTTCACCGAGGACCTGCCGACGTGCGTGACGCAGTACATCCCGCTGCACACCCCGGCGGTCACCATGTCGATGTCCTCGGTGCTCACCGATATCGCCACCAAGAATCGGCCAGGCGCCGGCTTCGTGCCGATCGCCTGACCGAATTCCGGCGGCTACTTGCTGGCGCGGATCGCCTCGAAGACGCTGGGGTCGACCAGGGTCGAGGTGTCACCGAGTTCGCGGCCCTCGGCCACATCGCGCAGCAGTCGGCGCATGATCTTGCCGCTGCGGGTCTTGGGAAGTTCCGGGACGACGTGGATCTCCCGAGGTTTGGCGATCGGGGAGATCTCCTTGGAGACTTCGGCGCGCAGCTCGTCGACCATCTGCTCGTGGGACAGTTCGGCGGCGTGGCTCTTGAGGATGACGAACGCGCAGATGCCCTGGCCGGTGTGCTCGTCGGTGGCACCGACGACGGCGGCCTCGGCCACCCCGGCGTGCCCGACGAGTGCGGATTCCACCTCGGCGGTCGAGATGCGGTGTCCGGACACGTTCATCACATCGTCGATGCGGCCCAGCACCCAGATCTCACCGTCGCTGCCGTAGCGTGCGCCGTCGCCGGCGAAGTACCAGCCCTGCTCGGCGAAGCGCGACCAGTACGTTTCCTTGAACCGTTCGTCGTCACCCCAGATGCCGCGCAGCATCGACGGCCACGGCTTGTCCAGCACCAGGTATCCGGTGGTCTGCTCGGCACCGTCGACGGCGCGGGCGAGATCGTTGCCGTCGTCGTCGACGATCTTGGCCGAGATGCCGGGCAGCGGTGTCATCGCCGAACCGGGCTTGCAGTGGGTGACCCCGGGCAGCGGGGAGATCATGATCGCCCCGGTCTCGGTCTGCCACCAGGTGTCCACGATCGGGGTCTTGTCGGCGCCGAACACCAGCCGGTACCACCGCCACGCCTCGGGGTTGATCGGTTCACCCACCGAGCCCAGCAGGCGGATGCTGGACAGGTCGTGTTCGAAGGCGAGCTCGCGGCCCCACTTCATGAAGGTCCGGACCACCGTGGGAGCGGTGTAATAGATGGATACGCCGTACTTTTCGATGACCTGGAAGTGCCGGTGCTCGTCCGGGGACGCCGGCGTGCCCTCGTAGACCACCTGCGTGGCTCCGTTGGACAGCGGTCCGTACACGATGTAGGTGTGGCCGGTCACCCAGCCGATATCGGCTGTGCACCAATAGACGTCGGTCTCGGGCTTGAGGTCGAAGACGACCGAGTGCGTGTAGGACGCCTGGGTCAGGTACCCGCCCGAGGTGTGCACGATGCCCTTGGGCTTGCCGGTGGTCCCGGAGGTGTACAGCAGGAACAGCGGGTGCTCGGAGTCGAAGGACTCGTGGGCGTGTTCGACCGATGCCTTGGGCACCGTTTCGTCCCACCACAGGTCGCGGCCCTGGGTCCACGGCACGTCGATCCCGGTGCGGCGCACCACGAGAACATGCTCGACGGGGCTGCCGGAGCCGAGGCCTTCCAATGCCTCGTCGACACCCGTCTTCAGCGGTGCGGCCTTGCCCCGGCGGTACTGGCCGTCGGAGGTGATGACGATCTTGGCCTGGGCATCCTCGATGCGGGCCTTGAGCGCCGAGGCGGAGAAGCCGGCGAACACGACCGAATGCATCGCGCCCAGCCGTGCGCAGGCCAGCATCGCGATGATCGCCTCGGGCACCATCGGCATGTAGATGGCCACCCGGTCGCCTGTGGTCAGGCCGAGTTCGGCGAGCGTGTTGGCGGCTTGGTTGACCTCGTCTTGGAGCTGGGCGTAGGTGATGGTGCGCGCGTCGCCGACGGGCTCGCCCTCCCAGTGGATGGCGACCCGGTCACCATTGCCGGCCTCGACGTGGCGGTCCACACAGTTGTAGGCGACGTTGAGCTTGCCGCCGACGAACCACTTGGCGAACGGCGCGTTCGACCAGTCCAGCACCTCGGTGAACGGGGTGCCCCAGGACAGTCGGTCGGCCTGGGTGGCCCAGAACGCCAGTCGGTCGGCCTCGGCCTGATCGTAGAGATCGCTCGTGGCGTTGGCATTGGCCGCGAACTCGGCGGGCGGGGGATAGGCTGAGGGCACGCCGGTCTGCGTCGCTGTCGTCTCGCTCATGGGTGTGAGCGTAGTCACCGAAGGTTGCAGCGGCGTTGGAGCGTCACAAGATGCGCTGCGGACGGCTGTCGAACTGCGCCGAACGTCGGGGATTGCAGGCTCAGCGGTCGGCTAGCGTTGTTCGGATGACCGACGAGCGCTCGCGCAAGGAGCCGAACAACACCGATCCACTCGCCCCGCTGGTGGCTCTGGAAGGTGTTGCCGCCGCCGGTGACGAGGCGCGCGAGGCGCTCGGCCGGGCCCATCGGCACCGCACCAATCTGCGGGGCTGGCCGGCGACCGCGGCGGAGGCGGCCCTGCGCGCGGCGCGCGCGAGCTCGGTGCTCGACGGCGGCTCACTGAATCTGTCCGAGTCCGGCGAACCCGATGCGGTGCTGGCCGGGGCATTGCGGGTGTCCGAGGCGTTGGAAGGTGGCGCGACCGCGCTGACGCAGGTGTGGCAGCGGGCGCCGCTGCAGGCGTTGGCCCGGTTGCACTCGCTGGCGGCGGCGGACCTGGTCGAGGACGACCGGTTGGGTAGGCCGCGCTCGGCGCCGGAGGTGGGTCCACGGCTGGAGATGCTGGCCGAACTGGTCACCGGCGGCACATCGGTGCCCGCCTTCGTGCTGGCCGCCGTCGCGCACGGTGAACTGTTGACCCTGGAGCCCTTCGGTTCGGCCGACGGTGTGGTGGCCCGCGCGGTGTCGCGACTGATCACGATGTCCAGCGGGCTGGATCCGCACGGACTCGGTGTGCCGGAGATGTTCTGGATGAAGCAGTCCGGGAACTACCGGGCCGCCGCGCGTGGGTTCGCCTCGGGCACGCCGAACGGATTGGGTGCCTGGCTGGTATTGAGCAGTCAGGCGCTGCACGCCGGAGCGCGGGAGGCACTGTCGATTGCGGAGGCCGCGCGCGACCAGCCCAGCAAATGAAGCGGGCGACGCTCCGTGACCCACTTGCGTCGGTCACGGCTCGTCGCCCGCTAGCACGGATTCCGGTTACCAAGCGTGCTGAGGTGGGTTGTGTGGGTGGCCTCGGCGTTCTCACGTTGCGCTATGGGCGCAACCCCACCCAAGGGGTTGTCACGTCATTCGCTTTTCGTGATTCCGCAGGCCCACAACGCTTCTGCCTGTATCGCGGCTTGAGCTCCGCGTGGGTTCCGGTGATCCGTGCTAGGAGTTTCGACTCGGGAGATCACACCTTCTCTTCCGGTGTGGCCTTGGCCTTGTCGAGCTCCGTGCACTCCTTTGTACTACGTGACCGCGGTCACAGCAAGGGTCAAACGGGGGTGATTCTCGATCGTTATGAGGACGCTCTCAGCTACCGACGGGTAACGGTGGGCGGCAACAGCTTCCGCAGCAGTGAGTAGGTGAGCGCACCGCCTGCGAGCGCGCTCAGTCCCACCGCGAGCGTGGTCGCCACGGCAGCGCCGGAGGGTGCCGGGAGTCGGTCGCGCAGCGATACCGGCCGGGTGAAGGCCAGCACCGGCCAACCGCGCTGGCCGGCCTCCTTGCGCAGTGCGCGATCGGGGTTGACGACCGAGGGATGTCCGACTGCCTCGAGCATCGGCAGGTCGGTGATCGAGTCCGAGTAGGCGTAGCAGTGCTCCAGCGCGTAGCCCTCGCGGGCGGCCAGTTCCCGGATGGCCTCGACCTTGCCCTCGCCGTAGCAGTAGAAGGCCACCTCCCCGGTGTACTTGCCGTCCTCGACGACCATGCGGGTGGCCATGGCGTGGGTTGCGCCGAGGGCCGCGGCGATCGGCGCGACGATCTCTTCGCCGGATGCCGACACCACGACGACATCGCGCCCGCAGAGCTTGTGGTCGGCGATCAGGTTGGCGGCCTCGTCGAAGACCAACGGGTCGACGATCTCATGCAGGGTTTCGCCGACCACGGATCGCACCTGGTCCACGTCCCAGCCGCTGCACATATCGGTGAGGTAGGTGCGCATCCGATCCATCTGGTCATGGTCGGCGCCGGACATGAGGAACAGAAACTGGGCGTACGAGGACTTGAGTACCGCACGTCTGTTCAAAAGTCCTTGGTCGAAAAAAGGTTTGCTGAAAGCCAAGGTGCTGGATTTCGCGATGACGGTCTTGTCGAGGTCGAAGAACGCCGCGGTGCGAACTGGCTGACCGCCCTGTACTGCGGGATCGGGAGCGGTGGCAAAATCGGCAGAACCATCGGGTACCGTCACAGGTCACAGCATAGGCGCCCGCGACGCGGCAACACTTTCCCAATGCTGGGAAAGTGACAGCTCACGACACCTGTCGCAATCTGCAGGATTTTCGACATAACCTGCGAATTCGGTCGTCCGCTACTTGCACTGCACGGCGAATCCGTGTGTATAGTGGCAATCACTCGGCCTTAGCCGAGTGTGGATCAGCCCGACCCCCCGGGGCTGATACACGACGACCTCCGCCTCCTCCCCCCCTGGCGGGGGTCGTCCCTTTTTCCGGACTTTTTCCGCCCTCTCCTCGACATCGAGACCTTCCGCGAGGTTGCGGAACGCTGTTTTCAGTCTTTTGGTCTATCCACAATCGCCGGTTCATCCACAGATGTGCGTGCGGCACTGGTGCGGTGCGGGTCGTCCGCACAGGCTGGTGGGGTGACGTCGAACGCAACCCTGCTGGCCGTGGTCGAGCGCAGCTCCCTCCGCGAGGAGATCGACAGGGTGGCCGCCGCCGCCGGCCTGCCGGTGGTGCATGCCGAACGTCCGTCGGGGCGGGCAGCCTGGCTCGGCGCCCGTGCCGTCGTGCTCGACGCCGGGTCCGCACATCGCCTCGCGGAGTTGGATCTGCCGCGACGGGATCGCGTGCTGCTGGTCGGTGAGGACGATGCCGGAGTGTGGGAGTGGCGGGGTGCGGCAGCCGTTGGCGCACAACACTTCTTCAAGCTGCCCGAGCAGGACGAGGACCTCGTCGGCGCCTTCGGTGCCGCGGCCGCCGACCCCGGCCCGGGCGGTCGCGACGGTGGTGTCCTCGCTGTCATCGGTGGGTGCGGCGGTGCGGGCGCCTCACTGTTCGCCACTGCCGTGGCGCAGTCGGCGGATTCGGCACTGCTCGTCGACGCGGATCCGTGGGGCGGAGGCATCGACCTGGCGATGGGCACCGAGGGCGTGCCCGGCCTGCGCTGGCCGGATCTCGCGGTGCGGGCGGGCAGGCTGAGTTTCGACGCACTGCGCGGGGCGTTGCCGACGTCGCGGACGGTGACGGTGTTATCCGGCGGACGCAGCGGTGGGGAGATTGCGGCGGGACCGATATCTGCGGTCGTGGACGCCGGTCGCCGCGCCGGGGTCACGGTGGTCTGTGACATCCCGCGCCGAGCTACGCCGGTGACCGAAACAGCGCTCTGCACGGCGGATCTGGTGGTCGTCATCGCACCTGCCGATGTGCGCTCGGCGGCCGCCACCGGTGCGCTCACCCGGTGGGCGAGGGAGATCAATCCGAATCTCGGTCTGGTGGTGCGCGGGCCGGCGCCCGGGGGGCTGCGGGCTGCGGACCTGGCCGACGGTATCGGTCTGCCGCTTCTTGCGGCGATGCGTCCGCAGCCCGGACTGGCCGGTGCGCTGGAGCGCGGTGGGCTCCGGCTCGCCGCCCGGTCGCCGTTGGCACTCGCCGCCGTGCGGGTGTTGCAGGTGCTGCGCGGACAACCGGTGGGGGCGGGGTCATGAGCGACGCTTGCGAGGACACCGCATGAGCGACTTGATCGAGCGGGTGCGGGAACGCCTCGCCCATGACGGGGCCGCGTTGCGACCGGCGGTGGTCGCCGACGCCATCCGCGCGGAATCCGGTGGCCTGCTCGGTGACACCGAAGTACTCAGCAACATGCGCAGCGTTGCCATCGAGTTGACCGGCGCCGGCCTGCTTGATCCGTTGTTACGTGCCTCGGGGACCACCGATGTCCTTGTCACCGCGCCCGACGCGGTCTGGGTGGACGACGGTAACGGGTTGCGGCGCAGCGGCATCCGCTTCCCCGATGAGGACGCAGTGCGCAGGCTCGCGCAGCGCCTCGCCCTGGCCGCCGGACGCAGGCTGGACGACAGCCAACCCTGGGTCGATGGTCATTTGAGCTGTGTGGGGGTCGATCCCGTCCGGTTGCACGCGGTGCTGCCGCCCGTGGCGGCCGCGGGGACCTGCATCTCGCTGCGGGTGCTCCGACCGGCCCGCCAGGATCTGGCTGCGCTGATCGCCGCTGGTGCGATCGCCGAGCCCGCCGCGGACCTGTTGGCCGGCATCATCGCGGCGCGGCTGGCCTTCCTGGTCTGTGGTGGGACCGGCGCCGGCAAGACCACGCTGCTGTCGGCGCTGCTGGGGACGGTGGCCGACACCGAACGTCTCGTCTGCGTGGAGGATGCGGCCGAGCTCGCGCCCCAACACCCGCATGTGGTGAAGCTGGTCGCCCGCGGCCCCAACGTCGAGGGCGTGGGTGCGGTGACGGTACGTGACCTCGTTCGTCAGGCACTGCGGATGCGGCCGGACCGGATCGTGGTCGGCGAGGTGCGTGGCGCCGAGGTGGTGGACCTGTTGACCGCGCTGAACACCGGTCATGACGGCGGCGCGGGCACCGTGCACGCCAACAGCGCAGCCGAGGTTCCCGCGCGGCTGGAGGCGTTGGCCGGGCTCGGTGGACTGGACCGCACCGCGCTGCACAGCCAGCTGGCCGCCGCGATCCAGGTCGTCGTGCACGTCGGGCGCGACCGCGACGGGATCCGGCGGGTGCGCGAGATCGCCGTCGTAGAACGCGATCATGATGGCTGGGTAGGCGCGCGCACCGCCTGGCAGCTGCGGCGCGGGTTCGGCGACGGGATCGACGCGCTGCGCCACCTGTTCGAGGATGCGGGCATCCGATGACGGTGGCGGTGATCCTGTTGGCGGCGGCGCTGCTCGTCTTGCCGACGCCGGCCGGTCACCGACTCGGGCCTCGGAGGCGACCTCGTCGACGACGGCGGATCTCACCGGCGTGGCTCGGTGCACCCGCAACCGTGCTCGCGATGCTCTGGTGGGAGCCGACGGTCGTTCTGGCATGTCTCCTGGTGGCGGCCACCGTGGCTCACCGGCGTCGGCGCGCGGCGTGCCGACGGGCGGCCGTCGCGGAGGCGCTGCAACTGCGCGATGCGCTGGACGTCCTGGTCGGAGAGCTCAGGGTCGGCGCGCACCCCGTGGCCGCGCTCAGCGCGGCGGCCGGTGAGGTCGGCGGTCAGGTCGGGGACCGCCTGAGGACCGTCTCGGCGCACGGGCGTCTCGGCGCCGATATCGCCATCGGGTTGAGTTCGGTGGCCGAGACCTCCGCCATCCCCGCGCAATGGCGACGGCTGGCGCTCTGCTGGCAGTTGGCCCACCATCACGGCCTCGCGGTCGCCACGCTGCTTCGCGCCGCGCAGCACGACATCGTCGAGCGCGACAGGTTCCGGCTGCGGCTGGACGCCGGACTGGCCGGACCGCGCACCACCGCCGCGGTACTGGCCGGGATGCCGGTACTGGGAATCCTGCTGGGACAGCTGATCGGAGCCGAGCCGGTGCGGTTCCTGGTCGCCGGCGGGCCCGGCGGGGTCATCCTGCTGATCGGAGTGGCACTGTCCTGCCTGGGGCTGTACTGGTCGGACCGCATCATCACGGCGGTGGCGTCATGAGCGTGGCCGCGGTGCTACTCGCGGCGGCGGTGCTGATCGGAGCCGGACCCGCACACAGAATGCGGGCACCGATGCGATGCGCGCCGGAGCTGCCCGATGATCCGCTGGCCGCGGCATCGTGTCTGGACGTCCTGGCAGCCTGCCTGTCGGCGGGTATGGCGACCGCGACCGCCGCTGCGGCGGCCGCGCCGCTGGCGCCGGTGCTGCTGCGTGCTCAGCTGATACGCGCGGCCGACCTCCT
This sequence comes from Mycolicibacterium neoaurum VKM Ac-1815D, assembly GCF_000317305.3. The sequence continues at coordinate 5,318,254 of NC_023036.2, read as the reverse complement.
CGTCCTGGGCGCGGGTTCGGAGCGGGCCTGGGCAGACCCCGGTGGCACCGCCGACCCGCACGGGGCGGTGCTGGCCAGGCTGGCTCGCCGCTCGGCGGTATCGGGTGCGGCACTGGCCGGCGGGATCGCCGAACTGGCCGACCAGGTGCGCATCGACGCGGGTTCGGCCGCCGATGCGGCCGCCGAGCGCGCCTCGGTGTTGATCGCAGGCCCGCTCGGGCTGTGCTATCTGCCCGCCTTCGTCTGCCTGGGAATCGTCCCGGTGGTCGCCGGGCTGGCCGGTGACCTGATGTCAGGCCTGTAACCGATGAGAAGGAGAAAACATGCTGCACAACATGATCCGAAGGATGCAGGCCCGTGTCATGGTGGTCGCCGCCGACGAGTCCGGGATGAGCACCGTCGAATATGCGATCGGCACCATCGCCGCCGCCGCCTTCGGTGCCATCCTCTACACCGTGGTGACCGGCGACTCGATCGTGACCGCACTGTCCAACATCATCACCCGCGCTCTGAACACCGGTGTCTGAGCGGTGATCGCGGCGGTGTCACGGTGGAGGCGGCGTTTGCGATCGCCGCCTTGGTCGCGGTGTTGGTGGTGTGCCTTGCCGGTATCAACGCGACCGTCCTGCACATCCGGTGTGTCGACGCCGCGCGGGAGGCAGCGCGACTGCTCGCCCGCGGCGACGACGGGGTCGCCGCGGCGCGCCGGGTCGGGCCGACCGGGTCGACGATCTCGGCGCAGCGCGACGGTGCGTTCGTCGTGGTGCGCGTCAGCACGGCGACGGCACTGCTGCCAGGGATCGTCATCTCCGGCGATGCGGTGGCGATGGCCGAGCAGTTCCGGTGAGGACCGTGGCTCGGCGACGTTGATCGCGACCGCGCTGATGGTCGTGCTGCTCACGGTGACCGTCGGGGTGCTGGTGCTCGGCTCGGTGGTGGTGGCACGCCACCGCGCGCAATCGGGGGCCGATCTGGCCGCGCTCGCGGGCGCCGCATCGGTGCCCGCCGGTCACCAGAGTGCCTGCACGGCAGCACAAGCCGTCGCCGAATCGAACCATGTCACGGTGGTCGAGTGCGCTGTGCACGGGCTGGATGTGGTGGTCAGCGTCACGGCCACCACCGTGCTGCCAGGCCGAAGCGCCCGGGCGGAGGCCAGGGCGGGGCCTGCCGATGGTGTTCTCAGTCCGTCTGGCCGGTGATCTTGCGCAGCCGCAGCAGCGATTTGAGTGCCGCACGAGTGCCTGACTGTGCACCCTCGACCGCGGTCGCCTCCTGCTCGGCGGCGGCGATCTCCTCGTCGGTGGGCAACCGCATCGACATCAGTGCCGCGTAGGTGTCGTCGTCGAGTTCGATGCGATTCACGGTGACGTGGATGGGGGTGAACCCGCCGCCGTGGGCGGGCAGTCGCAGTACCCGGGCGGTCGGCCCGTCAACGAATTCCTGTGCCATTGCCAGGACGTGGCGTTCGTCGCCGGGATGCAGGACGGTTTCGCCCTGCTCGCCGGCCCGCCAGTCGAAGAACGGGCACGGCTTGTCCAGCCATTTGAGCAGCCGCCAGTGGTTGAGGTCGACGATCGCCCGGTGCACGCCGGGCGCGGCAAGGCCGTTGAGAATCCGTTGCGCCAGATCGTCGGGTCGCACCACCGGCCCCTCGACGAGGCTGCGCCAGTTCATCGCTCGGCATATCAACCGTTCGCTGCCGTCGTCCTGCTCCTCGGAGATCGCCCTGGCCACGAAACCCACGGTGATCGGCTCACCCCGGAAATCGGTGACGTTCCACGTGCTGCACAGCACATGACCGGGCTTGGCCCGGATCACCATGGACAACACCTTCGATTCGTTGGGATTGAGAGCCCTGGCCGGCAGATCCTCGGCGAAGGCGCGGCCCTGGGTTGCCTCGACGCTGGCGTCCCGGCCCGCGTTGTACAGCGATTCCGCAGTGTCCGTGGCGATTCCGGCCGTCAGATCCCATTTCAGCGGTCCGGGTACCGGCCGGTCCGGCGGGTCGGCGCCGGGTTCGCCGATCCAGAGGTGTACGCCGTGGATCACCCCGTCGGACATGTGCACCACCTCGGTGCGGATCACGCGGTCGTTCTTGGGGGTGATGCTGGTCAGCGCCTGACCGGCACGCAGCGTCTCGCCGATCGCCGATTGGATGGCCATCAGGTGCGGGTTACGGCGGAGAAAAGTACTGATCGGGACCAGGTTCTTGGTCCTCGATCCCTGGGCGACGATCGCGGGTTCGTCACCCAGTGTCTCCACGAGCAGCCAGTCGTGGTCCATGCCTGCGAGTTTAACTGGCCCCGACGCTCCTGCCGGGTGTTTGCTCATGCTGCGGAATCCGTAGGAACGTGCTGCTGAACCCCGATTCGGATGCGCATTCTTGACGTCGCTGGCGTCAAAAAGAGTTGCAGGGGGTCTGCTGAAAAGGTAATTTCCGACTGTACCTGGTTCGCCGGGACTGAAAACGGATCGCGTCTTCCGACCGTTTTGAGCATGCGGAAAGTGTGATCGGCGTTGCTGGTGTGGCGCTGCAGACCACGGCGAGACGGCCGACGCGGGGTGGGCCTTCCTGTCGGGGACAACGCGGCGTCAGTGTCCCGCCAGCTCGCCGAGCACCATCCGCAGAACGCGTACCGCGCCTGCCTTGTCCAACGGATCGTTACCGTTGCCGCACTTCGGCGATTGCACGCACGACGGGCAACCGGCGGGGCATTCGCAGGCCTCGATGGCCGCCGCCGTCGCCTCCCACCACAGTTGCATCTGCCGATATCCACGGTCGGCGAATCCCGCGCCGCCCGGATATCCGTCGTAGACGAAGATGGTCGGCAGCCCGTCTTCCGGCCCGGAGGCCGTGGACACCCCGCCGATATCGCCGCGATCACAGCTGGCCACCAGCGGCAACAACCCGATCGCGGCATGCTCGGCCGCATGCAGCGAACCCGGAACGGCCAATGGGTCTATCCCGTTGGCGTACAGCATTTCCGGAGTGATCGTGCACATCACCGCGACGGTCTCCAGTGTCCTGGTCGGCAGGTCCAGCTCGACGAAGTCGATGACCTCACCATCGAGGCTGCGGCGCAGGTATCCGGTGACGGTGTTCGACACCGAGACCGGCACGACACCGACGGTCACCTGACCCACGGTCCGGCGCTCACCGGCTCCGGTCACCGCGATATCGGTGACTTCCCTTGCGGCCGTGGTGTATCCGGGGTCCTCGGCGTGCACGATCGCGATACCACCCTCGAAGTCGAGGCTGTCCACGACGTAGCTCTCACCCTGGTGCAGATACACCGCGCCGGGATGTACCGACGCCGGAGCCTGGCCGGTTCCGGTGGTGCCGAGTACGCGGCCGGTACCGGATTCCAGGATCGCGATCTGTCCACCCGAAGCGCCGCGGATGTCGACCGCCGGGTGCGGATCGATCTCGGGCGCGGGGAACCAGCCGTTGGGACGCCGGCGCAGCAATCCGTCGTCGACCAGGGTGCGCGCGACCTCCTCGGCATCCCAGGTCCGCACCTCGGCGTCGGTCAGCGGGAGTTCGGTCGCCGCGCACAGCAGCTGCGGACCCAGCACATACGGGTTGCCCGGGTCGATCACCACCTTCTCGATCGGTCTGGCCAGCAGCGCGCGCGGATGGTGCACCAGGTAGGTGTCCAGTGGGTCGTCGCGGGCGATCAGCACGATCAGTGCGCTCTGGCCGCGGCGGCCGGACCGCCCGGCCTGCTGCCAGAACGAAGTGACGGTGCCGGGGAACCCGGCCAGCACCACCGCATCCAACCCGGCGATGTCGACACCGAGTTCGAGGGCGTTGGTGGTGGCCACCCCGCGCAGGTCCCCCTCGCTGAGCGCGTGTTCCAGCGCGCGGCGGTCCTCGGCCAGATAGCCGGCCCGGTAGGAGGCGACCCGGTCGGCGAGGTCGGGGGCTATTTCCTCCAGCCGGTTCGCCGCGGCCAGGGCGGTCAGTTCGGCCCCGCGCCGCGACCGCACGAAGGTCAGGGTGCGGGCACCCTCGGCGATCAGGTCGGCCATCACCCGAGCGGATTCCGCACCGGCCGACCGCCGCACCGGCGCGCCGTTCTCCCCGACCAGGTCCTCGAGCAGCGCGGGCTCCCACAGTGCCACCGTCCGCCCGCCGTGCGGGGAGCCGTCCTCGGTCACCGCCGTGACGGTCTCACCGATCAGCTGGGCGGCGGTCTCGGCGGGGGCCGCGGTCGTGGCGCTGGCGAAGATGACCGTCGGCGACCCGGAGTATCGCGCGCACAGCCGCAACAGCCTGCGCAGTACCAACGCCACATTCGAGCCGAAAATACCCCGGTAGTAGTGGCATTCGTCGACGACGATGTACTTGAGGTGGCGCAGGAAGACCGCCCACCTGGCGTGGTTGCGCAGCAGCGACAGGTGGATCATGTCCGGATTGGAGAATAGCCACCGGGACCGTTCGCGGGCGAAGCGGCGCAGATCGGTGCCCGCATCACCGTCGTAGGCGCACGGCGCGACACCGCGCAGGCCGGGCACCTCTTCGCACAGGCTGTGCGCGGCGCGCAGCTGATCGTGCCCGAGCGCCTTGGTGGGGGACAGGTACAGCGCGCGGGCCAACGGTTCGGCGGCCAGCGTGGTCAGGATCGGCAGCTGGTAGGCCAGGGACTTGCCCGAGGCCGTGCCGGTGGACAGCACCACGTGCCGTCCGTTGTGGGCCAGGTCGGCGGCGACCACCTGGTGCGACCACGGGGTGTGCACCCCGCGTGCGGTGAAGGCGGCCACGACGTCGGGTTGGGCCCACGCCGGCCAGGGCAGGGTCGTGCCGCGCCGGGGTGGGATGTCTTCGACATGACGGATCGGATGTTCGTCGACCGGAGTGCCCCGCACCGCGCAGGACAGCAGGTCACGGCCGAAATCGGACCCGGTATTGCGCCCTGACACAGACACGACGCTCCCTTCGGTGTTCACCAGCATGTATCCCCAGGTGAATTGTTGACTACTTGATCGTGCCGAGACTGTTGCTGGCGCGTTGAACGTGGTTGACTGAAGGTGGTCGCAGCTTCTGTGTTCGTGTTTTTGCACCCGCAGGATCGTCGTTGCGATCGCGGTTCCTGCGAGGGTTGTAGGTCGGGTCGAGTTCCGACGACACACGCGTTGGTAAGCGGTCGGAACGGGCCCGGTACACCGGACGTCGGTGGACCGCACCCGGTAAGAGAAGGAAAGTACGAAAGATGCCACAGGGAACTGTGAAGTGGTTCAACGCGGAGAAGGGCTTCGGCTTCATCGCCCCCGAGGACGGCTCCGCTGACGTTTTTGTCCACTACACGGAGATCCAGGGGTCGGGCTTCCGCACCCTGGAGGAAAACCAGAAGGTTGAGTTCGAGGTCGGCCAGAGCCCCAAGGGCCCCCAGGCGACCGGCGTCCGCGCCGTCTGAGCCAACGCAACACCGAAGACACCCCCGGCCCGGCCGGGGGTGTTTTCGTATCCGACCGTGCCATTGCACCGACGTCTCGGCCACCACGGATAGTGTCGAACATGTGAGCCAACTGTCCTTCTTCTCGGCGGAGTCGGTGCCCCCGACCATCGCCGACCTGACCGGCCTGCTGGCCGCCCAGGGACAGGTGGTGTCCGTCGGTGGGCAGGCGCGGCTGTCGGTGGTGGTCGACAAGTGGTGGCGCGCCCAGGGGCTTGCCGAGATGATCGCCGAAGCCGGGCTGACCCCCGAGCTGACCCGCACCGAGGAGGACAACCCCCTGGTGCGCACCGCGCTGGACTCCCGCGTGGTCGATATCGCGGGAGCCTGGACCCGCGGCGCGGTCAAGACGGTGCCGGGTAGCTGGGTGCCCGGCCCGCGTGCGCTGCGTGCCTGGACGCTGGCCGCCGGGGTGCCCGAGGCCGCCGACCGGTACTTGCTGGGATTGGATCCGCATGCGCCGGATACCCACGCCACGTTGGCATCGGCGCTGATGCGGGTGGGAATCGCACCGACGCTGATCGGTACTCGCGGACCGCGTCCGGCGTTGCGGGTGAGCGGTCGACGACGGCTGTCACGCCTGGTCGAGAACGTCGGGGAACCCCCCGGTGATGCCGAAGCGTTTGCACATTGGCCGAGAATATGAGGCCGTCCGGCGGGCGAGCCAGTTTGCACATGCCCGTCCTGGATGCGAAATTGTCAGTTGCCTGCGGTGACAGATACCGCCAGGCAACAAAGAAGTGGAGAGTAGAAGAAGGTGGCTGACGACGACCGGAGCCGGGGAGGCACCGGTACCGTTCGGCGTCTCGTAATTGTCGAGTCGCCGACCAAAGCGCGCAAGATCGCCGGCTATCTGGGCTCCAACTACATAGTCGAATCCTCCCGCGGCCACATCCGAGACCTGCCACGCGCAGCCGCCGATGTCCCGGCCAAGTACAAGTCCGAGCCGTGGGCGCGGCTCGGGGTGAACGTCGACGCCGACTTCGAACCGCTCTACATCGTGAGTCCGGACAAGAAGGCCACGGTCACCGAGCTCAAGGAACTGCTCAAGGATGTCGACGAGCTCTACCTCGCCACCGACGGTGACCGCGAGGGTGAAGCCATCGCCTGGCACCTGCTGGAGACGCTGAAACCGCGCGTCCCGGTCAAGCGGATGGTCTTCCACGAGATCACCGAGCCGGCCATCCGGGCCGCCGCCGAAAACCCGCGTGATCTGGACATCGACCTTGTCGACGCCCAGGAAACCCGCCGCATCCTCGACCGCCTCTACGGCTACGAGGTGTCCCCGGTGCTGTGGAAGAAGGTCGCCCCCAAGCTCTCGGCAGGCCGGGTGCAGTCGGTGGCGACCCGCATCATCGTGCAGCGCGAGCGTGAGCGCATGGCGTTCCGCAGCGCCGGATACTGGGATGTCAGCGCCGAGCTGGACGCCTCTGTGTCCGATCCGGACGCGTCGCCGCCGCGGTTCACCGCCCGGCTCAACACCGTCGACGGCCGCCGGGTCGCCGCCGGACGTGATTTCGACTCCCTCGGCGCGGTCAAACGCCCCGACGAGGTGCTCGTCCTCGACGAGGCCGGCGCGACCAGCCTGGCCAACGGCCTGCGTGGCGCGCAACTTGCCGTGTCCTCGGTGGAGCAGAAGCCCTACACCCGCAAGCCCTATGCACCGTTCATGACGTCGACGTTGCAGCAGGAGGCCGGCCGGAAACTGCGGTTCTCCTCCGAGCGCACCATGAGCATCGCGCAGCGGTTGTACGAGAACGGCTACATCACCTATATGCGTACCGACTCCACGACGCTGTCGGAGTCGGCGATCAATGCCGCCCGTAACCAGGCCCGGGACCTCTACGGCGCGGAGTATGTCCATCCGACGCCGCGTCAGTACACCCGCAAGGTCAAGAACGCGCAGGAGGCGCACGAGGCGATCCGCCCGTCCGGTGACGTGTTCCAGACCCCCGGCCAGCTGCACAGCGCGCTGGAGGCCGACGAGTTCCGGCTCTACGAGCTGATCTGGCAGCGCACCGTTGCCTCGCAGATGGCCGATGCCCGCGGTACCACGCTGAGCCTGCGCATCGCAGGCGCCGCCAGTTCGGGCGAGCAGGTCGTCTTCAACGCCTCCGGTCGTACCCTGACCTTCCCCGGCTTCCTGAAGGCCTATGTCGAGAGCATCGACGATCAGGCCGGCGGTGAATCCGATGACGCCGAGAGCAGGTTGCCCAACCTGACGCAGGGGCAGCGGGTCGATGCCGCGGACCTGACCGCCGACGGGCACACCACCTCACCCCCCGCGCGCTACACCGAGGCCTCGCTGATCAAGGCGCTCGAAGAACTCGGCATCGGTCGTCCGTCGACGTACTCGTCGATCATCAAGACCATCCAGGACCGTGGCTACGTGCACAAGAAGGGCAGCGCACTGGTGCCGTCCTGGGTCGCGTTCGCCGTGATCGGCCTGTTGGAACAACATTTCGGCAGGCTGGTGGATTACGACTTCACCGCCGCGATGGAGGACGAGCTCGACGCGATCGCCTCCGGCAACGAGCGACGCACCAACTGGCTCAACAACTTCTACTTCGGTGGCGAGCATGGTGTGGACGGCTCGATCGCGCGGGCCGGTGGGCTCAAGCAGTTGGTCGGCGGCAACCTTGAGGAGATCGACGCGCGACTGGTCAACTCCATCAAGCTCTTCGACGATGACCAGGGTCGCGCCATCAATGTGCGCGTCGGACGTAATGGCCCCTACCTGGAGCGGATGATCGAAGACCCGGACAACCCGGGTGAACTCAAGCCGCAGCGCGCCAATCTCAAGGACGAGCTGACACCCGACGAACTCACCCTTGAGCTCGCCGAAAAGGCTTTTGCGACACCGCAAGAGGGTCGCTCCCTCGGCGTCGATCCGGAATCCGGGCACGAGATCGTGGCCAAGGACGGACGTTTCGGGCCCTATGTCACCGAGGTGCTGCCCGAGCCCGAGGATCCCGATGACGGCAGCGCGGGGTCGCCGGCGAAGAAGGGCAAGAAGCCCACCGGACCCAAGCCGCGCACCGGCTCACTGCTGCGCTCCATGGATCTGGAGACGGTGACCCTTGACGACGCGCTCAAACTGCTCTCACTGCCCCGCGTGGTCGGTGTCGACCCCGCCAACGGTGAGGAGATCACCGCGCAGAACGGCCGCTACGGGCCATACCTCAAGCGCGGCACCGACTCTCGTTCGCTGGCGACCGAAGAGCAGATGTTCACCATCACCCTCGACGAGGCCCTGGCGATCTACGCCGAACCGAAGCGGCGCGGCCGTCAGGGTGCGGCCACCCCGCCGCTGCGTGAGCTGGGCAACGATGCCGCCTCGGGTAAGCCGATGGTCATCAAGGACGGCCGGTTCGGACCGTACGTCACCGATGGGGAGACCAACGCCAGCCTGCGCAAGGGTGACGATGTCCTCTCGATCACCGACGAACGCGCCTCGGAACTGCTGGCCGATCGGCGTGCCCGCGGTCCGGTGAAGAAGGCCACCAAGAAGGCTGCGGCCAAGAAGACGACCGCGAAGAAGGCGGCGGTCAAGAAGGCTCCCGCCAAGAAAGCACCGGCCAAGAAAGCCGCCAAGAAGGCTTAGCCGGAAGGCGTCAGCTGCTGGGCTCGGGCTGTGGCGCGTGGGCGATGGCGCGCACCGCGGGCCTGGCCAGCTGGGTGGGCGCCGACCGGCCTCGCAGTTCGACGATCTCGCCGACGTCCCAGGCCAGCGCTTCGGCATCGACGGCGCTGCTGACCGCGTTCGCCGAGGCAAGCACGTGGCCCTCCTCGAGCTTGGCGAGCTCGGTCAGGCGCGCGGCCTCGTTGACTGGGTCGCCGATCACGGTGTACTCGAATCGGGCCTGCGCACCGATGTGCCCGGCGATGGCCCGGCCCGCCGACACCCCGATACCGAATTCGGTCTGGCCCAACACGTTGATCAGCTCGTCGTGCAGTTCACGGGACGCCGCCAGTGCGGCACCGGAGGCGTCCGGGTGTTCGATGGGCGCGCCGAAGATGGCCAGGGCGGCATCACCTTGGAACTTGTTGACGAAGCCGCCGTGTTTGTTCACGGTGTCCACGATGACCCGGAAGAACTCGTTGAGCAGGTTGACGACCTCGGCGGCCGGGATCGTGGAGGCCAGCTGTGTCGAGCCGACCAGATCGACGAAAAGCACTGCCACGTCGCGTTCCTGGCCGCCCAGCTCGGTGCCGCGCTCCAGCGCCCGGCGGGCCACGTCCTCGCCGACGTAACGGCCGAACAGGTCACGCAGGCGCTGCCGTTCGGCCAGATCGCGGACCATGTCGTTGAAGCCGGCCTGCAGCAAGCCCAGTTCGCTGGCATCGTAGATCTGCATGTGCGCGTTGTAGTTTCCGCGCTGCACCTCCCCGAGCGCCCAGCGCAGCTGGCGCAGCGGATCGGCGATCGACATGGACACCAGTACGGTGCCGACCAACCCGATGAGCAGTGCGGCGATAGCCAACAACAGGATCGGGGTCGCCAGCTTGTCCGCGGGCGCCTTGAGCACCTCGAACTTGCTGGCCACCACCGCCAGCACGATCGTCAGGATGGGCACGCCGGTGGACAGCACCCAGGTGAGCACCTGGCGCAGGATCACCCCAGGTGCGCGGAAGTTCTCCGGCACGCCGGTGCGCAGCGCGGCCACCGCGACCGGACGCAGCACCCGCTCGGACTGCAGGTAGCCGATGATGGCCACCGTCGTGGCACCCAGCGCGGAGGCCACCGCGACCACCGGCGCCGACCGGCTGGCCACCGGCCAGCTCGCGACGATGAACACCACCGAGCCCAGCAGCCAGTTGGTGACGTTGATGACCGAGCGATAGAACGGCATCTTCAGCGCGCGTGCGCGGGCGACCTCGCTGATGGGCGCCACATCGCCCATCAGGGTGTCCCGGCGCTGCCAGCGGATCACCGGCAGCAGCAGCCGCAACGTCACGTAGGCGGCGATGCTGAACGACACGAACAGGAAGCCGAGGAACACGGTGAGGTTGAAGGTGGGCAGCTCCTGGAGCTGCACGCGATCCTCCGGGGGCAGCGCATAACGCAGGAACCCCAGCACCATCAGCGCACCGATGATGTCGGCCTGGACCATGCCCAGCAGGAACACCGGCCAGGGGGTACGGGCCACCCATCGGACGAACGCACTGATGCGCCCGATCGGTATGGCCTCCGCACTCACCCGTTTACCGTATCGGTCGGTTGCGACCTCTGGCGCCGCTGTCGCCGTGTCGTGTCCTTGTGTGGCACTAGGGTGCAGGTGTGGGAAGCGGTGTTTTTTCGTCTCTGGTGGGCCAGCACCATGTGGAGGAAGAGCTGGTGGCGGCCGCTTTGGCGGCCCGTGCCGTGGGTTCGCACAGTGGGCTCACCGCAGGCGGGATGACACATGCCTGGTTGATCACCGGTCCGCCGGGGTCGGGGCGTTCGGTGGCCGCGGTGTGCTTCGCTGCGGCCCTGCAGTGCACCTCCGAGGGCGTTCCGGGCTGCGGGGAATGCCGCGCGTGCACCACGACGATGGCGGGTACGCACGCCGATGTCCGCCGCATCATCCCCGAGGGCCTGTCGATCGCGGTCAAGGAGATGCGGGAGATCGTGCAGATCGCCTCGCGCCGGCCGGGCACCGGACGCTGGCAGATCGTGGTCGTCGAGGACGCCGACCGACTCACCGAGGGGGCGGCCAACGCCTTGCTGAAGGTGGTGGAGGAGCCGCCGGCGTCCACGGTGTTCCTGCTTTGTGCGCCGTCGGTGGATCCCGAGGACATTGCGGTGACCCTGCGGTCACGGTGCAGGCACGTCGCGCTGGTGACACCACCGACCGATGCGATCGCCGATGTGCTCACCGAACGCGACGGGATCGCGGCCGATATCGCGGCTTGGGCGGCCTCGGTCAGCGGTGGCCACGTGGGCCGGGCCCGCCGGCTGGCCACCGATCCGGAGTCGCGGCAGCGCCGCGAGCGGGCGCTCGGGCTGGCGCGGGACGCGGCGACGCCGACCCGCGCGTACGCGGCCGCCGAGGAGTTGGTGACCACCGCCGATGCCGAGGCCAAGGCTCAGACGGTGGACCGCAACGAGGTCGAGACCGAGGAACTGCGCACCGCGCTGGGCGCCGGGGGCACCGGTAAGGGCACGGCGGGGGCGATGCGCGGTGCGGCAGGCGCGATGAAGCTGCTGGAGCAGCGGCAGAAATCGCGCCAGACCCGCGCCTCGCGGGACGCGCTCGACCGGGCGTTGATGGATTTGGCGACCTATTTCCGTGATGCGCTGGTGGTGTCGGCGGGTGCGGGGACCGTGACGGCCAATCACCCGGACATGGCCGAGCGGGTCGGCGCGATGGCCGCCCATGTGCCACCGGATCGGCTGCTGCGCTGCATCGAGGCGGTCCTGGAGTGCCGGGAGGCGCTGGCGGTGAACGTGAAGCCCAAGTTCGCCGTCGATGCCATGGTCGCGACGGTCGGGCAGGCGCTGCGCGTCTGAACGGCAACTGATTCGTGCCGCGGGCGGGGGCTGTCGTAGACTCGTCGGGCCTGCCCAGGCAGGCGCGCCACCCTAGCTCAGTCGGTAGAGCAATTCACTCGTAATGAATAGGTCAGGGGTTCGATTCCCCTGGGTGGCTCCACGTCTTGATCACTGCACGTCTTGATCACTGCACGTCTTCATGGCTGTACGGCATCACGCCAGGCCAGCGGGTTCAGTTGCCGGTACGGATCGGCTGCGCGAATCTGAAGAAGCTGGGCCAACACCGCTTCCAAGGATTCCTGGGTACGAGTCTTGAGGCTCTCGGCCCAGTCGTCGGCGGCGACGCCGGCAGGTCGGGTCGAGTCGATGGGCTCGGCGAAACGCAGGTACATCCGTTGTGGCCGCGGGATCATTGTCGGGCCGATCCCGCGCACCAGCGGCATCGCCATATCGGGCTTGCCCGCCATATGGCTCGACAGTGCCGCACTGAGCCTGCCCCATGCCCCGTCGCGGGTGGTGAAGCTCCGGTATACGTCGTCGCCACCGATCAGTCCGGCCGGGACGATCGGATAGTCGTGCTCGGCGGCGATCCGGGCGAACCCCGCGCGGCCCCGCCAGTTCAGGGTGTTCTCCTCACCCTTGAACTTGCCGATCTCGCGGCCTCCGCCGGGGAAGACCAGGATCGGCTGATCATGGCGCATCAGTTCGCGCGCGGATTCGGGCGCGCCGACGGTGGCGCCGCAGGCGGCCAGCAGATCTGCCGCCGGGCCGGGCATCCTGCCGAAGGCGCGGTCGGTGAGCGGTCGGACCAGCGTGCCGAGTTCGCGACGCACCGCATACGGAATCAGCAGCCCTTCGGTTCCGGACTGAGTGTGGTTGCCCACCAGCAGGAATCGGCCATCGCGAGGGAGGTGATCGAGTCCATCGACATAAGGGCGGCACAAGTCGACGAGTGGTGCTGCACCGTCGGCAATGGTCTCGACGGCCCGCCGTAGTGCACGGATGCGGCCGGGCTGGTTCATCAGATTGGCGGTGTCGGTCATAACGGACATATCCACACCGTACCGAACGAACTGGTTCGTCTGGTTATGCTTTGGCTGTGAGACGCACGACGGAGCTTCGCGACGACATCCTCTCCGCGGCGCGCGCCGAGTTTGCGCAGTACGGTCTGGCCGGCGCCCGGATCGATCGAATCGCCCGGGCCGCCCATGCCAGCAAGGAGCGCCTCTATGCGCATTTCGGCAACAAGGAGGCGCTGTTCCGCGAGGTGTTCGTCACCGATGGCGCCGAATTCTTCCGTTCGGCCAGGCTACGTCCGGACGACGTCGCCGAGTTCGTCGGCGAGGTCTATGACCTGGCCTGCCGTCGGCCTGAGCACCTGCGCATGGTCACCTGGGCGCGGCTGGAGGGATTCGACCTGGGCGCACCGGAGTTCGAGGATGCGCCGCCCATGGAGGCGGCACTGACCGCCATCGGCACGGCGCAGGCCGACGGTCACGTCGATCCGAGCTGGCGGCCCGCGGATCTGCTGGTATTGCTGTTCTCGGCGGGGCTGGCATGGGCGCATCTACCGCATCCGGACGCTGTCGCAGAGGGCGCGGTCGAGACCGCGCGCCGCCGCGGCGTCGCCATCGAGGCCGCCCGCCGACTCATCGCGCCGCGTCCCTAACCCGCCCGGCGCCGGGCCTCCCGCCGCTCGGCCAGGCGGCCGAACAGATCGTCGAGGTCGATCTCATTGGCCTGCCGCGGCCTGCGCTGATGAAAGCGCGCGTCGTCATAGCTGGTCGGGCATTCGAACCGGTGCAGGTGCAGGCAGGTGGCCGGCCACCTGCCCTCGTACACATCGTCGAGATCCACCACCTGCCGGGACAGCCGCCGGATGGCGAAGCGGTTACCGGCCGCGCTGTCCTCGGTGGGGAACTCGGCGGCGTCGAAGAGGTGCCAGCCGCCGTACACGGTCTGCAACCACACGGTCTCGATGCCGCAGTGTCTGCACGGCGCCACCGTCGAGGGCCGCGAGTCCGAGGAGATCATCAGCCAACCGTAGGCGCGGGCACCGACAAGTCGGGGGCAGCACACGCCGGTGTCAGCGGGCAGCGACGAATCCCACCGGTCCCGACGCGATGCACACCGACAGTGCCGCGGTGTTCGCGCTGACCGTGATCGAGTCACCGGCGCCGGACAACCGCACGAAGACCCGGTTCAACCCGGGATGGGTCGGCACCTTCACCGGTGCGCCCTCGGCCAGCGACATCGTCAGCGAGCCTTCGCTGTTGGCCAGGTAGTTGATCTCGGCGGTCCAGTCGGCGGGCAGCAGCGGACCGTCCAGCGGCATCGTGACGTCGGCATCGGTCTGCACCAGATACCCGCAGTTGGGGATCGGACCTGCGGCGATGGACCGCACCCAGGTGACCAGCGCCTCGCGCAGCCTGCCGGTACTGTCGAGCACACGCAGATCGGTGGTGGTGCCGCTGAACTCGGGGCGCTGCGGCAACAGCGCGAACATGTGGCTGGCCAGATTCTCCGGCGCGGCCACCCGCTGCATGATCAGCGGATCGACCTCCTGGTCGAGCAGCGGCGTCCCGCGCGGTGCATCGGCCAGGCCGGCCTCGGCGTTGTGCAGGTACTGCGGCACCGGGCTGTCCCGCCACACCCGCAGGAATGTCGATGTCGAGTACAGGCTGCTGCCGACGAACGCGACGGCCAGGGCGCAGACCACCGCGGTGCGCCCCCGGGAGGCATCCAGCCATGCCGATCCCGGCCGGTTGGGCGCGCTCAGCGCGACGGCGGCCAGGATGGTCGCCACCACCACCAGATCGGGCAGGTAGCGCAGGGCCTGCGCCAGTTCCAGCGCGGTGAACTGCGAGGAGCGCATCAGATAGATCGGCACCTGGCAGGCCAGCCCGTAGCCCAGCGCGGCCACCCATACCGCGGCGATCCGCTGTTTCCGGGCCACCGACACCGCTACCACCGCGGCCAGCGCAATCCAGCCGAGCACCATCACCGTGACCGGCGGCGTGGCCCAGGGTGAGGCGGGGGCCCAGCGCTGCCAGTCCCACGGTCCACCGGCCAGACCCGGCACGATCCCGTGCGTCACCGAGCGCCACCACAGTTCGGCGGTCATGCCCAGATCCAGCGTCCACCGTTTCTGGTCGACCACCAGCAGATAGACCCCGATCCAGCCGGCGGTGGCCGCCAGCAGCCCGACCCACAGGCGGATCCCTCGATGCCACACGGCGGCAAGCGGTTCCCGGCTCACCCACGCCAGCAGGGCGGTCACCGTGAACGCGACGAACGGGATCACCGCCGATTTCTCGAAGAACAGCAGGCCCCCGCAATAGACCAGCACCCCGGTCACCGCGTAACGCCGGTTGCCGGTGCGCACCAGCTGGATGGCATCCCCACACACCCAGGCCAGTGCGGCCAGCATCGGCAGCGAGTTCAGCCCCGCGGCCCACCACGCGAATGCCGGCACCGTCAGCGGGGTGAACAGGGCGAACACCAACGGGACCAGCAGCACCGGGCGCCACCCGAGGATCAGGTGCAGCACGCGCAGCAGGGCCAGCGAGGCCAGCAGCTGCAGCACCACGAGGCTCAGAGCGGGCCAGAACCATTCCAGCGGAGCCAATCGGGTGATGGCCCCGG
Organism: Mycolicibacterium neoaurum VKM Ac-1815D; assembly: GCF_000317305.3. Next base: position 5,302,678 of record NC_023036.2, on the reverse strand, counting down.
CGACCAGGAACGCCCCCGGCATCACGTGCCCGTCGTGATCGTCGAACAGATACTCGACGGACAGCAACCCCTGCGTGCCCGCCCGGCCGATCAGGATCAGGTCATCCCAGTAGAAGTAGCCACCGAAGGCGAGCACCGCCCGGATCGCCAGCTGTGCCGCGATCAACGCGGCGGCAACCCTGGGGACCCATTTCATCGCAGCCGACTGTACGGACGCCCGTCCAGTCGCTCAGCCCGCGGTCGGATAGTCCTGCCCGACGGCCTGTCGGGCCGCCCACGCCGAGGCGACCATATCCGTCAGCGAATGCCGCATCTGCCAGCCCAGATCGCGCGCCGCCAGGGTGCCCGCGGCCACGATGCGGGCCGGATCACCCGGCCGGCGCGGGGTGACCGCGGGCTCGAAATCGATACCGGTGACGTCCCGGATCGCGGTCATGATCTCGCGCACCGACGTCCCCGATCCGCTGCCGAGGTTGTACACCGGCTCGACGGGCTCACCGGCGGCCAGCCTGCGCGCCGCCGCGACATGGGCGTCCGCCAGATCGGAGACGTGGACGTAGTCGCGCACGCAGGTGCCGTCCGGGGTGGCGTAGTCGCCGCCGTTGATCTGCGGGACGCGGCCGCCGTAGAGCATGTCGAGCACCTTGGGGAACAGATTGTGCGGGCTGCGGTCGTACAGGTCTACCGAGCCGGAACCGACGACGTTGAAATAGCGCAGGCTGGTGTGCCGCAGTGGGCGTGCCCGCGCCTCATCGCGCAGCAGCCACTCGCCGATGAGCTTGCTCTCGCCGTACGGCGACTCCGGCGCCGTCGGCGTCTGCTCGTCGACGATCTCGACATCGGGGGTGCCGTAGGTGGCGGCACTGCTGGAGAACACGATCTGGTCGATATCGGTGGCCGCCATCGCCTCCAGCAGGGTGGCCATCGCGGTGACGTTCTGGCGGTAGGTGTGCAACGGGTACTTCACCGATTCGCCCGCGTACTTGTATCCCGCGACGTGGATCACCCCGCTGACGGCGTGGTCGGCCAGCGTCGCGGTGACGGTGTCGAGGTCCAGCAGGTTGGCGGTGACCAGTTCGACGCCGTCAGGCACGAATCCGGCGATACCGGTGGACAGATCGTCGATCACGACGACATCGGCGCCCGAGGCTTTCAGTGCGCGCACCACATGCGCTCCGATGTACCCGGCACCGCCGGTCACTAGCCAGGACATATCTCTCCTCGTGTGGGGACCCGAAGCCGGGTTCATGCTGTCATGGATCAGGATCGGGCGAGCGCGTACATGTGCACCGCGATGCCGACCACGGGACCGCACAGCAGCGCGATGACGGTCCTGGTCTCCAGTGCGGCCGGCAGCAGCAGCAGTGCGCCGGCGGCCAGGGTGGCGCCGATCCATCCGGCGGCGTAGGCGCGGTGCAGTGCGGCCGCGACGGCCGCGGCGCCGGTGAGGGTGAGCAGTGCGATGGCGGTGGCCGCGGCGGTCAGCCAGGCCAGCAGTGCGCCGCTCGCCTGATATTCGGGCCCGAATGCGGTGTGCAGCAACCAGGGGCCGGCGACCGCGGCCGCCGCGACGCCGATCGTGCCGATCGCGGTGACCACCAGTGCGGGGGTGAGCAGCGCACCCAGTCTGCGGTCGCGCTGATCGACGAAATGCGCTATCAGGTTGCCCTGCATGGCCGTCAGCGGCACCAGCAGCGGAGCTCTGGTGAGGGTGACCGCGAGGATCACCACTCCGCCCGCGGCGCCGAGTTCGGAGCTGGTGGCCTGTAACAGCACCGGGAATCCCATCACCAGGATGGCGCTGGCGCCGGCCGCGGCCACCGAATGCGAGGCGCCCGCCAAGAAGGTGCGCGCGCTGCCCGCGCAGGTCAGCGCGGCCGCCGCCCGGGCGCCTCGGGAGCACACCAGCATGGTCAGCCACGCCAGGCAGCCGGCGACGGTGGCCCACAGGAACCCGGCGAGCCCCCAGCCGAAGACGAACGCCGCCACCGCGACCGCCACCCGGGTCACCGCGTCGGTCACCATCAGCGAGCCGTACTGGGTCCATCGATCGGTGCCGGCCAGCATGCCCAGAAGCGTTGCGTGCAGGCAGAATCCGCCGAGACCGATGCTGAGCAGCGCCACACTGAGCCACTGGTACTCGGTGAAGACCCGGGCCGACCACAGCGGTGCGGTCACGCCGATCAGGGCGGCCGCACCGATGCCCACGCCGACGGCCACCCACATCGGCCGGGTCCGGGATGCTTCGGGTGCGCTCCGCGTGCGCGCGGCCCGCACCTCGCGGGTGGCCTCCTGCAGCAGCCCGTTGGCCGCGCCGCTGACGAGACCGAACGCCCCCCAGAACACCCCGAAGAGGGAGAAGCCCGCGGGCTCCAGGCTGCGGGCGGCCAGATACAGCACCACGTACCCGCACAGTGCGGTGCAGGCGGTGGCGATTCCGACCGTGGTGACGCTGGCCCGCGTGACCGGCCCGCGCGCCGGCAGTGCGGAGCCGCCGTCGGTCACAGGTCCGGGAGGTCGGTGGAGTACAGCCAGCGGTCCCACAGCCCGCGCAGCGAGACGTCGGCATGGTTGGCCGCCAGGCCGGTGAAATCATCGGTCACCGCGGTGCTGTGCCGGTAGCGGGCGGTCCAATCCTGCAGCAGTGCAAAGAAGTTGTCGTCGCCGATGGTATGGCGCACGGCGTGCAGGGTGAGCGCGCCGCGTTTGTACACCCGGTCGTCGAACATGTCGGTCGGTCCCGGATCGGTCAGCAGCAGATCCTGCGGTGAATCGGCCAGCTTGCGGTGATAGTTGCGGGCGCGTTCGTCGGCGCTGGGCCCGCCGGACTCCTCGGACCACAGCCACTCCGCGTAACAGGCGAAGCCCTCGTGTAACCAGATGTCCCGCCACCGGCGCGCGGTCACCGAATTGCCGAACCACTGGTGGGCCAGCTCATGGGCGATCAACCGCTCGGAACTGCGCCGGCCGTCGCAATGGTTGGCACCGAAGATGGAAAGCCCCTGTGCCTCAAGCGGGATCTCCAGATCGTCGTCGGTGACGACGACGGTGTAACCGGTTTCCAACGGGTAAGGGCCGAACTGGCGGATGAACAACTTCATCATCTGTGTCTGCCGGCCGAAGTCGTGGTCGAAGTTGCGCCGCAATCGATCCGGGAGGACCGCGTGCATCGGGACAGGGCTCTTGTTCAGCCGGTGCCTGGTGTATTCGCCGATCTGCAACGTGATCAGGTAGGTCGAGGTCGGCTCGGCCTGCTCATAGGTCCACGTGGTGTGGCTCGCACGGGTCTGCTTGGACAACAGTTCCCCGTTGGCCAACGCGTAGTAGGGGCTGTCGGTGCTGATCCGGATGCGAAAACTGGCCTTCGCGGAGGGATGGTCGTCGCACGGGAACCAGGAGGCGGCCCCGTTGGGCTGACCGGCCACCAGCGCACCGTTGGACAGTTCCTCGAATCCGACCTCGCCCCAGACGGTGCGCAGCGGTCTGGGTGTGCCGCCGTAGCGCACCACGAGCGTCATCGCCGCACCGGCGGGCAACGTCTCACCGAGGGTGATGTGCAGTTTTCCACCATGACATCGGAAGTTGTTGGGGCGCCGGCCGTTCACCGTCACCTTCGACACGCCCAGCGCATCGGAGAGATCGAGGGTGAAGGCGCGCAGCGCGGCAAGGGTCACCGCGGTGACGGTGACCGTGCCGCCGAGGCGGTTGATCGCCACCTTGTACTCGATGTCGAGTTCGTAGCGTGACACCCGGTAGCCGAAGTTGCCGTTGCGCGGCAGGTACGGGTCGATCACCGGGGGAGTGTGTGCCGTCTTCTTCGCGACCTTCTTGGCACTGCTCATTCGGCTCGCTTCTTTTTCGACTTCGTCCAGGGGGCAATGGGATTGCCCTGCCAGCGGGTCCACGGCGGGACCTCGTCACCGCGCATCACCAGCGAGGCGGGCCCGATGGTGGCCCCCGCGCCGATGCGTGAGGCGGGCAGCGCGACACAGTGCGGGCCCAGCGTGGCGCCCTCGTCGAGGATCACGGTGTCCATCCGCATGATCCGGTCGTGGAACAGGTGGGTCTGCACCACACAACCGCGGTTGACCGTGCTGCCCGCGCCCAGCGAGATCAGGTCGGCCTCGGGCAGCCAATAGGTCTCGCACCAGACGCCGCGGCCGATCTTCGCGCCGAGTCCGCGCAGCCAGATGTTCATGATCGGCGTGCCGGTGGCGGCCCTGGCGAACCAGGGCGCGGCGACCGTCTCGACGAATGTGTCAGCCACCTCGTTGCGCCAGACGAACGACGACCACAGCGGATGTTCGATGGCGGTGATCCGGCCGATGACGATCCACTTGGCCGCCACCGCGATCGCCCCGGCGACGGCCCCTGCGACCAGCAGCACCACTCCGCCTGCCACCGCCGTCAAGCCGTAGCCGATCGTGCCGGCCAGGGCGTGCAGCGCCGCCAGCACCGCGACGCCGATGAAAAACGTCACCATGACCGGGATCAGCCTGCAGGTTTCGACCACCGAACGCTTGATCTTCAACTCGGTGGACGGGTTGAAGGTGCGCAGTGCGTCGGCAGCCGTCGGCTGGCGGCGCAGCCGGATCGGCGGGCTGCCCAGCCAGGACGACCCAGCCTTGGCCTTGTGCGGGGCGGCCGAGAGCACCGCCACCAGGCCGTCGTCGGGAACCCGCCGGCCGGGCTGGGTGATACCGGAGTTGCCGAGGAAGGCGCGCTTGCCGATGGTCGCCTTGGCGACGTGGATCCAGCCGCCGCCGAGTTCGTAGGAGGCCACCATGGTGTCATCGGCCAGGAATGCCCCGTCTTGCACCTCGGTGAACTTCGGGGTCAACAATGCGGTGGAAATCTCGGTGCCCTTGCCGACCTTCGCGCCCAGCAGTCGCAGCCACCACGGCGTGAGCAGGCTGGCGTACATCGGGAACAGGTAGTTGCGTGCCGCATCCATGAGTCGTTCGGTGGCCCACAGCTGCCAGCCGACCCGGCTGCGCACCGGGTGATACCCCTCGGTGAGGCCGAGCGAGAGCAGTCGGACGCCCAATACCGTCAGCACCGCGTAGGTGCCGAACGCGACCAGCGCGGCCACCGGGGTCCATGCCAGCGCGGGCACCAACGCGTCGGTCGGGCTCGCGGTGCCGCGCACCGCCCAGGCCAGCACCGCCAGGCCCGCTGCCAGCGCCGTCAACGGCAGGGCGCCGAGCAACATCGATGTCACGCTGTAGATGCCCACCCACAACGGCGCGCGGCCGGGGCGCTCGTCGGGCCAGGGGTGACGGGCCTTACCGGATTTGGCTGCCGGCGAACCCTTCCAGTACTGCCCGTTCTTCACCTTGCCCACGACACCGGAGCCGGGAGCCACGTCGGCGTTCTTGCCGACCGTCGCGCCGGGGAACAGTGTGGTGCGGGCGCCGATGGTCGCATCGGTGCCGATGCTGATGGGTCCGACGTGGAAGATGTCGCCGTCGATCCAATGCCCGGTCAGGTCGACCTCGGGTTCGACGGAAGCGCGGTGCCCGATGGTCAGCATGCCGGTGACCGGCGGTGCCGAATGCAGGTCGACACCCTTGCCGATCGAGTTACCAAGGGCGCGGCCGTAATACACCAGCCACGGCGCGCCTGCCTGGTTCTCCGCTCCGCTGGCCTCGGCGAGCCGTTCGGCGAACCACACCCGCAGGTGCTCCGATCCGCCGCGGCGGTAGCTTCCGGGTTGCAGATTCGACAGCAGGGTCCGCGCGCTGAGCACCGCGATGCCCATCCGGCCCGGCGGGGTGATGAAGATGATGAAGCCGGCCAGCAACCACCACCAGTTCAGTGTGTTCGCCCACGGCACCAGGTCGATCGCGGCGGCGATGTTGTTCAGGACGGCCAGCCAGATGACCCACTGCAGCCCCGTCAGCGTGGCCAGCGGGACCGACAAGGCGATCTGAGCGATCTGGGTCACCAGCGGGGTGGGCCGCACATCGCGGCGCACCACCTCCGGAGGTGGTGCCAGCTCGTCGAGATAACCGGCCAGCGACCCCAGCCTCGGATGGTCGTACAGATCGGCGACGGTCACCTGCGGATAGCGTCCACGCACCGCGGTGACCAGCTGCGCCGCCGACAGTGAGCCACCGCCGAGGGCGAAGAAGTCCGCTTCCGGCCCGTCGACGGGCGCGGCCAGCACGTCACGCCACAGCCCGGCCAACCAGCCCATGGTGCCGCCGAGGTCGGGCTCGTCCTCCGGTGCGGCGCCCGGCGGCGGCCAGGGCAACGCATTGCGGTCGACCTTCCCCGAGGTGCGGGTCGGCAGTTCGTCGAGGAGCACCAGCCGCGGTATCAGGGCCGCGGGCAACGCCTGGGCCAACGCCGCGCGGGCAGCACCGAGATCGAAGGCCGGATCGGCGGATGCGATATAACCCACCAGCAGCGGTGTGCCGCTGGTCGTCTTGCGGACCGCGGCCGCCCCGCCGCTGACACCGGGCAGGTTGACCAGCGCGGCGTCGACCTCGCCCAGTTCGATCCGTCGCCCACCGACCTTGACCTGGTCGTCGGCGCGGCCTTGGAAGTAGAGCCCGTCGGCCTCCAGTCGCACCAGATCGCCGCTGCGGTAGGCCCGGGCCCAGCCCAGGGTGTCCATCGGGGCGTACTTCTCGGCATCCTTCTCGGGATCGAGGTAGCGGGCCAGGCCGACGCCGCCGATCACCAGTTCACCGATCTCCCCGAGACCGACCGGGCTGCCCTGCTTGTCCACGACCGCCAGGTCCCACCCGGCCAGCGGCAATCCGATGCTGACCGCGGAGCGCCCGTCCAAGGGGGCGGCGCACGCCACGACGGTGGCCTCGGTGGGACCGTAGGTGTTCCAGACCTCGCGGCCGTCCACGGCGAGGCGCTCGGCGAGTTCGGGCGGGCACGCCTCGCCACCGAAGATCAGTAGCCGGACCGCCTCCAGCGCCTCGGCGGGCCACAGCGCAGCCAGCGTCGGGACCGTAGAGACGACCGTCACGTCGCGGCTGACCAGCCACGGGCCCAGATCCATCCCGCTGCGCACCAGCGACCGCGGGGCGGGCACCAGGCAGGCGCCGTTGCGCCAGGCCAGCCACATCTCCTCGCAGGAGGCGTCGAACGCCACCGAGAGCCCCGCCAGCACGCGGTCACCCGGGCCGATCGGTGCCGACCGCAGGAACATCTGTGCTTCGGCGTCGACGAAGGCGGCCGCATTGCGATGGGTGACCGCCACACCCTTCGGGGTTCCGGTGGACCCGGAGGTGAAGATGATCCAGGCGTCATCGCGGGTCAACGGGGGAGCGGCGCGCCAGCCGCGCGAGGACCCGGGACCACGAACAAGGCCTGCCTCGGTGATGATCGCGACCACCTGGGCCTCCCCGAAGACCAGGGCGGCGCGCTCCTCGGGATCGTCGGCATCGACGGGAACGTAGGCGGCGCCGGTGGCCAGGGTGGCCAGGATGGCCGTGTAGAGGGCATAGCTGCCCGACGGCATCCGGATACCGATCCGGTCGCCACGGCCGATACCGCGGGCGGCCAGCCACTGCACGCTCTCCTCGATATCGCCGATCAGTTCGGCGTAGGTGAGCTGAACCTCGCCGTCATCGATCGCCGGCGCGTCCGGGAACCGGCGCGCCGTGTCGTAGAGGATGTCCACCAGGGTCCGCGGGGGAGCAGCGGCTTCGGCGAGTAGGTACTGGGAAGGGATGGCCTGCCCGGCTTCCGCTGCTGTCACGGCTATAAAACTACTGAAGCCCGGTGACCCGTCCACACGCGGCGCGCGGCTGCCGGATTGTTCCGTTCCGGTCGTGCTGATCGCAACCATTGGCCGGCGGTGTGTGCCGCTCCTAACGTGGCCTCGTGCGGCTATTCGTGGCAGATGAGACGTGGAGTGAGCTGACGTCGGGGGCCGACCCCGTGGTGCGGGTATCGGCTCGTGACCTGCAGCAGGCGCAGCGGGCGCGGACCCGATTGCGTCATGACGACGGTGACGTGGCGGTGATTCTCGACGTCGGGGTCGCGGTCGCGCCCGACATCCGCTCCGCCTACGCGTCGCTGGGCGAGGTCGACGGCGTGCGCTACGCCGGGACGGTGCACGGTCTGGCCGGTCTGATCGCCGATATCGAGTCCGCCGGGGTCGCCGATGGGGTGACGTTGGTCGACGCATCCGGTTCCGATCCCGATCTCGCCGAATTGGGACGCACGGTGCTGGATCTGCTGTCGCAGCGGCACCGCGCCGTCGCCTGAATCACGGAGTGCAGACCTATCCAAGTTCTGCATTAGTGCCCACTGAAATGGTCTTGGACATGTATGGATTCTCTCCATACCGTTGCTGGTGTGACTGCGACTCTTCCCACCCAGCTGACCGGACAGATGATCATCGCCGGGACGCCCGTCACGGGCACCGGCCACGAGGTCCGGGCGTTCGATCCGGCGGCGGGGCAGCCGCTGGAACCGGTCTACCGCCACGGTGACACCACCGATGTCGACGCCGCCGCGGCGGCGGCCGCCGAGGCCTTCCCGGCCTACCGCGCCACCACCGCCGAACAGCGCGCCCGGTTCCTGGAATCGATCGCGGCCCATATCGAGTCGGTCGCCGAGTCGCTGATCGCCCGCGCCGTCGCCGAGAGCGGTCTGCCGACCGCGCGAATCACCGGCGAGGTCGGCCGCACCACCGGCCAGCTGCGGTTGTTCGCCGAGGTGCTGCGCGAAGGCAGCTGGAACGGTGCCCGCATCGACACCGCCCAGCCCGACCGCACTCCGCTGCCACGTCCCGACATCCGCCAGCGGTTCGTGCCACTGGGCCCGGTCGCGGTGTTCAGCGCCTCCAACTTCCCGCTGGCCTTCTCGGTCGCCGGGGGTGACACCGCCTCTGCCCTGGCCGCCGGATGCCCGGTCGTGGTCAAGGGACACGACGCCCACCCGGGCACGTCGGAGATCGTGGCGCGTGCGGTCACTTCGGCAGTCACCGAGTCGGGCCTACCCGCCGGCGTCTTCTCGCTGCTGTTCGGTAGCGGGCCGGGTCTCGGCGTCGCGCTGGTCACCGACCCTCATATCAAGGCCGTCGGCTTCACCGGATCCCGTTCCGGGGGAACGGCGTTGATGGCGGCCGCCGCCGCGCGTCCGGAGCCCATCCCGGTCTACGCCGAGATGAGCTCCATCAATCCGGTGTTCCTGCTCGAGGGTGCGCTGGCCACCCGCGGTGCGGAGCTGGGCAAGGCCTTCATCGGCTCGCTCACCATGGGGTCGGGGCAGTTCTGCACCAATCCGGGCCTGATCATCGCCGTCGACGGCCCGGGGCTCGACGCCTTCGTCACCGCGGCCGGCGAGGCCATCTCCGCTGCGCCCGCCACCCCGATGCTGACGCCGAATATTGCCGGCAACTACGCGTCCGGTGTCGAGATGCTCAGCGGTGCAGCCGAACTGGTTGCACACGGTCAGGTCGGCGCTATCGAGACCTGCGGGCAGGCGGCACTGTTCAGTACGGATGCGCAGAGCTTCCTGGGTAACGAAGAGCTGCAGGCCGAGGTGTTCGGCTCGGCCAGCCTGATCGTGCGATGCGCCGACACTGCCCAGATGCACACCGTCGCCGCCGGCGTCGAGGGGCAGCTCACCGCGACCGTGCATGCCGACACCTCCGACGAAGCCGCGGCCGGTGAACTGCTTCCGCTGCTTGAGCTCAAGGCGGGCCGAATCCTGTTCAACGGCTGGCCCACCGGTGTCGAGGTGTGCCATGCGATGGTGCACGGGGGCCCGTTCCCGGCGACATCGGACTCGCGCACCACATCGGTCGGTGCCCGCGCGATCGAACGCTTCCTGCGTCCCGTGGCCTATCAGAACGTCCCGAAATCGCTGCTGCCCAGCCCTGTTGCCGACGACAATCCCGATCGTCTGTGGCGGCGCATCGACGGCCGGCTCACGCAGGACTGACCTACCCCTCCACCACCATTTCAAGGAGCTTTCCACGATGCGTCCCACATTCCACGGCGTGCTGTTCTTTCCCGTCACCCCCTTCACCGCCTCCGGTGCGGTCGACACCGACGCGCTCTCGGCGCACCTGACCAAGGGTATCGAGGCCGGCCCCGGCGGTGTGTTCATCGCCTGTGGCACAGGTGAATTCCACGCTCTCGAACTCGGCGAGTTCCGCACCGTGGTGCGCACCGCCGTCGAGGTGATCGCCGGACGTGTTCCGGTGTACGCCGGAGCCGGCGGCGCGGTGGCCCAGGCCAAGGCGTTCGCGCTGGCCGCACAGGAAGAGGGGGCCGACGGCATCCTGCTGCTACCGCCCTACCTGGTCGAGGTGCCCCAGCCTGGCCTGGTGGATTATGTCGCCGCGGTCGCCGGCGCCACCACACTGCCGGTCATCGTCTACAACCGCAACAACGCGAAGTTCACCGAGGCATCCGCTGTCGCCGTCGCCAAGATCGACAATGTCGTCGGATTCAAGGACGGCACCGGTAATTTCGACCAGGTGGCGCGGATCGTGGCTGCCGTCAAGGCTCAGGTCGACCCGGATTTCCTGTTCTTCAACGGTCTTCCCACCGCCGAGACGACCCAGTTGGCGTTCCGCGCCATCGGCGTGCCGCTGTATTCCTCGGCGACGTTCGCGTTCGCCCCGGACCTGGCGCTGGCGTTCTACAACTCACTGGAGTCGGGCAATATCGAGCTGACGAGCGCGCTGCTCAACGCGTTCTTCATCCCGCTGGTTCAGCTGCGCGACACGGTCCCGGGATATGCCGTCTCGCTGGTCAAGGCCGGCGTCACGATGGAGGGTGTGCCCGCCGGATCGGTGCGCCCGCCGCTGGTGATGCCCAGCGCCGAGGATGTCGCGGCACTGGCCTCGATCGTCGCAGCCGGTCGCGCCGTGTTGGCCGATGCGCTGAGCGGAGCCGTGTAACTCGTGAGCGCCATCCGCATCACCGGCACGCGGATCACCCCGGTCGCCTTCGTCGACCCCCCGCTGCTGAACACCGTGGGGGTGCACCAGCCCTACGCGCTGCGGGCAATCATCCAACTGGACACCGATGCGGGTCTGGTAGGTCTCGGCGAGACCTATGCCGACACCCGCCATCTGGCCCGGTTGAACGCCGCCGCCGCGGCCATCACCGGTCTGGACGTGTTCGCGCTCAACCAGATCCGCGCCGCGGTCGCGGTAGCGTTGGCCGGAGATGATGCGGCGGTGGGGACCGCGGGCATGATCACCACGGCAAGCGCGGTCGACCAGGTGCTCTCTCCGTTCGAGGTGGCCTGCCTGGACGTGCAGGGTCGAGCACTGGGTAGACCTGTGTCGGATCTGTTGGGCGGCAAGGTGCGTGACGCCGTACCGTTCAGCGCCTACCTGTTCTACAAGTGGGCAGGCCATCCCGGTGCCGAGCCCGACCAGTTCGGCGAGGCGCTGGACCCCGACGGCTTGGTCGCCCAGGCGCGCCGCATCATCGACGAGTACGGTTTCACCGCCATCAAGGTCAAGGGTGGCGTGTTCGCCCCCGAGGAGGAGATGGCCGGTATCGAGGCGCTGGCCAGAGCCTTCCCCGGTGTCCCGCTGCGCCTTGACCCCAACGCCGCGTGGACCCCGCAGACCTCGATCAAGGTGGCCACCGGACTGGCAGGCATTTTGGAGTACCTGGAGGATCCGACACCCGGACTGGACGGGATGGCCGAGGTCGCCGCGCAGTCCCCGATGCCGTTGGCCACCAACATGTGCGTCGTCGCGTTCGATCAGCTCAAACCGGCGGTGCTCAAGAACTCGGTGAAAGTCGTTCTCTCCGATCACCATTACTGGGGCGGACTGCAGCGCTCCCGGCTGCTGGCCGGGATCTGCGAGACCTTCGGGCTGGGCCTGTCCATGCATTCCAACTCGCATCTGGGTATCAGCCTGGCGGCGATGGTGCACCTGGCCGGCGCCACCCCGAACCTCACCTACGCCTGCGACACCCACTGGCCGTGGAAGACCGAGGATGTCGTCAAGGACGGCGCGCTGGCCTTCGTCGATGGCTCCGTCCCGGTACCCACCGGACCGGGCCTGGGTGTCGAGATCGACGAGGACTCGTTGGCCGCGCTACATGAGCAGTACGTGACCTGCGGGATCCGCGACCGGGACGACACCGGCTACATGCAGACCGTCGATCCGAACTTCGCCCTCGCCAGCCCACGCTGGTAGCCGCCTCACCCCGCTACCGTGGGTGGATGGCAGACCAGCCGGCCGTCGATGCCGCCCACCCACCCGAACTACTGCTGCGCATCGTCAATCCCACACTGAAGTTCGCCCTCAAGACTCCGCTGGGCGCGTTGATCGGCGACTTCATGCTGGTGTCCTTCACTGGCCGCAAGACGGGCAGGCGATACGCGACGCCGGTCAGTGCGCACCACCTCGACGGTGTGCTGTACGTGCTGCTGGAGGCGCAGTGGAAGTACAACTTCCGCGACGGCGCCGACGCGCAGGTGTCCTACCGCGGCAAGACCACCACGATGCGCGGCGAGTTGATCAGCGACCCCGCCGCGGTGGCGGCGTTGGCCGAACGGATCGCCACCTCCTACGGGCCGAAGAAGGCGCAGCGTCAGATGGGACTGGTCTTCGCCGGTGATCGACTGCCCACGTTCGCGCAATGGGAAACGGCGGCAAGGGAAGTGAAGCTCGCCGCCATCAAGCTCAGTTAGCCGGGAGCGGCCGCGCGGATCGCCTCGAACAGCGATACCAGCACGTCGACCAGGTGTTCGCGGTCGACCTCGATATCACCGAGCAGAACCGCTCCGATGGACGCGGTGACCCCGCCGACCAGGAACTGCGACACCAGCCGCAGATCGGTCGGCAGCCCATTGGTGGCCCGAGCCGGGTCACCACCGGCTGCGGTGGCGGCCAGCATGCCCGCGAACCGGCTCGACTCGGCGAGGCTACGACGACCCAAAGCCGGTGTGGAGGTGGCCTCCAGCACCAGGATCCGGCCCTTGCGCCGGTCGCCGAGGATCAGGTCGACCAGTTCGCCGAGCACCGCCCTGGTGCGTGCCAGGGCATCATCGGGTGCCTGCTCCAGCGCGGCGACCGACCGACGCGCCGCCTCTTCGATGACCTCGGTGTAGACGGCAAGATGCAGCGCCTCGATATCGGCGAAGCTCTCGTAGAAGTACCGAGCGGCCACACCGGAGGCCTCCGTGACACCGCGCACTGTGGTGCCGGCGATACCGCGCGTTCCCATCAACTCCAGGCCGGCGGCCAGTAATTTGGCACGCCGTTCGGCGACCCGGTCGACGGCGGTTTGTCCGCCGTAGCGCCGCGAGACCGCCATCGGACCATCTTGACACAGCGGCTCTACGCTGTTTTTCTCAATCTGCACACAGATGTTTCCTGTTTTCTCGGATGGGGGTTCCGGCGATGACGAGCACGGCACAACGGGTCGAGGCGGACACCTCGCCCAGACCCTGGGATCCCGGTCAACCACACCACGAACTGGCTGCTGACGTGCGCTGGTGGATGGGCACACCGCTGGCCTTCGGTCTGTTCGGCAGGCTCGCCCTGGACCAGGTGGCCTACCGCAAGGTCGCGGCCGCCGTCGACGCCAGCGGTCGGTTCGCGGCGAACTTCACCGACCGAGGGATCAACAGCTACCTGTGGAACGGACCGCTCGCGTTCGCCGACGAGGCCGACCGGCGCGCCACCGCCGAACGACTGAAGACCAAGCATGGCGCGGTACACGGGGTCGGCAAGGGGGATTTCGCCGGTGAACGGTTCAGCGCGCTGGACCCTGCGTTGTGGAAGTGGGTCGGCACCACCTCGCTGAACATCTTCTACGCCGGATACACCGCGGTCTACGGCAAGCACTTCTCCGACGAGCAGCGCGAGGTGGTGTGGCGCACGGTGTGTGCGATGGCCGATGTCGGACTGCCCAGTGACGCTGCCGATGTGCCGGCCACCGTGGCCGAGATGCGCGCCTACTACGACGAGGTCGCCACCACCGAACTGGCGAGCAACCCGTTCCTGCTGTGGGCCGCCGATCAGTTCTCGGGTCCGCCGGTGCCGACGTTGTTCGGCCCGGCATGGCTGCACCGACTCATCGAGCCCGGCTGGCGGCTGATGGTGCCGGTGCTGGCACGCCCGGCCCGCATCTGTGCCGAATCGGCGACCCATCCGGTGATGATGGAACTGATTGGCAGTGAATGGAATTCGGCCAAGCAGCTGGAGTTTACGCTGTACCGGGTGGTGATCCGCGCGGCCCGGCGGCGGTTGCCCAAGTGGCTGGTGTTGGAGCCGATGGCCTACAACCGCTACCGCTACGAGAAGTTGCGTGACTTCCACACTCGGTACGAACTGGAGAGCTTCGCCGCACGCTAAACTGATGCACCACCGACGTCCCGCAGTGGCGCGGTGATACGAGGAGTGCATCGATGTTCTCGCTGGCCCGATTGTCCTGCTTCATCGCCGTGGCCGAGGAACTGCATTTCGGGCGGGCCGCAGAGCGGTTGCACATGACCCAGCCCCCGCTCAGTCGCCAGATCCAACAGCTGGAGGCCGAACTCGGGGTCCAGCTCATCGACCGCACCACTCGCACCGTCACGCTGACCCCGGCAGGGGCGGCCTTCCTTCCGGATGCCCGCCGCATCCTCCAACTCGCCGAGAGCGCGGCGCTCACCGTGAAGCGGGTACCCGCCGGAGATCTGGGCACCGTGGTGGTGGGCTTCACCGCGGCCTCCGCGCACGCGGTGCTGCCGCGTCTGCTGGAGCGCACCCGCGAGAAGCTGCCGGACGTCAAACTCGAACTGCGCGAGATGGTTTCCTCGGTGCAGCTCGAGGCCCTGATGAGTGGTGACATCGACCTGGGGATGGCCCGGCCGCCGCTCAAACGCCCCGGTATCGTCTCTCGCCCGCTGCTGCACGAGCAGCTGGTGGCCGCGCTGCCCGCGGGCCATCCGCTGGTCGGGCAGGCCCGCCAACTCACCCTCAACGACCTCGACGGCGAGGACGTCGTGATGTACTCACCGGTCGAAGCGCGCTATTTCAACGAATTGCTGATCAGTACGTTCACTATCGCCGGGGCCACCCCGCGCTACGTCCAGTTCGTCACGCAGGTGCACACGATGCTGGTGCTGGTGCGCTCCGGGATCGGCATCGCGCTGGTGCCGGCGTCGGCCGCCACCCTGCACCCCGAGGGCGTGGTGTTCCGCACCATCGGTGCGTTCCGCGAACGGCCGGTCGAACTCGATGCCTGCTGGCGCCAGGACAGCACGAACCCGGCGCTGCTGCGACTGTTGCGTGATGTGCTCCCGGCGCGGGAGTGGACCACCGACGACCTGCTGGATGGCTTCGGAGGCTGACTCGCACAACGCAATGTGACCCTGACAGCGTCGTCACGGATATATATCCACGGTGGCACTGTCAGGGTCACATTGCGATCGACCGCTACACCCTGGCGGCGGGCTGCACTACCGGCGTGACCAGCTGACCGGTCGACAGGAACTCGTCGAGGTTGCGCAGAGTGAGGGCCTCCATGGCGGCGCGAGTCTGCACGGTCGCGCTGCCGACGTGGGGGAGCAGTACGACGTTGTCCATCTCGAACAACTCGGCGGGGACCTGCGGTTCGGCCGCGAAGACGTCCAGACCCGCACCGGCCAACCGTCCCTCGCGCAGGGCGCTCACCAGTGCCTGCTCGTCGACGACGCTGCCCCGGGCGATGTTGATCAGGTATCCCTGCGCGCCGAGCGCATCGAGCACGGCGGCGTCGACCAGCTTGCTGGTGGCGCTGCCGCCGGCGGCGGCGATCACCAGCACGTCGACATCGCGTGCGAGCTCGACGGGCGTGTCGACGTATCGGTACGGCGAATCGGGCACCCGGCGGCGATTGTGGTAGTTGATGGTGCAGCCGAAGGCGCTGAGACGCTTGGCGATTGCGCCACCGATACGGCCGAGCCCGATGATGCCGACGCGGGTGTTGCTGACCTGCCGGGTCAATGGGTAGCTCCCCTCGGCTGTCCAGCGGCCCGCGCGCACATAGCGGTCGGATGCCGAGAACTGGCGCATGGTGTCGATCAACAGTCCGACGGCGGTGTCGGCGACACAGTCGGTCAGGACGTCGGGGGTGTTACTCACCCCGACGCCCCGAAGTTCGGCGGCCTCCACATCGGTCGTGTCGTATCCGACACCGAAGTTGATCACGGCGCCCAGTCGCGGCAGCGCGCTCATCAGAGCGGCGTCCACGCCGGTGCGACCGGATGTCACCACGGTGGTCACCGCGTCGGCATGCTCGGCCAGGAACGCCTCGCGGGCGGCGTCCTCCTCGGGCAGGACCAGGGCGTCGTACCGGGCGGCGAGGGTGTCGGCCAGCGAAGGTTTGAGTGGACCGACCTGCAGGACACGGTCGATGGATCGCGCTGATGTTCCCATGTGGCTCCTTCGTTCCTCGATGTCACGGTAGGGAGACCTGCGGATACCTGTCCAACACGGAAATAGCATGGGTTGATACAGAACATGCATGATTGGCGATTTGCCCACCGCTTCGAGGTATCAAACATCGGACGCGAGCGGCATAACAGCAGTTCATGGGCCATTTATGGAACGCGGCGCCGGCGTCGGCCAGCTGCGGAATGGCCGCAGATCCGCGCGTTTCGGACGGTTGACGCTGTCGGAACGGCGCTCCTACGGTGTGTCTACCGTCACAGATGGTGTCCACATACATGGACATCACTCCGCTGGCCGGTACAGCCCAATTCCCGATCTGGAGGTTCCGATGGCTGCGACACGCATGGCGCCCAGGCTGCTGGTGATCGCCGGTACAGCTGTGCTGGCAGCCGGGTGCACCGTCGCCAACTCCGGGGGCGGCGGCTATGACCCCGACACCCTGCGCATCGTGCTGCAACAGGAGCCGCCGACACTGGAACCCTGTGAGAGCTCGCTGACGTCGACCGGGATCGTCGTGCGCTCCAACATCACCGAACCGCTGCTGGAGCGCGATGCCACCACCGGAGACCTGCAGCCGCTGTTGGCCACCGAATGGGAGCAGACCAGCCCGACCGAGTGGACCTTCCGATTGCGTGACGGCGTCACCTTCTCCGACGGTGCACCCTTCACCTCCGAGGATGCCGCCTTCTCCATCGACCGCGCCGTGAATTCCGACCTACAGTGCAACGTCGACGGGTATGTTTTCGGCGACGAGAGCCTGGCTCTGCGTACCCCGGATGCCGAAACCGTCGTCATCGGTACCACAGAACCGGATCCGATTCTGCCGCTGCGTATTTCGTTCGTCGAGATGGTGCCGCGCACCACCAGTGTCGACGAGAAGGTGCGCGAACCGATAGGCACCGGACCCTATGCGATCGAGCGCTGGGAGTACGGCCAGAAGCTGACCCTGACCCGCAATCCCACCTACTGGGGAGCGGCACCGGCGTTCGGCAAGGCCGAATACCGTTGGCGCAGTGAGGGCAGCGTGCGCGCCGCCATGATCACCAATGACGAGGCCGATATCGCTGTCGGGCTCGGGCCCGAGGACGGCGCCGGTGATCTCGGCGTGCCGTTCCAGAACAACGAGACCACCGCCCTGCGGATGCAGGCCACCGAGCCGCCATTGGACGATATCCGGGTGCGTCAGGCGATCAACTACGCCGTCAACCGGACCGGCATCGTCAAGGCGCTGTTCCGTGACCTGGGTGAACCTGCCGCCCAACTGATCCCCTCGGGTGTCGTCGGCTACAACGAAGAACTGCCGCTGTGGCCGCACGATCTGGACAAGGCCAAGGAACTCATCGCCCAGGCCAAGGCCGACGGTGTCCCCGTCGACCGCCAGATCCGGCTGATCGGGCGGACCGCCCAGTTTCCCAAGATCACCGAGACCATCGAGGTGCTGCAGAGCGAGTTCACCGAGATCGGCCTCAACGTCAAGATCGAGATGATGGACACCGCAAGCCAATTGCAGTACCAGTTGCGGCCGTTCCCGGCGAATACCGGGCCCTATCTGCTGATGATCATGCACGGCAACCAGGCCGGTGACGCCGCCTTCACCCTCGACCAGTACATGCTCTCCGACGGCCCGCAGGCTGCATACGGCACACCGGAGTTCGATGCCAAGATCCGCGCCGCCGAGGCGCTCACCGGGCAGGCCCGCCAGGATGCCTTCGCCGAACTGTTCGCCGAGGAGCCGCAGGAGATCATGCAGATGGCCTACCTGGCCCACATGAAGGGCATCCTCGGCAAGTCGTCACGCGTCGACTACACCCCCGACCCGGCGACCGGCGACGAGATGCGCCTGGCCGCGATGACACCCGCGGCCGGCGACCGCGCCGACCAGTCCTGACCCGACCGCTCCCGAAAGAGGACACGCCATGTTCGCATTCCTGCGGCGCCGGATATACACCAGCACCATCCCCTTGATCATCGTGCTGCTCGGTGTCTTCCTGCTCGCCAGGCTCACCGGCGACCCCACCAACCTGTACCTGCCCGAATCTGCCACCGCCGACCAGCGCGCCGCATTCGCCGAATCGAACGGCTTCAACGATCCGCTGATCGTCCAATTGCTCGACTACTTCAAGGGTGTCATCCATCTCGACTTCGGCACCTCGCTGCGCACCGGCGAATCGGCCGCCGAGATGGCATTGCGCGCCTTCCCGGCCACCCTGCAACTGGCATTCGTCACCATGTTGCTCGCCATCATCGGCGCCGTGGTGATCGGCTGCTGGGCGGCCTACCGGCCCAACTCGCTGGCCGACCGGTTCTCCAGCCTGCTGTCCATGACCGCCGCCTCCATCCCGGACTTCTGGTTCGCCATCACCGGCGTCTGGCTGTTCGCGGTGCTGATGGGCTGGCTGCCCACCTCCGGCACCGACGCGGGTGTGTTGTCCTGGGTCCTGCCGATCGCGACCCTGATGATCCGCCCTCTCGGCGTGCTCACCCAGGTTGTCCGCGGCGCAATGGTTTCCGCGCTCTCGGCACCATATGTCCGGCTGGCGCGCAGCAAGGGCGCAGGCGATATGCGCGTGGTCACCCACCACGCACTGCGCAATGCCGCCGCTCCCGCCCTGACCGTGGCCGGCGACCTGGCCGTCGGCCTGATCAACGGCGCGGTGGTGGTCGAGGCCATCTTCGGCTGGCCAGGCATCGGCAAGCTCATGATCGACGCCATCCTGCAACGCGATTTCGCGGTGCTGCAGGCGGCGGTCCTGCTCACCGCCGTCAGCATCTTCATCCTCAACATCGCCATCGACGCGTGCTACGCGCTGCTCGATGCCCGCGTCCGCGAACCCGCCAAGGTCTAAGGGAGCCAACTGAAGATGAGCACTCAGATCGATCTCGTCCCGGTCAAGCCGACCACCGCCATCGTCGGCGAACCGGTCACCAAGAAGAGCTCCGCCGGCTCAGTCTGGTTCCGCCTGCTGATCAACGACCGCGTCGCCGCCGCCGCGGCGGCGGTGCTCAGCCTGGTCTTCCTCACCGCGATCTTCGGCCCCATGCTGGTCGGCGATCTGGCGACCCGCATCGACCTCGACAACTCCAATCAGGCGCCGTTCACCCTTGCCCACGGCTGGGCCAATGTGCTCGGCACCGACCCGCTGGGCCGCAGCATGCTGGCTCGGTTGATCGTGGCCTGTCAGACCACCCTGTCGGTGGCCGTTCCGGCCGTGGTGATCTCGGCGGTCATCGGCTCGATCATCGGCATGTGGGCCGGTTACTACCGCGGCTGGCGGGAGACCGTCGCGATGCGCGTGGCCGATGTGATCATGAGCTTTCCTTCGCTGTTGTTGGCGGTGGTGGTGCTCTACGTGTTCTCCCCGAGCGCGGCCAACATCGTTGCGGTTCTGGCCATCACCCGTATCCCGGTGTACCTGCGCACCGCCCGCGCCGAATCCGCCGAACTGTCCAGCCGCGTATTCGTCGACGCCGCCCGTACGTTCGGGGCAAGCGGGCGGTCCATCATCACCCGGCATGTGCTGCCTATCGTGCTGCCCACCCTGCTCACCGTCGCGACCCTGGACTTCTGCTACGTGATGCTGGCGGAGAGTTCGCTGAGCTTCCTGGGTATCGGCATCCAGCCGCCCGATGTCAGCTGGGGCCTGATGGTCTCCCAGGGGCGCACCTACCTGCATACCGCGTGGTGGCTGTCCTTCCTGCCGGGGCTGGCCATCGTGATCACCACCGTCTCGGCGACCATCCTGGCCGCCTGGGCCCGCATCGCCACCGACCCCGCCCAGCGGTGGCGACTCACCGTCCCGCAGAAGCGACTGTCCCGCTTCACCAAGTCCGGAAAGGCCATCTAATGACTGCTGTCGCAGAACATCTCCCCACGGACCGGGTGGACGCCGATCCCGCGCTGCGGGTCGAGGGACTGACCGTCGACATCCGTACCATCACCGGCACCGTCCGGGCCGTCGACCATGTCAGCTTTGCCGCCCGCACCGGTGAGACGCTGGCACTGCTCGGCGAGTCCGGCTGCGGCAAATCGATGACCGCCACCGCGCTCGTCGGCCTACTCGAACCGGTGGCCCAGGTCGCCGACGGCACGGCGCGCATCGGCGATGTCGACATTCTCTCGGTGGGCCGTAAGAAGCGGCGCGAGATGGCGGGCCCGGAATTGGCGATCGTCTTCCAGGACGCGCTGACCGCGCTCAACCCGCTCTACACCGTCGGCACCCAGTTGGCCGAACCGTTCCGCATCCATCACGGCATGAAGGCCAAAGAGGCCAAGGCCAAGGCGGTGGAACTGATGGCGCGCGTGGGCATCCCGCAGCCCGAAGAACGGATGAAGGCCTACCCGCACCAGTTCTCCGGGGGCATGCGCCAACGCCTGCTCATCGCGATGGCCGTCGCGCTCAACCCGAAGGTGCTGATCGCCGACGAGCCGACGACGGCGCTGGACGTCACCGTGCAGGCGCAGATCATGGCCCTGCTCAAGAGCCTGCGTGCGGAGTACGACATGGCGGTCGTGCTGATCACCCACGATCTGGCCCTTGTCGCGGAGGAGGCCGACCGCGTCGCCGTCATGTACGCCGGCAGCATCGTCGAAACCGGCCCGGTGTCCGAGGTTTTCGCCGATCCGAAGCACCCGTACACCAAAGGGCTGCTCGATTCGGTGCCGGTCGACGCCGAGCGCGGTGCCGGCCTCAAATCGATCGGCGGCAGCCCGCCGGACCTGCACTCGATCCCGGCGGGGTGCGTGTACCAGGACCGCTGCCCGCTGGTCGCCGATATCTGCCGCAGCACCCGACCCGCCCTGCAGGCCGTCGGTAGCCGGCGCGCGTCCGCCTGCCACTTCCCCACGGAGGTCTCCCATGCCTGATTCGACGATGACGCCCGATTCGACAACGGCGGCCGATTCAGTGCTCGAGGTCCGCGACCTGACCAAGTCCTTCCGGGTATCCGGCGGCAAGACACTGACCGCGCTCGACGGCATCAATCTGGATCTGGCCCGCGGTGAGACGCTGGGTCTGGTCGGCGAATCCGGTTGTGGCAAATCCACACTCGCCCGCACCCTGATGATGCTGGAACGCCCCGACGCGGGTTCGGTGAGCTTCGAGGGAATCGATCCGTTCGCGCTCAAAGGCAAGGAACTGCTGAAGTTCCGGCGGCGCGTGCAGATGGTGTTCCAGGATCCCTACGCCTCGCTGAACTCGCGGATGACGGCGGCCGAGATCATCGCCGAGCCGTGGCGTACACACAGATCCCTGTACAAGACCCGCGCCGACCGCGATATGCGGGTGCGCGGCCTGCTCGATCTGGTCGGTCTGGGCGCGAAGGCTTTCGGCAAGTACCCGCAGGAGTTCTCCGGTGGCCAGCGCCAGCGCATCGGCATCGCCCGGGCTCTCGCGCTCAATCCCGAGGTCATCATCTGTGACGAGCCGGTTTCGGCGCTGGACCTCTCGGTTCAAGCGCAGATCCTCAACCTGCTCAACGACCTTCAGCAGGAGCTGAAGATCTCCTACGTCTTCATTTCCCACGATCTGTCGGTGGTGCGCCACGTCGCCGACCGGGTTGCCGTGATGTACCTGGGCCGGATCATCGAAACCGGGCCCACCGAAGCGGTTTTCGACCGTCCCCAGCATCACTACACGTCCGCTCTCATGTCGGCCGCGCCCAAGCTGCACGACGCGGCGCGCGGCGAGCGGATCCTGCTCACGGGCGAGGTGCCCTCACCGCTGAATCCGCCGTCGGGATGCCGCTTCCGGACCCGCTGTGCCCACGCGACCGACATCTGTGCCCGACAGCGTCCACCGTCGGCCGTCGATCCCGTGGTCGCCGGCCACACTGCGGAATGTCATCATCCTGCCCAGCACGAGGCATCGGCGTTGTCGCACAGCGCATGAGCGGGATGACGGGGACCTCGAACCACGGGGCGTGCGGGACATGAACGCGAGCGTGCCCGGGTTCGCGGTCATCATGGTCGCGGTGATGTTGGCGTCCTGCCTGCAGGGCTCCATCGGCTTCGGCATGGGCATGCTGGCCGCACCGGTGGTCGCGATCATCGATCCCGCGCTGGTACCCGGCACGTTGATCATGTTGGCCACCCTGCTCACGCTGCTGGTGGTGCTGCGCGAAGGCACTGCCATCGATATGCGCGGAACCGGGTGGGCGCTGCTGGGCCGGGTCCCCGGCACCATCGCCGGTGCACTGCTGCTGGCGGTCATTCCTGAACGCGCCCTGGCGATCCTGATCGCGGCCGTGGTGCTGGCCGGCGTGGCGATCACCAGCCTGGGTTGGATTCCCGAACCCCGGCGGCGCAACCTGATGTTGGCCGGCGCCACCTCCGGGGTGCTCGGTACCGCGACATCCATCGGCGGACCGCCGATGGCGCTGGTGTGGCAGCGCACCAGTGGCGCCCAGCTGCGAGCGACCATGGCCGGCTTCTTCCTGGTCGGCTCGCTCATGTCCATCGCCATGTTGGGCGTGACCGGTGCCGTGGACCACCACACGGTGCAGATGTTCGCACTGCTCATACCGGCGGCGGTTCTCGGATATGTGTTGTCGCGCTATGCCAACCGCATCCTCACTCCCTTGCGGCAGCGGTGGACCGCCATCGCCGCATCCACCGCGGGCGCGGTGGTTCTCGTCGTCCGACAGACAGGCCTGCTATGACCGAATCGACTGCACGCGCGGGGGTCAAGTCGGCCGTCCGCACCGTCGAGCTGCTGGAGTACCTGGCCGCGCGACAGGACGAGCCAGCCCGAATCCGGGAGATCAGCGAGGATCTCGGCATGCCGCGCAGCAGCGCACACGCACTGTTGCGCACCCTGATGGCACAGGGCTGGGTGCGTGCGGACGAGACCGGTACGCTCTACGGCATCGGGATCCGTGCGCTGCTGGTGGGCACCAGCTATCTTGACGGAGATCCGTATCTGCCCATGATCGCGCCGTTCCTGGACGATCTGCGCAGCGACTGGGACGAGACATTCCACCTCGGCCGCCTCGACGGCACCGACATCGTCTACCTGGCCACCCGGGAATCCCAGCAGTATCGCCGCGCCATCAATCGGGTCGGCAGGAGGCTGCCCGCACACGCCACCGCGCTGGGCAAGGCGCTGTTGGCCGAACGCACCGGCGTCGATCGCCACCAGCACCTGCCCGCCGAGTTGGCGGCGATCACGCCGGCGACCATCACCTGCCACGATGAGCTGGCCGAGGCGCTGGACACTGTACGTATCCGCGGCTACGCCACCGACGACGAGGAGAACACCCAGGGAGTGCGGTGTTTCGCCGTCGCGCTGCGCTACTGCTGGCCGGCTCAGGACGCGATCAGCGCCTCGGTACCGAGGGCGCGGCTGACCGCAGAACGTGAGCGCGGCCTCGTCGAGGCACTGTGCGCCGTCGGTGACAAGGTCAGCCGGGTGCTGCGTCCGATGGCCAATGGCGATAAGTGGTTCGCCTGATGTCGGCAGCGAACGTTCCCGAGCATTCAATCCCTGAATCAATTGATGCCACATCAGTGTTGGACGTGCATCAACCGACATTTATAGGCTGGTCGATATGAGCTCGTCGAAGCGCACCCCGATCGTCACCGAGATGCGGGTTGTCCCCATCGCCGGGCATGACAGCATGCTGCTGAACCTCAGCGGCGCACACGGCCCCTACTTCACCCGGAACCTGGTGATCCTCAAGGACTCCGACGGCAACACCGGTGTCGGCGAGGTCCCCGGTGGCGCCGCGATCGAGCGCACGCTCCTCGAGGCCAGATCGCTTGTCGAGGGCCGCGGTATCGGTGCCTACAACAACGTGCTCGGCGACATCCGCCGTACCTTCGCCGACCGTGACGCCGGCGGCCGCGGCGCCCAGACCTTCGATCTGCGGGTCACGGTGCACGCCGTGACCGCGGTCGAATCGGCCATGCTCGACCTGCTCGGGCAGCACCTCGGCGTGTCGGTCGCCGCCCTGCTGGGGGAGGGACAGCAGCGAGATCGCGTTCAGGCCCTGGGGTATCTGTTCTTCGTCGGGGACAGTGCCAGGACCGATCTGCCCTACCGCACGGCCGCCGACGAGGCCGTCTCCGGTGATCCTGCCGAGGAATGGCTGCAGGTCCGACACCGCGAGGCCATGACACCCGAGGGGGTCGTCCGGCTCGCCGAGGCGGCGCACGCGCGCTATGGCTTCGCCGACTTCAAGCTCAAGGGCGGGGTGCTGCCTGCCGCCGAGGAGGCCGCCGCCGTCACCGCACTGGCCCGTCGCTTCCCCCAGGCGCGGATCACGTTGGACCCCAACGGCGGATGGCTGCTCAAGGACGCCATCGCGACCTGTCGGGGGCTGACCGACGTGCTGGCCTACGCCGAGGACCCGGTGGGGCCCGAGGGCGGGTTCTCCGGGCGCGAGGTGATGGCCGAGTTCAAGCGCGCCACCGGCCTACCGACGGCCACCAACATGATCGCCACCGACTGGCGCGAGCTGGGCCACGCCATCCGGGCCGGTGCCGTCGACATCCCGCTCGCCGATCCGCACTTCTGGACGATGAACGGCTCGGTGCGCGTCGCGCAATTGTGCGCGGCCTGGGGCCTGACCTGGGGGTCGCACTCCAACAACCACTTCGACGTGTCACTGGCGATGTTCACCCAGGTTGCCGCGGCGGCACCGGGAGAGATCACCGCCATCGACACGCATTGGGCATGGCAGGACGGCCAACGCATCACCAAGGCGCCGTACGAGATCGTCGATGGATACCTCGACGTGCCCGCGGCACCCGGGCTCGGGGTCGAGCTCGACGAGGACCGGGTGGCAGCCGCGCACCAGCTGTACCTCGCCGAGGGGCTGGGCGCCCGCGACGACGCCATCGCCATGCAGTATCTGATCCCGGGCTGGACGTTCGACAGCAAGCGGCCATGCCTGCAGCGCGCATGAAAGTTTATGTGGCAGATCGCAACCTGGTCCCACACCGGGCGCGCTTCGAGGCAGCGGTACCGACAGGTGTCGAACTGTTCTGGGCGGATGCCGATGGTTCGATCGAGTGCCTGCGTGACGCCTCGGTGCATGTCGGTGGTCGGTTCACCGCCGAGATGGCCGCCGTCGCCGAGAAACTGGAGCTCGTGCATGTGGCCGGCGCGGGTACCGACCGGGTGGCGTTCGATGCGCTGGCCCCCGATGTGTTGGTGGCCAACACGTTCCATCACGAACGGTCGATCGCCGAGTATGTCGTGGCGGCAGCCATCATGTTGCGTCGCGGCTTCCTGGCCCAGGATTCGGCATTGCGCAGGGACGTCTGGGCCAGCGCGGTTTACGACGACACCATCGCCCAGCCACCGACGCTCGCTGGTGCGCGGATCGGCTTCGTCGGGTTCGGCCATATCGGCCAACAGTCCTGGAAGCTGCTGCGGCAGTGGGGGTGTGGGGGCGCGGCCGTCACCGGTTCCGGCCGGGTGACCGGCGATCACGGGCTCGACCGGGTGGACGATGTGAGCAGGCTCGACGAGCTGGCCGGCGCATCGGACGTCCTGGTCGTGTCAGCGCCGCTGACACCGGCGACCACCGGGATGATCGGCCGCACCCAGCTCGATGCGCTGGGCCCGCACGGGATCCTGATCAACGTGGGCCGCGGCCCGCTTGTCGACCAGCGCGCCGTCTATGACGCGCTGCGTACCGGCCGTCTCGGCGCCGCCGCGATCGACGTCTGGTATCGCTATCCCGAGGCCACCGGCCGCGGCGCCCTCGGCGCACCCGCGGACCTTCCGTTCCACGAGCTGCCGAACCTGCTGATGACCCCGCACTCCTCGGGCATCACGACCGATACCTTCCGGGGCCGCGTCGACGATATCGCGGCCAATATCGGCCGTCTGGTGCGTGGCGAGCCGCTGCACAATGTGGTGACGCGCTGACCGGTTGGTCAACCGATGCCGTCGAGCGCCTGGTAGATCAGCCGGAAGTAGCGGTCGGTGCGGGCCGACCCCTCGATGCCGGGGCCCATCTTGTTCATCACGTAAGCGATCGTGGTGCGCGAGTCCGGGTTCATCGACTCCCAGGATCCGCCCCAGCCGCCCCAGAAGCAGATCTTGCCGTCCGGAATGTAACCGATTGCGGGACTGGGTAAACCGAATCCAAGACCCATGCGCAGGTGGTGCCCGGCCAGTACCAGGTCGGGTCCCTCGATCTGTGGCTCGAAGATGTCTTCGACGGTATCGGGTCGTAGCAGGCGGACACCGTCGACGCTGCCGCCCAGCGAGATCACCGACAGGATCTTGGCCAGGGCTCGTGCGTTCGTGTGCCCGTTGGCGGCGCCGATATCTGCTGCCCGCCACTGTGGGGTGTTCGCGATCTGCGGGTCCGGCGCCGGCCCGGTGAACGTCTTGAGCATCTGCTCGGTCCACTCCTGCATGGGCGGTATCCCCTCGAAAGGATCTGCCGGAGCGATGATCTCGGCGATCCGCGGGACGTCCTCGGGCCGGGCGCCTATCTGGAAGTCGGCGCCGAGCGGATCGGCGATCTCCTCTACGACGAACTGCTTCAACGGTTTTCCGGTGACCCGGCGAACCACTTCCCCGATCAGGTGGCCATGGGTGAGCGCGTGGTAGCCGGTGGCCGAACCCGGTTCCCACCAGGGGGACTGCGCCGCGAGCATGGTCGTGGAGCGGTCCCAGTCCAGGATGTCCTCGGGTGTCACCGGCTGATCCCACCCGGATACTCCCGAGGAATGCGTCAGCAGATGCCGGAACTCGATGCGGTCCTTGCCGCCGGCCCCGAACTCGGGCCACACCTCGGCGACGGGGGTCTGCGCTAAGACCAGGCCGCGGTCGATCAGCATCAGCCCGGCCAGCGCGGTGACGTTCTTGGTGGAGGACCACACGTTGACGATGGTGTCGGCGGTCCACGGTGTGGTGCGCGCCGCGTCGGCGTGACCGCCCCAGATGTCGACGACCAGTTCGCCGCCGATATCGATCGCGATCGCGGCGCCGCACTCCTCACCGTCATCGATGGCTCGGCCGAGCGCGTCGGCCACTTGCTCGAACCGGGGGTCGCACACACCGTCGACGGTCATGGCAGCCATCATGGCCGATCACCGTCGGGCGTATCTACCAGTTCTGGTAACCGCCCTCGGGGCCGAGCATCCGTTCCAACCTGCTTCGACCGATCTTGGCCAGCTCGTTGCGCAGGATCTTGCGTTCGGTCTCGATGTCATGGTGCATCCGGTCGGTGACGGCGGCCAGGACATCGCGTGCGCAGTGCCCGTCGACGAACATCACGAAGGTGAACCCGTAGCGCTGCGCGTACTGCCGCGAGGCGGCGCTCAGCGCTGCCATCAGTTCGGCATCGTCATCCCAGACCGCACAGGGTTCGGCCTGCGACTTCGCGCTGCGCGGTCGCCTGCCGATATCGGGGCACGCGTCCAGGATCTGATCCACGGCGGATTCGGGCAGCTCGAACAGCGCGGCATCGGCGCGGCGGAACAGTGCGTCGTGATCTGGATAAGGGCGGCCGCGGACGAGTTCGCGGGCCAGCACGTAGCTGTTGCAGCACTCGTAGAGCGCATGTACGGCCTTGCGTTCGGGCAACGCGTTGAACACGTCCAGGCCGATTCCCTGATGCAGCAACACGCATCAATCATCAGAGGGCCAGGACACGGCCGGGTTACCGCGTGTTACGGCGGTGCTAAATCAGGAGCCGATCAGTGACCTTGGGCCTTGAACCGTTCGATCGAGCGCTGCAGCTCCGCCTCGGCCTCTTCGCGGCCGACCCAGTCGGCCGTCTTGACGAACTTGCCCGGCTCCAGGTCCTTGTAGTGCACGAAGAAATGCTTGATGGCGTCCAGCTCGAACTGGGAGACGTCACCGACATCCTGGATGTGCTCCCAGCGCGGGTCGTCGGCGAGCACGCAGAGCAGCTTGTCGTCACCGCCTGCCTCGTCGGTCATCTTGAACATCGCGACCGGCCGCGCCTCGACAGTGCAGCCGGGGAAGACGGACTCGGGCAGCAGCACCAGGGCGTCCAGCGGATCGCCGTCCTCGCCGAGGGTGTCCTCGAAGAACCCGTAGTCGGCGGGATAGCCGAACGAGGTGTAGAGGTACCGGTCCAGCTTGACCCGTCCGGTCTCATGATCCACTTCGTACTTGTTGCGGGACCCCTTGGGGATCTCGATGACGACGTCGAACGACACCCGAACAGCTCCTTCGCCTCGGTTGGTCTGGCGGGTCCACCTTAGAGGAGCGATACGCTGCACGTTATGCGGCCCGGTCGATGGCGCCGATCAACCCACCTGGTGATCGGTCTGGTGGTTCTCGTTCTTGTCGCCGTCGTCGTGGGGGTCGCCGCGATCGTGACGTCGTCGCGGACCGCGGCGAAGAACGCATTGCCGGCCCAGCCGGCGGCGGTGACGGCGGCTCCCGGTGTGGCACCGCTGGGCGACGCGGTGACCGAGCCGACGGCCAAGGGCATGGCGGCGATGTTGGCCACCGCGCTGGCCGACCCGAACCTGGGAATGCTCACCGGCCGGGTCACCGATGCGGTCACCGGACAGGAACTGTGGTCCCAAGGTGAGGACATCCCCATGCAGCCGGCGTCGACCAACAAGACGCTGACCACCGCGGCGGCACTGCTCACCCTGGACCGGGATGCCAGGCTGACCACCACGGTGCGCGAGGGTGACCGACCCGGCGTGGTGGTGCTGCGCGGCGGCGGCGACCCGACACTGTCGGCCTTCGGCGGTGACAAGTCCACCTGGTACAAGGGCGCGGCGCGGATCAGCGACCTGGCCGACCAGGTCAAGAAGGCCGGTGTGCGGGTCACGGCGGTGCAGGTAGACCTGAGTGCCTACAGTGGCCCGACGATGGCGATCGGCTGGGATCCGCTGGACATCGACGGTGGCGATATCGCGCCGATGGAATCGGTGATGCTCGACGGCGGCCGTACCCAACCGGTGTCCTACGATTCGCGCCGTTCGCGCACCCCCGGTCTGGATGCCGGCCGTGCGCTGGCCGTCGCGTTGGGTGTCGACCCGGCATCGGTGACGGTCAGCACCCGGTCCAGTGCTGACGCCGACGAGATCGCGTCGGTGCAATCGCCGCCGCTGATCGAGCGGTTGCGCCAGATGATGTACGAGTCCGACAACGTGATGGCCGAATCCATCGGGCGTGAGGTGGCCGCCGCGCTGAACCGTCCGCAGAGCTTCGACGGCGCGGCACAAGCGGTGCTCGGGCAGTTGCGCGCCGCCGGTATCGACACCACCGGGGCCAAACTGTTTGATTCCAGTGGCCTTTCGGTCGACGACCGGCTGACCGCGCTTACCCTGGACGAGGTGATCGCTGTCGCCGTCGGAGACGACCAACCGAAACTGCGGCCGCTGGTCGACCTGCTGCCGATCGCCGGTGGCAGCGGAACGCTGTCGAACAGGTATCTCGACACCGACGAGGGGCGGGCCTCGGCGGGCTGGTTGCGCGCCAAGACCGGTTCGCTTACCGGCACCAACAGCCTGGCCGGCATCGTCACCGACAGCAGCGGCCGGGTGCTCACCTTCGCGTTGTTGTCCAACAATGCCGGTCCCACCGGTCGCACCTCACTCGACGCCTTGGCCGCCAAGCTGCGACTGTGCGGGTGCGGCGGATGAGTCAGTCGGTCGGCGCCGCCGTGGACTGGGCGGTGGCAGCCACCGTCGGTGCCAAACTGTCCCGGCCCGCGCCGGCGACCACCGACTACACCCGTGATCAGGCCATCACTCAGCTGGCCGAGGCTGCCCGCACCGCCGAGTTGCCGGTCCGCGAGGTGACGCACCTCAACGAGGGTGCCGAGGTCCCCGAAGCCAGGGTGGTCGACCGTCCGCAGTGGGTGCAGGCGGCGACCCAGTCCATGCGGGCGATGACCGGCGGCTCGGACGAACAATCCCGCGGCGTCGCGGCGGCGTTGGCCGGCAAGGTCACCGGTGCCCAGACGGGCGCGGTGCTGGCGTTCATCTCCAGCGGAATCCTGGGGCAGTACGACCCCTTCTCCAACGGCGGCGAGTTACTGCTGGTCTATCCCAACGTCATTGCCGTGGAGCGGCAACTGCGGGTCGATCCGGCCGACTTCCGGCTGTGGGTGTGTCTGCACGAGGTCACCCATCGGGTCCAGTTCCGCGCCAATCCCTGGCTGGCCGAGCACATGTCGTCATCGCTGGACACGCTGACAGGTGACGGTGCCGATCAGATCGGTGACCTGGTGGGTCGGCTCGCCGAGTATGTGCGCAATCAACGCAACGGCTCCGCCGACGAGCCGAATTCGACCGGTGTACTGGGGTTGCTGCGGGCGGTTCAGGCCGAACCGCAGCGCGCGGCGCTGGACAGGTTGCTGGTGCTCGGCACGTTGTTGGAGGGACACGCCGAGCACGTCATGGACGCCGTCGGGCCCGCCGTTGTGCCGACGGTGGCCACCATTCGGCATCGCTTTGACGAACGGCGCCAACGCAAACAACCTCCGCTGCAGCGACTCATCCGCACCTTGCTGGGTTTCGATGCCAAGCTCAGTCAGTACACCCGCGGCAAGTCCTTCGTCGACGAGGTGGTGTCCCGGGTGGGGATGGATCGCTTCAATGCCATCTGGACCGATGCGCAGACGCTGCCCAAGCCGGAGGAGATCGAGGAACCGCAGCGATGGATCGATCGGGTCCTGTAGCGCAATTACGGTCAGCCGTAGCGGCTTTCGCTGCGACACAGCTGCGCTCTGCCGGGCCGTGGGCGGTGGCGTTGTCCGGTGGTGCCGATTCGCTGGCGCTCACGGCGGTGGCCGCGATGCTGCGACCGACGACCGCGCTGATCGTCGACCACGGACTGCAGGACGGTTCGGAGCAGGTGGCCGCCACCGCGCGCGATACCGCGTTGCGGCTCGGATGTGTTGACGCACAGGTTCTTCGGGTCGAGGTCGGTACCGCCGGTGGTCCGGAGGCGGCGGCGCGGACCGCGCGTTACCGCGCTCTCGATCGCGGTCGCGACGGTATGCCGGTGCTGCTCGGGCACACAGTCGATGATCAAGCCGAGACGGTGCTGCTCGGCCTCGGGCGCGGTTCGGGTGCCCGTTCGATCGCCGGGATGCGTCCGCTCGATGATCCGTGGTGTCGGCCGCTACTGGGGCAGCGCCGCGCCACCACGGTGGCAGCCTGCGCGGAGCTGGGGCTCACACCCTGGCACGATCCGCACAACACCGATCCCCGTTTCACCAGGGTCCGGTTGCGTACCGAGGTGCTCCCGCTGCTGGAGGAGGTGCTCGGCGGTGGCGTGGCCGCGGCCCTGGCCCGTACCGCCACCGCGCTGCGGGAGGACACCGAGGCGTTGGACGCGCTGGCCGACACCCACGCCACCGATGGCGACACCCTGGACGTCTCCGCTCTGGCGGTTCTGCCCAGCGCGGTCCGCCGCCGGGTGATCCGCGTCTGGCTGCTGGGACATGGCGCCTGCGATCTCAACGACGGACAGCTGCGCGCCGTGGAGGCCCTGATCACGCGATGGCGCGGTCAGGGCGGGGTGGCAGTGCCCGATGAGGTGCCCGCGGAGCGGTTGTTCGTGGCCCGCCGGGACGGGCTGCTGACGCTCTACCGTGAACCCGTCGGGTGAGCACCGCTACGCTGTGGACGTGACTGCGGAGTTGTATCCCGGCGACATCAAGTCGGTCTTGCTATCCGAAGACGAGATCAAGGCCAAGACTGCCGAGCTCGCCGCCCAGATCGCCGCCGATTATCGTGCGGGCGACGGTGACCAGGATCTGCTCCTGATCACGGTGCTCAAGGGTGCCGTCATGTTCGTGACCGACCTGGCACGTGCCATCGGGGTGCCCACCCAGCTGGAGTTCATGGCGGTCAGCTCCTATGGATCCTCGACGTCCTCCTCGGGTGTGGTGCGCATCCTCAAGGACCTGGATCGCGATATCCACGACCGTGACGTGCTGATCGTCGAGGACATCATCGATTCGGGTCTGACGCTGTCCTGGCTGTTGCGCAACCTGGCGACACGCAATCCCCGGTCGCTGCGCGTCTGCACGCTGCTCCGCAAGCCCGATGCGGTGCGCGCCGACGTCGACGTCACCTATATCGGGTTCGACATCCCCAATGAGTTCGTCGTCGGCTACGGCCTCGACTACGCCGAGCGTTACCGCGATCTGCCCTATATCGGCACGCTGGAGCCGAAGGTCTACCAGTCGCCGTAGCGGGTGCCGCTGCGAGAATTTTCCTTGCAGCAATCAGCCTTTCGGCGTAGACTCGAACATAAGTTCGAATACGCCGCGGTTCCCGATCCTGGGATTTGGTGAGCCGCAGACCGCGACTTCGGTCGCCGCGAGGTTCGACGGTCCCTGTTCGGGGGATCGTGCGGGCTGTGTGTGTTTGATGGTGCCCTTGGTGGGTGCTGTGGGGGAAGTCGGTATCCGTGATGGACGCCAGCTGTCTTGATGTGTTTGTTGATGCGTTGATCGATGAGCTTGTTCCGGTGTCACCGGGGGATGATGTCGGGGCGGGCGTAGGTCGGTTGGTGGATTGTCCGCGGCCGGTGGTCGATGACGAGGTCTTGTTGGGTGTGTTGGCTGCTGCGGTGTCGGCGCGGAATCTGTTGGATGTGGTGATCTCCTCGGCGGTGGTGGCGGCCGAGCGGGCCGGTGTGCCGGGTCGGCGGCACCTACGCACCGGGGCTGATCTGCTCCGGTTGTTGGGGATGGCCCCGGGTGCGGCGGCACGGGCGGTGCGGGTGGGACGCGCCGCATCGTCGTTGCCGGCGTTGACGGTCGCGCAGCGGTTGGGCGGGATCGGTATCGAGTTCGCCGATGCCGTGGGCAAAGGTGTCACTCACGTGGAGTCTCGAGCACCGTTGTCCGACGACGATCGGGCGGCGGTGGTGACCAAACTGATGGTGCAGACCACGCCGGCCGAGGTGGCGGCGAAGGCGCGGGCGATCGCCCTCGACCGAGTCGCGGCACTACCGGTCGAGCAGCGGGTGGTGCCGGTCGCCGAGGACGCCACGCTGAATGAGATGACGCTGGTGCAGAACGCTGAGGGCCGGTTTGAGGCCACCCTCGATCTGGACGTGACGACCGGGGAAGAGCTGTGTGCGGCGTTGGATCCGTTGTGCCGACCGATACCGCTACCGGACGGGTCTCCGGACCCCCGGTCGATCAACACCCGGCGGGCCGAGGCGATCGGGCAGGTGCTGCGCACCTATCTGTCGCAGTCGAGGCGTCCGATGTCCGGTGGGGTGCTCCCGCACGTCACCCTCATCCGACCGGGCGCCCCGGGGGTGGGTGATGCGGGTGTGGATCGGTTGGGCTTCGGTGGCCCGGTCTCCGCGGCGACGGCCGATCTGATTGCCTGCGATGCCACGCTGACCTCGGTGATCGTCGACCACACCGGGAATGCCGTTGGATGTCGGGCGCGCCCAGCGGTTGTTCACCCCGGCCATCCGTAAAGCGCTGGCCGTCCGTGACGGTGGGTGCGCCCATCCGGGGTGCGGGCGCCCGGTGTCGTGGTGCGATGCCCACCACATCCAACCCTGGAGTGCCGGCGGGCACAACCAGTATGGACAACGGAGTGCTGCTCTGCCGGCTACACCACACCCTCATCCATCACGGGGGCTGGCAGGTCTACCTCGGTAGGGACCGCCACCCCTGGTTCATCCCACCCCACACACCAGAAGCACCCGAGCCGGCACACCTGCGCTCCCACAACCGACGCACCATGACCGATCTACCCACCGCCGCATAACCCAAAGGCCCCAAAGCTGAAGCGCACCTTGACAACTACACAGCGAACCAGGCACCGCCACGGATTGGGTTGGCCCCACCTCTGCCGTCAGACGGCTGGAGTCAGCTCAGTTCCCACACCGCCGTGACGGTGAACCCGACGGTCTGCTGTCCTGGTGACAGCGGGACAGCCTCGGCCATTGCGCCGCGCGGCATCGGCATCGGTGGCGGGGGAGTCGACCCGGAGGCCTCCGAGATCGACACCACGTCACCCAGGTTCAGGCCCGACAGTTCGGCGTACTGCTGGGCGCGGGCCTTGGCGTCCTCGAAGGCGCGGGCACGCGCGTCACGCACCAGCTGGGAGTCGTCGGCAATCGAATAGCTCACGGAGTTGATCCGTGTCGCGTCGCCACCGGCGTCGACTATCAGAGCCAGGATGTCGGAGGCCCGGTCGGCGTCGCGGATCTTCACGTCCACCCCGTTGCTGGCGCGGTATGAGTCGATACGAGTGCCGTCGTTGTTGTACTGCGGCTGCAGCGACACCTGGCTGGTGCTGATATCGCGTTCCTCGATGCCGGCCCCGGTCAACGCGTCGATCACGGCTCGCTGGCGCTGACTGGTCTGGTTCAGTGCGCCGGAGACGTCGGGCGCGATCGCCTCCATCGCCGCCGACACCGTCAACGTGTCCGGGGTGCCCTGCACCTCGCCGGAGCCCACGACGGTGACCTGTCGACCCGTCGCCGCGGCGGGCTGACCCGTCGCGACCGGACCGGAGTTCGAATCGCAGGCGGTCATCCCGATGGCGAGGGCGCCGGCGATGGCTGCAAGGCTGACACGGACCGGCAATCGTTGCGCGAAGGTCATGTTCGCACCATAACCGTTCACGGCGTGACGAGGATCTTGCAATGCCGCTCGGGATCGGACAGATCTGCGAAGGCCCCTGCCACACCGTCGAGTCCGACCTCGCCGGTGATCATCGGGGCCACGTCGATATCCCCCTCGGCGATGGCCCGCAGCGACTCGGCGAACTCGGCCGGGTCGTAGCCGAAAACGAAATGCAGGCTGAGCTGCTTGGCGCTGGCGAAGAACGGGTGCACCGTGTCGGGTTGCATGCAGACCCCGGCGATCACCACCCGGGTACCTGCTGGTGCCTTGCGCATGACGTCGTCGAGGATGCCCGGCGCCCCCACCGCTTCGAACACCACTGCCGGCGTGCTCCGGTGAAACGGTGATCCCTGGCTCGGATCGACTGTCACGTGCGCACCCATCCGCGCGGCCAACTCACGGCGGGTGGGTGAGAAGTCGGACGCCACAATGGTTTCCACGCCACGGTAGCGCAGCGCGGCGATGATCGCGATCCCGATCGGACCGCACCCGATCACGAGCGCGGTCTCCCCGCGCTGGACCCGCGAGGTGTTCACCGCGTGCAGACCGACGGCCATCGGCTCGGTCAGCGCGGCGTGCCGCGGGTCCAGGCCATTGGGCACCGGCAGCAGCAGCGGGGCCGACAGGAGCATCCGCTCGGCGTAACCGCCGACGGTGGAGTTGCTGTAGACGATCATTTCCAGACCGGACGTTGACACCAACACCGGGACCGAGGTGACGATCGTGCCGGCGGCGGGTGCGTCGGTACCTGGGCCCGCGTCCAGTACCTCGGCGCTGAACTCGTGGCCCATGTAGACATCGGTCGCAAGATCGATGTCTGCCAGCGTGTCGGGCATGCCCTCCATCTCCGCGCCGGCCGCCAACATCTCCTCGCCATGCGAGGCGAAATGCAGGTCCGACCCGCAGATCCCGCAGGCCTTGACGGCCACCAGCACCTGACCTGGG
Source organism: Mycolicibacterium neoaurum VKM Ac-1815D (assembly GCF_000317305.3). The sequence goes on along the minus strand of NC_023036.2, from coordinate 5,266,794 downwards.
CCGGGGACGGGTTCGGGGACATCGTCGCGGACCACCATCGCACCATCGCGCAGGACGGCGGCGCGCATCAGCTCGTCACCTTGGACGCGGAGTCGTCGGCGGCGTCGGTGATCGCGTTGACAATCGCCTGTCCCGCGCGGCCGAGCAACTGATTTCGCATACCCTTCGCCCACTCGTGGGAGGCGTGCGGAGCGGTCAGCTGACCCTTGAAATGCGGGATCACCTCCCTGGCGAACAGCTCGTAGGAGTGGTATGTCGCCGCCGGCGAGGCCCAGTCGTGTCCCAGCATCAGGAAGGTGCCGAATCCGCCCGAGCGATCCAGCAGGTCCTGGATGTAGGCAATGGCCTCGTCGGTGGTGCCTATGCAGCAATTTCCCTTGGCCGCATAGTCTTCGACGAATGCGCGGGCATCACCGGCGCCGCCGTCGGTCGCGTTGGACAGCGGGACGAAACCGGCCGCGCCGAAATAGTTCGCGAAGTCCTGCAACCCGTAGGTGCAGTCCTCGACGGCCTGTTCCTTGGTGTCGGCGACGTGCACGATGCCCAGCACCCGCCAATCCTTGCGATCGGGGACGTCGCGGCCGGATCGCTGGGCCTGGTCGGTGACGATATCCCAGGTGGTCTCGACCGCTGCCGCGCCGCCGGGTACCGACATCGACAGCGACAACAGGGAGGTTCCCAGCTGGCCGGCCAGTCGCGGACCGGACGGGGAAACCATTGCCGCGGTCGATATTTCCGGATATGGCCAGGTGTATGGCCGAACTTGGAGCGCCGCGTCGCGCAGCGTGAACCAATCGGTCTGGCGATCGACGCGTTCGTCGGGCGCCGCGCGGAACAACGCCAGGATCGCCTCGAGGGACTCCTGCATCATCCGGCGCTGGTCGACCGGATCGATGCCCATCATGTAGGCATCCGAGGGCAGCGCGCCGGGGCCCGTCCCGAACATCACCCGGCCACGGGTCAGATGGTCCAGCAGCACCCAGCGGTCGGCCACCATCAGCGGGTGGTGATAAGGCAGTGACACCACCCCGGTGCCCAGTCGGATGTGGCGGGTGCGCTCGGCGGCGGCCGCGATGAACACCTCGGGACAGGAGATCAGTTCGTAACCGCCGGAATGGTGTTCACCGAACCAGGCCTCGTCATACCCCAGCCGGTCCAGCTCCTCGACGCGGTCCATGTCGTACTGCAGAGCCAGGGTGGGGGACTGGCCGGGCGGATGGAACGGGGTGATGAACACCCCGAAGTTCAGCGGCACGCTCACGCCAGCCCCCCGAGGAACTCCAGCAGCACGGCATTGACCTCGGTCGGGCGCTCCTGCTGCAGCCAGTGGCCGGCACCCTCGAGCAGAACCTCGTAGTACTCGCCGGTGGCCACCTCCCGGACATGATCGCGCGGGGTGAAGCTCAGCACCGGGTCGGCACTGCCGGCCAGGAACAGCACGGGTGCGGTGATGGTGGTGGTGACCACCCGGCCGGCAGCCGGGTCTGTGAGCTCCCAGTTGCGGTCGAAGTTGCGGTACCAGTTCAACGGGCCGGTGAACCCGGTCACCTCGAAAGCCCGGGCATACTCGTCGAACTCCTCGGCGCTCATCCACTCGGGCAGCGGGGGTAGCGGATGGTCGGCCATCTCGTCGACCGGGCCGCCGAAGCCCTCCAGTGCGACCATCCGCTGCAGCGAGGCCCGCGGATCGGCGCCCAGCGCGGTATCGGCGACACCGGGTTCCTGGAAATACAGGATGTAGAAGAAATTGTCGCCGAAGATCCCGCGCCAGATCTGGGTGGGCGGGGCCGATGCCCGCGGGATCGGTGGAACGCTCAGCGCGGCGACCGCACGGACCCGGTCCGGATGGAACAGCGGGAAGTTCGTCACCACCGGCGAGCCCCAGTCGTGACCGATCAGCGCCGCGCGCTCGGCGCCCACATCGTCGAGCAGTCCGGCGATATCGTTGGTCAGCTCGATGATGTCGTAGTCCTCGATCGCCTCCGGACGCGACGAGCCACCGTATCCACGCTGGTCGGGAGCCAAAACGTGGTAGCCGGCGGCCGCCAGCGCGGGGATCTGGTGGCGCCAGGAATGCGCGAGCTCGGGAAAGCCGTGAGCCAGCACCACCACCGGGTTGCCGCGCTCACCTGCCTCCGTCACGCGCAGCGTCACGCCGTTGGTATCGACTAACCGCTGGGTTGGTGTGAGCATCGTCTCACCCAAGCACACGTTCCCGGCCGTGACGAGCATCCCGGCCGGGAACTTCCGATCGTTGTTCAAGCGGTAGCCTTTAGTTTCCCAACTGCGTATATCGGAAGGACCGGGTCGGCCGGCGCACCCGCGCGGCCGCGAATATCGATGAACCGAACTGACGTATGAACCGTAAGAATGTCGTTCGCACGCTCACGGCGATCGCCGTGGTGCTGCTGCTTGGTTGGTCCTTCTTCTACTTCAGTGACGACACCCGCGGCTACAAGCCGGTGGACACCTCGGTGGCGATGGCCCAGATCGAGGCGGGCAACGTCAACAGCGCCCAGATCGACGATCGCGAGCAACAGCTGCGCCTCGATCTGAAGTCCGGCAACGGTGACACCGAGAACAGCGACAAGATCCTCACCAAGTACCCCACTGGCGTGGGTGTGCAGCTGTTCGACAAGCTCAGTGCCAAGAACGCCAAGATCAACACAGTCGTCAACCAGGGCAGTGTGCTGGGCACCCTGCTCATCTACATGCTCCCGCTGCTGCTGCTGGTCGGGCTGTTCGTGATGTTCTCCCGGATGCAGTCCGGCGGCCGGATGGGCTTCGGCTTCGGCAAGTCCAAGGCCAAGCAGCTCTCCAAGGACATGCCCAAGACCACCTTCGCCGATGTGGCCGGCGCCGACGAGGCCGTCGAGGAGCTCTACGAGATCAAGGACTTCCTGCAGAACCCGAGCCGCTACCAGGCGCTCGGCGCGAAGATCCCGCGCGGTGTGCTGCTGTTCGGTCCTCCCGGCACCGGCAAGACCCTGTTGGCGCGCGCCGTCGCCGGTGAGGCGGGGGTGCCCTTCTTCACCATCTCGGGTTCGGACTTCGTCGAGATGTTCGTCGGTGTCGGCGCCTCACGAGTGCGTGACCTGTTCGAGCAGGCCAAGCAGAACAGCCCCTGCATCATCTTCGTCGATGAGATCGACGCCGTCGGTCGTCAGCGCGGCGCCGGCCTCGGTGGTGGCCACGACGAACGCGAGCAGACGCTGAACCAGCTGCTCGTCGAGATGGACGGTTTCGGCGATCGCCAGGGCGTCATCCTGATCGCCGCCACCAACCGCCCCGACATCCTGGATCCCGCGCTGCTGCGTCCCGGCCGCTTCGACCGCCAGATCCCGGTTTCTAACCCGGACCTGGCCGGCCGCCGCGCCGTGCTCAAGGTGCATTCGGCGGGCAAGCCGATCGCACCCGACGCGGACCTGGACGGGCTGGCCAAGCGGACCGTCGGCATGTCCGGCGCCGATCTGGCCAACGTCATCAACGAGGCGGCGCTGCTCACCGCCCGCGAGAACGGGACCGTCATCACCGGGGCCGCGCTCGAAGAGGCCGTCGACCGTGTCGTCGGCGGACCGCGCCGCAAGAGCCGCATCATCAGTGAGCACGAAAAGAAGATCACCGCCTACCACGAGGGCGGGCACACGCTGGCCGCCTGGGCAATGCCCGATATCGAGCCGATCTACAAGGTCACCATCCTGGCCCGCGGCCGCACCGGCGGGCACGCTGTCGCGGTACCCGAGGACGACAAGGGCCTGATGACCCGCTCGGAGATGGTCGCGCGGCTGGTGTTCGCGATGGGCGGCCGGGCCGCCGAGGAGCTCGTGTTCCGCGAGCCCACCACCGGTGCGGTCTCCGATATCGAGCAGGCCACCAAGATCGCCCGCGCCATGGTCACCGAGTACGGCATGAGCGCCAAGCTCGGCGCGGTCCGCTACGGCACCGAACACGGCGATCCGTTCCTGGGACGCTCCATGGGTACCCAAGCGGATTACAGCCATGAGGTCGCCCAGATCATCGACGACGAGGTGCGCAAGCTGATCGAGGCCGCGCACACCGAGGCGTGGGAGATCCTCACCGAGTACCGCGACGTGCTCGACATCCTGGCCGGCGAGCTGCTGGAGAAGGAGACCCTGCACCGCAAGGAGCTCAAAGCAATCTTCGACGGGGTCAAGAAGCGTCCCCGGATCACCATCTTCAATGACTTCGGTGGCCGGATACCGTCGGACAAACCGCCCATCAAGACCCCGGGTGAGATCGCGATCGAACGTGGTGAGCCGTGGCCGCCGCCGGTGAAGGAGCCCGCCTACAAGGCCGCGATCCTTGAGGCCAGCCGGGCGGCGGAAGCCAACAGGCCCGCCGACGGCGGCAACAATGGTGCCAACGGATCGGGTGCCAACGGATCAGGCGCCAACGGATCCAATGACTCCAACGGTGCGCACGGCGCTCCCGGCGGCCACGCCCAACCCGACTACGGCGCCCCCGCGGGCTGGCACGCACCGGGCTGGCCGCCGCGCGAGGGAACCGCGCCGCCGCCGTACGGGCCGCCGCCGCAGCAGTACGGTCCGCCGCCACAGCAGCAGTACGGCCCCCCGCCACAGCAGCAGTACGGTCCGCCGACGCCGGGGCAACCCGATCCCCAGCATGGGCAGTACGGTGGCCCTCGACACGGTTCGCCGCCGGGCCACTACGGCCCCCCGCCGCAGAATCCGCCACCTCCACGAGGCTGACCAGAAACGGAGCGTCGATGACGACGTCGGGCAAGAACGGCGAGAGCACGAGCGGATTCGTCCAGGCGGAGTTCGATCAGCCGCGCGCGGAAGCCGCGGTGCGGGAACTGCTGCTGGCTGTCGGCGAGGATCCCGACCGGCACGGCCTCGTCGACACCCCCGCGCGGGTGGCCAGGGCGTACAAGGAGATCTTCGCGGGGCTCTACACCGATCCCGACGCGGTGCTCAACACCACCTTCGACGAGCAGCACGACGAGTTGGTGCTGGTCAAGCAGATCCCGATGTACTCGACCTGCGAGCACCACCTGGTGTCTTTCCACGGGGTCGCCCATGTCGGCTACATCCCCGGCCGGGACGGTCGCGTCACCGGGCTCTCCAAGATCGCCCGACTTGTCGACCTGTATGCCAAGCGTCCGCAGGTGCAGGAACGACTGACCGCGCAGGTCGCCGACGCGCTGATGCGCAAGCTCGATCCGCGCGGGGTCATCGTGGTGATGGAGGCCGAGCACCTCTGCATGGCGATGCGTGGCATTCGCAAACCCGGTGCCGTGACGACCACATCAGCGGTGCGCGGTCAGTTCAAGACCGACCACGCCTCCCGGGCCGAGGCACTGGACCTGATCCTGCGCCGGTGAGCTCCACGCGCATGCGGGTGATGGGTGTCCTCAACGTCACCGATGATTCGTTCTCCGACGGCGGACTGTTCCTCGATCGAGACCGCGCCCTCGAGCACGCCCACGCCATGGTTGCCGCCGGCGCCGCCATCATCGACGTCGGCGGTGAGTCGACCCGGCCGGGGGCGGTCCGCGTGGACCCCGCCGTGGAAACCGCCCGTGTCGTGCCGGTCGTGCGTGAACTCGCCGCCGCCGGCGTCACCGTCAGCATCGACACCATGCACGAGGCGGTGGCACGCGCCGCGCTCGAACACGGCGCCGCGATCGTCAATGACGTCTCCGGTGGGCGGGCCGATCCGAACATGGCCGCCCTGCTGGCCGAGGCCGGGGTGCCCTGGATGCTGATGCACTGGCGGTCGGTGCGGGCCGACGACCCGCACCATGTTCCCGCCTATACCGACGTCGTCGTCGAGGTGCGTGCGGAACTGGTGCGCAGCGTGGATGCCGCCGTGGCGGCGGGGGTGGACCCGGCAAACCTCATCATCGATCCGGGCCTCGGATTCGCCAAGACCGCACAACACAATTGGCAACTGCTGCATGCCCTGCCCGAGTTCGTCGGCACCGGGATACCGGTCCTGGTGGGCGCCTCGCGCAAGCGTTTTCTCGGCGCGCTGCTGGCCGCACCGGACGGGACGGCCCGACCACCGGCCGGACGCGAGACCGCCACCGCCGTGGTGTCGGTACTGGCCGCCCAGCACGGTGCCTGGGGTGTGCGGGTTCACGATGTGCAGGCCTCGGTCGACGCGCTCAAGGTTCTCGCGGCCTGGTCGGGCGCACAGGAGGAGGAGCATGGCTGACCGCATCGAACTGCGGGGTTTGACGGTGCGCGGCCACCACGGCGTGTTCGAACACGAGCGCCGCGACGGCCAGGATTTCATCATCGACATCACCGTCTGGGTGGACCTGGCCGCGGCCGCGGCCAGTGACGACCTGGCCGACACCGTCGACTACGGCGGGTTGGCCCAGCGGGCCGCCGACATCGTCGGTGGGCCGCCGCGCAACCTGATCGAGACGGTGTCGGCCGAGATCGCCGAGGACGTCATGACCGACGAACGGATCCATGCGGTCGAGGTCGTCGTGCACAAACCGTCGGCGCCCATTCCGCTGGCCTTCGACGATGTCGCCGTGGTGGCGCGGCGGTCCCGGCGCGGTGCCCGGTGAGGACGGTGCTGTCGATCGGCTCCAACCTGGGTGACCGGCTGGCCCATCTACAATCGGTCGTCGACGACCTGGGGGCGCGCGTCGCTGCGGTCTCGCCGGTTTACGAGACCGACGCCTGGGGCGGGGTCGAACAGGACGCCTTCCTCAACGCCGTGCTGATCGCCGACGACCCCGCACTCGACGGTTACGGCTGGTTGCGGCGTGGGCAGACCCTGGAAGCCGCGGCTCGCCGCGTCCGCGAGGTGCACTGGGGTCCACGCACCCTCGATGTCGACGTCATCTGTTGCCGCGATGACAACGGCGTCGAATTGCTGTGCAGCGAACGCGATCTGACGCTGCCGCATCCGCACGCCCACGAACGGGCCTTCGTCTTGATCCCGTGGCTGGCGGCCGATCCGGATGCCGAACTGTCGGGACGGCCGGTCGCCGACCTGCTGGCGGAGCTGGCCGCCGAGGAGCGCGCCGGTGTGCGCCGCACCGATCTGAGCCTGGCGCGCTGATGGGACCGACCCGCGTCCGCGATCTGGCTGCGGCCACCGCCGTGACGGCGGTTATCGGCTATCTGCTCGTCATCAGCCTGTACCGGTGGTTCCCGCCGATCACGGCGTGGAGTGGGATCTCGCTGCTGGCCGTTGCCGTCGCGATCGCGGTCTGGGGGCAGTTCGTGCGCCGTCGGATCGCCGACGGCAAGGTCGGCGTGGGAGCGGGACGGTTGCATCCGCTCGCGGTGGCCCGATCGGTGCTCGTCGCGAAGGCATCCGCTTGGGTGGGGGCGCTGGTGTTGGGCTGGTGGACCGGCGTTCTCGGATACCTGCTGCCGCGCCGGGACACCGTCCGGGTCGCCGGCGAGGACACCGGCGGTGCGGTGGTTGCCGCGGTGTGCGCGCTCGTGTTGGTCGCCGCGGGATTGTGGCTGCAGCACTGCTGCAAATCCCCGGACGACCAGAACGACACCGCCGATCCGCTTCCAGGTGCGGCCGACTAGGGCGAATCGCCGCACCGGTCGACACGCTATGCGACCTGCGACCGGTACAGTCGGAGCCCATGACCGACCCCTCCCGCGGCATGCGCGTTCGGCGCGTCAACCGCAGGCCGGGGTGGGTGCTGCTGACCGTCCTGCTGGTTCTGGCCATCGTCTCGAGCACCGTGCTGGTGTTCACCAATCGTGTCGAGTTGCTGAAACTGGCTGTGGTGCTGGCCCTGTGGGCGGCGGTGGCCGCGGCGTTCGCCTCCTTCATCTATCGCAGGCAGAGCGATCTCGATCAGGCCAAGGTGCGCGACCTGAAGTACGTGTACGACCTGCAGCTGGACCGCGAGATCTCGGCCCGCCGTGAGTACGAACTGGCCGTCGAGACCCAGTTGCGTCGCGAGCTGTCCGCTGAGCTGCGCGCCCAGTCCTCCGACGAGGTTGCCGCGTTGCGTGCCGAACTCGCGGCGTTGCGGGCCAACCTGGAGATCCTCTTCGACGCCGATCTCGACGAGCGACCGGCCCTTGAGACCGAACGTCCGGCGGGCCGGGTCATCGCCAGCCGGATCGACGCCCCCGTGCGCAGTGAGGCTGAACCGCGCACCGAGGAGAGCCCGATCATCGACGTGCCTGCCGAACCGCAGCCACCCGAGTTCGGATGGGCACCGCCGGCCGAGCCCGTCGGGGGTGCGCATCGGCGGGCATCGGAGAACCCGCAGGGCGAGCAGTCCGCGCCGCCGTGGCAGCGGCGCACCACGACCCCGACCCCCGCGCCCACCGTGGTGCCTCCGCGCGTGGAACCGGTCGAACCCGCCGAACCGCTGGTGGCACAGTGGAACCCGGCCCCGGCCGACGGCCAGTGGATTCCGGCCGGTGCCCCCGGTAGCAACTGGAGCCCGCCCGTCCCGCCACCGCCAACCCCGCCGCCGGCACCGGCACCCACCCCGATGCCCGATGCCGTCGCCGAGCGGGAAGTGCGCCGAGGCCGTCATGCCAATCCCGATATGGCCGAGACGTCTCGGCGGTCCCGGCACGCGGTGCCGCCGGAGGCCGATCAGGCTCCGCCGGTGGACCCGCCGGTGGACCCGATGCCCCCGGCTCCCGCGCCGCGGCATCGCGGACCCGACGACGCGCCTGCGGCGCCCGAGCCCGAGCCCGGCGGTCAGCACAGCGGTGGCCAACCGGTCTCCGAATTGTTGTCCCGGTTGCAGGCCAGCCCCGGCGGAGGCGGCCGACGCAGGCGTCGCGAGGAGTGAGCTAGGCTCACCGCAGCCCGTGCGGTACCTGCGACGGCAGGACTGCAACGTTTCAGTACCAGCGAATCTGCGAGGTCGTCTGTCATGGTCGACGGACTGCGTCCGGCCCGGCTCAGCGTCGGCATCATCTCGGCAGGCCGGGTCGGCACCGCGCTCGGGGTCGCGCTCGAACGCGCCGAACATGTCGTCGTCGCCTGCAGCGCCATCTCGGTGCCGTCGCGCGAACGCGCAGCTCGCCGCCTACCGGACACCGCCATCGTGCCGGTGCACGAGGTCGCTGCCCGCGCCGAACTGCTGCTGCTGGCCGTGCCGGATGCAGAGCTGGCGGCGCTGATCAGCGGTCTTGCCGGCACGGGCGCGGTGCGACCGGGAACCATCGTGGTACACACCTCCGGCGCCAACGGGATCGGCATCCTGACGCCGCTGACCGAACTGGGATGCCTACCGCTGGCCATCCATCCGGCCATGACCTTCACCGGTTCCGACGAGGACATCGACCGGTTGTCCGACGCCTGTTTCGGGGTGACCGCGGCCGATGAGATCGGCTACGCCATCGGCCAGTCGCTCGTCCTTGAGATCGGCGGCGAGCCGTTCCGGGTCCGCGAGGACGCCCGCACCCTCTATCACGCCGCGCTGGCTCACGCCGGAAACCACCTGATCACCGTGGTGCTCGACGCGATCGAGGCGTTGCGTGACGCATTGCGCGGACAGGAGCTGCTCGGCCAGGAGCTCATCGGCGACGCCCCGGGCGGGCTGGCCGAGCGGATCGTCGCCCCGTTGGCGCGCGCCTCACTGGAGAACGCGTTGCAGCGCGGCCAGGCCGCCCTGACCGGTCCGGTCGCCCGCGGCGACGCCGCCGCGGTGGCACGTCATCTCGGTGCGCTCGCCGAGACCGATCCGGCGCTGGCCCAGGCCTATCGGGCCAATTCACTGCGGACGGCCCAGCGTGCCCACGCGCCTGCGGACGTGTTCGACGTACTACTCGACAACGGCGCTGCGAAGGAGACATCGTGATCGATCGCCGACCGCCGGCGTTCACGGCCGGAGAACTCAACATCTATCGACGGCCCGGCGAGATCGCCGAGGTGACCAGGGCCCTGCGCAGCACCGGCAGGCGCGTCATGCTGGTGCCGACGATGGGTGCCCTGCACGACGGCCATCTCACCCTGATTCGCCGCGCACAGCAGGTACCGGGCTCGGTGGTGGTGGTGTCGATCTTCGTCAACCCCACCCAGTTCGGCGCCGGTGAGGATCTCGACGCCTATCCGCGCACCCTCGACGAGGACCTGCTGGCGCTGCGCGCCGAAGGCGTGCAGATCGCGTTCACCCCCACCGCGGCCGATATGTACCCGGCAGGTCCGCGTACCTCGGTACACCCCGGTGAGCTGGGATCGCAGCTGGAGGGGTCGGTCCGGCCTACGCATTTCGCGGGCATGCTGACCGTCGTCATGAAGCTGCTCCAGATTGTGCGACCCGACCAGGCCTTCTTCGGCGAGAAGGACTATCAGCAGCTGGTGCTGGTGCGACAGATGGCCGACGACCTGAACCTGGACACCCGGATCGTCGCCGTGCCCACCGTGCGGGAATCCGACGGGCTGGCGATGTCCTCACGCAACCGCTACCTCGACGAACTCGAACGCGAACAGGCACTGGCCATTCCGTCGGCATTGTTGGCCGGGGCGTACGCCGCCGGCGAGGGTGCCGACGCCGCGCTGGACGCCGCGCGGGCGGTCCTGGAGGAGGTCCCCGCCATCAGCGTCGACTACCTGGAGGTCCGCGACACCTGGTTGGGGCCCGCGCCGCAGACCGGGCGGGCGCGCATGCTGCTGGCCGTCCGGCTGGGCCGCACCCGGCTGCTGGACAACATCGCGATCGATCTCGGGGTGCCGTCCGGTCCCGGTCCGGACGTCCCTTTTGACGAGCACGAATTGCCTTGGAGGAACTGATGTTACGCACGATGCTCAAATCGAAGGTCCACCGTGCCACGGTGACCCAGGCCGACCTGCACTACGTCGGTTCGGTCACCATCGACGCCGATCTGATGGACGCCGCCGATATCCTCGAAGGTGAGCAGGTGACCATCGTGGACATCGACAACGGCAACCGGCTGGTCACCTACGCCATCACCGGGCAGCGCGGAACCGGTGTGATCGGGATCAACGGTGCAGCAGCACATCTGATCCATCCCGGTGATCTCGTCATCTTGATCGCCTACGCCGCCATCGAGGATTCCCTGGCGCGCACGTATCAGCCCCGGATCGTCTTCGTCGATGCCGAGAACAAACAGATCGATCTCGGTTCCGATCCCGCCCATGTGCCGGCCGACGCCGCCGGCCTGATGTCACCCCGCTAGCCGTGCTGCTCGCCATCGACGTCCGCAACACCCACACCGTGGTCGGCCTCATAGCCGGTCCGGGGACGCACGGAAAAGTGGTGCAGCACTGGCGTATTCGCACTGAATCCGAAGTCACCGCCGACGAGTTGGCGTTGACCATCGACGGTTTGATCGGTGATGACTCCGAGCGCCTCACCGGGGCCACCGCCCTGTCGACGGTGCCCTCGGTGCTCCACGAGATCCGGCTGATGCTCGACCAGTACTGGCCATCGATTCCCCAGGTGCTCATCGAACCCGGTGTGCGCACCGGGATCCCGCTGCTGGTCGACAATCCCAAGGAGGTCGGCGCCGACCGGATCGTCAATTGCCTGGCGGCCTACAGCAAGTACAACTCACCGGCCATCGTCGTCGACTTCGGCTCCTCGATCTGCGTCGACGTGGTCTCGGCCAAGGGGGAGTTCCTCGGCGGTGCCATCGCCCCCGGCGTGCAGGTGTCCTCCGATGCCGCCGCCGCGCGGTCCGCGGCGTTGCGCCGGGTCGAGCTCACCCGACCGCGCTCGGTGATCGGCAAGAACACCGTGGAATGCATGCAGTCCGGGGCGGTGTTCGGTTTCGCGGCGTTGGTGGATGGACTGGTCGACCGCATCAGGGCCGATGTCTCCGGTTTCGGCGGCTCCGATGTGGCCGTGGTGGCCACCGGAAACTCGGCGCCGCTGGTGCTGCCGGACCTGCGCACCGTCGGTCACTACGACCAGCACCTGACCCTGGAGGGGCTGCGGCTGGTGTTCGAGCGCAACCGCGACAACCAGCGTGGTCGACGCTGATTAAGCTGGCATGTCGTGAGTTCTGATGAAGACGACATCCCCGAGCAGTATCGGATCCGTCAGGCCAAGCGTGAGCGCCTGCTCGCCGAGGGCCGTGACCCCTACCCGGTGCAGGTGGCGCGCACCCACAGCCTGAGCGAGCTGCGGGCCGCCTATCCGGAACTGGCCGCCGACACCCAGACCGGGGACCTGGTCGGGGTGGCCGCCAGGGTCGTCTTCGCCCGCAACTCGGGCAAGCTGTGCTTCGCCACGCTGCAAGACGGTGACGGCACCCAGCTGCAGCTCATGATCAGCCTGGCCGAGGTGGGCCAGGAGTCGCTGGACGCCTGGAAGGCCGACGTCGACCTCGGTGACATCGTCTTCGCCCACGGCCAGGTCATCAGCTCGCGCCGCGGCGAGCTGTCCGTGCTCGCCGATTCCTGGCAGATCGTCTCCAAGGCGCTGCGGCCGTTGCCGGTTGCGCATAAGGAGATGAGCGAGGAATCGCGGGTGCGGCAGCGCTATGTCGACCTGATCGTGCGCCCCGAGGCGCGCAGCATCGCCAGACAGCGCATTGCGGTGGTCCGCGCGGTTCGCTCGGCGTTGGAGCGCCGGGGCTTCCTCGAGGTCGAGACGCCGATGCTGCAGACGCTGCCCGGCGGCGCGGCCGCGCGGCCGTTCGTCACGCACTCGAATGCCCTCGACGCCGACCTCTACCTGCGGATCGCCCCGGAGCTGTTCCTGAAAAGATGTCTTGTCGGTGGTTTCGAGAAGGTCTTCGAGCTGAATCGGAACTTTCGGAACGAAGGCGCCGATTCCACGCATTCGCCGGAATTCGCGATGTTGGAGACTTATCAGGCTTACGGGACATACGACGATTCCGCGATCGTCACTCGTGAACTAATTCAGGAAGTCGCCGACGAGGCGTTGGGAACTCGCCAGGTGCCACTCGCCGATGGCACTATCTATGATCTTGATGGCGAATGGCAGACGCTGGAAATGTACCCGTCACTGTCGGCCGCTTTGGGGGAAGAGATCACCCCGGACACCGAACTGCGACACCTGTTGTCAATTGCCGACCGGCTCGGGGTCGAGATTCCCTCGGATCGCGGTTACGGCCACGGGAAATTGGTCGAGGAACTGTGGGAACACACCGTCGGTGAGAACTTGTGGGAACCGACCTTCGTGCGTGATTTCCCGGTCGAGACCAGCCCACTGACCCGCGCCCACCGCAGCATTCCGGGCGTCACCGAGAAGTGGGATCTCTATGTGCGCAAGTTCGAACTGGCGACCGGATACTCCGAACTGATCGATCCCGTGGTCCAGCGCGAACGTTTTGCCGCGCAGGCCAGGGCGGCGGCCGCCGGTGACGACGAGGCAATGCGCCTCGACGAGGATTTCCTGGCCGCTCTGGAGTACGCGATGCCGCCGACCACCGGCACCGGAATGGGTATTGACCGTCTGCTGATGGCTTTGACGGGGCTGACGATTAGGGAGACAGTTTTGTTCCCGATTGTGCGCAGACACTCAATCTGAGCCCATTAACGGTGCGGTTGTTGAATGAGTTCGGCACATATGTAAGCATTGCCGCAGGGTCTCGGGACAAATCTATGTATGGCCACAGAAGGGTCAGTGTGAGCTGAATGGCGAAGAAAGTTACCGTTACGCTGGTTGACGATTTCGACGGTGAAGCTGCCGCGGACGAAACCGTGGAATTCGCGTTGGACGGTGTGAGTTACGAGATCGATCTTTCTTCCAAGAACGCCGCCAAACTGCGCGGTGACCTCAAGCAGTGGGTCGAGGCTGGACGACGGGTCGGCGGTCGGCGCCGCGGCCGCTCGGCGGGTACCGGGCGGGGCCGCGCGGCCATCGACCGCGAGCAGAGCGCGGCCATCCGCGATTGGGCCCGCCGCAACGGTCACAATGTCTCGACCCGCGGCCGTATCCCGGCAGAGGTCATCGACGCATTCCACGCGGCGACCTGATCGCCGCGACGAGTTTCGATTGCGCCACGGTCGGCCGGGTAATCCACTTCGCTGACGGCGAACTCTGTGCATCCCTTTTCGGGAAACGTTCTGGCTTCGCCGCGCGTTATGTCTTCAACCGCGGCACCGAGAAAAGCACCCGTGTCGCGTGCCCACTACAGTGGACGCAAGGAGCGGCGAGTAGTTCAGCGCACGTTGCCGACCCACGTGAGGAAGAGCAGGTAACCACGGATGTTCGAAAGATTCACCGACCGTGCCCGTCGGGTCGTCGTCCTGGCCCAAGAAGAGGCCAGGATGCTCAACCACAACTACATCGGCACCGAGCACATCCTGCTGGGCCTCATCCACGAAGGTGAAGGCGTAGCGGCCAAGTCTCTGGAGTCGCTGGGTATCTCCCTGGAAGGGGTGCGCAGCCAGGTCGAGGAGATCATCGGCCAGGGCCAGCAGGCTCCTTCGGGCCATATCCCGTTCACGCCTCGGGCCAAGAAGGTGCTGGAACTGTCGCTGCGCGAAGCGCTGCAGCTCGGCCACAACTACATCGGCACCGAGCACATTCTGCTCGGCCTGATCCGCGAGGGCGAGGGCGTGGCCGCCCAGGTGCTGGTCAAGCTCGGCGCCGAACTGACCAGGGTCCGTCAGCAGGTCATCCAGCTGCTGAGCGGCTACCAGGGCAAGGAGGCCGCCGAGGCGGGCACCGGAGGCCGCGGAGGCGAATCCGGCAACCCGTCGACCTCGCTGGTCCTCGACCAGTTCGGCCGCAACCTGACCGCCGCCGCCATGGAAGGCAAGCTCGATCCGGTCATCGGCCGTGAGAAGGAAATCGAGCGGGTCATGCAGGTGCTGAGCCGGCGCACCAAGAACAACCCGGTGCTCATCGGTGAGCCCGGCGTCGGTAAGACCGCCGTGGTGGAGGGCCTGGCCCAGGCCATCGTGCACGGCGAGGTCCCCGAGACGCTCAAGGACAAGCAGCTCTACACCCTGGACCTGGGGTCTCTTGTCGCCGGCAGCCGCTACCGCGGTGATTTCGAGGAGCGCCTGAAGAAGGTGCTCAAGGAGATCAACACCCGCGGCGACATCATCCTGTTCATCGACGAGCTGCACACGCTCGTCGGTGCCGGAGCCGCCGAGGGCGCCATCGACGCCGCGTCGATCCTCAAGCCGAAGCTGGCCCGTGGGGAACTTCAGACGATCGGCGCCACCACCCTCGACGAGTACCGCAAGTACATCGAGAAGGACGCCGCCCTGGAGCGCCGCTTCCAGCCGGTGCAGGTCGGCGAGCCGACCGTCGAGCACACCATCGAGATCCTCAAGGGTCTGCGCGATCGCTATGAGGCGCACCACCGGGTGTCCATCACCGACGGTGCGCTGGTGGCCGCGGCAACACTGGCCGACCGCTACATCAACGACCGGTTCCTGCCGGACAAGGCGATCGACCTGATCGACGAGGCCGGTGCCCGGATGCGGATCCGCCGGATGACCGCTCCGCCGGACCTGCGCGAGTTCGACGAGAAGATCGCTGACGCCCGTCGGGAGAAGGAATCGGCGATCGACGCGCAGGACTTCGAGAAGGCCGCCAACCTGCGCGACAAGGAGAAGACTCTCGTCGCGCAGCGTGCCGAGCGTGAGAAGCAGTGGCGCTCCGGTGATCTCGATGTGGTCGCCGAGGTCGACGATGAGCAGATCGCGGAGGTGCTCGGCAACTGGACCGGGATCCCGGTGTTCAAGCTCACCGAGGCCGAGACCACGCGTCTGCTGCGCATGGAGGACGAGCTGCACAAGCGGATCATCGGCCAGGAGGACGCCGTGAAGGCCGTCTCCAAGGCGATCCGCCGCACCCGTGCCGGGCTGAAGGATCCCAAGCGCCCGTCGGGGTCGTTCATCTTCGCCGGCCCGTCCGGTGTCGGTAAGACCGAGCTGTCCAAGGCGCTGGCGAACTTCCTGTTCGGCGACGACGATGCGCTCATCCAGATCGACATGGGCGAGTTCCATGACCGCTTCACCGCGTCGCGGCTGTTCGGTGCCCCTCCGGGCTACGTCGGCTACGAAGAGGGCGGCCAGCTCACGGAGAAGGTGCGCCGCAAGCCGTTCAGCGTTGTTCTCTTCGACGAGATCGAGAAGGCGCACCAGGAGATCTACAACACCCTGTTGCAGGTGCTGGAGGACGGCCGTCTGACCGACGGTCAGGGCCGCACGGTCGACTTCAAGAACACCGTGTTGATCTTCACCTCGAACCTGGGTACCAGCGACATCTCCAAGGCGGTTGGGCTCGGCTTCACCCAAGGTGGTGGCGAGAACAACTACGAGCGGATGAAGCTCAAGGTGCACGACGAGCTGAAGAAGCACTTCCGCCCGGAGTTCCTGAACCGTATCGACGACATCATCGTGTTCCACCAGCTGACGCAGGACGAGATCATCCAGATGGTCGATCTGATGATCGGCCGGGTCGGCAACCAGCTGCGTGCCAAGGACATGGAGATGGAGCTGACCGACCAGGCCAAGGCACTGCTGGCCAAGCGTGGTTTCGATCCGGTGTTGGGTGCGCGGCCGCTGCGTCGCACCATCCAGCGCGAGATCGAGGACCAGCTGTCGGAGAAGATCCTGTTCGAAGAGGTCGGACCGGGTCAGATCGTCACCGTGGACGTCGAGGGCTGGGACGGCGAGGGTACCGGCGAGAACGCGAAGTTCACATTCGCGGGCCGGCCCAAGTCGGCCGGGTCCACCGAGGACGCTGATCTGGCGGCCACCGCGGCCGAGTAACGACAACTGCACGAAGCCCCCCGCCCGGAGCGATCCGGCGGGGGGCTTTGTGTATCCGCATGTGGATGACCGGCGTAGTATCCGAACTGCTCTCGACGGATGACGGAATCTGGTGCAATCCCAGAACGGTCGCGCCACTGTGAAAGTCAGACCCGGTGTCCGTCCCAACGATATGAATCTGGGACGCGAACTCCCGAAAGGATCGGATATGACTTCTGCTGAAACCCCCAGGGCCGGTACACGTGCGGTGGACCTGTCCGCCGCGAGCGCGGTGGCCTGGCTGTCGCTGACGGCATTCTTCGCCCTGCTGGTGCTCTACTTCGTCGGTATGGATCAGGGCGCCACCTCCGTGTTCGGCGCCAACACCGTCATCCACGAGTTCGTGCATGACGCCCGCCATCTGCTCGGCTTCCCCTGCCACTAGACGCCGAAAGCAGAACGAAAACCGATGGAAAAGGCAATCATCGGGCGCGGCCTCCTGGCCGGCGCCCTCGGCGGCGTACTCGCGTTCGTCTGGTCCTGGATCTTCATCGAGCCGGTCATCGACCGTGCCATCGAGTTCGAGGACGGCGTCAGCGCCGCACATCAGGCGATCGAGCACGGCGGACACGCCCATGAGCACGGTGCCGAAGGTGGCATCGAGATCACCCGGACCGTCCAGTCCACGATCGGGTTGGGCTTCGGGCTGGTCGCGTTCAGCGTGGCGATGGGCGCGCTGCTGGCGGTCCTGTTCTGTGTCGCGTACGGACGGATCGCCGCGCTGTCGGCCAGGGCCACGGCCGTCCTGCTGGCCGGCGGCATGCTGATCGCGTTGTGGATCGTGCCGGCGCTGAAGTACCCGCCGAACCCGCCGGCGGTCAGCCTGGACGAGACGATCCAACAGCGCACCCTGTTGTACCTGCTGATGACCGTGCTGTCGGCAGCGCTGCTGGTGGGCGCGGTGCTGGCGGGGCGGCGGCTGGCCGACAGGTTCGGTGCCTGGAATGCCGCGCTGATCGGCGGTGCCGGGTACCTGGTGGCGATCGCCGTGGTGTTCCTGATCATGCCGACCATCGCCGAGACTCCCGGCCCGATCCGCGATGACGCTGGCGTGATCATCTTCGGTGCGTTCCCCGCCGACGATCTCTACCAGTTCCGGCTCTACTCGCTGGGCACGCAGCTGGTGATGTGGACGACGATCGGTCTGGTGTTCGCCGCACTGGTGTCGCGGCTCCTGGAGAACAAGCGCGAGTTCGTCGCGGCGTGAGTGAGGTCGTCCGGCTGACCCTCGTCTCCCACGGCATGACCGAGGCGATGGCAGCCGGACGATTCCCCGCCGACGAACCCCTCAACGCGATCGGCGCCCGCCAGGTCGCCGATCTCGCGGACGCCGAACCCGGCGTGCTGTGCTGCGCCCCCGAGCTGCGGGCCGGCCAGACCGCGCAGGCGCTGGGCGGACCGGCGACCATCGAACCCGCGCTAGCCGACCTCGACTGCGGTCGGTGGCGGGGGATGTCACTGCAGGATGTGGACCCCGCCGGGCTGGCGAGCTGGCTGACGGACCCGACGGCGGCTCCGCACGGCGGCGAGTCGATCGCCGCACTGTGCGACCGGGTGCGTCACTGGCTCGACGGTGTGGCCGCGGGCGGTGGCCGGCACACCGCGGTCACCCATCCCGCCGTCATCAGGGCCGTCATCCTGACCGCGCTGAACGCGGCACCGACATCCTTCTGGCGCGTCGATATCGCGCCGGCGGCCCGCGTTACCTTGCACTTCCGCGGCGCCTGGACGCTGCGGCTGTGACCGGGTGGTCAGTTCGGGATCAGCCCGAATGACTGGGTCGCGATCGACAGCAGCCAGGTGGCCGCGGTCAGGCTGCGGTACTCCGGCCAGTTCAACTGGTAGCTGACCACCCAGCCCTGTCCGGTGCGGTCCTCGGCGTACCAACTGAAGCTCAGATCGCCCGGCAGGTTGCCGCCCTTGGCCCCGACATAACGCCATCGCGCCTTGTCCAGTTCGATGCCGGGGGTGGCCGAGAGGATGTCGCGCACGGGTGCCGCCGCCCCGGTGGCCGCGGCCTGCAGTGCGGCGTGCACCCGACAGATGTCCATCGGCGTGCCGTACCACTCGATGCCGTATGGCGATGCCGGGACGCGGGTCAGCATCGGATCCGGTTCATAGGGCAACGTTCCGGTACGGGCCAGCATGGCGGCACGCCGTTGCGGTGACGCGCTCTTCCACTCCTCGCGGACGTCCGGTTTGCCCCACCCGATCGAGAACAGTTGGTGCGCCGTGGGAAACGGGGTCATCGACGACGGGTCGTGATGTCCGGCCGCGACCAGCGCCCGTTCCACCGCGCCGGGCCCCAGGCGCGCCATCAACATATCGGTGGCCATGTTGTCGCTGGCCGAGATCATCTGCTGGGCAGCGGCCTTGACCGTTACTCGGGATCCCGGGTCCAGGTCGTTGAAGCCCGCCGAGCCGACGGCCTTGTCCTCTTTGGTGATGGTCAGCTGCTCGTCCCAGCCGACGGTGCCCGCGTTGACGGCCTCGGCCAGCGCCAGTAGGACGTAGAGCTTGAAGATCGATGCCAACGGCATCGCGGTGTCGACATCGGTTCCCGCCACCGTGTCACACCTGCCGTCGGACACCTTGGACACCTGGTAGGCGTAGGTGGCGCCGGACTTCTGGATCTCGGTGTCGATATCGGACCACTGGGTGATCTTGGGTTGATCGACGGTGACCTCGAACCGGTCGACCAGGCCGCCGTCGCCGGTGCGCATCTCGATCTTCTGCGCGACGTTGTAAGAGTTGCGCACATGCAGGGTGGCTTCACCGGCACCGAGGGACAGCGCGGTGACGGTGATGGGGCGGTCCGCCCACAGTCGATCCATCGCGCCGGCGACGAACTCGACCTGCTGCGGGGCGGCAAGCGTCGCGACGGGCACCACACCGATCGGCCAGTCGGAATTGACCATGTCCAGCAGTTGCTTGGCGCGCAGCCCCTGCGGGGTGTTGGTCTCGATGTGCATGCCGTAGGCGGCCTCGGCCACCGGCGGCCCGGTATGTGTGCAGCCGGAACCGATCACGGCCACAGCGGCGGCCAGCGCGGTGAGAGCGATTACGCGCCGCGGCGCGTTACTTACCGGTCCCCGCAACGTCCAACACAACCTCGAACTCCAGCAGTGACGCGCCGGTGGCGACGGGCTTGGTCTGCTGTCCGGCGTGCGCCTCGACGGCCGGGCCACTGGCCCAGGCCTGGAAGGCCTCTTCGGACTCCCACTGGGTCACCACGAAGTAGCGATCCTCGCCCTTGACCGGGCGCAGCAGCTGGAAGCCGAGGAAGCCGGGCTGGTTGTCGACGGCGTGGGCGCGGTGGGCGAACCGCTTCTCCAGTTCCGGGCCTGCGTCGGCCGGGACCTCGATGGCGTTGATCTTCACGACGGGCATGGCATGAGGTTACCCGTGTCCGGCCCGGGCAGGATGTCGGCATGCGGACCGAACTTCTGACTGCGCGCGGTGGCGCCGGGGACCCGCTGGTTCTGGTGCACGGCCTGATGGGCAGGGGTAGTACCTGGTCGCGGCAGCTGCCGTGGCTGACCGAACTGGGTGCGGTCTACACCTATGACGCCCCGTGGCACCGCGGCCGCGATGTCGATGATCCGCACCCGATCAGCACCGAGCGGTTCGTGCAGGATCTGGCCGACGCGGTGGCCGTGTTGGGCGCTCCGGTGACGCTGATCGGCCATTCGATGGGCGGTCTGCACTCGTGGTGTCTGGCCGCCGAACGCCCGGATCTGGTGGCCGCCGTGGTGGTCGAGGACATGGCCCCGGACTTCCGCGGCCGCACCACCGGGCCATGGGAACCGTGGGTGCAGGCGCTGCCGGTGGAGTTCGAGACCGCCGAGCAGGTCTATCGGGAGTTCGGACCGGTGGCCGGGCAGTACTTCTTGGAGGCGTTCGACCGCACGGCGACGGGGTGGCGGTTGCACGGGCATGTCGAACGCTGGATCGAGATCGCCGGCCAGTGGGGCATGCGTGACTACTGGCAGCAGTGGGAGACGGTGCGGGCACCGGTGCTGCTCCTGGAGGCCGAGGGCACCGTCGCGCCGCCTGGTCAGATGCGTCGGATGCACGAAACCGGTTATCGGACAACGTATCGTGCGGTTCCAGGGGCCGGTCATCTGATCCACGACGATGCGCCGGAGGTCTATCGCGAGGCCGTCGAGGGATTCTTAGCGGCGCTCGCCCGAGGCGCTTGAGGTCGGCCACGTCGGGTGCTCGGCGAACCTGCTGCGGATCGCGTCGATGTCGTGTTGGGCGCGCAGTCCGTCACGGTCCTCGGCGTGGAAGCTGCCTGCCAGTGGTGCGGCGATGCGGAACTGGTCGAGGTGCAGGCGCAAGATGCCCGAGCGCCGGGCGGCGCGGCCGAGCGCGAGGGTGAGGGCAAAGGGTGCGAGCAGGACGGCGATGAGGGCGAGGTAGGCCAGTGCGGTGGTCATGGCAGTAATGCTCCGTTGATCGATATTCCGCCAACAGTGGCAGAAAAGACACCTTGAGATAAAATGCTGCCATGGCGATATCGAGCGTATCGGTGCTGGTGCTGGATGGTCTAGCGATTTTCGAGTTCGGCGTGATCTGCGAGGTCTTCGGCATCGACCGCTCCGCCGACGGCGTCCCCAACTTCGACTTCAAGGTGTGCGGCCCCCGTGCCGGCGAGCCGGTCCGCACCTCGGTGGGTGCGACCCTCACCCCCGATCACGGGCTCGATGATCTGATCGGTGCCGACCTGGTCGCCATCCCGGCGATCGCCGGGTCCGACTATCTGCCAGAGGCGCTGGCCGCGGTGCGACGGGCCGTCGAATCCGGGTCGACCGTCCTGACGGTGTGTTCGGGGGCGTTCCTGGCCGGTGCTGCCGGTCTACTCGACGGCAGGCCGTGCACCACGCACTGGATGCACGCCGACGACCTGGCCGCCGCCAACCCCACCGCTCGGGTGGACCGCAACGTGCTGTTCGTCGACGACGGGAACCTGATCACCAGCGCGGGCACCGCCGCAGGCATCGATGCCTGCCTGCATCTGGTGCGCCGGGAGCTGGGTGCGGAGGTGACCAACAAGATCGCCCGCCGGATGGTCGTCCCCCCGCAGCGCGATGGCGGGCAGCGCCAGTACATCGACCAGCCGATCCCGGTTCGCTACTCCGAAGGGTTTGCCCCGCAGCTGGATTGGATGTTGGCAAACCTCGACAAGCAACACACGGTGGCGGCGCTGGCGGCACGGGCCAACATGTCGGCGCGCACCTTCGCCCGCCGGTTCGTCGACGAGACCGGACGCACCCCCATGCAGTGGATCACCGACCAACGGGTGCTCTACGCCCGGCGTCTGCTCGAGGAGACCGACCTCGACATCGACCGCGTCGCCGACCGATGCGGATTCGGTACCGCGACGCTGTTGCGCCACCACTTCCGCCGCATCATCGGGGTCACCCCGTCGGACTACCGACGCCGGTTCTCCTGCGACGACGCGTGCGAGCAGAGCGCCTAGTCCTCAGCGGGCTCGTCCCTCACCCGCATCGTCACCTTCGCCGGCCAGGGCGAACAGCCCCGTCGAGGTCTGCTCCACGAGACCGTCGGTCAGCAGCGAATCCAGCGCCCGGTCACGCTGGGCGGTATCGGTCAGCCATGCGACGTCGAGCTGGGCCCTGGTGACCGGTCCGGTGCCTGCCCGCAGCACGTCGAGCAGCCTGCCGCGGACCTGACGGTCGGTCCCGGCATAGCGCTGGACCCGGCGGGCCGGGGTGCTCGCCGGCGGGTAGCCGGCCGACTTCCACCGACACGCGCTTAACGGGCAGATCCCACAGCGGGGGTTGCGGGCCGTGCACACGATCGCGCCGAGTTCCATCAGTGCGGCCGAAAAACGCGGGGCGGCAAGGCCTTCGGGGAGCAGTGCAGCCACCTCGGCGAGGTCGCCGGCCCGGGCTGGGGTCTCGGCGACGCCATGCACCACCCTGGCCACCACCCGGCGCACATTGGTGTCGACGACGGGAACCCGTTGGCGGTAGGCGAAGCAGGCGATGGCCCGCGCGGTGTAGGTGCCGACGCCGGGCAGGCCGAGCAGGGTCTCGACATCGGCGGGCACCACGTCACCGTGTTCGGCCGCGACGACCGCCGCACACTCGTGTAACCGCTTGGCGCGGCGCGGATAACCGAGCTTGCCCCAGGCGCGCAGCACATCGGCGGCCGAAGCGGCAGCGGTGGCCGATGGTGTCGGCCACCGCGCAATCCAGTCCAGCCAGATCGGTTCGACCCGGTTCACCGGGGTCTGCTGGAGCATGAACTCGCTGACCAGAATCTGCCAGGCGGTGACCTCCGGTCGTCGCCACGGCAGGTCGCGCTCGGCGGTGTCGAACCACGCCAGAAGCTCGCCGGGGTCGATGCCGTATTCGGGCTGGGGCATACTTCTGCTCATGCCGAACTCGAATCCGATCTCCGCGTGGAAGGCACTCAAGGAGGGTAACGAGCGCTTCGTCGCGGGTCGGCCCGAGCATCCCAGCCAGGGGATCGAAGACCGGGCACGCCTGACCGAGGCGCAGACACCCACCGCGGTGCTGTTCGGGTGTGGCGACAGCCGGGTTGCCGCCGAGCTGATCTTCGACCAGGGCCTCGGCGACATGTTCGTGGTGCGTACCGCGGGCCATGTCATCGACACCGCCGTCCTGGGCTCGATCGAGTACGCCGTCGCGGTGCTCAACGTGCCGCTGATCGCGGTGCTCGGCCATGACAGCTGCGGTGCGGTGAAGGCCACCCTCAACGCCCTGGACGCCGGGGAGATCCCGGGCGGTTACATCCGCGACATCGTCGAACGCGTGATGCCCTCCATCCTGGCGGGCCGCCGGGACGGCCTCGGCCGGGTCGACGAGTTCGAGGCACGCCATGTCGAGGAGACCGCCGCGCAGTTGATGGCCCGCTCCACCGTGATCGCCGATCAGGTGCGCTCCGGTGACCTGGCGATCGTCGGCCTGACCTATCACCTCTCCGACGGCCGCGTCCAGCTGCGCACCCACCTCGGAGACATCGGCGAGGAGTGAGCCGGGCCGTCGAGTGCGGGCCCGGTTGTCACGAAACGATCTTTGTAAGGTCACAGGAGACACGCCGATCCGCCTCGGCCAACCTGACCTGACCCCGGCTTACCGTTGAGGTCGTGCTAGACACCGAACCGCCCCGCCCGCTGCCACCGGAGATCTACCGGCGCCGCAGAGCGCTGGCGATAGGGGTTGCGGTCGTCGTCATCGCGATCGTCGCCGGCATCATCGCGATCGTCGCCTCCAACAGCACCAGCACCGATCCGACCGCCGCCGAGCAGTCGGCCGAGCAGGCTCCCGCATCCGCCGCGCCGACCCCGTTGCCGGGGGAGGAGCCGGGCGTGAAGACTCCGGTCGTTCCGCCGGCCCAGGCGGCGCCACCCCCGACGCCGACACCGACCACCGCGGTGGTTCCCCCGCCGGTGCTGCAGGCCGGTGAAGACTGCCCGGACTCCACCCTGGCGGTCAAGGGAATCACCAGCGCGCCCAACTACGTGATGGGTGACCAGCCGAAGTTCACCATGGTGGTCACCAATATCGGCCTGGTCGCCTGCAAGCGCGATGTCGGTGCCGCCGTCCTGGCCGCCTACGTGTACTCGCTGGACAACAAGCGGTTGTGGTCGAACCTGGATTGCGCGCCGTCCAACGAGACGCTGGTCAAGGAGTTCGCGCCCGGCGAGCAGGTCACCACCGAGGTCACCTGGACCGGAATGGGCTCCGCGCCCAACTGCCCGCTGCCGCGCGAACCGATCGGCCCCGGGACCTACAACCTGGTGGTGCAGCTGGGCAATCTGCGCTCGGCGACGGTGCCGTTTATCCTCGCCGAGGCGGCCCCGCCGGGTGCCCCCGCGCCACCTGCCGATGCCCCGCCCGCCGACGCCCCGCCGCACGACGGCACCGGTCAGCCCCCGGGCAACTGAGTCAGCTCAGCTGGTCGGCGATCGTCGACTCGGCCAGCTGGGACAGGCCCTCGCGGATGTGGCGCGCCCACATCGAACCGATGCCGTCGACCGACTGCAGATCGGTGGCGCTGGCTGCCAGAACGCCCTGCAGCGATCCGAACGAGCGCACCAGCAGGTCGACATGGGCGAACTGCAACCGCGGAATCCCGGCCATGGCCCGGTAGCCGCGTGAGCTCATCGCCGAGTCTTGGGCCTCCAACGTGGTGGGATACCCGAAAACCCTTGCCAGCGCGGTGAAGTCGAGCAGTTCGTTGTCCGAGAGTGCGTCGAGCTCCTCGAGCGTGGCGCTCACCTGCGCCGCGCTCGGTGGGTCCGGATTGGCGTGGTAGTCACGCACGATCAGCTCGCGAGCGGTGTCGTTGTCGCCGACGAGTTCCTCCAGTTGCAGCTTGAGTTGGCGGCCGTCGGTGCCGAGCTCGACGACGTCGGCGTCGATCTCCAGGCTGATCCGGCGCACCATCTCCAGGCGTTGGGCCACCGTCATGACATCGCGCAGCGTCACGAAATCCTCGATCTCCGCGGTGGACAGCTGCCGGTTCACCTCGTCGAGACGGGACTTGTACCGCTCCAGGGTGGCAATGGTCTGGTTGGCCCGGGAGAGGATGGTCGGGGTGTCGGGCACGACGTGGCGCTCACCGGCCGCGTACACCGTCACGATGCTCATCGAGTGGCTGACCGAGATGACCGGGAACCCGGTCTGCACCGCGGTGCGCTCGGCCGAACGGTGCCGGGTGCCCGACTCGTCGGTCGGGATGGAGGCGTCAGGGACGAGTTGGACGTTGGCCCGCAGGATGCGGCTCCCGTCGGTGGACAGCACCACGGCGCCGTCCATCTTCGACAGCTCGCGCAGCCTGGTCGGTGCGTACAACACGTCGAGGGAGAACCCGCCGTCGCAGATGGCCTCGACGCTGTCGTCGTAGCCCAGCACGATCAGCGCGCCCGTACGGCCCCGCAGAATGCGTTCCAGACCGTCGCGCAGCGCGGTACCCGGTGCCAACCGACCCAGTGTCTCGCGCATGGTCGGACGGGCCAGATGCACCACGTTGCGGTTGCCCCTGGATGTCACCGCCATCGCTCCTCCTCGGATCGGGAGCCATTGTGGTCGATCGAGCGCAACCGCCGCAATGCCGTCCCGATGTCGTCGGCGACCGTCAAGGTCAGACCGGCGGGCACGTCCTTGACCCCGGGCGGCACGACGGCGTGGGTGAAGCCGAGCCGGGCGGCCTCGGCGAGCCTGCGGTCCATCCCGTTCACCCGGCGCAGATCTCCGGCAAGTCCGACCTCACCGATGGCGATCGCGGTGGCAGGCATCGCGATATCGGTATAGGCCGATGCGATGGCCATGGCCACCGCCAGATCCGATGACGGGTCGGTCAGTCGCATGCCGCCGACGGTGGAGACGTAGATGTCGTGCTGGCCGAGCGGCAGCTTGGAACGTTTCTCCAGCACGGCGGTGATCATCGCGGCGCGGGCGGAGTCGATACCGCTGACCGCGCGCCGCGGACTGCCGGTCTTCTCGGCGCCGATGAGCGCCTGCACCTCACCGATCAGCGGCCGCTTACCGTCCAGGGTGACCGTCACCGCGGTGCCCGACACCGGCGCAGGCCGCTGGTCGCGGAACAACCCGGACGGGTCGGCGACGCATTCGATCCCGTTGTCGTGCATGAGGAAACAGCCCACCTCATCAGCCGCGCCGAACCTGTTCTTCACCCCGCGCACCATCCGCAGTGCCGAGCTCCGATCACCTTCGAAGTGCAGCACCACATCGACGAGATGTTCCAGCGAGCGCGGTCCCGCGATGGCACCCTCCTTGGTGACGTGACCGACCAACAGCAGCGCGACACCGTCGGGACCGGCCGACTTGGCGTACGAGGTGAGCGCGGTCGTCACGGCGCGGACCTGGGTGACACCCCCGGTGACACCGTCGGACTCGGCACTGGACATCGTCTGTACCGAGTCGACCACGACCAGGGTGGGCCGCACGTGCTCGATATGACCGAGCGCGGTCTGCAGATCGGACTCGGCGGCCAGGTACATCTCGTCGTGGGTGCAGCCGGTGCGCTCGGCGCGCAGCCTGATCTGTCCGGCGGATTCCTCCCCGGACAGGTACAGCGCGCGCCTGCCGCTGCGGGCCCAGCGATGGGCGACCTCCAGCAGCAACGTGGACTTCCCGATCCCCGGATCGCCTGCGAGCAGGGATACCGACCCGGGCACCAGACCGCCGCCGAGGACGCGGTCCAGCTCGTCGACACCGGTGGGCAGGTGCCGGGTGACACCGGGATCGATCGAGGTGATGGGCACGGCGGGCGAGGACGGTGTGACTGCACGGCGGGCGGATCCGCCGCTCAGCGCACTGAGTGCGACGACTTCGTCGACCGTTCCCCAGGTGCCGCAATCAGAGCATCGCCCCACCCATTTGGGCGTGACGTGATGACATTCCGAGCATCGGTATTGCGAACGTACTTTCGAAGCCACGTGACGACGGTAGCCGTCACCCCTGACAGAACGTCAGATTCAGTGACCCTCGCCGTGTCCGCCGATCGGTCCCATGCCCTCGTTGGGCTCGCCGTCGCGGCGGGGCACCTCACCGGCCGAGATGGGCACCGCGAAGGTGGTGGCGCCGGCCTTCTCGAAGTTGAAGGTGAAGTCGTAGGTCAGGCCGTTGGAGATCGGCTCGGTCAGGGTGACCTCGGCCTGGGTCTCGTCGGCACGTTCCACCATGGCCAGTTCCATCGGATCGTCGGGCTTGCCCGCAACCAGGATTCCGCCGGCCGGAACCGTGGTCGGCCCGCTGAGGGTGATGGTGCCGATGTCGGAGGTGATGGACACCAGCTTGTCGGTCACGTCGCTGGAGTTGTTGGCGGCGGCGAAGAGCAGCTCCACCGGGGTGCCCGGGCGGACATAGTCGGTGGTCTGCGGAGCGCGCAGGAACACGTTGCGCAACGCGATGGTGCCGACGTTGTGCACCGTGCCGTTGACGGCGGGTTGCTGGTTGGCGCTCTGCGAGATCTGGCCCGCGCTGCAGCCGGTGAGCGCGAGGCCGGCGATCAGGGCGCCGGCGGCCAGGCGGGACGCACGCATGTTGGAGCGGTTCACTGCGACCACTTGAGCCTCCTGCTAACCGGACGGATTCGACTATGCACTGTAGTAGGTCGTGATTCGCGGCGGTAGCCGAGGGCTTGCGACGGCGCCCGCAGCCCACCTGGACAGCAGTCCAACTGCATGTATCCAGCGCTGTGTCAACCCCTAGTCTTCAGCTGCGGTGCCCCTGACCTGCATTGTTGATCCGCGCCCCGGCTGGCCCCGTGATAAGATCGACTGGTGAAAGGGGCTCGAAACTGATGATTTTCAAGGTCGGAGACACCGTCGTCTATCCACACCACGGTGCTGCGTTGATCGAGGCTATCGAAACCCGCACCATCAAGGGTGAGCAGAAGGAATACCTCGTCCTCAAGGTTTCGCAGGGGGATTTGACGGTTCGCGTTCCGGCGGACAACGCCGAGTACGTCGGGGTTCGTGACGTCGTGGGCCAGGAAGGCCTCGACAAGGTTTTCCAGGTGCTGCGCGCGCCGCACACCGAGGAGCCGACCAACTGGTCGCGCCGGTACAAGGCAAATCTGGAGAAGCTGGCTTCCGGTGACGTGAACAAGGTCGCCGAGGTGGTTCGCGACCTGTGGCGTCGTGACCAGGAGCGCGGTCTGTCCGCGGGCGAGAAGCGCATGCTGGCGAAGGCTCGCCAGATTCTGGTCGGTGAGTTGGCGCTGGCCGAGAACACCGATGACGAGAAGGCCACCATCATTCTCGACGAGGCGTTGGCCGCCGCGTCCTGAATGTGACGGATCTGCGCGTCGGTCTGGGTACCGACGTTCATCCCATCGAGGCCGGGCGACCATGTTGGTTGCTGTGCCTGATGTTCACCGAAGCCGACGGCTGCGCGGGCCATTCCGATGGCGATGTTGCCGCGCACGCATTGTGTGATGCGCTGCTCAGTGCCGCCGGCCTCGGTGATCTCGGTGCCGTCTTCGGTACCGATCAACCCCAGTGGCATGGCGTGAGCGGCGCTGACATGCTGCGCCATGTCCGGGGTCTCCTCGATGCCGAGGGTTTCCGGGTGGCCAATGCCGCCGTTCAGGTCATCGGTAACCGGCCCAAGGTCGGGCCGCGCCGCGTCGAGGCGCAGGCGGTGCTGTCCGATCTGATCGGGGCGCCGGTGTCGGTGTCGGCGACCACCACCGACGGACTCGGGCTCACCGGCCGCGGCGAGGGCCTGGCGGCAGTCGCCACGGCCCTTGTGGTCAGATAGCCCGCGGCAGGCCGGTAAGCTGGCCCGTCGTGAGCGGAGCGAACGGTTGGCCGGGATGACTGGTCTACGGCTGTATGACACCCTTGCCGGTGCCGTTCGTGATTTCGAGCCGCTGCGTCCCGGCCATGTGTCGATCTACCTGTGCGGCGCCACGGTTCAAGGACTGCCCCATATCGGCCACGTGCGCAGCGGTGTCGCGTTCGACGTCCTGCGGCGCTGGCTGACCGCCAAGGGCCTCGATGTCGCGTTCATCCGCAACGTCACCGATATCGACGACAAGATCCTCAACAAGGCCGCCGACGCCGGCCGTCCGTGGTGGGAGTGGGCGGCGACCTACGAGCGCGCCTTCACCGCGGCCTACGAGGCACTCGGGGTGTTACCGCCCTCGGCGGAACCCCGCGCCACCGGACACATCACCCAGATGGTCGAACTCATCGAGCGCCTGATCGACCGTGGCCACGCCTATGTCGGTGACGGTGACGTGTACTTCGACGTCGCGAGCCTGCCCGGTTACGGCAAGCTCTCCGGCCACCGGGTCGACGATGTCCACCAGGGCGAGGGCGTCGCTACGGGTAAACGGGATCAGCGCGATTTCACCCTGTGGAAGGGCGCCAAGCCGGGGGAGCCGTCGTGGCCGACGCCGTGGGGTCGCGGGCGCCCCGGATGGCACACCGAATGCGTGGCCATGTGTCAGGAGTATCTGGGGACGCAGTTCGATATCCACGCCGGCGGTATGGATCTGGTGTTCCCGCACCACGAGAACGAGATCGCCCAGGCCGAGGCGGCCGGCGACGGGTTCGCGCGATTCTGGCTGCACAACGGCTGGGTCACCATGGGCGGCGAGAAGATGAGCAAGTCGCTGGGTAACGTGCTCGCAATTCCCGCTGTGCTGCAACGTGTTCGCGCTGCCGAACTGCGCTACTACCTGGGTAGTGCGCACTACCGCTCGATGCTCGAGTTCTCCGAGAACGCGCTGGCCGACGCGGCCAAGGCCTATACCGGTATCGAAGATTTCCTGCACCGGGTGCGCAACCGCGTCGGCGCCATCGAACCGGGCACCTGGACCGACAAGTTCGAGGCGGCACTCGACGACGACCTCGCGGTGCCGATCGCGCTGGCCGAGGTGCACAGCGCCCGCGCCGAAGGGAACCGTGCGTTGGACGCCGGTGATCATGACGGCGCGATGGCCGCCGCCCGGTCGATCCGGGCGATGATGGCGATCCTCGGCTGCGATCCGCTCGACGAACGCTGGGAAACCCGCGACGAGACTTCGGCGGCACTGGCCGCCGTCGACGTCCTGGTGCACTGGGCGCTCGCCGGGCGCGCCGAGGCTCGTGAGAAACGTGACTGGGCGGCCGCAGACGCCATCCGCGACCGGCTCAAGGAGGCCGGTATCGAGGTCACCGACACCGCAGACGGCCCGCAGTGGTCGCTGCTGGAAGGGGACACCACCCATGGCGGGTAATTCACAGCGTCGCGGCGCGGTACGCAAAGAGGGCACCAAGAAGGGGCCGACCGTCGGCTCCGGCGGCGTCCGCAGGCGGGGGCTCGAGGGCAAGGGGGCCACCCCCGCGGCCAAGGACCGGCCTCACCATCCGGCCGGTAAGCGGGCCGCCAAGGCCGCGCGCGCGCAACAGGGTCGCCATCGCAAGACCGACGAGACCGAATACGTGCTCGGGCGCAACCCGGTCGTCGAGTGCCTGCGCGCCGGGGTGCCGGCCACCGCGCTCTACGTGATGCTCGGCGTCGACGCCGACGAGCGCATCACCGAATCCGTACAGCGGGCTGCAGATTCAGGTATCGCCATCCTGGAGGTCCAGAAGCACGACCTGGACCGGATGTCGAGCAACGGTCTGCACCAGGGGCTGGCCCTGCAGGTGCCGCCCTACGTCTACACCCATCCCGACGACCTGTTGAAGTCGGCCCAGCGCGACAGCCAGTCCGCGTTGCTGGTGGCGCTGGACAACATCTCCGATCCCCGTAACCTGGGCGCCATCGTGCGGTCGACGGCGGCCTTCGGCGGACATGGTGTGGTGATCCCACAGCGTCGATCGGCCTCGGTGACGGCGGTGGCCTGGCGCACCAGTGCCGGTGCGGCTGCCCGGCTTCCGGTGTCGCGGGCGACCAACCTCAATCGCACCCTCAAGAGCTGGGCCGATGCCGGCCTGCAGATCGTCGGCCTGGACGCCGAGGGTGATACCGCGCTCGACGAACTGGACGCCTCGGGCCCGACCGTCGTGGTGGTCGGTTCGGAGGGCAAGGGTCTGTCGCGACTGGTGCGGGAGAACTGCGATGCCATCGTCTCGATCCCGATGGCCGGACCCACCGAATCGCTCAACGCATCGGTGGCCGCGGGTGTCGTGCTCGCCGAGATCGCCCGCCAGCGTCGCGGTTAGAGCCCGAACAGCTGGATCCAGCCCCACAGGCCCAGCACCGCGGCGACCAGGACCGCGGGCGTGGTCACCAGCCCGATACGGCTGAACTCGCCGAACCCGGCTTTCATGTCGCGACGTACCACGCTGCGCCACAACAGGTTCGCCAATGAACCGACATAGGTCAGGTTGGGCCCGACGTTCACCCCGATCAGCACCGCCAGCACCGCGGCGGGCCCGATCGGGGTGGCCAACGGCAGCATGACCAGAACGGCGGGCAGGTTGTTGACCACATTGGACAACACCGCGGCCACCGTTGCGATGGCCAGCAGCGCCGGCAGTCCCTGCCCGCTCGGCATGACGCTATGCATCGCCGATTCCAGCCCGTTGTGCATGACCGCGGCGACCACGATGCCCAGGCACAGCACGAATGCCAGGAACGGGATGTCCAGCGCCACCACGATCTTGCGCACGGTGGTGCGGTGGGTCAGCAATGCCCGCGCGCCGAGGACCACGGCGCCGGCCAGTGCCGCCCACGCGGGGGACAATCCGACCAGGGAGGTGAGCGCGAACCCGGCGAGGGTCAGTCCCACCACGATCATGGCGAAGATCGGCA
This sequence comes from Mycolicibacterium neoaurum VKM Ac-1815D, assembly GCF_000317305.3. The sequence goes on along the minus strand of NC_023036.2, from coordinate 5,234,812 downwards.
CCTGGAGTGGTTCATCGGGAGCATCGTGCTGCGGGGCGACACGCAGATCCTTGGCGAAAAGCCAACGAAGGAGCACGAACTCGACGGCGATCGCCGCAATCCACGGCAGCGTCATCGCGGCCGCGAAATGTAGGAAGGTCAGGCCGGCGGCGCTGAAGGCCAACAGATTCGTCAGGTTGGAGACCGGTAACAGCAGCGACGCACTGTTGGCCAGATGCGCGGTGGCGTACGCATGCGGACGCGCGGGTACCGTGAGCGCCCGCGCGGTGGCCAGGACCACCGGGGTCAGCAACACCACGGTGGCGTCCAGGCTCAGTACCGCGGTCACCACCGCCGATATCCCGAAAACGGATGCCAGCAGCCGGTTCTGGCCACCCGCGGTCGCCCGGGCCATCATCACCCCCGCGGCGTGGAACAACCCGACGTCATCGCAGAGCCGGGCCAGCACCAGTACCGCGGCCAGGAAGCCGACCACCGGCGCCAGTTCGGTCACCTCGTCGGAGGCCGCGGCCAAGGACACCGCGCCGGTACCGACCACCAGGCCGGCGGCGGCCAGCGCGACGGGCGCCTGCCAGCGCGGCGCGAACAGGGCGACGCCGAGCACCGCGGCCAGCGCGGCGATCGCCAGGGTCAGCGCCATGGGTCCGTCGGCTGCCACAGGGTCGGCAGGTGTAGGTCGACGCCGTCGTCGGTGGCGAGCCGGGTCAGCACCCGCATCGAGACATCGAGGTCGTCGGCGGCGTAGGGCAGGGCGCGCAGCGGCCGGTCCAGCGGCCGGAAGAAATCATCCCAGTGGATCAGCACCACGCGGCGGGCGCCGACGGTGCGCACCGTCTCGTTCCAGTAGTCCACCAGATAGCGCTCCGGTTGCAGGCCCAGCTGCCCGACGCCCAGGTAGACGACCTCGGCGCGATGGCCGCTCAGCGCGCCCGTGACGAAACCGGCGCTGCCCACCACCAGCAGGGTGCGCCCGCTGCGGCGGTGGGCGATGAGCGTCGACCAGGCCTCACCGCAGCGATACGCCGCGGCCCGTACCGGTGGTGTCACCGGGGCACTGATGGCACCGGGGAAACGATCTGGCGGGCAGTGGTCCCCGATGACGAGGGTGATGTCGAACGGTCCGGCTGCCACCGGCTCACCGGGGGTGACGACGGCGACCTGTGTTGCGGGCAGCTGATGGCCGATGTGGGCGGCCGAGGCGCCACCGATCAGCCGGGCACCGGTGCGTTGTGCCACGACGGCCGAATCCATGGCGTGGTCGAAGTGGGTGTGCACGGGCAGGACGGCGTCCAGTCGGCGGACCCCGAGCCTGCCGAGGCAGCCGTCGATGCGGGGTAGCGATGGCGCGATCCTGCCGAGCCCCACCCGCATCAGCGAGGGACGGCTGAAGAAACCGTCGGTCAGCACCGCGCCGGCGCCGTCGTCGACCAACAGCGTGGTGACGCCGGCCCAGGTGACGGTCAGCGGTGCATCCGGCGGCGCGGCCGGTAGGTCGACGTACCGGTGGTAGGCGTCCAGATCGGGCCTGCCGGCTTTGAGGCGCATGGCCCAAAGCCTAGAGCGCCCGGACTACCGGGTTCCGTAGCGGCGGCGGAACTTCTCCACCTGGCCCGCGGTGTCGAGGTGGCGGTTGGTCCCGGTCCAGAACGGGTGCGAATCGGCGGTCACGTCGACCACCACCAGCGGATAGGTGGCGCCCTGGTAGTCGATGGTGCGGTCACTGGTGATCGTCGAACGGATCAGGAACTGCTTACCGGTGCCGGCGTCCTGGAACACCACGGGGTGATAGTCGGGATGGATATCGGGTTTCATGCTTCGCCCTTTCGGCTGCGGGGTTCGTCGGTGACCGACACCTCGTCGGTCAGCTCGGCGCATGGGTCGGTGTGCCATTCGCCGAACGGGTCGGGGTACTCGGCCCACGCGGCAGGGTCGGCCATCTCGGCATCGGTCAGCAGTGCCCTGTGCAGTGCGCCGGTGATCACCTCGGGCGGGGCGCCGCACACCAGCGCGGTCAGTGCGATGTGCCGGTCACCGAACTGCTCGTCCCAGCCGGGGGCGGCCAACGCGATCCGCTCGGGGTCGACATAGGCACGTTCGCTCTCGGACATCGCCGCCAGCCAGCGACCGGCATCACCGACACCCAGTCCGCCGCCCGCGGATTCGATCCACACCACGGCATCGGGTTGGCTGGCCAACCAGGCGCGGCCGCGCACCCGGATCACCCCGTCGAGCAGATCGTCGATGGCCTGGTGCAGCCGATCTGGGTGAAAAGGCCTGCGCGCGTTGAACTCCACGAGCGCGACCTCGCCGGCGGGCTGGAGCGGCGGTTGGCCGGCCAGCAGCGAATCATGCGGGTCGTCGGCGAACCCGCGGCGAGCCTGCGGGTCCAGGTTGGCCAGTGCGGTCTCGACATGGTCCATTCCCACCGTGATGCGGGTGCGCGGTGCGAGCCTGCGCAGTACCGCGCAGGTGGTGGTGTCCGGTTCGGTGAGCACCAACACGTCGGCGAAGGCGGCCTGACCGACGACGACCTGTGCCACGGTGCGTGAGCCGTCCAGGTCGTCGTCGCCGAGGGCCTGGGTCAACCAGCGCGAGCAGTCGACCGTCGTGAGGACGGCGGAGATGACGACGTCGCGACTGGCCGGACCATCGATGTAGCCCGGGCCGACGACCACCGGAACCTCGTTGATGGCTGTGCAGATCGGTTCGGGGTCAATCCAATCCATCAGTTCGACGACGATGCGCGCGACGTCCTCGCGGCGGTGTAGCCGGCGCAGCAGGATCAGCAGGTCGTTGCGGATGGTGCAGGTGACACAGCCGCCGGCCAGCTCGATCGGCCACTGCGAGATGATCCGCCGCTGCCCGCGCATCTCGGTGACGTTCCGGATCACGACATGGCCGTCGGTGGCGTAACCGACGGCCAGCGTTCCCGGCGTTCGGATCAGCAGATCCACCAGGTCGGTTCGCGCGCCTTGCCCGGCAACCAGTAACACCGGCGTCCGCATGTCATCACACCCTTATTGGTAACGATTGTCATTAATTCGGACCGTACGCTACCGTGTCGACGTCCACTTGTCGAAAATCGTTTTCATTAACGATCGTGCATGAGAAGGTGTCCGATGTCCCAGACCTGTCAGGTCACCGGTCGCGCACCGGGTTTCGGTAACCGGGTGTCGCACTCGAACCGCCGTACCCGCCGCCGCTGGAATCCGAACATCCAGAACAAGACCTACTATCTGCCGTCGGAAGGTCGACGAATCACGTTGCGGGTCAGTGCCAAAGGCATCAAGGTCATCGACCGTGACGGTATCGAGGCCGTCGTGGGCAGGTTGCGGGCAGCGGGGCAGAAACTCTGATGGCCAAGAGCACCGATATCCGGCCGGTGATCCGGCTGAAGTCCACGGCGGGCACCGGCTACACCTATGTCACCCGCAAGAACCGGCGAAACGATCCCGACCGCATCGTGCTGCGCAAGTACGACCCCGTGATCCGCAAGCATGTCGATTTCCGTGAGGAACGCTGATGGCAAAGGCATCCAAGATCGCCGCCAACGAACGGCGCAAGCAGACCGTCGCGCGGTATGCCGAGCGCCGGGCCGAACTCAAGGAGATCATCCGCAGACCTGCCAGCACGCCCGAGCAGCGGGCCGCGGCACAGGTCGCACTGCAGCGGCTGCCGCGGGATTCCAGCCCGGTGCGGTTGCGTAATCGGGATTCGGTGGACGGTAGGCCCCGCGGGCATCTGCGCAAGTTCGGCCTGTCGCGGGTCAAGGTTCGAGAGTTGGCGCACCGTGGCGAGCTGCCCGGTGTGCGGAAAGCGAGTTGGTGATGGCGGGTAGTCCGGCCAAGAAGCGGCGACCGGCGCCGGTGGAGATCAAGCGGCCCCGGGTGAACAAGTTCAAGGCCCTCGGGATCACCGATGTCGACTACAAGGATGTCTCGGTGTTACGCACGTTCATCTCCGAACGCGGCAAGATCCGGTCCCGCCGGGTCACCGGCCTGACGCCACAGCAGCAGCGCAAGGTCGCCACCGCGATCAAGAACGCGCGCGAGATGGCGCTGTTGCCCTACGGGCCGTAGTTCCGCGCAGAAGCGCTTGTGCCCCAGCCGTTTTCCGACACGAAATCCGACAACGGCCGGCCGTAGGTCCACTGGTCGATCTCCAGTGCCGGTCGGTCCGGGAACTCGGGCACCGGTCCCAGGCACAGGATGGCCACCGGCTCGGCATCCTCGGGCATGCCGAGCAGGGTGGCCAGTGTGGTGGGTTCGAATATCGACACCCAGCCCATGCCCAGCCCCTCGGCGCGGGCGGCCAACCACAGGTTCTGGATGGCGCACGACACTGAGGCCAGATCCATCTGCGGCATCGTGCGACGACCGAAGATGTGCCGGCGCCTGCCCTCCCCGAGGGCGACGACGAGCAATTCGGCGCAGTCCCGGATGCCCTCGACCTTGAGGGCGAGGAACTCGTCACCGCGCTCGCCGAGCGCATCGGCGGTGCGCAACCGCTCCTGGTCGACCAACGCGTGCATTGCCTCGCGCAGTGCGCCATCGGTGATCCGGATGAAGCGCCACGGCTGCATCAATCCGACGCTGGGCGCGGCATGCGCCGCCTGGAGCAGTCGGGCCAGCACCTCGGGTTCGATGGTGGCGCCGGCGATGAAACGGCGCATATCGCGCCGCTCGGCGATGGCGCGGTAGACGGCCTGGCGTTCCTGCGCGCTGAACGCGTGCTCGGTCACACCGGCAGCCTAGGCGATGGCGGCCCGGCTCCTGCGGTTGGAGAGCAGACCGGCCACCGCGGCGCCCAGGCAGGCCGTGGCCACCGCGCCGGCGAACCAGGGGAATACCGAGGCCAGGTCCCAGCGGGTGGCCGCCCACCCGGCGACCAGCGTCGGGACCGCCATCGCGGTGTAGGCCAGCAGGTAGAACGCTGACATCGTCTCGCCCCTGCGATCGGCGGGTACCACGTCGGACAGGTGGCGCAACGAGCCGCCGAACCCGAGCCCGAAGGTGGCGCCCAACAACACGGCGGCGACGAACACCAGTTCCCAGCGGTGCGTCAGCAGTACCGGAATGGTCAACAGCAGTGAGACGGCCATACCGATGTCCCCGATGATGGCCGAATACTTGGCGGGCAGTCGGGTGGCGGCCAGTTGGGCCGATGCGGCGGCGAAGGCGGTGGTGCCCACGACGGCACCGCCGAAGACCAGATTGTCGATATGGGTCTGCTGGGCGGCCAGCGACGGGTAGAGCGAGAGCAGCACACCCAAGACCGACCAGGACGCCATGGCGCCGAGCGCGGAGAACCAGAAGTCCGATCGGATCTGTTCGGGCACCGCCGGTTTGGCGATCCGGATGGGCCCGCTGGACCGTGCGGTGTGCGGCTCCCGCAGCGCCAACACGCCGACCCCGACGATCAGGCAGACCACGGCGACGACGGCGTACGGGGTGCGCAACGGATGCGGTGCGTACTGTGCCAGCAGCGCCGAACCCAGGATGGCGATCGTCATCCCGATGTTGAAGGCCACCCCGCTCAGCTGTCCGGATCGCACACCGTGATCGGGTTTGAGGTCGAGCAGGGCGGCCGCGCCGGCCACCACGATCGAACCGACCGCCGCGCCGTGGATGCTGCGCGCGAGCAGCAGCATGGCCATGCTGTCGGCGACGAGGAATACGCCGAGGCCGACCAGGAGGGCGATCAGGGCGCCGATCAGCACCGGTTTGCGGCCGACGACATCGGAGATCCGGCCGGACACCAGCACCGCACCGAGGGCGGCGACGGCGTACACCGCGAAGACGATGGTGGTGGCCAGCGGGGACAGATGCCAGTTCGCCTCGTAGATGCCGTATAGCGGGGCCGGAATCCCCGAGACCCCGAGCGCTACGCCACTGAGGATCAGCAGCAGCGGGTAGGCCCAGCGCTGCGTCTGAACTGTGTGATCGATCGCGACCATTCGCGCTGACACCTCCGGTCCGGCGAGTATGATGGTTATCGAACCCCGTCGAGAGTACGCTCGGTTCGATAGATTCCAAACCCGCATCAGGACGGATTTATGCCCGAGCGAACCGCGGAAGTGCCCCGGGTGGGGAACGTGCAGCAGGTACTTGGTGCCATCCACGACCCGATACGCCTCGAAGTGGTCCGGCGTTTGTACAACGCAGGCGTGCCGATCCAGTGCGGCGCGCTCTACGAGGGCATCAACAAGTCGACGGCCACCCACCACTTCAAGATTCTGCGTGAGGCCGGTGTCACCGAACGGCTGGTGATCGACGGCCTCACCTATCAACGCCTGCGCAGGTCCGACGTGGACGAAGCGCTACCGGGGTTGCTGAGCAGCGTCGTCAACGGCGCCAACCGCGATGCGCTGAAACATCACGAAGCCTAGTCATCAAAAAGCGTAGGTGTTCTCCGGCTGCGCGACGGGCTGCACGTCGTCGATGCTGAACTCCGGCACCGCGGCATGCTGGAGCAGATCCTTCACCTTGCCGCGGACCCGAACCCAGGAGCCGTCCGGCAGATCGGCCGCGGCACGCGCCGCGGGTCCGGTCAGTGCGGCGCGCGCCAACTGCGCATCGGCGGCACAGCACAGGATCACGATGCGACCGAGATACGTTCGTTCACCGTCACGCATGGTGAATCCGGTGACGGTGATCTCGCGATCACGCAGGGTCTCCGCGGAGTCCTGTGCGATTCGGATCAACAGGGTTGGTAGGGACAGTTCGGGCGCGCCGCCTACAGGTAGCGGCGGGAATGGCCGTCGCGGGCTCGTCTGAGAGGTATCGGATACCGCTGGGCGAGCCGACTGAGGACTCAGTGCCGGGGGAACAACGAAGGCCAGCAGCGCAATCGGGACGATCAGCAACCAGCCGATGCCGGTGCGGTGCCCGTGGTCGGCGTGTCGGCGGGGCCCGCGGCGGATATCGCCGATGATGGCCGACAGTGCCAGGGTGATCAGGACCACGGCGGTCATCCACAACCACGGCAGCAGAGTGGGTTTCACGTACCGCATGAAGGAACCGGTGGCCGCGATGATCGCGGTGCTCAGGCCGACGAGCAACAGCAGGGTGTTCTCGGTCTCGCGACTCATCGATCACCCAACAGCAGCAGGCCGACGCCGGTGCCGGCCAGCACGGCCACGGCGAAGGTGAGTGGGGCGAACCGTATCGCGAAGGCCCGACCGAACATTCCGGCCTGCATGGCGAACAGTTTGACGTCCACTGCCGGCCCGACCACCAGGAACACCAGCCGCGGCAGCAGCGGGAGCATCGACATGCCGGCGGCAACGAACGCATCGGCCTCCGAACACAGCGACAGCACCACCGCCAGCACGGCCATCACCACGATGCCCAGCATCAGCTGTCCGGCCAGGTGTGCATACACCCAGTCGGGCACCACGACGTGCAGTGCCGCCGCCGCGGCGGCGCCGAGCACCAGAAACGATGCCGCCTGCATGAAGTCGTGCCGGGCGGCCTCGGTGAACACCGTCCACCGAGACTCGTCGTCGGGCGCGGGCGCAGGCAACGTCCTGGTGACCCAATCAGGTCTTCCGAAGCGTGTCCACAGGAAACCCATTGTCACCGCGGTGAGCAATGACGCCAGACACCGCGCCAGCACCAGCAGCGGCTCGCCGGGAAACGCAACGGCCGTGGCTACCAGGACAACCGGGTTGATCGCGGGTGCGGCCAGCATGAACGTCAGCGCCGCAGCCCCGACGGTCCCGGCGCCGAACAGCCGTCGGGCGATCGGAACCGAGCCGCATTCACAACCGGGCAACGCCGCGGCCCCCACGCCCGCGGTCAGAATCGCCGCGGCAGGGCGGCGTGGCAGCCAACGCGCCAACTTCTGCGGTGTCACCGTGGCGGCGATCACCCCGCTGATCAATACCCCCAACGCGAGAAAAGGCAACGCCTGCACGAAGATTCCGCAGAAAACGGTGGCCGCGGTCGCGACCGCGGGGTGGCCGGCCACCGCGTCGCGTGCCGTCGTCCCGACCAGCGCCAGGCCGAGGATGACCACCACCAGGATCGGCATCGAGCCGATCCGGCGCGCGGCCGGGGTACCCACCGTCACGGTCGGCCATTCTGCCAGCACAACTTGGCCGCCGAGCACAGCGTGATTCCGGTTAAGATCGTCGAATGGTCTTCTCTGCGTTTCTGGTCAAGGCGGCTTCCACGGTGGTGACGGGCGCCGTCGGCGTGGCCGCCTACGAGGGCGTGAAAAAGGCGGTTGCCAAGGCACCGATCCGGGAGGCGTCCGTGACGGCCACCACCTGGGCGTTGCGTGGTGTGCGCAAGGCCGAGGAGGGTGCCGAGTCCGCGCGCCTGACGGTCTCCGATGTGGTGGCAGAGGCCCGTGAACGCATCGGTGAGGAAGTGCCGCCGCCGGTGGTCTCCGATCACCAGCACGATCACGAACACTGATCGCGAGCTGTTGACCGATATGGCGGCATTGACCGTCATCTCTGACGCCGGCGGGCGAATCCGGTTGCGTGCCGACTGGTTTCGCGGTGACATTCGACGCGCGGTGGCCATCGAGGATGCGGTGGAGCAGGTGGCGGGTGTGCGGGCCGTGCACGCCTACCCGCGGACCGCGTCGATCGTCGTCTGGTACTCGCCGAAGCGGTGTGACAAGGCGTCCGTGTTCGCCGCCATCGACGCCGCCACCGCGGTCGCCACGGACCTTTTGCCCGCACGGATGCCGCGCTCGGCCGATGTCACCAATGCCGATGTGCTGCGTATGACGGTCGGCGGTGCCGCACTCGTGCTGCTCGGGATACGACGCTACGTCTTCGCCCGCCCGCCACTGCTCGGCCCGACGAGCAGGCTGGCGGCCACCGGTGTCACGATCTTCACCGGTTACCCGTTCCTGCGCGGCGCGTTGCGGACACTGCGCGGCGGACGCACCGCGGGCACCGACGTGCTGGTCAGTGCGGCAACGTTGGCGAGCCTGGTGCTGCGGGAGAACGTCGTCGCGCTCACCGTGCTGTGGCTGCTGAACATCGGCGAGTACCTGCAGGACCTGACCCTGCGCCGGACGCGGCGCGCGATCACCAACCTGCTGCAGGGCAACCAGGACACCGCCTGGGTGCGCCTCGACGACGGTACCGAGGTCGAGATCGCCACCGCCGAACTGCGGATCGGCGACGAGGTCGTGATCCACGACCAGGTGGCGTTGCCGATCGACGGCGTGGTGGTCGACGGCGAAGCCATCATCGACCAGTCGGCGATCACGGGGGAGAACCTTCCGGTGGCGGTCACCGCCCCGGCGCGCGTCTTTGCCGGATCGGTCGTGGTGCGCGGGCGGCTGGTGATCCGCGCCGAGGCGGTGGGCAACGAGACCACCATCGGGCGGATCATCGCCAGGGTCGAGGAGGCCCACCAGCACCGCGCCCCGATCCAGACCGTCGGCGAGAGCTTCTCGCGGCGTTTCGTGCCGGCATCCTTCCTGCTGTCCGCGCTCACCCTGGTGGTGACCAGGGATGTCCGCCGGGCCATGACAATGCTGCTGGTGGCCTGCCCGTGTGCGGTGGGATTGTCGACACCGACGGCGATCAGTGCGGCCATCGGCAACGGAGCGCGGCGCGGAATCCTGATCAAGGGTGGCTCGCATCTGGAGGAGGCCGGCCGGGTCGACGCGGTGGTGTTCGACAAGACCGGAACGCTGACGGTGGGCCGTCCGGTCGTCACCAACCTCGTTGCCTTCCATCAGGATTGGCAGCCCGAACAGGTGCTGGCCTACGCGGCGAGCTCGGAGATCCACTCCAGGCATCCGCTGGCCGAGGCAGTCATCCGGTCCACCCAGGAACGGCATATCGAGATCCCGCCGCACGAAGAGTGTGAGGTGCTCGTCGGGCTGGGCATGCGGACCATCGCCGACGGTCGCACGCTGCTGCTAGGCAGCCCGTCGCTGTTGCGCCGCGAACAGGTCGAGGTGAGCGCGAAGGCCGCCGAGTGGGTGGACACCCTGCGTAAGCAGTCCGAGACTCCGTTGCTCTTGGCCGTCGACGGGCAGTTGGTCGGTTTGATCAGCCTGCGCGACGAGATCCGCCCGGAGTCGGCCGCGGTGCTGCAGCGGTTGCGCGCCAACGGTGTCAGCCGCATCGTCATGCTGACCGGCGACCATCCCGACACCGCCGCCGTCGTGGCCGCGGAACTGGGTATCGACGAGTGGCAGGCCGAGGTACTGCCCGAGGACAAGCTCGCCGTCGTGCGCCGGCTGCGTGACGAGGGATACACGGTGGCCATGGTTGGCGACGGTGTCAACGATGCTCCGGCCTTGGCCGAGGCCGATATCGGCATCGCGATGGGTCTCGGCGGCACCGATGTGGCGGTCGAGACCGCCGACGTGGCGCTGGCCAGTGACGATCTCAACCGGCTGCTCGACGTGCGCAACCTCGGTGGCCGCGCCGTGGACGTCATCCGACAGAACTACGCGATGTCGATTGCGGTCAACGCCATCGGCTTGCTTATCGGCGCCGGTGGCGCCCTGTCGCCGGTGCTGGCCGCCGTCCTGCACAACGCCTCGTCGGTTGCGGTGGTGGCCAACAGCTCTCGGCTGATCCGCTACGAGTTGGAGCGCGAGTCGGCTAGCTGAACGGTGCCGGCCGCACGCCGGCGGCGATCAGGCGGTCCCGCACCGCGGTGGCGGTGAGCAACGCGCCGGGTGAATCACCGTGTACGCACACCGATTCCACGGTCACCGGGATGTCCGTGCCGTCCACCGCGGTCACCGTGCCGGCAACGACCATGGTGTGCACCCGTTCGGCGATCGCGGTGGCATCGTGGAGCACCGCACCCGGTTCGCGCCGGGACACCAGCCGGCCGTTTGGTTGATAGGCCCGGTCGGCGAAAGCCTCGGCGACGGTGCGCAGACCCAACTGTTCGGCGGCGTCGAAGAACACCGAACCCGCCAGTCCGAGTACCGGTAGCGCAGGGTTGACCGCGTGGACGGCCTGCGCGACGGCGTGTGCCTGAGCCTCGTGCGTGACGATCGAGTTGTACAACGCCCCATGGGGTTTGACGTAGGACACCGTGCTGCCCGCCGCGGCGGCCAGTGCGGACAATGCGCCGATCTGATAGATGATCTCGGCGGTCAGTTCGGCGGGGTCGGCGTCGATGAATCGCCGCCCGAACCCGGCCAGGTCTCGGTAGCCGACCTGGGCGCCGATACGGACTCCGCGATCGGCGGCGGCCCGGCAGACCCTCAGCAGGCCGGCCGGGTCGCCGGCGTGGAAGCCGCATGCCACATTGGCCGAGGTGACGATATCGAGCATGGCGTCGTCGTCGCCGAGCCGCCATACCCCGAATCCCTCGCCGAGGTCGGCGTTGAGATCGACATGTGCCACGGTCACGGCCCTCAGCCTAGTGCGCGCCGATGTTCGTCGAGGTCGATGCGGTGATGTGCGGCCGCGATCACCGCCGGGTCGTGGGTCGCCGCGATGATCGTCGAGCCCGCCCCGGCCAGCTGGGTGAGGTACCCGATCACCGTGGTGGCCGATTCCCGGTCGAGCCCGGTGGTCGGCTCGTCGAGTAACACCAGGGGAGCCTGCTGGGCGAAGGCCTGGGCGAGCAGAACACGCTGGCGTTGCCCGCCGGACAGTTCGCCGAGCGTGCGGTCGCGCAGATCGGCGAGGCCGAGTTCGGTCAGGCAGTGCTCGACCACCGCCCGATCGATCGCGCGAGGGCGGCGCAACAAACCGAGTCGGCGCCAGCGGCCCATCATGACGGCTTCGGCCGCGGTGAGCGGGAACGAATCGGTGACCGCACTGCGCTGGACCGCGAGCGCAATATCGGTGGCCGCGACGCCGACCGTCCCGGTGTCCGGGGCGTGGATACCGGCGAGCAGCGCGAGCAGCGTCGACTTCCCGCACCCGTTGGAACCGACGATCGCGGTGACGGTTGCGGGCGTGACGGACAACGTGAGGTCTCGGAAAACCGTTGTGCCGCAGTAGCCGAAGGTCACCGATGACACGGTGATGGGTGACGTCACCGGTGTCACCTTATTGAAAATGATAGTCATTACTGATAGTAGTGTACGGCATGACGTCCTGGCTCACAGAACCCTTCCAGGCGGAGATGGTATTGCGGGCGCTGGTCGCCGGATTCATCGCCGCGTGGCTGTGCTCCTTGGTCGGATGCTGGGTTTTGTTGCGGCGCAGCGTCTTCTTGGGGGAGGCCATGACACACGGCATGCTGCCGGGGGTGGCCATCGCGGCATTGCTCGGTGTCAGCCTGATGGCCGGCGGGTTGGTCGCCGCACTTGTCATGGCCGTCGGGGTGGCCGCGATCGGCCGGTCGCCGAGGCTGTCCTCGGATACCGGCATCGGACTGCTGCTGGTAGGCATGCTCGCACTCGGCGTCATCGTGGTGTCGCGGTCGCAGAGCTTCGCCGTCGACCTCACCGGCTTCCTGTTCGGCGATGTATTCGCCGTCCGGGCAACCGATCTGCTGATCCTGGGTACGGCGCTGGTGCTGACGCTCATCGCGGTGGTCATCGGACACCGCGCCTTCGTGGCGGTCACCTTCGATCCGCGTAAGGCCGCGACGCTGAGGCTGCGCCCGAACCTGGCGATTCCGGTGCTGACCGTATTGATGGCGGTGGCGATGGTGGCCTCCTTCCATGTCGTGGGCACACTGCTGGTGCTCGGGCTGCTGGTGGCACCACCGGCCGCGGCCCTGCTGTGGGCACGCTCGATCCCGCGCATCATGGCGCTCGCGGCCGTACTCGGTACGGTCGCGGTCTACCTCGGCCTGCTCATCTCCTGGCACGCCGGCACCGCGGGCGGCGCCACCATCGCCGCGGTGGCGGTACTGCTGTTCTTCGCCTCGGCGCTGCTCACCCGGTTGCGCGCCCGCTGGGTGACGGCCGCGGCCGTCACGGCGGTCGGTTGCGTCATCACCGGTTGTGCCACGGACACCACGACACCGGAGTCCACGCCGTCGGCCGCGACGGCGGATGGGGTCACCGTCGAGGACGGCGCCAGGGAGGCCGACGGACCGCTCACCAAACTGGTCCTCGTCGATCCGTCGACCGGCGAGGTGTCGGTCTACGATGCCGTCAACGAGGCCGAGACACGCATAGGCGCCTATGGACCCGTCGACGCGGTGGCCGGTGACAGCCGCTTCGCCTATCTGCGGACCGGTACGCGGACCACGGTGATCGATTCCGGCGCATGGACTTTCGATCACGGCGATCACTACCACTACTTCGCAGGCACCCCTGCCCAGGTGGCGACGCTGGACGTGCCGGTGGCCTCCGTCGCCGCGAGCAACTCGACGGTCGCCGTCCGCTCCGAAGCCGGTGCGACGCAACTGCTGATGCGTGAGCCGCTCGGCCAGAAGTCAGTGCAGCAATCGCCGTTGGAACTGCCGGCCGACGCCGCCGCGGTGGCGCCGTACGGCGCTCGGGTGGTCACCGTCACCACCGACGGCCGGATCTGGGTCACCGATGCGGGCGGCAGCGTCGCGGTCCCGGGTGCGTGCCGACAGGCCTCGTGGGCCGTGCCCACCCGGCGCGCCGTGCTGTTCGGATGTGCCGGCGGCGCCATCCGGATCACCGGTGGCGAGAAGAACCTGACCGTGACGGTCGCCCCGTACCCGGCCGACGCGCCGGCGCAACGACCCACGCGCATGCAGCACCGAGCCCGCGCCGATGTCGTCGCCGGTGTCGCCGACGGGACGGTCTGGATGCTCGACAGCAGGCAACGGGAGTGGACGGTGCTGCCGATCGCCGACGCGGTGGCGGCGAACACCGCCGGTGACGGCACCATCCTGGTGTTGCACCGCGACGGTGCACTCAGTGCGCACGACGCGACGACCCGCGCAGAGACGGCTCGGATTCCCCTGTTTGCCGACGGAGTCTCCCGATCGGGGCTCCAGCCGGTGATCGAGATCGATTCCGATCGCGCGTATGTCAACAATGCCGACGCGCATGAGGTGTACGAGATCGACTATGCCGACGGGTTGCGGATCGCGCGCACCTTGCGGACCGACGTGAGTCCGGGTCTGATGGTGGAGGCCGGTCGGTGAGGCGCCTCCTCACGCTGCTGCTGACCCTCGTCGGGGTGTTGATCGCCGGGTGCGGCGGCCAGTCCACTGGTCGTGGTGCCATCGTGGTCACCACGAACATCCTCGGCGATGTCGTGCGCAATATCGTCGGCGATACCGCACCTGTCCGGGTGCTCATGCACGCGGGCGCCGACCCGCACTCCTTCGGGATCTCCGCCCAGGACGCCGCCGCCATGAACGATGCCGCGCTGATCGTCCACAACGGTCTGGGCCTGGAAGAGAATCTCGTCCGAAACGTGGAAACCGCGGCCGCCCAGGGTGCCTCGACGATCGCGGTCGGTGAGCACATCGACCCGATCCGCTATACCGACGGAGAGAGCGCAGGCACGCCGGACCCGCACTTCTGGACGGATCCGCAACGCATGGTCACCGCCGTCGACGTCATCGAACAGGCCTTGCTGCGAGACGTCGCCGGTATCGACCGGGAGGCGCTGTCCCGCAACGCCGATGCCTATCGCGAGCAGCTGCGCGCACTCGACCGGTACATGCTGGACGCGTTCGCGACGCTGCAGGCCGATCGCCGCAAGCTGGTCACCAACCACCATGTGCTCGGATACCTGGCGCAGCGGTTCGGTTTCCAGGTCATCGGCGCAGTGGTGCCCAGCGGAACCACCCTGGCCGCCCCCAGTCCGTCGGATCTGCAGTCGCTGGTGGGTGCCATCGAGGACGCCCGGGTGCCTGCGATCTTCGTGGATTCGTCTCAGCCGGACAAACTCGCTCGCGTGCTGGCCGAGGACGCCGGCGTGCGCGTGCGCATCATCGGGCTCTACAGCGAATCCCTCTCTGCACCAGGTACTCCGGGTGCCACCTATCTGGACATGATGCGCGCCAACACCGACGCCATCGTCACCGGCCTGCGATAGCAGCCAGAAAAGGAGCGAAAATGTCCCACTCGCGGTGGATGTACCGCGTCGGAGCCGTGACGTGTGCGGCGGCTGCGCTCACAGCATGCTCATCCGGCGCCGACAATGCAGGCGGCCCCGCCACGTCCAGCGGCGCCTCGGAGTCGGCCGCGGCGAATGTGCCGATCGTCGAGCCGCTGGTCACCACGTATGACGGCGGGCTCTATGTGCTCGATGGACGCACACTGGAAGTCAAACAGGACATTCCGCTCGACGGATTCCTGCGCGTCAACCCGGCCGGCGACAGCGCGCATGTCCTGGTCACCACCAGTGCGGGCTTCCGAATTCTCGATGCGGCGAGCGGCCGGCTGACCGAGGACTCCTTCCCCGCCGTCGATGCCGGTCACGTCACCCCCCATGGGGAGAACACCGTCCTGTTCGACGACGGTACCGGTGAGATCATCGCCTTCGACCCGCACGATCTGGAGAAGGGCGGCCTGCCGCCGACACGGACCTTCACGACGCCGGAGCCGCACCATGGCGTCGCGGTGATCCTCTCGGACGGCACACTTCTGGAGACCAGGGGCAACCCAGATACCAGGACCGGTGCCGTTGCGCTGCAGGGGGATCGGGAGATCGCAGGCAACCAGGACTGCCCGGGCGTGCACGGTGAGGCGGTAGCGGCCGACGAGGTGGTGATCCTGGGTTGCGAGAACGGCGTGATCACGTTCGCCGACGGCCGATTCACCAAGATCGCCAGCCCGACACCCTATGGCCGGGTCGGCAACACCCGTGGTCACGAGGACTCGCCGGTGGTGTTGGGAGACATGAAGATCGACGCCGATGCCGAACATGAGCGCCCCGAGCAGTTCGCACTCATCGATACCGTCTCCGATCAGATGAAGATCGTCCGGCTGCCGGCCGGGGTCAGCTACTGGTTCCGGTCACTCGGGCGCGGCCCGCAGGCCGAGGCGCTGATCATGGGCACCGACGGCAAGCTGCACGTCTTCGACCCCGTCACCGGCGACCTGGTGAAATCGATCGCCGTGACCGGGCCTTGGACCGAGCCCGACGACTGGCAGCAGCCCGCTCCGGCCGTATTCACCCGAGGGGACGCCGTGTACGTCTCCGATCCGGCGACCAAGCAGATCCACCTGGTCGATCTGGCCGGTGGCACCGTCACCGAATCGGTCACGTTGGAGCAGACGCCCAACGAGCTGAGCGGGGCGGTCGGCCACGACCACTGATCCCCAGCGTGCAGAACGGCCCGGCGGGTTACTTCCCGCCGGGCCGTTCGGCTGTTGTTCAGTGCGAATGCTGTTGTGCGACGGTCCACGCCGGCAGTGGATCGGGGTAGTCACGCCAGGCGTCCGGTCCGGCGGCCAGTTCGGCATCGGTCAGCAGCGCCGCGCCGAGCAGCTCGGTGACCTTGTCACGGTCGAGCTTGATGCCGATGAACACAATCTCCTGGCCCGCTGCGATCTCGGTGCCCGACCAGTACTGGGCGGGTTCGATCACCAGGTTCGGACCGGCCTGCGACCAGATGGCGGCTATGGTGGGCCGGCTGGCGATCCAGCAGAAACCCTTGCTCCGCAACACCCGCGTCACCTGACCCAGCGCATTGCCGAGACGCTGGGGGTGGAACGGCCGGTCGGAGCGGAAGGTCATCGAGCTGATGCCGTACTCCTCGGTCTCCGGGGTGTGGCCGTCGGCGATCTCCTCGTCCCAGCCCGGGGTCGCGGCGGCGGCCTCGGGATCGAAAAGCCCGGTGCCGACCACCTCGGAGATGTCCACCACACCGTGATCGGTGCGGATCAGTTTCGCGGTCGGATTGAGCCTGCGCAGCAGCGTCTGCACCGTGTCGAGGGTCGCCGGCGTCACCAGGTCGGTCTTGTTGAGCAGGATGACATCGGCGAACTCGACCTGGTCGGTCAGCAGGTCGGCGATGCTGCGGGCATCACCCTCGCCGGCGGCCAGGTCACGCTCGGCCAGACCCTCGCCACGCACCACCTCGGTCAGGAAGGTCGACGCGTCCACCACGGTCACCAGGGTGTCGAGCTTGGCCAGCCGCCCGAGCTGGAACCCGTCCTCGAACTCCCACTCGAAGGTGGCCGCGACCGGCATGGGTTCGGAGATCCCGGTGGATTCGATGACCAGGTGGTCGAACCGGTTCTGCCGGGCGAGGGCACCGACGGCCTCGACCAGGTCCTCGCGCAGGGTGCAGCAGATGCAGCCGTTGGTCAGTTCGACCAGCTTCTCCTCGGACCGCTCGAGGTGGCCCTGTCCGGCGATCAGGGCGGCATCGATGTTGACCTCGCTCATGTCGTTGACGATGACCGCCACGCGGAGTCCGTCGCGGTTGGCCAGGATGTGGTTGAGCAGGGTCGTCTTGCCTGCGCCGAGGAAGCCGGACAGGACGGTGACGGGTAACGGGGCTGACATGTCACTCCTTAATGAAAATGATTATCAATAAAGTATCCTCCGATTCGACGGCGATTAATGCAAACGGTTATCGTTATCGCTGTGACGCACACGCCCCGCATGCTTGCCGCCATCGCGCTGGCACTCCCGTTCGCCCTGGCCGCCTGTGGCTCCGGTGACCAGACCCCGGCGGCATCGCCGGCGGCAACCGGGGCTTGCCCGACGACCCCGGTTCGGGTGGTCGTCAGCGTGGACCAATGGGGGCAGATCGTCTCGGCCCTCGGCGGCGCGTGCGCGCAGGTCACCACCGTGTTGGCCGGCTCGTCGGTGGACCCGCACGACTTCGAACCGGCGCCCTCGGACGCCGCGGATTTCCAGGGCGCGCAACTGGTCGTCGTCAACGGCGGGCACTACGACGAGTGGGCCACCAAGCTCGCGCAGAGCACGGCGCCCGACGCGCCCGTGGTGAATGCCATCGACATACTCGGCGGTGACCACGAGGGTCACGATCACGACGGCGCCGGTCACGACGAGCCCGGACACGAGCAGCCCGGTCACGAGGGTCACGATCATGGCGACGGCGCCAATCCGCACGCCTGGTACAGCCCCGTCGCGGTGACCGATGTCGCTGCGGCGGTCACCGCCAGGCTCACCGAACTGGCCCCGGCCGCCGGCGAGTATTTCGCAGGTAAGCAGGCCGAGTTCACCGACTCCCTGCAGCCCTACCGCGCCCTCATCGACAAGATCAAGGCCGGAGCCGCGGGCAAGAGCTACGCGGCCACCGAAAGCCTCTTCGACGATATGGCCGCCACCCTCGGGCTGCAGAATCGCACCCCGCAGGGCTACCAGGTGGCCTCGTCGAACGAGACCGATCCGTCCCCGGCCGATCTCGACGCCTTCCTGCGGCTGCTCGGCGACCGGGGTGTCGATGTCTTGATCTACAACACCCAGACCGAAGGTTCGGTGCCCGAGCAGGTGCGCGCCGCCGCCGAGGCCGCCGGAGTGCCGGTGGTGAATGTCACCGAAACGATTGCGCCGGGCGCCGAGACGTTCGAGGCTTGGCAGGTGAACCAACTCACCGCCCTCGCCGAGGCTCTCGGCATCGCAACCTAGTGTCCGAACCCGCGCTCGTCTTCGATGATGTGAGCGTCGTCCGCGGCGGGCGGCTCATCTGGTCCGAGGGCAGCTTCGCCATCCCGACCGGCGGCATCGTCGCCCTCATCGGGCCCAACGGGTCCGGCAAGTCGACCATGCTGTCGGCGATCCTCGGGTTGCTGCCCGTGGCATCCGGCACGATCCGCGTGCTGGGCGCCAAGCCGGGCGTCAACAACGACGTGATCGGTTATGTACCACAGGATTACGTGGCGGGCGCCGGGGAGGCGATCCGCGCCCGTGACGCCGTGACGCTGGGCCTGACCGGCAGCCGCTGGGGTGTGCACCGCACCACGCGGGCTGACCGGTCCGCGGTCGAAGAGGCACTGAGCGCCGTCGAGGCCGACGATTTCGCCGACCGCCGGGTGTCGCAGCTCTCCGGTGGGCAGCGCCAGCGCATCGCGCTGGCCAACGCCCTGGTGTCCCGTCCACGATTGCTGATCCTCGACGAACCGCTGGCCGCGCTCGACCTGCGCAATCAGCACGAGATCGTGGCGTTGCTGGCCCGGCTCAACGCAGAATTCGCGGTGACGATTCTCGTTGTCGCGCACGACCTCAACCCGCTGCTGTCGGTGCTGAGCAGTGCGATCTACCTGCTCGACGGGCACGCCCATCACGCCCCGATCGACGACGTCATCGACGCCGACCTGCTGACCCACCTGTACGGCACCCGGATCCAGGTGGCCAACACCCTGCAGGGCCGGATGTACATGAGGAGCGGGGAATGACGACGAGCATCCTCGCGCTGGGCTACCAGCAGAACTGGTGGGACATCCTGTCTTCGGCGTTCATGCGCAACGCATTGATCGGCGGCACCCTCGTCGCGCTGGCGGCGGGCCTGATCGGGTACTTCATCATCGTGCGCAATACGGCCTTCGCCGCCCACGCGCTGGCCCATATCGGTCTTCCCGGTGCCACCGGTGCCGTCCTGCTCGGGCTTCCGGCGGGGCTCGGGCTGGGTGTCTTCTGTGTCGGCGGAGCGCTGGTCATCGGTGCGATGGGCAAACGCGCCGGTGACCGCGAGGTGACCACCGGCACCGTGCTGGCACTGGCCACCGCCTTCGGGTTGTTCTTCAACTCGCTGGCGACCAAGAATTCCTCGACGTTGACCAATGTGCTGTTCGGCAACCTGCTGGCCATCACCCACGAGCAGCTGCTCACCTTCGCCGCCCTGCTGGCCGCGATCGCCGTGGCGGTGGTCGTGATCTACCGTCCGCTGTTGTTCGCCTCGGTCAATCCGCAGGTGGCCGAGGCGAAGGGGGTGCCGGTGCGGTTGCTGTCGGTGCTCTTCATGGCGCTGTTGGGGGTCGCGGTGACGATGGCGGTGCAGGCCGTCGGCACGCTGCTGCTCTTCGCGCTCATCGTGACACCGGCGGCCACCGCGATCATGCTGACGGCACAGCCGTTGGCGGCCATGGCGATCTCGACGGGTATCAGCCTGGCCTCGGTGTGGCTCGGCCTCGGCGTCTCCGCGGTGTTCAATCTGCCGCCCAGTTTCGTGATCGTGACCGTCGCCTGTCTGATCTGGCTCGTGGTCTGGACCGGTAGCCGGATAACGAACCGGGAACCCTCGCATCGTTGACACACAGCGCGCCGGAGGATCTCTCGGCGGTCGCGGCACCGGCTATCCGCTAGCCTCATGAGGCATGTCCCGAAGTCCGGGTCCGCGGAGGCGGGCGACGCTGGCTTCGTTGGCCGCCGAACTCAACGTCTCGCGCACCACCGTCTCCAACGCCTACAACCGGCCCGACCAACTGTCGGCCGATCTGCGTGAGCGGGTCCTGGCCGCGGCCAAGGAACTCGGCTACCCGGGCCCCGACCCGGTGGCGCGCTCGTTGCGGACCCGGCGTGCCGGCGCGGTCGGCCTGATGATCACCGAGCCGTTGAACTACTCGTTCAGCGATCCGGCAGCGCTGGATTTCGTTGCCGGTCTTGCCGAATCGTGTGAGGTCGCCGGCCAGGGCCTGCTGCTCATCGCGGTCGGCCCCAACCGCAGCGTCGAAGACGGGACCGCGGCGGTGTTGTCGGCCGGAGTCGACGGATTCGTGGTGTACTCGGCCTCCGATGACGATCCCTATCTTCCGGTACTGCTGCAGCGTCAGCTGCCCATCGTCATCGTCGACCAGCCGGTCGACGTACCGGGTGCTTCGCGGGTCGGCATCGACGACCGCGCCGCGATGCGGCAACTTGCCGAGTATGTGATCGGGCTGGGGCATCGGGAGATCGGCCTGCTGACAATGCGACTCGGTCGGGAGTGGCCGCTGGAAACCACCGCGCCGATGGTCGCCGACCCGGAACGGCTGAACTCACCGCACTTTCACGTGCAGTGTGAGCGCGTGCACGGGGTGTACGACGCGATGGCGGCCGCCGGTCTGGATCCGGCTTCCCTCACCGTCGTCGAGAGCTATGAGCACCTTCCCGGCTCCGGTGGGGCCGCCGCCGAGGTGGCGCTGGCCGCGAATCCGCGCATCACCGCGCTGATGTGCACCGCGGACGTGCTGGCCCTCTCGGCGATGGATCACCTCCGTGCGCGGGGGATCTTCGTGCCCGGACAGCTGACCGTGACCGGTTTCGACGGAGTCCCCGAGGCGCTGGCCCGGGGGCTGACAACGGTCTCGCAGCCGGGTATCGAGAAGGGCCGCCGCGCCGGCGAACTGCTGCATCACCCGCCGCGTTCTGGCCTACCGGTGGTCGAGATGCTCGAGACCGAGGTCATCCGCGGCCGGACGTCGGGTCCGCCGGGCTGACCAGTCGCGCCACGATGATGTCGTCATGGGTGTGCTGGCCGTCCGCACCCGCCGGAATCTCGCGACGTCGGCCACGCTCGACGCGCACCTCCCAACGGTCGTCGAACAGTGCGCGGACATCGTCGTGGAGCAGATACATCGCCGGATCGAAACCGTGCGATTTGGCCAACTCGACGTCGATATCGGCGTGATGGACCACCAGCAGCGTCCCTCCTGGGGCCACTGCCGAGAGCAGCGCCCTTCCCGCCGCGCCGTCCGGTGTGTGCAGCAGCGCCGGATAATGCGCACTCACCAGGTCGAAACCTCCGGCTGGGATCTGCATGTCCTCCAGCCGGTTTCGTAACCACCGAACGTGCACGCCGGCGGTCGCGGCCGCCGCGGCCGCCTGCTCGAGCGCCACCTGGGAGACGTCCAGTGCGGTCACTTGCCAGCCCTGGCCGGCTAGCCACACCGCATCGGCGCCGAGTCCGCAGCCGATGTCCAAGGCCGAGCCGGCCGGGAGCCCGGCAGCCTCGGCGACGACGACGGGATTGGGGCGATGCGCCGGCAGTCTGTCCAGGAAGGCGGTGTAGCGCTCGTCCCATTCGTCGAAAACCTGTGCAGAATGTGGTGTTTCGGTCATTCCACCAGGCTGGCCACCGGACGCCAGTTGCGCAAACAGTATTGCTGATCAGGCAAGTCGACGAGTGCGTTCCGCGGCGAGCGCGCCCAGTACCGCGGCGACGTCGGTGGGGGACTCGACCCGGAATTCGGCCAGGCTTTCGCCGGGGCCGACCTTGACCCCGATATCGCCTTTGCGCATCCGCCGGAACGCCTTCTCGTCGGTGACGTCATCGCCGAGGAACACCACAGCCGTTGCGGCACAACGGTCGCGCAGCACGTCGAGCGCCTCGCCCTTGTCGGTGACGATCACCGCGAACTCGAGGACGGCCTTACCTTCGGTCAGATGCGCATCCCACGCCGCGGCCGCTTCGTGGGCCGCGGCGAGTGCCGCCTCGCCGTCGGAGGCGGATGCGTTGCGGACGTGCAGCGCGACGCTGGCCGGTTTGGTCTCCACCGCTATCCCCGGCCGGTTCTCGGCGATGGAACGCAGTGTTGCGATGATCTCGGCCAGCAGCACGGTGTCGATATCGTGGACGAATCCGGTGTCGAACTCGGCACCGTGGCTACCGACCGCGTGCACGGCGGGTGACGCGGAGGACAGCTCGCGCAACACCGCGAGTTCGCGTCCGGAGATCAGGGCCGCGTCGGTATCGGGAAGTGCCGCCAGTGTCTCGAGCGCGGCGGCCGCCTCCGGGAGAGGTCGGGCATCGGCGGGATCGGCGACTATCGGCGCGAGTGTGCCGTCGAAGTCGGAGGTGACCAGCAGGCGGGCGGTGCCGGCGGTCTCGATGAGGGCGCGCTGCAGACCGGTGTCGAACACCCCTCACACCTTAGGTTGTTCGCCGTCCCCGATCAGGAGCCGGACCGCGAGATCCAGGCGCTTGGCGACATCGGTGGCCGAGGCGCGGCGGGTCAGCCAGGCCAGCAGATTGGACAGCCAGACATCGGAGATCACCCTGGCGATGTGGTACTGGTCCTCGGTGGGCTCGCCTTCGCTCATCGCGCGGGCGAACATCGAGTCCATGAGTTTCCCGACATGGTCGACCTCACCGGCCGCCGAGGCATCGGCGAAGACGAAGGCGCGGGTCATGGCCTCGGTGAGCAGCGGATTGCGCTGCATGGAGCGGTTCAGCCTGCCCACCATCACGTTGAGGCGCTCGTAGGGTGTTCCGCCGGTGAGCGTGGCACGGTCGGATTTGGCATCGATGCGCTCGAACTCCCGGCCCAGGGCCGACACCAACAGGTGCACCTTCGACGGGAAGTAGCGGTACAGGGTGCCCACCGCGACATCGGCGCGTTCGGCCACCGCACGCATCTGGACCGCCTCGTAGCCGCCCTTGGAGGCGATGGCCAGGGTGGCATCCAGGATGCGCTTACGTCGTTCCCGCTGGGCCTCGGACCCGAGTTCGGATTCGGACAGCACGGCCACGGCCATCACCTGTCGAGGTGAATCAGAACCCGATCCGGGTTGTGCTGGCGATGACATCTGCCGGGCTCCTTCGTGATGCGTGTGCCGGGAAAACGATACGCAAGCTGCATGCGGATCCACCACCTCCCCGGCATAGATCACAGCGGCGTGTCCTGCTGCGACGGCAGTCGACTTGACGCTGGGACGCTGGCACTATTAGAACACGTTCTAGTGGGAAGCGCGGCCTTCTCACCCTATGCGAGGAGTAGCCGGTGTCTGTGCTGTCCGTCCCGACCGATACATCGGATGAGGCCGCGGCCCGTGAACTGGTCAGAGACTGGGTTCCGAGCTCTGGGTCGATCACCGCGATCCGCAACGTCGAACTCGGCGATCCGCAGGCCTGGCGCACGCCGTTTGCCGGCTTCGCCGAACTAGGGGTATTCGGCGTCGCGGTGCCCGAGGAGTACGGCGGGGCCGGCAGCACGGTGGCGGATCTGCTCGCGATGATCGACGAGGCGGCCGCCGGCCTGATCCCGGGACCCGTCGCGGGGACCGCACTTGCCACCCTCGTCGCCGATGATCCGGCCGTCCTGGAGGCGTTGGCCACCGGGGAGCGCAGCGCCGGGATCGCCATGACGTCCGACATCACGGTCGATTCCGGTACCGCCACCGGCACCGCGCCCCACGTGCTGGGTGCCGATCCCGGCGGGGTCCTCATCCTGCCTGCCGGGCAGCATTGGATCCTGGTGGACGCGAGTTCCGACGGGGTGACCATCGACCCGCTGGAGGCCACCGACTTCTCCCGACCGCTGGCCCGGGTGACGCTGACATCGGCACCGGCGCAGCAGCTGAATGCCTCGGCGCAGCGGGTCACCGACCTGATGGCGACTGTGCTGGCGGCCGAGCTGGCCGGGTTGTCGCGCTGGCTGCTCAACACCGCCAACGAGTACGCCAAGGTGCGCGAACAGTTCGGCAAGCCGATCGGCAGCTTCCAGGCCGTCAAACACATGTGCGCGGAGATGCTGCTGCGTAGCCAGCAGGTCACCGTCGCCGCCGCCGACGCGATCGCGGCCGCTGCCGGTGACGACGCCGACCAGCTGTCCGTCGCCGCGGCGGTGGCGGCGGCCATCGGTATCGACGCCGCGAAGCTGAACGCGCGCGACTGCATCCAGGTGCTCGGCGGGATCGGCATCACCTGGGAGCACGATGCGCACCTGTACCTGCGTCGGGCATATGCGAACGCGCAGTTCCTCGGTGGCCGGTCGCGTTGGTTGCGTCGCGTCGTCGAACTGACCCGTGCCGGCGTGCGCCGCGAACTGCACGTCGACACCGCTGATGCCGATGCCATCCGTCCCGAGATCGCCGCGGCCGCCGCCCGCATCGCCGCGCTGCCCGAGGACCAACGAGGGCGGGCACTCGCCGAATCCGGGCTGCTGGCCCCGCATTGGCCGACGCCGTACGGGCGGGACGCGACCCCGGCCGAACAGTTGGTGATCGACGAGGAACTGGCGGCTGCCGAGGTGGCGCGCCCCGATATCTCGATCGGCTGGTGGGCCGCTCCGACGATCCTTGCCGCCGGTACGCCCGAACAGATCGATCGGTTCATCCCCGGCACCCTCAACGGCGACATCTTCTGGTGCCAGCTGTTCTCCGAGCCCGGCGCGGGGTCGGATCTGGCGGCGTTGCGCACCAAGGCCGTTCGTGTGGAGAAGGATGGCCGCACTGGCTGGTCTCTGACCGGACAGAAGGTGTGGACCTCCAACGCGCACCGCGCCAACTGGGGCATCTGCCTGGCCCGGACCAACCCGGACGCTCCGAAACACAAGGGCATCTCCTATTTCCTGGTCGATATGAGCTCACCGGGTATCGATATCCGGCCGCTGCGCGAGATCACCGGTGAGGCCCTGTTCAACGAGGTCTTCTTCGATGACCTGTTCGTTCCCGACGACTGCGTGGTCGGTGAGGTGGACGGTGGCTGGCCGCTGGCCCGTACCACGCTGGCCAACGAGCGCGTCGCCATCGCCACCGGCGGGGCACTGGACAAGGGCATGGAGCATCTGCTTGCCGTGATCGGTGACCGGGAGCTCGACGGCGCCGAGGCCGATCGGCTCGGTGCCCTGATCACCCTGGCCCAGGTCGGTTCGCTGCTGGATCAGCTCATCGCGCGGATGGCGTTGGGCGGCAATGATCCTGGTGCTCCGTCGAGCGTGCGCAAGCTGATCGGCGTGCGTTATCGACAGGGGTTGGCCGAGGCGGCGATGGAGTTCCAGGACGGTGGCGGCATCGTCGACTCGCCCGATGTCCGGTACTTCCTCAACACCCGCTGCTTGAGCATCGCCGGGGGCACCGAGCAGATCCTGCTCACCCTCGCCGGTGAGCGGCTGCTGGGGTTGCCGCGCTAGTCAGGTAATCGGCCACCAGCCGGACCACCGACCGGTGGCCGAACACCTCAGCCGAATGTCGTCTGGGCGCAGGCCTTCGGCGTGGTCACGTTGACACCGCCGAACACCACCTGGATATCCGAGCAGACGACGAAACCCCCGTCGGTGGTGGGACGTCCGGATCGCCAATCGGTCTGCACCGAATCTCCGTCAGTGGCAAAGCGTTGCAACGGGCCGCCGCCGAAGTAGGTCACCGAGACGGTGTAGTCGCTGTTGGCCTTGTAGGCCTTGGACAGCACGTTGTCGTGGTTGGCGCCCTTGAGTTCCCTGGGCATACCGGCCGGCGCGCTGTACCAGGCCTCCTGCCAGGTGCTGCGATTCGTGCTGCGGAGGACGATGGTCTGGCGGGCCCAGGTGTCCTGGGGCAGGCCGATGGGTCCGGTCGGGGTCAGCAGGCTGGCCTGGGTCCGGAAGAAGCACTTGCCATCGGTGCCCGGGCAGTCGGCGGTCACCTGCATCTCGACGATGCCCTGCGGCGTAGGTATCGACGACGTCCCGGTGTTCGAGGCGGCCGAAGCCGTCGGCACGGAAAGGGCGGACAGGACAGCGCACGCCACCGCGGTTGCACCAAGAATCTTCTTCACTGCCATCCCTCCGCTCGTCTGCACGTTAGCCCGAGCACTATTCGTCGTAGGTGACTTCCACCGAATCCGATGTCGGCAAAGCCTGGCAGGCCAGGATGAGGCCCTCGTCGAGATCGGACGGCTCCAGGACATCGTTGATCTCCATCTCGACATCGCCCTTGCGCATCAGCACCGCGCACGCCCCGCAGTGGCCCTCCCGGCAGGAGAACGGTGCGTCCAGACCCTTGTTCAGCAGCACATCGAGCAACTTGGCCTTACGCGGCCATTCGATCTCGTGGGTGGTGCCGTCGAGTTCGACGATCGCCTGCGCGGGGCCGCGGTCGTCGTCTTCGTCCACGTCTATGACGACCTGAGCGAACGGGTCGGAATCCAGCGACTTGAACACCTCGATGTGGATATGCCTGGCATCGACGGTCTTGCACGCCGCTTCGGCGGCGGACATGAACGGGCCGGGCCCGCAGATGAATGCCTCATATGCGGCGAACGGTCGCACCAGCGTCGCCAGCGCATCGGTGTTGGGCAACCCCTGTACGGTCTCCAGCCAGTGGATCACCGTCAGCCGGTCCGGGTGCGCGGCGGCCAACTCACGCAGCGCATCGGCGAAGATGACCGAGTTCTCGTCACGGTTGGCGTAGACCAGGACGACCTTTCCGGAGCCCTCGGCGAGGGCGGACTTACAGATCGCCATCATCGGGGTGATCCCGCTGCCCGCGGCCAACAGCAGGAAGTCGGTGTCCAGCGTCGTGGGGACGAAGGTGCCCGATGGTGCCAGCACATGCATGCGCATACCGCGATGGGCGTTGTCGCACAGCCAATTCGACGCGTACCCGTCGGCGGTCCGCTTGACGGTCACGGTCAGCTTCTCGCCGTGTGCGGGCGAGCTCGACAGGGAGTAGCAGCGGGCCACCGATCCGGTCCGCTCGCTGGGCACGCGCAGCGTCAGGAACTGGCCGGGCGAGTACCGCAACCTCTCGGCGGGCATATCGCTGCCGGCCGGGATGTCGAACACGAGCGACCGGGCATCGGCGGTCTCCTCGACGACGGCGGCGATCTCCAGTTCCAGCACATGGCTGCCGAGCGGTTCCTCCGTCACAGGCCTGGCCTCATTTCCCTCATAACTAGAACATGTTACAAAACTGCAGTTGCGCAGGTCCAGCCGTTGATTGAGCGCGCTACTCGACACAAATCGTAACGTGTTCTAATCTTTTGCTAGTGACGGATCTCGATCCAGGAGGCAATTCAGTGACGTCCATTGAACAGCGTGACGTGCAGGCAGTTCTGAGCGGTATCGACGATCTGTTGCCGAACCTGCGGGAACGCGCCCAGATCGCCGAAGATCAGCGCCAGGTTCCCTACGAGACCATCAACGAACTCGACGAGGTCGGCTTCTTCAAACTGCTGCAGCCCGAGCAATGGGGCGGGCTGCAAGCCGATCCGACGGTCTTCTACGAGGCGGTCCGGCGGCTGGCCAGCGCATGCGGGTCGACCGGCTGGATCAGCTCGATCATCGGCGTGCACAACTGGCATCTGGCGCTGTTCGACCAGCGTGCCCAGGACGAGGTGTGGGGTGACGACCCGACCGTGCGCGTCTCGTCCTCCTATGCCCCGATGGGCGCAGGTACCGTGGTCGACGGTGGTTACCTGGTCAGCGGAGCATGGCAGTGGTCCTCCGGTAGCGAACATGCCACCTGGGCCTTCCTCGGCGGTCCGGTCATCAAGGACGGCCGGCCGGTCGATTTCGGCAGCTTCCTCATTCCGCGCACCGAGTACACGATCGACGATGTCTGGCATGTCGTCGGGCTCAAGGGCACCGGCAGCAACACCGTCGTCGTCAAGGACGTGTTCGTGCCCTCGCACCGTTTCCTGTCCTACAAGGCCATGAACGACGGCACTGCGGGCGGCTACCAGAACAACACCGCACCGGTTTACAAGATGCCGTGGGGCACCATGCATCCCACCACCATCTCGGCACCTATCGTCGGGATGGCCTACGGCGCATATGCCGCGCATGTCGAGCATCAGGGAAAGCGTGTCCGGGCCGCCTTCGCCGGTGAGAAGTCCAAGGACGATCCGTTCGCCAAGGTGCGGATCGCCGAGGCCGCCAGCGATATCGACGCGGCCTGGCGTCAGCTGATCGGCAACGTCGGCGACGAGTACGCCCTGTTGCAGGCCGGCCAGGAGATTCCCTACGAGTTGCGCGCCCGTGCGCGTCGTGACCAGGTGCGGGCGACCGCGCGCGCCATCGCCTCGATCGACCTGCTGTTCGAGTCGGCCGGTGCCACCGCGCTGGTCACCGGCGCTCCGCTGCAGCGGTTCTGGCGAGACGCCCATGCCGGCCGGGTGCATGCCGCCAACGAGCCCGAGCGTGCCTACCTGATCTTCGGTAACAACGAGTTCGGTCTGCCGCCCGCGGACACGATGGTCTGATGACTGCGGTTTCCGAGATCACTTTCGAGTCCACTTCCCGGTACGCCGATGTGCAGGCCGGTGACCTGGCCATGCGGTTGCATTACCACGAGGCGGGCGACCCGACGTCGCAGACCATCGTGCTGCTGCACGGCGGCGGCCCGGGTGCGTCGAGTTGGTCGAACTTCGGCCGCAACATCGCCGTACTCGCCGAGCACTACCACGTGTTGGCCATCGACCAGCCCGGCTACGGGCTGTCGGACAAGCACACCGAGCATGAGCAGTACAACCGCTACAGCGCCAAGGCGGTGCGCGGCCTGCTCGACACGCTGGAGATCACGGGACGTGTTCCGCTGCTGGGCAATTCGCTCGGCGGCGGCACCGCGGTGCGCTTCGCGCTGGATTACCCGGACCGCGCGGGCAAGCTCATCCTGATGGGCCCCGGCGGATTGTCGGTGAACCTGTTCGCCCCCGATCCCACCGAGGGCGTCAAGGCGCTGGCGAAGTTCAACTTCGAGCCGACCCGCGAGAACCTCGAGGCCTTCATCAGGATCATGGTCTTCGACCAGAAGCTGGTGACCCCGGAACTGGTCGAGGAACGCTTCAAGATCGCCAGCACCCCGGAGTCACTGGCGGCCACCCGAGCGATGGGAAAGTCGTTCGCGGGTCCCGATTTCGAGCTCGGCATGATGTGGCGCGAGGTGTACAAGCTGCGCCAACCGGTGCTGCTGATCTGGGGCCGCGAGGACCGGGTGAACCCGCTCGACGGCGCGCTGGTCGCGGTCAAGCAGATCCCGCGCGTGCAGCTGCATGTCTTCGGGCAGTGCGGGCACTGGGCGCAGGTCGAGAAGTTCGACGAATTCAACAAGCTCACCATTGATTTCCTGGGCTAGGAGGGCCCTTTCATGAGCATCAAGTCGCTGGGGTACATGCGCATCGAGGCAACCGATGTGGCTGCGTGGCGCGAGTTCGCCCTGAAGGTGCTCGGCATGGTCGAGGGTCAGGGGTCCACCCCCGGTGCCCTCTATCTGCGGATGGACGAGGTTGCCGCGCGCCTGGTCATCGTGCCCGGTGAGCACGACCGGCTGCTGATCTCCGGATGGGAGGTTGCCGACGCCCCTGCGCTGCAGGCGCTGCGCGAGACACTGTCCAAGGCCGGCGTCGAGTACGCCGAGGGCACCCGCGACGAGCGTGCCGAGCGCCGCGTCGAGGGATTGATCCGGTTCAACGATCCGGCAGGCAACGTCCTGGAGGCCTTCCACGGGGCCCAGTACCTGGGCCGTCGGTTCGTCAGCCCGTATGGCCACAAGTTCGTCACCGGTGAACAGGGGCTCGGGCATGTGGTACTCACGTGTGACGACGATGCCGCGGCGCAGGCGTTCTATCAGGACGTGCTGGGCTTCCGGTTGCGCGACTCGATGAGCCTGCCGCCCCAGCTCGCCGGCCGGCCCGCCGACGGCGACCCGGTATGGCTGCGCTTCTACGGTTGCAACCCGCGCCACCACGCGCTGGCATTCATGCCGATGCCCAACCCCACCGGCATCGTGCACCTGATGGTCGAGGTCGAGGAGTCCGATGATGTCGGACTGTGCCTGGACCGGGCGTTGCGCCGCAATGTGAAGATGTCGGCGACCCTCGGCAGGCACATCAACGACAAGATGCTGTCCTTCTACATCAAGACTCCTGGCGGGTTCGATATCGAATTCGGCTGCGAGGGATTGGAAGTCGAGGACCAGAACTGGGTTGCGCGGGAGAGCACCGCGGTCAGCCTGTGGGGGCACGACTTCAGCGTCGGCTTCAAGTAGTCGCCTCATGACCGCCGAAGCCATCGATCCACGTGCCTTCCGGAATGTGCTCGGGCAGTTCTGCACCGGTGTCACCGTCATCACCACCACGGCCGATGACGTGCCCATCGGCTTCGCCTGCCAGTCGTTCGCGGCGTTGTCCCTGGACCCACCGTTGGTGTTGTTCTGTCCGACCAAACAGTCCAGGGCCTGGCAGGCCATCGAGGCCAGCGGCAGGTTCTGCGTGAACATGCTGCACGAGAATCAGCAACACGTCTCCGCGCAGTTCGGATCCAAGGCTCCGGACAAGTTTGCCGGGATCGACTGGACCGCATCGCCGTTGGGCTCACCGATCATCGACGGCAGCTTGGCTCATATCGACTGCACCGTCGCCTCTGTGCATGACGGCGGCGACCACTTCGTGGTGTTCGGCGCGGTGCACTCGTTGTCGGAGCCACCGTCGCTCAAACCGCGGCCGCTGCTGTTCTACCGCGGCCAGTACACCGGGATCGAGCCGGACAAGAACACCCCGGCCCAGTGGCGTGACGACCTGGAGGCCTTCCTGACCACCACGACCTCGGATACCTGGTTATAATCCCGTCGCTTCGCTCGCCTTGGACGTTGTAATCCCGTCGCTTCGCTCGCCCGGGACGCTCTGACCCTCTAGTCGCCCACCCGCTGTAACTTCACGTCGAGTTCGACCTTCGCCGGGCAGTCGCCGATGTACTCCTGAAACGAGGTGCCCGTCAGCGCGACGATGGGGTTCTGCGGACCCTGCGGCAACGGCAGGTCGTCGCGCGAGGTCTGCCGAACCTTGCCGACGCCATCGGTGCACTCGGCGTCGCCCTCCGGGAAGCTGGCGCTGAAACGCCCGTCACCGTAGAGCATCACGAAGAGATTGTTGGTGTCGATCGTCGACATCAGGCTCACGCACCGGTCGCCCGTGCGCAGACAATAGGTCGTCGCCTTGTAGTCGTGCGGTGGGAAGGTCTGTCCGGTCTCCCGGTAGGTCTGCGAGTAGGTGTAGACACCGCGCAGAGCCGCGCCGGGTGCTGGACGCAGCGGCGGTTCCGAGGCCGGATCCGGTGCGGTGACGCCGACTCCCGACCCGGTGGTCGGGGTCAGGTGGATGGCGCGTTTGTTCGCGCACAGGGCGGGCGCGGTGGCCCAGGTGTACTCGCCGTTCATCGAACCGTCGAGCTGCGGTGTCAGCGAAATGACTGTCCACCCTTGGACATCGGTGTCGACATCACCGACCTTGCATTTGTCGGGGGCCTCGCGCACCTGAAGCCAATCACCGTCGAGGTAGTCGAACACCATGGTGTACAACGGCGCTCCGGCGGCGTCCTGCGGATTCACCACGGCCACCGTGGCAACGCAGTCGGTGCCCTTGCAGACCGATCGCGCCACCCACGTCTCGGTACGGGCCGTGCCGGCGACGGGCTTACCGTCCGGTGTCGCGGTCGGACCGATGTCGACCTTGAAGGTGCCCTCCAATGCCGGACCGGTCTTGCTCGCCGCCTGCTCACCACCGCTGTCCCGGACGGTGTACAGGCAGGCTGCGAAGCCGCCCAGCAGGACAGCGACCAGCGCGGCCGCGGCCAGAAGCTTGACCAGCGTGCTCTTGGTGTCTTTGCTCAGCCCAATTGCCATCGCCGTAAGAATGCCATCCCAGAGTGGTTGGCAGGAACGCAATCCCATACAACGGCGACGTCGGTGCTCATACCGTGCCCAGCAGTACGTCGACGTGCTCGCGCACGCGGTCGCCTATCGCCTCGACGATCGCCTCGACTTCGGGCCTGCGCAACGTCTCGGCGCGGGTCACCAGCCAGTAGGTCAGCCGCACCGACACCTCGGCGGGCAGCACCCGGACCAGGTCGTCGTGTCGATCGGCCATGAAGCACGGCAGCAGACCGAGGCCGGCATCGGCCCGGGTCGCCTCGACGTGCACGAAGACATTGGTAGAGGACACCGATTGCCGCATCGCCGGGGCGAAGCTGGCGGCCAGGTCCAACTCGTCGACCTGCAGCATGGAGTCGATGAAGTAGACCAACGGATGTCCGGTCAGCTCGCCGACCTCGCGCGGGGTGCCGTGCTCGGAAAGATAGCGCCGTGAGCCGTACAGCCCGAGGCAGTAGTCACCGAGCCGGATGGCCTGTGCGCGATGCACGGTTGGCTCGCCCACCACGATCTCGATATCGACGCTGGCCCGTTGCTGACTGGCCCGACGGGTGGCCGCCACGATCTCGACCGACACACCGGGGTGGTTGCGCTGCACCTCCGCTGCGGCCGGTGCGGCGATATAGGCGCTGAATCCGTCGGTGGCCGAGATGCGCACGACACCCTCCAGCGCGCGCGGCCCGCCGTCGGCGTCGGCCAGCGAGCGCACCGCGGCTTCGATCGCCTCGGCCGCGGCGAGCACCTCACGACCGCGGTCGGTCAGCTCCCAGCCGGCCCCGACGCGGGTGAGCACGCGTGCACCGATGGCCTGCTCGAGCGCGGCGATCCGCCGCGAAATGGTGGTGTGGTTGACGCCGAGCTGATCGGCGGCGCTGACATAGCGTCCGGTGCGTCCGACGGCCAGCAGGATCAGCAGATCATCGGCGCTCGGCACGGACATATCTGCATTTTTGCAGATAAGTGGTGCGTTTCTGGTCATTGTGTGCGGTGTTACCTGCATGAATACTCAGGCCTATGTGTGCTGCCGATCACAATTCTCCCCAGCCGACCACCGGGCTCAAACGCGTCGTTACGGCATCGATGGCCGGAACGGTCGTTGAGTGGTACGAGTTCTTCCTCTACGGCACGGCCGCGACGCTGGTCTTCAGCAAGGTCTTCTTCGCCCAGACCGGCAGTGAACTCGATGCCATTCTCGCCGCGTTCGTCACCTACGCCGTCGGGTTCGTCGCCCGCCCGCTCGGCGGCATCGTCTTCGGCCATTTCGGCGACAAGTACGGTCGCAAGAAGCTGCTGCAGTTCAGTCTGCTGCTGGTCGGCGCGGCCACCTTCGCGATGGGCTGCCTGCCGACCTTCGGCCAGATCGGCTATTGGGCGCCTGCGCTGTTGGTGACACTGCGGTTCATCCAGGGCTTCGCCGTCGGCGGCGAATGGGGCGGTGCGGTCCTGCTGGTGGCCGAGCACAGCCCCAGCCGACAGCGCGGATTCTGGGCCAGTTGGCCGCAGGCCGGTGTGCCCGCGGGCAATCTGCTCGCCACCATCGTGCTGCTGGTCCTGACCACCACACTGTCCGACGCCGCGTTTCTGTCCTGGGGCTGGCGGGTCGCGTTCTGGCTGTCGGCGGTGGTGGTGCTGGTCGGCTACTACATCCGCACCAAGGTCACCGATGCGCCGATCTTCGTCGAGGCGCAGCAGGAGGCCGAGCGCATCAAGGCGAGCTCGTTGTCGGTCGTCGAGGTGCTCAAGCGTTACCCCCGAGGTGTTTTCACCGCCATGGGTCTGCGGTTCGGCGAGAACATCATGTACTACCTGGTGGTCACGTTCTCCATCACCTATCTCAAAACCCAGGTGGGCGCCGACACCAGCACCATCCTGTGGTACTTGCTCTTCGCGCACGCCGTGCACTTCGCGGTCATCCCGCTGGTCGGCCAGCTGTCCGACCATTACGGTCGCCGGCCGGTGTACATCGTGGGCGCGCTGCTCGGGGCCTCGTGGGGCTTCTTCGCCTTCCCGATGATGAACAGCGGGAACTACGCGGTGGTGACGGCCTCGGTGACCATCGGCCTGATGATCCACGCGCTGATGTATGCACCGCAACCGGCCATCATGTCCGAGATGTTCCCCACCAGGATGCGCTATTCCGGTGTCTCGCTGGGCTATCAGGTCACCTCGATCGTCGCCGGATCGCTGGCGCCGATCATCGCGGTGAAACTGCTCGACATCTACGACTCGTCGGTGCCGATCGCGGTGTATCTCGGCCTGGCATGCGGTGTCTCGTTCCTGGCCGCACTGGTCACCCGGGAGACCAAGGGCATCGACCTCAAGACGCTCGACGATGCCGACGCCCGGGACATCGCCGGGGCGCGGGCATGAGCGAGCCTGCGAGCGAATCAACGGCACTGAGCGAGCCTGCGAGCGAATCAACGGCACTGAGCGAGCCTGCGCCGAGCCTGTCCGGAAAGACCGCGTTGGTCACCGGGGCGGCCGCCGGTATCGGTGCGGCGTGCGCCCGCGAACTGGCCACCCGCGGCGCGAAGGTGACCGTGGCCGATCGGGACGCCGAGGGGGCGCAGGCGCTGGCCGACGAGATCGGCGGCACCGCATGGCCGGTCGATCTGCTCGACGTGTCCGGTCTCGAGGGTCTTCGCCTGGATGTCGACATCCTGGTCAACAACGCCGGCGTGCAGCGGGTGGCGCCGATAGCCGAGTTCCCGCCGGAAGCCTTCCGCACCTTGCTGACGTTGATGACCGAGGTGCCCTTCCTACTGATCCGGGCGGCGCTGCCGCACATGTACGAGGCCGGATTCGGCCGCGTCATCAATCTGTCGTCGGTGCACGGACTTCGGGCCTCCGAATATAAGGTCGCGTATGTGACGGCCAAGCACGCGCTGGAAGGGCTCTCGAAGGTGACCGCGCTGGAGGGCGGCCCGCACGGGGTGACCAGCAACTGCGTCAACCCCGGATATGTGCGGACGGCGCTGGTGGACAAGCAGATCACCGATCAGGCCCGCACCCACGGTATCGACGAGCAGCAGGTCGTCGAGCAGATCCTGCTCAAGGAGAGCGCCATCAAACGTCTCGTGGAACCGCAGGAGGTGGCCTCGCTGGTGGGTTGGCTGGCCTCCGATCGGGCCGGCATGGTCACCGGCGCGTCGTACACGATGGACGGTGGGTGGAGCGCCCGGTGAGCCCCGAGCCCCAGTGGGAACCGACAGCAGCCGATATCGCCGACGCACAGGTCACCGCCTTTGCCCGGTCCGCCGGACACGAGGGTGACTACCACGACCTGTGGCAGTGGTCGGTCGACGAACCCGAGGCCTTCTGGGGCGCGCTGTGGCGCTATTTCGACCTCGGTGAGATCCCCGGCGAGGTCCTGGCCGATGACTCGATGCCGGGCGCGGTCTGGTTCCCAGGTGTGCGCCTGAACTATGTCGACCAGATCGCCCGGCAGGCCCGCACCGACCGGCCCGCCATCCTGAGTCTCGGCGAGGATTTCGCTGTCACCGAGCTTTCCTGGGCCGAATTGCTCAGTCGTACAGCTGCCTTCGCGAACACGCTCGCCGAGCTCGGGGTGCGGCCGGGCGACCGCGTGGTGGGTTACCTGCCCAATATCGCCGAGGCGGTCGTTGCCTTTCTCGGTACCGCCTCGATCGGTGCGGTGTGGAGCGCCTGTGGCCAGGACTATTCGGCCAAAGCCGCGCTGGACCGGCTCGGTCAACTGGAGCCGGTGGTGCTGGTGACCGCCGACGGCTACCGGTTCGGGGGTAAGACCCACGACAAGAGTGCCGATGTGGCCGAGTTGCGAGCCGGACTGCCCTCGTTGACCGCGACCATCTCGGTGTCCCGGCTGGCGCCGACACCCGAGGGGCAGCTCGACTTCGCGACCGTCACCGCCGGTGATGCCGAGCTGCGGACGACCGAGGTCGAATTCGACCACCCGCTGTGGATCCTGTTCTCCTCCGGGACCACCGGGCTGCCCAAGGGCATCGTGCACGGCCACGGTGGCGTATTGGTCGAACATCTCAAAGCCGTTGCCCTGCAGAGTGATATCGGGCCCACGGACACCTTCTTCTGGTATACCAGCCCGAGTTGGATGATGTGGAACTTCCAGGTCGCAGGCCTGCTGGTGGGCGCCACCATCGTCTGCTACGACGGCAGCCCGTCGCACCCGACCCCGGATGCGCTGTGGGAGATGACCGCCCGGCTCGGCGTCACGGTGCTCGGTACCAGCCCCGGCTATGTGTTGAGCTGCGCCAAGGCCGGAGCAGTGCCCCGCGCCGACCATGACCTGCGCGCCCTGCGCACCGTCGGGATCACCGGATCGTCGTTACCGGCGTCGACGGCGCTGTGGATGCGTGACAATCTCGGGGCACACGTGCAGGTCGCCTCGATCAGTGGTGGTACCGATGTGGTGTCGGCGTTCATCGGTGGGGTGCGCACGGTGCCGGTGTGGCCGGGGGAGCTGTCCGTGCCGTTCCTCGGCGCGGCGCTCGATGCCTGGGATGAGTTGGGTACACCGGTCCGTGGTGAGGTCGGCGAACTAGTGATCACCAAACCCCTACCGTCGATGCCGGTGTCATTCTGGAATGATCCCGACGGATCTCGGTATTGGGACGCATATTTCGACATGTTCCCCGGTGTCTGGCGGCATGGCGACTGGATCACCATCACCGAACGCGGCAGCGTCATCGTGCACGGCCGGTCCGATTCCACCCTGAACCGGCACGGAATCCGGATGGGCAGCGCGGATATCTACCAGTCCGTCGAGCGGCTGCCCGAGATCGCCGAGGCCCTCGTGATCGGTGCCGAGCAGCCCGACGGCGGCTATTGGATGCCGCTGTTCGTGGTGCCTGCCGACGGGGTGTCGTTGACCGACGAACTGGTCGACAAGATCAAGCAGACCATCCGCACCGAGGTCTCACCGCGGCACGTACCCGACGAGGTCATCCTCGCGCCCGGCATCCCGCACACGCGCACGGGCAAGAAGCTCGAGGTGCCGATCAAGAAGCTGTTCCAGGGTGCCGATGTGTCAAAGGTGGTCGAGCGCAGCGCCGTCGACAATCCGGACCTGCTCGACTGGTATGCCGCCCAGCGCCGCTAGCGCACCGTGAGTTCCTGCAGGTGCATATAGCGGTCCAGGACCCCCGGTGTGGGGTCCGCCCGGTAGGTCCAGGTCGACCCGCTGTCCCACTTCGGCTGTTCTTCTCGGCCGGACAGGACCCAGGCCGCCTGACGTGCGGCGCCGAGCGCGACGTACTCGCCGGTCTCGGGCACGTCGACGGTCGTGCCGAACACCGCGGGGGCGATCTGCCGCACCGCTTGCGAGCGGGCCCCGCCGCCGATCAGGATGATGCGCTCGGTCGGAATTCCCTGGCCCGCGATTTTCTGCATGCAGTAGGCCATGGAGCCGAGTAGACCCTCGACGGCCGCCCGAGCGATATTGGCAGGAGACAGGTTTCGCGTGGTGACACCGTGCAGCGCACCGGCCGCATCGGGCAGGTTGGGGGAGCGCTCACCATCGAAGTACGGAATCAGCACCAACCCGTCGGCGCCGGCGGGTGCCGACAACGCGAGTCGGTCGAACTCGTCGAAATCGACGTCGAGCATCCGTGCCACCGCCGCGAGCACGGGCGCGCCGTTGAGGGTGCACACCAGCGGCAGGTGTCTGCCGGTCGCATCGGCGAACCCGGCGACGATACCCTCGCCGTCGTGGGCTGGCGTCGTACCGACGGCGCTGACCACCCCGGATGTACCCAGCGACACCACACAGTCACCGACCGTGGCGCTCAATCCCAGTGCCGCGGCGGCGTTGTCGCCGGCACCGGGGCCCAACACCGCGCCATCGGGCGTCGTGCCCGCGCCGTCTCGCGGGCCGAGCACGGCGGGTACCACCGGCCGCCGGCCGCGAAGGGCCCATTCGAGTAGGTCGTACTCGTAGCTGCCGGTGGCAGCCGAGAAGTACCCGGTCCCACTGGCGTCGCTGCGGTCCGTGCGCAGATCGGCGATGTCCTGCGACCCGCTCAGTCGCCAGGTGAGCCAGTCGTGCGGCAGGCATACCGCCGCTGTTGCATCGGCATTGCGGGATTCGTGGTCGGCGAGCCAGCGCAGCTTGGCCGCGGTGAATGACGCGACCGGGACCACCCCGACGCGCTGCGCCCACGCCGAAGCGCCGCCGAGCTCGGCGACCAGCTGGTCGGCAGCGTCGGCGGACCGAGTGTCGTTCCACAACAGGGCATCCCGCACGGCACGACCGGAATCGTCGAGACAGACCATGCCGTGTTGCTGCGCGCCGACCGAGATGGCCGCGACATCGCCGATACCCCCCGCGGCCTGGATGGCCGACTGCAGCGCATGCCACCAGTGCTGGGGGTCGATCTCGGTACCGGTGGGGTGCGGCGCGCTGCCCGTGCGCTGCACCGCACCGGTCGCCGCATCGCAGACCACCACCTTGGTCGATTGCGTGGACGAATCGATTCCGGCGACCAGCGTCGTGTGTGAACCTGCCATGTCAGAACCTTCCGGGGAGCCCACGTCTCATCGTGCGTTCGCGCAAAGACAAAGGGTAGATCAGTCCCGTGGGCTGGAACGACGACCGTCGCTCGACGGTGTCGAATTGATTCCGGGCATGGATGCCGACATACGGGCACAATGGCGGCTAGCGGTAACGACTTCCGGCGAGCGAAGGTGCAGGCTGATCTGTCATGAGCACTCTCAGCACAGGTGACGGTACGCAGATCTTCTACAAGGACTGGGGATCCGGGCAACCGATCGTCTTCAGCCACGGCTGGCCGTTGTCCTCCGACGACTGGGACAACCAGATGCTGTTCTTCCTATCCCACGGTTACCGGGTCATCGCCCACGACCGCCGTGGGCACGGGCGGTCGACACAGACGCCGGACGGGCATGACCTCGACCACTACGCCGATGACCTCGCCGCGCTCACCGACCATCTCGACCTGCGCGACGCGATCCACATCGGACATTCCACCGGTGGTGGTGAGGTGGTGCGCTATCTGGCCCGCCACGGCGAGAGTCGGGTGTCCAAGGCCGCGTTGATCAGCGCGGTGCCGCCGCTCATGGTGCAGACCGAGGCCAATCCCGAAGGGCTGCCCAAGAGCGTGTTCGACGACCTGCAGGCACAGCTGGCGGCCAACCGCTCGGTGTTCTATCGGGCGCTGCCGTCGGGTCCGTTCTACGGGTTCAATCGTCCCGGCGCGCAGTCGGATCCGGCGATCATCGACAACTGGTGGCGGCAGGGCATGATGGGTGACGCACTCTCCCATTACGACGGGATCGTTGCCTTCTCCCAGACCGACTTCACCGAGGACCTCAAGAAGATCACGGTGCCCACACTGGTCATGCACAGCCGCGACGACCAGATCGTGCCTTACGTTGCGGCCGGTCCGAAGTCGGCCGAGTTGTTGCAGAACGGCACGCTGATCACCTACGAGGATTTCCCGCACGGCATGCCGACGACGCACGCGGATGTCATCAACGCAGACCTGCTGTCGTTCCTGCAGTCCTGAACCGGCCGCGCATTTTCAGTGAGGCAACGACCCGCGCCGGCAACCGATGATTTTGCCCGTTCTGTTCGCTGATTTGGCTTCCTGAACAGGGCTGATGGAGTTATCCACAGGCGCCTCGATCGGCCTTGCCCCGCCGGGGTGCGCGGGTAGTGTAGAACACATGTTCGAGCGGTCGGGGCTGTCGGAGTTGAGCGATGAGGAGCTCATCGCCGAGGTCACCGATGCCACCCGCGCTGAGGCGGCTGCGGCGGCCCGGCGGCTGGCCGCGATCGCCGAAGTGACCGCACGGCACTGCGAGGACGAGGACGAGTCGTCGGCGTTGAGGTTGATCGACGGATGGGCGCTGGCCAAGGCCGAGATCAGTGCGGCCTGCACTCTCAGCCCGCGCGCTGCCAGTGCCCAGATGCGCATCGCGATGGCGTTACGTGATCGGCTGCCGAGGACCGCGGAGGCGTTCGCGCAGGGGGTGGTGTCGGCGAAGGTGATCGCTGCGATCACTTGGCGCACGCAGCTGGTCTGCGATGAGGAGGCGTTGGCGTTGATCGATGCCGGGATCGCCGGCACCGCCCACCAGTACGGCGCATTGTCGGAGACCGCGTTGATCAGAGCGGTCGACTACTGGGTGCATAAGTTCGATCCGATCGCGGTCATCCGGTCCAAAGTCGCGGCCAAAGACCGCTATATCGACTTCGGTGACCGTGACGATCCCGACGGGGTGGTGTCGTTCTGGGGACGGATGCGTGCCACCGACGCCGCGATCAGCGACACCCGCCTCAACGACCTTGCCCGTGGTGTTTGTGATGGTGATCCGCGGACCGTGGCCGAACGCCGCGCCGACGCCCTGGCCGCCGTCCTGGCCGGAGCCGACCGACTCACCTGCCTCTGCGGTGACCCTGACTGCGCAGGATCGGGAAAAGATCCCCGGGCGGGAGCGGTCACCATCTACGTCCTCACCGGACAGCAACCCGATACCCGACACGGGGCAAAGCCAGATACTGGGCCCACGCCCGATGGCAGCGGTAGTCAGGACCCGAGGACCGGATCGGCAGCGCCCGAAGAACCCGCGGCCACGCCGTCCGAGGCCGAGCCACAGCCACCCTCGGCGCCCTCGACACCTACTGCCCCGGCCGCCAAAACGGGCCTGAGTGCCGGGATCACCGTCGACGGGGCGATCATCCCCGCCCACCTGCTCGCCGACTTGATCGCCGGCGGCGCGACAGTCCGGCCCCTGAGTAGCGCAACAGACTTGGGCTCCGAACCCCGCTACCGCCCGTCGGCGAAACTGGCCGCCTACGTCCGCATGACCGCGATGACCTGCTGTTTCCCCGGCTGCGGGAAGCCCGCCCAACGCTGCGACCTCGACCATGTCACCCCGTGGCCGGCCGGGGCGACCCACCCAGGCAACCTGCGACCGCTCTGCCGCGAACACCACCTCCTCAAAACACTGAAAACCGGCTGGACCCCCACCGCCCACCCCGACGGCACCACCGAATGGACCGCACCGTCCGGGCACCGATACGCGACGATGCCGTTGGGGCCAGTCCTGTTCCCCCACAACAGATCCGACGTCGAAATCCCGAGAACACGACACATCACCCTCATCGATGAGCGCAACTGCGAACCGGCCATCCCGCGACGCCAACGCACCCGACAACACGACCGCGACTACCACATCAACGCCGAACGCACCCGCAACGCAGCCGCTGTCGCCCTCGATGGCGACCCGCCGTTCTGACTACCGGCCGCTCTGGCCTGCCAACCACGGCCCCATCCGCTCCAGCGCTGTGGTGATATCCGATGCTGCACCGGCGAAGGACAACCGCACGAACGATCCACCGTGCACGGTGTCGAAATCCACGCCCGGTGCGATGGCCACCCCGGTATCGGCGAGCAGGCGGGCGCAGAAGTCGAGCGAATCAGTGGAGTACTCGGAGATGTCGGCGTACACGTAGAACGCCCCGTCGGCTGGGGCCAGGCGATCCAGACCGATCTGGGCCAAACCGGTCAGCAGCACCTCACGATTGGCGGTGTAGCCCCGAACCAGTGCTTCCGCCTCGGCCAGCGATGCCGGATCGAACGCCGCGACCGCGGCCAGTTGTGGCAGCGTCGGCGGACAAATGGAGAAGTTCCCGGTCAGGCGGTCGATCGCACGACGCAGCGGCGCGGGTACCAGCAGCCAGCCCAGTCGCCAACCCGTCATGGCGAAGTACTTCGAGAAGCTGTTGACGACAATGGGATTGCGGGAAGTCTCCCATGCGGAACTGGTCGCGGGCGCACCCTGATACTCCAGACCGTGGTAGATCTCATCGCTGACCAACTGCACGTCGCGTTCGTCGCACCACGACACGATGGCGGCCAGATCTGCGGACGGGATGATCGTGCCGGTCGGGTTGGCTGGACTGGCGATGATCAACCCCTTCACCGGCGGGTCGAGCGCATCGAGCATCGCCACCGTCGGCTGGAAACGGGTGTCGGGACCGCACGGCACCTCGACGACCTCGCATCCGAGTGCCGACAGGATGTTGCGGTAGCACGGGTACCCGGGGCTGGTCACCGCGACGCGGTCGCCGACGTCGAAGCAGGACAGGAAGGCGAGCAGGAATCCGCCGGTCGACCCGGTGGTGATGACCACGGCGTCCATGTCGACATCTATCCCATGCTTGGTGCGGTACGACTCCGCGATGGCCGTCCGCAGTTCCGGGATGCCCAGTGCCACGGTGTATCCCAGGTTGTGGCCGGCCAGCGCCGCTGCGGCGGCAGCGCGGATCGGCTCCGGGGCCTGTGCGCTGGGCTGGCCCGCGGACAGGTTCACCAGGTCGCCGTGGGTGCGCTGGCGTTCGGCCGCGGCCAGCCAGACGTCCATCACGTAGAACGGCGGGATTCCGGCGCGCAGAGCTTCAGTAGACATCGAATCCAGGCTAGTCTGCGGTCACCATGACCACGCTGCACGACCGGCCGCACAGCGCACTCGTCGTCGTCGACGTCCAGGAACAGGTCGTTGCCGACGCGGTACGTCGTGACGAGGTCGTCGCCGCCATCGGCAGGCTGGTCGACCGGGCGCGGGCCGAGAAGGTGCCGGTGGTCTGGGTGCGGCATTCCGATGACGAACTGTTGCTCGGCAGCGCCGGCTGGTGCATCGTCGACGAACTGGTGCCCGGCCAGACGGAACCGGTCATCGAGAAGAAGCACGGTGACTCGTTCGAGGCGACCGACCTCGAGGATGTGCTGGCCGGCCTGCGAGTCGGCAGGTTGGTGGTGGCCGGCGCCTGCAGCGATCAGTGCGTCCGATCAACCATCCACGGCGCCTTCGTCCGCGGCTATGACGTCACGCTGGTCGGGGACGCGCACACCACCGTCGATCTCACGCAGTGGGGTGCACCGCCGCCGGAAATGGTTGTCGCACACACCAACCTGTACTGGGCGCACCAGAGCGCGCCGGGACGCACGGCCGCGGTCGTCGATGCCGATGACGTGGAACTGGCCTAGAACGAAATGGCGGCGAGCCGCCTAGAAAACTTGAGCTTCCAGACGACGCAGGTGCTCACGGGGAGGCCCGAGCAGCTGAGCACTGGCATGCGCCCGCTTGAAGTACAGCTGGATGTCGTGCTCCCAGGTGATGGCGATGCCACCGTGTAGCTGCACCGCTTCGGCGGCCACGTCGGTCAGCGCTTCGCTGGCGAACACCCGTGCCAGTGAGGCCGACGCCGGGGACGGATCGGCGATGGCGTCGTAGATGACCGCCCGTGCCGATTGCACCGTGACGTAGAGATCGGCCATGCGGTGTTTGAGCGCCTGGAAGCTGCCGATCGGCCTGCCGAATTGCACCCGGTCCTTGGTATAGGCCACCGTGAGGTCGAGCGCTCGGGCGGCGGCACCGATCTGTTCTGCGGCCAGCAACAGGGCAGCGGTGTCGGCGAGGCCGGGATCGGCTCCCAGCGCGGCGGTCTCGCCGGCGGTCACCGACGACAGCCGTCGGGTCAGGTCCATCGTCGCGTGCGGCTTCGCGGTGACATCCGTCCACCTGGTCAGCTCGGTCCCGTCGGCGGCGATAACGATATCGGCGATGTCACCGTTGACGACATACTCGGGATCGAAGACCACCGTGCCGATCGAGGCGCCCTCGGCCAACCCTTCCAACAACTCGTGGTCCCCGGCATGCAGCAGGGCCAGCTCGGCCAGCGTGGTACCCAGCAGCGGCGTGGGTACCAGCGCCTTACCGAGCTCCTCCAGGACGACGGCGGCATCGGCGAGCTCACCGCCGGCCCCACCGAGATCCTCGGGGATGACCAGTGCTGCGGCACCGACCTGCTCGCACAACAGCTTCCACAGCGACTCGTCGTAGCCGCGGTCGGACTCCATCGCGGTACGGACCGCTTCGGGGGTGGCGTGCTTGTCGACCAGTGCCGCAACGGTGGAGCGCAGCAGTTCGCGTTCTTCACTCACGAAAGGACCTCCAACAGGCGGCGACGGTGCAGGGCCGGGTCACCCCATGCCGAGCGCAGCGCCTGCACTCGGAGGAGCAGCAGCGACAGGTCGTGTTCCTGGGTGAATCCGATGGCGCCGTGGGTCTGCAGTGACGAACGCGCCGCCAGCAGCGCGGCATCGGCGGCGGCCACCTTGGCCGCGCTCACATCGCGGGCAGTGTCCGGTGACCCGTCGGCAAGCGCCAACGCCGCCCCATGGACCAGCGGGCGAGCCATCTCGACAGCGATGTGGACATCGGCGAGCTTGTGCTTGATCGCCTGGTAGGAGCCGATCACCCGGCCGAACTGGGTGCGCTGCTTGGCATAGGACACCGACAGGTCC
Organism: Mycolicibacterium neoaurum VKM Ac-1815D; assembly: GCF_000317305.3. The sequence goes on along the minus strand of NC_023036.2, from coordinate 5,190,346 downwards.
AGCATCGCCTGTCCGGCACCGACCAGCTGGGCGGCCGTGGCCAACACACCGAACTCGTAGGCGCGTGCGGTATCGGCGGACTGTCCGTCCCCGGATGCGTCCACCTCGAAGAGCCGCCGCGTGGGATCGACCGAATCGTGCGCTGCGCCCGGTGTCGCCTCCGCTACCCGACCATCACCGGCCAACAGCGTCAGCCCCGCGAAGTCCGCGTTGACGGCGTAGGGCACCTGCGGCGGCAGTGCGACGGTGGCAATCAGCTCCCCGGCAGCCAGCGCCGCGGATCGTTCGTCGTCGGCGAGCAGGATGGGCGCCACGGCAATCGATTCGGTGACCGGACCCGGCACGGCCCAGTAACCCAGCCGTTCCAGTGCCACCACCAGATCGATCGGTTGCGCCTCGATCCCGTCGAACTTCTCGGCGACCGACAGGGCGGTCACGCCGAGGTCGGTGAGCTGTGCCCACACCTTGCGGGCGGGGGCGGAATCGCCGTCGGCCCAGGCCCGGATTGCGGCCGGTACGTCGGCCGCGCCGAGTGCGGCATCGATGCTCGACGCGAAATCGCGCTGCTGGTCGTCTATCTCGAAGTTCATGACTTGGGCTTCCCCCCAGAAATCTCACGTGGCAGGCCCAGCAGGCGCTCGGCGATGATGTTGCGCTGGATCTCGTTGGTGCCGGCGTAGATCGGCCCGCCGAGCGCGAACAGCAGACCCTCGGTCGTCTGGTCGACGATCTCGGCGTCGGCGCCCTGCAGATCCAGTGCGGTCTGGTGCAGTGCGACATCCAGATCCGACCAGAACACCTTCGTCACCGAGGATTCCGCGCCGAGTTCACCACCGCCTGCCAGCCGGGTGACGGTGCCGAAGGTGTGCAGGCGATATGCCTGGGCCTTGATCCAGGCATCGGCAACGCGATCGGTGAACACCGGATCCGGGTTGGCCTTCCACTGCTTCACAAGTCGTTCCGCCGGCGCGAGGAACCGCGCCGGACTGCGCAGGGACATACCGCGCTCGTTGCTCGACGTGCTCATCGCCGCGCGCCAGCCGTCATTGGCCTCGCCGATGACATCCTCGTCGGGAACGAACACATCGTCGAGGAAGATCTCACCGAAACCGGTGTCGCCGCCGAGCTGGGCGATCGGCCGCACCGTGACACCCTGGGCGTGCAGGTCGAACATGAAGTAGGTCAGGCCCTTGTGTCGCTGTGCCTGCGGGTCGGACCGGAAGAGGCCGAAGGCCCGCTCGCCAAACACGGCGCGCGAACTCCATATCTTCTGACCGTTGAGCAGCCAGCCGCCCTCGGTGCGGGTGGCGGTGGAACGCAGCGATGCCAGGTCACTGCCCGACTCGGGCTCGGACCACGCCTGCGCCCAGATCTCCTCACCGCTGGCCATTTTGGGCAGCACCCGGTCCAGCTGTTCTTCGGTGCCGTGCGCGAACAGCGTAGGCGCCAGCATCGACGTGCCGTTGGCGCTGGCCCTGCCGGGGGCGCCGGCGCGGAAGTACTCCTCCTCGAAGACCACCCACTGCAGCAGGCTGGCGTCCCGGCCGCCGTACTTCTGCGGCCAGGCGATCACCGACAACCCGGCGTCGAAGAGCACCTTGTCCCAGGTCCGATGCTGGTCGAATCCCTCACGGGTGTCATACGACTTGGTGGGGAACGAATCCCGGTTGGCGTCGAGGAATTCGCGGACCTCGTGGCGGAACGCCTCGCTGTCCTCGTCGAATGTCAGATCCATCTCAGCTCCTCCCGTCGAGTTCGCGCAGCGTCGGTTTGACCACTTTGCCTCCAGGGTTGCGTGGCAGCACGTCGAGGAACACCACCGAACGGGGCACCTTGAAATTCGCCAGATGTGTGCGGGTGTGCGCGATGACGGTCTCCTCGTCGAGATCGGCACCGGGCTTGGTCACCACGAAGGCCCTGCCGACCTCGCCGAGGCGATCGTCGGGAACGCCGATCACCGCGGACTCGGCAACCCCGTCGAGACGGGCCAGTACCTGTTCGATCTCGGCGGGGTAGACATTGAACCCGCCGCAGATGTACATGTCCTTGAGCCGGTCGGTGATGGTGAGATTGCCCGCGTCGTCGAGCCTGCCGATATCGCCGGTGTGCAGCCAGCCGTCTTCGTCGATGGCGGCCGCGGTGGCCTCCGGATCATCGAGGTAGCCCAGCATGACATTGGGCCCGCGCAGCAGAACCTCACCGGAGTCGTCGAGACGAAGCTCGAACTCGGCGATGGGGCGCCCACAGGTGGTGGCCACGGTGACGGCATCGTCGTCGGCGCGGCACATGGTGCCGAAGCCGGCGGCCTCGGTCAATCCGTAGGCGGTCAGCACGATGTCGATGTCGAGCTCGGATTGCATCCGTTCGATCAGCACGACGGGCACGACGGCGGCCCCGGTCACCGCGAACCGCAGGGACGACAGGTCGTAGTCGGCGCGGCGTGGGTGGTCCAGCAGGGTCTGGTAGATCGTGGGCGGACCCGGCAGCACGGTGATCCGGTGTTCGGCGACGGCCTTCATGGCCTGCTCGGGATCGAAGGTGAGCAGGGGATAGAGCGTGGCTCCGCTTTGCAGGCACGCGAGAATGCCTGCCTTGTAACCGAAGTTGTGAAAGAACGGGTTGATGCACAGGTAGCGGTCGGTGTCGGTGACCTGCCCGCAGGCCGCCCAGGCGGCCGAGGCGTCCAGGGATTGCCGGTGTGCGCACCGCACGCCCTTGCTGCGGCCGGTGGTGCCGGAGGTGAACAGGATGTCGGACACGTCGTCGGGGGAGACCGCGGCGGCGCGGACGTCGACGGCGGCCAATGCGCCATCGTTGTCGCCGCGGCTCATGAAGTCGTCCCAGGTGCCGTCCTGCGCGTCGATGGGGATCCGCACGATATCGCGCAGTGCGGGCAACGCGGCGCGGTCGAGCTGGCCGGTGCGGTCGGCGCCGAGGAACTCTCCGGCGGCGATCAACAGCGGAGTGGCTGTGCGCGCAAGGATGTCGGCCGCCTCGGAGGCGGTGTAGCGGGTGTTCAGCGGGACCACGATGGCGCCCGCATAGTGGGTGGCCAGCGCGGCGACCACCCAATGCCAGGTATTCGGCGACCAGATGGCCACGCGGTCGCCCGCGGCCACTCCGAGATCGATCATCGCGGCGGCCGCGCGCCGAACCTCGTCGCGGAGCTGCCGGTAGGTGAGACGTCTGTCGGCCGTCACCACCGCATCGTGGTCGGAAAACTGCACGGCAATCCGGTCCAGGACCGCCGGAACGGTTCTGATTCCCCGGTCGCTGCGCTGCCCACCGGCCTGCGGGTCGCTCGTCATTGACGCTCCTCTAACAAAGCAAGTGCTTGGTAGGTTAGCCTACAAGGGTGATTGAGGTCGAGGAGTTCCGGGCCGAGGTCCGGCAGTGGCTCGCCGACAACCTCGTCGGTGAATATGCAGCGCTCAAGGGCCTCGGCGGCCCGGGTCGTGAGCATGAGGCCTTCGAGGAACGCCGGGCGTGGAACCAGCATCTGGCCGCGGCAGGCCTGACTTGCCTGGGCTGGCCGGAGGAGCACGGTGGCCGTGGTCTGACGGTCGCGCACCGGGTGGCCTTCTATGAGGAGTACGCCAAGGCCGATGCGCCGGACAAGGTGAATCACCTCGGTGAGGAACTGCTGGGCCCGACGCTGATCGCCTATGGCACGCCCGAACAGCAGCAGCGTTTCCTGCCGGGCATCCGCGATGTCAGCGAGCTGTGGAGCCAGGGCTACTCCGAGCCCAATGCCGGTAGCGATCTGGCCAATGTGTCGACCACCGCTGTGCTCGATGGTGACGAGTGGGTGCTCAACGGTCAGAAGGTCTGGACATCGCTGGCGCACTGGGCGCAGTGGTGCTTCGTGGTCGCGCGATCCGAGAAGGGGTCCAAGCGACATGCCGGGCTGTCCTTCCTGCTTGTCCCGCTGGACCAGCCGGGCGTGCAGATCCGCCCGATCATCCAGCTGACCGGGGACTCCGAGTTCAACGAGGTGTTCTTCGACGATGCCCGCACCGAGGCCGCCCTCGTCGTCGGGGAACCCGGCGACGGCTGGCGGGTCGCGATGGGCCTGCTGACCTTCGAGCGTGGGGTCTCCACCCTCGGTCAGCAGATCCGTTATGCCCGTGAGCATTCCAACCTGGTCGAACTGGCCAAGCGCACCGGCGCCGCCGACGACCCACTGATCCGCGAGCGGTTGACCCGATCCTGGACCGGTCTGAAGGCGATGCGTTCCTATTCGCTTGCGACGATGGACGTCGAACAACCCGGCCAAGACAACGTTTCGAAGCTGTTGTGGGCCAACTGGCATCGCGAGCTCGGCGAGATCGCGATGGACGTGCAGGGGACTGCTGGACTCACCCTCGACAATGGCGAATTCGACGAGTGGCAGCGGCTGTACCTGTTCTCCCGCTCCGACACCATCTACGGCGGATCCAACGAGATCCAGCGCAACATCATCGCCGAGCGGGTGCTCGGCCTACCACGAGAGGCCAAAGGCTGATGAGCCTGTCAGAAATACCCGAAGAGATTGCCGGACACGGACTTCTGAAGGGAAAGGTCGTCCTGGTCACCGCGGCGGCCGGTACCGGGATCGGGTCGACCACCGCTCGGCGGGCACTGTTGGAGGGTGCCGACGTCGTGGTCTCCGACTTCCACGAGCGTCGGCTCGGTGAGACCAGAGAGGAGCTGGCGGCACTGGGATTGGGCAAGGTCGATGCGGTGGTCTGCGATGTCACCTCCACCGCGGCCGTCGACAACCTGATCACCGAAGCGGTGCAGAAGGCGGGCCGCCTGGATGTTCTGGTCAACAATGCCGGTCTCGGTGGGCAGACTCCCGTCATCGATATGACCGACGAGGAATGGGACCGCGTCGTCAACGTGACGCTGACCTCGGTCATGCGCGCCACCCGGGCCGCGTTGCGCTACTTCCGGGACGCGCCGCACGGCGGTGTCATCGTCAACAACGCCAGCGTGCTGGGCTGGCGTGCCCAGCACTCGCAGTCGCACTACGCCGCGGCCAAGGCGGGCGTCATGGCGCTGACCCGCTGCAGCGCAATCGAAGCCGTCGAGTACGGGGTCCGGATCAATGCGGTGTCCCCGAGCATCGCGCGGCACAAGTTTCTGGAGAAGACCTCGTCGGCAGAGCTGCTGGACCGCCTCGCCGGCGACGAGGCCTTCGGCCGTGCGGCCGAGCCCTGGGAGATCGCATCCACCATCGCCTTCTTGGCCAGCGACTACTCCAGTTATCTGACCGGAGAGGTCATCTCGGTCTCCAGCCAGCGCGCCTGACCGACCGACAGCTGACCTATAAAACACCACGCCGCAGCGGCCCGGACAGGGCGCTGCGGCGTGGTGCTCGATATCGGGTCCGGTCAGTCGGTGCTGTCGCCTCCGGCGGACGCACTCCGGTCGGGCCCTTCGGAACGATCGGTCGACTCGTTGGCCGCGGCGGTATCTGTGGACACCGACTCGGTGACGGACGGGGCGGCGGTACCCGCCCCGTTCGTCCGCGCAGCGGTCTTGCCGGTGTCCTCGGTTCCGTCGGTGGTGCTCTCGGATTCGGCACTCTCGGATGCGGAGGTGATGAAGGCCGTCCGGGTGGACTCGGCGGTCTCCGAGTCCTCGGAATCCTGTTCACTGGTCGAGGTTTCGGTGACCGAGGTTAGCTCCTCGGTCGACTCCTCGGTCGATTCCTCCGTCACCGCTGCCTTCTCCTCGGATGCGGCCGCTTCCTGAGTCTCGGCCTCGTTCGTCGCGTCACTGGAGACCAACGACGCGGCCACCTCGCCACCCTCCGGGCCGGCACCGAGCGAGTCGGCAGTCGCGCCGGCCGGAGCCACCGGGTGGTAGTTGAGCAGGTTGTCGATGATGGTCCTGGCGTTCTCGTTGACGCCGTTCAGGCCGGTGCTGATGTTGGTGATGACACCGTTGATCCCACCGATCACGTTGTCGGCGACGATATCGCGGACCGAGTTGACCGCTGTGTTGACCGCGGCGCCCAGGTTGACCACCAGTTCGGCGGCCTGGCCCAGGCCGATCTGGGTGAGGGCCGCGGCGACGGTCGCGGCGAGATTCGTGGTCAGCTCGGTGACGAGGCCCGCGGTCGTCTTGGTGACACCGGCCAGCACGTTGCCGGGCGTGGTGAGCAGCGAGGTGCCGATCGTGATACCCGCACCCGTGACGTCGAATCCGCCGTTGAACAGTCCACCCAGCGCGGTGGTGTAACTGGCCAGATCGAGAGGATTGGATCCGATGGCGTCCAGTGCGACATTGAGGCCGTTCTGCACGCCGATCACGGCTTTCGCGGTGGCGTCCGTGATCGGGGACACCGCACCGAGCAGCGGGAAGCCGATATCGACCAGCCCGTTGAGAACGCCGGCGTTGTTGATGATCTTGATCGGGTTGATGGCCAGACCCTGGATGAGACCGACCACTCCGGTGAGCAGCTGACTGCCGCTCTGCTGGGCGAGTGTGTCCAGTGCGGCGTTCAGCGAGTCCACCGCGAGATTGACCTGGCCGGTGATCCCACTGAAGCCCAGGCCGACGGTGCCGACGACCCCGCCGAGGGTGGCAATCAGCGCGGTCGACAAAATGCTGTTGGTTCCGGCAGGCCCGGACAACAGGCCGGTGTCATGGTTGGGGTCCTGCCCCACCAGGGCGTCGCCGATGATGTTCACCACGCCGGCCAGCAGACCGGTGTAGCTGGACAACTTGAACGGGTTGTTGATCACATCGGTGATGGCGTACAGCGCGGTGTTCAGCGAGCCGATCAGGGTGCTGCCGATGATGTTGGTGATATCGCCGGGCAGTGTGACAGTCGAGCCGGCGACCCCGTTGATGCTCTCCGCCGTCATCGCCAGGCTGGCCTGAGAGTAGTTGCTGACCGCGGTCACCAGTGAGCCGAGGACACCGGTACCGGCGGCAGCGACGATGGGGTCCCAGAAACCGGTGTTGAGGCGCTGGGCCTCGGCGAGGGCACCGGCAAGGGTGTCGGTGGTGAAGGTCTCGACCGACCCGATGCCGGTGGTGATATCGGCGAGGCCGGTGCGCAGCGCCGCGATCAACCGGTCGACATCGGCGGGGTTGATGACGGCAGCCAACTGCACCTCAGCCGTGCTGACCTTGGGTATCGCAAAGGTACGGCCCTCGGTCGGGACCATCAGCGGGGTGAGCGCGATGGCGCTGGCCGCTGTCAGGGCGACTCCCGCCTTGAAGTAGGGACGGGCTGAGATCTCCATATGCGGTTTCCCCTTGAAACTGGTCAGTTGTATCGAATAGATCACGGTGAGCTTATGGAGCGGGGGGCCGATACGGTCGCATTTTGCGAGAACGTCAGTTATGGCTAGATCGCACACGAATTAGCTGAACCGGCGGTATCGCTGTCGATCGAACAGGGGGTGGGCTGTCCTCGGGGGCGCCCGATGACTGTTCGGGCATTGCTGTGCGCGGTGCCTTGTCAGCGTTCCTGCAGATGTTGCACAGGAAACGTTGTTACGCGCAGATTGCCGGAATCTCACCGACTGCGAGGGCCTGGTGAACAAGTGTGCACGGAACGGTTCCTTCGTGAATATGCTGAGCCAAGCTAAGTGTGATGAAGGTCACATTCTGCGCGGGCTGGATAATGCTCTCGCGCCGCCGCATGTGCCGGGTGCTCGACCTAGCAAGTGCTTGGTTGGTACGCTGTGCGAATGACACAGCCGGCAAGCCGTCGCGACGAGCTGCTGCAGCTCGCGGCGACGATGTTCGCCGAGCGTGGCCTCAAGGCCACCACAGTGCGCGATATCGCCGATTCGGCGGGCATCCTCTCGGGCAGCCTTTACCACCATTTCAAATCCAAGGAACAGATGGTCGAGGAGGTCCTGCGTGACTTTCTCGACTGGCTCTTCGAGCGCTATCAGCAGGTTCTCTCGAGCGAATCGACGCCCCTGGACCGGCTCAAGGGCCTGTTCATGGCGTCCTTCGAAGCGATCGAACACCGCCACGCGCAGGTGGTGATCTACCAGGATGAGGCCAAACGGCTGTCAGCGCTGGATCAGTTCGGTTTCGTCGACGAGCGCAACCGGGAACAGCGCAAGATGTGGATCGACCTGTTGCACGACGGGGTTGCCGACGGGTCCTTCCGTCCCGACCTCGACGTCGACCTGATCTATCGCTTCATCCGCGACACCACCTGGGTCTCGGTGCGTTGGTATCAACCCGGCGGACCGCTCACGGCCGAAGAAGTCGGCCGCCAGTACCTCGCCATCGTTCTTGGCGGCATCACCACAGAAGGAGTCTCGTAATGGCCTTGGGCTCAAAAGCAGTGGCCTCAGAAGCATTCGTCATCGATGCCGTGCGCACCGCGATCGGAAAGCGCAACGGGTCACTGGCCGGCGTGCACCCCGTCGACCTCGGCGCCACGGCCTGGCGCGGACTCTTCGATCGCAATGACGTCGACCCCGGTGCCGTGGACGACGTGATCGCGGGTTGTGTCGATGCGGTGGGCGGACAGGCGGGCAACATCGCACGGCTGTCGTGGCTGGCCGCCGGCTTCCCCGAGGAAGTCCCCGGCGTGACCGTCGACCGCCAGTGCGGCTCCAGCCAGCAGGCCATCTCCTTCGGGGCGCAGGCGATCATGTCCGGCACGGCCGATCTCATCGTGGCCGGCGGCATGCAGAACATGAGCCAGATCCCGATCAGCTCGGCCATGATCGTCGGTAAGGAATTCGGCTACACCTCACCCACCAACGAGTCCAAGGGCTGGCTGCACCGTTACGGCGACCAGGAGATCTCGCAGTTCCGCGGGTCCGAAATGATCGCCGAGAAGTGGAACCTGTCCCGCGAGGACATGGAGCGCTACGCCCTGGCCAGCCACCAACGAGCGCAGGAAGCCATCCGGGCGGGTTACTTCGAGAACGAGATCATCCCGGTCCAGATCGACGGGACCGCCTTCGTCACCGACGAGGGACCCCGCGATACGACCCTGGAGAAGATGGCCGGGCTCAAGACCCTCGTCGACGGCGGAAGACTGACTGCCGCCATGGCCAGCCAGATCTCCGACGGTGCCAGCGCGGTGCTGCTCGCCTCCGCGGACGCGGTGAAGCAGCACGGCCTGACGCCGCGCGCCCGGATCCATCACATCAGCGCCCGCGGTGCCGATCCGGTGTACATGCTCACCGGCCCGATCCCGGCCACCCACTACGCGTTGGAGAAGACCGGACTGTCCATCGACGATATCGACACGGTCGAGATCAACGAGGCGTTCGCTCCCGTCGTCCAGGCATGGATCAAGGAGACCGGGGTGGATCCGGCCAAGGTCAATCCCAGTGGTGGTGCCATCGCGCTCGGCCATCCGCTCGGTGCCACCGGTGCCAAGTTGTTCGCCACGATGCTCAACACCTTGGAGCGCACCGGCGGGCGTTACGGCCTGCAGACGATGTGTGAGGGCGGCGGTACCGCCAACGTCACCATCATCGAACGGCTCTAGGACTGCGCGGAGCGCAGCTCCCGCCACACCCGGGCCGGCGTCATCGGTAGCCGACGCATGCGCGCACCGCATGCGTCGGCTATTGCGTTGGCCAGCGCGGGGGCGACCGGGTTGTACGGCGACTCGCTCATCGACTTGGCGCCGAGTGGCCCCAACTCGTCGTAGGTATCGGCGAAGTACACCTCGGTGAACGGAACATCCGCGAACTGGGGAATATGGTAGTTGCGCAGCGTCGCGGTCGTCACCACACCGTCGGGGTCTATCTGGATCTCCTCGAACAGCGCCGAGCCGATCGCCTGTGCCACACCGCCTTCCACCTGACCGCGGCACTGCTGGGGATTCATCACCACTCCGGCGTCGGCCGCATGGACCGACTGCAGGATCCGGACCTCGCCGGTCTCGGTGTTGACCGCGACGCGGAAGGCCTGCACGTTGAACGCGACCGACCGCGGTGTGCCGTCGTGAGCCGCGGTACTGCTCATCGGTGTGGGCAGCGCCGAGAAGTCCACCAGGCGATCGCCGCACTGAACACCGTTGCGTCCCAACGTGCATGTCGCGCGGTCGGCTCCGCTCAGTGCGCTGGCGGCCGCGGTCAACCTGGTGCTCAATTCGCGGCACGCCAACAGTGTCGCCCGTCCGGCGACCACGGTTCCTGCCGAGCCGAACGCGCCGGTGTCGTAACCGGTTGTGGCGGTGTCGGATTGACGTACCACGATCCGTTCGGGAACGGTGCCCAGTTCGGTCGCCGCAAGCTGGGTGTGCACCGTGGTGGTGCCATTGCCGAACTCGGTGGTCCCCACGTCCAGGGTGTACACGCCGTCGGCGTCGACGGTCACCGTCGCCTCGCCGTAATGCCCGCGCGGCGGAATGGTGGCGATCATGGCCACGGCCATTCCCTCGCCGACCGCCCACCCAGCGGGTGCGACCGCACCGTTACCTGCCCGCAACGCCGATTCGGCGAGGTCCAGGCATTGGTCGAGACCGTAACTCCCGAAGGTCAGATCGTCGTCGAGGACGTGGGAGTCCACGAACCGGTCACCGGGAACGACGACATTGCGCCGTCGGAACTCGAAGGGGTCGATGCCTTGCCGATGCGCCAATTCGTCGATCGCGGATTCGACGGCGAACATGACCTGGCCGAGGCCGTAACCGCGAAACGCGCCGGATGGGAGGTTGTTGGTGTAGACGGCGTGGGCATCCACCCGTTTGTTCGGACTGCGGTATATCGCAACGGATTCCCCGCACCCGTGGAACATCACGCCGGGACTGTGGTTACCGTAGGCACCGGCGTCGACCAGTGCATCGACCGTCAGTGCGGTGAGAATGCCGTCGGCATCGGCGGCGACGGTGACGTCCACCCGGAACGGATGCCGACACGGTGCCACGGTGAACTGATCGGTGCGACTGAATTCGTAGCGCACCGGCCTGCCCAGCCGCAGCACCGCCATCGCCACCAGATCCTCGGTCAGCATCTCCTGCTTACCGCCGAATCCGCCGCCGACGCGGCGGGTGAACACCCGCACCCCGTCCGGCTCCAGGCCGAAGATATGGCACAGTTCGTCGCGCACCAGGAAGGGCACCTGCGAGCTGGTCCGGATCACCAAGCGCCCGTCGGGATCCCGCCATCCGGTGCAGCCGTGGGTCTCCAGATGCACATGCTGTACCCGCTGGGTCTGCCAGCGGCCGCGCACGACGGCACCCCCGGCCGACTCGGCCGCCGCGATACCGTCCTGGACCGAACCCACCTCGCCGTGTAGCTCGGCGACCAGGTTGTGCGCCGGATCGCAGATGCGGGATTCGGGTCCCTTGTCGGCATGCAGTGCCGGCGCGCCTGGCGCCCGTGCGGCCTCCGGATCGAACACCGCGGGCAGGATCTCGTAGTCGACAATGAGTGCCCGGCAGGCCTTTTCGGCGGTGCCGAGATCATCGGCGATCGCCGCGGCCACCCGCTGGCCGACGAAACGTACGGTGTCGTCGAGGATCACGGTGTCGTCAGGATCGTCATCACGTGATTCGTGGCGGGCCGTCGAGAATCGGACCGGAGGGCTGTCATGGTGCGTCAGGACCAGTCGCACGCCCGGAATCGACTGGGCCGCCTCGATATCGATCGATCGGATGCGGGCGTGTGGCACCGGACTGTGCAGCACCGCCAGGTGCAGCAATCCTTCCGATGTCTCGTCCATCGTGTACTGCTCGGTGCCGGTGACCACTGCGACACCGGCGGGCGCGCCGATCGATCGACCGACATCGCTGCCACCGGGCTTCTCGGTGTTCGTGACGCCGGCTATCGCATCCCCGATGGCGCGATAGCCGGTGCATCGGCAGAGGTTTCCCTTGAGCTGCTGAGGTAGGTCGTCGGTATGGTCGGTGGAACCGGCGGGGGGCAGTGCCGCCGCGGTGGTGACCATGCCCGCGGTGCAGAATCCGCACTGGAATCCCGCGGCTTCCAGAAAACGTCGCTGTACCGGATGCAGGTTCTCCGGTGTGCCCAGCCCCGCGACGGTGGTGACGTGGCGTCCGTCAGCCCGGAAGGCGGGAAACACACAGGAGTGCACGGGATCACCGTCCACCAGCACCGAACAGGCCCCGCAGTCGCCGGCATCGCAGCCCTTCTTCACCTCGAAGTGGCCATGCTCGCGCAGGTAGGTACGCAGACACTGGCCGGGGCGCGCGGTGTCGGTGCAGTCGTTGCCGTTGACCGTGACCTTCATGTCAGCTCGGTACGAATCTGTTCGGCCAGGGTCAACGTCACCGCCCGCCGCCAGTCCGGATCACCGTGCACATCGCGGGTGATGTCCTGCTCGGCGATTCCCCCCAGCGCGTCACGCAGATGGGCGGCGGTGGGCAGGGTGTCGAAGCGGAACACCAGCGGGCGCACCGTCGCTGCGGTGACGGAGACCACGAACTCCCCGTCGGCGTGGCGCCGTCCGATGACCACGGCGCTGGACCGGCCCAGTGGTGACGGGGCGAGCTTGCGATAGGCGGTGCGCGCGGCGAGCGAGTGGGCAGGAATCTGGACCGAGCGCAGGAGATCTCCCGGTTGTAGTGCATTGCGGGAGTCGCCGGTGACGAAGTCGGTGATCGGTAGGACGCGATCGGACCCATCGGCGCACCATACGGTGACGGTGCCGTCGAGGGCGGAGACCAGGGAGATCATCGCCCCGGCGGGAAAGGACAGGCAGATGTTGCCGCCCATGGTGGCGGTGCGCCAGATCTTGGCCGAGGCCAACAACGCGGTGCAGCATTGCGCGAACAGCGGAGCCGCGATCCAGTGCGGTCGGGCGGACGGCAGCAGCTTCGAGAGCCCGCCGAGTTCGGCGACCGTACACGTCGCCGCGAGTTCCACTCCCTCCTCGCTCAGCGTGACCGGTGCCCATCCCAGTCCGGTGATGTCGACAAGGCGGGACACGGCGGGCTGTGGTTCGGAGAACAGCCAGGTCCCGCCGGCCAGGATGGCGTCGGTCGACCTCAGTGGCCACACCTCATCGCGGCGGGCGGGCGTGCGCACCGCCTCGACGCTGTTGAGGTCCATCTGACGACCCTAAGGGCAACATGGTGGCCGCGCAGCCCGAAACCATCGAACTGCGCAGTCGTGCAGACACTGTGACAATCAGAGGATGCGTGTGTACCGCGGACACCTGATGCACATCGGCGGGTCACCAGAGTTGATGCAGGCACGGGACCACCTGGTGAGCATTCCCGACGGCGTGCTCGCGGTGGACGATACCGGAACCATCGGCTTCAGCGGCCGATACGACCGGTTGCCGGCCACGTATGCCGAGGCCACGGTCGTGGACTGCCGTCCGGGCTTCCTGCTGCCGGGATTCGTCGACACACACCTGCACTTCCCTCAGACCCGCTGCACCGACTCCTACGGCGGCGGGCAGCTGTTGGACTGGTTGCAGCGCTGCATCTTTCCTGCCGAGGCGATGCTGGCCGACGCCGAGTATGCACGTGCTGTGGCCGGCGATTTCTGCGCGCGCCGGATCGCGGTCGGCACCACCACCGCAATGGTGTTCGGCTCGGCGTTCCCCGAGGCCCAGGACGCGCTCTTCGAGGAGTCCTGCCGCACCGGTCTGCGCACGGTGTCGGGGCGGGGCATCCAGACGGTGGGACCGGATGCGGCGGCGCCGCTGATCACCACCGAGGATGCCGCGATCACGCTGACCGACAGCGAGATCCGGCGTTGGCACGGCGCCGGATCCGGACTGGCCGGTGTCGCGGTGATACCGCGTTTTGCGCTGTCGGTCACTGCCGCCACCCTGCACGGACTGGGCGAGCTCTATGACTCGGTGCGGGGTAGTGGTGTCTACTTTCATACCCATCTTTCCGAGAATGCAGCCGAAATTGATTCTGTCCGTTCCAGTTTCGGTGTGCGAGATTACCTGGATACCTACGACGGGCGGCTCACGGGTGGCGCTCGGTCGTTGTTGGGCAGACGAAGTGTCTTCGCGCATGCCGTGCACTGCAGCCAGAGCGAACTTGCCCGGTTGGCCGAGACCGGGAGCTCGGTGGCACATTGTCCGACCTCGCAATTGTTCCTCGGGTCGGGCACCATGCCGTGGCGACGCACCGCCGATGCCGGCGTGAACATCGCCCTGGGTACCGATATCGCCGCAGGCGACGAGTGGTTGATCCCGCGTGTCCTCAACGACTGCTTCAAGGTTCATATCAGCGAGCCGGCCGGACAAGGGCTGTCGATAACGCCTGCCGAGCTGCTGTACACGGCGACGGTGGCGGGGGCGCGGGCGCTGGACATGCAGGACCGGGTCGGCAACCTCGACGCAGGCAAGGAAGCAGACTTCGTGGTGATCGCCCCCGATCGGCAGGTGATGTTGCCGGAGGTATTGGCGCGCATCGACTCCGAGGACACCGACCGGCTGCTGTTCACGCTGCTGATGAGTATGCGCGAGGAGGCCGTCGGTCAGGTGTACGTGCGCGGTCGCTTGCTGACTGCCGATTAGTTGGTGGCCGGGGTGAGTGGCCCACCGAGAATATTGCCCGCGATACCGCGGAGGATGTTGGTGCCGTCCTCGTTTCGCAGCTCCTCGTACCATTGCGCAGTCAACTCGGGATCCTTGGCATGGGTGACATCACAACGTTTGCGGGCCCGCAGGACGAGCTCGCCCGCTCGTTCGGTACGGGCCTCCTGATACGCGATCAATGCCGCATGCACATCGTCGGGATGGTCCTTGAATGCCCATTGCAGTGCGATGGCGTCTTCCATGGCCGAACACCCACCTTGTCCGATATCGGGTGTGGTGTTGTGCGCCGCATCGCCCAGCACCGCCACGCGCCCCTTCACCCAGGTGTCGAAGGGGTCCAGATCCAGGATCTCGACCCGGTTGGTGGCCTGCGGATCCAGCGCGTCGATCAGGGTCTGCACCCCGGGAGCCCAATCGGCGAAGTGCCCGCGCAGCACCTCGCGGGCGCTGCCCCGGCGGTAGGGCAGACCCTGCTCCTCGACGACATCGAAGAAGAAGTAGAAGCGCCCGTCGGATACGGGCATCACCGAAACCCGCTTGCCGTCACCGACATAGGTGGTCCATTCGGTGGCCGGACCGATCGCCTCATCGGTGGCGACCAAGCCGTTGTAGTTCACGTAGCCGGCGTAGCGCCGCGTCACCGGGGTGCCCAACACGTATTCGCGGGTGATCGAGCCGGCGCCGTCCGCGCCGATGATCGCATCGGCGTGGATCGTCGTGCCGTCGGCGAAGGTGGCCGTCGCGGCGTCGGGACTGTCGCCGACCTCGACCATGGTCATACCGAACCTGATGTCATCCATCCCGTACGCCTGCATCAACATCAGTTGGAGTTCGGCCCTGGCGATGGGGTAAGGGCGTTGACCGACCTCATCGATCAGGGGTTGCATCGAGAATCGGCACATCGTCGCACCAGTGTGCCCATCGACGTAACTCATCGTCTCGACCAGCCCGCCGAGCTGTTCGGTCTCCTCGCGCAGGCCCAGATAGTTCAGGCATTTCACCCCGTTGGACCACACCGAGATCGCCGCACCCACCGGCTTGTTCTCGGTGACGCGCTCGTAGACGGCGGTCTCGATACCGATCTGGCGCAGTGCGATGGCCGCGCTCAATCCGCCCATGCCTGCGCCGATGATGGCGACCTTCAATTGATCAGCTCCCGCGGTAGGTGGAGTAGGCGTACGGGGACAACAGCAGCGGCACGTGATAATGCCCGGAGAGTTCGGTGATCTCGAAGGCGATCACCACCTCCGGGTAGAAGCCCACGAGTCCTTCGGCGGCGAAGTAGGCGGCGGTGTCGAAATGCAGCCGGTACACCCCTGCGGCGAGTTCTCCGCCGAACTCCGGGATGCGTCCGTCGGAATCGGTGATGCCGTCGGCCACCACGGTGCCGGCAGCGGTCAGGGTGACCGCCACCCCGGCTGCGGGCGTTCCGGTGGTGGCATCCAGGACATGTGTCGACAACGTCATGTGACCCATCATGTCGGCTCACTCAGCAGTCGTTCCAGCCGTAGCCGGTTGATCTTGGCGAGCTCGTTGCGCATCACCCGACGCTCGGTTACGGGGTCGTTGGCCAGGCGGTCGGTGAGGATGTCCAGAAGTTCCTCTGCCGAACGGCCACTGGCGCACACCAGATACACATAGCCGAACCGCTGCTCGTACTCCCGGTTCTTCTGGGCGAGCGCCGCTTTCACCGAATCGTCGGCGTCGGCCACCCGAGCCTGTTCGCGGGCCGACGACGGATTGTCTGCCCGGGCCCCGATGCGGGGGTGCCCGTCGAGCGCGGCGTCGATCTCGGCATCGGGAAGCTCGGCGAGGATGCGATCCGCCCTGTCGTAGAGGGCGTCGGCGTCCCGGAACGGCGCGGCCGCCAGCACCCGCCGAGCCCAGATGGTCGAGGAGCACACCTCGAACAGCAGATGCATCTGCCCACGCTCGGACAGGGAGTTGAAGTTGGCCAGTCCGATTGCCTTCACGGGAGGTCGTTGAGCCTGCCGAACCGCGCCGCGGCAATGGGATTGGCATCGGCGACCAGATCGGTGAATCGATAATTGACGATCTTGGCCACCTCGATCAGCGCGTAGGCTCGCTCGGTCGAGACCGAGTTGTCCATCCGTGCCCAACCGTTGCGCAGCACCCGGTCGAAACGCTCGGTCTCCCTGGCGCAGATGATCAGCGGGAAGCCGAAGTGCTCGCGGTAGGCCGCGGCCAGGCTCACCACATCCTGGTGGTCGTCGGAGTCCAGATTGCTCAACGCGACATGGTCGACGGCGAGGACCTGCCCGGTCTCGTCCTCGGCGCCCAGATCGGGAAACGAGTCGAGCATTTCCTGCTGTTGTTCGGTGTTGCCGGTCAGCACCGCATCCTGGAAGGCCTCCCGCAGGGCTGCGGTATCGGCGAACGGCCGCTGATCGAAGGCTCGGTCGGCGGCCCACCCGACGCCCTGCACCACGTGCCCGAACACCTCGGTGAACCGCTCGCGGGTCATCGTGTTCACCTCGTCGAGGGTGATCGACCCGGATCCCGCCACCCGCGGGCCCTTCTTGCCCAGGTGGAAGAACACGATGTTCAGCGCGATCGCGGTGATGGCGCCGGTGCTGATGCCGCTGCCGAACAGGATGTCCAGCCCGGCGGGCAGTGTCGAGGAGATCGCCGGGTAGGAGGTGACCAACAGTGCCAACGCCAGGCTGGTGGTGACGATGATGACGTTGCGATGGTCGGTGAAATCGACCTTGCCGAGGGTCTGGATGCCGACGACGGCGACGGTGGCGAACAACGTCAGTGCCGCACCACCGAGCACGGGGTTCGGGATCGACGCGACGATGGCGGCGACCTTGGGCAGGAAGCCGAGCAGGATCATGATGGCGCCGGCCGCCGCGACCACCCACCTGCTCTTGACGCCGGTGAGTCGGACCAGCCCGACATTCTCGGAGAACGCGGTGTAGGGAAAGGAATTGAAGATGCCGCCGATGGTGGTGGCGACACCATCGGCGCGCAACACGTTGCCGATATCGGATGGGCGGACCCGCTTGCCGACGATCTCTCCGGTCGCGATCGTGCTGCCGGTGGACTCGACGGCGATGATCATCATCACGATGATCATGGTGATGATCGCGATGATGTCGAATTTGGGCATTCCGAAGGCAAACGGCGGGGTGAACCCGAACATGGCGGCTTCGCCGACCCGATCGAAGTTCATGTCGCCGAGCGCATAGGCGACCGCACAGCCTGCCACCAGCCCGAGCAGGACGGCGATGGTCGACATGAATCCGCGGAACAGCCGCTGGATGGTGACGATGACCGCGATGGTGCCCAGGGCGTAGAGCACCCACCGCAGGTTGCCGGGGTCGGGTTCGTGGGTGGCCGGATTGGTCACCGCGTCCAGTGCTCCGATGGGCACCAGGCACAGACCGATGATGGTGATCAGGGTGCCGGTGACCACCGGCGGGAAGAAGGTGAGCAGCCGGACGAACACCGGCGCGATGAGGAAGGTGAAGACACCGGCGACGATGACGGCGCCGTAGACGTAGAGCAGGCTCGCGGTGCCGCCGCCGTGTGCCAGGCCGATCGCGATGATGGGTGCGACACCGGCGAAGGTGACACCCTGCAGCAGCGGCAGTCGCACGCCGACATTCTTGAATCCGACGGCCTGGATGATCGATGCGATACCGCAGGTGAACAGGTCGGCGGTGATCAGCATGACCAGCTCTTCGCGCGACAGCCCGAGCGCATTGGCGATCAGGATCGGCACCAACACCGCACCCGCGTAGAACGCCACCACGTGCTGGAAGCCGTAGGTGGCGAGTTTGGGCAGGGGCAGCACCTCGTCGACGGGGTGCACGCGCTTGCGCTGGCTCTTGGTGGGTGCCGACATGCCGATCAGAATCCGGCAGCCGTGCTTAGTTTTCGTGTCGAGCGCGTTTCGCCCACGTTGCTGATGGGCCCGATCCGCCCGGTCAGTGGTCGTGCAGGATGACGCCGCGGATGTTGTGGCCCGCCAGCATGTCGTCGAACGCGACGTTGATGTCGCCGAGCTTGTATTCGGTGGTCACCGACTCGTCCAGCAGCAGCTGCCCGTCCCGGTAGAGGCTGAGCAGTTTCGGGATGTCGGCTCGGGGGTTGGCCTCGCCGTACAGGCTGCCCAGGAGTCGTTTCTGGAAAAGGGTGAACATCGCCATCGGTAGTGTCGGGGTGACGTCGGTCATCGATGCGATGCCGGTGAGCACCACCGCCCCACCCTTGCGCACCATGTCCAGTGCGGAGCCGATCATCTGTCCCTCGACGAGGCCGACGGTCAGGATGGCCGAGTCGGCCATCACACCCTTGGTGAGCTCGGCGGCCAGCGCGGTGGCCTCCTCGAAGGAGGTGACGAAGTGTGTGGCGCCCAGTTCGGTTGCCTTGGCGCTCTTCTCGGCCACCAGATCGACGGCGATGATGTGGGCCGCCCCGGCGATCCTGGCGCCCTGGATGGCTCCGGCACCCACGCCGCCGACACCGATCACCACGACGGTGTCGCCGGGGGCGACCTCGGCGGTGTTCACTGCCGATCCCCAGCCGGTGGTGATACCGCAACCCAGCAGGCAGGCCCGGTTCAGCGGCAGGTCGTCGTCGATCTTGACCAGTGAGGCGTCCGAGACGACGCCGTACTGGGCGAAGGTTCCCAACAGCAGGGCCACATAGATCCCCTGATCGCCGATATGCCTGCGGAATGTGCCGTCGAGCTGTGTTCCGGCAAGCAGCATGGCGCCGAGGTCGCAGAGATTCTGCTGCCCGCTGGCACACCACCGGCACTTGCCACAGGCAGGTAGGAAGGAGGCGACCACGTGGTCACCGGGCTTGAGGTCGCGGACGCCGGGGCCGACCTCCTGGACTATGCCTGCGCCCTCGTGGCCGCCGATCACCGGGAAGGGGACGGGAAAGTCACCGGTGCGCGGATGGTGATCGGAGTGGCACAACCCGGTCGCCTCGAAGGAGACCAACACCTCGCCCTCCTGGGGTGGGTCGAGGTCGACCTGCTCGATACTCCAGTCTCCGTTGATCTCCGAGAGAACCGCCGCGTCCATCTTCATCGCCCCACGCTACGAGCTGGTCGGGACGTGGGTCCGGCAAATCGGGGAATTACACCTCAGGGTCGGATGAAGGCGGCGGCCGCGGTCAGCCGTGCGACGGCCTCATCGACGATCCGCGGGACGAGTTCGGCGCAGCTAGGTAGATCGTCGAGGATGCCGGTGACCTGTCCGGAGGCCAGCACACCGGCCTCGGTGTTGCCCTCGACCAGGCCGGCCTTGAGCAGCATCGGGGTGTTGGCGGCCATGATGACCTGTGACCAGGTGAGATCCTTGCCGTGGCGCATTGCCAGGCCGTCGGTGATCATGGAGCGCCACGACATCTGCGACATCTTCTTGAACTTCTGCGCGTTGCCCACCGCGGCGGCCAGACCCCGCACGGGCGAGCCGTTTTCGAGCTTGTCCACCAGGCCGGTGCGCAACACGCGGTGCGGCATACCGTCGACACGGGTGGAGACCACGGTGCCGTCCAGCGCCGCCTGCAGATAGCGCTGCTTGACCGCCTCGGGCACCGTCGAGTCGGAGGTCAGCAGGAAGCGGGTCCCCATCGCCACGCCCGCCGCACCGTAGGACAGGGCCGCGGCCAGCCCGCGCCCGTCGAAGAATCCGCCTGCGGCGATGACCGGCATCCCGGTGTCGGCGACGGCGTCGAGCACCGAGGGCAGCAGCAGGGTCGTCGCGATCGGGCCGGTGTGGCCGCCGCCCTCACCGCCCTGCACGATCACCGCGTCCGCACCCCAGCCGGCCACCTTCTTGGCGTGCTTGGCCAACCCGACCGACGGGATGACCACCACGCCGGCGTCCTTGAGCCGGGCGATCAGGTCGGGTTTGGGAGCCAGCGCGAAGGAGGCGACTTTGACCCCTTCGCGGATCAGGAGGTCGACGCGGTCGTTCGCGTCCCCGGCGTCGGCGCGGATGTTGATCCCGAACGGTTTGTCGGTCGTGGCCTTGACCTTGGTGACGGCGGTCTGCAGTTCGGCCAGTGTCATGGTTGCCGAGGCGAGGATGCCCAGGCCGCCCGCGTTGGAGGTGGCGGCGACCAGTCGCGCGCCGGCCACCCAGCCCATGCCGGTCTGGACGACCGGGTGCTCGATGCCGACCAGTTCGGTCAGTGCGGTGCTCAGTGTTGCCATCGCTACACCCGGACCTCTTTGTCGCGCAGCGACTTCGGATCGATGACCTCGCGCAGCAGGCGCTGCTCCTCGGCGTTCGGCAGCCGGGTGGTCTCGGCCTCGGCCAGTCCGTGTACCTCGAAGGAGGTGTTCTCGGCGACCTGGTCGGCGTCGACACCGGGGTGCAGGGACACTGCACGCATCTGGCGGTCGGGGCCGTTGAAGTCGAACACGCCCAGATTGCTCACCACCCGATGGATGTTGGCGAACCGGAAGGCCGGATTGGCGGGATCGATCTTGTCCCAGCCGATCCCGGACACGATGTCCACCGACTCGGTGAAGACACGCGCGGAGTGGTTGCCGACGAAGTAGCTGGTGGCGTGGTTGATGGAGTTGCCGGGGGCGCCGCGCACACCGAACATCTGGCGGGTCGGGTGCTGGATCGGCCCGAATGCGGACAGGTTCTGGTTGCCGTACCGGTCGATCTGGTTGGCGCCCATCACCACGTGGCGCCGGCCCCAGGCCAGGGTCTCGAAGACGCGGTTGAACGGCATCCAGCCCTCGATGGCGGCCGGCGCGCCGATGGCCGGGGTGTCGGCGATCATGCGCGCCTCACCGTCGGTCAGCACGATTTCGGGGGCGAAGGTCAGCCGCGCCAGGCGCGCACCGATCTGGACGAGGGTCGTCATGGGCGAGACCATGATCTCGCCGGCATCGCGGAACAGTTCGGCGCACGCGACGGCGCACACCTCGGCACGGGTCACGGACATCACGCCTGATCCTCCTTCACACGCTCTTCGCGCGAGCGCTCATCGGCGAACTTACGCACCGCTGCTTGGTAATCGGCCTCGCTGCCGGATAGGTAGGTCTGCACGAACTCGGCCCAGGTCTCGTCGGAGCCGGCGGCTTCGGCGTAGTGCCGCTGGAACTTCTCGTCGCGGCGGTAATCGGGCTCGTTGGTGGTGAAGTGCGCGCCGTTGGGCGCTTCCACCACGACGTCGACCATCATCCGGTTGATCAGCTGTTGTTGCGGGACCGTCGATTTCACCAGTTCCTCGGTGGACACCACCTTCTCGACGGAGAGGAACCGCCGGGTGGCCGACATGAGGAACAGATCGTCGAAATAGGGGTCGATCCCGGTATAGGCGGCGTTGCCGCGCGCATCCCCGATGTTCATGTGCACGAATGCGGCATCCAGGTTCAGCGCAGGCATGGCGATCAATTCCTGATCGTCATAGGGCGATTTCACGGTCTTGAGCTCGTCACCCCAGAAGGTACGGACATCGCTGCCGAGCCCGGCGCGGATCGGCAGGAACGGCAGCCGCTGGGCCGCGGCCTGTAGACCGCAGCGCAGCATGCCCTCGTCCATCTCGCGCGCCTCGACGGCACCACTGGTGCGGGCCTTGGCGAACCACGGATCGTAGAACGGCGGGGAATCCAGCGACACGAATCCGTAGTAGACGCGCTTGACCTTGTCGGCCGAGCACAGCAGCCCCAGATCGGGTCCGCCGTAGGTCACCACGGTCAGGTCCTTGACGTCGGTGCGCAGCAGTGCGCGGATGAACGCCATCGGTTTGCGTCGCGAACCCCACCCGCCGATACCGATGGTCATGCCGCTCTCGACGGACGCAACGGCCTCGTCGAGTGTTGTCCTCTTGTCTGTCATAGCTATTTAGATCCCTTATCGGTTCCGGCGAACGCGTCGCGGTGCTCATCGGATACGCCTGCGAGGTTGAGCTCGAACGTGAAGCCCTGCTCCATGCGGTATCGCGCATTCACGGGCTGCACGTCGATGAAGTTCAGCGCTTCCTTGGCGGCACGGATCACCCGGGTGTCCTTGGCGGCGATATCGCGGGCGACGCGCAAGGCGGCCTCGTCGAGATCATCGCGTGGCACCACCTCGTGCACCGAGCCGAAGTGGTGCAGGGTCTCGGCGGGAACCGTGGCGGCGGTGAAGAACAGCCGGCGCATCAGATGCTGGGGAACGAGCCGGGACAGGTGGGTCGCCGCGCCGAGCGCGCCGCGTTCCACCTCGGGCAGACCGAATTTCGCATCATCGGAGGCGACGATGACATCGGCATTGCCGACCAGGCCGATACCGCCACCGACGCAGAAGCCGTTGACGGCGGCCACCACGGGTACCTCGCATTCGTACACCGCCTTGAAGGCGTGATAGCACCCGCGGTTGGCGTCGATGAGCGCGGTGAATCCGTCGGTGTTCTGCATCTCCTTGATGTCGACACCGGCGTTGAACCCGCGACCCTCGGCCCGCAGGATCACCACGTGGGTGCTGCGGTCGCGGCCGGCGGCGGTGATGGCATCGCCGAGCTCGAACCAGCCCTGCGAGGGGATGGCGTTCACGGGTGGGTAATTCACGGTCACCGAGACGATGCCCGGTTCGACTGTCGTGGTGGTGATCATCAGTCACTTCCTCGTGGGGTCGCTACCTAAGCAAGCACTTGCTTGGTACGCTAGCACAGTGACTGACGCGGCTGGAATCGATCTGCAACTGGGTGGCCGGGTGGTCTTGGTGACCGGCGGGGTCCGCGGGGTCGGCGCGGGCATCAGTGAGGTCTTCGCCGGTCAGGGCGCCACCGTCATCACCTGCGCGCGCCGGCCCGTGGAGGGTTCGCCCTATGAGTTCCACTCCTGCGATATCCGTGACGACACGGCCGTGCAGGCCCTCATCGACGCGATCGTGACAACGCACGGCCGACTCGATGTGGTGGTGAACAACGCGGGCGGATCGCCCTACGTGCCTGCCGCCGATGCCTCGGCCAAGTTCAGCACCAAGATCATCGAACTCAATCTGATCGGCGCGCTATCGGTCTCCACGCATGCCAATACCGTCATGCAGAGACAGGAGACCGGCGGAACCATCGTCAACATCTCCAGCGTCAGCGGACACCGCCCCACCCCGGGAACCGCGGCCTACGGTGCCGCCAAGGCCGGTATCGACAACCTCACCACCACGCTGGCGGTCGAGTGGGCGCCCAAGGTTCGGGTGAACTCGGTCGTCGTGGGCATGGTCGAGACCGAACAGGCCGACCTGTTCTACGGTGATGCCGAGTCGATCGCCGCAATATCGGCCAATGTGCCACTGCGGCGCCTGGCGAAACCGGCCGATATCGGTTGGGCTGCAGCTTTTCTGGCGTCGCCGGCGGCGTCCTACATCAGTGGCGCCGCGCTGGCGGTGCACGGCGGCGGCGAGCCGCCGCACTATCTGTCGACCACCACAGCTGACATCAAAAAGTAAGAGGAGATATTCCCATGGGTTTGCTCGACGGCCGGGTAGTCATCGTGACGGGCGCAGGCGGCGGCATCGGCCGGGCGCATGCGCTGGCCTTCGCCGCGGAGGGTGCACGGGTCGTGGTCAACGACATCGGTGTCGGCCTGGACGGCTCACCGGCCGGCGGTGGTAGCGCCGCGCAGGGCGTCGTCGACGAGATCATCGCCGCCGGGGGCGAGGCGGTGACCAGCGGCGCCAATGTCGCCGACTGGGCGCAGGCCGAGGGATTGATCCAGACCGCGGTGGATTCATTCGGCGGGCTCGACGTTCTGGTCAACAACGCCGGCATCGTGCGCGACCGGATGTTCGTCAACGCCACCGAGGAGGAGTTCGACGCCGTCACGGCCGTGCATCTCAAGGGGCATTTCGCCACCATGAAACATGCCGGGGCATACTGGCGCGCCCAGTCCAAGGCCGGCAAGACGGTGGATGCCCGCATCATCAACACCTCCTCCGGCGCGGGCCTGCAGGGCAGCGTCGGGCAGGCGACCTACAGCGCGTCCAAGGCCGGTATCGCCGCGCTCACCCTGGTCGCCGCGGCGGAGATGGGTCGGATCGGTGTGACCGCCAACGCCATTGCGCCCTCGGCCCGTACCCGGATGACCGAGACGGTCTTCGCGGACATGATGGCCACCCAGGATTCGGCCTTCGACACCATGGCTCCGGAGAACATCTCGCCGCTGGTGGTGTGGCTGGGCAGCGTCGAGTCGCGTGAGGTGACCGGGCGGGTGTTCGAGGTCGAGGGCGGGATCATCCGGGTTGCCGAGGGCTGGGCACGCGGTGCCGAGGTCGACAAGGGCGCGCGCTGGGACCCGGCCGAGCTGGGGCCCGTGGTCGGCGATCTGCTGGCCAAGTCGCGCACCCCGCTGCCGGTCTTCGGGGCCTGATTCCTCGCGGTTTGTGGAGTTTCACCCGCACTCGTCGCGGGTGAAACTCCACAAACCGCACGGGCTCAGCGCAGGAACACCGCCGCATACAACACCGCGGTCACGGTCACGAAGACCAGCAGGAACCGCCGCGTGGCACGCCCCCGACGATCCGCGGGCAGAGCGCCAGGCAACGCCACGGCCGACAGCAGCCCGGCGACCAGTCCCACGACGGTTCCGAACATCAGGCCATAGCCGTGTGGATCGGTGCCGGGATCGCCGGAAAGGCCGGACCGGGCAACCAGATACAGGCACATCAACCACAGGAGTGCCGCGGTCGAGCCCAGCAGCCCGGCGACCGCCCGCCCGATGATCGGGCTCACGCAACCGCGGGGTCGCAGATCAGGATCGGGATCTTGCGATCGGTGTAGGACCGGTAGTTCGCGAAGTCGGGGTACATGGCGTCGAGCTTGGGCCAGTACTCGTCGCGCTCGGCATCGGTGGCCTCCCGGGCCACCAGGTCGAGCTTTTCCTTCTTCGTCTGGAAGGTGATGTTCGGGTCGGCCTTGATGTTCAGGTACCACATCGGGTTGGTGGCCCGGCCACCTTGGGAGGCCACCAACACGATGCGCCTGCCCTCCTGCAGGAACAGCAGCGGACTGTCCCGTGGCTCCCCGGACTTGCGGCCGGTGGTGGTCAGGATGCCTACCTCGGCGCCACGCAGGAATTTGTTGCCGAGCTTGCCGCCGGACTTCTTGAACAGCCAGGTATTGGCACGCGACATCCATTTGATGCCGGTGCCGACCGCCTTGGAGTTGAGGCCTTCGATCTGTTTGGGGCTCAGAGGCTTGGGTGGTGTGGGCATGCCGAAACCCTAACGGCTGATGAACGGCTTGAGCGACGCCCGGATGTGGTGGATCCGGGGATCGTGGGCGGGGATCAGAAACGTCTCGTCGACATGGGAGCACACGCGCCTGCCGAACAGCCGAGGCTTGGTCAGCACGTCGAAACGAGCACGGATGTGGTCCCCGTCGACGGTGAACTCCGGTGGCGTGGTCTTTTCGATGACCTTGAACTGCGGACCGTTGTTCAGGCTGCGCCGCAGGTGATCTCCCGACCGCCCGGTCTTGAGCCCCATCTCGATGCGGATGCAATCCGGATGAAATGGGACGGCATCCGCGCGATGGGTCGACAGCGCGTCGATATAGGACTGCGCCGCCGCGATCCGTTCGGCGTCCGAGACGGCCATGCGGTCTCAGATCCTTTCGATGATGGTGCCCGTGCTCAGCGCGCCACCGGCGCACATCGTGATGAGCGCGGTGCTCTTGCCGGTGCGTTCCAACTCGTGCAGCGCGGTGGTGATCAACCGGGCGCCGGTGGAGCCGACGGGGTGCCCCAGCGCGATGGCGCCGCCGTTGACGTTGACCTTGTCCATGTCCGCCCCGTGCACCTGCGCCCAGGACAGCACCACGGAGGCGAAAGCCTCGTTGATCTCGACGAGGTCGATATCGCCCATCTTCATCCCGGCCTTCTCCAGCACCTTGGCGGTCGACTGCACCGGGCCGTCGAGGTGGTAGTAGGTCTCGGCGCCGACATTGGCCTGCGCGACGATCCGGGCGCGCGGCGTGAGGCCGTGGGCCTTGGCCACATCGCTGTCCATCCACAGCACCGCCGCCGCGCCATCGGAGATCTGTGAGGAGGTTCCCGCGGTGTGCATGGCACCTTCCATCACCGGCTTCAGCGCGGCCAAACCCTCCGCCGTGGTGTCGCGCAGGCCCTGGTCGCGGGTCACGAGCGCCCATTCGTCGGTCGGACGCTTGTTCTCGTCGAGCACGGGCGCCGAGATGGGTGAGATCTCCCGATCGAAGCGACCCTCGGCCCAGGCCTGCTTGGCCTTGGCCTGCGAGGCGAGCCCGAACGCGTCCAGGTCGGCCCGGGTGATCCCGCGGCGCTTGGCAATCCGCTCGGCGGCCTCGAACTGATTGGGCATGTCGATGTCCCATGACGATGCGCGGATGAGACCGCGATCGGGGCCGGCATTGGCGCCGAGGCCTACTCGGCTCATCGCCTCGATACCGCACGCGATGCCGATGTCGATCGCACCGGTGGCGATCAGACCCGCGATCAGATGGTTGGCCTGCTGGGCGCTGCCGCACTGGCAGTCGATGGTGGTGGCACCCACGTGCTCGGGCAATCCCGCGGTCAGCCACCCGACCCGGGTGATGTTGTTGGACTGCTCGCCGTACTGGGTGACGCAGCCGCCGATGAGCTGTTCGACATCGCCGGCGTCGATCCCGGCCTTCTCGACGACCGCCTTCTGCACGGCGCCCAAGAGTTCGGTGGCATGCAGCCCGGACAGCCAGCCGTTGCGCTTGCCGATGGGGCTGCGGGTGGCTTCGACGATGACAGGATTACCCATGCTTGTCAGGCTAGAACACGTTTCATTACTCTGACAAGCGAGGATGCCGCCGCGCCTTTTATCTGCGGTGAAGGCATGTTTCAATGGTTCACGAGTGGTACTAGAAGGAATTGTCTCGGCACCCGAGGTGGCCGGTGACATGACCCGATTTGAGCAAGGAGATCTCTGCATGCCCAGCCCCAACCTGCCCAAGGGCTTCGACCCGCTGGACGCCAGTCTGAACCTCGAACGCCTGCCCGTGGAGGAGTTGGCGGAGATTCGCCGCGCCGAGCCCGTCCACTGGGTGGACGTGCCGGAAGGGACCGGGGGCTTCGGCGACAAGGGCTACTGGATCGTCACCAAGCATGCCGACGTCAAAGAGGTCTCGAAGCGAAACGACATCTTCGGCAGCTCACCCGACGGCGCCATCCCGGTCTGGCCGCAGGAGATGACCCGCGACGCCATCGATCTGCAGAAGGCCGTCCTGCTCAACATGGACGCGCCGCAGCACACCCGGTTGCGCAAGATCATCTCGCGCGGGTTCACCCCGCGCGCCATCGGACGGCTCGAAGACGAGTTGCGGGCCCGTGCCCGCAAGATCGCCGAAACCGCGGCGGCAGCCGGTTCGGGCGACTTCGTCGAGCAGGTGTCCTGCGAACTGCCGCTGCAGGCCATCGCCGAACTGCTCGGTGTGCCGCAGGACGACCGGGACAAGATCTTCCGCTGGTCCAATGAGATGACTGCGGGCGAGGACCCCGAGTACGCCGATGTCGATCCGGCGATGTCCTCCTTCGAGCTCATCACCTACGCCATGAAGATGGCCGAGGAGCGGGCGCAGAACCCGACCGAGGACATCGTGACCAAGCTGATCGAGGCCGATATCGAGGGCGAGAAGCTCTCTGACGACGAGTTCGGTTTCTTCGTGGTCATGCTTGCCGTCGCAGGCAACGAGACCACCCGCAACTCGATCACCCACGGCATGATCGCCTTCGCCGACAATCCCGACCAGTGGGAGCTCTACAAGAAGGAACGCCCGGGCACCGCCGCCGACGAGATCATCCGTTGGGCGACACCGGTGTCGGCGTTCCAGCGCACGGCACTGGAGGACACCGAGCTCGCCGGGGCGAAGATCAAGAAGGGCGATCGTGTGGTGATGTCCTACCGCGCCGCCAACTTCGACGACGAGGCGTTCGACAACCCGCACCAGTTCAACATCCTGCGTGATCCCAACCCGCACGTCGGATTCGGTGGTACCGGTGCGCACTACTGTATCGGCGCAAACCTGGCCCGCATGACCATCAACCTGATCTTCAACGCGATCGCCGACGTGATGCCCGACATCACACCGATCGGCGAGCCGGAGCGGTTGAAGTCCGGCTGGCTCAACGGAATCAAGCACTGGCAGGTCGACTACACCGGCGCGGGCGCCGGCGCCTCGAGCTAGGGGAATCCTGGTGGACTTCACGCCGAAGCCCGAGCAGCAGGCCGTCGCCGATGTGGTGACCTCGGTGCTGGAACGGGACAACAGCTGGGACGCACTGGTTTCCGGTGGGGTGGCCGCGCTGGCGGTGCCCGAGCGCCTCGGTGGTGACGGGCTCGGACTTCCCGAGATCGCCACCGCGCTCACCGAGATCGGCAGGCGCGGTACGACCGGTGCGGCACTGGCCACACTGGGTCTGGGGTTGCTACCGCTGCTGGAGGTGGCCACCGATACCGAGCAGGATCGCTATCTCGACGGGGTCGCCGGCGGGGCCGTGTTGTCGGCGGCGCTCAACGAGCCCGGGGTATCGTTGCCCGAGCATCCCTCGGTGACGCTGACCGACGGAAAGCTCACCGGAACCAAGATCGGTGTGCCCTATGCCGGCACCGCGCGGTGGCTGCTGGTCACCGCCGCCGGTGGGGTCGCGGTGATCGCTCCGACCGCGAGTGGGGTGACGTTGACCAAGACGCCGACCTCCAACGGCACCGACGAGTATGTGGTGGTCTTCGACGGCGCCGAGGTGGACGGAGTGCTCACCAACGCGACGATCCGGCGGGTCAACCAGTTGGTGCTGGCCGCCACC
The DNA here is from genome assembly GCF_000317305.3 of Mycolicibacterium neoaurum VKM Ac-1815D. The sequence continues at coordinate 5,161,101 of NC_023036.2, read as the reverse complement.
GGTGCCTTCGCCGCGGGCCTGGTCGCCGGTGCGCTGCGACTGACCGCCGATTACGTGGCCACCCGCGAACAGTTCGGGCGTCCGCTGTCGACCTTCCAGACCGTCGCCGCACAGCTCTCGGATGTCTACATCGCCTCGCGCACCATCGATCTCGTGTCCATGTCGGTGACCTACCGGTTGTCCGAGGGACTCGATGCCGACGATGATCTGGCGCTGCTGGGCTACTGGATCACCTCGCAGGCACCGCCGGCGATGCGGTTGTGTCATCACCTGCACGGTGGCATGGGGATGGACATCACCTATCCGATGGACCGGTATTTCTCCTCCATCAAGGACCTCACCCGCTTGCTGGGCGGGCCTGCGTATCGACTGGATCTGGTGGGAGCGTAAATAGCCATGTACATCGAACTGACCCCGGAACAGCGCAAGCTGCAAGACGAATTCCGCGAATACTTCTCGACGCTCATCACCCCGGAGGAAGCCGCGGCGATGGAGTCCGATCGCCACAACGAGGCCTACCGCACGGTGATCAAGCGGATGGGCTCGGACGGCAAGCTGGGTGTGGGCTGGCCCAAGGAGTACGGCGGGCTCGGCTTCGGGCCGATCGAGCAGCAGATCTTCATCAACGAGGCCAACCGCGCCGATATCCCGCTGCCGATGGTCACGCTGCAGACGGTGGGCCCCACCCTGCAGGTGCACGGGACCGAACTGCAGAAGAAGAAGTTCCTGCCCGGGATCCTGGCCGGCGAGGTGCATTTCGCGATCGGTTACTCCGAGCCGGAGGCGGGCACCGACCTCGCCTCGTTGCGGACCACCGCGGTGCGCCACGGTGACGAGTACATCGTCAACGGCCAGAAGATGTGGACCACCGGCGCCCATGACGCCGACTACATCTGGCTGGCCTGCCGCACCGATCCGGAAGCGGCCAAGCACAAGGGTATTTCGATCCTGATCGTCGATACCAAGGATCCCGGCTACTCCTGGACGCCGATCATCCTCAGCGATGGGGCGCACCACACCAACGCGTCGTATTACAACGACGTCCGGGTGCCCGCCGACATGCTGGTCGGCGAGGAACACGGCGGCTGGAAGCTCATCACGACCCAGCTCAACCACGAGCGCGTCGGGCTCGGCCCGGCCGGACGCATCGCCGGGATCTACGACGAGGTCCACGAGTGGGCGTGCATGCCGGGATCCGATGGTGTCGTGCCGATCGAACAGGACGACGCGCGTCGGCTGCTGGCCCAGATCAAATCGATCTGGCGGATCAACGAGTTGCTGAACTGGCAGGTGGCCGCCTCGGGCGAGACCATCGCAGTGGCCGATGCGGCGGCGACGAAGGTCTTCTCCACCGAGCGCATCCAAGAGGTCGGCCGGCTGGCCGAAGAGGTCGTCGGCCGCTACGGCAACCCCGCCGATGCCCACACCGGCAGGCTGCTGGACTGGTTGGACAAGATGACCAAACGCAATCTGGTGATCACCTTCGGTGGCGGCGTCAACGAGGTCATGCGCGAAATGATCGCGGCGTCGGGGTTGAAGGTGCCGAGGGTGACCCGGTGAGCGATCTGCAGGCGGGTATCGAGGCCGTCCTTGCGGCGGGCAGCAGCAGCCCGACCGTCGCGCGCGACCCAGTGAACCAACCCATGATCCATCACTGGGTCGATGCGGTCGGGGACAAGAACCCGATCTACGTCGATGCCGAGGCGGCCCGCGCCGCAGGTCATCCGGGTATCGTCGCCCCGCCGGCGATGATCCAGGTGTGGACCATGATGGGGCTGGGCCGTTCCCGCTCCGACGATGACCCGCTCGCCCGGGCCATGAAGCTCTTCGACGACGCGGGTTATGTCGGCGTCGTCGCCACCAACTGCGACCAGACCTATCACCGCTATCTGCAGCCGGGGGAGCAGGTGGCGATGAGCGCGGAGATCGTCGGCATCGTCGGTCCCAAACAGACCGCGCTCGGTGAGGGTTACTTCATCAACCAGAAGATCAGCTGGCATACCGTCGGGGCCGGCGCGGAGGAACTGGTCGCCGAGATGGACTGGCGCATCATGAAGTTCCTGCCGGCAGCCAACGCGGCCAAGCCTGAAACGGCCGCGATTCCCGAGGATCTCGATCCCGACAAATTGATGCGGCCGTCCTCGTCGCGTGACACCAAGTTCTTCTGGGATGGCGTCAACGCACACGAGCTGCGCATCCAGCGCCGCCCGGACGGGACGCTGCAGCACCCGCCGGTCCCCGCGATGTGGGCCGACAAAGATGCACCCGTCGATTATGTCGTCTCCTCCGGGAAGGGCGCGGTGTTCAGCTATGTCGTCCACCATGCGCCGAAGGTGCCCGGGCGCACGCTGCCCTTCGTGATCGCCCTTGTCGAACTCGAGGAGGGCGTTCGGATGCTCGGCGAGCTGCGCGGGGTGGATTCCGAGCAGGTGAAGATCGGAATGCCGGTCACCGCAACCTATATCGACTTCCCCGACAGTGAGGTCAGCCCGGCCTGGACGTTGTACGCATGGGAGCCGCAAGCATGAGTCTGACCCTGACCGACGTCGCGGTCGGCACCACACTGCCCGACCTGCAGATCTACGGCGACCCGACGTTCATCGTCTCCACCGCCATCGCCACCCGTGATTACCAGGATGTGCACCACGATCGGGACAAGGCGCAGGCCAAGGGATCCAAGGACATCTTCGTCAACATCCTCACCGATACCGGTCTGGTCGGGCGTTATGTCACCGACTGGGCCGGTCCGGACGCGCGGGTCAAGTCCATCAAGTTGCGCCTCGGGGTGCCCTGGTACGCCTATGACACCATCACCTTCAGTGGTGAGGTCACCGAGATCGACGGCGATGTGGTGACCCTGAAAGTGGTGGGCGCCAACAGCCTCGGCAACCATGTCATCGCCACCTCGACGCTCACCCTGGGGGACAAGTGACACCGTCCGGAAAGGCCGGCCTGTCCGGCAAAGCGGCGATCGCCGGTATCGGTGCCACCGATTTCTCCAAGAATTCCGGGCGCAGCGAGCTGCGACTGGCCGCCGAGGCGGTGCTCGACGCGCTCGATGACGCCGGGCTCGCGCCGTCCGATGTGGACGGTCTGGTCACCTTCACGATGGATTCCAACCTGGAGACCGCCGTCGCGCGGTCCACCGGCATCGGTGATCTGAAGTTCTTCAGCCAGATCGGTTATGGCGGCGGTGCGGCGGCGGCGACCGTGCAGCAGGCCGCGCTGGCCGTCGCGACCGGGGTGGCCGAGGTCGTGGTGGCCTACCGGGCCTTCAACGAGCGTTCCGAGTTCCGGTTCGGTCAGGTGATGACGGGCTTGACCGTCAATGCCGATTCCCGTGGCGTCGAGTACAGCTGGTCCTACCCGCACGGTCTGAGTACACCCGCCGCGTCGGTGGCCATGATCGCGCAGCGCTATATGCACGAATACGGCGCCACCAGTGCCGATTTCGGTGCGGTGTCGGTCGCCGATCGCAAACACGCCGCAACCAACCCCAAGGCGCACTTCTACGGCAAGCCGATCACGATCGAGGATCACCAGAACTCCCGCTGGATCGCCGAACCGCTCCGGCTGCTGGACTGCTGCCAGGAGACCGATGGTGGCGTCGCGATCGTGGTCACCACCCCCGAGCGGGCCAAGGACCTCAAGCACCGCCCGACGATCATCGAGGCGGCCGCGCAGGGTGCGGGGACCGATCAGTTCACCATGTACTCCTACTACCGCGAGGAGCTCGGGCTGCCCGAGATGGGCCTGGTCGGCCGTCAGCTGTGGGAGCAGAGCGGTCTGACGCCCACGGATATCCAGACTGCGATCCTCTACGACCACTTCACCCCGTACACACTGATCCAGCTCGAGGAGCTCGGCTTCTGCGGTAAGGGCGAGGCCAAGGATTTCATCGCCGGCGGCGCCATCGAGATCGGCGGGAAGCTACCGATCAACACCCACGGCGGCCAGCTCGGCGAGGCGTATATCCACGGGATGAACGGCATCGCCGAAGGTGTGCGTCAACTGCGGGGAACGTCGGTCAACCAGGTCGACAATGTCGAACATGTGCTGGTCACGGCGGGTACCGGGGTGCCGACATCGGGTCTGATCCTCGGCTGATTTTACTGCACCGCCACCGGTCGGTGGCGCGGTAATCTCGAGGCCATGGGGATCCAGCCTGATGTGAGCCCATACGGGGGGCAAACAGTGACGGGGCCGGCGTGGCCGAACGTCGACGAGAACGCGCTTGCCGCGGCCGCGGCGCAGTACGACGCGCTGGCGGCCAAGATCGGTGGCACCGTGGTGCCCCAGCAGCAGGGTCAGCTGGTGCAGATGGGCTCCGAATGGCAAGGGCCCGCCTCGACGGCCGCCGCGGGCGAGGCCACCTCGATCATCGGCGGGCACGAGGCCAACGCCGCGCAGGCCGCCGCCATCGCCGCCAAACTGCGCACCATGGAAGCCGCCGTCGTCCAGACCAAGATGATGGCCAATATGGTCGCTCAGCAGACCCAGGCCGAGTGCATGGCGCTCCAGAGTCAACTATCTAGCAATACTCAGGCGCTGGTGCAGAGCCGGATCATGGCGGGGTTGTCGCAGAACACCGCGACCGTCACGGCCAACGCCACCTCGATGGCCAACACCATCGGTGCCCCGGCCACGACCCCCTCGACCGGTGCGCCCGCCGTCGGTGCCCAGCAGGTGTCCCAGGCCGATCCCAGCCAAGCGATGCAGATGATGGGTCAGATGGCCGGTCTGGTCAGCCAGCTCCCGCAGATGCTCGGCCAGGCCATGGGACAGGTCACCCAGGCGCCGCAGCAGCTCATGCAGACCGTCGGTCAGCCCCTTCAGCAGCTGACCTCCATGCTCGGTGGCGGCAGCGGCGGGATGGGCGGGGGCGGTGTCTCGCCGTTCTCGGCGTTTTCCAACCATCCGCTGGCGGGCGGTGCCGGGGCCGGTGCCGGGGCCGGGATGATGCGCGCGGCCTCGTTGCCCGGTGGCGGTGGCGGTTCCGCGCAGACCCCGTTGATGGCGAGCCTGGTCGGTACGCCGCCGGTCTCGGTGGGGCCGTCGGGTGCGAACGCCGGTGCCGGTGCCCTCGGCGGGCTCGCACCGGTGGCCGCCGGTGCCGGGGGCGGGATGGGCGGCGCCCCGATGATGGGCCAGCGCGGCGCAGGCGGCGGTGGTACCAAGCTCGGTCTGGCGATGCCCGAGGCGTTGGAGCACGACCTTGCCGAAGACGATGCCGACGATGATTGGTGAGCCGCGATGAGCGATTTGTTCAAGCCCGATGAGATCAACTGGAATGCGGCGGCTGTCGAACTTCCGCCGATGCCCATGATCCCGCCCGGCGCCGACGCAATGAGCATGACGATCGCGGCCGTCCTGCCGACATTGGAGGCACAGTTGGCCGCCAACGTGGCGGCGTTGGCCGCCAAGGAGAACACCTTCTCCGGCAAGGTCGAGGCCGCCCAGGCCGCCTACACCACCTCCGATGAAACAGGCGGCCAGTCGGTAGGACAGGTCGGCGGAATGCTCGAACAGCTGACCGGGCAGCTGGGTCAGTTGGCACAGATGCCGCAGCAGGCCGCCGGCAGCCTCGGCGGCGGCGGGGGCGAAAGCGGTGGCGGCGGCTTCGGCCAGCTGATGCAGCAGGCCATGCAGGCCGCCCAGGGCGCGGTGCAGCAGGGCACCCAGGCCGCACAGCAGGATCAGGGACAGGGGCCGGGCGGTCCTGCGGGCGGCCCGCCGCCGGGTGTCCCGGGCGCGCCCACCCCGGAGCAGCGCGAGGCCCAACAGAATCAGCGCGACGCCCAGCAGGATGCCCGCGAGAGCCAGCAGAACGAACGGCAGGCCGGCCAGGACGCCCGCGATCATCAGCAGGATCACCGTGAGGCGCAGCTGGATTCGCGGGAGTCGGCCGCGCCCGGACCCAGCGCCGGCGGATCGGCGGCGGGGCCTGCGCCGATTGCGCCCCACGGCCCCTCGCGGCCGACCACCGGCGGAGAGGATCTGTCCCGGCAGGTCTAGGAATCCACGACAACTGTTGGGAAAAAGCCGGGTGCGGTGCCCCGCCCGGATGGGGCCGAGGCGCGGCGTCCGAACACGCGCGGGAGCTCTGCATCGGCGATTCGCCGTCGGCGTCGGCTTTTGCCACGAAAGTATCCGTGAATTGTGGGGACGACTGAGCCGGGTCCGGTTGTGTAGATCCAAGGCTCGTTTGTTGTGGATCCTCGCTAGTTGTGGATCAATGCCCAGCTGGACGAGGGCGGCGTCTGGACGTTGCTGGTCACACGGGTACCGTCTGTGGCGAACTGCTTCTCGTTCGCCACGGATGCCTGCACGGGTGCAAAGAAGCCTTGCCAACTTGTCATGGGGCAAGTAGCGTCTGAGTTTCCTGGCCACCCCAGACCCTGGTGACAGAGGCCGGTTTGAGACGTTCGGAGTTCCGTATCGACCGGACGACCCATTGAGTTCGCGGATTACGACCGCAATGCGGACTGCGCTTGTGCTGCACAAGCTAATTCAGGCGGTGCGGGTCGAAGGACGTGAGCTGCGCGGATTGCAGGAACCTGGGTCTTCCGACGATCGGCCATCTTCCGTGCGGATGCTCGGATGACCCACTCGCGCAATGACATTCACTGTGCCCTTGGTGGCTGTCGCGTCTCAGGGGATTGAATCCTTTGGCGGTGAGAAATTAGATCCGAGGATCTATGTACCGGCCACGTCGACAGATCGATAGTGATCTCGTATGCGATTTGTGCACGGTGAGGGGGCTCGATGAAATCAGTGATCGCCACGGTGTCGAGGATGGCGCTCTGGCGGACTGAGCGTTTCGCCGGTGATTGGTCCGTCGAAACCGGGCTGCCCAGTCACGCATTCCCGCGGCATGACGTCCACGTGAATGGAAAGTGGCTGGCAAACGGCAGATCCGCGGCTGGTCGCTATGCCTCGGGCATGTTACGCGCGCTGGCGTCGACAGGCCGGTGCAGTGTGGTTCTGCATGCTCCTGCCGACGCGGATGGCAGTGTCTCCGGGTGGACCGACTGTCAAAATGTCGAGGTCCGGGCATCCAGATTCACCGGCACAGTTTTCGAGCAGGTCTATCTACCCGCGGTCACGGCGGGCAAGGTGCTCTTGAACTTCGAGGGGACAGCGCCGATGCTCAAGCGCAGGCAGGTGGTGACCATGCATGACGCCGTTCCGTTCCGCCGCCCGGCTGGATTCAGCTGGAACTACCTGTTGTTGCATTTGCTGACCTACCGGTGGCTCGCCAGGACCGCCCACGGTTTGGTCGCCGAGACCATCTATACAGCAAATGAACTCGCTGATGTACTCAAGGTCGATGTCAACCGATTCATCGTTGCTGAGGGCGCCGCCGATTGGCTGAACGAGGTGCAACCTCTTCGGCCGGACCTACCGGTGTGGGGTGACCACTACCTGGTGATCGGCAGTGGGGCGCCACACGAGAACATTGGAGCCGCGGCAACAGCTATGGCGAACTCCGGTCGCCGGGTGGTGATCATCGGGATGCGAAGGTCAGATCCCACTCCAGATCCATCCGTGGTCTATGCCGAACAGGTGACCGATGCCGAACTGATCTGGCTATACCAGCGCAGCTCGGCTCTCGTCTTAACTGCAAACTACGCCGGCTCAGCGCTCGCAGCTATCGAGGCCCAGGCGCTGGGCTGTCCAGTGATAGCGACGGATTCCGCTGCTCAACCTGAGGTTTGCCGAGACGCTGCGCTCTACTTCGATCCAGATGATCCTGACACTTTGATAGCGCAATTGGACCGACTCGACTCGGAGGTCGGCCTCGCCGAGGACCTGCGGCGTCGGGGGCTTCTGAACGCGAGCCGCTATTCATGGGTCGACTCGGCGCGCAAGGTCATCGAACGGATGGATCTTCCGTACCGCCCGGCGGAACGTTGCTGAAAGTGTGGAAAAGCCCGAACTCGATCAGAACTCCTGCGAAACCAGCGCCGAAGAACTTGTTTGCCCAATCAATATCCCTACGCTAATTCATGCAGCATGAGACTCTGTGGTGAGCGGCATTTGATTCGCTGAAATTCTAGATTCGGTTGCGCGCTGCACCGACGTAACTTACTGTCAGCGACAGCTACGCAGCCCAGGACCCTGGTTGCGCCGGCTCAAAACGAGCTCTGGCGGCCTTGAGTGCCGCCGGGCACGGATGAAGCGGGCAACTGAGGGCACCGTCGATAGGCGCCTGAAAACACTCTCGCTCAACAACCCGGCGAATCACTTTGGGATTGCGATCGGGCGAGCGCACAGAGGGGTGCCTGTTTTGCCATATTCATTACGCAGGGGGGCGAAGATGAAGGCATGTGAACCGGCGGTATGTGCACCGGGTGGGTACCGTGACAGTTTCTGACGACGGCAGCGAACCATTCCAGATTGCGTCCGCCCTGCAGCCAGATCAGTTCTGGCCGCTGGGTGATGTGCACCGAAGGCCCAGTACGTTAAGAGGAATCGAACGGTACAGGGAAGGTGTCGAAGGAGTCGGCCTGCTTTACGGCGCAAGGGTTCTGATCATCGATGACTGCAAGCTGTATCGCGACTATCTGGTCGCCGTGGTCACCTCCCATGGCGCGGTGACTCCCGGAGTCGCCTGGGACTGGGCCTCCCTGGTGGCTGCCGTCGAAACGAGCACGCCGCCCGTCATTCTGGTGAACATGCGAACCCGTGACAGTGCGATGCTGCTGCGACAGGCTCTGCAACTGAGCCCGAGTTCGCGTGTGGTGGTGCTGGGCGTCGCGGGCGACGACGAATCGGAGATCGTCGGGTGCGCAGAGGCGGGCGTGGCGGGTTATCACCTGCGTTCGGAGACCTTGGACGACCTGATCCTGGCCATCCAGAAGGTTGGGGCGGGCGAATTTCCTTGCTCACCAGCGGTTTCGGCGATCCTGCTGAACCGGATCTCATCGTTGGCCGCCCAGCGACAGCCGGCGGCCAAAGGCCTGGTCCTGACGGCCCGTGAGGTTCAGATCCTGCGGATGCTGGAAGCGGGTCTTTCGAATCGGGAGATCGCCGGCCAGCTCTGCATCGCCGTCCACACGGTCAAGAACCACGTACACAGCCTCTTGACCAAGCTCGGGGTCACCTCGCGGGCACAGGCTGCGGCCTTGGCGCGCACCATCTTGCCCGCCGAGAATTCTCTGTAACCGGAACCTCGGGGATCGAGTGATCCAGTCCCAAATTCGCTCCATCGGTCCATGTACCAATGACCGTCCTGCCCCGATAGTGAAGGCATGTCATACGGTGTACCTCCGGTCCATCGACCGGCCGGACCTGTGAGCGCGTGAATCCCGGCGTGATGGATGACGGGTGGTCGACCGGCAACGGCCGGCCCCCGACCGAATTGCATTCCGTCGGGGGGGCGCGCGAAGAGTGGGCCGGCCCCGACGGCGCCGGCCTCCTGCGCGACCTGCGGATCCTGATCCTCAACGACTGCGCCATGTTCCGCGACTACCTGGTCGCGGTACTCGCGTCCTACGGAGCGGAATCCCCGGGTGTGGCGTGGGACCTGGTATCGCTGATCGCCGGCTTCGATACCACCCAGCCTCGAATCATTCTCCTGGACAGCAGGACACGCGACAGCGCAATGCTGCTCAGACAGGCGATGAAACTGAGTCCGCATGTGCGACTTGTGGTTCTCGGCGTATCCGAAGACGATGAAACCGAGATCGTTGCCTATGCCGAGGCTGGTGTGGCGGGGTACCACCTGCGCGGCGAGTCGCTCGAGGACCTGCTTGTGTTGATACACAAGGTTGCTGCCGGCGGGTCGCTGTGTTCGCCGAGAGTATCGGCGATACTGCTCCGCAGACTGTCCTCGCTGGCGTCGCAGGGCCGTCCGGCAGCCAAGGAACTGGTCCTCACTTCACGTGAGATCCAGATCTTGCGGATGCTGGAGATGGGCCTCACCAACCGTGATATCGCCGAGCAGCTCCGAATTGCCGTTCATACCGTCAAGAACCACGTCCACAGCCTGCTGACCAAGCTCGGCGTGAGCACGCGCGCTCAGGCGGCGGCACGTGCCCGTGCCATCCTTCGGCCCGAAGGTCCCCCGGGGAACTAGTCCTGGAACCGGGCGGAGGTTCAGTTCGAAAATCGCTCGGATGGTCCATGTACCAATGGCACCGGTTCGCCGATAGTGATGTGGTGCTTCGGGGTTTACTCAGGATTATTCGGGAGGGTCGCTGGTGGTCAACATGACGATGCAGCCGACTGAATCCGGAATCGTGCCAATGCCTTTCACCAGACAACTTTTTGGACGCCGTTGATGTGCGGCATCATCGCGTGCCGGACGGACCGGCCGGCGGTCGATTACCTACGGGTGGGGCTGCGCCGACTCGAGTACCGCGGATACGACTCCGTCGGGGTGGCGCTGCGGACGGTCTCCGGCGATATTGCCCGCCTACGCACCACCGGGCGGATCGGTACCTTGGAGAATCTGCTGGACGGGTGGTCCGGTGCCAAATTCGACGGCATGGGGATCGGGCATACACGTTGGGCAACCCATGGTGCTGTGACCGAGGAGAACGCGCACCCACACACCGATTGCACCGGCCGGCTGAACCTTGTGCACAACGGGATCATCGTGAACGCAGTCGAACTGCGTGCCGAACTCATCGCCGTCGGACACCGATTTGCCACCACGGTCGACAGCGAGGTCCTCGTGCACCTGATCGAGGACGAGCGCCGGCGCTGCGAGGACATCCTGCAAGCAGTGCAGAATGCGCTGAGCAGGGCCCGCGGATCGTGGGCGCTCGCAGTGCTGGAGCAGCAGACGAGCCGAATCGTGGTTGCGTCGCTGGAATCTCCATTGTTGTTGGCGCACAACAGCCACGGCGATTTCGCCGCCAGTGATATCACGGCGATTGCGGACTGGACCGATGAGTTCCGGGCACTGGGCTCGGGCGATGTCGTGGAACTGACCAGCTGTGACAGGTGGCACCGCGGCGGCGTCAGCGTGGCGCCGCCGGCGCTCACCCGGCATCAATGCCGGAGCAGCGATGTCGACCTGGGCGCCTACACGGACTACATGGCCAAAGAAATCGACGAGCAACCGGAAGCGGCGGCCCGGGTGATCGATCAACTCGCCGACGGGATCGCGACCGGCGAGGCCTGGAACCAACTGGGGCTGCAGCCTTTCGAGCGTCTGCGCGTGCTGGGCTGCGGCACGTCGCTGAACGCCGGCAGTGTCATCGCGAATCTGGCGCGCGGACTCGGCAGGATCCCGGTGACCGCCACCGTGGCGAGCGAGGCCGCCACCGATGTCCCGGAGCCCGGGCAGCTGTGCCTGGCGCTGAGCCAGTCCGGCGAAACCGCCGACGTGCTCCGAGCGATCGACACGTCGGGCATGGGCGATTCGACGCTGCTCGCCCTCACCAACAACCCGTACTCCACGCTGGCCCGGCATGCGGACGCGGTGGTGGGATTCCCGGCCGGTCCGGAGATCGGGGTGGCCGCCACCAAGACGTTCATCTGCCAGATCATCGCCGGTTCAGCGCTGATGCTCTCGGCGCTGGTGGCGATGAACCGGCTGTCGCCGGAGGTGGCCGGACGACTGGCCGACGACCTGCGACGGCTACCGGAGCAGCTCGCTGCTGCCGGTGCGGTGGCCAAATGCGCCGTACCGTCGGTCGTGGAAGAAGTGCTCACCGCTTCGGGTTTCATCTTCATCGCGCGCGGTGCCGGCCTGCCCTACGCGGCCGAAGGCGCCTTGAAGCTCAAGGAGCTGACCTATCGGTGGGCCGAACATTACCCGGCAGGCGAGCTCAAGCACGGACCGCTGGCCTTGGTCGAAACCGGCACTCCGGTCGTGGTCGTGGACAACGGCGATCTCAAGCTGGCGGCCAACATCGCCGAGGTGGAGGTTCGCGGTGGCCGGGTGATCACGATCGGATCAGCGGGGAGCACGGTGCCGGTCGTCCTGGGACCGGTTGCGCCGTGGGGACCGATCGCAGCGACCATACCGCTGCAGGTATTGGCCCGTATGACGGCACTAGCGCTCGGGCGCGATGTGGACAAGCCCAGGAACCTTGCCAAATCGGTCACCGTCGAGTGACCGAGAGCGATCGGCACACGGTGAGCATTCAGATGGGAGCACGAGCGATGAGCGATGTTGCGGCGTTGGACGTGAGCGATCCGGGAGTCCTTCTCGACCAAAATCCTTTCGCCCCCCGTTTCTCCTGCGCTGACGACGTGGTGGACGACTTCGTTGCGATCGTGCGAGCGCTACCGGACCATGCCGCCCTGCTGCACAACGGCACCACCGTGAGCTATCGCGAGCTCGCGCAGAGCATCGGCCGTCACGCATTGCGCCACCGGGCTCTCGGATCGGCTGTGGACGCGCCGTCTCGGCTGATCGGCACGGTGGTGTCGCATTCGCCCGCGGTCGTCGAGGAGCTGTTCGGCATTCTGGGAGCCGGGGCGGCCTTCTGCCCGATCGACTCGGGACTTCCGGTCGCCAGGCAACAGCTGCTCGCCGAGGTGATCGGGCTGGACCGGATGTTCGCCTCATGGGACGAGGCGTCCGTAGCAGACGATGGCGTGGGAGCGGTCGAATCGGTCCCTCCGCGGTGGCGGCCGGAGGATCCGGCGTATGTGTTGTGCACGTCGGGCTCGACCGGTCGGCCCAAGCCGGTGGTGGTGTCGCGCAGCGCCCTTGCGGTGACGGTGCGCGCGTTGCGGAACCTGTTCGCACTCAGCCCCGGTGACCGCGTCCTGCAGTTCGCGTCGCTGGGCTGGGACACTTGCCTGGAGGAGATCCTACCGGCCCTGACTGCCGGTGCGACAGTGGTTTTCGATGACGCGGCCTACTCCCATTCGTTCCCGCGGTTCGTCCGCATGCTGACCGAGCGGGAAGTGACGGTGCTCGATCTGCCGACGGCGTTCTGGCACGAACTGGTGCTCTTCCTGCACGAGGAACACGCGGCGCTACCCGAGAGCGTGCGGCTGGTGGTGATCGGCGGGGAGCGGATCGACCGAACCCGATTGGCGCAGTGGCGCGATCGCGCCACCGGCCACATCCGGCTGCTCAACACCTACGGATGCACCGAGACGACAATGGTGACCCATGCGGTGCAGCTGAGCGGGCCCGACACCGAACCTGCCGTCTCCGACGGCGAGGCGGAGTCTCCACTCGGTCGTGCATTGCCCCATGTGCGAGATCACGTCACCGACGAGGGCGAGCTTCTGGTGTCGGGGCCGGCGCTGGCCGACGGCTACCTGGGGTTGCCGGAACGCACCGCGGCGGAGTTCCCGATGATCGATCACGGCGACGGTCCGGCGCGCTGGTTCCGTACCGGCGACCTCGTCACCCGCGACGCGAACGGTCTGCTCTACCCGCGCGGTCGCGCCGACGAACAGGTGAAAGTTCTCGGGGTACGGGTCCATCCGGCCGAGGTGGAAACGCATCTGAGTGCGCATCACGCGGTGCGGGGCGCTGTCGTGATCGGCGAACGGTCACTCGGCCGCACGATACTGGCGGCCTACGTCGTGCCGGTCGGTGCGGTGACTCCGGGCGAGTTGAAGCGCCATCTCCGGGGTCTGCTGCCCAGCCAGTTCGTCCCCAGCAAGCTGATCTTCGTGCGTGAGCTGAGCTTCACGGCCAGCGGAAAAATCGACCGGGCGGCGACCCAGCGCGCCGCTACCGAGCAGGACACCAGAGGAGCGGGTCGATGAGCGCCGGTCACATCATCCAGATCTTCCGGCGGGTACTCGGTCCGGTGGAGGTGGCTCCGCACTCCGACTTCTTCGAGCTCGGCGGCGACTCCCTGTTGGCCACCCGGGTGCTCAGCGCGATCGCACGGGACTTCGCCACGGAGTTGTCGTGGGACGACTTCATCGAAAACCCTTCGCCCGATGGGTTGTTCGCCAAGGTCACGGCAGCGGTGCGATGAACGGGGAGAGCATGCGCGTCGTGGTTGTCGGGGCCGGCCTTGCGGGGCTCACCGCCGCTGCCGACCTGGTGGCGGCCGGCGCCGATGTCACCGTGCTGGAGGCGGATGACCGGGTGGGAGGCCGGGTTCGCGGCGTCGACATCGCTGACGGTGTGGTCGCCGACGGCGGCGCCGCCTACCTGGGCATCCGGCATACCGAATTGCTTGCACTGATGCGGGAACAGGGTCTGAATGTGGTCTCCACCGGGATGACGGGGGACAGCACTTTCCTGCTGTCGGACCGTCGGACGACCACTGCGAGCCGAGTGCCACCGCTGGACGCAGTGGCACTCGGCGACCTGTTCGACCGGCTGGAGGAACTCGTCGCGGAGATCCGGCCGGACAGGCCGTGGCTGAGTCCCCGAGCCGAAGAGCTCGACCGGCTGACCGCCGCGCGTTGGCTGGCCGACGAGATCGGCAACCCGGATGCGAAGACTTTCTTCCCGCTCTTCATCGGCGAGATGATGGCGGCCGATCCTGGCGCGATCTCCGTGCTGCACATGGCCTTCTACCTGCGCTCCGGCGGTGGCATCCGCTATCTCAACGCGTTCGAGGGTGGGGCCCAGCAGTGGCGGATCGACGGGGGTGCACACCTGCTGTGCCGTTCACTGGCCGATCAGCTCGGAGACCGGGTTCGGTTGGGACAGAGTGTCTGTGCTATCGATCAGTCCTCCGCGGAGGTGGAGGTGCAGTGTGCACCGGGAGCAGATGGCACACGACCGAGGTATCGGGCCGACCGGGTGGTCGTCGCCGTTCCGCCGGCGCTCGCGCAGCGCATCGCCTTCCGGCCCGGCCTGCGCAGCCCTCGGGCCACGGCGTCCACCGGCCCCGGATGTGCGGTCAAGGTACACCTGGGCTATTCGGCTCCGATCTGGCGCGAGCAGGGTCTGTCCGGGTGGTCGGTGAGTTCGCACGGGCCGCTGCTGTCGACCGTCGATGACTCTCCGTCCGACGAATCGGCCGGGGTGCTCACGGGATTCGTCACCGGGTCCGAGGCATCGACGTTCTCGGCGCTGTCGGATCGCGAGCAACAGGATGCCGTGCTGACCCACGTGGGACGGCTGTTCCCGCAACTGCCGCCGCCGGACCGGTACTCGGTGACGGACTGGCTGACCGCCAGGTACAGCAAGGGATGCTATGCCGCCCTGTTCGGTCCCGGAGATTGGCTCCGGCTCGGGCCCACCCTGACCACTCCTCATGGCCGCGTGCACTGGGCCGGCACCGAAACCAGCATCGAGTTCTTCGGGCTGATGGAAGGCGCCATCAGGTCCGGCCACCGCGTCGCCGCCGAATTGGTGCACCGAACCGGACCCGGGGACGTGGCGGCCGGCGTGCTCGTATCCAGCCACGCGAGTGGCGCAGACCTCAACCACAGTTCCGTCGAATAGGAGTAGATCATGCGATATCTGGTGACCGGCGCGTGCGGATTCATCGGCTCCACCCTGGTGGACCGGCTCCTGGCCGAAGGTGACGAAGTGATCGGGATCGACAATCTCAGCACCGGCGTCCCGGCCAACCTCGACCAGGCCCTGCGCTACAACAGGATTCGCCCGGGCAAGTTCACCTTCTTGAAGGCCGACATCCAGGCTACCGAGCTGGCCGGCATCGTCGACGGCGCCAACCCCGACGTCGTCTGCCATCTCGCTGCGCAGGTGGACCTCCGCGCATCGGTGACAGACCCGCAATTCGACGCCCGTGCAAATGTGCTCGGCACGATCAACCTTCTGGAGGCCACCCGGCGCGCGGGTGTGCGGAGGCTGGTCTACGCCGCCTCGGGGGGGTCCCGGTATGGTGCGCCGATCAGCCTGCCGGTCGCCGAATCGGCCCCGCTGAACCCGCTGTCCCCGTATGCAGTCGCCAAGGTTGCCGGCGAAATGTACATCCGCGCCTACGCGAGCATGTACGGTATCGCGCCGATCTGCCTGGGTCTGTCCAATGTGTATGGACCACGCCAGAACCCATTCGGTGAAGCCGGCGTGATCGCCGTCTTCGGCAGCAGGATGATCAGCGGGAAACCCGTCACCGTCTACGGCGACGGCACCGCCACCCGCGACTATGTCTACGTCGACGATGTGGTGGACGCATTCGTGCGTGCCGGTCGTGCCCCCTTGTCGACCGTGGGTACCTACAACATCGGAACGGGACAACAGGCCAGCGTCACCGAGGTGCACCGCGCCATCGCCGCGGTTCTCGATGACCCAGCTCCGCCGTGCTTCGCCGGGGCCAGGACCGGTGAGCTCCACGAGATCGCCCTGGATGCAACGCAAGCAAGGAACGAACTCGGATGGGAGCCCGCCGTCGATCTGACCGAAGGGATCGAGCGCACCATGCGGTGGTTGCGCACCACACTGGATCCCGAGCCGGCACTGCTGATGGATGCCTGATGAATCCCCTGGTGAGACGCCGCATCGAGCAGATCCGGCAGCGGTGGTGGGTGGTGGTCCTGGTGGCCGGAGCGGCCATGCTGACCGCGGTGCCTGCACTGCTGCTCGCCAAGCCGACGTATGTGGGTACGTCGACCCTCGTGCTGTCCTCACCGGGGCGCAACCCGGTCGACGATGCGACGATGGCCGTCGGGTACGCCAGCCTTTTCAACGAGCCCGAGATGATCACCCGGTTGCGGGCCAACCGGAACATCCCGGACGACGTCACCTTCACCGGCCGGACGGTGGCCGCCAGCCCCATTCTCGTCGTCGAGGCCACGGCCACAGACCCCCAGGTGGCCCAGCGGACTGCGGCCAACATGGCCGAGGCGTTTCGTGACGACATCAACTCGGTCCGCAAGACGGGCTATGACAAGGCGATCAAGAACACCCAGAAACAGCTTGATGTGCTCCTCAGCGAGCCGGGCCCGGACGGCATGATCAATCCGCTGGCGCCCGTGGTGCAGCAGAAGCTCGACAGCCTGCGGTCCGACTCGACCAATCAACTCCAGGATCTCCAGTTGCAGGCGGGCGTGACCATGATCGCGCCGAATGCCATGTTCGAGATCGCGTTGCGGGCAGTCGGCGGGTTGCTACTCGGTGTGCTCGCGGCCATCGGACTGGCCGCCACGTCTACCCGGCTCGCGAACTCGAGCGACCTGATGGCCAAGACGGGTATGCAGCCGTTGGCCGAGGTTCCCGACGGTGGCTCGATCGAGCTGAACCGCTTGCGCGAGGACCGGTTACGCACCCTGGCCAATATCGTCAGCCTCCAGGATCTGTCCAAATCGATGGTCATTGCCCTGACGGATGCCAGGGGCGCCCGCGGAGCGCGCGATCTCGCGGAGTCGCTGGCCAGATTGTCGGCGCAACAGGGACACCGGACCGTCCTGGTCTACGCCGACAACGACGCATCACAGCACGCCCATGGCGCCGGATTCAACGACGCACTGGTCAACAGCGCGCTGGCCAACAGCATGCTCAAAGACGGCGCGGTCGACTCGCTGAGAGTGCTGGGTGCCGGCCCGGTCGTGGCCGATCGCTACTCCCTGATGAGCCGCGACCGGATCTCGGCTGTGTTCGACGAGCTTCGTGCCGACGCCGACACCATCGTCGTCGCGGCACCTTCGATCGCGGAGACCATCGATGCGCAATCGATCTGCGCCGTGGCTGATTTCACCATGGTGATCGTCGGCAGGCAGTCCTCGCGGGTGGCCGACGTCACGACCGCGGTGGATGCTCTGGCCGACGCGCGGGCGGCGCTGCTGGGCCTGGTCCTGATCGAGGGGAGGGAATGCACCGTCCCTGCGCGCTCGTTCTGGCGCCGGGCAGGTGCCGACGAGTCGGCCGATCCGACGAGCACGGACCGGGTGCCGATGATCACCTGGCGGTCCGAATGAAGGCTGCGCTCTGGTTCGGGATCGTCGCGGCCATGGCGGCGGTGCTGCTCGTCGGCTCGAAGTCCGGTTTTCTGCTGGCGGCCGGCATCGCAGCGTTGGCCGTCGGGCTGTGCGTCCTGATGAGTCCGGTCTTCGCCGCCATCCTGCTGCTGGTGACGATGTTCATGCGGCTTCCGATCCGATCCGAGATCGCCCTGCCTGTCGAGCTGTTCCTCTTGGTCTTCGCCGCACTGGTGGCCGCGACAGTGCTGTGGATGGATCGGACACCAGGCCGAGTGCGTGGCCTCGGGCCTGTCGAGTGGGCGATGGCCGCATACCTGGCGTGCAACGTCTACTCGATGCTCGCCGCACACGAGTACCCGGCTGGTGACCCACTTTTGGGCGTAGCTCTGCCGATACCGCGGTTCATCGTGATCGCGGTGGGGATCCCGTTCGCGCTCTATGTGATAGGGCGCTACGTTGTCGACAGCACCTCGGCGGTGCGGGCCGTGCTGTGGGCGGTGCTGGGGACGGCGACCTACTCGGCGGCGGTCAGCATCATGCCGGCCGTGGGGTTGTCCGACCTGGTCTGGCCCCGCTATATCGTGACCGAGATCAGGCCGAGCTGGGCCGGCCGGGCGGTCGGCATCTTCAACCAACCGGTCGTCAACGGGATGGTCCTCGCGCTGGGATTCGCGATCGCGTTGGTACTGCTCAGTCGGCGCTCCGATCCGGGATGGCAGCGGTGCGCGGCGCTTGCGGTCGCGGTGGCCAGCGGTTGTGGGCTGTACCTCACCCACACCCGGGCGGTCTGGCTGGCCGGCGTGGCAGTGCTCATCATCGGTGCAGTCCTGGCCAAGGGATACCGCAAGGGCTTCGTCGCGATCCTGGTGATGTTGGGGGCGATGGTCGCGGTGAACTGGTCGACGTTCACCAGTGCCGATCGCACGGCAGGTGGTGTCGCCTCCGATGTCGAGCTGGAGTCCCGGCTCAACGATATGCAGACCGCGCTGTGGGCCTTCGCACAGAGACCGATCGAGGGATGGGGAATCGGCCGGTTCCAGTCCGTCAATACAATCCACCACCAGCAGTGGGCCTCGGACGTCCCGTGGGCCAGCGGCTTCGGCGAGGTATCGCATCAGAACGAACTGGCCATCCTGGCCGAGCTGGGCATCATCGGGTTGACGGCATGGATCGCGGTGTTGGCGCTCATCGCACACCGACTGTGGAAGGCCTACCGGACGCTGCCGGACCAGGAGCTGTGCGGTAAGCCCTTGGTGGTCATTGCGATGATGGCACTGGCCATCATGCTGTGCGCCGGGATCACGGTGGACCTGCGGTACTTCGACTTCTCCACGGCCACCATCTTCCTGCTCCTCGGCGTTGCCGTCGGCTGGTCCGACCGGCACAACACCGCCTCGGTGCCCAACGGCGACGACCAGACCGTGCGGGACCGCCAGCTCGAGGTGGTCCGATGAACGGGCGTGCGATCAAGGTGCTGTTCATCGTGCCGAATCTGTCGGTGGGTGGCGCCGAACGGCATGTGACCACCCTGCTCCCGCGGATGGACCCGGAGCGGTTCACACCGTCGGTCGTCTGCATCGGTGCGGAAGGCGGGCTCTTCGCCGACCTCTCGGCGGCCGGGATCACTGCGCGCGCTCTGCATCTGGGCGGCAAGTGGCAGATGATCGCCGCGCTGCGCGGACTCCTGTCGCTGCTGCGCCAGGACCGGCCGGATGTCGTGGTGGTCCGGGGGTACAACGCAGAAACCTTGGGCCGCATCGCCGCCCGTGCCGCGGGTATCGAGCACACGATCATGTGGGTGCACAATATCGGTGATCCCGAGCCGCGTGGCACTGTGCGAACCGTCATCGACCGGGCATTGACGCGGTGGACAAGCGCGTACTTCGGAGTGGCCGAGGCGCAGCGTCGTTACATGTCCGAAGAACTCGGCTACCCCGCCGAGTTGATCCGCATCATCCGCAATGGCGTGGACCCGGCGTTGTTCGATGCCGGCACCGACCGCCGTGCGCTGCGTGAGTTCGGCTGGGAAGAAGGAGATCCCGTGGTCGGGATCGTCGCTGAACTCAGTCCGATCAAGGATCACGCCACCTTGCTGCGCGCGGCGCGCATCGTGGTCGACCAGGTACCGACGGCGCGGTTCCTCATCATCGGCGACGGTGCGTGCCGCGCCGAACTCGAGGCGCTCAGCGCAGAGCTGCAACTCACACCGAATGTTCACTTCACTGGCGTGCGCCGCGATGTCGCGCGCCTGCTCAGGGCGATCGATGTCTTCACACTGAGCTCGGTGACGGTCGAGTGCTTCTCGATCGCGCTGCTCGAAGCCATGGCGGCCGCCCGGCCCGCGGTCTGCACGGCTGTCGGAGGCATACCCGAGATGATCGACGACGGCGAAACCGGCTACCTGGTACCCCCGAGGGATCCGCGGCTACTGGCGGCCCGCCTGCTGGATGTGTTGTCGAATCCGCCTGCAGCCCGCCGCATGGGCCGGGCGGGGCGTGCCCGCGTGGAAGACGAGTTCAGTCTGGACCGCAGCGTCGATGCCGCCCAGCTTGCCTTCGAAGACGTCGTAGCCGGCCACTTCACATCGAGCGGACGGAGCTGAAACAGTGCGCCACATACTGATCCTCGTCGAGAACCTCTCGGTGCCGTTCGACCGACGGGTTTGGCAGGAAGCCCGGGCAT
The DNA here is from genome assembly GCF_000317305.3 of Mycolicibacterium neoaurum VKM Ac-1815D. The sequence goes on along the minus strand of NC_023036.2, from coordinate 5,140,644 downwards.
TGACCGGGGCCGGGTTCAAGGTCACCGTCATCTGCCCGGTCGGCACCGGTCAGGACCGTGAGTTGGAGACGGTGATCGAAGACGTCCGGATCCTGCGCTACCCGCTGCGCCCGGCGACCGGTGGGCCGAGCGGCTACCTGAGCGAGTACACGCTCGCGCTGTTCCACACGCTGCGACTGGCCATCAAGGTTCGCCGTGACGGGCTCGTCGACATCGTGCATGCGTGTAACCCTCCCGACCTGCTGTTCCTGATCGCTCTGGTGCTGCGCCCGGGCGGCACCCGGTTCGTCTTCGACCATCACGACCTCGGGCCCGAGATGTTCCTCTCCCGGTTCCCCAAGGGAGGGCAAATCCTGTACTGGCTCACCCGATTCGTCGAACGACTGACCTTTGCCACGGCCGACGCGGTGATCTCGACGAACGAGAGCTACCGCCGCATCGCGATCGAGCGCGGCAAGGTTGCCGCCGAGCGGGTGACCGTGGTGCGCACCGCACCCGACCTGAGCCGCTTCATCCGGCGAGAACCCGATGACAGCCTGCGTCGTGGCAAGCCCTATCTGCTCGCATATCTGGGCGTGATGGGGCCCTCGGACGGCGTCGACTACGCGGTGCGGGCCATCCAGCAGTTGCGTGATGTGGTCGGGCGAAACGATTTTCACTGCATCTTCATGGGCGCCGGCGACTCGCACGACGACGTGGCTGCACTCAGTGCCGATCTCGGGTTGACCGATGTCGTGGAATTCCCGGGCCGGGTGTCCGACGAGTTCGCGCAACGTTGTCTGTCCACCGCCGATGTGTGCCTGGCCCCGGACCCGCTGAACCCGCTGAACAACGTATCCACGATGAACAAGGTGGTCGAGTACATGGCCATGGCCCGGCCCATCGTGTCCTTCGATCTGGTCGAGGCACGGGTATCGGCGGCCGATGCGGCGGTGTACGTCGAGCCCGACGACGAGCTCAAGTTCGCGCAGGCCATCGACGCACTGCTGCGCGACCCCGACCGGCGCCGGCGGATGGGGGAGTCCGGCTACCGCAGAGTGGCCCGCGAACTGTCCTGGGAGGTGTCGCGGCGTGCACTGGTCCGGTTCTACGAGCAGCTGCTCGGCCGGGGCTCGTCTGGACACCTACCGGCCGAATCGATCGAAACAGATTCGTATCACCTTGATGTGACCAATCGTCCGCACCATTCGGAGGCGAAATGAAGCAGGCCGTGCAGAACTTGAAAACGGGTGAGGTCTCGGTGCGGGAGGTGCCCCCGCCCCGGCTGAACCGGGGCGGCGCACTGGTGGCGACGCTCTCGTCGTTGATCAGCGCCGGCACCGAGCGCAACAAGATCGAGCTCGGCGAAAAGAGCATGCTCGGAAAGGCCAAGGCGAGGCCCGAACTGGCCAGGCAGGTCGTGGAGAAGGCCCGCCAGGACGGCCTGAAGGAGACCTACCGCACCGTCATGCAGCGACTGGAAGCCCCCAACCTGCTGGGTTACAGCGCCGCAGGCCGGGTGCTGGCCGTCGCCCCCGATGTGCCGGGCATCGAGGTGGGCGATCTCGTCGCCTGCTCGGGAGCGGGCTACGCGAATCACGCCGAGGTCAACTTCATTCCCAAACATCTGCTCGCCAAGGTGCCCGACGGCGTGAGCGCCGACGAGGCGGCCTACGGAACGCTGGGTTGCATTGCGATGCACGGGGTACGGCAGGCCGAGATCGGGCTCGGGGACCGTGTGCTGGTGGTGGGGCTGGGGCTGGTCGGCCTGATCGCCGCGCAACTCGCCAGGGCGACCGGAGCCAGGGTGTTCGGCACCGACCTGGATCCGCGTGCGTGTGCTCTGGCCGAAAGCATCGGTGTCGAACGGGCCGCGCCACGTGCATCCATCGAGGCCGTCATCGGCGATATCACCGGTGGCGTCGGTGTCGACGCGGTGGTGATCTGTGCAGCCGCCGCGTCCAATGATCCCATCGAGCTCGCGGCGCGGCTCGTCCGCAACCGCGGACGGGTGGTGCTGGTGGGCACCGTCGGGCTGACGCTGCCCCGAGATCCGTTCTACATGAAGGAGATCGAGCTGCGGTACTCGCGGTCCTACGGACCGGGACGCTATGACCCCGGATATGAGGAGCACGGCCACGACTATCCCATCGGGTATGTCCGGTGGACCGAACAGCGCAACCTCGCCGAGTTCCTGCGCCTGGTCCGCGACGGCCGGGTGGACGTCGCGACCCTGACCACGCATCGTCTACCCGTCGACGACGCGGCCGATGCCTACGCCCTGATATCCGGCAGATCACCCGATGAGACCCGACCGATCGGAGTACTGCTGCAGTACCCCGACGGGCAGGCCGCGGCCGCCCGCACCCAGATCGCGGTGAAGCCGCGCAACCGGCTACCGGCCGAGCGGGTGGGCCTGGGCATGGTGGGTGCGGGGAACTTCGCGACCCGTGTCCTGCTGCCCGCCCTGATGGACACGGGCAAGGTGCAGCCGGTCGGGATCACCACCTCGGGCGGCACCACCTCGGGGCAGGTGGCCCAGAGCTACGGATTCGGGCATTCCACCGCTGACGCCGATGCCCTGGTCAACGACAGCGGCGTCGACGCGGTCGTGATCGCCACCCGTCATGATTCACACGCCGGGCTGGCAACGCAGGCACTGCGGGCCGGCAAGGCCACGTTCTGCGAGAAGCCGCTCGCCACCACGTGGGATGACCTTGAGCAGGTGGCGTCGGCCTGGACGCAGAGTGGCGCGCCGCTGCTCGTCGGCTTCAACCGGCGCTTCTCACCACTCACCACGAAACTGAAAGAGGCGCTCCCGCGCGGTGTGCCGCGGGTCATGATCGCCCGCTGCAATGCCGGCCAGATGCCACCCGATCACTGGATGCGCGACTCCATCTTCGGCGGCGGACGGATCGTGGGCGAACTCTGCCACTTCCTGGACCTGGCGTGCGCGATGGCCGAGGGCCGTCCGCTGCGGGTCTCTGCCGAGGCCATCGGCTCGGCCGATTCCGCCGAACTTGCCGACACGATCGTGGTGCAGGTCGCGTTCTCCTGCGGCTCGATCGCCAGCCTGCAGTATCTGGGCAACGGCGACCCGAGCATCTCCAAGGAGCGCATCGAGGTCTACTGCGGTGGGGTGGTCGGAATCATCGACGACTTCTTCGCTCTCGAGATCGCGCAGGGCGGCAAGCGGAAACGTTCGCGAGGTCGCCGCCAGGAGAAGGGCCACCGGGAGGAGATGCGGCTGTTCGTCGACCTCGCCACCGGGTCGGGAGACTTGGAAACCGTTGCCGAGGATGCATTCTGGTCCAGCGCGCTGACTCTGCAGGTGCCGTGGGCGCTGGCCCAGGGCAGGGCCGTGCTGGTCGATCTGCCCAAGGCGCTCGGCGGCCGGGGGGCCGACGCCGGGCTGGCCGGCGCCGGGGAACAACCCGGATGAACGTGCGAAGCCGGCTCACGGTCGCGCTGGTGGGTCCGTTCCCACCACCGTACGGCGGCATGGGCGTCTACTTCTCCGCCATCGAGTCGGGCGTCCGTCAGCAGGGGATGGCGCCGCTGCGAATCCCGGTCCCGTATGCCGCAGTGGGAGGATGGCGCCGCGACCTGGGCCGGGTGGCGGCCTTCGCGCGCGCCGCGCTGACCGTGCTGCGCACCCGGCCCGACGTCGTGCACTGCGTGACGGGCAGCCAACCGAATCTTGTCGGCAACATCCTGCCGTTGCTCGCCGCCAGGGTGGCGCGCAGACCGAGCGCGCTGTCGATCGCCGGCGGAGAGTTCCCCGCCGCGGTCACCGGATACCGCGGTGCCCGTAGGCAGCTCGTAAGGTTCATCCTCACCCGCCCGCAGTTGCTCATCGCGTGCACCGATGAGATCGCCGGGGCGCTGGGGGCGGTCGGCGTGCCGGCATCGCGCGTCGTGGTGTTGTCCAATGCCCTGCCGCCCAGGCTGGATCCGCGCGCCGATCAGGTGCTCCCGCCCGAAGTCGCCGAATTCGCCGACACCCATGCACCGCTGATCGCCTCGATCAGCGGCTGGTACGACCTCTACGGCAGCCAGGATCTCGTCGAGGCCGTCGCGGAGCTCCGCGTGACGAACCCCGCACTGGGACTCGTCCTGATGGTCAAGTCCGGCGGGGACGCCGCGTTCCGCGCCGCGCTGCTGGACCGTGTCGCCCGCGACGGCCTGGCCGACGCGGTCGTGGTGCGTGAGGACGAACAGGCGGTCTTCCCGATTCTGCGCAGGGCAGACGCTTTCGTGCGCACCCCGCACCACGAGGGAGACGCGATCTCGGTGCGCGAGGCCCTGGCCGTCGGTACGCCCGTGCTGGCCAGCGATGTCGGATTCCGGCCGAGTGGAGTCGTCCGCTTCCGTCCCGCCGACGCGGCAGACCTCGCGACCAGGCTCAGCGAGATCCTCTGCCGAAGCACCGCCGACAGTGCGATCGCCGATCGCGACCCCGGCGAAGGAGAACGGAACCTGGAGTTCCTGCTGTCGTCCTACCGGCGCCTGGCCGGTCTGGGCGCGTCTGACCGGGAGGCCCAAGATGCCCGAGCTTAGCTGGTATGCCGGTCGGGCAGCCACCATGTCGCCCCGCGAGATGGTCTGGCGAGCAAAGAAAATGGGCGAGATGGTGATTCGCCGCGACGTCTGGCTGGAACCGATCGATTCCCGGATGCTGCGCCGGCCGGTGGCGGACTGGGATGCGCTGCGGCAGCGATTCCGGGACGGCGACGGGCGACCGGTGCTGCTCGACCAGGAGCGGGCCCGGCGGATCGCGGCAGAACAGCCCTCGCACGTGCGCGCGGTGCTGGCCGAGGCCGATCGATGCATCGCCGGCGAACGCGCCTTCTTCGGGTACCCGAGCGTGAACATCGGTCGCTACATCGACTGGAGCTACGACCCGATCACCGACTTCCGCTGGCCCGAATCCACCGGTGGCAGAATCGACCACCGGGAGGCGGTCAGCGATCCGAAATGGATCTGGGAGCTCAACCGCCTGCAGCACCTACCGGTGCTGGCGCAGGCATGGCTGTTCACCGGTGAATCACCCTATGCCGAAACAGCTTTCGATCACCTCGAATCCTGGCTCGACCAGAACCCGGCTGCCACCGCAACCATGTGGCGCAGCCCCTTCGAGGTGGGCCTGCGAGCCATCTCGGTGGCGATCGCACTACAGGGGCTGCGGAACTCACCCGCGATGACCACGCAGCGCTACCGCCGGGTGGTCCACATGCTCGACGCGAGTGCCCGCCACTGCTGGCACAACCGATCCCGGTTCAGCTCGGCCAACAACCACCTGGTCGGTGAGCTCACCGGACTGCTGACCGTGCATCTGCTGTTCCCCGAACTGACCGCACCCGCGGCGCTGCAGCGGCGTGCTGTGCGCGCACTCGAAGCCGCAGCCGAACAGCTGATCCTGCCCGACGGTGCGGGTGCCGAACAGTCGATCTCCTACCAGATCTTCACCGCCGAACTGTTCTCGACGCTCGCCGCGTTGTGGCGGTTGCGCGGTGATCGGGTGCCGGCACCGATCGGCACCGCGCTGGCGCGCAGTGCGCGGTACCTGGTGTCGGTCGTCGGACCCGGCGATCCGGATCCGCGCTACGGGGACGATGACGACGGCTTTGCGTTGAGATTGGGAGCCGAGCCGAAGCGCACCGTGCGGGCACATCTCGGCATCGTGGCAGCAACCACCGGGGACGCGAGCGCGGCCAGGTATGGCGAGATGACCACGTCCGCCGTCTGGTTCGCCGCCGCACTGGGCACATCGGTGCGCGGGATCGGCAAGGGCGTCGGTCGGGGCGGCAACGACTCCTGCATGTATGCACCGAACGGGGGACTGGTGGTGCTACGACAGGGGCGGAACCGGCTGACCATGGATGTCGGGCCGCTCGGCTATCTCTCGACCGCGGCCCACGGTCACGCCGACGCCCTGTCGGTGACGCTCAGTGACGGCGACGGGGAGGTCATCGTGGACCCGGGGACCGGCAGCTACTGCATGAATCCGGACTGGCGAGCCGTGCACCGGGGCACCCGCGCACACCCCACCGTGTGTGTGGACGGTGCCAACCAGTCGGTGATCGGAGGGCCGTTCTACTGGCGCAGGCACGCCGCGACCACCGCACGCTCGGTCGATCTGGAGAACGGCGTCGTCGACGCCGAACACGACGGCTATCGTCGGCTCGACGACCCAGTGACGCACCGGCGTTGGCTGATCGCGCCGCCGGGTGAGTCCACCGTGGTGGTGGTCGATCTGCTGGATGGAAAGCGGACACACGACATCGCGGTGTCCTGGCCCTTGCATCCTGCGCTGGACTGGCTTCCCACCCAGGACGGTCACATGGTCTCCCGGGACGGTATCCCGGTTCTGCAGTTGTGCTATGCCGCAACGACACCGGTGCAAACCGGCCAGGTCCGGGGCGACACCGATTCCGGCCTGGGCTGGTGGTCGGATCGACTGGAGGGTAGGGAGCCGGCCTGGCTGCTCACCGCGCACACCAGGGCGGGGCTGCCGGTGGCGCTGGTGTCGTTCCTGCACACCGTCGACGCCGGGGTGATCGCGCTGCCCGAGATCACCCGCCGCGGTGAGGAACTGTCGGTCAGTTGGTCCCAGGACAGCATCCGGCGTGGCCTGACGATCGACACCCGTCGGTCGGGGGCCGTGACAACCGTGCCGTGTCCGTCGATTGTTTCGTCCACGCGAGGGTGGTGAGCGGGATGAATCCTGAAACGAAGTCAGCCATAAGTGTTTTCGGCCTGGGTTATGTCGGTTGCGTGAGCGCGGCGTGTCTGGCCTCCCGCGGGCACCACGTCATCGGTGTGGACGTGAACCCCGCGAAGCTGGACGGGCTACGCCACGGCAGGTCTCCGATCGTGGAGAGTGAGATCGGTGAGCTCACCGCCGAGGTGGTGGCCGCAGATCGCCTCACGGTGTCCGCGGACGCCCATGCCGCAGTCCTGAACACCGACATCTCACTGATCTGCGTCGGAACGCCGTCGACCAGTGGCGGCGGATTGACCACGCGGTATCTCGAGGAGGTGACCTCCGAGATCGGTCTGGCGATCCGGGAGAAGAACCGACGCCATGTGGTCGTCTATCGCAGCACCATGGTGCCCGGGACCTGCGAGACGCTGCTGATACCACTGCTGGAGCGGGTCTCGGGCAAGCGTGCGGGCATCGACTTCGGCGTGTGCGTGAATCCCGAGTTCCTGCGCGAGGGCACCAGCGTCCGGGACTTCTTCGGGCCGCCCAAAACCGTGGTGGGGGCCACGGACTCGGAGAGCACCGAGACGGTCATCGGGATCTACGAGGGTCTTCCGGGCCAGGTGTTCCAGGTGCCCATCAGGGTTGCCGAGATGACGAAGTATATCGACAACAGCTTCCACGCGCTCAAGATCGGCTTCGCCAATGAGGTCGGAGCACTGTGTGCCGCACTGGGTCTGGACTCGCATGCCGTCATGGATGTATTCGTGGCCGACACCAAACTCAACATCAGTCCCGCATACCTGCGGCCGGGATTCGCTTTCGGTGGCTCCTGCCTGCCCAAGGACCTGCGGGCGCTGACCCACACCGCGCGCCGCAACGACGTCGACATCCCGCTGCTGTCGAACCTCCTGGTGTCCAACGAGGTTCATCTGCGACGTGCCCTGGACCTGATCGTCGCGCACGGGCGACGAAAGGTGGGAATCTTCGGGATGTCGTTCAAACCGGGAACCGACGACCTGCGCGAGAGCCCGATGGTCGAACTCGCCGAACGACTCATCGGCAAGGGTTTCGACGTCAAGATCCACGATGCCAACGTCGTACTCTCACGGCTGCTGGGTGCCAACCGTGCCTATATCGACGAGCGGCTGCCACATGTGGGCGAGCTGCTGACCGACGATATCGACACGGTGCTCGAACACGGTGAGGTGCTGATCGTCGGTTCCTGCGCACCGGAGGTCGTCGAAGCCATGTCACGGGCCGGGGCGGACCGGCTGATCGTCGACCTGGTGCGGTTGCCGGATGCCGTGCGACTTCGCGAGACCGCCAACTATCAGGGCATCGGCTGGTAGGTGATATGAAGGCCAACAACGACGTCTCCGGAGACGGTCTCAGCGGAGTGCTCAAACGAGGGGTTGGGTACTCCGCTGTCGGCGTCGTCGTCTGCCAGGTCGTCGTCGTGGTCCAGACGATCGTGCTGGGACGGATACTGGGGCCCGAAGAGGTGGGCGTCTTCACCGCGGGATCGGTGCTGATGGGGTTCCTCCTGACGTTCTCACAAGGGACGCTGGCCCAGGCATTGATCAAGCGCGAGGACGATATCGAGGACGCCGCGAACACCGTTCTCGTCGTGACCGTCGCGACCGGTGTGGTGCTCGCTCTCGGTGTCCTGGTCACATCGCCGCTCATCGGCGACCTCTTCCACAGCCCCCGGGCCGGGCACATCGCGGCGGCGACTTCGGGACTCGTACTTCTCTACCTGTGCGTGAGTGTCCCGGAGGCCCTCATGCAGCGTGCGTTCCGGTTCAAACAACGAATGATCATCCAGCCTGCGGCGAAGATCTCGTTCGCGGCGGTGTCGATCATCTTCGCTGTGCGCGGGTTTGGAGCATGGGCACTGGTCATCGGCTCCTACGCATCGATCCTGACGCTGTTGGTGCTGAGCTGGTGGATGGCGAGATGGCGCCCGTTCAGGGGTCGCTTCTCGGTCAGGGTTTGGCGCGAAATGGCGGTCTTCTCCTTGCCCTTGCTCTTCGACAACATCGCCACCAGCATTCGGGACACCTTCCAGCAGGTGCTTCTCGGCCGCCGGCTCGGTACGACGGATCTGGGCCAGTACCGCTACGGGTACCAGATGGCGGGCATCCCCGCGATGGCGATCGTCGAGATATTCGGTTACACGCTGTTTCCCGCCTTCGCCCGGATATCGGATGACAGCAGTCGATTCCGGGAGGCGTTCGTCCGGGTTCTCGGGTGGACCTGGTTCGGCGCTCTCCCGATCGGGGCGGTGCTTGCCGTGACTGCAGAACCGGCTGCCGTCCTGCTCCTCGGTGACGACTGGCGTCCCGCGGGCACCGCCGCCATGGCGATGGCAGCAGTTCCGTTCGGTGCGGCGCTCAACGCGTTCGGTATCACGGTGATGAAGGGTGCGGGCCGGTCATCACTGGTGAACTGGCTGAGTGTGCTCGGGTTGGTGCTCCACCTGCCGCTGATCGTGCTGCTCCTGCCGTTCGGAGTCGCCGGGGTGGGCCTCGGACTGTCCGTCACATATCTGGTCTGCGGCATCGTCAGTGTGTCCCTGAGCTGTTCGGTGGCAGATGCGTCGCCCCGGAACGTCCTGGCCTGCCTGTGGCCGTCGACGGTGTCGGCCGCTGTGGCCTTCGCCGCCGCCTTCTCGCTGGAACATCTCCTGATCAGGTCCGACCGCTTTGCCGAGCCGGTGGGGCTCGCGCTGATCCTGGTCGACTGCCTGGTCTTCGCGCTGGTCTATCTAGGTGTCCTGCGCGTGGCGTCACCGGCCAGATATGGATCGGTGCGCGCCCTCGCCGACAGGGCGGCAACGAACCTGGCCGGCCCCATCGGCGGCCGGCGGGAGTGAGGTAGGGACATGGGCTTGAAAGTTCTTGTGATCGGGACATATCCGCTGGAGCTCGGTGTCGTGCGTGGTGGGGTCGAGTCGGCGACCAGCGCGCTCGTGCCGGCCCTGGCCGAGCGCGATGACATCGACAGCGTCACCGTGCTGCGGTTCCACCACGGAGAGGCATCGACCGAGTACCGGCGGGAGACGCCGAAGATCGACGTCCACTACGTACGCGGTCAGTACCGGTTCCGGATGCTCACCGGGGCCTACCTGGACCTGCGCAAGGCGCGAAAGCTGATCGCCGAGGTGGACCCGGACGTCATTCACGGCCAGGAGATCGGGCTGAACAGCGATATCGCTGCACGGTGCAGCCCGAACTGTGTGGTGACCGTGCATGGCATCACCTACGTCGAAACACACCTCTATCACCGAAAGAGCATCCGCACCACATTGCGGGCCAAGCTGATACACCGCGTGGCCCGGCGAGTGCTGCACCGCGCCAAGGTGGTCATCTCGATCTCGAAGTACGACGCAGAGGAACTGTCCGGACTGACCAGGGGGACACGGGTGAGCATCGACAACGCGACCGATCCGCGGTTCTTCGAGTTGGCGCCGTCACCGTCGACCGCGCCCCGGTTGCTGTTCGCGGGTGCGCTGATCCCACTGAAGAATCCGCTCGGTCTGGTCAATGCTTTCGCCCAGGCGCGCAGGACGGTACCGGATGCACGTCTCGTGCTGGTGGGTCCGCACCCGGATGAGACCTACGCGTTGGAGGTCCGGGAGCGGGTGGAAACACTGGGGCTGTCCGACTGTGTCGAGATGGAGGGGTTTGCCGACAACGAGCGGATGCTGCATGAAATCGCGATCGCGCGAGCCGTCGTGTTGTTCTCGCGACAGGAAAATGCGCCGACGATCATCGCGCAGGCCATGGCGGCGGGGAAGCCGGTGGTCGCCAGTCGGGTCGGGGGTATCCCGGACATGCTGCAAGACGGTGTATCCGGGTTCCTCGTGGATTCCGAGGACGAGCCCGCGCTGGCCGACCGGTTGCGCGCAGTGCTCGATGACCAGAGCCTGTGCCTGCGGATGGGCAGCCATGGACACGCGATCGCGATGGACCGATTCACACCAGAGACCGTGGCCGCGGCGACGGTCGATGCCTATCACACCGCTTTGACGAGGAGTCACGCATGATCACCGAGCCAACGCGGCCCGAAAGTGCCGGGGCAGAGGACACGGCCGCCCGCCGTGCGCGGATGAAGCTGCTGGCGGCGCGGATGCTCTGTGCCGCAGGCGTTCCGGCGTTCGCGCGGTGGAAGAATTCGGGCAGGCTCGCGATCCTCATGTTCCACGGTGTGGAGGGCGAACCACTCTCGCCGGCCTGTGATTACGTGCATGACGCCGCCACGCTTCGGCGTCAGTTGGGATACCTCCGCCGGCACTTTCACGTCCTGCCCCTGCAGGAGGCGCTTGAGCGCCTCCATGACGGTACATTGCCGCGCCGGGCGGCGACGCTGACCTTCGACGACGGTACCCGCAATCTCGCGATCCACGCCGCGCCGGTACTGCGCGACCTCGGACTACCCGCGGCGGTCTTCCTCGCCACCGGGCCGATGGGCACCGGCGAGGCGCTCTGGCCCGACCAACTCTGGATTGCGTTCGCACACACCGCGGTGACCGAAATCGACCTCGGTCCCGTGGGACTCGGCCGCTACTCGCTGCGCAACGTCACCGATCGCACCGAGGTGCGCAACACGGTTGTCCAGCACTTCAAACAGTTGCCCGATGCCGAACGCATCGCGCGGGTCGACTGGCTCGTCGCCGAACTCGGCGCGGACATCGACGCCCGTGGGGGTCCGTTCGAGATGCTGTCCTGGGACGAGGCGCGCATGCTGGCCCGGGACGGCCTGGTATCGCTGTACCCGCACACCGTCACGCATCCGATCCTCTCGCGGTGCACCGACAACAAGGTGGACCACGAGATCTCGGAATCCTGCCTGGTCGTGGAGCGAGAAACGGGCAATGAACCGACCATCTTCGCGTACCCGAACGGTGGTGTGCAGGACTTCGACATGCGTGCGAAGGGTGCGCTGCGTCGCAACGGAGTCCGCTGGGCGCTCTCGACGACACACGGATTCGCAGACGCCGATTCCGATCCGCTTGCGCTGCCCCGCATCGGAATCGGGAGCAACCACTCACTGGCGTTGTATCGCCTCAAGATCTCCGGTTTCGAACTGCGCAGGCCACGTCTGCGGGGTGCGGTCGCACGCCGGCGAATCGGTGCCGCCGTCGCCGGACCGGTGCCTTCAGGGCAACGGTTCGGCGTCCGAGGAGCGGAATCCGGAATGGTAGACGATGTCCGTGGAGTCTGAGGGCTCCCGGTACATGCCCTCCTTGTAGTAGACAGCGCTCGCCCCGGGAATCAGGGTGCGCACCTGGAAGGTATCCGAGCCGTCGCGAAAATCCTGCCGTGCTCCGTTGTGCCACAGGCGTATCCAACCGTCATCGTCGGAGGACGACCAGTGGATCTGCATGGCCACGTCGTGCCACTGCCCGACATCCAGCGGCGTGTCGAAGATCGAGAACTGCTCAAGGTAGGCGCCCGGCGCGGCCTGCTTCTCGATGGTCAGTGACCACTGACCGTTCTCCATGTCCACAGTCCAACTGACCGGTGGACTGCCTCCGGCATAGGCATGCCACTGGTTGGTGACCCCCCAGCCCAGATCGGCGTGGTTCAACGGGAACGACACGTCGAACTTGGTGGAGAACTGATACCAGCACGTCTGTCCCTCGACGCCGCCGGTTCCGGAGCCGCCCTGTACCTCGGCGCGTTCACCGCCACCGAACGGAGGCTTGTCCCCGGGCCGGACCTCGAAACGCGCGGCGCGTCCTTTGACGGCGTCGGGGACGACACGGGCGGAATAGTCGGGGACGAAATCGCCCCCGCTGTCGTTGTATCCTTTGACCTGCACGGTCGGCCACTGGGAGAAATCCCCGGTGGAGTAGTCGCCGACGAACAGCGTGCGCGCGCCCGCTTGCGGTGCGGTAGAAATGGCGATGGCTACGGCCGTCGCGATCACGGCACTGGAAGTACGGTGGGCACGTAGGCGCATCATGGGTGCTTTTCAGTCTGATTTCGGGAAGAACAGGAAGTTGTTCACGTAGCCGCGGGGCATCGCATGCGGTACGAACTCCGCGGTCAGATAGGTCAGCTGGTGTTGCTCGATGTCGAACTCGGCGATGGGATGGGTGCCGTCCTCGTCGAGGAAGAAGCAGTCGTAACCCACCTCGATGATGCGCCCGATGAGATCGGTGACCGGAGCCTGGCGGTGCCGTTGCTCGATCTCGATGGCCATCGTTGGCCTGTCCCTGGTGATGGTGTGCCATGCGCCGTCGACGACCTCGTCCTCATGACCCTCGACATCACATTTCACGAATCCGAGCGGGCGCGCGCTGGACGGGAGCACGCTGTCGAGTCTGCGTTTCTCGACCTGCACCGGCACGAACCGCTCATCGATGGCGGTCGTCCTGAGACTGGCCAGCGCGTCGATGTCGCGCCGGTGATGTCGCGGGACGTGCAGTGTCGCCTCGCCGTCGCTGTCCGACAGCGCCACCGGATACACGGTGATGTTCGCTCGGGTCGTCGACAGCGCGTTCAACCGCTCGACGTTGGCCGGGTAGGGCTCGAACGAATGGACGGTGCCGTCCGGCCCGACAAGACGCGACATCATCCAGGTGTAGACGCCGCGATTGGCGCCGATGTCCAGCACCGATCGGCCGGGTACGGCGCACCGGCGGATGACATCGCACAGCCGGTTTCGGTGAAGCCGTAGTTTGAGCCCGCGCAGCTCCGCGCTCAACCTGGGATCGAGCGTGTCGACGCGTCTTTCAAGCAAATTCATGACCGGTGTTCGCTTTCTTCTTGGCCGATCGGGACCCGCCGAGTGCTCGATGTTCGATGCGGAATCGGAGCCGTGGCTTCTGGACGACCGTCCACGACAGCGTCTCGGTGCGGTTGCCGAAGCTGCGCTTCAGCCGATTCTCGCCGGCCATGAAGTCGTAGATCTCGGCACCGTCCTGCCACGCCTTCTTGATGGCCAGAGCATGGGCGATGACTCCGGGCCGCTCATGCGCCCGTGGGTGCACGAAACCGCTCTGGTAGGCGTAGATCCGATTGCCACGGCGGAAGTTGTAGAGCACGCCCAGCGTCCGGTCGCCGCTCTGTACCCGGAGCAGTTCGACGGCGCCCTCGGCGAACCCACGTTCGATGAGACGCTCGTGGAAACGCTCGAAGAACGGGTGCACGAATGCGTGCGGCAGTCCGCGCTGCTCCCACCAGGGAATGTGCAGTTCCTTGAGCATCCGGAAGAAGTCAAGTGCCTGCTGCTCGTCGGACGCCGCTTCGATCGTGACCGGGTCGAGCTTGCGCAATGCCCGGCGCAGCTGTGACCGGGCATTGGGGCTCAGGATCGCGGTGATGTCGCCACCACTGGCCGACAGCGTGCCCAGGTCCACGGCGAACGACGACTCCGGCCGCTCCTCCCGGAGCAGACCGCGTTCCTCGACCAGGGCTGCCGGCGGGGGAGTGGCAATGCCCGGGAAGCTGATCTCATCGACTCCTGTTGTGGCACAGAACGCCTCGATCAGCCCCTCCCAGCCCACGTCCGGGTCGGCCAACAGACCGTTGTGCTCCGGGAAGATGCAGTCGAGCCGGGGATCCCCGGTGGCGTTGAGAACCCACCGACGGGCGCGCACGATATGGTGCCGCCTGATCTGGGCGTCCCCGAGCACGGCAAGTGCCACGGTCCGGCCGTCCGCCGTGCCCCGCAGGACGCGCGGCATCGCGCTCGGCGGGACCATCTCGAGCAGGGTGCCGATCCACTGCCAGGACAGGAAGAATGATGGTGCGGCCTCGACCTCCAGTCGGCGCCATTCCCGTTCCAGCCCGTCGAGTGTGTCGATGGGTTCGACGCTGAAGACGACGTCTCCGGGATGCGCCGGCACAGCTTGTAGGCGTGCCTGTTCATCCTGGGCCATGTGCGGTCCAGGTTTCGGGTCGGGAAGCCGACGGCCGGCTACCAGGGCACACACACGAGCTCGCTGTAGAGGTCGTCGATCTGCCCGGGTTCCAAGCCGGCGCTGCGGAACATCTTGGGCCAGTTCGTCAAGCTGAGCGCCAACGGCGGCTTGTGCCCGATGGTCCGAAGTTCGGCGAGGGTCGCCAGCAGCCGGTGGCGGACCAGCAGGTGGCGGGTCAGCGGTGCCACGGCGTGGCGCAGCAGATCGGGATTGCTGACGTGCAGCAGCATCGCGACCGGTTGATCTTTGTATCTCGACCGCCGATACATGACGTAGCAATGACGCGAACCACGGGTCAGCACGAGATGGTGTGCGGCAAGTGCCTGCGCGTGGTCGATGTAGAGGGCGAGTTCGGTTCCGGTGAGGGTTCTTTCGATGACCGCGGGATCGGAGATGATGGTGGTCAGTCCCGGGACGGTGGGCCACGGCAGATTCGGGATGAGTACCGCGGCCGTATCGAGGTACCGAAATCCCCACCAAGCCAGGATCTCCTGGGGCTGCACATCGGCGGTCAGCACCGTGAAGTGGTAGTCCTCCTGCGCGAGCAGTGCTTGTAGCAGCGACATGCTGCGCGACCGGAACTCCGGCAGCACACACCAGGACCCCATGTTGCAGAACCGCTCCACCCGGCCGTTCACGAGCCGTTCCGAATACAGGGCCAGCAACGCGCCGACGACCCGCCGGCCGTCCCAGAGCATGAATCCGTAGTTGGGTGCGTCGACCTTCCACGGCACTGTCGAGCACGCCTGTTCCCACGGGACCCGGTCATTGAGGTTGGCGTGCAGGAATGCTGCGACCCCGGCCACGTCGTCGTCCATGATCGGAGACAACTCGACGTGCACGCCGTCCGCTTTCCCGGAGCCCAGCACCGACGTCTTTGTCACAGCGGGACTTCGGGCCGCAGCGACGTGCTGAGCCTGCGGTTCATCGCACCTGCCGCCATACGCATCGTCCATTGCCCGTTCGGTTCCTTCCGGCTGCATGTGGTGTGGCCTGGGGTCAGGCGGGTAGTCGCACAGACTCGTGTTCGGCCGCGGTGTCATCGGCAGGCGGGATATCGTCCTCGGCGCGATCCCAATTCGCGCGCCACCATGCCTGCCCGGATGCCGGCAGGCTGCCGATCGGATCGTAGAACGGGTAGACACGGCTCAGCGCGTCGGCATCGGCCAGCTCCAGACCGGTGCGGTAGTTCTTGTTCCAGTACGAGATGCCCAGTTCGCGGTCGTATTTCACCATCTGATGTACCCACCGCTTACCGACGTAGGGAACGTCGCACACGAGCCGAGGAGTGGCGAACCCCGGCAGATACCCCATGATCGCCAGCTGAAGCTGCTGGGCCTCCGCCAACGAGGTACGCCAGTGCTCGGCGTGGGGGATCATGTCGCAGAGATAGAAGTAGTACGGCACGATGTTGGCTTCGCCCTGCAGTGCGAAGCACAGGTCGAGCAGGTCGTCGGCGGTGGCGTTCACCCCGCGCATCAACACGCCTTGGTTGCGTACGTCCCGGAGGCCGGCGTCGATGAGTGTCCGAGCCGCCGCCGCGACCAGCGGTGTCACCGACTGGACGTGGTTGATGTGGGTGTGCAGCGCCAGATTCACCCCGCGAGCCGCCGCCGTCAGCGCGAGGCGATTGATTCCGTCGACCACCTTGGGTTGCAGCCAGTGCTGCGGCAGTGCAGCAAGCGCCTTGGTGGCCAGCCGGATGTCGCGGATGGTGTCGATATCCAGCAGCTGGGCGATGAACGCCTCCAGCCGCGGCCAGGGGACGTTGGCGAGATCTCCACCGGACACCACGACATCACGCACGGTGGGAGTGGCCCGCAGATAGCTGAGCATGCGGTCCTGCCGGTCGGCCGACAGCAGGGGCAGGGTGGACTTGGTGACCGCCGGCGTGGACTTGCCGACCAGATCCATGCGCGTGCAGTGCCCGCAGTACTGCGGGCAGGTGGACACCAGCTCGGCGAGCACCTTGGTCGGGTACCTGTGGGTCAGGCCCTCCACCACCCACATGTCGGCCTCGTGCAGCGAGTCTCGTTCGGCGTAGGGGTGCGAGACCCATTCCGGATCGCGGTCGCTGAGCACGGGCAGCATGTAGCGCCGGATGGGATCGGCATAGAAGGCCTCGGCGATACCCCGGCGTTCGGGCCCGCAGTGCGGAGCCATGGTGTTGAGCATCTGCGGGGGCAGCAACATCTGCATGGTGGCGCGCTGCTGCTGGTCGGCAATCAGGTCTTCATAGAACCGATCGTCGAGCAGATGCCCCATCACAGCCCGGAGTTGCGCGATGTTCTTGACCGAATGTGCGCGCTGCCACTGCGGATCCTGCCACTGCGCCTCGGTGACCGCAGCCCAGCCCGGGTACCGCCGCCAGTCCGGCTCGGCCAGCTCCTTGCGGGTGTAGACATACGGCTGGTCGGTTGCGGCGGTGAAGTGCGCTGCTTCGCTGGACATTTCAGTACGCCCCGCCATGCCGGAACACCGCGCGCAGGGTCTTCGTGATGATCAGCAGATCGCCGGCCATCGACCAGTTGTCGACGTAGGAGAGATCAAGGCGGATCGCGTCCTCCCACGCCAGGTCGGATCGGCCGCTGACCTGCCAGAGCCCCGTGATCCCGGGCTTCACCAGCAGTCGGCGCAGCGAATCACTGTCGTCCTCCTCGTCCTGGATCCAGAACAGGGGCCGCGGTCCGACCACGCTCATGTCGCGTCGCAGGACGTTGATGAACTGTGGCAGCTCATCGATGCTGAACCGTCTCAGTATCCGCCCGACCGGCGTCACCCGGGGATCGTTCTTGATCTTGAACAGTTGCCCGTCGCACTCGTTGCTTCCCATCAGGCTGACAAGCTTCTTGTCGGCATCCTGCACCATCGTGCGCAGTTTCAGCATATGGAATGCCTTTCCGCCGAACCCGATTCGCTCCGACGCGTAGAAGACGGGGCCGGGGCTGGTCAGTTTGATGGCGGCAGCCGCGATCAGCAGTACCGGTAACGCGACAGTCAGCGCTGCGGAGGCGAAGCAAATGTCGAAGGCCCGCTTCTGGAACCGCTCCGCACCCCGATACTGCGGCTTCTCGATGTGCAGCAGGGGCAGTCCGGCTACCGGCAGCATGGTCATCCGGGAACCCGCGACATCCGTGACCCCCGGGGACACCAGCAGTTCGACGCCGAGGGGTTCCAGCTTCCAGATGAGCTTGCGGATCTGTTGCACCCCGAGGTGTTCGGTGCCGACCACCGCCAGTGTGTCGGCGCCGAACGTACGGATCAGCTCCTCCAACACCGTCAGATCACAGCTTCCGCCGCCGACGATGGGTATCTGTTCGCCACGGACGATCAGATGGTGGTCCCCCGAGGCCCGGCTGCCCGGAATGCAGGCACCCACCACGCGGAATCCGTCGGCCGGCCGCCGGGTGAGGTCGTTTGCCAGGCCCGTCACCGCGTCACTGTTCCCGACGACGAACACCGTGGTCTGATAGCTCCCGTCGGTGCGCTTACGTGCCACATATCGGCGCGCCAGCCACCTGCTGACCACCAGCCCGAAGATGCCTGCGGGAAGCGCCACCGCGAGGTAGCCTCTGGCGATCTCGAGATGGAAGATGTACTCCGTCATCGCGATGGCCCCGAACGTCCAGATGGACGCCTCGACCGCGCGCCGGTACTCTTCCATGCCCCTGCCGATGATCCGCGTGCACCTGGCCCGGAACCCGGCCAGCAGCGACAACCAGATGATGACGGTCAAGACCGAACATGCGGTCGCATAACGATTTTCGTGTCCGGTGACGAAGGGCGGCAGGCCGAAGCGAACATACTGCGCGAATGCCACTGCCGCGCACACCACGATGGCGTCGGTGATGCGCAGGGTGGCGGCATAGCGCTCCTGCCACCGCGGACGGGTGAGGTCGGTGCGCGGCGATGGCGCGGCATCCAGTGTCGGCCCTCGCCCGGTATCGGCCACCTGGACCCGCTTGTCGGCGGTACTTCCCGGCGTACTCATGATGCGCGGATCTCCTGCATCGTCGCGATATGCCACTCGATGGTGCGCGCGAGCCCGTCCCGCAGGTCGACCTCGGGGTTCCACCCGAGTACTTGGCGGGCCCTGGTGATGTCGGGCTTGCGGCGGGTGGGATCGTCCTCGGGGAGCGGGTGGCGCTCGATCTCGGACGACGAGCCCACCAATTCGGCTACCAAATCTGCGATCTGGTGCACCGTGAGCTCGGTTGGGTTGCCCAGGTTGATCGGCCCCTGTTCGTGCGAGTCGAGCATCGCCACCAATCCCCGGACGAGGTCGTCCACGTAGCACAGGCTCCGGGTCTGGCTGCCGTCGCCGAAGACCGTGAGGGGTGCGCAACGCAGTGCCTGGTCGATGAAGTTGGTCACGACCCGCCCGTCGTCGGAGCGCATCCCGGGTCCGTAGGTGTTGAAGATGCGCACGATCCCGGTGTCCACTCCGTGCGAGGTGCGGTAGGCGGTGGTCAACGATTCTGCATAGCGCTTCGCCTCGTCGTAGACGCTGCGCGGGCCGAGCGGGTTGACATTGCCCCAGTAGTCCTCTGATTGCGGATGGACCAGCGGGTCGCCATAGACCTCGCTGGTCGAGGCCAGGACGAAGCGGGCCGATTGCGCAAGTGCGAAGTCGAGCGCGTTGCGGGTGCCTTCCGAGCCGGTGCGCAAGGTGAAGATCGGTCGTTCGAGGTATGCCGGTGGCGAGGCCGGACTGGCCAGATGTACGACGCCGTCGACGCTTTCGGTCAAAGAGATCGGTTCCAGAACTGTGTCTTCGATGAAGGTGAACTGGGGTGAGGTGAAGAGGTGTTCCAGATTCGCGCGGCGGCCGGTCGACAGATCGTCGATGCAGAACACCGTGTCCCCACGTCCGACGAGCACGGTGCACAGGTTCGATCCAAGGAAGCCGGCTCCACCGGTGACGAGAATCCTCATGAGTGTTTTCCTCTGTTGTCCGAGTGGATCCGATCATTGAAAGTCGTCATTGGCATCCCAGCCCGCGATAGGTCCAGCCCGCCGCCCGCCAGATATCCGGATCGAGGCAGTTTCGCGCGTCGATGATGCGCCGGGATGTGGTGACATCGGCCAGTTCCTGTGGCCGAAGCCGGCGGAATTCATCCCACTCGGTGAGGACGAGAACGGCATCGGCTTCCATGCAGGCCTCGACAGCGGAGAACGCAAAGTTGAGCGCCGGGAAAGATTTCCGGGAGTTGTCCATCGCCTTGGGGTCGTAGACCGTCACATCCGCGCCCTCCGAACGGATCTGGTCGGCGACGGCCAGCGCGGGCGAATCGCGGATGTCATCGGTGTTCGGTTTGAACGCCGAACCGAGGACAGCGACCCGTGCCCCGGCGAATGATCCACACTCCTCCCGGGCCATCGTGACCACGCGGGTACGGCGCCGGAGGTTGATGCCGTCGATCTCCCGAAGGAAGTTCAATGATTCGCCCACTCCCAGTTCGTGTGCGCGGGAGATGAATGCTCGGATGTCCTTGGACAGACAGCCGCCACCGAACCCCAACCCGGCGTTGAGGAACCGGCGTCCGATGCGGTCGTCGTACCCGATCACGTCGGCGAGCGATGTGACATCCGCAGAGGCGGCCTCACACACTTCGGCGATCGCGTTGATGAACGAGATCTTCGTGGCGAGGAACGCATTGGCCGCTACCTTGGCCAGTTCGGCGGTCTCGAGGCTCGTCACCAGGAACGGGATGCCCTCGTCCAGAAGAGGGGCATACAGTTCCCGGATGATCTCCTCGGAGCGGAGGTCGCAACGGTCCTCCAGACCCAACACGATCCGGTCGGGATGCAAGGTGTCCCGTATCGCGAACCCTTCCCTGAGGAACTCCGGATTCCACGTCAGCTTCACCGCGGCGCCGGCCGGGGCGGTCCGGCGTACCCGATCCGCCAGCCGCTGCGCCGTTCCCACCGGCACCGTCGACTTGCCGACGATGAGCGCGGGCCGGTCGAGATGGCGGCACAGGGAGTCGATCGCCGCCTCGACGTAGGACAGGTCGGCGCTCGCATCGTCCTTGTTCTGCGGTGTGCCAACGGTGATGAAATATATGTCCGCGAATGCTGCTGCCTCATAGGATGATTCGGTGAACGCGAGACGTCCGGAGGCCATGCCCTCGCCGACGATGATGTCCAGTCCCGGCTCGAAGAACGGCACTGCGCCAGAACGCAGTCTGGCCACCTTGTCCGGATCGGTATCGGCGGTCAGCACGCTGTGCCCGAGTTGCGCCAGACATGCGGCATGTGTCAGCCCCAGGTACCCGGCTCCGATTACGGCGACCTTCACGTCAGATCCCCCATTCAGGCCGCGGCTCGGACTCCGGTGAAGAGCCCGGACGGCGAGACGGCCGATCAATGTCAGCAGACGGGCTGCACGAACACTCGCTGAGAACACCATGTCGAGTCATCTCGTGAAGCACATGCTCACTATTGTTTGCTGGCTGCCGGCAGTACATGGACCATAGGAACGATATTTCGGATGAATCGCTACCCAGTCCCTGGATTAACCCGGCTAGCTCTCGGGTTTCGTGCGCTCGCGCCCACGCCGGACCATTGCGCTGATTGTGCAGACGTTTCCGCGGCGGGCGCGGCGCCCTAAGCGCAGATGCACGGTGATACGAGGGTCCAGAACCTGCCGGTCCCCCGGGTCCGGAGGAACTAGACCCGGGGGTGATGGAGAACTAGCCCCCGGTTCACCGGTGGGCGTTGCAGGGGCCTCCGGAAGCCGGTGTCGGTCGCCAAAATGCCTACACCCCTGTCGGTTACGTCGTGAGACCCCTAGCGAAACTCGCCGCATACTCGTACTCTTCGGTCACAGAAGAGACGTCATATCGTCTTTCGAGCCATGTGCGGGCCAAAGTCAAAAAACCAGCACACCAACATAACCGGACGTGGGGGCGGCCATCCAATGTACTCCGACGCATACGATCCGCTCGACGGCATTGCGATCATCGGGATGGCCGGACGCTTTCCGGACTCGCCGAGTGTCTCCGCGCTGTGGCAGAACCTGCTGGCCGGCCGTGAGTGCATCACGCGCTTCGGACCCGAGGAACTCGAACGTCCGCAGGGCGAAGCCGGGGACGCACAGACCCGTGCGCACTACGTGCGGGCCCGTGGTGTGCTGGAGGGTGTCGACGAGTTCGACGAGGAGTTCTTCGGTTTAACTCCTAAAGAGGCCGCCATCGTCGATCCACAGCAGCGGCTCTTCCTACAGGCGGCGTGGGAAGCCATCGAGCAATCCGGACACGATGCCCAGCGGTTCGACGGCCCGATCGGTGTCTTCGCCGGGGCCACCACAAGTAGTTACTATCTGCAGAATCTGCTGTCACGCAACGATGTAACCGATCCGCTCGGTCCGATCATGGTCATGCTGGGCAACTCGAACGACTATGTCGCGACACGGGTGTCCTACAAGTTCGACCTCAAGGGCCCCGCCCTGAACATCCAGAACGCCTGCTCGACCTCATTGGTCGCAGTCTGCACCGCGGTGCAGAGCCTGCAGACCTATCAGTGCGATATGGCGCTCGCCGGTGGGGTGTCGATCATGCTGCCGCAGCGACGCGGGTATCTCCACGAAGAAGGCTCTATCCTGGCTCCCGACGGTCACTGCCGGCCGTTCGATCGCGATGCCGCAGGCACGGTGTCCAGCAACGGACTCGGCGTCGTGGTGCTGCGCCGGCTGCGCGACGCGATCGAGGACGGCGACACGATCTATGCCGTCGTCAAGGGATCGGCGGTCAACAATGACGGCAATGCCAAGGTCGGGTTCACCGCGCCGAGCGTCGACGGTCATGCCCGGGTGATCTCCATGGCGCAGATGCTCGGGGGTATCGATCCCGCGACGATCTCCTATGTCGAAGCCCACGGCACCGGCACCGCGCTCGGCGACCCGATCGAGATCGCGGGGCTCACCCAGGCCTTCCGCACCGGCGGCGCCGAAGAGAACGGCTTCTGCGCGATCGGGTCGGTCAAGTCGAACATCGGACACCTGGACGTCGCCGCCGGTGTCGCGGGACTGATCAAGACCAGCCTCGCACTGCACCACCGGGTACTCCCCGCGAGCATCAACTTCGAGTCGCCGAACCCGAAGCTCGGCATCGAGAGCACCCCGTTCTTCGTCAATGCCGACCAGCGCCGTTGGCCCGAGGGACCGACCCCGCGTCGGGCCGGCGTCAGCTCGTTCGGCCTCGGTGGGACGAACGCACACGTGGTACTCGAAGAGGCGCCCAGTGCGGGACCGGCTGTGCCCGCCTCCCGGCCTGCGCAGCTGCTGGTGCTGTCCGCACGCGACCCGCAGGCCCTCGATCGGGTGGCCCACAATCTCAAGGACCACCTCGAACAGGACCTCAGCGCCGATCTCGCCGATATCGCGTACACCCTTCAGGTCGGCCGCCGTCGCTTCGGGCACCGCCGCGCGGTGGTGTGCCGCGATCGCGACGACGCGATCGCACTGCTGACCACCGCCGACCCGCTGCGGGTGCAGGGCCGGGGCGCACCCGCCGAATTGTCCGGTGGCGTCGCGTTCATGTTTCCGGGGCAGGGCTCGCAGTACGTGGACATGGGCCGTGGACTCTACGAATCGGAGCCGCTGTTCCGGGAGACGATGGACGCGTGCGCGCGGGTGCTGCGGACCGAGACCGGAGTCGATCTGCTCGGTGTCCTGTATCCGGGTGACCCCGATCGTGACAGCGCGCACGCGCAGCTGAGTCAGACCGCGATCACCCAGCCCGCGCTCTTCGCGATCGAATATGCCTTGGCCCAGGTGTGGATGTCCTGGGGGGTGCAGCCCACCGCGATGATCGGTCACAGTATCGGTGAGTTCGTCGCCGCCTGTGTCGGCGGCACGTTCTCGCGGGACGAGGCGCTGCTGCTCGTCGCGGCTCGCGCCCGCCTGATGGGCAGTATGCCGGCCGGGGCGATGCTCGGTGTGCGCGCCCCCGCGGATCTGGTCACCGCCGAGCTGACTCCCGATGTGGCGATCGCCGCATTCAACGGACCCAAACACACCGTCGTCTCGGGTCCGCACGACGCCATCGCCGGCTTCGAGGCGAGGTTGGCCGCGATCGGTGTCGCGCACCGACGCCTGCACACCTCACATGCGTACCACTCGCCGATGATGGAGCCCGCGGTACAGCCGTTCGCCGAACTGGTGGCCGGAACATCGCGCACCGCACCGGCATTGCGGTGGATCTCCAGCCTGACCGGGCGCCCGATCACCGATGCCGAAGCGTGCGATCCGCAGTACTGGGCCCGACAGCTGCGGGAGCCGGTGCAGTTCGCGACCGGTGTGGGGGCGCTGCTGGATCCGCGGATCGCGCTCGTGGAGGTCGGTCCGGGCCAGACGCTGTCCATGCTGGCCCGCCAGCATGAGCGGCGACTGCCCGAACAGCTGATCACGACATCGCTGCATCCCGGTCAGGAGAGGGGTCCGGACGTCGACTGCCTGCTGGCCGCCGCGGGCCGGCTGTGGACTCGTGGTGCCGATATCGACTGGCACGGTCTGCACGGCGGGACCCGCCGGCGCGTCGCGCTGCCCACCTACCCTTTCCGGCGCCGCCGGCACTGGGTCGACCCGAGTCCGGGGCGTGAATCGACACAGCCGGCTGCCTCACCCGACCCGGTGCCGAATTCCTCTGCATCCCGGTCGATCACGCCCGACTCCGGTGACCGTTCCGCCACCCTGCTGGCTCACCTGCACACGGTGTTCGTCGAGCTGTCCGGAGTCGACCGGTCGGATCTGACGCCGGGTGCGAGCTTCCTGCAGATGGGCTTCGATTCGCTGTTCCTCACCCAGGCCGCCAGTGCGTTGCAGAAGCAGTTCGCGACCACGATCACCGTGCGCACCCTGGTCGAGGAAGCGCCGACATTCGACCTGCTCATCGACCACATCATGGCTGCGACACCGGATGACACCCCTGACCTCGCGGCCCCGCGGATCCTACCCGCCCCGGTCCCGGCTGCGCCGACACGCGCGCCCGCGGTCGGGCTGACCGATCGACAACAGCAGCGTCTCACCACGCTGATCGAACGGCACCGCTGGCAGGAGGCGGTCGGCCCGGCCATCGCGGTGCAGTCCTCGGGTGCGTACCTGCGCGATGCCGGCGGGCGGGCTCACATCGATCTCACCAACGGCGGCGGCGCCGTCTTCTTCGGCCATGACCCGGCCTTCATCCGCGACGCCATCGAGACCGAGTACGCCTCCGACTCGGCGAGCGGATCGCCGGACGCGCTGGCGACCGAAGTCGCAGCCCTCGTGTGCGAGATGGTCGGCATGCAGCGTGCTGCGTTCTATCCCGACGAATCCGGTGCCCTGACGGCGGCCGTCCACATTGCCCGCACCCGGTCCGGGTGCGACACGATCGTGGCGGTCACCGGCGCGGGTCACACCGTGGAGACCGTGCCGGGCGGCCGGGTGGTCGCCCTCGCGTACGGCAGTGCAGCGGCGCTCGCGACGATCAGGTCGATGCGCGGGGAGCTCGCCGGCGTGCTGGTCGAACCCGTGCCGGTGCGGCGGCACCGCGACCACGCCCCACGGGAGTTCCTGAACGCCGTGCGCGAGGTGACCGCCGCGACGGGCGTGGCACTCATCCTCGATGAGGTCCGCTCCGGATTTCGCACCCACCCCGGCGGCGCCCAGGCGCTGTTCGGTGTGCAATCCGACATCGCCGTCTACGGCAAGGTCGCCGGTGGCGGACTGCCGATCGGGATCGTCGCGGGCAGTGCGAAGTATCTCGATGGTTCGCACGCCGGTGGCTCACCGCTGGCCCTGGCAGCGGCGCGCGTGGTGTTGCGACGACTCCGCGACGATGGTCCCGCCCTGCAGCGCGGGCTCAACCAGCGCACCACCGCCTTCACAGAACGGCTGCGCACCGTCAGCGCCGAACTCGATGCGCCGGTGCACATCCGGCATTTCTCGTCCTGGTTCGACGTGTCGTTCCCGCCCGGACTGCCACTCGAACCGCTGTACCACGCACTCATGCGGGCGCGCGGTGTGCACACCAGGGAAGACGGGCCGGGATTCCTGACGCTCGCGCACACCGATGCCGATCTCGAGTGTGTCGTCTCGGCCTTCGGTGAGAGCCTCGCGCAGATGCGGGCCGACGGTGTCCTGCCCGAGCGCGCCGCGACGCCGCGCCGAGGCCGCGACGCCCACGGGCGCGAGGCCTGGTTCGTGCCCGATCCGGACCGTCCTGGCAAATATCTGCAGGTTGTCGGTGCCAGTGTCGGGGAGGAGATGGCGCATGGATGAGGTGGTGGACAGTTACGAGCTGTCGCCGATGCAGGCGAGCATGCTGTATCAGGCATTGAGCGCGCCGGGGGACGGCACGAACATCGAACATGTCGTCATCTCGGTGGACGAGGAACTCGACGTCGCGCTGTTCGAACAGGCCATGGCACAGGTGATGCAACGGCATTCGGTCATGCGCACGCGATTCCGCTGGGTGGACGTCGGGGAGCCGTGCCAGGAAGTGCTGGCGCATGCGCCACTCGCCGCCACCGTCGCCGACTGGCGCGATATCGCCCCGGAGGCGGCCGACGAGCGCTTCGATGCCCACGTGCTCGCCGACAGCCGCCTCGATGTCGACATGTCCGATGCCCCGATGATGAGGCTCTTCATCGCCCGGCTTCCCGCGGTAAAGAGCAGAGTTCTGTGGACATTTCACCACGCCCTGCTCGACGGACGTTCCTACATCGTGTTGCACGAATGGTTCGCGCTCTATGAGGCCGCGCAGCGTGGGGAGTTGTTGTCATTGCCGGCGGCACGTCCGTACCGCGACTACATCGAATGGCGTCGCTCGCTCGATCACGGTGTCGCCGAGACATTCTGGCGCGAGCGGCTGGGTGACTTCGGCATGTCGACACCCTTCGGGATCGACGCACCGCATGCCGCCGATGAGAGCACCGCACCGGCGAGCGCCTGTGAGCAGCGTCTGCCGAAGGATCTGACCGAGCAGCTGCGCCACGCGGCGCACCGGGCCGATGTCTCGGTCAGCACGATGGTGCAGGCCGCATGGGCGGTCCTGCTGCACCGCTACTCCGGAGAGTCCGACATCGTGTTCGGGGTGACGCGCGCCGGCCGCATCACCGGATTCGATGACGCCGACCGGATCACCGGCCTGTTCATCAATACCCTCCCCATGCGGGTCGGCGTCGACGGCGACGCCGAGATCGGGCCGTGGCTGCGCGCGCTGCGCGCTCAGCAGAGCGCGCTGCGCCCCTACGAGCAGACCCCGCTGGGCACCGTGCAGGCGTGCAGCGGGGTGGCCCGCGGCGCACCGCTGTTCGAGAGTGTGATCGTCTACGACCACCACACTCTCGACATGCAACTCCAGATGCCGGGCCGGCATTTCGAGTACCGGGGACAGACGAACTTCCCACTCGCACTGATGGCCTACGGCGACGACGGCTCCGGCGCCATGCTGCTGCGGCTGGACTACTCGACCAAGCGTTTCGCCGCGCCGGCCGTCACGCGGATGCTCGGCCACCTGGTGCACCTGCTGGCGCAGTTCGCCGATGGCGAACCGAAGTTCCTCGGTCAACTCGACCCGCTGAGTGTGGGTGAGCGTGTGGTGTTGGTGGGTGATGGTGGGGTTCCGGTGGTGGTGCCTCGGGATGTGACGTTGCATGCGGGTTTTGCGCGTCAGGTGGCGGCGCGTCCGGATGCGGTGGCGGTGTGTGCTGATGGTGTGGGTGGTCGGGTGGAGTTGAGTTATGCCGAGCTTGACTGTCGGGCTGAGGCGGTGGCGGGGTGTCTGCGTGGGTTGGGTGTGGGTGCCGGTGCGGTGGTGGGTCTTCGGGTTGCCCGTGGTGTTGATGTGGTGGTGGGGATTCTGGGGATTTTGAAGGTGGGGGCGGCTTATCTGCCGTTGGATCCGTTGTATCCGGTGGAGCGGGTGGGGTTCATGCTCGCTGATGCCGGGGTGGGGGTGGTGTTGACCCAGCGTGGTGTGGTGGGGGAACTGGGTGGGTTGTCGGTGCGGTGTGTGTGTCTTGATGAGCCGTTGCCGGTGGTGGGTTGCGGTTCTGTGTCGCCGGCGGTGCAGGGTCGCGGTGGGGATCTGGCGTATGTGATGTATACCTCGGGTTCGACTGGTCAGCCCAAGGGTGTGCGGGTGACTCACCGTAATGTGTTGCGGCTGTTCGAGACCACGATTGAGCGGTTTGGTTTCGGGCCCGATGATGTGTGGACGTTGTGGCATTCGTATTCGTTTGACATCTCGGTGTCGGAGTTGTGGGGGGCGTTGCTGGTCGGGGGCCGGCTGGTGGTGGTCGATCATGACACCAGTCGTGATCCGGCGGCGTTTCGTGGGTTGGTGGAGCGTGAACGGGTCAGTGTGCTCAGTCAGACGCCGACCGGGTTTTGTGCGTTCATCGATGTCGATCGGGTTGCCCCGCGTGCTGGGTTTGCGTTGCGTTATGTGTTGTTGTGCGGTGAGGCATTGCAGTTGGCGAGTTTGGCGCCCTGGTTCGAGCGTTACGGTGATGACAGTCCGCAGGTCATCAATATGTACGGGCCCACCGAGGCGACGTTGTATGTGACCTGCCGGCGGATCACCGGGGCTGATCTGGCTGCGGGTGTGGGCAGTGTGATCGGGGCGCCGTTGCCCGATATCCGGATCTATCTGCTCGATGAGCAGGGTCGGCCGGTGCCCATCGGTGTGCCCGGTGAGCTCTATATCGCCGGTGCCGGGGTGGCGGCGGGGTATTTGAATCGTCCTGAGCTCACTGCTCAGCGTTTTTTGACCGATCCGTTCCATGGTGGGCCGATGTATCGCAGTGGGGATCTGGCGCGGCGTGGGGCCGGTGGTGAGTTGGAGTATCTGGGCCGTATCGATCAGCAGGTCAAGATCCGTGGTTTCCGTGTCGAGCTCGGTGAGGTCGAGACGGTGATCGCCGAACATCCTGCGGTGCATCAGGTTGCGGTCATCGATCGTGAGGATGTTCCCGGTGAGAAGAAGCTTGTCGCGTATCTGGTGGCCGTGGATGCGGGGCCGTCGTTGATCGCTGATCTGCGTCAGGTGCTGCACACCCGGTTGCCCGAGTACATGGTGCCCGCGCACTTCCAGTACCTCGATGCGCTGCCGTTGACCACCAGCGCCAAACTCGACCGCAAAGCCTTACCCGCACCCACCCACCAACGCAGCAGCAACGGCGAACCTCCGTCGGGTCCGCGTAACCCGGCAGAAGAGACGATCGCCGACGTCTGGAAGGCGGTACTGCGCGTCGACAGCGTGGGTCTCGACGACCACTTCTTCGAACTGGGCGGCGATTCGCTGCTCAGCATCAGGGTGCACGCGCAACTGACGGACAAACTGCGCGCCGATCTGCCGATCGTCGCCCTGCTGCAGTACCCGACCGTGCGTACGCTGGCGCGCCACCTCGCGGGTGAGCAGCACAGGACCGTCAGCACCGGCGAGGCGATGGATCGCGCACGCAGACAACGCGAAGCCCATGCGCGCAGCCGTGCCCTGGTCGGGCGGCGGTGACGTGATGGCGCACTTCGAATCCGTCGATTTCGATCCGTTCGCGGCGAACGACGACGACTTCGCACTGACCGAGCCGCAACGTGAGATCTGTGCGGCGACCCTCATGAGCGATGAGGCCAACTGCTCGTACAACCAGTGTTTCGTGCTGACGCTGCACGGTGCGCTGTCGGTGGAATCGTTGCAGTATGCGCTGTCCGAAGTCGTACAGCGGCATGAGGCCCTGCGCATCTCGATCGATCTGGTCGACGAATCGCAGCGCATCCTGTCCGAGGTGGCGGTTGCACCGGTACTGACCGACCTCTCCGGACTCGGGCCCGGAGAGCGTGAGACGGTGATCGCGGGCATCGTCGATCGAGAGACCCGCACACCGTTCGATCTGGGCACCGCACCGTTGTGGCGCGCGGAAATCGTCCACGAGGCCCCCGACCGCCACCGATTCGTGTTCACCGCGCACCACGTGATCGTCGACGGATGGTCCTCGACCGTGATCTTCGATGACCTGGCCCGAATCTATGCGGCCGACCGGGTCGGGCTGGCGGCCGAGCTGGCCCCGGCCGCATCCTTCCGTGACTTCGTGGCCGACCAGCAGCGAGCCGATATCCTCGCCGAAACCGATGCGGCACTGGACTTCTGGACCGAGCAATATGCGAGTGGAGTCCCGTCTTTCGAACTGCCCCTCGATCACGCACGCCCGGTGTATAAGACCTACAGCGCCGGCAGGCAGGTCCTGAGCATCGACAAGGCGGTCTTCAACGACTTCCGCGCGACCGCGGCGCAGCAGGGGGCGACCCAGTTCGTGGCGATGCTGGCGGCCTTCGAGGTGCTCGTCGGGCGCCTCACCGCCGCCGACGACTTCATCATCGGTGTGCCAATGGCGAGTCAGGCGCTCCAGGAGAACCGTCACCTGGTGGCGCACGGTGTCAACACCATTCCGCTGCGCTGCCACATCGATGAGGAGCTGACCTTCGCCGAACACCTGCGCGCGGTGCGCAGCGCATTCTTCGATGCCCAGGCGCATCAGCGCCTCACCTTCGGCACGCTGGTGCAGCGGCTGAGGCTGCCCAGGGATCCGGGCCGGATGCCGCTGGTGTCCCTGTTCTTCAACGACAAGTTCAGCAGCACCTTCGATTTCGGTGATGTCGTTGTCGCCGGTCTTGAGATGCCGAAGGCGTACTACAACTTCGAGTTCGGTGTCACCGCCATCGATGACGGCGACCGCGTCGTGCTCGAATGTGAGTTCAATGCCGATCTGTTCGACGAGGCGACGGTCGCACGCTGGCTCGCCCAGTACCGTCTGCTGCTCGAACAGATCGTGGCGGAGCCGACCCGTCGACTGGCCGACATGTCACTGCTGAGTGTGGGTGAGCGTGTGGTGTTGGTGGGTGATGGTGGGGTTCCGGTGGTGGTGCCTCGGGATGTGACGTTGCATGCGGGTTTTGCGCGTCAGGTGGCGGCGCGTCCGGATGCGGTGGCGGTGTGTGCTGATGGTGTGGGTGGTCGGGTGGAGTTGAGTTATGCCGAGCTTGACTGTCGGGCTGAGGCGGTGGCGGGGTGTCTGCGTGGGTTGGGTGTGGGTGCCGGTGCGGTGGTGGGTCTTCGGGTTGCCCGTGGTGTTGATGTGGTGGTGGGGATTCTGGGGATTTTGAAGGTGGGGGCGGCTTATCTGCCGTTGGATCCGTTGTATCCGGTGGAGCGGGTGGGGTTCATGCTCGCTGATGCCGGGGTGGGGGTGGTGTTGACCCAGCGTGGTGTGGTGGGGGAACTGGGTGGGTTGTCGGTGCGGTGTGTGTGTCTTGATGAGCCGTTGCCGGTGGTGGGTTGCGGTTCTGTGTCGCCGGCGGTGCAGGGTCGCGGTGGGGATCTGGCGTATGTGATGTATACCTCGGGTTCGACTGGTCAGCCCAAGGGTGTGCGGGTGACTCACCGTAATGTGTTGCGGCTGTTCGAGACCACGATTGAGCGGTTTGGTTTCGGGCCCGATGATGTGTGGACGTTGTGGCATTCGTATTCGTTTGACATCTCGGTGTCGGAGTTGTGGGGGGCGTTGCTGGTCGGGGGCCGGCTGGTGGTGGTCGATCATGACACCAGTCGTGATCCGGCGGCGTTTCGTGGGTTGGTGGAGCGTGAACGGGTCAGTGTGCTCAGTCAGACGCCGACCGGGTTTTGTGCGTTCATCGATGTCGATCGGGTTGCCCCGCGTGCTGGGTTTGCGTTGCGTTATGTGTTGTTGTGCGGTGAGGCATTGCAGTTGGCGAGTTTGGCGCCCTGGTTCGAGCGTTACGGTGATGACAGTCCGCAGGTCATCAATATGTACGGGCCCACCGAGGCGACGTTGTATGTGACCTGCCGGCGGATCACCGGGGCTGATCTGGCTGCGGGTGTGGGCAGTGTGATCGGGGCGCCGTTGCCCGATATCCGGATCTATCTGCTCGATGAGCAGGGTCGGCCGGTGCCCATCGGTGTGCCCGGTGAGCTCTATATCGCCGGTGCCGGGGTGGCGGCGGGGTATTTGAATCGTCCTGAGCTCACTGCTCAGCGTTTTTTGACCGATCCGTTCCATGGTGGGCCGATGTATCGCAGTGGGGATCTGGCGCGGCGTGGGGCCGGTGGTGAGTTGGAGTATCTGGGCCGTATCGATCAGCAGGTCAAGATCCGTGGTTTCCGTGTCGAGCTCGGTGAGGTCGAGACGGTGATCGCCGAACATCCTGCGGTGCATCAGGTTGCGGTCATCGATCGTGAGGATGTTCCCGGTGAGAAGAAGCTTGTCGCGTATCTGGTGGCCGTGGATGCGGGGCCGTCGTTGATCGCTGATCTGCGTCAGGTGCTGCACACCCGGTTGCCCGAGTACATGGTGCCCGCGCACTTCCAGTACCTCGATGCGCTGCCGTTGACCACCAGCGCCAAACTCGACCGCAAAGCCTTACCCGCACCCACCCACCAACGCAGCCAGCCGTGCCCGTTCGTGGACCCCCGGTCCACAAGTGAGGCGCTCGTCGTCGCCGCGTTCAGTGAAGCGTTGCGCCGCAGCGATATCGGTGTCTTCGACAACTTTTTCGACCTCGGCGGGCATTCGCTGATGGCGGCGCGGGTGATGGCGAACGTGTGCGAATCGGCGCGTGTCGAGCTGCCTCTGCGCAATCTGTTCGAACGTCCGACACCGGAACAGCTCGCCGCCGCCATCGACGCGCTGTCATGGGCCACCGTCGGCAGCGACCGGCTTGCATTCGCCGGCAGTGGCGAGCGGGAGGAGATCGAACTGTGACGACTGCCGATCTTCTGGAGGAGCTGCGCAAGCTCGACGTCCGGATAGCGCTGGACGGAGACCGGCTGCGGCTCAATGCACCCGTCGGGGCACTGACCGACGAGCACAAGCGCGATCTCGCGACCCGCAAGCCCGAAGTGATCGCGTTCCTGCGGGAGGCGCAGCGGCTGGTCTCCCAGCAGCGCGCGATCGTGCCGCTGCAGCCGGACGGGACGAATACCCCGATCTTCGCCGTCGCCGGGCACAACGGCGATGTGTTCGCCTATCGCGCGCTGGCACAGCACCTCGGCACGGAGCAACCCTTCTACGGCCTGCAGCCGCCCGGGCTGGAGGAGGGCAGCGAGCCGCTGACGACCGTCGAGGACATCGCCGGCTACTTCGCCGATCAGATCCGCGCGTTCCAACCGGGCGGACCGATGATCATCGCCGGTTACTGTGCCGGCGGCTCGATTGCGTTCGAGCTCGCCCGCCAGCTCACGAACTCGGGCACGACGGTCACCGACCTGATCCTGTTCGGTGCCCCGTACTGCACGTTCTACCGCCGGCTGCAGTGGACCGTCGCACTGGGTCGTCACTACGGCAGCCGCGCGATGACCCACGCCCGCCGGCTGTGTGCGATCCCGATGGCCGAACGCGGGCGGTACATCGCGCTGCGCGCGAGACATCTGGCCGGCACCGTGCGCGGTGTGCGCGAGCAGAGGTCCGAGCCCGTGGGCGATGCGGTCCTGATCCGCCGCCGCGCCGTGGTGGCGGCGACGCTGGCCGCGGCACGGGCGTATGTGCCGACATCCTCCGGTCTGCACATCGACGTCATGCTTCCGTGCGAGTCGTGGCAGCGGTCATCGGCGCGCCCGTTGCGATGGAATCGCCTCGCCGCGAGCACCACCCTGTTCATCGGACCCGACGGCTGCAGTAGCGACACCATGCTGCTACCCGAACATGCCGGGACTTTCGCGGGGTTCGTCGTGCAGACACAGCAGCGACACGCACACAGTGGCCCGATGTGACCTCCGCCGAGCACTCAGCAGCCGGGTTGCAGCAGTGCCCGGACGTATCCCGCGGTCTGGTAGAGGTACTCGAACGCCCATCGGCGCACGGAGATCGGAGTCGGGTTCGGCACCATCACGAGCTCACCGTCGAAGCACTTCTCCAGGATGTACCTGGCCCGGGAAGCGTGGGGCCGAAATGTCACCACGATGACTGTGCGCCAACCATGTTCGGAAGCGAGCCGCTGCAACTCCTGTGCCTCACCCTTCGTGGTGGCCGGGTCCGGGGCGAAGCAGTACACGGTGAACCCGGGGTGCGGGTCGGTGCAGTACCGGGTCAGGCGCGGGTTGTCCGTTCCGCTCGGATCCGACACGACCAGGTTGGGCGCCCAGCCCTGTTCGGCGAGATCGAATCCGAAGGGATACCGGCCGTGGTGTGGCCCGCTCAGGATCAGGATGGCATCGGCACGGCGCAGCGTGTCCACCTGGGGATGCACGAAGACGGGCAACCCAGCAGCGACCGCGATCATCAGCGTGAAGACGAGAAACAACGAACGACGCAACAATCTCCGTGCCTTCGCCGCCCTTGCGCGGCGCCGGAGATCAGGGCGCACAGGGGTCTCCGCGGTGGACCCGCACGGAGCTCGTCATATCGCCACACGGTAGTCGGGCCCCCGACCGGACGGCGCCGTGATCGCCCACACCAGGAGAGAAACCGATGACCGAGCAGTCTGAAATCCAGCCATTGCCCCCGTTGACGGCGATCCGCGAACCCAGAGTCGGTGAGCGCGCAGCTGCGCACCCGATAGGGCGCAGCGCCACCCCCCTGGGCATCACCGGTAAACGCGGCTTCCTCGTGCTACTCGTTTCGGGTGTGGCGATCAACGCGTGGGCGCTTTTTCCCTCCGCCGTCGAATCCGGAGTCTATGTGCCCTTCTCGCAGGGGCCGCCTCCGGTTTCCGCCGAGGCCAACCCGGTCCGGGATGCTGCCGGCGACCTGTCGGCGTCGACGAGCCGGATCAGTTTCAGGTTGATGGACACCGCTCGGATGCCCGCGGTGCCGGCGAGTTACGGGTCGTTCTCCCAGGCGAGTAGGGCGCTTGCCGTGTCGATGGTGCCGCTGAGGTCGAAGCTGCAGGCGCTGTTGATGCTGCTCTGTTCTCGCTATGGCCACGACGTGGATGTCGCAGCGCTGGAGCTGAAATTGCAGGCGCTGCTGAGGCTTCCGGATTCGTTACTGGCCCAGTTGATCGAGCATCCCGACCTGGTCGACCTGGTCACCGTGCTCGACGCCGTCTTCCTGGACTCGAACGACCTGTCGGGTATCAGGACGGAGCTGGACAAGATCGGTATCACCTCGACAACGGGACCGACCGAGCAGATCGATATCGTCACAATCAGCGGTAGACAGGCATACATCGTCTACTCCCCAGCGGTCCAGCCGGTGGCCGAGAACGTCTCGATGACAACAACTTCTGTGATCGTGCAACAAGCTGTGGAGTTCGCGGTGGTGGTCCAGATCGAGACCCCGGCTGCGGCGACGTTCACCGCGGTTCCCGAGCCTGCCGACCAGATCGTGGCCGAATTCGTCGCCCCGCCGAGTGCCGGGCCGGTGGCGACCGCAGCCCTGTCCTTTGCGAATGCGGAGGTGTTCGACGAGCCGACGCATGTTCCGCAGCCGGAATCAGAGGACGCCGTGGATGCCGACGACTCCTTCGAGTCCGACGAGCACGGTGATCCGTTCCCCGCCCCCGACGAAGACGACACCACCACAGTTCAAGACGGTCCGCCCACCGTAGAGCCGGATGAGGCGCAGGCCACTGATGAACCGGCAGGCGCGAACCACAATGACAGCGAAGGAAGTTCTTCCGCCGAGCCGAGCCCCTGACGGGGACTCAGCTCGGGTTGAGGATGGCCGCGGTGTCGGCACCGTCCACGACGGCGCGCGCGACATCGGCAAGGCGTCGGTTGTTACGCCGCGCGTACCGGCGCAGCAGGTGGAATGCCGCGTCCATGTCGACACCACCGCGCTCGGCCAGGACCCCCTTGGCTTGCTCGATGACCGTCCGGGTGTTCAACGCGGTCTGCAGCTGCTGATTCAGCACATCGGACTGCAGCGCGACGCGTTGGTGAACGATCCCGATGGTCGCAACATCGGCGAGTGCCTGTCCGATCGCGATATCGGCGTCCGACATCTTGCCGGAATCGAAGCGCAACAGATTCAAGGCGCCGACCCGGTCGTTGCGTAACCGCAGTGGTAGAGCATGGACGGATAGAAAGCCGTACGCGATGGCGCGCGCGGCAAATTCCGGCCAGCGGTCGATCCCGATCCGCAGATCGTCGACGACCACCTGTTCGCCGGTGCGGTAGGACCGCAGGCACGGACCGTTGTCGTATTGGATCTGGAACAATTCCAACAGGCGGGTCTGTTCGCTGTTGGAGGCGAGCACCTGAAATCTGCCGTCCACATCGGCCAGGACGATGCCTGCGGCATCGATCGGCAGCAGTGTCATGGCGTTCTCCACCAGCTGTTGAGCCAGTTCGACTACGTCGAAATCGGCCACCAGCGTGTCTGCCAGACCCACGAATGCGCGGGCCAAACCTTCGTAACGGTCCATTTTGCTCCCTACGGCATTCTGCCACGATGTGGCCTGGTGTTCCTACGGCGTGTCATGACGCCGGAGCCTGGTCGCCATCCGGACCCGTGTCGATACGCAGACCGTGGTGTACCACCTGGGCAGCCACTTCATCGAGTCCGAGCTCGTTGGCGAAGGCATATCCCTGCAAGCGGGCGTAGGCTTCCCGGGCGCGCACGCCCAGTTGCGCGACCACCATCCCGGTGGCCTGATGGATCTCCCGGGAGGACCGCGGTTGCGCCCACCATTGGTCGAGTGGGTCCGGATCGTCGGTCGTCCCCGACGCGAGCATCAGCGACGTGACGAGATCCGCGATCGCCACTGCGTCACCGAAATCGCGATCGTTCAGCCTGGATCCAGCGTCCAGATAGAGGCTGAGCACCCCTACCCGGATC
This sequence comes from Mycolicibacterium neoaurum VKM Ac-1815D, assembly GCF_000317305.3. The sequence goes on along the minus strand of NC_023036.2, from coordinate 5,104,243 downwards.
GCGCCGAGCTGGAGCGGAAGTGCGTACACCGACCCAGCCCTGGCTGCCGCGGCTTCCAAGGCAAGTAGCGGCCAGCGGGTGTCCGGCATCGACGCATCTGGTGTCGATATGGGGCCGGCGACGGCGAAGGCCTCCACGGAGGGGCCTTGCCCCAAAGCGATCTGAGACCACTCCATGCGTTCAGCGACATCATCGCTGGCGCAGAGAAATTCGTGTCCATCGTCGCCGGATATGACGGAGATGCCGACCCTTTTCACCGGGAGTGTCGCCAGGCACGCCCGACACAGCCTTTCACCGCCTCGGATATCTATCGGCGATTGACCCACAACGGCGAGAAAGCGGGCGAGGACGCCGGTCCGGTCGGCGGATATCACGAACCAGAACCGTTAGCGCGAGTGTGTGCCGCGTGGAGTCTCGCGGTGAAGAACAAGGGCACCGCCTCCCGGGGCCTCCGATGCTGCGGACGGCCCGACTTGGGTCAGTGTACCGCCAACGCGACCCGCTCCCCGAATCCGGCCGACAGTCTCCCACTCGGGTTTCGGGGCCGACGCTGGGGATCACATGCGCACCCAGTCCTCCGAGGATGTGCTCAGGTGAAGCACAAGTCGCCGTCGGTGAGCCGCGTATTCCACGCGGTACCATCGCCGTTGTTGTGTGATCTAGTCGGCCGGAACGAGCTCCACCCCCGAGAGCACCACGGTGTTGTCACGGCTCGGCGCGGTCAGCGTTCCGATGAACTTGCCGTCGTGGCGCCAGATGTTGGCCTGCAGGGTTTCGCCGGGGATGACGGTGCCGGCGAACCGGGCGCCGTAGCTGGCGACCTGGGACACGTCGGCGTCCAGGAAATGGTCGACGATCGCCTTGGCGCCGATACCGTATGTGCACAGTCCGTGCAGGATCGGCCGGTCGAAGCCGGCCGCCTTGGCGAACGCCGGATCGGAATGCAGGGGATTGCGGTCACCGCACAGTCGGTACAACAGCGCCTGCTGCGGCAGGATCGGCAACGCGATCTCGGCATCCGGTGCGCGGTCGGGCAATTCGACCGAGGTGGACGGGCCGCGCTCGCCGCCGAAACCACCCTCGCCGCGGGCGAAGATGGACCGTTTGGTCGTCCACAACACCGTGCCCGAGGCATCGGTCACGGTGGATTCGCTGACGATGACGGCGGCCTTGCCCTTGTCCCAGATCTCGGTGAACCGCTGCTTGGAGAATCCCGTCCCGCTGGTCGGGATGGGGCCCGGCACGCTGACACCCTCGCTGGCGTGCAGCACCCTGGACAGCTCGATATCGATGCCGGGGAACTGCACGGTCGGCGCCTGGGTCATGTGGAAGCTGGCCGCGACATTGCCGAAGGTGGGCAGCACCTGCGGGGTGTTATCGGTCAGGTAGCGCAGTTCGCGCTCGTCCATCGGGTCCGAACCGGCGCCCAGGCCCAGGTGGTACAGCTGGATATCGCTGCTGGTCCAGGAGAACTCGATCGGATCAAGGTCGGCGGCGAGCGCCTGCTCGACATCGATGGGCATATCAGGCCTTTCCAGCGAGATGCAACGCGGCGAGGTAGCCGAACGTCATGGCGGGGCCGATTGTGCCACCCGGGCCGGGATAGGTGTGCCCCATCACCGGTGAGCTGACATTGCCTGCCGCATAGAGGCCTTCGATCACCGAGTTGTCGTCGCGCAACGCACGGCCGTGCACGTCGGTGCGGATGCCACCCTTGGTGCCCAGGTCGCCGGGTACCATCTTCGCGGCGTAGAACGGACCGTTCTTGATCTCGCCGAGGTTCGGGTTCGGCTTGTTGGTCGGATCACCGTAGTAGCGGTCGTAGGCGCTCTCGCCACGGTGGAAGTCCTCGTCCACGCCGGAACGTGCGAAACCGTTGAACCGTTCGATGGTGGCCGTCAGCGCGTCGGGGGCAAGACCGGTCTTCTCGGCGAGCTCGGCCACGCTGTCGGCCTTGACGATGACGCCCGATTCCATCCATTTCTTCGGGATGCGTTGTCCGGGCTGCAATCCCGCGAAGATATAGCGATCACGGTACTGCTGGTCGAAGACCATCCATGCCGGGACGTTCTCGCCAGGCCCGGCACCTTGGCCGTACTGACCGCCGTACATGTGGTGGCAGGCCTCCACATAGGGCATCGATTCGTTCATGAACCGCTTGCCGTTCATGTTGACGATGATCGACCCGGGGGAGTTCCGCTCGGAGAGGGCGAACCACGGGGCGCCCACCAGCGGGACGGTCGGTCCCCACCACGCGTCCTCCATGAGCTCCAATGCCGCACCGAGCTTTTCGGCCGCCACGATGCCGTCACCGGTGTTGGCCACTGCGCCGACGGTCCACTCGGTGGTGATGGGCTGGCGCTGATACTTGGTGCGCATCTCCTGGTTGTGCTCGAAGCCACCGGAACCGAGGATCACGCCCTTGCGGGCTCGGATCAGCTTCGGCTCGGCAGACTCGGGGGCGCCGGCCTCGCGAACGTAGATTCCGCGCACCACCCCGTCCTCGAGGTACAGGTCGGTCAGCGCGGTGTTCAACAGCACCGGCACCCCGGCCTTCTGCAGGCCGATGCGCAGCGGCGCGATCAGCGCCCGGCCCATACCGACCAGGTTCTTGCCGGTGGCGTTGGCCCACACCGACCGCACACCCACCTTGATGCTGCGCAGCACGCCGCGCGGGTGACGCTTGAGCTGGTTGAGCCGGACATAGTCCTGTTGCAGCACCACCATGTTCAGCGGCACCTTGCCGTACGGCGGTTCGAGGCCCTTCTCGTCGGGACCGAGCTTCTTGGCATTGAACGGCTTGGGCTCGACCAAGCGGCCGGTGGCCTTACCGCCCGGCGTCTCCGGGTAGTAGTCGGAGTAGCCGGGAACCCAGCACAGCTTCAGCGGCGAGTTCTTCAGCACGAACGACAACATCTCCGGACTGCGGTCCAGGTAGGTGTCGATCTTCTCGGCCGGCACCACATCGCCGATGATGGCGTGCAGGTATTTGCGTGCCTCGGCGGGGGTGTCCTTGACCCCGTCACGCTGCAGAACCTCGTTGTTCGGAATCCACACGCCGCCGCCGGATCGCGCCGTGGAACCGCCATAGTGCGGAGCCTTCTCAACGACTACTGTCGAGAGTCCCTGGTGAGCGGCGGTGAGGGCGGCGACCATGCCGGCAGCACCGCTCCCTACCACCACTACGTCAAAGACACTGTAGTCCTGTTCAGTCATGTAGAACACGTTATAGAATTGCAGTGCCTTTCGACAACAGGCCCACAACTGTGCCGGTCGAGGGCCTGATGAGATTACGAGGGGAATTCACCAACATGCTCAGTGTCGAGGTGCGCGAGGTGCTCGCGGCTGATTTGGCCGAGGCGGAGCGTAGTCGGGTGCCGACCACTCCGTTGACGGATCGGTATCCCGATATCGATGTGGTGGATGCCTACGAGATCCAGTTGATCAATATTCGGCAGCGGGTGGCTGAGGGTGCGCGGGTGATCGGGCACAAGGTGGGGCTGTCCTCGGAGGCGATGCAGAAGATGATGGGGGTTGATGAGCCTGATTACGGTCATCTGCTCGCTGATATGGAGGTGTTCGAGGACAAACCGGTTGCGGCGGGCCGGTTTTTGTATCCGCGGGTGGAGGTTGAGGTGGGGTTCATCTTGGCCGATGATCTGCCCGGGGCGGGGTGTACCGAGGATGATGTGTTGGCCGCCACGGCGGCGTTCGCACCGTCGATCGAGCTGATCGATACCCGGATCACGGACTGGAAGATCAAGTTGTGCGACACGATCGCCGATAATGCGTCGTCGGCGGGGTGGGTGCTGGGCCCGGAACGGGTGTCGCCCAAGGACATCGATATAAAGGCCATCGATGCCGTCTTGACACGCAATGGTGAGGTGGTCGCTGAGGGTCGCAGTGATGCGGTGTTGGGTAATCCGGTGACCTCGGTGGCGTGGTTGGCGCGCAAGGTCGATCAGTTCGGGGTGCGTCTGCGTGCGGGGGACATCGTGTTGCCGGGTGCGTGTATGCGGGCTGTGGATGCTCGGCCGGGGGATGAGTTTGTCGCGGATTTCGACGGGCTGGGTTCGGTTCGTCTTTCTTTCGAATAGGAGCCACATATGGCTGAGAAGTTGAGTGTTGCGATTGTGGGGTCGGGCAATATCAGCACCGACCTGTTGTACAAGCTGTTGCGGTCGGACTGGTTGGAGCCGCGGTGGATGATCGGGATCGATCCGGCGTCGGAGGGGTTGGCGCGTGCCCGCAAGCTGGGGTTGGAGACCTCCCATGAGGGGGTGGACTGGTTGCTGGGCCAGTCCGAGAGGCCTGATGTGGTGTTCGAGGCCACCTCGGCGTATGTGCATCGTGATGCGGCGCCGCGGTATGAGGCGGCGGGGATCACTGCGATCGATCTGACTCCGGCGGCGGTGGGGCCGGGGGTGATTCCGCCGGCGAATCTGCGGGCGCATCTGGGTGCGCCGAATGTGAACATGGTGACCTGTGGTGGGCAGGCGACGATCCCGATGGTGTACGCGGTGTCGCGTGTGGTGGATGTGCGGTATGCCGAGATTGTGGCGTCGGTGTCGAGCGCGTCGGCGGGGCCGGGGACGCGGGCGAATATCGATGAGTTCACCAAGACCACCAGTGCCGGTGTGCGGGATATTGGTGGGGCGGCACGCGGTAAGGCGATCATCATTTTGAATCCGGCGGATCCGCCGATGATCATGCGGGACACCATCTTTTGTGCGATCCCTGAGGATGCCGATCACGCGGCGATCACCGCCTCGATCAAGGAGGTCGTCGGGCAGGTGGCGAGCTATGTGCCCGGGTATCGGTTGCTCAATGAGCCGCAGTTCGATGAGCCGTCGGTGGTCAATGGTGGCCAGCATGTGGTGACCATCTTCGTCGAGGTCGAGGGGGCCGGGGATTATCTGCCCCCGTATGCGGGGAATTTGGACATCATGACCGCGGCGGCGACCAAGGTCGGCGAGGAGATCGCCAAGGAACGCAGCGCAGCGGGAGCAGGAGTGCAGGCATGAGCGAGATTTTCTTCAATCCGGTGTGGGATGTCCGGATGACCGATACGTCGCTGCGCGACGGGTCCCATCACAAGCGTCACCAGTTCAGCGCCGATGAGGTGGCCTCGATCGTCGCTGCCCTTGATACCGCGGGCGTGCCGGTGATCGAGGTGACTCACGGTGATGGGCTGGGTGGGTCGAGCTTCAATTACGGGTTTTCGAAAACTCCTGAGCAGGAGTTGATCAAGCTGGCGGCCGAGACGGCCAAGGACGCCAAGATCGCGTTTTTGATGTTGCCGGGTGTGGGGACCAAGGAGGACATCATCCAGGCGCAGAACAACGGTGGGGAGATCTGCCGCATCGCGACCCATTGCACCGAGGCTGATGTGTCGATTCAGCATTTCGGGTTGGCCCGTGAACTCGGCCTGGAGACGGTGGGTTTTTTGATGATGAGCCACACCATCAGCCCGGAGAAGCTGGCTGCCCAGGCCCGGATCATGGCCGATGCGGGATGTCAGTGTGTGTATGTGGTGGATTCGGCGGGTGCGTTGGTGCTCGATCAGGTCGCTGATCGGGTGTCTGCGTTGGTGGCCGAGCTCGGTGATGACGCGCAGGTCGGTTTTCATGGTCATGAGAATCTCGGGTTGGGGGTGGCCAACAGCATCGAGGCGGTGCGCGCGGGTGCCAAGCAGATCGATGGGTCGTGTCGGCGGTTCGGTGCTGGTGCGGGTAATGCGCCGGTGGAGGCGATGATCGGGGTGTTCGACAAGATCGGGGTGAAGACCGGGATCGATTTCTTCGAGATCGCCGATGCCGCCGAAGAGGTTGTGGCCCCGGCGATGCCCGCGGAATGCCTGCTGGATCGCAACGCGTTGATCATGGGTTACTCGGGGGTGTATTCCAGTTTCCTCAAGCACGCCATCCGTCAGTCCGAGCGCTACGGCGTACCCGCGCACCAACTGCTGCACCGGGCCGGGCAACGCAAACTCATCGGCGGCCAAGAAGACCAACTCATCGACATCGCCCTGGAAATCAAACGCGAACAGGAAGCCCAGAACGCCTGATGTGAATCACCGTCCGGAACCGGCCGCGCGTACACGGGCAGCGCGCGGCCGCTCTGGAGATGAGTCGACGCGATCGAGGTGATCAGCGCTCCAGTGCACGGGCGCAGGCAGCCAGGATCGCCTCGAAGTTCCACGGCAGCAACCGTGCGGTAATGACATTCAACGCCGCGCCGCCGGCGCGCAACGGATGAGAGTAGCTGCTGACCCAGTCGACGTGGGTACCCCCGGTTGCCGCCGACAGGGTCACTGTCCCGCCCTCGTGACCGAATGCCGGAAACGAGCGCACTATGAGATACGAATAGCGGTGCGGGCGATCGTATTCGGTGATCTGTTCCCGTAGCCACACTCCCGTGCCGACCGCTTCCCGCACGGCACCGGCCCCGGGTTCCACGGAATCCGCGGCCCAACCGGCACGCAGGATCATCGGGGCGGTCACCAGGTTGGCCGGGTCGTCAAGCCAGTCGAACACCCGTTCCGGCATTGCCGCGATGACCCGTTCGACATGCAATCGCACCATGTGTCCCCCTTTGGCGGGAGACTACTCCGGCGGCGCGTATCCCGGCTTGCTCATCAGCTCGCGCAACCCGGCGTCGATGAAATCGGTGTCCACATCGTTGGCGCCACCGCCGGCGAAATGCCCCCAGATTCCGGGGATCACCCTGACCTCGCCGTCGGGTATGAACTGACTGGCCCACTGCTCGTCTTCGGGCGGGAAGTACAGATCCTTCTCGGCGGGCATGGCCAGCAGCGGGCACTTGATCGAGGCCAGCGCCTTCTCTACGTCGCCATCGAAACCCGGTGTGTTCCCGACATTTCCGCTGTGCCACGTGCCGATCATCGTGATCAGGTTGTTGGGGTCGCGGCCGTCGCGGAAGAAGCCCTCCCAGAATCCGTAGAGAAAATCGTCGAAGGAGGTGTAGCCGAGTTCGCGCCACGTCTCTTGCCAATAGAAGGCCTGTGAGTAGCCCCATCCGGAGTACACCCTGGCAAAGGCCCGCAGGCCCTTGATCGGAGGCCGGGCCGGGTCGTAGTCGCCTTCGGCGAACGCCGCATCGGCCGTCAACGCGGCCACCAGTGACTCCAGGAACACCTTGTTGTGCGGGGCGGTGATGCTCGACCCGCAGAACGGTGCGGCCCGCTCCACCATCTCCGGATGGCTCACGGCCCACTGATAGGTCTGACCGGCACCCATCGACCATCCGGTCACCAGGGAGATCGAACCGATACCGAATTTTTCTGTGACCAAACGATACTGGGCTTCCACCTGGTCATGGAACGTCACCGCCGGGAAACGGGGTCCGTCATAGGGCGCCGGCGTGTTCGACGGTGATGACGACAGACCGTTGCCAAGCATGTTCGGGACGATGATGAATGCGGTCACAGGGTCCAGGACGCGGCCGGGTCCGATGAGCCATTCGTTGTCGGTGTGCCAACCCGAATACCAGGTCGGATAGACGATCACGTTGGACTTGTCGGCGTTGAGCGTGCCGTAGGTCTTGTAGGCGAGCCGGGCATCGCGCAGTGTGAAACCGTTCTGCAGGGTGAAGTCCCCGAGATCGAAGTATTCGGCGTCGGTGGGTGCGGGCATCAGTTGCTCACCGCGCACTGCCCGCGGTCGATCCGCTGCGGCGGAGTGCTGGACGGGCGCACATCGATATCGAAGATGGCGGTCGGAATATACAGCGTGGCACATGAATTGGGGACATCGACGACGCCGGACATCCTGCCCTCCACCGGCGCGGCACCCAGGATCAGGTAGGCCTGCTCCTTGGTCCAGCCGAATTTCGACAGGTACTCGATGGCGTTGAGGCAAGCATTCTGGTACGCCAGCGTGGTGTCCAGGTAGTGCTGGGTGCCGTTGCGGTCTACCGAGAACCCGACGAAGGTGAGGAACTCCGAGTAACGCGGTTCCACGATCCCCGGCATGAAGATCGGATTGGTGGTGACACCGTAGGTCTCCATCCCGCCCTTGATGATCTCCACGCGCAGATCGATGTAGCCGCCCATCTCGATCGCGCCACAGAAGGTTATCTCGCCGTCGCCTTGAGAGAAGTGCAGGTCGCCCAGCGACAGATTGGCGCCGTCCACGAACACCGGATAGAAGATCCGGCTGCCCTTGGAGAGGTTCTTGATGTCTTGGTTGCCACCGTTCTCCCGCGGCGGGGCCGTGCGGGCCGCCTCGGCCGCGGCACGCTCGTAGTCGGCTCCGGTGAGGCTGCCCAACACCGCATTGGACGGCAGCGGCGGCAGCGCGAGCGGCGGCACCCGGTCGGGATCGGTGGCGATGAGCTGGGCTTCGCGGTGATTCCATTTTGCCAACAGGTCCGCACTGGGCGCGGTGCCCATCAGGCCGGGATGGATCAGGCCGGTGAACTCCACTCCCGGCACATGCCTACTGGTGGCCTTCTGGCCGGTGAAATCCCAGATCGCCTTGTAGGCGTCGGGGAACCAATCGGTGAGGAAACCGCCACCGTTGTCCTTGGCGAAGATCCCGGTGTAACCCCACCCTTGGCCGGCCACCGGTCCGGTCTGCTGGGGTACCGGACCGACGTCGAGAATGTCGACGACCAGTAGGTCGCCGGGTTGCGCGCCTTCGACGGCGAACGGGCCGGACAATTGGTGGACCATGGTGAGGTCGCAGTCACGGATGTCGTTGGCGTCATCGGAGTTGACGATGGTCCCGTCGAACCATTCCTTGGACTCCACCCGGAAGCTGTCGCCGGACTTCACCGTCGCCACGGCCGGGATGTCCGGGTGCCAGCGGTTGTGCCCGACCAGCTGCTGCTCGCGAAACGGCTTGCTCTGGTCGACGGGAAAGATCACTTCGGGCATGTGTGCCTCCTCGATTGACGGAAAACGTTCTGATACAAGGCGTTACGGTTTGGGTAGCATCCGGTGACGCGGATCGGCGTACCGTAGGCGTGCCGGATCGGACGAGGCTGACGATCTGCGGACGACGCCGGGGTTGGCCTGGGACTGCGCATGGAGGTCCAGCGCGCGGGTGCCGGCCGGGTTTGAACGCACCATCGCACCACCGCCATAGAGGCGATTGCTTGCTGCGCAACACTTTTCACATTCGACACTGGCCGGTGCGGTCCCGATGGGGAAGGTCATGTCGAATGGCCCGTCGTCCGGGCAGCGATAGCGATAGCGTGGCACGGAAACCCTGTTCGTCAAATGTTCCCATCTGGGAATAATGTCGAACCTACACCGGCGGGACGCTCCGTCAAGGGCAAACCGGCGCATCTGCAGCGCCGGCCGGGATTGTTTACACGATCGTCATGGCTGCGGCAGTTCACCCGGTGGCCGCAGGCCGTGCGCTCTACAATGACGTAATACGCACGTCCTAGATTGGCGTGGGGTCGCCGTCCCGAAGGAAAACAATTGGGGTGATTGCCGACTCTGCGGTTCGGAGGAGTTCGGCACCATGCGACGACGACCGCAGCGTGGTTCGGCGGCGGTCCTGCGCCGAGACGGTGCGATACACCGCGCCGAGTTCGACAAGTGCGTCGACGATGCGTGTCGCCGAGGTGGACGGGATGGCGAGCGCGTCGACGATATCGGACATCGAGCAGCCGGGATCGTGGTGGATGACGTGCAGCGCCCGCCAGCGATCGACCGTCAGATCGGTCCCGGCGAGCGCGCCGTCGATGCTCGCGGCGACGACGGCGGCGCGCCGCAGCAACGCGAGGGCCTCGACGAGATCGTCCATGACATGCCTTCCCGATCAGGACTTCACAGCATGCCAGATCCGTTCGCCAGGACGGAACAACATCGGCGCTCCCGTTCGGAGTTCCGGGTGGCGCTGGCACTGCCGCGTCGTGGTCCGGCCGGCATCTTCGGGCTCGAGTGTCGGGCCGCCGCCGAACTCGCCGCCGCCGAGATCGACGCCGCGGGTGGGGTGGCCGGACGCTCGGTGCAGTTCGTGCATGTGGACGCCGGTGGCGATCCCACCGGGGTCGCGACTCGGATCAGGGAATTGGTGGATTCCGGAGCCGTCGATGCCGTCACCGGCTGGCATCTGTCCAACGCGAGGCAGGCGATCGCCCGCGAGGTCGGCGGCCGCGTCCCCTACGTGTACGCCGCGGCCTATGAAGGTGGCGAACGCAGCGACGGAGTGCTGTGCAGCGGGGAGGTCCCGGGCGATCAGATCATCGCCTCGCTGCACTGGCTGCGCACCGAACTGCGGTTGCGGCGGTGGTTCATCGTCGGCAACGACTACGTATGGCCACGAGGATCGGCGCGGGCGACCCGGGCCGGCTTGGACGGTAGCGACATCTCGATCCTGGGCGAGCGGTTCCTGCCACTGGGCGCCGACGATCCGTTCGCGTGGGACCGGGTGCTCGCCGATATCGTCGCCGCCGGCGCCGACGGTGTCATCACACTGCTGGTCGGCTCGGACGCGGTGCGCTTCAACCGGGCGTTCGCCGCGGCGGGCCTGGATGCCACCGTCACCCGGTTCAGCCCGTTCACCGACGAGACGGTGGTACTGGCCAGTGGCAGCGAGGCGACCGGGAACCTGTTCATCTCGGCGGGCTGGTTCGCCGGCCTGGCTTCGGCCGCCGCTGCCGAGTTCAGCGCCGGATTCAGCCGCGCCTTCGATCTGATCAATGGCACCGGCCCGATCGGGGAGCCCGCGGCACCGGCGCCCGGCACGATGGCCGAGACGACCTACTCGGGAGTGCACCTGCTGGCCGGTATCGCGACGACATCGGTGCCCACGGTCGCCGACGCCCGCCGGGCCTTCGACGAGTGGGGCTGGGATTCCCCGCACGGTCCTGTCGATCTGCACCGGGGAGCTGCCCGGCACCCGGTGCATCTGGCCGTGGCGCGCGGTGTCGACCTGGACGTCATCGCCAGGGTGCGCTGAGCGGGCACGTCATACCCGGTTGGCACGATGGACCGATGACCACCCGCACCGACGCGCAGGCCATCCTCGAACAGCTGGCCGGGCCGCAGGCCGTCCTGCGCGATGACCAGTGGACGGCCATCGAGGCACTCGTCGTCCACCGCCGACGCGCGCTGGTGGTACAGCGCACCGGGTGGGGCAAATCGGCGGTGTACTTCATCGCCGCCAAACTCCTACGTGCCGCGGGCCGTGGGCCGACGGTGATCGTGTCCCCGCTGCTGGCCTTGATGCGCAACCAGGTCGAGGCCGCGCGCAAAGCGGGGGTGCAGGCGGCCACCATCAACTCCAGCAACGTCACCGAATGGGAGGACGTGCACACCAGGGTGCGGGCCGGTGAACTCGACGTGCTGCTGGTCAGTCCGGAGCGGTTGAACAACCCGGACTTCCGTGACGCGGTGCTGCCCGCGCTGGCCGCCGACGCCGGTCTGGTGGTCGTCGACGAGGCGCACTGTGTGTCCGACTGGGGGCATGATTTCCGGCCCGACTACCGGCGCATCCGCACCCTCGTCGCCGAGTTGGGCACCGATATCCCGGTGCTGGCCACCACGGCGACCGCCAACGACCGCGTCGTCGAGGATGTCGCCACCCAGCTGGGCGTCGGCGGCTCCGGGGACGGCACCCTGGTCCTGCGCGGTGGGTTGGATCGAGAATCGCTGCGGCTGTCGGTGGTACAGGCGGGCGGTCCCGCGCAACGCGCGGCGTGGTTGGCCGCGCATCTGGATTCCCTGCCGGGTTCGGGCATCGTGTACACGCTGACGGTGGCCCAGGCGCACGATATCGCCGCCCTGCTGCGCGAGCACGGCCACACCGTGGCCGCCTATACCGGCGGTACCGAGGCCTCCGAGCGCGAGCAGTTGGAGGCCGACCTGCTGGGCAATCGGGTCAAGGCATTGATCGCCACCTCGGCGCTGGGGATGGGTTTCGACAAGCCCGACCTGGGGTTCGTGGTGCACCTCGGTGCGCCGTCGTCGCCGATCGCCTACTACCAGCAGGTCGGGCGCGCCGGCCGATCGACCGACAGCGCCGAGGTGATCCTGCTGCCGGGCCGCGAGGATGTCGACGTGTGGCGCTACTTCGCCTCGGTCGCCTTTCCGTCGGAACCCTTGGTGCGCAAGGTGATCGGTGCACTCGAACCCGATCGGGCGTTGTCCACCGCGGCGCTGGAGCCGCTGGTGGACCTCAACAGGTCGCGGTTGGAGATGGTGCTCAAGGTCCTCGATGTCGACGGGGCGGTGCGCCGGGTGAAGGGCGGCTGGATCGGCACCGGGCAACCCTGGTCCTACGACGAGCCCCGATACGCGCGCCTCGACGAGGCGCGCAAACGTGAACAACAGGCCATGCTCGACTACCAGCGCACCACCGACTGTCGAATGGTGTTCCTGCGCAAGCAACTCGATGATCCGGAGCTCGGTCCGCAGGCGTGCGGGCGGTGTGATAATTGCGTCGGCCCGCGGTATCGCTCCGAGGTCGACGCGGAGTCGGTGGAGGCGACCCGCGCGCGGCTGATGCGCCCCGGCGTCGAGATCGCTCCACGCAAACAGTGGCCCACCGGCATGAGCCGGATCGGGGTGGATCTGTCCGGACGGATCGGGGAGGGGCCGTCGGCGGGCCGGGTGATCGGCAGGCTGACCGACCTGGGATGGGGTGCCCGCTTGCGGACGCTGCTCGACGAACCGGATGCCGAGGTGCCCGACGCCGTGATCACCGCGGCCATCGAGGTGCTCAAGGCGTGGGATTGGGCGCGGCGGCCGACCTCGGTACTCGCCGTCGATTCGGTGCGCCACCCGGTCTTGATCCGCAGCATCGCGACCCGGTTGGCGGCGGTCGGGAAGCTGAAAGATCTCGGTGTCCTGAACTATTCGCCCGAACACCGACCCGTGGTCGCCGCCAACTCGGCCTATCGGGTTGCCGCGCTGCGCGATGCCTGGGAGTTGCCGGCAGGCGTCGCTGGCGAGACCGTGCTGCTGGTCGACGATATGACCGATACCGGGTGGACGATGACGATGGCCGCGTTGACCGTCCGGGCCGCCGGGGCGGTCGACGTGCTGCCGTTCGCGCTGGCGGCGGTGAGCTAGAACCCGGGCTTGATGCCGCCGAGGGACGAGGTGACCGCGTCGGCGGTCGCCATCAGCGCGTGCGCACGTGCCGCGATATCGGCGTCGGTCAATGCCGCGCCGATCTGCATCGTCGCCACCATCACCTGGCGGCGGTGGTGATCGAAGACGGGAGCGGCGATGACGCTGATGTCGTGACGCGTCTCGGGATCATCGGTGCCCGGTAGGTAGACCCGCTCACCGATATCGGAGACCAATTCCCCGAGCAGCGCCCGGAGTTCGTCGGGCAGCGTGTTCGACATGCCCGCCATCAGCGCATACAGCCTCCGGCCACCGGGGGTGAGCCGCTCCACCAGATATCCGCAGGCGCGGCAGGCGGTGATGACCCGTTCGAACCGATCGCTGTCGGTGTCCAACGGAATCGTGGGTTCCTTGGCGAGCCAGTCGCGGACCGCCCCGTCGTCCCAGAGGACGAACATCAGCCCGACCGGTGGCGCGAACGGGTAGCTCTGCCCGACTCGCACCGTGATGGGTGTGCCCGGGGGCGAGACGAGTTCGAGCAGCGTGATGCGGTCGTCGACGACACCGGACAGGGCAGCGGTGGCACCGAATGCATCCGACAGTGATCGCAACTCGGCCTGCGCCGCGGGGCTCACCCGCAGGGCCTGTTGCGCGGTGTGCCCCAGCGTGATCAGCGCGGGGCCGAGCCCGTAGGTCTTGTCCCGGGTGCCCTCGCCGGCCTGGCGTACGAGGTAGCCCGACTCGGTCAGGCTGGTCAGGATCCCCAGGCAGGTGGGCTTGCTGAGGTTGACCCGGCGGGCCAGTTCGGAGAGCCCGAAGCGGTCATGCGGGTGCGCGGCCAGGAAGTTCAGCACCGCCACCACCCGTTCGGTGGGCGGGGACGCGCGTCCGGTCGCCTGGTCTGGCACCGCACCTCCCGACGTTGACGTGAACTAGAACGCGTTCTAGTCTCAGGTCGGAAACTCTACCACGACGGTCCAATATTGGAACGAAAGGTGATGCCCGGATGTATTCGCAGCCGCTGGCCGATGCCATCGCCGAGGCCGAACGCCTCGTCACCGAAGCCCCCTTCATCGAGTCCGAAGCCGATCTGCTGGAAGGCCTGCAGTATCTGGCGGGATGCATCGCGGCGTGCACGCATGTGGCGTTCGATTACGACCGCGAGCATCCGTTCCTGCACAGCGGAACCGGTCCGTTCACCAAGATGGGTCTGGACAACCCGGACACCATGTACTTCGGCACCCGAGTGCAGCCGGGCCACGAATACGTCGTGACCGGGCGGCGCGGCACCACCACCGACGTCAGCTTCCAGCTCATCGGCGGTGAGTACACCGACGAAACGGTGCCCGACAGCGAGACCGCCTTCGACGACCGCAAGCTCGATATCGCCGCCGACGGCACCTTCGAATGGCGCTTCACCCCGGACAAGCCCGCCCAGTTGGTGATCCGCGAGGTCTACAACGATTGGTCCGCCCAGCGCGGCGCCTTCGCGATCGCTCGCACCGACACCGCGGGTACCGCGCCGGAGCCGCTGTCCAAGGAACTGATCGAGAAGAGATTCAACGTCGCGGGAAAGCAGTTGGTGCAACGGGTGAAGACCTGGCTGCAGTTCCCCAAGTGGTTCTATGACAACCTGCCGGTCAACACACTGACCGCGCCGCGGCTGACCCCGGGCGGGTTGGCCACCCAGTACTCCTCGGTCGGGCATTACGACATCACGGGTGAGCAGGCGATCGTCATCACGCTACCGGTGAGCGATGCGCCCTACCTCGGGTTCCAGTTGGGCAGCCTGTGGTACATCTCGCTGGATTACATCAATCACCAGACCTCACTGAACGGTACTCAGGCACAGGCGGATCCGGACGGCAAGATCCGCATCGTGGTGTCCGAGGGCAACCCGGGCGTGACGAACTGGTGTGAGACGCTCGGCCACCGTAAGGGGTACCTGCAGTTCCGCTGGCAGCGGGTCTCGCGGGAACTGACCGAGGCCGACGGCCCGACGATGGAGATCGTCGACCTGGATGCCGTGCCGGCGGCATTGCCCTACTACGAATCGAACAAGATCTCCCAGGATGATTGGCGGGCACGGATCGCGCTGCGCCAGAAGCTGATCGGCGAAAGAATGGTGGGTTGAGCATGGCCGCGACTGTGGGTGGACTTCTGAAGGATCGAGTTGTCGTCATCAGCGGTGTGGGCCCGGCGCTGGGCACCACGCTGGCGCGTCGATGTGCCGAGGAGGGTGCCGATGTGATCCTGGCCGCCCGCACCGTGGAACGTCTGGAGGATGTCGCGGGACAGGTGCGCGCGCTCGGCCGCCGGGCGTTGGCCGTCGGTACGGATATCACCGACGAGGCCCAGGTGGCCAACCTGGTTTCGACCTCGATGTCCGAGTTCGGCAAGGTCGACGTCCTGATCAACAACGCATTCCGGGTGCCGTCGATGAAACCGTTCGCCAAGACCAGCTTCGAGCACATTCGGGAGACCGTCGAGCTCACCGTGCTCGGCGCACTGCGACTCATCCAGGGTTTCACCCCCGCACTGACCGAGTCCAAGGGGTCGGTGGTCAATGTCAACTCGATGGTCGTTCGGCACTCCGATCCCAAGCAGGGCGCCTACAAGCTGGCCAAGTCGGCGTTGCTGGCCATGTCGCAGTCGCTGGCCAGCGAGCTCGGTGAGGCCGGGATCAGGGTGAATTCGGTTCTGCCCGGCTATATCTGGGGCGGAACGTTGCAGAGCTATTTCGAGCACCAGGCGGGTAAGTACGGCACGACGGTGGACGAGATCTACAAGGCCGCCGCCGCCAACAGTGATCTGAAGAAACTGCCGACCGAGGACGAGGTGGCCTCGGCGATTCTGTTCATGGCCAGCGATCTGTCCAGCGGTATCACCGGGCAGACTCTGGATGTCAACTGCGGGGAGTACAAGTTCTGATGGAGCACTCGATATGACACGCACCGACGTGGGAACCGTCGAAGATCTGCATGCATCGGCGACCAAAGCCTGTGGGCTCGACGATTTCGGTGATGACAGCGACAACTACAAGGAGGCGCTCGCCGTCCTGTTGGACGCGTATCAGCGGGATGCTGATCTCACCGAATTCGGCAGCAAGATGCAGCGCTTCTTCGTCCGGAATGCGCTGGTGGCCCGGCTGGTGTCGGAGGCGGCGTTCAAGCAGTATCCGCAGCACGCCGATGTGCCGATCGAGCGACCGATCTTCGTGACCGGACTGCCGCGCACCGGCACCACTGTCATCCACCGGCTGCTCACCGCCGATCCGCGGCACCAGGGCCTCGAGCTGTGGTTGGCCGAGTTCCCGCAGCCGCGTCCACCGCGCGAAACCTGGTCGGATAATCCGATCTTCGCCCAGCTCGATGCGCAGTTCACCAAGGCGCATGAGGAGAACCCTGACTACACCGGCCTGCACTACATGACCGCCGACGAGGTCGAAGAGTGCTGGCAGCTGTTACGGCAATCGCTGCATTCGGTGTCCTATGAGACCCTGGCGCACATCCCCACCTATTCGCGTTGGCTGGCCCAGCAGGACTGGACCAAGTCCTATCAGCGGCATCGCAAGAACCTGCAGTTGATCGGCCTCAACGAGCCCGAAAAGCGCTGGGTGCTCAAGAATCCGAGCCACCTGTTCGCCCTCGACGCGTTGTTCGCTGCCTACCCCGATGCGCTGGTGGTGCAATGCCACCGGCCGGCCGAGACGATCATGGCCTCGATGTGCTCACTGGCCCAGCACACCACCGAGGGCTGGTCGAACAGCTTCTCCGGCAAGGTCATCGGCGAGGACTCCCTGGAGACCTGGTCCCGTGGGCTGGAACTGTTCAACGCCGAACGGGCCAAGCATGATCCGGCACAGTTCTGCGATGTCGACTATTTCGAGTTCATCAAGGATCCGGTCGCCGCAGTGGAGGGGATCTACAGCACGTTCGGGATCGAGTTCACCGATGCGGCGCGCCAGGCCATGACCGCCAGCCACGAGGAGAGCAAGAAGGGCCCGCGGGCACCCAAGCATACCTACTCGCTCAGCGATTACGGGCTGACCGACGAGCAGGTCAAGGAGCGCTTCAAGGGACTGTGATTTCGGTGAGGATACGTACGCCGTGCGCACGTATCCTCACCGAAATCGCAAGAGAGAACCTAGCCGTCGCCGGGGGAGGGTGCGCTGGAGAATTCCTCCAGGCATCCCTCGGCGATGGCGTGCTTGATGCTGTCGGTGAGCCGGTGGCACGAGCGTGCCCGTGCCGGATCGCCGCCGGAGGAACGGATCTCGTCGAAGACCGCGCAGCGCTTGGTCGCCGCCGAATTCCACTGCACCGACGTGTGTTCGGTGCCCAGCTTCTTGACCTGCACGGTGGCATGACAGTACCGGCAGTCCACTGAGGCCAACCCGGAGGTCAGATACCGCTGCTTGTCCCGCTCGGTGGCTTCGTGCACCGCCGCCGCCCGGAGCGGATCGGAGCTGAAATCCGGTGCCTTGGACCAGTTCCCGGTACTCGTACGGGGGTCCGGGTGGTCGTGGTCGTCCTCGTCGTCGTGTCCGCCGTGCAGGAGCAGCATGGAGCGGGCCAGATCGTCAATATCTGGTGTTCCGGCCCGCTCGTCATGCGTGGTCATCAGCTCGGCTGCGCGGACTCTTTTTGCGGCTCACCCTGTTCGGCGGCGTCCTGCTCGGCGGCGTCCTGCTGCAGCTTCAGGTTTTCCTCGACCTCGACATGCCACTTCTCGTTGGCGATGGTGGTGTCGACCTCCATCTCGAAGCGGTCGGTCATATCGGGTGTCACGTCGGCGACGTCGACGTAGAACTGCTGATACCAGCGGCGCATCTGATAGACGGCGCCGTCCTCCTCGACCAGCAGCGGGTTGTCGATCCGGGTCTTGTGCTTCCAGATCTCGACGTCCTGCAGGAACCCCTTGGAGACGCCCTCGGTGAAGACGCGGGCCAGCTTGTCGGTGGTCTTCTCATCGAGCCCCTTGGGCTTTTCGACGATGACGCCCCACTGCAGCACGAAGGAGTCCTGACTGACCGGGTAGTGGCGGTTGATCAGGATCGACTCGGCCTTGAACCCGCCGTAGTTGTTGTGCAGCCAGTTGATCATGAACGACGGACCGAAGTAGGACGCCTCGGAATCCAGGTGCGCCTCACCGTAGGTGGTGCCCAGGTCGTTGACGTCGGGACGGCCGACGTTGTGTAGGTACTGGCTGGCGATGTGGCCCTCGAAGACGTTCTTGAAGTACGTCGGCAACCCGTAGTGGATGTAGAAGAAGTGCGCCATGTCGGTGACGTTGTCGATGATCTCGCGGCAGTTGGAGCCCTCGATGAGCATCGTGTTCCACCGCCAGTCGGTCCAGTCGTCGCTGGCGAACTCGGGGATCTCGGGGATCCGAACCTCGGGCTGCGGTGGGTTGCCCTCGTGGTCATGCCAGACGAAGAGCAGCCCGCCGCGTACGTCGGTGTGCCAGGCGCGGGTGCGGGCCAGGCGCGGTGTGCGTTTGGCGTAGGGGACGAGCTTGCACTTGCCGTCGCCACCCCAGCGCCAATCGTGGAACGGGCAGGCCACGGTGTCACCCTTGATGGTGCCCTGGGCGAGGTTGCCGCCCATGTGCCGGCAGTAACCGTCCAGAACCTTGAGCTCACCCTCGGAGTCGGCGAAGACGACCAGCATGGTGTCGAAGATCTCCACCCCGTGCGGCTTGCCGTCGAGGTAGTCCTTCACCGGTCCCAGGCAATGCCAACCGCGCGCATAGCGGTCGGGCAGGTCGCCGGTGTCGATCTCGCGAATGCCGGCTGTCTCGGTAGTCACGGTGGGCCTCCCGTATCTGGTCTCTCTAACTAGAACACGTTACAGTTTTGACCGGGCAGTGCGCAACGCATACTGCGCCAACTGCCGTTTTGTAGCCATGAACCGACGGAATGCGGCTCGGCTGGAGATAGCTGGAGCTATCGAACACGCCCGGCGGTACCGGGCGCCGGCTCAGTTCTCGTCTTGCAGACCGGAGCGCAGCGCGATCTGCTGCATCTTGCCGACGGTGGTCACGTAGCCGTCGGTGGTGGCGTCGCCGCCCGCGCTCTGGAATTCCAGGCGCGCCAGCGCGCGACCCTGGGTGAACATCAGCACGGTGATGTCCTTGGCCTCGTCCGGGTCGGCGCCACGGACCATCACGCTGTCCGGACCCACCCCGCCGGGCACCGGGTTTCCCGTCACCCTGCTACCCAGCGTGCCCCGCGCTTCCTTGAGCGCGGTCGCGGCGGTGCCCGGGTTGTCGTAGACCAGGATCGTCGAGCTGATGGCGCGGGTGTCCTCGGCGTTGACGAAAAACGCACTCGCCCCCGGCAGCCCGCCTGGTGAGGCTTCGATGTGCCGCTCGGTGAAGGTGTCCTCGGCGTCACTGAGATCGGCGGCGGTGACCAGTAGCCGGGTGTAGTCGGTGGCCTGCGCGGGCGCGGTGGTCGTGGGAGTGGCGCTGGTGGTGAATGCGGGCAGCGTCGGCGCAGCGCTGCTCGGGGCACCCGGCTGGCTGGGAGCGCAGGCGGAGAGGCCGACGGCGAGCAGTGCGGCAGCGACTACATGTGATCGGGACAACATCAATTCGAGACACCTAGCGGACGAAATCGCTGCCCAGCCTACGCGATCGGAGCCCGCACACCCGGCCGTCACACCCGTTGTGCGCTGGCGGTCGCCTTGTCCACTTCCCAGTAGGCGCGCAGCGCAGCAATCTTGCCCTCGGCGTTCACGCGGTAGGTGAACACGCCCTCTGCCACCACGCGGTAGCCGCCGGCGACGATCACGATATGCCCGACGTTGGCCTCTTCGGGGCCGCAGACATAGGTCTTCTCGAAGCGGAATTCGAGCTGACTCGGGGCGATCGCCTTGTCGAAGAAGGCGGCGATGGCCTCCTTGCCGCGATGGCCCTTACCCTCGGGGTCGAAATGCGACGGTCCGATCGGATCCTCGACGATCGCGTCGTCGGCGAACACCGCCAGCCAGGCCGCCTTGTCGCGGGCGACGGCCGCCTCCCGCGACCGTCGACCCGCCAGCGTCACCGGTGCGGTCACCGGGTGGGCTTGTCGGCCCCGACGACCCACATCGAGAAGTACTGCGCGCCGCCGCCATAGGCGTGACCCAGTGCCTTGCGGGCACCCGGAACCTGATGATCGCCGCCCTTGCCCATCACCTGGATGGCCGACTCGGCGAACCGGATCATGCCGGAGGCGCCGATCGGGTTCGAGGACAGCACACCACCGGAGGCGTTGAACGGGATCCGCCCGCCGATGGCGGTCTCGCCGGCCTCGGTGAGCTTCCAGCCCTCGCCCTCGGCCGCGAAGCCCAGGCTCTCCAGCCACATCGGTTCGTACCAGGAGAACGGGACGTACACCTCGGCGGCATCGATCTCGTCGATCGGTGAGGTGATGCCGGCATCGCGCCACAGCGCGGCCGCGGCATCGCGACTGGCCTGCGGATTGACCTGATCGCGACCGGCGTAGGCCAGCGGCTCGGTACGCAGCGCGGTGGCGTGGATCCACGCCACCGGATTGCCGTTGGCCAGGTGCGCCTCGGCGGCCTCCTCGTTGCCGATCACCAGGGCGGCCGCACCGTCGGAGGACGGGCAGGTCTCGTCATAGCGGATCGGGTCCCACAGCATCGGGGACTGCATCACCTTCTCGACGGTGATATCGGGCTGATGCAGATGTGCCAACGGGTTCTTGGCGCCGTTGAGACGGTCCTTGACGGCCACGATCGCCCCGATGTGGTTGGGCGCCCCGGAGCGGCGGATATAGGCGCGGATGTGCGGGGCGAAGTACCCGCCGGCGCCGGCGCCGACCGGCTTGGTGAAGGGCACCGGAATGCTCAACGCCCACATGGCATTCGATTCCGACTGCTTCTCCCAGGCCATCGTCAGCACGCGCTTGTACTTGCCCGACTGCACCAGGCTGGCCGCCACGATCGCGGTCGACCCGCCCACCGACCCGGCGGTGTGCACCCGGATCAGCGGTTTGTTGGTCGCGCCGGTCGCGTCGGCCATGAACAGCTCGGGCATCATGACGCCCTCGAAGAAGTCGGGCGCCTTGCCGACCACCACGGCGTCGATATCGTCGAACGTCGAGCCGGAATCGGCCAGCGCCCTGTCAATGGCCTCGCGCACCAGGCCGTTCATCGACACATCGTGGCGCTTGGCGACGTATTTCGTCTGCCCGGTGCCCAGCACCGCGGCCAGCTGACCTGCCACTGTTATTTCCCTTCCAGGACGGCGACGAGATTCTGTTGCAGCGCAGGGCCGCTGGTGGCGTGCGCGAGGACGCGCTGCGCCGAACGAGAGAAGATGTGTTGGGCGGCAAAGCCGATGCGTTCCAGACCCGCCGAGAACATCGGGTTGGCCGCCAGGGTGCCACCGGACGGATTGACCTTGGTGTTCGAGCCGAGTCCGATGGCCTCGGTGAGGATCAGCTGCTGATGGGTGAACGGGGCGTAGATCTCGGCGATGTCGATCGAGCCGGTGTCACCTCCGGTGGCCGCGTTCGCCGAGGCCGCCGTGGACGGTGAGGTGGTCAGATCGCGGGCACCCAGGATCGGGGTTTCGATGCGGTGCTCGATACCGGTGATCCAGGCCGGGTTCTCGCGCAGTTCGCGGGCTCGGTCGCCGGCGGCCAGCACGATTGCCGACGCGCCGTCGGTGATCGGGGCGATGTCGTGGCGACGCAGCGGATCGGCGAAGTACGGCTGTGCCAGCAGGTCGGCCACGCTGCCGGTGACCTCGTGGCGATCGGTGCGGCCGCCCGCGGCGTAGGAATCCAGTGCCACCTGTGCCATCTGCTCTTCGGACCACTTGCCGGAATCCAGTCCGGCGCGGGCCTGCAGACCCGCCATCGACACCGAGTCCGGCCACAGCGGGGCCACGGTGTACGGATCGGTCTGCAGCGCCAGCACCCGGCGCAGGGTGCCCGCCGAGGACTTGCCGAAGCCGTACACCAGGGCGGTCTCGACCTGCCCGGTCAGCAGCTTGATATAGGCCTCGTACAGTGCCCACGCCGCATCCATCTCGACATGCGATTCGTTGATGGGCGGGATCGCGCCGATCGAGTCGATCGCCGAGATGAACGAGAAGGCACGGCCGGCAAGGTAATCCGAGGATCCCGAGCACCAGAAGCCGATATCGGTCTGCTTCAGGCCGAGCTCGGTGTAGAGCTTGTCGAAGCACGGCATCAGCATCTCGACGCCGTTGGTGGTGCCGTCGGTGCGGCGGACGTGGGGCGCGTGTGCGAAGCCCACCACTGCGATATCTGTCATGTCAGGTCCTTTGCTCTTCGCGCAAGCGCTCATCGGCGGGCACCTTTACAGATGGTGCTTGTAGGAGTCGTAGTCGGCGTCGGGTTCACCGGTGGGTTTGAAGTAGTCGATGTTGTCGATACCCAGGCCCCACTCCTCGCGCGGCTTCCACACGGCCTCCACGCGCATCCCCATCCGGACGTCGGCGGGGTCGATCTCGGTGACCAGATGCAGGAACGGGATATCGGCACCGTCGAGCAACACATAGGCCGCGACGTAGGGCGGCTTGATCCGCTGGCCGGGGAACGGGATGTTGATCACCGCGAAGGTGGTGACGGTGCCCTTGTCGACGAGCTCGATGAACTCGTCGAGCGCCAGGCCGGTGGCCGGGTCGGCCTCCTTGGGCGGGAAGTACACCTTGCCCGGTTGGCCGTCGCGACCGGACTTGGTGCGGCCGCCGAGCAGCTTGCCCTCCTGCAGCGCCTTGAGGAACGTGGTCTCCGGCAGTGAGGCGGTGTGCTGAATCTCGATGAAGCTCGGCGTCACCTGCACGGTGACGGGCTCACGGTCATCGGGTTGCCCCTCCGGCTCGGAGTCCTCACCGGGGACGAAGTAGGCGATATCGGTGATCGCGCCGACGGGCTCGTCGATCCAGTGCGCATGCACCCGGTCGCCGGTCTTGATCGCGCCCTCGCCGGTCTTGACCGCGTGCAACAACGGGGTGTCGGCGCCGTCGAGCAGGATCAGCGCCCACGCGAACGGTTTGTCCAGAGGCTGGCCCTCCAGCGGGGTGGACTGCCATGTCCAGGACTGCACCGTGCCCACCGCGCCGACCGGCACGACCTCGGTCAGTGCCGCGTAGGTGACGGGGTCATACTCGGCGGGTGGGACAAGGACCCTGCCGTCGGACCCGCGTACGCCGACGATGCGTCGCTGGCGTAGCGCGGTGAAGAATTGAGACAGGAGCGGTCCTACTGAACGGGTGTAGTCGAATGAGAGCCTCAGCGGCGCCGAGAGGGGCCGCTCATGCTTGTCGATCTGCACCGGGCTGCTTTGGCCTGTGGTCACAGCATCGAGTAGAACAGGTTCTAAGAATGGATTCAACCATGGGTCTGGAGGCGCTTTGATGAAGCTGGGTTTGCAACTGGGTTATTGGGGCGCGCAGCCGCCGACCAACCACGCCGAATTGGTCGCCGCGGCCGAGGAGGCCGGCTTCGACACCGTGTTCACCGCCGAGGCGTGGGGGTCGGACGCCTACACCCCGCTGGCCTGGTGGGGTCGCGAGACCACCCGGATGCGGTTGGGCACCTCGGTGCTGCAGCTGTCGGCGCGCACGCCCACCGCGCTGGCGATGGCGGCTCTCACCCTGGACCATCTCTCCGGCGGAAGGCATATCGTCGGCCTCGGTGTGTCCGGCCCGCAGGTGGTGGAGGGCTGGTACGGCGCCAAGTTCGGAAAGCCGCTGGCCCGCACCCGCGAGTACATCGACATCCTGCGCCAGGTGTGGGCGCGCGAGGCGCCGGTGCGCAGCGCCGGCCCGCACTATCCGCTGCCGCTGACCGGCGAGGGCACCACCGGACTTGGTAAGAACCTCAAGCCCATCACCCATCCGCTGCGCGCCGACATCCCGGTGATGCTGGGTGCCGAGGGTCCCAAGAACGTCGCGCTGGCTGCCGAGATCGCCGACGGCTGGCTGCCCATCTTCTACTCGCCGCGTATCGCAGGCATGTACAACGAATGGCTCGACGAGGGCTTCGCCCGCCCAGGTGCCCGGCGCACCCGCGAGACCTTCGAGATCTGCGCCACCGCGCAGGTCGTCGTCACCGATGACCGTCCGGCGATCATGGAGTTGATGAAACCGCACCTGGCGCTCTACATGGGCGGGATGGGCGCCGAGGACACCAACTTCCACGCCGACGTCTACCGCCGGATGGGTTACGCCGAGGTGGTCGACGACGTCACCAAACTGTTCCGCAGCGATCGCAAAGACGAGGCGGCCAAGATCATCCCCGACGAACTCGTCGACGACTCGGCGATCGTGGGCAACCTCGACTACGTCAAGGAACAGATCAAGGCCTGGGAGGCCTCGGGTGTGACGATGATGGTGGTCGGCGCCCGGTCGGTGGAGCAGATCAAGGATCTCGCCGCCCTGGTCTGACTCGTTCTCGCCAGAAGAAGGCGACTCACGAGTAGACACTTCCTTGCCAGGTGTCTACTGCGCGTCCTAGATTGGGCGCGTGACCCACGCCACATCGCAGTACACGATCGCGGGCCAGACCGTGACCATGCCCGTGCAGATCCGTACCGCCGAGCAGCACATGGCGATGTTCTCGGTGAACGCCGATGCCGCGCAAGCCATGATCGACTACAGCGGGCTGACCGTATGCCGCTACCGGCCCGGCAAGGCCGTGGTGGTGCTGATGCTGATGCGCTATGTCGACGGTGATCTCGGTCCGTACCTGGAGTACGGCACCAACGTCATGGTGAACCCGCCCGGATCGACCGCGACGGGCCTCAAGGCCTTCGGTGCGGCCGGTGCCTTCATCCATCATCTGCCCGTCGACGGCGAGTTCACCATGGCCGCCGGCCGCCAGATATGGGGGTATCCGAAGGTGCTGGCGGACTTCGTCATTCGAGACGGTCATCACTACTGCTTCGACGCATCGATCGACGGGCAGTTCGCCGTGGGGATGGACTTCGCGCCCGGGTTGCCTGTGCCGGCGATGTTCACCGGCAAACCGCAGGTGCACCCGACGTATTCGTATCTGGACGGGGTGACCCGCCGGACGTCGGGACAGATGATCATGTCGGGTGTGCGGTACCGGCCCGGTGGCGCGACGGTCCGCCTCGGCTCGCATCCGTACGGCCGCGAACTGGCGGCGCTCGGTTTTCCTAAACGCGCCATGTTCTCCGGCTCCGCCCGCAACGTGGAAATGACCTTCGCCGACGCCGAGGAGATCGCATGACAGGGGTTCTGACCGGTTCGGTCACCGAGGCACGTCCCGACGTGGACCTTGCCGACGGCCGGTTCTACGCCGACGGGCAGGCCCGCGACGCCTACCGCTGGATGCGCGCGCACGAGCCGGTGTTCCGGGACCGCAACGGCCAGGCCGCCGCGGCCAGCCACGCCGCGGTGCTCGACGCCGAACGGAACCCAGGGTTGTTCTCCAACGCCGGCGGGATCCGGCCCGACCAGCCCGGCATGCCGTACATGATCGATATGGACGATCCGGCACATCTGTTGCGCCGCAAGCTCGTCAACGCCGGGTTCACGCGCAAGCGGGTGATGGACAAACTGCCGTCGATCGGTGTCCTGTGCGACACCCTCATCGATGCGGTGTGCGAGAAGGGCGAGTGCGATTTCGTCCGCGATATCGCCGCCCCGCTGCCGATGGCGGTCATCGGCGACATGCTCGGCGTGTTGCCCCAGGAGCGCGACCTGCTGCTCAAGTGGTCCGATGATCTGGTCTGCGGTCTGAGCTCTCATGTCGACGAGCAGACCGTCCAGTTGTTGATGGATACCTTCGCGGCCTACACCGCCTTCACCATGGATGTGATCGCCAAGCGGCGGGCCGATCCCACCGACGACCTGTTCTCCGTGCTGGTCAACTCCGAGGTCGAAGGCCAGCGGATGGAGGACGCCGAGATCGTCATGGAGACGCTGCTGATCCTGATCGGTGGCGACGAGACCACCCGGCACACCCTGTCCGGCGGTACCGAACAGCTGCTGCGTCATCAGGACCAGTGGGCCGAGTTGAGGGCGGATGAGCGCTTGCTACCGGGCGCCATCGAGGAGATGCTGCGTTGGACGTCGCCGGTGAAGAACATGTGCCGCACCCTCACCGCGGACACCGAGTTCTACGGCACGGCGCTGCGCAAGGACGAGAAGATCATGCTGATGTTCGAGTCCGCGAACTTCGACGAGCAGGTGTTCGGCGATCCGCAGAACTTCCGGATCGACCGCAGCCCGAACAACCACGTCGCGTTCGGCTTCGGCACACACTTCTGCATGGGCAACCAGCTGGCGCGGCTGGAACTGAAGATCATGATCGAGAAGGTGCTGGCGCGGTTGCCCGACCTGCGGTTGGCCGACGAGAACATGCTGCCGCTGCGGCCCGCCAACTTCGTCAGCGGGCTGGAGTCGATGCCGGTGGTGTTCACCCCGACGGCGAGGGTGCTCGGCTGATCAGCCCAGCGCGCACAGCCTGGCTGCGACCGCCGTTGTCGTACCGTTGACGCGATGCGTATCGCGGTGGTGGAGGACGACGACGGCGTCGGTGAGGCGCTGGTCGACGCGCTCGCCCAGGTCGGCCATGCACCGGTGCGGATGCGCCGCGGAGCCGATCTGCTGCTGGGGCACCGCGATATCGATCTCGCGCTGCTGGACCTCGGGCTGCCCGACGAGGACGGGATGACCGTCCTGCGCCGGTTGCGCGGAGTGAGCCAGATCCCGGTGGTGGTGCTGACCGCCCGTGACGACGAACGCTCCGTGGTGCGCGCCTTGCGGGCGGGTGCCGACGATTACGTGGTCAAGCCGGCGCGTCTGGGCGAGCTGCGAGCCCGTATCGAGGTTGCCGCGCGCCGGCGGACCGCCACCACGGCGACCCCTGAGCTCGAGGTGATCCGGTCCGGTGACATCGTGGTCGACCTCGGTGCCCGCCGCGTCGAAGTTTCTGGCATCGAAATCGCGCTTGCTCCAAAAGAATTCGAGGTTCTGGCGCATCTTGTCGCACGTCGGGGAGAAGCCGTCAGCAGGCAGGAACTGATGGATGCGATCTGGGGCGATGCCTACGTGGCCATCTCTCGCAGTTTGGATGTGCACATGACCTCGCTGCGCGCAAAGCTCGGCAGGCCCGAGGCGATCGCGACCATCCGCGGGTACGGCTACCGCTGGGGTTCATGAGATGTGGCGGCGCGTCCTGCTCGTGCTGGTCGTCTATTCGGCGATCGCGGTCATCGGGCTCGCGGTGCCGCTGGCGATCACGCTGGGCCGCGAGCGGATGCAGCGCTTCGGGGAGAACCGCCTCGCGGCGGCCTCCTACTTCGCTGATCTGGCCGCCCGTGCCGATGACGCGCCCGATCCGGAACTGCAGCAGGTGCTTCAGCGCTACCACCAGCTCTACGACGAGCCGGTGGTCGTCGTCGGACGCGACGGTAGGCCGCGTGCGGCGGCGGGGGTGAGCGGTATCGACGGAGAGTTCGCCGACGCCGCCGCCGATGCGTTACGCAATCAGCGCAGCCGTCTCCCGGACGCCGTCACGCCGTGGTCACCCGCGCGGGTGCTGATCGCCGTACCGGTCGGGACCGGCACGCAGGTCGATGGCGCGGTGGTGCTGGCCGCGTCGACGGCCGCCGCCCGCACCGAGATCGGTCGGGCGTGGGCGCTCATCGCCGCAGCCGCGGTGGGCTTGCTGGTCCTGGCCTCCGCGATCGCGGTTGCGTTGTCGCGGTGGACGGTACGACCGCTGACCGATCTGGCGGGTCGGGCGGTGTCGCTGCGGCATCGCGTGCGCGACCGCGCCCCCACCGATCCGCCCACCGTCGATGAGCCGATCCACGGTCGGTACGCGGGACCGCATGAGGTCCGCCGACTGGCGGCCACCTTCGACGCGATGGCCCGCGATATCGACGCTGCCGACGCCGCACAGCGCAGGCTGATCGCCGATTCCGCGCATGCGCTGCGAAATCCGCTGGCAGCATTGAGCATGCGTCTGGACACGCTGGGCATGGCGCTGCCCGAATCATCGGTGGCTGCCCACCACAAGGCGACGCTGGAAGTGGATCGCCTGACCGGCATCGTCAACGATCTGCTCGCCCTGGCGAGCGCGGAAAGCCGTGCCGAGACCGACGCGGCCGGCCACACCGTCGATGTCGGTGCGATCGCCGCCGAGCGAGTGGAGTTCTGGGCAGCGGCGATGACCGATGCCGGCATCGACGTCACCGTCGAGACGCTGCCGGCCGTCCCAGCAGTGCTGCCGGAGCAGGATCTGACCCAGATCTTGGACATCGCCTTGAGCAACATCGCCAAGTATGCAGGACCGGGCGCACACGCACAGGTCACCGTCGCGCGCCACGACGCCGACGTCGTCCTGCTGATTCGGGATGACGGCCGCGGTGTGCCCACCAGAGACCTGCCCCGGGTGGCGACCCGCTTCTTCCGGGCCGCCAACACCGTCGGCAAGGGCTCCGGTCTGGGCCTTGCGATCGCCCGCGCCCTCATCGAGCGTGCCGGTGGCACTTTCGAGGTCGATTCCGGTCGGGCGGGCGGGCTGTGTCTGACGATGCGGATCCCCGCACCGATGGCCACGGATTCGTCCTAAGGGACTGTTAGGACTTTGTGCTGCGGCTTCCCGAACCGTTGTGACAGCCTTCACAGTGGGGAGCGACAACGATGTCGGCGCGGGCGCATCCGTGCGGGGCGTCGCGGACAAGGAGGACAGACATGACCAGTTCGGCCACCCGAGAGCCCGCCGGCGACGGGCCCGGATCTCCGCCCCCCGCATCCTCGCCGGCGGCCACCCGCCGGGCGATCTTCAACACCTTGCGGGGATCGTCGGGCAACCTCGTCGAGTGGTACGACGTCTACGTCTACACCGTGTTCGCCTCGTACTTCGAGAACCAGTTCTTCGACTCCGCGGACAAGAATTCCACCCTCTACGTGTACGCGATCTTCGCGGTGACCTTCGTGATGCGCCCGGTCGGATCGTGGTTCTTCGGCCGGTTCGCCGACCGACGCGGCCGGCGGGCGGCGCTGACGTTCAGCGTGTCGCTGATGGCAGCGTGTTCGCTGGTGATCGCGCTGTCCCCGGGCCGGGAGAGCATCGGGGTCTGGGCTGCGGTGGTCCTGGTGCTGTGCCGGTTGGTCCAGGGCTTCGCCACCGGTGGTGAATACGGCACGTCGGCGACGTACATGTCCGAGGCGGCGACCAGGGAGCGGCGCGGGTTCTTCTCATCGTTCCAGTACGTGACGTTGGTCGGCGGCCACGTCCTCGCCCAACTCACGCTGCTGGTCATGCAGGTGTTCCTGGATCGCGAGCAGATCGAGGAATTCGGTTGGCGCATCGCCTTCTTCATCGGCGGTATTGCCGCAGTGGTGGTCTTCTGGCTGCGCCGCAGCATGGACGAGTCGCTGACCCCGGAACAAATCGAGGCGGTCCGCCGCGGTGAGGACCAGGGGTCCGGGTCCATGCGTGAGCTGTTGACCGGGCATTGGCGGGCGCTGCTGGTGTGCTTCCTGGTGACCATCGGTGGCACCATCGCCTTCTACACCTACAGCGTCAACGCACCGGCAATCGTCAAGTCCACCTTCGAGGACCAGGGCATGACGGCCACCTGGATCAATCTGATCGGCCTGACGTTCCTGATGGCCATCCAGCCGATCGGCGGGCTGATCAGCGACAAGGTGGGCCGCAAGCCGCTGCTGGTGTTCTTCGGCGCCAGCGCGTTGATCTACACCTACGTGCTGATCACCTACCTGCCCCAGACCACCTCGGCGGCAACGGCATTGACCCTTGTCTGTGTCGGCTATGTCATCCTCACCGGTTACACCTCGATCAACGCCATCGTGAAGGCAGAACTCTTCCCGTCCCATATCCGGGCGCTCGGCGTGGGATTGGGTTATGCCCTTGCCAACTCGGCCTTCGGTGGCACGGCGCCGCTGATCTATCAGGCCGCCAAGGGCGGTGGTCATGTCGGATGGTTCATCGGGTACGTCACGGTGGTGATCGCGGTATCGCTGGTGGTCTACATCTTCGTCTTGAAGAACAAGTCCGAGACTGCGCTGGACCGCGAGCAGGGTCGCGCATTCGTGTGACGATCTACGCTGGCTGATCATGTCGTCTGCGGTGTCCTCGAGGCCCCCGGTGTTGGATCGCAGGTCCGCACTGCGGGGCCTCGCGGCGCTGACGGCCATTCTGACCGGCACCGCATGCGGCGCCGGTGCGGTTGCGCCGGTACGGCTGGCCGCCGGTGAGCCCGGCGGCTTCTTCTGGGAGTTCTGCGGCCTGCTCGCAGCGGCGGCCGACCGGGCCGGTTCCGTGCACCTCGAACCGCTGGTCACCGGCGGCTCGGCAGAGAACCTGCAGATGCTCCACTCCGGGCAGGCCCATCTGGCGATGAGTCTCAGCGACACCGCGCAGGATGACACCGCTGCGGACGGCCTGACCGCCGTCGGTCGGGTCTACGAGAACTACTTCCAGGTAGCGGTGCTCGGCGAGTCTCCCATCGGGTCTCCCGCGGAGCTCGCCGGCCGCGTCGTGAGCGTCGGAGCGCCGGGATCGGGGGCGACCAGATTGTCCGAACGGGTGCTCGCCGCGGTCGGGCTGGGGGTCCCGAGCGCTGTGCGGCGAGTGGTTCAGTCGATGCACGCGGCAGCGTCCGCGCTGAAAGCCGGTTCGGTGGATGCGGTCATGTGGGCCGGTGGTCTCCCGACACCGGCGTTCGCCGACATCGGCGGCATCCGCTTGTTGGACCTGACGACTGTGGTCGACACCCTGCGTCTGCGGCACGGAACGACGTATGAAGCGGTGACGGTTCCTGCGGATGTGTACGGGAGTCATCCGGCGGTGACCACCGTCGGAGTGGCGAACCTGTTACTGGCGCGCGGCGACGTCGCCGAATCGGTGGTCGCGACGATGGTGGATCTGCTGCTCGACCAACCCGCCGCGCTCGTTCCCGCCCAGGCGATCGGCAGCCAGTTCCTCGACGCGCAATCCCTGATCCAGACCGGTGCCGTGCCACTGCACCCCGGTGCTGCCGCGGAGTACCGTCGCCGACACGGCTGACGAATACAACCACCATTTTCGGTAACTGGCTTTTATTTTTTTCTCGGGTATGGTCGGGCCTCGTAGGTATTGCTAGCGCACAGGAGGAAAAATGGCTAGTAAATCTCAGGGGCGAGAGCTCCGAAAAGCGACCCTGACGCTCAAGGAAAAAAGGGCGGCCAAGCGCGAGAAACTCTCGACCGAGACGGTGGTCCGCCGCAAAAAGCCCTCGCGGTAACCGTCTTTCGGCGGGTCAGGTTGGTTGCGGGCCGCACCCGCTCCGGTAACAGAACGACGCGATCACGTGGCGCGATTTGATAGTCGGGCCGCCATTAAAATGCGCCGACTATTTCGAAATTCGGTGGCGATGCCATTGTTTTGGCGACCTTTTTGTGGAAAGAAAATGACGAAAAATGCTTCTCGATGAACGGCGCACAAACGCGGGTGAGGAACTGCTTGCCGTGATCGCGATGATCACCGCGGCGGTTCCCGAACACGACGATCCGGAGTATCGGCGCGGCCACGCCTCGGCCACCAGGTACGCCCGAATCTGTGCGCTGGACGAGATCGCGCGATCGGCCTCGGGCCTGCACCTCGACGGCGTCGGTGCGGCGCGGCGGCGGGAACGCGCGATGGTCCGTTCGGCACTGTCGCGGATCCTCGACCGACTATCGGCCGCGGGGGACGGGGCGGGGGACGTCGGGGCCGGTTACCGCTCCGGCATCGCGCAGGCGTGCACGGTGATCGAAACCGTATTGGCCGACGTCGAGCCTCGGGCAGAGCGCGTGTGATCGGAGAATGCCATGTCCAGCTCAACGGGGGCGGTGGCCGTTTTCGGGCCGGAATGCGTGCTCGTGGCGAAGGTGGTCGAGCATGCCATATCTTCCGGCCGGACGGTCGTGACCGGTCCGTCGCCCTGTGTTCGGCACGCCGCGCCGGCTGCCGGGTGTCCGGATCTGCCCGCCATATCGGCGGGAGCGATCGACACGGTCGTGGTCGTCGTCGACGCAGACTGTGCGGCACGGTCATTGGTGGACGGTAACGTCCGCGCATCGTGGCGCCGGCGGGGTCGCTGCGCGCGGGATACGGCGGACGCGGCCGTCGACGCCGTGCTCGGCGGTGGTGCGCGCCGGCTGGTGGTGGCGTGTCAGCTGCGGGGGCTCGCGCCGAACCGGCGGTCGGCGGCACAGACATGGTTGCGCGACGTCGTTCACCGTGTGCACTACGAATGCGCGATCAACGGCACGACCGAACTCTCGTCGCACTACGCCTTGGTCGGTAACGACTCCGACGTCGATCGGGTGGCCGCTGCGGTCGCCACGTGGGGCGTGCGCACCGGGCGCCCGGCGCTCATTTCATCTGGAAGTTCGGTGCCCGCTTCTCCTTGAAGGCCCGCGGGCCCTCTTTGGCGTCCTCGGAGAGGAACACCGGGATGCCGTTGGCGGTGTCGGGCTTGAACGCGTCGAGCTCGTGCATGCCCTCGGTCTCGCGAATGGTCTTCAGGATGGCCTGCACCGCCAGCGGACCGTTGTTGTTGATCACCTCGGCGATCTCGAGCGCCTTCTCCAGGGCCGTGCCGTCCGGCACGACGTGCCCGATCAGTCCGTACTCCAGCGCCTGGGCTGCGGTGATGTGGCGACCGGTCAGCAGCATGTCGCACGCGATGGTGTACGGAATCTGGCGAACCAGGCGTACCGCGGACCCGCCCATCGGGTACAGGCTCCACTTTGCCTCGGAGATACCGAATTTCGCACTCTCGCCGGCGACACGGATATCGGTGCCCTGCAGGATCTCGGTGCCGCCCGCGATGGCGGGACCTTCGACCGCGGCGATCAACGGCTTCGTCAGACGACGACCCTTCAGCAACCCGTCGATCCGTGAGGGGTCGTAGCTGCCGTCCTTGAAGGAATCGCCGGGTGGCTTCTTGGCCGCACCCTTGAGATCCATGCCCGCGCAGAAGTAGCCGCCGGCGCCGGTGAGGATGCAGGTGCGGATCTCCGGATCGCTGTCGACACGGTCCCAGGCCTCGACCATTATCGAGAGCATCTCACCGGAAAGGGCATTGCGGGCCTCGGGCCGGTTGAGGGTCACGATGAGGGTGTGTCCGCGCTGCTCGATGAGGGCGTCGGGGCCTTTGGCGGTCTCACTCATCGGGTATCGCCTCTCTGCGTTCGGACTGGTGTGCGGGTGCTACTTGAACAAAAATGTAACACGTTCTAGTTTAGGTGCCATGGCCCTGAACATCGCCGATCTTGCCGAGCATGCCATCGACGCCGTGCCCGACCGCGTCGCCCTGATCTGTGAGGGCGAACAGCTGACGTACGGCCAACTGGAGGAGCGGGCCAACCGGCTCGCGCACTACCTGCTGGACCAGGGTGTCAAGAAGGACGACAAGGTCGGCCTGTACTGCCGCAACCGCATCGAGATCGTGATCGGGATGCTGGGCATCATCAAGGCCGGTGCGATCCTGGTCAACGTCAACTTCCGCTATGTCGAGGGGGAGTTGAAGTACCTGTTCGACAACTCCGACATGGTGGCGCTGATCCACGAGCGGCGCTACGCCGACCGGGTGGCCAATGTGCTGCCCGAGACCCCGTCGGTCAAGACGGTCCTGGTGGTCGAGGACGGCACCGACGATGACTTCGCGCGCTATGGCGGAGTGCCGTTCGAAGACGCACTCGCCAAGGGCTCACCCAAGCGTGATTTCGGACCGCGCAGCGAAGATGACATCTACCTGCTCTACACCGGTGGCACCACCGGATTCCCCAAGGGCGTCATGTGGCGCCACGAGGACATCTACCGGGTGTTGTTCGGCGGCACCGATTTCGCGACCGGTGAGCCGATCGCCGACGAGTACGACCTTTCCAAGCAGGCCAAGGAGAACGCGCCGATGGTGCGGCTGCCGATCCCGCCGATGATCCACGGCGCGACGCAGTCGGCCACCTGGATGGCGCTGTTCTCCGGCCAGACCGTCGTGCTGACACCGGAATTCGACGCCGATCAGGTGTGGCGCCTGATCCACGACCACAAGGTCAATCTGCTCTTCTTCACCGGCGACGCGATGGCCCGCCCGCTGCTCGATGCCTTGTTGGCGCACCAGGAAGAGGGGAACACCTACGACCTGTCGAGTCTGTTCCTGCTCGCCAGCACCGCGGCGCTGTTCTCCACCAGCCTCAAGGAGAAGTTCCTGGAACTGCTGCCCAACCGGGTGATCACCGACTCGATCGGATCCTCGGAGACCGGATTCGGCGGCACCAGCATCGTGGCCAAGGGACAGAGCCACACCGGCGGTCCGAGGGTCACCATCGACAAGAACACCAAGGTCCTCGACGAGGACGGTAACGAGGTGGTGCCCGGTTCGGGTGTGCGGGGCATCATCGCCAAGTGCGGCCACATCCCGGTCGGCTACTTCAAGGACGAGAAGAAGACCGCCGAAACCTTCCGCACGTACCACGGTGTGCGGTATGCCATCCCGGGTGACTACGCCGAGGTCGAGGCGGACGGCAGCGTGACCATGCTGGGCCGCGGCTCGGTATCGATCAACTCCGGTGGTGAGAAGATCTACCCCGAAGAGGTCGAGGCCGCGCTCAAGGGCCATCCCGACGTGTTCGACGCGCTGGTCGTCGGCGTCCCCGACGAGCGCTTCGGTCAGCACGTCGCCGCCGTCGTCCAGCCTCGCGAGGGCACCCGCCCGACGTTGGCCGACCTCGATGCCCACGTGCGCACCGAGATCGCCGGCTACAAGGTGCCGCGCAGTCTGTGGCTCGTCGACGAGGTCAAGCGCTCGCCCGCCGGCAAGCCGGATTACCGCTGGGCCAAGGACACCACCGAGGAGCGTGCCGCCGATGACGTGCACGCCAAGCATGCAGGAGCAAAAGCATGAAAACTGAACTGTGCGAACGTTTCGGTATCGAATACCCGATCTTCGTCTTCACCCCGTCGGAGAAGGTGGCCGCCGCGGTCAGCAAGGCCGGCGGTCTCGGCGTATTGGGCTGCGTGCGGTTCAACGACGCCGACGATCTGGAGAACGTCCTGCAGTGGATGGATGCCAACACCGACGGTAAGCCCTACGGTGTCGACATCGTGATGCCGGCCAAGGTGCCCACAGAGGGCACCAGCGTCGACATCAACAAGCTGATTCCGGAGACGCACCGCGACTTCGTGGCCAAGACGCTTGCCGACCTCGGCGTGCCCCCGTTGCCCGAGGACGAGGAGAAGTCCGAAGGCGTGCTGGGTTGGTT
This sequence comes from Mycolicibacterium neoaurum VKM Ac-1815D, assembly GCF_000317305.3. Next base: position 5,068,917 of record NC_023036.2, on the reverse strand, counting down.
GCACTCGGTGGCGCGCAGCCACGTCGACGTGGCGCTCAAGCATCCGATCAAGTTGATCGCCAATGCGCTGGGCTCACCGCCCAAGGACGTCATCGACCAGGCGCACGCCGCCGGTGTGCCGGTGGCGGCCCTGGCCGGTAGCGCCAAACATGCGCTGCGCCATGCCGAGAACGGTGTGGACATCGTCGTCGCGCAGGGTCATGAGGCCGGCGGTCACACCGGGGAGATCGGCTCGGTGGTGCTGTGGCCGGAGATCGTCGATGCCCTCGACGGCAAGACCCCCGTTCTCGCCGCAGGCGGCATCGGCACCGGACGTCAGGTCGCCGCCGCACTCGCGCTCGGCGCGCAGGGTGTGTGGATGGGCTCCGCCTTCTTGACCTCTGCCGAGTACGACCTCGGCGTGCGGCAGTCCTCCGGGGTGTCGACCATTCAGCAGGCCATGCTGGATGCCACGTCGGCGGACACCGTGCGGCGCAAGATCTACACGGGTAAGCCCGCGCGCCTGCTGAAGAGCCGTTGGACCGACGCCTGGGATGCCGACAATGCGCCCGATCCGTTGCCGATGCCGTTGCAGAACATCCTCGTCAGCGAGGCGCACCAGCGGATGAACGAGTCCTCGGACCCGACCGCGGTGGCCATGCCGGTCGGCCAGATCGTCGGCCGGATGAACGAGATCCGCCCGGTCGCCGACATCATCGCCGAACTGGTCAGCGGTTTCGAGGCGGCCACCAAGCGTCTCGACGGGATCGCGCAGGGCTGAGCACAGGGCGGGTGGCGCGTCGCCGCCCGTCGGTACGGTTGAATCGGTGCATGACCGGTCGACCTCGCGACGCCTCGATCGACGAACGGGTGCTGTCGGTGACCCGGGAGTTGCTCGTCGAGGTGGGTTGGGATGACCTCAGTGTGCGGTTGGTCGCCACCCGTGCCGGGGTTGGGCGTTCCAGTCTGAACCGGCGCTGGTCTTCCAAGGCTGAGCTGGTGCTGCACGCGATTCTGGGGGAAACCCCCGACATGGCACCGTTTTCCGGCACCGACCGGGCCGGCTGGATCGCCTGGGTGGTGCGGGGCAGCCATCAGTTGTTCACCCGTCCCGATGTCCGGGCCGCCGTTCCCGGACTGCTGCTGGCGTTGCGGGAGAACGCGGAGCTGCGCAGGCAGTTGTGGACCGGTTTCAGCGGCCCGGCCGTGGGGCTGTTCGCCGAAGACGGTCACGGTGCCGAACTGGACGCCAGGGCGGCCCTGGCGATGGCGGCCGGTGCGGCGTTGTTCGTGACCACGGTGGCCGACGAGGACGACTCCCCGCAGCTTCAGGACCGGATGGTCGAACTGTTGACCTCAGCGTTGCAGGCAGGCCAGGATCGCCGACCGGGGTGAGCGCCAGGCGTCGATACCCAGCGCGGTCCGGGTGTGCCGATCGTCGGTCGGCGTCGCCGAGGTCAGCAGCAGGGCCGCCTCGTAGCTGATCCCGTCGCCGACTGGCAACATCCGGCCGGCCAGATCGGCGACCCTTCCGATGCCACGAAAAAGACCGGGTGACAGCGCTATCCGACGAATCCGCCGGCCTGATCCCTGTTCCAGCAGATCGATCATGTCGTCGAAGGCCACCATCTCACCGCCGCAGACATAGCGCTGCGGGCCGCGACCGGGCACCATCGATCGCACATGGACATCGGCGATATCGGTGACGTCGATCATCTGCATACCGCCCGGCATCCGCGGCGCCAGACCGTGAGCCACGATCGGTGCCCACCCGCGTTCGGTTACCCCCGGTGCGGTGTGCCAGGCGGGGCCGACCACGCTGGACGGGTAGCTCACCACCACGGGCGCACCGCGCTCCTGCAGGTGGCGGGCCACCCGGTCTGCATACGCCTTGGTCTGCGCGTACGGGCTGCGTCCGGCGGCCGGCGGGGTGTTCTCGGTGATGACGCCATCCGGTGGCGGGAACAGGGCGCTGTAACTACTCACGCAGACAACGGGATCCAGGCCGGCATCGACGGCGCGGAGCAACACCGTTTCGGTGGCGTGGGCGTTGATTTCCCACATCAGCCGAGCTCGCCGCCGATCGGTGCCGACCACCCCCGCGGCGTGTAACACCGCGTCGCAGCCCCGCAACAGCCGCTCGACCGTGGCGGTATCGCGCACATCACCCTCGACCGGTGCCACCTCGCCCTCGCCCGCGAGGTGCGCGATGACCGGATCGGCGGCTGCGCCCGGCGCGACGAGCAGGCGGACCTGATGTCCGGCGGCGAGCAGTGCGCGCGTGATGTGTGCGCCGAGATACCCGGTGCCACCGGTGATGGCGATGCGCATACGACCTCCTGGTATATTTCGATGCCAATGGTATCGAAAGCGTTCACCCCGCATCCGTTGGGTCCTCTGACCCTGAAGAACAGGTTCATCAAGGCCGCCACCTTCGAGGGGGTGATGCCGCGCGGTCAGGTGAGCGAGAAGCTCATCGCATTCCACGCCGAGGTGGCCCGTGGCGGAGCCGCGATGACGACCGTTGCCTACCTCGCCATTTCGCCCGGCGGACGGGTGCACCGCGACACCATCGTCCTGGACGCGGCCCGCGCCGCCGCGCTGCGCACCCTCACCGACATCGTGCATGCCGAGGGGGCCAAGGTGTGTGCCCAGATCGGCCATGCCGGTCTGGTCGCCAACACGTTGTCGAACCGGCAGCCCACGCTGGCGCCGAGTGCGCGTTTCAGCGCTCCGGCGATGGGCTGGGTCGGGGCGGCCGACGCCACCCAACTTGCCACCGTCGTCGACGATTTCGGCACGGCCGCAGCGCACGCGGTGGCGGCGGGATTCGACGCGATCGAGATCCACATGGGCCACGGATACCTGTTGAGTTCGTTCTTCAGCCCCAACCTCAACAAACGCCGCGATGCCTTCGGCGGTGACGTGGTGCGCCGGGCCGAACTGGCCCGCCGCGTCGCCGAACGGGTCCGCCGTGCCGCCGGTGACGGTGTGGCGGTCACCGCGAAGTTCAACATGGATGATGGTGTGCCCGGCGGCTTCTGGCTCGCCGATAGCCTGGTCACGGCGAAACTGCTGCAGGACGACGGGCATCTGGATGCCCTGCAACTCACCGGCGGAAGCTCGTTGAGCAATCCGATGTACTACTTTCGCGGCCAGGTGCCGATGGCGGAGTTCATCGCCTCGCAACCCGCCCCGGTCGGGCTGGGCTTGCGTGTCATGGGGCGCAGGCTGTTCCGTGAGTATCCGTTCGAGGAGGGGTTCTTCGTCGACACGGCGCGCCAGTTCCGCGACACACTGCGCATGCCGCTGATCCTGCTCGGCGGGGTCAACCGATTGACGACTGTCGACACGGCGTTGCAGGACGGGTTCGAGTTCGTCGCGATGGCGCGGGCTCTGCTGCGCGAACCGGACCTGATCAACCGGTTCGAGCGCGGCGACCGCGCAACCGGTCTGTGCGTGCACTGCATGAAGTGCATGCCGACCGTCTACACCGGTACCCGGTGCGTGGTGCGCGAGGCGGCCGGGCTCAGGGCGTGATGACGGTTTCGGCGTCGATCACATCGGTTGCCGCGCTGAGGATATCGGCCTGGTCGGCCAGGCCGTCCGCGTTGAGCTGCAGCACGTAGAGACCGTCGCTGCCGGGGATGACGACGGTCTTCTGGGCGACGAATTTCCGCAGCCCGTCCTGTTCCCAGGTCCCGGCGAGTTGGTAGGCGTCGAACCCGCTCAGCTGACTGGTCGTGCCGTCGGTGATGGCCTCGTAGCCCGGCAGGTTCTGCAGCTCACCGGGGGCGAGCTCGATGATCTTCGCGGGGTCGACGTCGCCACTGAGCTTGGAGATCAACGCCACGATGCTCGGGGTGTACTCGGCGGCCTCCGGGCCGCGGTACACCGTCGCGCCGTAGGCCCAGTCCGGTGTCTCGGGGCCGGCGTCCTCCCACCCCCGTGGGTAGGGCAGGTCGATGGTGGGAGCCCCCGGATCGCCGGCCTTCACCGGTGTCTCCTGGATACCGTTCTGGCTGATATAGCTGGCGATCGTCTCGTACGAGCCGGGGGTGCCCTCGTCGGGTTGCGCCGGTGGGGGTGCGGAGGTGCGACCCGATGTCGACGGTGCCGCGACCGGGGTGCCGTCGACGGCCTTGGTCGAGCCGCAGCCGGACAGGAGCACGCCGAGCGCGGTGGCCAGTGCCGCGACGCCGGTGAGCGCAGACGTCCTCATCAAACCCTCCGTCATGAGGTCTCGGGTTCATGGCATACGTCGGCCATGCTCTCCGACCGGAAGCGTAGCCCACATATCCCCACCGCAGCGCGGCTGCGAGTCGGTCCACGGGGGGATTGAGGATCAGCCCCGGCGGCAGGGGTAGACGGGATCAGGGCAATCCAGCGCCTGGGCGGACAACTCCCGTTTGAGCACCTTGAAGGTTTCGGTGCGGGGCAGTTCGGTGGCCACTCGCACGAACGACGGCCACTGCTTGGGCCCCAGGTCGGGTTGATCGGCCAGGAATGCCCGGAAGGCCTCGGGGTCGAAAACCGCGCCCTCGGCGAGCACGATCGCGGCCATCACCCGGTCACCGACCGCGGGGTCGGGAATCGGGTAGACCGCCACCTCGGTGATATCGAGATGACGCAGCAGGATCCGTTCGATCGGGGCGGTGCCCAGATTCTCACCGTCGACCCGCATCCAGTCACCGAGTCGTCCGGCGAAATACACGTACCCGTCATCGTCCCGGTAGGCCAGATCACCGGAGTGATAGATACCGCCGGACATCCGCTCGGCCTCGGCATCGGGGGAGTTGTAGTAGCCGCGGAACCAACCCGGCCCCCTCGGGTTCACGATCTCGCCGACCACCCCGGGCGGGCAGGGCACACCGGTCTCGATATCGACGATGGCGACCTCATCGGTCAGCGGACCGAGCGATCCGTCCGGGGTATCGGGGGTGCGGGCGATGGCCACACCACCCTCGGTGGAACCGAAACCGTCGACCACGTGCACGCCGAATCGCTCGGCGAAGCGCGGCAGGTCGCGGGGGGCGCCCTCGTTGCCGTACAAGAACTTCAGTGGATTATCGGCATCATCGGGTTGTTCGGGGGTGGCCAGGATGTAGGACAGGGGTTTGCCGACATAGTTGGCATAGGTGGCTCCGAAACGCCGCGCATCAGGGATGAAGCGCGAGGCCGAGAATTTGCGGCGCAGGGCGATCGACGCCCCTGCCGCGACCCCCACCGCCCAGCCGGCCATGACGGCATTGGAGTGGAACAACGGCATGGACAGGTAACACGTATCGGTGGGCCCGAGCCCGAACCGCTCGGCCAGCATCCGGCCGGGGAAGGCGACCTTGTCGTTGGTCACCTGCACCGCCTTGGGCTCACCGCTGGTACCCGAGGTGAAGATCAGCATGAACAGATCGTCACCGGACAGCTGCGCGAACGTCACCGGCGTACCGGAGTGTGCGGCCAGTTCGCGTGCCCAGGAGTCGGATTCGACGTCGACGGCGACCACGCCCGCGGGTACGTCTGCGCCGGAATCGGCCAGCACGAACTGGCAGTCCGCACGTTCGGCGTCGGCCGCGAGCGCCGCGCCGCGCCGGGTGGGGTTGAGCCCGACCGGAACCAGGCCGGACAATGCCGCGGCGACCAGAACCGAGGAGAAGAACCTGGTGTTGCCCAACAGCACCCCGATATGGGGCGGTCGCGCCGGATCCAGGCGGGCCCGCAGGGCGGCGGCCAATGCCGCGCCCGCGGTGATGTGGTCGCGCCACGGCGTGAACGACTCCTCGTCGTGCACGCCGCGGTCGGTGACCTCGACCAACGGCGCGAGCAGCTCGCCCACGGTCGGGCCGGTCGGGTTGTCCACGTCCTCAGACGGGGGTATCGGCCAGCTCGCGACCGATACGCAACAACTGGCCGGTCGCGCTGCCGACCGCGAACTCGGTCTGCTTGGCGGCCAGGAAGTACCGGTGGATCGGGTGGTCGAGATCGATGCCCACACCGCCGTGCACGTGCACCGCGGTGTGGACGACACGGTGCCCGGCATCGGCGGCCCAGAACGCGGCGCTGGCGACATCGATCGTCGCGGGATGGTCCTCGGACAATCGCCACGCGGCCTGTGTCAGCGTGGAACGCAACGCCTTGACATCGATGTACCCGTCGGCCAGGCGGGCCGAGACCGCCTGGAAGCTACCGATCGGACGGTCGAACTGTTCGCGTTCGCGGGCATAGATGGCGGTCAGTTCGAGAGCACGTTCCAGCACGCCGAGCTGAAAGGCGCTGCGCCCCAGTGCGTGGTGCACGGTCAGCCACTCCAGCACCTCCGCGCCGCCGACCAGACGGCTCGGATCGACCGGCGTCGCGCTCAGCTCCAGATGGCCGACGGTGCCATGGCCGGTGGTGTCCAGCGTGGCGACCGTGACGCCGGGGTCGTCGCCGGTGACCAGGAAGACCTGGAGGCCGTTGTCGGTGTCGGCGGGCAGCAGGAAGGCGTCGGCCACCGGACCGTAGGCGACTTGGGTGCGCGATCCGGTCAGCTGGTACCCGCCGTCGGTGGGTTGGGCCTGCACCGGGCCCTGGCCCATCTCACCGTCGAGTGCGACGGTGAGGATCGACGTGCCATTGATCGCCGGAGTCGCCCATTGCTCTTGCAGGGCGGCGGATCCGAATTTAGCCAGCGCACCAGCGCCCAGCACCGCCGACTCCAGGTAGGGCACGGCGGCCAATTGCCTGCCCAGCGCCGTCAGCACCGCCGACTGCTCAAGCACGCCGAATCCGCCACCGCCCAGTGATTCCGGTGCCGCGGTGGACAGGATGTCGGCTTCGATCAGTTTGCTCCACAGGGCACGGTCGAAACGTTCGTCGAGCCCGTCGAGCATCCGCTGGTGGTCATTGGTGACCACCGACTCGGTGATGGTGCGGACCAGCCCGCCCAGGTCCACCGAGGCCTCGCTTGGGGTGAAATCCATTGTCGTTCCTATCGGTTCACTCGGGGCAGGCCGAGTGCGACCATGCCGATGATGTCACGCTGGATCTCGTTGGTGCCGCCGCCGAAGGTGAGGATCAGGCACGAGCGGTGCATGCGCTCGATCCGGCCGCGCAGCAAGGCTCCCGGTGACCCGGAACGCAGCGTGGCCGAGGTGCCCAGCACCTCCATCAACAGGCGGTAGGCCTCGGTGGCCAGTTCGGTGCCGTACACCTTTGCCGCCGATGCGTCGGCCGGTGACGGCGCCGCGTCGGTGGCCGAGGCCAGCTCCCAGTTGATCAGCTTGAGCACCTCGGCCTTGGCGTGTACCCGGGCCAGGTTCAACTGCACCCATTCGGCGTCGATCAGTCGCTTGCCGTGGACGTCCTTGGTGTTCTGTGCCCACTCACGGACACCGTTGAGCGCCACGAAGATCGGCTGCGCCGAGACCAGTGCGACACGCTCGTGGTTGAGCTGGTTGGTGACCAGTTTCCAGCCGGCGTTCTCCTCGCCGACGAGGGCGGACTTGGGAACCCGCACGTCCTGGTAGTAGGTCGCGCTGGTATCCACACCGGACACCGTGTGCACGGGCGTCCAGGAGAAGCCCTCGGCGGTGGTCGGCACGATCAGCATCGAGATGCCGCGGTGCTTCTTGGCCTCGGGATTGGTGCGCACCGCCAACCAGACGTAGTCGGCATAGGCGATCAGCGAGGTCCACATCTTCTGGCCGTTGATCACGTAGTCGTCACCGTCGTGGACCGCCGTGGTGCGCAGCGAGGCGAGGTCGGTGCCGGCACCCGGCTCGGAATAGCCGATGGAGAAGTGCAATTTGCCCGCTGCGATCTTCGGCAGGAAGAACTTCTTCTGTTCCTCGGTGCCGAAATGCATGATCGTCGGCGCCACGCTGTTGATGGTCAGGAAGGGCACCGGCACGTTCGCGATGGCGGCTTCGTCGTTGAAGATCAACCCGTCCATCGGCGGGCGGGCCTGGCCGCCGTACTCGGTCGGCCAGGACAAGGTGAGCCAGCCGTCCTTGCCCATCTGCTCGACGGTTTCGCGGTACACGTTCCCGCGGCCCATCTCGCCATCGCTGGCCGCCAGCGCCTCGGCCCGCTCGGGGGTCATCAGTTTGGTGAAGTACGAGCGCAGTTCGCGACGCAACTCCTCCTGCTCGGCGGTGTAACCGATCCGCATGACGGCTTCCTGTCTGTCTGAGGTTGCGGGGCGACCGGCCGAAACCGATTGCCCGCCGATATGCTCGTTGTAACACGTTCTAGTCTTGCGGTCCAGGGCGGTACCGTTAGCCTGCACAGGGGCACACAGCCCGTGCCCGGAGCGCGAGGAGGTTCACATGCACGTAGAAGTCGACCGTGACCGCTGCGAAGGTAATGCGGTGTGTGTCGGGATAGCGCCCGACCTGTTCGATCTCGATGACGAGGACTATGCCGTGGTGAAAGCCGACCCGGTACCCGCCGGCCAGGAGGATCTGGCCGAACAATCCGTGGCCGAATGCCCTCGGGCGGCCCTGATCCGTAGAGACTAGAGGTATTCATAACCGTGTCCCCTGAAGCAGCGATGAACGACAACCCGATCGACCTGTCCGGAAAGGTTGCCGTCGTGACCGGCGCGGCCGCCGGCCTCGGTCGTGCCGAGGCGATAGGCCTGGCGCGCGCCGGTGCGACGGTCGTGGTCAACGACATGGCCGGCGCGCTGGACTCCTCCGATGTGCTGGCCGAGATCGAGGCCGTCGGGTCCAAGGGTGTCGCCGTCGCCGGTGATATCAGTGCGCGCAGCACGGCCGACGAGCTCGTCGAGACCGCCGACCGGCTCGGGGGACTGGGCATCGTGGTCAACAACGCGGGCATCACCCGGGACAAGATGCTGTTCAACATGTCCGACGAGGACTGGGACGCGGTGATCGCCGTGCATCTGCGCGGGCACTTCCTGCTGACCCGCAATGCCGCGGCGTACTGGAAGGCGAAGGCCAAGGACTCCGCCGAAGGGCGGGTCTACGGGCGCATCGTCAACACCTCTTCGGAAGCCGGGATCGCCGGACCGGTGGGCCAGGCCAATTACGGTGCGGCCAAGGCCGGTATCACGGCCTTGACCCTGTCGGCGGCGCGCGGGCTGAGCAGGTACGGGGTGCGGGCCAATGCCATCGCGCCCCGTGCCCGCACCGCCATGACCGCTGGCGTGTTCGGTGATGCACCCGAGCTGGTCGACGGACAGGTCGATGCCCTCTCACCGGAGCATGTCGTCACGCTCGTGACCTACCTGTCCTCGCCCGCGTCCGAGGATGTCAACGGGCAGCTGTTCATCGTGTACGGGCCCACGGTCACCTTGGTCGCGGCCCCGGTGGCCGCGCAGCGGTTCGATGCCGTCGGTGACGCCTGGGACCCCGCGGCGTTGAGCGCCACGCTCGGTGACTTCTTTGCTAAAAGGGATCCGAATATCGGCTTCTCCGCCACCGAGCTCATGGGCTCTTGATCTGCGAGAACGTCATTTCCAGCGGTTCGGGCCTACTAGAACCTGTTCTAGAATGACATCCGTCACACTGGCTCTGACCAGGAAAAATGGGAGTTTTCCAAGAACTTTTCGGTTCTTTGACACTGTGAACGTGTTCTAGTTACTATGAGCCCGCTCACTATGAACGACGTGCACACCAGGGGTGGAAAGCCCGCCGGAGCGAACAGATTCCCGCTATTGTCGGGTTCTTCGCCACGACGGGACGGCAGCCCCACTCGAGAATGGAGTCGAGGTTGATCGAACAGCTTTCGGCTCCGGCGCGAGCCGTGGGTGGGTTCGTCGAGATGACCATCGACACGTTCGTCAAGATGTTCCAGCGGCCGTTCCAGTTCCGCGAATTCCTCGACCAGACCTGGATGATCGCGCGGGTCTCGCTGGTGCCCACGCTGCTGGTGTCGATCCCGTTCACCGTGCTGGTCGCCTTCACTCTCAACATCCTGCTCCGCGAGATCGGTGCCGCCGACCTCTCCGGAGCCGGCACCGCGTTCGGCACCATCACCCAGCTGGGGCCGGTGGTGACCGTGCTGGTGGTCGCCGGAGCCGGTGCGACGGCGATCTGTGCCGATCTGGGTGCACGCACCATCCGCGAGGAGATCGATGCGATGCGGGTGCTCGGCATCGATCCGATCCAGCGTCTGGTGGTGCCGCGTGTGCTGGCATCGACATTCGTCGCGGTGCTGCTCAACGGGCTGGTGTGCGCGATCGGTCTGTCGGGCGGCTACGTGTTCTCGGTGTTCCTTCAGGGTGTCAACCCGGGTGCGTTCATCAACGGGTTGACCATCCTGACCGGACTGGGCGAGCTGGTGCTCGCCATGTTCAAGGCGCTGCTGTTCGGTCTGCTCGCCGGCCTGGTCGGGTGCTACCGCGGTCTGACGGTGCAGGGCGGGCCCAAGGGCGTGGGGATCGCGGTCAACGAGACCGTGGTCTACGCCTTCATCTGTCTGTTCGTCGTCAATGTCATCCTGACCGCCGTCGGCGTCCGAGTTCTGGAGCGCTGACCGCATGAGTTACGACGCCACACTTCGACTGCGCAGGTTCTTCCGTGGCGTGCCCCGCGCGGTGGACAACATCGGCGAGCAGGCACTGTTCTACGGCGAGTCGATGCGTTACATCCCCAACGCCATCACCCGCTATCGCAAGGAGACCATCCGGCTGGTCGCCGAGATGACCATGGGCGCGGGCGCATTGGTCATGATCGGCGGCACCGTCGGCGTCGCGGCATTCCTCACGTTGGCCTCCGGTGGCGTCATCGCCGTGCAGGGCTACTCCTCGCTGGGCAATATCGGTATCGAGGCGCTGACCGGGTTCCTCTCGGCGTTCCTCAACGTGCGCATCGTCGCCCCCGTGATCGCGGGCATCGCGCTGGCGGCCACCATCGGTGCGGGCACGACTGCGCAGTTGGGTGCCATGCGAGTGGCCGAGGAGATCGACGCCGTGGAAGCGATGGCCGTGCACGCGGTCTCGTATCTGGTGTCGACCAGGATCATCGCCGGGCTGATCGCCATCGTGCCGCTGTACTCGCTCTCGGTCCTGGCAGCCTTCTTCGCGGCCCGCTTCACCACCGTCTTCATCAACGGCCAGAGCGCCGGTCTGTACGACCACTACTTCAACACGTTCCTGATACCGAGCGACCTGCTGTGGTCCTTCCTGCAGGCGATCGTCATGTCGATCGCGGTCATGCTGGTGCACACCTACTACGGGTACAACGCCTCCGGCGGCCCGGTCGGCGTGGGCATCGCCGTCGGCCAGGCCGTGCGGACCTCACTGATCGTGGTCGTCACCATCACCCTGTTCATCTCGCTCGCCGTGTACGGCGCGTCCGGCAATTTCAACCTCTCCGGATAGCGAGGCACTCAGCCGAGCATTCGGTTGGCCACGGCGATCTGCCGCGCGGCGACGCGTGACTTCCATTGATCATCGGTGACGGCGTTCTCGGAGAAATGGGGCAGGACGCGGGGTATCTGCTCAAGTTCGACGACCTCGGCCCGTGGTCCCTGGTCGACCCCGATCGTGTATTCGGTGCGTTGCCAGCGGAACTTCATGAAGCCGCGGCGGTGCCCGACTGTGTCTATCCAGTTCGCGATTCCGGGGTTGTTCTCACTGATCACCAGTCGGATGTTCCCGTCGGGGTCGACCTGGGACTGATGGGCGTTCAGCGAAGTCTGGTGGTTGATGTAATCGAGCGAGACGTACCACATGCTGCCTAGTTGGAATCCCTGGTAGGGGGCAGGTGATCGGGGAATGGTGATGATCAGCGCCTGGTGCGGTTCCAACTCGAAGAACCCGACGGACGAGAACTGGGATGCCAAGCCCCCCGGCGTGATCCGTGGGGGCTCGAACGTGTTCGCCGGATTGTTTTGATAGAACCACTGCGGGAACTGCAACCAGGTTTTGATTCGGTTGACAAGGTGTATCCCCGCCCCCGCGTATCGGTCCCTGATAAACCTACGGTCCAACGGCGCGGCGCCCTCGCCTGCGGTGTCCCACCGAGTGAGCGCCACACTGCCGCGCTGCTCGGACCAATCGTTGTAGGCCTCCCGGACGATCAGTTGTGCGGGCCCGGGCTTCATGGGGATGTGCTTGGTACAACCGCGGGCGGGCTTTGCGCCGAGGCTTATCCGGTAGGTCCCGTCTGCACCGAGGTCCAGGTCGCGATCATCGAACGCATTCAGCTGGTCCGGTAAGGAACGGTCGGTGTAGGAACTGTTGAGCAATTGAAAGTTCAGGTCGACCGTCGTCCCGCGTCTGCCGCTGATGACATAGGTGTTGCGGCCATCGATCTGCGCGGCGAAGTAGAGGAAATCGGGATTGTCGAGGCCCATCTTGGTGAACGGCCCAGTACCGCTGAGCAACATCGGGTGATCTTCGCTGAAGTTGAACACCAGATGTAGCGACGCCGATATCCCCCCCGCCAGATACTGCAGTCCCTCCAAGAGATCGGCTTCGGATTCGATGTGTGGCGCCGCGGCCACCAGCCGCTCTGCCTCGGCAATCGCTTCGGTGAAAGGTCGACTGTCGAAGTCTTCAGAGTTCACGCACGCCACCCCGTTCTCGATCTATGGAGAAATGCTCGATGTAACCGCTGTAGCAGTCGTCGACATCGGCAACGTTCAAGCCGAATTGACGCAGGCTGTAGCGGTGTTCGCCATGAAGGTTCTGGGGACTCGCCGCGAGCGTATCCGTCATGGTGGCCGCCGCCGCGTCGCTGAGTGGGCGGCCCTGGGCCGCGTAGATGCGCCCGATCACACTCATCGGATCGGCCATGAGTTCGTGATAGTGGACATCCACGAAAATACCTTTGCTGGTGCGCCGGAACTGCATCGCGCGATCGATCATCGTCGAGTTCTTGTCCAACCAGTGACGGGCCAATCGACGGTGGTCGACCCGGTCGCTGAACAGCGACTGATAGTGGGCAAGCATGCTGGAAGAGGACGCCGTCGTCTGGGCGGGATCACGGTGAGTCCACACCACGACCGCGCCGGGCAAGGCCTCCAACAGGGCATCAAGATGTTCCAGGTGCGCCGGCGACTTGAGCACCCAGCGCTCGCGACAGTGCTGCCAGTCCAAAATCTGCAGCATCACACGGTGCAGTTCATAGGCCGGCCGCATGTCCTGCTGCAAGAGCCACCGCGCATATGAAGGTACATGGAACATGACCTCTGCCATCTGACTGTGTAAGGAGTAGTCGAGGAGTAGGACGTCTTCTTCTGGAGCAGTCGATTCCAGTGAGTGAATCGCGTAGAACTGTGGTTGCAGATAGCGCAGCGCGCGTTCCTCCCTGGCGGCCACTGCCCGTCGAGAATCCGGAGCGTGAGCAGCTTGCTCATCGTCGGGTAGCGGTCGCGCGCCTTCCCACGACGCCATCGACCGTGTCGCAGGGTCGGCGGCCAACAACCGGTGCAGCAACGTCGTTCCCGAGCGTTGCAATCCGACGATGACCACAGGTGGGGCAATCGTCCGCTCTGCGATTTCGGGGCGGCTCCGAAGCAGGCGCCGCATGCGCAATCGAGTTGTCAGCATGCGTACGAGCCGTTTCTGCACCATTATTCGGCCGAGATAACTGAGTTCGGCTTCCGCTACCAAGGATTCGGTCAGGACATCCAGCGCCTCGTCCAAGTAAGAGTCGGCGACCCAATCCATCCCCGCCGACGTGCCCGCCGCTGATCGCAGACTTCCAGATTGGAGTGTGGGTGCCAGGCCCCCGGCGGCCAACGGACGGCCGATCCGGTTGAGCGTGCGAACCGGCCATGGAGAACAAACCGCGAAGTTGTCTACCATCAGGTCACCGGCCTAGATCTGCGTATAGCCGGGTACTGGAATCCGTCGGTCATGACATCGTCAAGTGATCGTCAGCGATGGGCTGGACCCGCGACATCCACGAATCACGATAGTAATTCATGCTCAATCGCCACGGGGGCTTGGAACCCTGGCGCGGAAGAGAGTCGAGCACGCGCTCGACATATCCCGGTCGGTATTCGGTGAACGGTACCAGATGTACGGACTCGTCATCGAGATTCGGTGTGACGCAGTGTATATGGTGATCCCTCATGTAGTTGAGCAGCCGGCTGACGTACCGCGAGACGATATCGGCCTTCAGTGTGTAAGTAGCGGCCTGATAGCCGACTGTGAAGGCGAAATTCGGCACGCCATGCAGCATCATTCCCTTGTAACACACCGTATCGGCAAGATTGATCTGCTCATCGTCGACGTATAGATCTATGCCGCCGAACAATCGCATGTGGAATCCGGTCGCCATCACCACGACATCGGCGGGCACATGTTCGCCGTTACCAAGCATCAGTCCGTCTTTGTCGAAGCGCTCCACCTGCCCGGTTGCCATCGAAAGCTCGCCCCGCCGGATTGATGTGAACAGATCCCCGTCCAGGATCAGGCAGAGCCGGTTGTCCCAGATTTTGTACCTGGGTCGGAAGTGCGTCTCGGCGTCATAGCCGGCCGGGAGTTCTCGCTTTGCTCGATCGATGATGGCCTCGCCCATACGTGCCGGAACCTTCCTGGCCATGTACAGCGAGAGCATCATCATGGATATGTTCTTGGCTCGGATGAGGGAGTACGCGGCGGGGCGTGGAAGATTACGCAGCAGCAGATTTGCGACCCGATCGCGACGGGGACGACTGACTACGTAAGTCGGCGACCGTTGCACCATGGTGACGTGGGCTGCTTTGGTTGCCAAGGTCGGAGCCAGCGTCATCGCTGTTGCGCCGCTGCCGATCACCGCCACGCGTCGGTCTTCGACCGACAGTTCCTGCGGCCACTGTTGAGGGTGTACGACTACGCCTTCGAAGTCGTCGATACCTGGGAAGTCGGGAAGGTAGCCCCCGTCGTATCGGTAGTAACCCGTGCACGCCAACAGAAATGAGCATGTCATCTCCCGATTCCCGCTGGAGCCGGTGACCTGAATCGACCATCGCTTCTGTCGACTCGACCAGCGCGCGGCGTGTACCTGATGTCCCAGTCGGATGAATGGAGTCAGTTTTTCCTGGTCGACGACTCGTTTCAGGTACGCCAGGATGACATCGCCGCCCACGATGGCATCCTGCTCGGTCCATGGCGCGAACGTGAATCCCAGGGTGTACATATCGGAATCGCAGCGCACTCCGGGGTAGCGAAACAGGCTCCACGTGCCACCCAGCTCCGAACGGCCCTCCAGGACTGCGACACTGAGATCAGGACAGTGCCTTCGGATATGCCAGGCGGCGCTGATCCCGGCGATTCCTGCGCCGATGACTACGACATCGACGTGCTCATGGACACCATTGTTCATCTGTTCTCCCGCTGGTCGATGTGGAGTCGTACTCTGCTGAGGTGCACAACAACGTTTGCCGGCGGAGCCTCGTTCTGACGGGGCCGACATCGGGTTTGGGATTGGCGATGGCCGAACGCATCACATGCGACTCTCGCTTCCAACCGATCTTTCTGTGCCGCAACGAAACACGCCGAGAGGATCTGCGGGCCCGCCTTGGTGATGAAAAGGCCCGCTATCTGGTTTGTGATTTCGCCACCTTGAGCGGTGTCAGGACCGCCGCCACTCGGTTGTGCAGTTGGTTGCGTTCCGAGGAGATCGCGCCGCTGGGCGCCGTGGTGCTCAACGCCGCGGTCCATCCTGGGGCCGTCTCCGGTCGAACCGCAGAAGGACTCGATGCCACGCTCGTGACGAACCTCATCGGTCCGCACCTCCTGGTGGCGCTGTTGTCTCCTCATGTCGGTCAGCACACCGCGCTGAATCTGGTCTTCGTCGGATCGGGTGCGAACAGTCGCCGGCGTTGGTGGACCGGACTGCCTGCCACAGTGGAACCTTCTGCCGAAACCATGTTCGAGGCAGGGGCGTTGCCGGGGCCACAGGCCTACGCGGTCAGCAAGCGTGCGACGGTTCGGTTGTGCCGGGCGTACACCGCTCGTATGCCGGAACGTACTGCGATCCTTTCCTACGATCCTGGGATCATGGCCGGCACAGAAATCGCCCGCAACATGCCGCGAATCTCCAGATGGGTGGTGCGGAAGCTCTTTCCGCTGCTCACCGGAGTCGACGGATTCAGCACGCCGCAACGGTCGGCCGACTGGCTGTGCGACATGCTGGCGCGCGGTGCGCTGCCGGTGGGGATGTCCTACGCGAAGGTGGACGGGTTCAGCCCTGCGCCGTCGATCGCACTGGACGATCGTGCCGCCGAGGATCTCTTCGACGCCATCAATGCCGTCGCCGGCGTGACCGAGACCTCCACAGCCGAGTGGTGGTGGGACAGCCGTGACGATCATCTCGGCGAGTGACCATGAGGGAACTCGCCGGAGCATCGATCACGTCCGTCTATCGTCTGACCACCATCGGATTGTGGGCGCAGCCGCCGAACCCACCGCCGTACCGCGAACGACGCTAAACCGGCGACGTTCCGGAGCAGGTTGACGTAGACGGTGAAAGCCGTTACTCCCTCAAGCCCGTATTCCAGGCGGGAGACGGCCTGCGCAATGGTATCCGGTGGGGGAAACAGCGGCGGGAAGAATCGTCCGCGGCCCAGGATGACTCGGCACCGACGAAGGATCAGGTCCTCGAAAGCCTGTCCGAGAAGTTCCCCCATCAGACTGTTCTCTCGGAAGGGGAAGAGCCTCGAGTTGGCAATCAACCGAACGTGCATGCCGTGTCCTTGTACCGATTCGTACAAGGGAGAGCGATCGGCGAGTCGGACCAGCCCTTCGCGCAGCTGTCCTTCGGCGAGTCGCCGATGTTCTCGCGCAGCTTCGGTGTTGACACTCTGCAATGCATGCCAGGCTACGTGCGCACACAGATTGTTCCGGTATCGCTTGAGTAACTGATCGACCGCTGCGTCATTCGTCTGGCGGCAGCTCCAGATCACCTCGGTGGTCGTCAGAGTCGCCGCTACCGGGACCATCATGTCGGAGAGGGGCTTGGCGATGGAAGCTATGTCCACCACATCGGGTAGCCACGATTGTGCCAACAGGAAGGTGTCAGCACTGCGCCATACTCCGGTCAAGACTTCGTCGATACCGATCAGGTATCCCATGTCATGCTTCAGCGAGGCGATGATCTGTAGGAGCTCATCGGGAATCGCGCGGCAGGACATACCCTGGACCAACTCGCACCAGACCAGGCCGACGTCGCCACCAGACAGGGCCGCGATCAGGTCATCCGCCGCACCCCGCGCGAACGGATTAACGAAGATGACGTCCGGATAGTAGGGCGCGAAAGCGTCTTTGATGCTGGCTGAACGCTGCGGACCGTGCCGACTCACATTCAGTGTGGGAATCGTCTTGCCCGAGAAGTTGCCGTTGAACGTGACGATCCGCGGTTTGGTCGGGCGTGCCATTCTGGCGAGAAACAACGCATTCTCGACACTGGTGGCACCGCTCACCGCGGGCACGGTAACCTCGAAACCGCTCAATACGGACAGCAGTTCAGCCAGCTTGTGGTTGTAGTCGATAGCTTCGTCGTGCCGCGAGATGGCGTCGGCGAAGTCCGGAGGGTTGTGGCCTCGAAGATTGGCGCCATTTCCCAGGGCGCAGTCCAGCAGCGTGGTGCCGTCGCGCAGGGTGATCTGGGCGCCCTCGGCCGCATCGAAATCGAAGTCCAACCCGAAGGCCTCCATCAGATCGGCTGCAGAGGGATTCGAATGACGGTGAAAGTAGTCGTTGCGCAACCGCCGTGAGGACTCGATATCACCCAGCACTGACTCATGCTCACTCGTGACGTATCCGCAGGTTCGTAAGGTGTTCAGCACCAGAGACAAAGCGGTCGCACTCGCAGCGAACGTCGATGTCTGCGCCATGGCATCCAATGGGTTATTCCACACCGCGTAGGCTGCCGGCGACATCGAGAGGCAACCGAACGGCACCTGGAAGTCGACCAGGTTCTCCCCGAAGACGTAGATGTCGCCGCCGGCGACCCTCTGTGCCAAAGTCCCTCGCTCGGGCAGCGACCGACTCTCGGCGATCACACAAAGCATGTTGCGGAGGTGGGCCTCTTCGAGCAGCACCGCGGCGGATTCATCCGGATCAAGAATCGCGAACGCACTCCAGCGGCGACTGCCGAACGCGTCCGCGACTTCTTCGGCCGACCTGGCGAACCGAACATGGCGGACGAGCCCGATGTCCCCGGTTTCAGCGAGCGGATCGAAATACCTTTGCAGTCGTGACGTCGGGTCGTACACCAGGACCCAACTGTGTGCATCCTCGGTCGTCCCGAGCTTGCTGGTGTGTCGAGCTAGTCGGAGTGCGCCGGAGAAGGCCTCCTCAAGAGAATTCGAATAGTAGGTGACATAATCGACTTCACCCGGGCATATTTCACTCATCAGGTAACCGACCTGCGCGCTCTCTACCGTTATGGCCAATCCCGAAACCAGGATGTTAGGGCGTTTGCTGCGGTTCAGTTCGATGAGCGCCTCAATGGTCGCGGCGGTAGCGGCGCGGTAACGGTCGGAGATGATCGACCTCCTTCGGTGGACGTATCGGGGAGCAGAGACCGGCTCTAGTCGCACGGAGCGGTCTCGAGCGCCCTCTTGAGCTCGGCCAGCGCGCGCGGAAAGCCGGCTGCAAGATCGGCCAAGTCGGGCAGGATTTCCGGGCACGCGATAAGACCGACATTGAGCTGATCCTCGTGCGAGGCGATGGTGACAAAGAGCGCGCCTCCATCGAACGGCGCGCCGAAAGGATAGAAAGCAGTTATCCGGGCACCGGCGAAGTACAGGTCCGTATGACGGCCACCGATGTTGGACAACACAAGATTCTGCATCACACTGTGCCGGTCTGCCATCCTCAGGCGGGAGTACGCGCTGAACAGAAGGCCCCAGTAGCGGGCACTGAAGTCGAACCTGTCATGAATACGTCCGGGGCCAAGAGCTTCGGCATGTCTTTTGGCGGCATCGGTGATGGACGCTATCTCGTGCGCCCGGCGCACCGGATCGACAGTCAGGGTCTGCAAACTGGTCAACAGTCCCGTGGTGCGGTTCCTGCCATGCTGTCCAGGCTTGTCGTGGACCGATGCGGGAACGAACGCCTGCAATGGGACTTCGGGCAATTCGCCACGCTGCAGCAGGTAGTGCCGCACCACATCGGCAGTAAGCGCCAGCATCACATCGTTGAGCTTCACGCCCAGAAGGCGTTTGGCGTCGACGACGTCCGCCAGCGGCAGACTGACCCATGCCAGATTCCGGTTCGGGGTGAGGGTGGTGTTGAAGGAGGTCCGCGGCGCCGACATCGGGCTGGGAACCCCCGGTGGCAGGACCGGAGTCTCCCGATGACGACGAGCGTGTATCAGCTCGTAGAGCATCCGAGCCAGCTTCACCGGTTTGCCCACGAATGTCTTCAGACCGTCGACTGCTACCCGCAGCGGTTCAGCGTCTCCGGCGTCGCGGACAACCGAGTACTGGTTGGCCGCAGTACCGCACAATTGACCGAGCTGCGAGTTACCTCTGACACCGTCGAGGCTGGCGTTGTGGCGCTTGATCAGAACCGCGACGTTGCCGTCGGCAAGACCCTCGAGCACTGTGATGGTCCAAAGCGGGCGGTGTTGATCGAGGGGGATTGAAGCGATTCTTGAACACTCGGCTGCCAGTTCACGTTGTGTCCCGGGTGCAGCGATACTGACACGATGGAGGTGATGGTCGAGGTCGAACGAGCGATCCTTCATCCAGAACGGATGACCGAGGTTGTACCAAGGGTCGAAGGCCTTCTCGGTGTATGTAGGTATTTCCTGGATGCGCTCTGAGAGCCATGTCCGGAGCCTTTCAAAGGTGTAGCCGCCGGGCACGGTCGATGTGTCGAGAATGATGACACCGCAACCCTGATGGAAATGTGTCGGTGTTTCCAGGTAGAGAAAACTGGCGTCGTATCCGGTCAGCTGCTCCATGGATGTCTCTTCTCTGCTCGACCGGGACGGCATGCCTGCGCACCACGCGTTAGTGTCATCGCGGATGATGTGTAGTTGAGAACGTCTGGAGGAAGCATGGTCTCGTCGCCCGACTCGTCTCCGGCACGTGGCGGACTCGTCGGAGTGGTTCGCCGCATGGTGCTCGCGGTCGGCCACCACGATCTGGCTGCTCCGATCCGTCGTTCGTCGGTAGCGCTCGACCGCGTGCTATTCAAGCTCACAGCGGGACGCTGGACAGTGACGGGCGTATCCCGGATTCCGGCATTGACGCTGTTGGTTCGGAACGCGCGTGGCGAGCAGACCGTGATTCCCCTGCAGTACCACGAGATAGACGGTTTGCGATACATCGTCGGCACGAACTGGTCGCGACCGACACATCCGCTGTGGTCTGCCTGGTTGTTGGCTCGGCCAGAGTGCCGAGTGAACATCACGGGTGCCGAGACCGAATGCCGTGCGGTGCTCATGACTGGCGAAGATCGCCAGTGCATTTGGGACGCCGTGGTGAAGATTTCGCCCTTCCACGCCGATATCGAGCGTAAATCGGGCCGGCAGCCGAGGGTTTTCCGCCTGGATTCTGAGGTCATTGGCGAACACCATTGACCTTGAGGGCAAATCGACCGGATGGCGAACTCGAGGACATACGATTCGACAAGCGGAAAGACGGTGATGTCAGCTCTAACTCTCGCCGATGGATGATCCGAGCGAGGGTCAACTGCATCAAGGTCTCGGCGAGTCCCTTACCTATACACATGTGGGGGCCACGTCCGAAAGGTGAGTAGGCTCCCGGCATTCGGTGCGGCACCGCGGAACCGCGGTAGCGATCGACATCGAACACCATAGGGCGCGAATAGTATTCAGCCAAGAAGTGGGGAACGGTCGTGCCGATGAACACGTGCTCACCACGCTTGATCCGGTGTCCGGCGAAGTCGAAATCACGCGCCGCGACACGGATCAAGAACGATGCGATCGGATACAACCGCATCGCTTCTGTCACTGCTCCGTGAAGTACAGGCGTCGAGCTGAACAATATGTCTTGGGTCAGTACAGGGCCACGGAACAGGTCGTCGACCTCGGCGCGTATTCGCGCGAGCACCTCGGGGTGCTTGTGGATCAGATACAAGGCATACGTCGCAGTGGCAGAAGTGGTCTCGACACCGGCGAAATACGGTAGGACGCAGTGGAAGAGGGTGTTCCTGCCGTTGGTCGATCCGGGGTTGTCGAGCAGGGATTGCATGATGTCCTGCAGCAGTATGGAACCGTCCGCGGTGCCGTATCCAGCCGAGTCGTGCGCTCGGGTGATGGCAGTTCTGGCCACCGCTGTAACCCGAGACTTGGGCTTCGTGTAGCGCGGCAGGTGAAGCATCAGCCGAGGCATGTGCTGTACCGGCGCTATCTTGAGAATCTCTCTGGTTACCAGAGCTATGTCGTCGACCTCGTCATCGGTCGGTCGGACGCCGCCCACGAAGGTCCCGACCTGCGCGATGGACAGCTTCTGCATGGCGGAAAGGATGGGTACCAGATCGCCACATTGCCAATGCTTGTCGACGGTCTCATCGATCAGTTGGACGGCGTCGTCGTATCGACCATTGACGGCCTCGCGCGAGTAACCGCGTTGTAACAGAGTGCGCCATTGCCGGTGCTGGTCACCGTCGACGGCGACCAGTGAATCGTGGCCGCCGAATTCCTCCTCGACAAAACGCCAGGAGTTCCCCACGGTGAGGCATTCGCGTCCTTGCTTGCTGCTCATGAAGTTTGCGGCTTCGATGCCTGCGAGGACCGTGTATGTCAGGTATGGCGTCTTCATCGTGAAGACCGGACCGTGTTGCAGATACTTCTCGAAGAGATACAACGTCGGATCCAGCATCAGGCCGATCGTGTCACCCAAACGAGGAGCGATGGCCGATAGTTTGCGCGGAATCCGCAGCCGAGGCTGCCACTCGTAATCATCACCCGCTGCGGAATGAGGAACATCGAAGCTCACCAATTGTCCATCCCCCCAAGGACAGCATCATGCTGGTCATTGCCCACCCCCGAAGGATGTGATCAGCAGCGCCGGTAGATGCATACTAGAACGTGTTACCGTTCTTTGCCAAGTGATGTAATTGTCAATCGCTCACACCATCCAGTGGGCATCTGCGCGGCTTCGTCATGGTTGGCGGAGCGATTTTCTTGCGGCTGTCTACTGGTGATCAGATGTGCTGGCATTGAAGACAAATAGATATCGCTTCTTGCGTCATTCGGTTCGGCGCAATCCACATTTTTCCTGCATCATGTCCGGCTTTCAGGGCTTATCCTGGGTGGTGCGGGCGAACTAGATGCTGTAGCCGAAGAGCTAGGACAATCATGACACCAGCAGCTGACCCACCTCGACTCCCGTTTGCGCGGGAGGGTCTGTTCACGCCCTCGTCAGAGCATCGAGCATTACAGGCGCGGGGCACGATCCACCGGGTGCTGACCGCGGTGGGTGATTCGGCCTGGTTGGTCACCGGCTACGAGGCGGTGCGCTTGCTCTTCGATGACGAGCGCGTCGGTCGGGCCCACCGTGACCCTGAAAATGCCTCGCGCACCGGTGAATCAGCGTTCTTCGGTGGGCCGATCGGCAACTTCGACACCGAGCATGCCGACCACGCGAGGGGGCGGCGACTGATGCAGCGCCATTTCGCACCGAAGCAGATGAGGGCACTTGTCGTAGGGGTGCGCGCGAACATCGCCGAGCTGCTGGATGAGATGCTCGGCCAAGGATCTTCGGCGGACTTCTACGCAGCGATGGCACTGCCGTTGCCCATGCGGGTGCTGTGCGAGCTCCTCGGCGTGCCGCACGCCGACCGGGATGACTTCCGAATGTGGACCGCGGCAGCGACCAATACCCGCGACAATGCCCGTTCGCAGTGGGGTATAGGGCAGCTTTACATGTACGGCACAGAGTTGGTGGGTCGAAAACGCCGAGAACCTGGAGATGACGTGATCTCTCGGTTGTGTGCTACCGACGGGGTCACCGATCATGAGATCGCGTCCCAGTCGATGGCATTGCTGCTGGGTGGCCACGAGACCACCGTGATTCAGCTCAGTCTCGCCACGCTGTTGTTACTGACGCGGCGGGATCAGTGGGAGCTCCTGGTGAGACAGCCGAATCTCGTCGGCAACGCCGTCGAGGAGACTCTGCGGGCGTCGCGAACAGGCGGTGGTGAGATTCCACGCTACGCGCGGGAGGATTTCGAGATCGGCGCGGCCGCAATCTCTGCCGGGGACCTTCTTCTTCTCGACGTCGGTGCTGCCAATCACGATCAGACTGTCTTCGACGACCCGGATCTCCTCGATATCGCTCGTAATACGTCGGGACATCTGACGTTCGGTCACGGCGCACGTTACTGCGTCGGTGCACCGCTGGCCCGGTTGCAGTTGACGGAGGTCATCACGGCGCTCGTCGATCGTGTGCCGAGCCTGCACCTCGGCGGCGATATCTCGGAGCTGGTGATGCGCGACGGTAGCCTGACCGGTGGGTTCACCAATATCCCCGTCGCTTGGTGATCAGCGCGGCCGCAGAGCCTCTGCGAGGCGCACGATGTGAACCCCTTCTACGGTCGGTATTGCGCCGTCCGCCGCGAGGGTGTCGCGCACTGTGGCGCAGAACATGTCGGCCGGGAACATAGACCCGGGAATGGCTGGGCTGGGGTGTGCGAAGACGCTGGGCAAATCGAACAGAGTCTGATGCCGGACTGAGTCGGGTAGCGCGCGAAGTGCTGTGTGTGTTCGGCAGAACCACTCGTCGTAATCGTCGATGTAGCGGATCGGGAAACCGGCCTCCACGAGCCACGTCACGAACGTGTCGATGGAGACGTTGTCGGGGTTCGGGTTGACCACGTTGAAGGTGCGAAAGGTGCGTGTCTCCGGGTGGATGTGAGTCGTCGCGTGGGCAACGAAATCGACCGGAAGTCCGTCGAAATGCGCGTGCTGAGAATCGCCGGTGTAGAACGATCCGGGCGCCAGTCCGGTATCGATGAGACTGGCCAGTAGTCGGCTCAGTACATCTTGACTGTTGACGTGGCCAGGGAACAGGCGGTGAGGAAGCAGCATGCTGCAGCGAAAGACGTTGACGGGGAGCCCATAACGCTGATGTGCGTCGCGGCACAGTACCTCCGCGGCCCACTTGCTTGCGCCATAACCGTTTGCGTAGGTGTTGTCGAGATCGCGATAGGGGCTTGCGTGGCGGATATCGGAGTTCTCGTCGACCAGACTTCCCGTCGGGGTTACCGCGGCGGCAACGGTGGATATGAAGCTGACGGGTTTGAGCCGGCCAGTTACCGCCAGTCTGAGAACTTCGGAGGTTCCGAAGACGTTGGGCGCGAACAGCGCACGGTAGGGCAAGGCGTGATTGACCAGCGCGCCTGCGTGCACGATGGCGTCGACGGTGTCACAGAGTCGGTCCCAGTCGCCATTCTGCATTCCGAATCGCGGCAATCCGAGATCGCCTGCCAAGACCTCCAAGTGGTTCTCGGCCAAGCGAGTGAATTTCTCCATGAACGCGGAATCGGCCGCAACAGCACGAAGAAGGCGGTCGCGTGCGTCATCGTGCGAGCGTCCGCGCACGATGCAGACCACCTTTCCGCCGGTGCCGTTCGCCATCATGGTCATCAACTCCACGCACTGGAATCGTCCGAGGAATCCTGTCGCACCAGTTAGCAGAACGGTGCGCGGTGGGCGTGTCACCGCATCGACCTCGCCGGCACCGGGCGCCTGTCCTGGTCCTGCGGCGAACGCATCGAGTGTCAACTGCGCCGCGCTGATCCGTGCGTGCTCCGAGCCGTGCACCGACTTCGCGTTCGGCACAGCCGATCTCGTGTCGATCCGGGCCGAGATCCTGGCCGCCAGGTGGTGGAGCTCGATTGTTGGATCGATGATGTCGGCGACCGGCACGTCGACTTCGAAGATTTCCTCGAGCAGGTTCGCCAGGGACAGCGCGGACATCGAGTCACCGCCGAGATCGACGAAACGAGCGTGTCGGAGCTGGCCGGTATCGGGGAGGTCCAGGGCTACCAGGACAGCGCGCTCGATCGTGTCCACGACAGGACGTTCGGTCTTTCCGCTGTGGAGGTCACGGAGGTTTCTCGCGGCAGCATCGGCGATTTCTGCATAGAGCTGTTCCAAGCGCGCCCCGTAGCGAGCGATCAGCTTCGGCCGAGCAAGCTTGTTGGACGCGGTGAGCAATCCGTTGTGCGCGGTGAAGTGCTGATGCTCGACAAGAAAATGGCGGGGGACTTCCCAGGACTTGAGCCCGGTTTCGCGGCCGACGCTGTGGAGTGCATCCCTGATCTGGCTGGAGATGTCCGCCGGATGGCGCGCGGCCTCGGTCGCGTCGGGTACCACGATTGCGAGCACGAATGATTGAGAGCTGTTGCCGTATACGAAAATCTGCTCGATCAGCGGATGGGAGCAGAACGTGGCCTCCAACTGTGAGACCGCAACGAACTCGCCCTGCGCAAGTTTGAGGACATTGTTGACACGATCGACGTACTTGAGCCGATCCGGCGCGATCTCTGCCATGATGTCGCCGGTGCGGTAATACCCGTCGGCGTCGAAGGACTCCGCGGTGAGTTCCGGTCGCTTGTAATAGCCTGCCATCGCATTGACGGTCTTGACCAGCAGTTCACCGCGAGGGTACGGCTGATCGGTGCCGAAGTACCCGAGAGCCGGAACGTCGACGAGTTTGTAGTCGATCACCGGTGGCCGGGACACCACTCCATCGATGGTGACCCCGACGATCTCCGTGGCGCCGTAGCTTATGACCAACGGGGCGTCGAGCAGTTCTTCCATCAGGGTGTGCATGGCGGGGGATAGGGGCGCACTGGCGCAACTGGCCCACAGGTAGCGGCCGCCCAACACCTGGTCGCGGACCAGTGTCTTGGCCTCGTCTTCGGCGGCGGCGCGGTCGCAGCCTGCGGCCACACGTGCCACCACTTCACCGTGATACCGGTGAGCGATCATCTCGCACACTCGTGGCACCAGCGGTAGTGCCGTCGGGCGAATCAGCGCCAGATCGTCGAACAGCGAGGACAGGTCGCTCTCGGTGACGAAGTAGTTGGTGCCACCGCCAGACAAAGTGGTGTAGAGGAATCCACGGCCATAGAAATGACTCATCGGCATGTAGGTGAGGCCGATCGCCGGTGCCAAGGATGCCGATGTCCACGCCATCGCGCACATGCGTTCCGTGCAGATCGCGGCCTTAGGGGTTCCTGTGCTGCCCGAGGTGTACAGCAGCGCTGCCATCGGGTTGTCGTCCTCGGCGTCGACGTATGGGGAGATCGCCGGATACTGGCCGCCTCGCTCCGTCAGCGACTGCAGCGTGTCGACGTCGAACATCGTGCCCACCTCGCCGACCGTCGATTCGAAGGCCTGGCGCTGCTCGTCGTTCTCGGCTTGATAGTCGAGCAATACGAGCTGACGTGGTTTGTGCGAGCACGCAAGCACGGCGCGGGACAGCCGTCCGACGGTCTCCATGTCCGAGCACACGACAGCGGGACGGACCTCTTCGAGCATCGCCGTGAACTCGGATTCCGTTGCAGTTGCCGGTAAAGGAACTGCGACTGCGCCCATCCGGATGCAGGCGAGATCTGCGACTGTGTAGTCGATACCGGCCCGACCGGCCGTGCAGACGAAACTGCCGGGACGGACATCGGTGGACTCGTGACGCCATGCGCTCGCCAGCGCGCCGACCCGGCGCCATAGCTCTGCGTAAGTGATGGTGGCGAAGTCGGACAAGAATTCTCTGCTGGTCCGTCCCGCCGCATCGGTGGTGAGCCGGTAGGTGCGCTCGCCGAGCGCCGGCCGGGGTCCGTACCCCTCCATCACCACGGCCAGCATCTCGGCAAGTCGCATTCCTGGCGCTTTGACGGCTTCGGCGATGGTGGCGTCGGGCAAGGCGGCGGCGAACTGGGGATCAGACCCTAGCAATCCCATGAGCTTCGCGGTGATCCGCTCGAGGTCTGCAACTTTGCGTGTGTCGTTCTCGGTCACGAGGCAGGTCTTCCCTTCAGCCCTACTTTTCGACAGTCAGGTCCATGGTTCGAACGGAGCACCGCACGGGCATCCGGGCCGGGCCGTTGATCGCCCTCCCCGTTGCGGCAGGGGTCGACGATCGCAGTAGGTCTCCCAGACCGCGTCGATGTCGAGCGGCGCCGGCGATGGCTTTGCTGTCCGATGCGACCCAGGTGCCATGTCGGCCACACTTTGCGCGGTTGCGCACTGATCCCCCCAGTGATCCCCCGGTCACCTAGTAGTAAGAACGCGTTCCAACATCATGGTTCTCACGACCAGCCATTCCCTGCAAGATAGCGGAATTGTGCGATCAAGTGCTGGAATCTGTTAAGTGAACGTGTTCTAGTTTAGTATGCTCACGCGGAGATGCTGGTCGGGATGAGCGCGAAGGGGGCTTGTGTCAACGGTTATGCGGGCACTGCCTACTGAGACCTTCGCTGGCGTTCCTCGACCGCGTGTTCGACGGTCATATTGCGAGGATTCGTTGCCGAAGGCGCTGTGGCGGGTCGGCTCCGAGCCTGGAATTCGAGAACTAGGTGAGGCCACTTCTGCCATCTCGCGCAGCAAGCAGATGGCGTCGGATACTTTGAAGCTTCGCAAACCCCGACTGGCTTCCGGAAGGCCCGAGGACGTTCATGGCGCAAAGTGATGCCAAGCGCAGTCATGTGCGGATCGCCGCCGCGATCCTGGCCACCATTGTCGTGGTCGCGGTCGCGCTGACTTATCTGTTCTTCACTGCGGCGTTCACCGCCACAGATACCGTGACCGTCACATCGCAGCGGGCGGGCCTGGTGATGGAGCGCGATGCCAAGGTCAAGTACCGCGGGATCCAGATCGGCAAGGTCGCCAGTATCGAATACGCCGGGGATCAGGCCAAGCTCACGTTGTCGATCGACCGCAGCCAGATGCGGTTCATCCCGTCGAACGCGGACGTGAAGATCGGCGGTACCACCGTCTTCGGCGCGAAATCGGTGGAGTTCCTGCCGCCAGAGGATCCGCGCGGAACCACCCTGCAGGCCGGGACCAACATCCAGGCCTCCGCAGTCCAGCTCGAGGTCAACACGCTGTTCCAGACGCTGACCGATGTACTGCACAAGGTCGACCCGGTCAATCTGAACGCCACCGTCACCGCGCTCGGTGAGGGCTTGCGCGGTAACGGTGAGGATCTCGGTGTCGCGATGTCCGGGCTGAACAGCTATCTTGCCCAACTCAATCCCAAGCTGCCCGCGGTGCAGGACGATCTACGCAAGACCGCCGTCGTCGCGGGGATTTACGGCGACGCCGGCCCCGATCTCGCCAGTATCTTCGACAATGCGCCACGGGTGGCGCAGCCGATTGTCGACGAGCAGGACAGCCTCAATGCCGCGCTGCTGGCCGCCACCGGCCTGGCCCAGAACGGCACCGCCACCTTGGAACCCGCGGCCGATGACTACATCGCCGCGATTCAGCGGCTGCGTGCGCCGCTCAAAGTTGTCGGCGACTACTCACCGGTCATCGGTTGCACCCTGCAGGGCACCGCGAAGGCGATCGACACCTTCGCGCCGGTGATCGGCGGTATCCGGCCCGGTCTGTTCGTCGCGGCCAACTTCCTGCCGGGGGCCCCGGCCTATACATATCCGGAGAGCCTGCCGATCGTGAACGCCTCGGGCGGGCCCAACTGCCGTGGCCTGCCGGATATTCCGGGCAAGCAGCTCGGCGGGTCCTGGTATCACACCCAGTTCTTGGTGACAGATAACGCTTACGTGCCGTATCAGCCCAACACCGAAGTGCAGTTCAACGCGCCGTCCACGCTGCAGTTCCTGTTCAACGGTGCCTTCGCGGAACGGGATGATTTCTGATGAACAGGTTGCGCTGCGATGAGCGCCTGCGCGAAGAGTTGACTGCCAAGAACATGGGGTTCTGATGAACAGCGAGCGCAGAACCCTCATCAATGTCGCGGTCTTCACCATGGCCATGGTGCTGGTGGCTGCCGGGCTGATCGTCGTGTTCGGGCAGTTCCGGTTCGCCTCGAGCAACCAGTACCACGCAACATTCACCGAGGCCTCGCGACTCAAGACCGGTCAGGACGTCCGGATCGCCGGGGTGCCCGTCGGCTCGGTCAGTGCCGTCACGCTGAATCCGGACAACACCGTCGATGTCGCGTTCGATGTCGACAAGCGCTATCAGCTCTACACCTCGACCCGCGCGGTCGTGCGCTACGAGAATCTCGTCGGCGATCGCTATATGGAGATCACCTCCGGCCCAGGGGAACTGCAGAAGCTACCGGCGGGTTCGACCCTGTCGACGGCAAATACCCAGCCTGCGCTGGATCTCGACGCACTGCTCGGCGGACTGCGCCCGGTGCTCAAGGGTCTGGACGGCAACAAGGTCAACGAGGTCAGCAACGCTGTCATCGAACTGTTGCAGGGCCAGGGCGGGGCCATCCAGAACATGTTGGCCAGCACCAGCTCGTTCAGCCAGAACCTGGCCGCCCGCGACCAACTGATCGGCGATGTCATCACCAACCTCAACACCGTGCTGGGCACCATCGACGAGAAGGGCGATCAGTTCAACGCCAGCGTCGACGAACTGCAGAAGCTCATTACCGGTCTCGCCGAGAACCGTGACCCCATTGCCGGTGCGATCGGGCCGCTGGCCAGCGCCGAGAACGATCTGACCGAGATGTTGCAGGCATCGCGGCGGCCGTTGCAGGGTGTCATCGAAAACGCCCGGCCGCTGATGCAGCGGATGGACGAGCGCAAGGCCGATATCAACAAGGTCATCGAACCACTGGCCGAGAACTATCTGCGCCTGAATGCTCTCGGCGCGTACGGGGCGTTCTTCAACATCTACTACTGCTCGATCCGGATGAAAATCAATGGGCCCGCCGGGAGCGACATCCTGATCCCGTTCGGCGGCCCGCCGGACCCGTCGAAGGGGAGGTGTTCGGAGAATGGCTAGCCCAGATCGCAGCAACCCGCTGCGCACCGGCATCCTCGGTATTTTCGTGGTGTCCTGCCTGGTGCTGGTGTCCTTCGGCTACACCGGATTGCCTTGGTATCCGCAAGGGCGCACCTACGAGGCCTACTTCACCGATGCCGGCGGTATCACACCCGGCAACGATGTGAACATCTCGGGGATCAACGTGGGCAAGGTGAACTCGGTGTCCCTGGCCGGTGATCAGGCCAAGGTCGGATTCACAGTCGATCGCAAGATCAAGGTCGGCAACCAGACGTTGGTGGCCATCAAGACCGATACGGTGCTCGGTCAGAAGTCGCTATCGGTCACTCCGGGTGGCAGTGGGGACTCCACCGTCATCCCGGTCAACCGCACCACCACGCCGTACACCCTCAACACAGCGTTGCAGGATCTCGGTGGCAACGTCAGTGCACTCGACAAGCCGCGGTTCGAGCAGGCCCTGCAGACCCTCACCGACACGCTGCGCGATGCCACCCCGCAGCTGCGCGGCGCCCTGGACGGGGTCGCCGACCTGAGTCGCAGCCTGAACAAGCGTGATGCCGCGCTGGAGCAGCTGCTCTTGCACGCCAAGAACGTCTCGCAGACGTTGGCGGAGCGCTCCGGTCAGGTGAACCAACTGATCACCGACGGTAATCAGCTCTTCGCCGCCCTCGACGAGCGCAGGCAGGCGCTCAGCACACTGATCGCCGGTATCGACGATGTGTCCCAACAGCTTTCGGGATTCGTTGCCGACAACAAGCGGGAGTTCCTGCCCGTATTGCAGAAGCTGGATGCCGTGATGGCCAACCTGCTTGAGCGCAAGGAACACATCGGGGAAGCGCTCAAGCGTCTGCCACCGTATGCCACCGCGCTGGCCGAGGTCGTCGGCAACGGCCCGGGCTTCAACATCAACCTCTACGGATTACCGCCGGCAACGATGGCGGAGGTATTGCTGGACGGCTACTTCCAGCCCGGCAAGCTGCCCGACAGCCTCGCCGACATGCTGCGCGGATACATCTCCGAACGCACCCTGATTAGGCCGAAGACGCCATGACACAACCGAAGTCGAAAAGATCCAGTTGGCTGCGCGGGGTCGTCGCGGTTGCACTCGTCGCGCTGCTCGCCGTCGGCGTCTACCTGGTGTGGCCGAACCGCGGTGGCCAAAGGATCGTCGCCTACTTCCCGACCGCGGTCGGGCTCTATCCGGGCGACGATGTCCGCGTCGTCGGCGTCCCGGTGGGCCGCATCGACTCGATCCAGCCACGGGCCAACGACGTCAAGATCACCATGACCGTGCAGGACGACGTCCGGGTACCCGCCGATGCGCGGGCGATCATCATCGCGCCGAACCTGGTCTCGGCCAGGTTCATCCAACTCACCCCGGCCTTCACCGGCGGTGACACCTTGGCTGCCGGCGCCGAGATCGGCCTCGATCGCACCGGCGTCCCCGTCGAATGGGACGAGGTCAAAGAACAGCTCACCGCGCTGAGCACCCAGCTCGGACCGAAGGAGGGCGGCCTGCAGGGACCGCTGACCACCTTCGTCAACCAGGCCGCCGACACCTTCGACGGTAACGGCGAATCGTTCCGGCAGGCGCTGCGCGAACTGTCCCAGACCGCGGGTCGTCTCGGTGACTCACGCGCCGACCTGTTCGGCACCATCCGCAACCTGCAGGTGCTGGTCAACGCGTTGTCCAACAGCAACGAGCAGATCGTGCAGTTCACCAACCACGTGGCATCGGTGTCCCAGGTGCTGGCCGACAGTTCCGCCGATCTGGACAACACCCTCGGTGTGCTCAACACCGCACTCGGCGATGTCCGCGGACTACTCAGCGAGTCCAACTCTTCGCTGATCAAATCGGTGAACAGCCTTACCGAGTTCACCCAGATCCTCACCGATCACAGCGATGACATCGAGCAGATCCTGCACGTGACACCCAACGGTCTGGCGAACTTCTACAACATCTACAACCCCGCACAGGGCACCGTCGGTGGTCTGCTGTCGCTGCCCAACTTCGCCAACCCGGTGCAGTTCATCTGCGGTGGCACCTTCGATGTCGGTGCCTCGCCGGACAATTACAAGCGCGCCGAGATCTGCCGGCAGCGCATGGGCCCGGTGCTCAAGCGCATCACCATGAACTATCCGCCTATCCTGCTGCATCCGATCGACAGCATCACCGCGTACAAGGGTCAGATCATCTACGACACGCCGGCCACGGAGGCCAAGTCTCGGACGCCGGTTCCCTACCTGCAGTGGCAACCGGCGCCAGGGGTGACCCCGCCGACTGCCCCGCCGGGTGGCAACCTCAGCCAGCTCATCCTGCCGCCGCCGGCCGTGCCAGGACAGGTATCCCCGGCGGGACCCGTCCCGCCGCCGCCGCCGATGGGCACCGGCCCGCTGCCTGGCCCGGCACCGGTGGAAGGAGCGGGCGGATGACCCGGATGCTGTTGCGCGGCGGCGCGGTAGGTGCCTCCGCGCTGGTGTTGGCCGGCTGCCAATTCGGCGGACTCAACTCGCTGAACATGCCGGGAACCGCCGGCCACGGTGCCGGCTCGTATGTCATCACCGCCGAACTGCCGGATGTGGCGACACTGCCGCAGAACTCACCGGTGATGCTCGACGATGTCACCGTCGGCAGCGTCTCGGGTATCGAGGCGGTGCAGAGGCCCGACGGCACCTTCTACGCTGCCGTCCAGCTGTCTCTGGACGGTGATGTGGATCTGCCGGAGAATGCGACGGCGACCGTCGCGCAGACCTCCCTTCTGGGGTCCCAGCATGTGCAGTTGGCCCCGCCGCTGGATGACCCGGTGGGCAGGCTCAAGCAGGGATCGAGGATCCCGCTGGGCGCCATCGGTCGCTATCCCACCACCGAGGAGGTGCTCTCCGCCCTCGGGATCGTGGTCAACAAGGGTAATCTCGGTGCGCTGCAGGACATCACCGATGAGGCCTACGCCGCGGTCGCCGGCCGGTCCGGCAGTTTCGCCGGTCTGCTGCCCCGGTTGGCCGAGTTGACCGCGTCCCTGGATCGCCAGACCGATGACATCATCGCCGCCGCCGATGGGTTGAACCGGTTCGCCTCGATCCTGGCGCGCAGCAAGGACAATCTGGGCCGCACGCTGGACACGCTGCCCAACGCGCTGCTGGTGCTGAACAACAACCGGCAGAACATCGTCGACGCATTCTCCGCATTGCGCGGCTTCGCCGAGGTGGGCTCGCGGGTGCTCTCGGAGACCAAGGACGATTTCGCCGCCGACCTCAAGGATCTGTACCCGGTCATCAAGGCGCTCAACGATAATGCCGATGACTTCATCAAGGATTTGGAATTCCTTCCGACGTTCCCGTTCCACTACAAATACCTGCGCAACGCGGTCCGGGGTGACTACCTCAACACATTCGTCACCTTCGACCTGACCGTGCGCCGGTTCGGCGAGTCGATCTTCACCACATCCTTCTTCGATCCGAACATGAAGCACCTCAACGAGGTGATCAACCCGCCGGACTTTCTGACCGGCGCGCTCGCGAACCTTTCCGGTCAGGCGGCCGATCCGTTCAAGATCCCGCCGGGCACCGCGACCCAGCACGAGGGGGCGCCGTAATGCTGACCCGTCTGACCCGCCTGCAACTGTCCATCTTCGCCGTCGTGACGGTGCTGACCGTCACCGCCATCTCGGCGTTCTACCTGCACGTGCCTGCCACGCTGGGAATCGGAACCTACAACGTCACGGCTAATTTCGTTGCCGGGGGCGGCCTGTACCAGAACGCCAACGTGACTTATCGCGGTGTCACCATCGGTCGTGTCGAGGAAGTCGGGCTGACCGATGACGGTGTGGCTGCCAAGATGCGGTTGAACACCGACACCGAGGTGCCCGCCAATGTCA
This sequence comes from Mycolicibacterium neoaurum VKM Ac-1815D, assembly GCF_000317305.3. The sequence continues at coordinate 5,035,217 of NC_023036.2, read as the reverse complement.
CCGCCACCGTGAAGAGCGTGTCGGCTGTCGGTGAGCAGTACATCGACCTTGTTCCACCGGACGGGCAGGCCGATTCTGAGCTGCTGCGCAACGGGTCCACCATCGGGGTGGAGCGCACCGCGATCGGCCAGGACATCGCCGGAATGCTGAAGCAGGCCGATGATCTGGTCAACAGTGTCGGCGATGCCCGCATCCAGGATCTGCTCTCGGAGACCTTCAAGGCCTTCAACGGATCCGGTCCCGAGCTGTCCCGGCTCATCCAGTCCGGACGCGATCTGGTAGACGAGGCCAATGCCGCCTATCCGCAGACCGCCCAGCTGATCGACGAGGCCGGCCCGTTCCTGGACGCCCAGATTCGATCCGGGGACAGCATCCGTGCCACCGCTGACGGACTGGCACGGTTGACCGGTGAGGTCGCCAACGCCGATCCGCAGCTGCGCTCGGTGTTGCAGACCGTGCCGGGTGCCGCCGCCGAGGCCAACGTCACGTTCGAGGGGATCCGACCGACATTCCCGGTGCTGGCCGCGAATCTCGCCAACGTCGGTCGCATCGGCGTGATTTACCACAAGTCGATCGAGCAGGCGTTGGTGATCTTCCCGGCCCTGCTCGCCGCGCTGAACACCGTTGGCACCGGTCTGCCTGCCGACGAGGGCGGCAAGCTGGACTTCAAGATCAACCTGGGTGACTCGCCGCCGTGTTCGGTCGGCTTCCTACCGGCGACTGAAATCCGGTCGCCCGCGGATACCACGCTGCGTGAGCTTCCCACCGACATGTACTGCAAAACGGCCCAGAACGACCCTGCGGTCGTGCGGGGCGCGCGCAACTACCCATGCCAGGAATTCCCCGGCAAGCGGGCACCCACGGTGCAACTGTGCCGCGATCCGGTCGGTTATGTCCCGATTGGCAGCAATCCGTGGCGTGGCCCGCCGGTGCCCTACGGCACCCCTGTTACGGACCCACGCAATATCACGCCGCCGAACAAGTTCCCGAACATCCCGCCGGAGGCCGATTACGACCCGGGTCCGCCCGCGGTGCAGTTGCCCCCTGGCGTGCTGCCGGGACCGGGGCCCGCGCCCAACGCGCCGTTCCCGAATCCGGTGCCGCCCAACAACAATCCGCCGGCGCCGCCGTGGCCGTTCTATGCGCCGCCGGATCAGGTGCTGCCGCCCTACGGTCGCCAGGTGCCTGCTCCGCCGCTGCCACCGGGTACGCCGATCTACCGACCGCCGGGATCGGAGGCGCCGGCTTTGGCGCCACCGCCCGAGGCGCTGGTACCGCCGGCTCCTGCACCTCCGATGCCGGGACCATTGCCCGCCGAACAGCCCGTGGCCAGCGCGTCGTTGACGACCACCTACGATCCGAAGACGGGAGTGTTCGCCGACCCCACGAACGGCGGCACCGGAGTGTTCGCATCCGGGAGTGACAAGTTCACCCCCGCGGAGAATTGGGTGGATCTGATGATGGCGCCAGGACAGCTGTAGATGGTCGACGAAGAAACGACGGACAACACCGACACCGATGGCGAGCAGACCCGCAAGGTAGCCCGTCGACGCGCGTCCCGGGCCGCCGGTCCGGCGGGCGCTGATGCTACCGAGGCAGCCACGATCTTGCCGGCGCCGCCGCCCGCGGTGACGGTGCCCGCACCGGTGCGTGCGGCGGCCCTGCCACCGCGCCGGCCGCACCGGGCGCTGGTATCCCTGGTGTCGGCGGTGGCGGCCCTGGTCGCCGCGGCAGTGTTGGTGACCGCTGTGGTGGTGTTGACCGTGCAGCGACGGGAGGCTGCTGAGAGTCAGGCCCGCGATCAGCGTTTTGTCGACACCGCGTCACAGACGGTGATGAACATGTTCAGCTACGACCAGAACAGCATCGACGAGAGCGTCAACCGCTTCGTCGATGGCACCAGCGGGCCGTTGCGCGACATGATGAGCCAGGACAACAACGTCGACAATCTGAAGGCCATCTTCCGCGACACCAATGCCAGCTCCGAGGCCGTCATCAGCGGTGCGGCGCTGGAAAAGGTCGACGAGATCGGCGGTAATGCATCGGTTCTGGTGTCGGTCCGGGTGACGGTCACCGATATAGACGGGGTCGACACGCCGTCGCAGCCGTACCGGATGCGGGTGATCGTGCACGAGGACGGTAACGGCCACATGACCGGATATGACCTGAAGTACCCCGAAGGCGGCAACTGATGCGCACCAGACTCATCCAGGCGGTGTCGGTGTTGTTCGCCCTCGGCCTGGTCGCGCTGGCCGCCGTCGCGGGCGGCTTGTACTGGGACAGGGTGCAGACCCGCGCGGCGCAGGCCGCCGAGGCGGAGTTGCCCGCCCTGGCCATCCAGCAGATCCCGCGGGTGTTCGGCTATGACTTCCAGACGGTGGAGCGCAGCCTGTCCGAGGCGGCCACGCTGCTGACCCCGGACTACCGGCGTGAGTTCGAGGACCGCGCCGCCAAGGACATCATCCCGCAGGCCAGGGAGCGTCAGGTGGTCAGCCAGGCGCATGCCGTCGGTGCCGGAATGCTGAGCGCGCAACGGGATTCGGCATCGGTGCTGGTGTTCATGAACCGCACCGTCACCGACAAGTCCAAGGAGTCGGTGTACGACGGCAGCCGGCTGAAGGTCGACTACCAGAAGGTCGACGGGCGCTGGCTGATCAGTTACATCACGCCGATCTAGTCCGGGCCGGTCCCGGCAAGGGCATCCAGGAACGACCGCGCCCAGCGGTCGACATCGTGGGCGAGGACCTGCCGGCGCAACGCCCGCATCCGGCGCCTGCCCTCCTCGGGAGGCTGGTTCAGCGCCTGCTCGATGGCATCGCGCACACCATCGGTGTGGTGCGGGTTGCACAGGTAGGCCTGGCGCAACTCCGCAGCGGCGCCGGTGAATTCGGAGAGCACGAGGGCGCCGCCGAGGTCACTGCGGCAGGCGACGTACTCCTTGGCCACCAGGTTCATCCCATCGCGCAACGGGGTGACGAGCATGACATCGGCGGCGACGAAGAAGGCGATCAGGTCATCGCGGGGGACCGGCCGGTGCAGATAGTGCACCACCGGGTGACCGACCTCGCCGTACTCACCGTTGATGTGCCCGACCTGTCGCTCGATACCCTCGCGCATCTCGATATAGCTCTCCACCCGCTCACGGCTGGGCGTGGCGAGTTGGACCAACACCGTGTCGGAGCGGTCGGCGCGATCTTCGGCCAGCAACTCGGAGAAGGCCTTCAACCGGACATCGATGCCCTTGGTGTAGTCCAGTCGGTCGACGCCGAGCAGCAGCTTGCGCGGGTTGCCCAGCTCGGCCCGGATCTCGCGGGCGCGTTGACGGATGCCGCGGGCGCGCGCCTTTCGATCGAGTTCGGCCGAGTCGATGGAGATGGGGAATGCGCCCACCTTGACGGTGCGGAAGCCGATCTGCACCTCACCGAAGCGGGAGCGCACACCGATCGTGGCGCGTGAGGTGTTGGCGCCCAGCAGGCGACGAGCCAGGATCAGGAAGTTCTGCGCGCCGCCGGCGAGGTGGAAACCGACCAGGTCGGCGCCCAGGAGCCCCTCGATGATCTCGGTGCGCCAGGGCATCTGCATGAACAGTTCCACCGGCGGGAACGGGATGTGCAGGAAGAAGCCGATGGTGAGATCGGGGCGCAGCATCCGCAACATCTTGGGGACCAGCTGCAGCTGGTAGTCCTGGATCCAGACGGTCGCCCCGGGCGCAGCGGCGCGCGCCGTGGCCTCGGCGAAGCGCCGGTTCACCTCCACGTAGCGGTCCCACCAGTGCCGGTGGTACTGCGGTTTGACGATGACATCGTGGTACAGCGGCCAGAGGGTGGCGTTGGAAAAGCCCTCGTAGTACAGCGCCACGTCCTCGGCGGACAACCGCACGGGGTAGAGCTTGAGGTCCTCTTGGACGATGGGCTCTTCGTCACCGTCCGGAACGCCCGCCCAACCGATCCATGCACCGCTCTGCTTGCGCAGTATCGGCTCCAGCGCGGTCACCAGGCCGCCCGGGCTGCGCTTCCAGGTGGTGGTGCCGTCGGGAAGACGGACCTGGTCGATCGGCAGCCGGTTGGCGACGACTACGAAGTCGGCGTGCCCGGATTCCGGGATGGAGTCGGCGGAATCGACTCCCGGTGCCACTAGGCCTCGGACTTCGCGGGTCCGATACCCAGCATCGCCAGGAACATCCGGCACTCCTCGGCGTCGACGGCATAGGCGGCGACGACGCGGCGCGCCTGGCTGGCCGTATCGTCGGCGACGGGCTCGACCTCGCCGATATCGGCGGCATCTGTTTTTGCAGGCATCCTCCAATGCTAGGCGACCGGCGTCGGCCGGGGATTGTCAGGGAGGAATCCGTTGTCGGCGGAAACCTCCGCGCCGAGGTCAGCGGTGCCGTATAACTGGAACCTGTTCTAGTTAGTCGGTCTTCTCTTTCGCGGAGGTTGTCCATGCTGTTGTCGCTGGCCGAGCGCACCTACCTGGTCACCGGTGGTGGCAGCGGTATCGGCAAGGGGGTGGCGGCCGCCATCGTCGGCGCAGGCGGCAATGTCGTGCTCGCCGGCCGCAACGCCGACAAGCTGGAGGCCGCCGCGGCGGAGATCGCCGGCGCCGGCGCCGGTCAGGTGAACTACCAGCCCGCCGATATCACCGACGAGGACGAGGCTGCCCGCCTCGTCGACGCGGCGACCGCCTGGCACGGGCAGCTCGATGGCGTCGTGCACAGCGCAGGCGGCTCGGAAACGATCGGCCCGCTGACCCAGATCGACTCCGCGGCCTGGCGCAACACGGTCGACCTGAACATCAACGGGACCATGTATGTGCTCAAGCACTCCGCTCGCGAGCTGGTCCGCGGCGGCGGCGGATCGTTCGTCGGAATCTCCTCGATCGCCTCGAGCAACACCCACCGCTGGTTCGGCGCCTACGGACCAAGCAAGGCCGCGCTTGATCATCTGATGATGGTCGCCGCCGACGAGCTGGGCCCGTCCTCGGTGCGTGTCAACGGAATCCGGCCCGGATTGACCCGTACCGACATGGTGGCGCCGATCCTCGATACGCCCGCGCTGAGCGCCGATTACGCCGCCTGCACGCCGCTGCCGCGGGTCGGGGAGGTCGAGGATGTCGCGAATCTGGCGGTGTTCCTGCTCAGCGACGCCGCGAGCTTCATCACCGGCCAGGTGATCAACGTCGACGGTGGGCACGGCCTGCGCCGCGGGCCCGATCTGTCCGGGATGCTCGAGCCGCTGTTCGGCGCGGATGGTCTGCGCGGTGTGGTGACCGACTAGCTGGGCAGGACGTCGGGGCAGTACACCCTGGCGGCGATACCGGCGAAGGTCGTGACGGCGTCCTTGCTCAGCTCGGTGTGATCACGGACGTAGTAGACGGCCTTCTGCAGTTTCGTGCCGCTGCCGTCGCCGGCGATCTCGCACATCCGCTGGGCGATCCGGACGGCGTCCTCATCGCTGCCGACCTGCACGCCCTGCTGGGCGATCGCCGCCAGGAACTGCTCCTGGGTGATTTCCTCGGCGGCGGCGGGCGCGGCGGCACCGAGTCCGGCAGCCGGGCCGATGACAGCGCCGGCCAGGAAAGCGGCGGCCAGCATGCGCGTGATCATTGTTCTCCTGTCCCAGCACCGAGCGAGATGCATCGGCAGACGCTGTGAGGACTATCGGCGGGGTCGGACCCGACGTTACCGAACACCGACTCAGGTGCGGGCTTCCCGATCACGGTGGATGCGACCGTCGAGCGCGGCGAGGGGGCGTCCGCCGCCACCCCATCGGCTGGCGATGATCTCGGCGACGATCGACACCGCGGTCTCCTCCGGCGTCCGCGCGCCGAGGTCCAGTCCGATGGGGCTGGACAGCCGGGCCAGCTCGTCGCCGCCGAGCCCCGCCTCGGAGAGTCGGGCCAATCGGTCCAGATGGGTGCGCCGGGAGCCCATCGCCCCGACATACCCGACCTGGGGGAGCCGCAGCGCCACCGCAAGGGCGGGCACATCGAATTTCGGGTCGTGGGTCAGCACGCAGATCGCGGTTCTGTTGTCGATGGCGCCGAGATCCTGCTGAGCGCGCAGGTAACGGTCGGGCCAGTCGACGACCACCTCGTCGGCGGTCGGGAATCGGGCAGCGGTCGCGAACACCGGGCGGGCGTCGCATACCGTCACCCGATATCCCAGCAGCCCGGCCTGCCGAGTCAGCGCTGCGGCGAAGTCGATGGCGCCGAAGATCACCATGCGCGGCGCCGGAGCGTAACTGGCGACGAACACCTCCATGCCCCGGTCGGCCGTCTCGTCGATGCGCTCTCCGTCGGGGCCGTAGGACAGCACACCGGTCTGTCCCGCCAGCAGCAGGCCGCGTGCATCGTCGGTCACGGCGTCATCTGCGCGCGCCGACCCCAGCGAGCCATCGCGGCGCTCGGAGTCGATGACCATCCGGCGTCCGATGCGACGAGCATCGGGGTGGGCGATCACGGTGGCGACCGCCACCGGCCGGTCGTGGTCGACCGCGTCGGCCAACGCCGGCAGTTCGGGAAATGTCTGTCGTGACACGGGTTCGACGAACACATCGATGATGCCGCCGCAGGTGAGTCCGACGGCGAAGGCGTCGTCATCGCTGATCCCGTAGCGCTGTAGTTGCGGCGATCCGGTCGCGACGACCTCGGCGGCAAGCTCGTACACCGCGCCTTCGACACAACCGCCGGATACCGACCCGGCAACGCTACCGTCGGGTGCCACGGCCAGGGCCGCGCCGGGCGCGCGTGGGGCGGAGCGGAAGGTGCGCACGACCGTGGCGAGGCCGGCGGTGCCACCGGAATGCCAGGTTGTCAGTACGTCGCCGAGGATCTCGCGCACCAGCGAAGTCTAAGTGTGCACGCGGTGCCGTCGCGCGGCGAAGTGGAAGGGCGGTGCGTGGCCGCCTAGCGGTTGCGCGTCCACAAACAATGTCCGGTCATGACGATGTCGAACAGTCGCGGCATCACCACCACGGTGAGCGGTTGACCGATCGGTGCCGTCGTGGTCATGGGGGCGCCGACGACACCTGCACTGACGACGCTCTGCTGCGTTGCCCCGCAGGAGGTTTGCGGCTCCAACGGGGTTGCGGTCCAGGTCCCCGAGGCCAGATTCGGGTTACGCAAACCCTCACCGTGCAAAGCCATTTCCGGGCCGAAGCTCACCCAGCGATCGCTGGGATCGCCCGGCACGGTCACCGCCGCCCATCGTCCGCCCGTGCACACCAGCGGTAGGAGCTGTCCGGCCTGCATCGTGGTGGCACCGGTCAGATCCGGTGTGCAGGGGGTGTTCGGTGACGGCGGTTCGGCGGCGGCGGGCGCCGCCGTCACCACGAGCAACGCGATCGCCGCCAGGATCGTGCGCATGTCAGAGCTTGGCGAGGTCGGTTTTCACAAGCCACACGTTGTAGTCGTTCCACACCGAGAGGTTGAAGTACAGCTCGGTGCCGGTACCCAGCGTCGACGGTGACCACGGATGCATCATCGGTGCGTAGATGCCGCCGCCCTGCTGACCCATCACGACCGTGGGTGCGGACCAACCACCCTCGGGGCGATCCGAGGTGCGCAGGATGATGTTGTTGAACTGATCCCCGTGCATGGCAACGTATTTGCCGAGCGTCTTGTTGTACTGCACCGACATCTCGCTGACCTGGTTGCCGGCCTTGGCCACGCCGCACGCCCCGGTCTCGCGTCCGAAGACGGGGGAGGCCTTGCCGGGGTCGTTGCGATACCAACCGGAGCTGTAGGCCCCGATGCCGAACAGCCAGCCGCTGCTGCCCGCGCTGTAGTACTCGTACTTGGTGACGTCGAGGATGTCCTTCTCGGCGACCCGGGAGACGAAGGCCTGGCCCTGCCGACCGTTCGGAGTTCCGTAGGAGTACACGAATCCGTCGCCGGGCCGCACGAACGCGCCCTGCTGGAAGTTCGCGTTACCGCCGAAGTTGGTGCGCACACTGCTCGGGGCGATGTACCAGTTCTCGCCGTTGTCCTCGGAATAGGCGATGGCCGAATAGTTGGTCGACCACTGTCCCGCCGCACCCCACTGCTTGACCGACATGAAGCTCAGGTATTGCGTGGCACCGTATTTGGTGCCCGGAGTGGGAACCGAGATGCCGGCCGTCGGGATCAGCGTGACACCCGTCGGCAGTCCCTTGGGGAGCCGTTCGGGCAGGATGATCTGCCTGGCGTAATGCTCCTCCCACAGTGGAGAACCGCCGAACATGTTGCCGTTGAACCACTGTCCGCCCGGTACCGCCAGACCGTCGGCAAGGTTGCGGTCCGGGCTGCGGAAGAGCGTGTTGAGTCGCCAGGTGCCGGTCATGTTGGGTCCACCGAAGGTGTCGCCGAAGGCGATGAGCACCTGGTTCTCGTTGATCGGGGTGTTGGGATCATCGGGGATACCGTTGTCCCACATGGTTCCGATATCGGTACCCCAGATCCCGTACCGGTTGAAGGTGTCGTTGGGGGCGAAGTTACCGGTGACCCAGTCCACGAAACTCGTCGACGGGCTGAACTGATAGCCCGGCGGAGGGAAGCCGGGACGCGGATTGATCGCGGCAGCCGCCAGGGCGCGCGCCGCGTTATCGGTCGCGGCGGCCGCCGAGTTGGCCGCCGCGGTCGCGGCAGCGTGCGCGGGATCGAGCCGGCTGAGCAGATTGTCCACCTCGCGCCGGGCGAACGCGAGCAGGGCCCATGCCAGGGTGGGAGCGCTCGGCGAGCCCGGCACCACGCCCGCCGCCCAGTCGAGGACGTTGGCGACGACCTTCACCACGCCGGTCAACGGGTGGGCCGAGGCGGTGGCGGCCGGCCGGGACGGGTTGTCGGTGACCGTGGCGGTGGCCAGGGTGCGCGCCGAGGCGAACACCGCGACGTTGCCCGCGGTGGCCAACGTGTCCGAGGCATCGGCGACCCGGGTGGTGCTCAAGCTGGCCGTCTCGGTGGTGGTGCGCGAGTCGTCGGTGGTGCCCGCACCGGATTCGACCGAGGCGCTCGGCTGCTCGGTGGTCGGGGCTATGGAGTGTGGCCGGTCGGACTGGCCGATGGTGACGCGCGGTGTGCGCGGCGCGGTCTGCTCTGTCGGTTCGAGTTCGTCGGGCGGCGTCGAGCCGGACTCCGAGGTGGGGGATTCGTCCTTGGAGCCACCGCTGTTGGAGCCACTGCTGTTGGAGCCCCCGCCGAGCGGCTCGTCATCGTCGGTTGTTGAATCGTCGATCTTGGAGTCGTCGATGACGTCGTCGCCGGATCCCTTGACGGCCTCGGAGCCGGAGCCGCCGGACGTGGCGTCCTTCTCGTTCTCCCGGTCGGTGTCGCGGTCTCGGGTGGTGAGCCCACCGCTGCCGGAGCCCTCGGAGTCCCCGGACTTCTCGCCCGAACCCGTGGCGCCGCCCGCGTGTGTCGACGTCGTGGCGGATCCGCCGGTGCTGTTGGATGCGCTCGACGAACTGCCGGCGCCGCCGGAGTCGCTGCCCTCGGCCGCGGCGATGCCGTGCCCGCTGACGATCGCCGTTCCGACGCCCAGCGCCACGGCCAGGCCCCCGACGCGACCCACCGCCAGCCCCCCGCCCCGCCAGAAGAACGTCGATGAGCCCATGATGGTGCCTCCGTGCTGTCCGCCCCCGGCCCAACAAGTACATCTAATAGAACCTCAGCAAAGCCGTTAACGGAAGAGGCAATTAATGCGCGCGCTGCAACCGGCCCGGCCGGCCGGGGGATTCAGCCGTGCAGACCGGCCTCACGCAGCGCCTCGATATAGAGATCGGTCGCTTCGTCGATTCCGTTACCCGCCCAGGCGTCCACGATCGCGACGCGGTCGGCAACCAGTTGAACGCGGTTGGCCCAGCGCTCGAAATCGGCATCGCGGCGGAGCTGATCGATCTGCGTCCGGCTGCCCTGGATGAGGAAGAACCCACCGAGCTCGGTGGTCTGCGGCTTCAAGATGGCCGTGTCGTACCGTTCGATGCGCCCGGTCTCGGCCAGCTCGGTCAGGAAGTCACGAGACGACTTCAGGGTCTCCAGTGCCAGGGCCTCGCGGCCCTGGGTGGGCAACCCCCAGGCAACCCAGAATCCGGCATCGGCCACGGCGCACCTCCCTCTCTCGCCTCACAAGCTACACATGCCCGGGTGTGGGCTCGGGCAACGACGTTTAGTTTTCGGTCGGCGGGGAGAACCCGCGGGCATGCAACAGGACATGAAAAAGGACGAGATAGCCAAGGCCTCAGTGAAGGACCCCGGCATCGACCCGCCGGCCAACCCCGCGGACGCCACCGAGGCCACCGCCGACCAGCGCCAGGTGCAGGACCAGCTCGACCGTCGGCACGAGGACCCCGACGGACCCGGGTTACACGAGAGTCGCCGCCAGATCGCCGACGAGACCTGACGGGCGCACCTAGTAGGACTTCCCGTCGGCGTACCGCTGACGGCGGATGCTGCGGCCGTTGCCGCGGTTGCGACTCTTGTACGTCGGCAGCTGGGAATCGCAATTCGGGCACACCAGGCGCAGGTTCTCGCGCCGGTTGTTCTCGGAATTGCCGTCGATGTGGTCGAGCACGAAGGTCAGCGGGATGTCTTGCCAGGTGCCCGAACAGCCGCAAATTGCGCAGCAGCCGCCCTGTTCGGCGTCCACGTACGAGCGGATGTAGTGGCCTCGCAAAGATCCGGCACGGCCTTGGCCGGATGCCAGCCACATCTCCGTGCGCGTCGCGCGGCGGAACGCAATCTGACACGGATTGCTACAGAACACTTTTTGGCTGCGCCGAGTGAGCGCAACTCCGCAGCTTCTGCACTGTCTCATGGCCGCACGCTACGTCCCCGGTCCGACAACAGACGAGCCACAACTGAGCCCCCGGTCGGGATTGAACCGACGGCCGTCCGCTTACAAGGCGGAAGCTCTACCACTGAGCTACGGAGGCGTGTACTACGCCGGACAGCTTAGCCCTCGTCGTCGATGACGCGTTCGGAGACCACCGCGCGCGGCATGGTGGCGGTGCGGCGGCTGCGCTGACGTCCCAGCGGGATGCGCCCGGCGATGTTCGACAGCGGGTTGACCACCTGCGACAGCGTGATGACGGCTTCGTGCAGGGCGTCGATGGTCGGGGCAAGCGCCTCCAGCCCGGGTGCCAGGCGGTTGAGGGTGTCGGCGACATCGGCGAGCTTGAGCAGCGGTCCGTCCGGATCGGTCAAGGTGTCCAGCAGACCGCCCTCGGCCAGCAGCGTGTCGACGACGCCGTCCTCCCGAAGGATCCGTTCGATCAGGCCGTCGTCGGCGAGCAGCTGGTCGGCCAGTCCGCCGGGTGCGATGAGCCGCGACAGCGCGCCGCTGTCGGTGGTCAGCCGATCGATCAGTCCGCCCTCCGCGGTGACCTGATCGACAAGCCCGCCCTTGGCCAGCGCCCGGCCGACCGGGCCGTTCTCGGAGAGGAGTTGTTCGGCGACCCCGTCCTCGCGCAGGGCCCGCTCCACCAGGCCGTCGTCGGCGAGCAACCGGTCGGCCAACCCGCCGGGGGCGATCACCCGGGAGACGACACCGCCCTCTGCGGTCAACCGGTCGGCGAGTCCGCCTTCGGCGGTGATCTGGTCGATCAGCCCGTCTTCGGCCAGCGCGCGGGCGACCGGTCCGTTCTGATTGTTCAGCCGATCGAGCAGGCCCCCCGGGGCGGTCAGCTGATCGACAAGCCCGCCCGGCCGCAGCAGCTGGTTGAGCGGACCCTCGGGAGCCAGCGCCCGGCCGAGTGGGGCATCATCGTCCATCAACCGGGCCAGCCGGTTCGCGCGGTCGACCGCGTCGTCGATGCCCAGCATCGCGGCAAAGCCGGTGGTACCGCTGACCGGGCCGGCGTCGGTCAGCGATCGCTGCACCACCTTCAGCGTGCCACCAGCGATGTTGAGTCCGATGTCGGCAACGGCCAGTCCGACCCTGACCGGGGCCGTGGCAACTTGCACGATGGTGTTGCCGAGGTTCATGCCGCCAGTCTAGGGCGGCCGCCGACGGGCCCGGCCGGGTTTGCATTCTCAGTGAGTTCACAGCCAGTCTCCAGGTGTGCTTCAACCAGAGAGTGCACTGTGAACTTCATGGCAATGGCAGCGATATCCGAATCTCACGACAGCATCCCCGAGGCGCGCATCCTCGTCGTCGATGACGAGACCAACATCGTGGAGCTGCTCTCGGTGAGCCTGAAGTTCCAGGGATTCGAGGTGCATACCGCTGCCAGTGGTCCCGATGCGCTGGCCAAGGCCCGCGAGATCAAGCCCGATGCGGTGATCCTCGACGTGATGATGCCGGGTATGGATGGCTTCGGCGTGCTGCGACGCATGCGTGCCGACGGTATCGACGCGCCCGCGCTCTTTCTCACCGCGCGCGACAACCTGCAGGACAAGATCACCGGACTCACCCTCGGCGGTGACGACTACGTGACCAAACCGTTCAGCCTCGAGGAAGTGGTGGCACGGTTGCGGGTCATCCTGCGCCGGGTCGGCCGCGGTGTCGAAGAACCCAAGAACGCGCGGCTGAGCTTCGCCGATATCGAACTCGACGAGGAGACCCACGAGGTCTGGAAGGCCGGCGAACCCGTATCGCTGTCGCCGACGGAGTTCACGCTGCTGCGCTACTTCATCATCAACGCGGGCACGGTGCTGTCCAAGCCGAAGATCCTCGACCACGTGTGGCGCTACGACTTCGGCGGCGATGTGAACGTCGTCGAGTCCTATGTCTCCTATCTGCGACGCAAGATCGACACCGGTGACAAGCGACTGCTGCACACGCTGCGCGGTGTGGGGTACGTGCTGCGTGAGCCGCGCTAGGCCATCATTCATCCATGATCGGTAGATACCGGCGGGCGGTGCCGCTGCGCGTCGGGTTGGTGGCGGCGACGCTGGTGTTGGTGGCATTCGGACTGCTGGCCTCCGGTATTGCCGTCACGTCGATAATGCGCCACACCGAGATCAAGCGTGTCGATGACACCCTGCTCGAGGCGTCGGGCGGCTGGGCGCAGGCCCCGCACGCGTTCGCCGAACCGTTGCAGGATCCCAGCCCCGCGAATCCGCCGACGAACTTCTATGTCCGGGGGACCGACGCCGACGGCCGGATCCAGTTGGCCATCAACGACAGTGCGGCCGAACCCGTGCTGCCCGCGAGCAATGACGTCGGACCCGAACCCGTCACGGTCGGTTCCAAGGACGGCTCCGGCGTGCAATGGCGCGCGGTCACCGTCGGCGGTCCCGACGGGGAGCTGACCACGGTCGCCATCGATCTGACCGATGTGGAATCCAGTGTGCGCGCGCTGGTCTGGTCGCAGCTCGGGATCGGGACCGCGGTGCTGCTGGTACTCGGCGTCGTCGGCTATGCCGTGGTGCGTCGTAGCCTCAAACCCTTGGCCGAGGTCGAGGAGACCGCTGCCGCCATCGCCGACGGAGAACTGGACCGTCGTGTTCCGCAACGTGATCCACGCACCGAGGTGGGCCGGCTGTCGCTGGCGTTGAACGGCATGCTGACCCAAATCCAGCGGGCCATGGCGTCATCGGCGGAATCGGCGGAGTTGGCGCAACAATCCGAGGAGCGGATGCGGCGCTTCATCGCCGATGCCAGCCACGACCTGCGCACTCCACTGACGACCATCAGGGGATACGCGGAGCTGTATCGGCAGGGCGCGGCGCGCGATACCGAGATGCTGATGGGGCGTATCGAGAGCGAGGCGGGCCGGATGGGCCTGCTGGTCGAGGATCTGTTGTTGTTGGCGAGGCTGGACGAACAGCGTCCGCTGGAGCAGCGCCGCGTCGACCTGCTGGCACTGGCCAGTGATGCGGTGCACGACGCGCAGACGGTCGCCCCGGGGCGACCGATCGGGATGCAGGTCTTCGACGGACCGGGCACGCCGGAGGTGCTCGGTGACGAGGCCAGGCTGCGGCAGGTGCTGAGCAACCTGATGTCCAACGCGCTACAGCACACCCCGGAGAGCGCGCCGGTGACGGTGCGGGTGGGCACCGAAGGTGATGACGCGGTCATCGAGGTGTGCGATGCGGGACCCGGCATGAATCCCGAAGACGCCCAACGTGTCTTCGAGCGCTTCTACCGTGCGGACTCGTCGCGCACGCGGACCAGTGGCGGCTCCGGATTGGGGCTCTCGATCGTCGATTCGTTGGTGCTCGCCCACGGTGGCAGCGTGTCGGTGGACACCGCGCCCGGGCAGGGCTGCCGGTTCCGGGTCACCCTGCCACGGATCGTGGAGGCCGCGGTTCAGCTCAGCTGAGCCAGTGCCGCCGTGATCTTCGCCTGTGCCTCGTCGAGAGATTCCGGTGACGGATTACGGTCGACGCCCGCGAATCCGAAATCGCTGAGATCGCGGGCGGGGAACACGTGCACATGCAGGTGCGGCACCTCCAGTCCGGCGATGATCACCCCGGCCCGTTCGGCGTCGAAGGCCGCACAGACGGCCTTGCCGATCTTCTGGGCCACCGCCATCACCCGACCGAAGAGGGCGGGGTCGAGATCCTGCCAGTTGTCGACCTCGGCACGAGGCACCACCAGCGTGTGGCCCTGGGTCATCGGTTCGATGGTCAGGAACGCCACGATCTCGTCGTCCTCATAGACGAATCGGCCGGGGATCTCGCGGTTGATGATCATGGAGAAGACGGTCGCCATGGCATCGAGGCTAGTCCGTGGATCGCCTGCAATGCGCAGGCGGCACCATTAGCCTGACCAGATGCTTGGGCTGATGCAAGACCGGCCGTTGATGATCTCGTCGCTGATTGACCACGCCGCGACATTCCACGGCGACACCGAGATCGTGTCCAGGTTGCCGGAGGGCATGATCGCGCGGACCACATGGTCGGCTGTGCGGGACCGATCCAAGCAGGTGGCCAACGCCCTGTCCGAATTGGGCATCGAGTCCGGAGACCGGGTGGGCACCCTGGCCTGGAACAGTGACCGGCATCTGTCGCTGTACTACGGAGTTTCCGGATCCGGCGCCGTCCTGCACACCGTCAACCCGCGGTTGTTCGCCGAGCAGATCGTCTACATCATCAACCACGCCGAGGATCGGGTGTTGTTCTTCGACATCACCTTTGCGCCCCTGGTCGAGCAGATCGCACCGCAGTTGCAGACGGTGCACACCTACATCGCCATGACCGATCGCGACCATATGCCCGAGATCGACGTCGACCGGTTGGTGTGTTTCGACGAGTTGGTGAGCGCGCAGTCGACCCACTATCGGTGGCCCGAATTCGACGAACGCAGCGCCTCGTCACTGTGCTACACCTCGGGGACCACCGGTAACCCCAAGGGCGTCTTGTACTCCCACCGCTCGACGGTGCTGCACGCACTCGGTGCGATCCCGCGCGACAGCTTCGACCTGCACAGCGGATCGACCATCCTGGTGGTGGTCCCGATGTTCCACGCGAACGCCTGGGGCACTCCCTACACCGCCCCGATGGTCGGCGCGAAGCTCGTGCTGCCCGGTCCGCACCTGGATGGTGAGAGTCTGTATGAGTTGATGCGCGACGAAGGGGTCAACTTCACCCAGGGTGTGCCCACCGTGTGGATGATGTTGTTCTCCTACCTCGACGACCACCCCGAGATCGACCCGCACGAACTGCGGCTGGAGTTCGCAGGCACCGGGGGCGCGGCGTTGCCGCAGTCGATGATCGAACGCTTCGAACGGGATTTCGGCTCGGAGGTGGTGCAGGGCTGGGGGATGACCGAGACCAGCCCGCTGTGTGTGATCGGCAAGCTGGCGCCCCGGCACGCCCACCTGTCGGCTGCCGACAAGATGAAGCTCAAACTCAAACAGGGCCACGCCATCTGGGGTGTCGACATCAAGATCGTCGATGACGAGGGCAATCGACTGCCGTGGGACGGTGAGGCGTTCGGCGAGGTGTTCGTCCGCGGCCCGTGGATCGCCAGCGGTTATTTCAAGGGCGAGGGCGGCGACAAGCTCGATGCCGAGGGTTTCTTCCCCACCGGTGACGTCGCCACCGTCGACCCGGATGGTTACCTGCAGCTGGTGGACCGCGCCAAGGACGTCATAAAATCCGGCGGCGAGTGGATCAGCTCGATCGACCTGGAGAATGCCGCCACCGGGCATCCGGCGATCGCCGAGGCCGCGGTGATCGGTGTGCCGCATCCGAAATGGCAGGAACGTCCGCTGCTGCTGGTGGTGCGGCGGCCCGGACAGGATGCCTCCCGCGAGGAGATCCTGGACTATCTCGCCGAGCGGGTGGTGAAGTGGTGGCTGCCCGATGATGTGGTCTTCGTCGAGGAGTTACCGCACACCGCGACCGGCAAGCTGCTGAAGATCCAACTGCGCAAGGAGTACCGCGAGCACCGGTTGCCCGATAGCGCTAGTTGACGGCGGCGGCGATCTCCTCGACCGTCCACGGTGGCGCGTCGTGATGGTCCCGGTAGGCGACGAATGCCGGCTGCTGCCGATCGAACCGACCGACGAAACCCCCTGCGGCGATGAAGATCTGCCCGGTGATGTGGCGGGCGAGATCACCGGCCAGATACGCGTAGGTGGGTGCGACGTACTCCGGCGGACCGGCGTCGAGTGCCCCCTGCATGCTGACATCGTCGAGCAGCCCGCGCCGGTTCAACTCGACGATGTGCTGCTCATAGTCGGAGCCCGTCGACAACCGTGTCCTGGCACCGGGACACACCACGTTGGCCCGGACGCCATGCTCGGCGAGCTCCGCGGCGATCGCAAGGGTCAGGCTGTTGACCCCGCCCTTGCCCGCCGGGTACCCGGTGCCCCCGTAGTCGCCGAGGAAGGCGAACGAACTCGTGTTGACGATCGCACCCGAGCGCTGCCGCACCATATGGGGTGCGGCAGCGCGGCAGGTCTCGAAGGTGGTCAGCAGGTGCGCGTCCAACAGGTCCCGGAACTGTGCCGAGGTCACGGTGAGGATCGAGGATCCGGTGGGCTCGGCGGTGCCTGCGCAATTGATCAGGCTGTCGATCCGGCCGAACTCGTCGATGCACCGCCCGACAAGGGCGTCGGCCACCTCCGGGTCGGCAGGGGATCCCACGAAGCCGACACCCGAGATGCGTTCGGCGGCTTCGGCGACCGCATCGGGATCGCGGCCGTTGACGACCACGTCCGCACCCTGTGCGGCGAGCAGTTCGGCGACGCACAGGCCGACACCGCGGGTGCCGCCGACCACGACGGCACAGCTGTCTTCCAGCGGCCGCCCCGGAGTCCTAGCGATCGGGGGCCTCGGTGAAGGTCATGGCGTCCATGTTCCAGTAGCCGCGGAGGTTGGTGATCAGTCCCGCGTCGTCGACGCGGTAGGTGAACACGCCGCGGACCGTGGCGACGAAACCGTTGGGGAACGTCGTCTCCAGCACCAAGATATAGGCGATCTCGGTGGGGCTGCTCGACGGAAACGTCGCCTCACAGGTGACGCGCAGCCGGTTTGGGCCGATGTTGGTGTCGTAGAACGCCGCCAGTGCGGCCTTGCCACGCACCCCGGTGCCGTCGGGATTGGTAACCGCTTCGCCGATGGGATCTTCGACGACGATATCGTCGGCCATCAGCGCCAGCCAGCCCTCCCGGTCACCCGATTGCACGCAGCGCCACGAGTTCTGTGACGCCGCGACAACCGGGGAGACCGTGGTGTCCTGCGAGCTCTGGGTCATGCGTGGTTACCGGTCGGCGTCGGTGTAACGGATGACCCCGCGGATGTTGCGCCCTTCCAGCATGTCGGCGTAACCGTCGTTGATCTGCTCCAGCCGGTACTGCCGGGTCACCATGTCGTCGAGATTGAGACGCCCGGCCTTGTACATCGACAGCAACTGCGGGATGTCGTGGTGGGGATTGCCGCCGCCGAAGATGGTGCCCTGCAGACGCTTCTGCAACAGGGTCAACATGGACAGGTTGAGCTTGACGTCGTTCTCGGCCATGTTCGCCACCGCTGTGGCCACCACCGTGCCGCCCTTGGCGGTGATGTTCATGTAGTGGTCGATATCTTCGCCCTTGAGCTCACCCACGGTGACGATGGTCTTGTGCGCCATCCGGCCCTGGGTCACCTCCGCCACACCGGCCATGGCGCTGAAAATGTCCGGGTAGGCATGGGTGGCGCCGAATTTGAGTGCGTTGTCGCGCTTGAACTCGACCGGGTCGACGGCGAAGATGTTGCGCGCGCCGGCGTTCAGTGCGCCCTGCAGGGCACCGGTCCCGACACCACCGACGCCCACGATCACGACATCGTCACCGGGACGCACGTCGCCGCTGCGGACGGCCGAGCCGTAGCCGGTGGTCACACCGCAACCGACCAGACAGGCCACCTCGAACGGGATGCTCGGGTCGATCTTCACCACCGAGCTCTTGTGCACCACCATGTAC
This sequence comes from Mycolicibacterium neoaurum VKM Ac-1815D, assembly GCF_000317305.3. Next base: position 5,016,888 of record NC_023036.2, on the reverse strand, counting down.
GGGCTGAAGGTGCCCAGCAGGGTCATCGGGATGACCGGCTCGCCAGTCTTGACGGAGTGGATCCGGTGGGTGCCGTCGGAGACGGCCGTGCCTGCGAGGAGACCGGCGCCCAGATCGCACAGGTTGCGCAGACCCTCCTGGCATGCCGGACATTCACCGCAGGACGGGATGAACGACAGAACCACGTGGTCACCGGGGGCGATGTGCTCGACTCCGGGGCCCACCTCGGTCACCACGCCGGCGCCCTCGTGGCCGCCCAGCACGGGGAAACCGGCCATCGGGATGTCACCGGTCACCAGGTGGTGATCGGAATGGCACATGCCCGAGGCTTCCATCTGGATCTTGACCTCGTCCTTGACGGGGTCGCCGATCTCGATCTCCTCGATCGACCACGGCTGGTTGAACTCGTAGATGAGAGCGCCTTTTGTCTTCATGCGCATATGCCTTCCACTAGAACCGGTGCCCATCAGACTAGAGGCAGTAGTTAGGTACGTCACACCCACCCCCAAGCAACTGCTTGGCCGGGTGGTCACCAGAGGGGTACGGGTGCCTCACCGAGCGGGTAATAGCCCGGCAGCTTCTCGCCGGCCAGCGAGCGCTCGATGCGCTTCTGCATGGTCGGGGTCAGGTCGCCGGAAGAAATCAGCTTCATGAACGCCTTCTGCACATGCCCGAAGTCGAAGAAGTCACGCTGCCACTCGATCAGCAGATCGTCATTCAGGCGGAACCAGCTGCCGCCGATGCCGTAGATCTCGTCCTTACTACCGTCGCTCTTGTGGGCGATCTGCTTCCAGAAGCCGACGATCTCGTTCTGCTTCTCGTCGATGAGGGTCTTCTGGTACTCGTAGACCCAGTTCTCCAGCCCTTCCATCTCCAGTCCGAGCGCGACATCGCGGATCTCGTCCCGGTTGACGCACATGACGTCTTCCTTGGGGCCGATGTTCCAGCCGTACGTCGCGTCCTCGGTGTAGAAGTCCGCCATCGGCCTCCAGTCACCGGCCGCTTCGGCATCCCGGTTGGCCTGCAGCCAGCGCTGGACCCAGTCTTCGAGAGCTTCCCTTGACGCCATTGTCGTTGCCTTTCAGTTCTTTTCGATTATGGATAGAGCGCGGGTAGGGCACATGTCGACAGCCATCTCGACGGCGTCGCGCAGATCATCGGGCGGCTCGAGGTCGAGAACCTCGACGACACCGCGTTTGGGTACCCGGAAGACATCGGGTGCCTCCAGCTCGCACATGGCGTGGCCTTGGCACAGGTCCTCGTCGAGTTCGATGCGATAGCAACCCATTCGCGATCAGTCCCGGACTCGCCTGCGGTAGCGGACCTTCGCCGGCTGCGCGAGCTGAACGACCATCTTCGAGTGGTCGTTCTGATAGGTGTCGGCGGGCTGTGACATCTCGAACTCGTACTCGCGCAGCAGCACCGAGAAGATGGCCTTGATCTGCATCTGCGCGAACGCCGCACCGACGCAACGGTGCTTACCCGCGCCGAACGGGATCCAGGTCCACCGGTTGACCAGGTCCTCCTGGCGTGGCTTCTGATAGCGATCGGGATCGAAGGTATCGGGATCCGGGAAGTCCTCGGCGATACGGTTCGAGATCGCCGGGGAGGCGGCCACCATCTGCCCCTTGTGGATCGGGTAGCCCGCCACCTCGAACTCGTCCTGTGCGACACGCATCAGGATGATCAGCGGCGGATGCAGGCGCAGCGTCTCCTTCAGCGAGTTGTCCAGCTTCGGGATCTGGCGCAGGGCATGGAAACTCACCTCCTGGCCATCGGCGTAGAGCTCATCGAGTTCCTGCTGCACCTGGGCGTACACCTCGGGGTTGCGCAGCAGTTCGATCAGCGTCCAGGAGGAGGTGCCCGAACTGGTGTGGTGCCCGGCGAACATCAACGAGATGAACATGCCGGTGACCTCGTTGGCGGTGAAGCGGGGTTCGCCCTGCTCATCCTTGATCGAGACGAGCACGTCGAGCAGATCGCGATCCTCTTTGCCCTTGGGCGGGTTGGCGATCCGGCCGTCCATGATCTCCTGGACGAGCGCAACCAGCTTCGCCCGCGACTCGTCGCGGATCCGGAAACTCTCGATATCGAGATAAGGATCGACGTAGCAGAGCGGATCGGTGCCACGCTCCAGCTGGTGGTAGTAATGGGCGAACCGGCTGTCGAGTTGCTCACGGAACTTGAGGCCGATGAGGCAGGCCGTCGAGGTGTAGATCGTCAATTCCGAGAAGAAGTCCAGCAGTTCGATCTCGCCCTCATCGCCCCAGTCGGCGATGATCTTCTTCACCTCGTTCTCGATGGTGGCCGCGTGGCCCTTCATCTGTTCACCGCGCAGAGCGGTGTTGTGCAGCATCTCGGCGCGACGTTCGGGGTCGGCGTCGAACACCACACCCTCACCGAAGATCGGCGTCATGAACGGATAGGCCTCGGCCTGGTTGAGCTCGGCGTCACTGGAGCGGAAGAAGAACTCGTTGGCCTCCGAGCCGGACAGCATGACGACCTGCTTGTCGACGAGCTGGAACCACCCGACGTCGCCACATTCCGCGCGGACCCGCTGCATCAGTCCGATCGGATCGGTACGGAACTCCTCGAGATGACCGTGCTCTTCCTCGCCACCTGAAACACGTTCTACTTCCTTCAGATCAGCCATTCTGCGGCATCCCTTCCTCGCCGAGGGCGAGCTTCTGGCGGTCTTTCACATCGGCCAGCGGGGCCTCGGGCTGCAGCTCCATGTTGGCGATGAAGCCGCCGCGCGGTGTCTCGGCGACGAACGTGATGGCCCGTGCGAGGTCGTCCGCGCGCAGGAAGTAGTCATGTCGGGCTTGGCCCCATTTGGCCCAGTCCTCCAGGGCGGGCCCGATCAACTCGGCGGGCAGGCTCCAGCCCATGGACGTCTTGGTCGGTCCGGGGTGCACGATCGAGGCACGCACGCCGGTGCCCTCGAGCTCCATCTGGTAGTTGTTCACCATCGCGACGAGGGCGGCCTTGGCCGCGCCGTAGGCGCCCATGTGCGGGCGTTGCCGCAGCGAGACGTCGGAGCCGACGAAGATCAGGTCACCGCGCCGGCGTTCGATCATCCCAGGCAGGACGGCGGAGGCGACGCGGTTGGCGCCGATCAGGTGGATCTGCACCTGGGAGTCGAACTGCTCGGTGCTGATCGAGTCGAGCTTGCCGAAGTAGGTGTCGCCTGCACCGGCGACCAGGACCTCGATATCACCGAGTTCGGTGGTGGTCTTCTCGACGGCCGCCTTCACCGAGTCTGGGTCGGTCACGTCGAGGTGCACCGCGATGGCCTCGCCGCCGTCGTCGCGGATCTTGCCGACGATCTCGTCGAGCTTCTCCACCCGGCGGGCGCCGAGCGCGACAGGAAAGCCGTTGCGGGCAAGCCGGATCGCGGTTGCTTCGCCGATGCCGGAGGAGGCGCCGGCCACCAGCGCTGGTCGCCGTTCGGGCAGGGGATCGAATCTGGGCATCTACGTCAGGAACCTTTCAAGCCGCTCAACGGAGGGTGACGGTCATCGGGAGGTGGGCGAATCCGCGCACGCTGCTGGAGTGGACGCGGACGGCGTTGTCCTCGTCGACCTCGTAACCGCGGATTCGTTTGAACAACTCGGTCAACGCCACCCTGGCCTCCATGCGCGCCAGGTGGGCGCCAAGGCAGAAGTGCGCGCCGCTACCGAAACTCACCGTCTTCGAACCGATCTCGCGGTCGATGCGGTACTCGTCGGGATTCTCGAAGACCCGCTCGTCGCGATTGGCCGAGCCGATCAGCAGCACGAGCACATCGCCGGCCGGGACGGTGGTGTCGTAGAAGGTGAGGTCATCGACGACGGCGCGGGCGAGGATCTGACTGGATGCGTCGTAGCGCAGGGTCTCCTCGACCCAGGGCGTCACCAGGTCGTGGTTGTCGAAGACCGGTGCCAGCTGGCTCGGATTCTTGTGCCCCCAATAGGCGGCATTGGCAAGCAATTTGGTGGTGGTCTCGTTCCCGGCGACGACCATGAGGAACAGGAAGGCCATGATCTCGTCGTCGGTGAGTCGGTCACCGTCGATCTCCGCCTCGACCAAGGCAGAGGTCAGGTCATCGGAGGGACGCTTGCGGCGCTGTTTGACCATGTCCGCGTAGTACATCAACAGTTCGCCGGAGGCCGCGATGGCCGAATCGGGAACGTCGGCAACCCCGTCCTCGCGGTGCATCACCGCGTCGGCCTGGGCGCGGATACGGACCCGGTCGGAGTCCGGAACGCCCATCAACTCCGAGATGACATCCATCGGCAGCTTGCCGGCGAACTCGTCGACGTAGTCGAAGGTGTTGCTCTGCAGGGCGGTGTCCAGATGCTGGTGGGCGATCTCGGTGACCCGGCCCTCGAGCTCACGGATGCGTCGCGGGGTGAATCCCTTCGACACCAGGGTGCGCAGCCGCAGGTGGCCGGGATCATCGAGGGCCAGGAACGACATGACCCGGTGCGCCTCGTCGTTTCGTGAGATCGGGTCCAGTGCGACGCCGTGCTTGTTGGACAGCGCGACGCTGTTGCGGAACCCCGCGACGACATCCTGATGGCGTGACAACGCCCAGAACTTGAGCTCTTCGTTGTGGTAGATCGGGGCCTCGTCGCGCAGCCGCTTGTAGTACGGGTACGGATCCTCGTGGAAGTCGTAGCTGTAGGGGTCGAGTATCAGATCGACCGTGGGAGAGCTCATCTGGCGCCGCCTGGGCTCATGGTCATTGATCCTCTCCGAGGATGAGGCCGACGACATAGGTGAGTCGGTCGGCGATCTGGTGGTAGGTGAAGGCGCCGCTGCCGGCGTTGACAAGCGCACCGAAGAACGTCATCTCCAGGGCTGAGACGATCCGGGGATCGGCGTCGGGGCCGACCGCCGAACGGATGCGCTTGTGGATCTCGGTACCGATGCGGTCGCGGACGGTGCGGACCGCGGGATCGCTGCTGCCACTCAGCAGGGCGGTGGTGCAGGCGGCGGCCAGATCGGGCTCGTCGGCGACGACGAGGGTCAGGGCGCGCACGGCCTTGTCGACCCTGGTGCTCATGGCGTCGTTGACATCGGTGAAATAGGGCACCTGCTTGACGAGGTCGAGGTACACCTCGGCGATCAGATGGTTCTTCGACGAGAAGTAGGTGTACGCCGTCGCTGGGGCGACCTTGGCCCGCGCGGCGACCGCACGCACCGTCAGGTCGGCATAGGAGGTCTCGCGCAGCATCTCCATCCCGGCCGTCATGACCTTGCGAAAGGTCTCCTCCTGGCGGCGGTTGCGCGTCGTCTCCGCCGGACCGCCGCTCACGCTGTCTGTGACAGTCACCACCGAATCGCTGGACACATGTCCAAGTTATCCGACGGGGTGGCTGGTGAGCAAGCTCTGGATCGAAATATGCACTACAGAGCCACTAATGGCGACCACTTCGCCCCGCTGGTGGCGGCCGCTCTTGCCACCGTCATGGCCGTGCGGCTATGGTTCGTTGAAATGTCGCCGGACAGTTGTCCAGGAAATCGCTAGGAGTGGGATGTCGATTCTGGCCGATCGCGAAAGCCGATTGCTCATCGACGGCAAGCTCGTCGACGGCAGCGGCGGGACCTTCGAGACGGTCAACCCGGCCACCGAGGAGGTGCTGGGTGTCGTCGCTGACGCCGACGAGTCCGATATGAGTGCGGCGATCGGCGCCGCGCGCGTCGCCTTCGACGACACCGATTGGTCGACCAACACCGAGCTGCGGGTGCGCTGCCTGCGCCAGCTGCGAGAGGCGTTGCAGGCCAACATCGAAGACCTGCGGGAGTTGACGATCTCCGAGGTGGGTGCGCCGCGGATGCTCACCGCCGGTGCCCAACTGGAAGGTCCCGTCGACGATCTGGCCTTCTCGGCAGATACGGCGGCGGGCTATCAGTGGCGCACCGATCTCGGGCACGCCACCCCGCAGGGCATGCCGACCAACCGCGTGGTGGCCCGCGAGGCCATCGGTGTCGTCGGCGCCATCACCCCGTGGAACTTCCCGCACCAGATCAACCTCGCCAAGATCGGACCGGCGCTGGCCGCGGGGAACACGCTGATCCTCAAGCCGGCGCCGGACACCCCGTGGGCGGCTGCGGTGCTCGGCGAGATCATCACCGAGCACACCGATTTCCCGGCCGGTGTCATCAATATCGTCACCTCCGACGATCACGGGGTGGGGGCGTTGCTGTCGAAGGATCCGCGGGTGGACATGGTGTCGTTCACCGGCTCGACCAACACCGGTCGCGCCGTGATGACCGATGCCGCGGTCACCATCAAGAAGGTGTTCTTGGAACTCGGCGGGAAATCCGCGTTCGTGGTGCTCGACGACGCCGACCTGGCCGGCGCGTGCTCGATGGCGGCCTTCACCGTGGCCATGCACGCCGGGCAGGGCTGTGCGATCACCACCCGCCTCGTCGTGCCGCGCGCGAAGTACGACGAGGCCGTCGAGGCCGCTGCCGCGACGTTGGGTGGGATCAAGCCGGGGGACCCGAACAGCAAGCGCACCGTCTGCGGACCCGTGATCTCGGCGCGTCAACGCGACCGCATCCAGGGCTACCTGGATTCGGCGATCGCCGAGGGCGGCCGGTTCGCCTGCGGCGGAGGCCGCCCCGCGGACCTGGATCGCGGCTTCTTCATCGAGCCGACCGTCATTGCCGGACTGGACAACTCGGCCAAGGTTTCCCGTGAGGAGATCTTCGGCCCGGTGCTGACGGTCATCGCCCACGACGGTGACGATGACGCGGTGTGCATCGCCAACGATTCGCCCTACGGGCTTTCAGGCACCGTCTTCTCCGGTGACGACGCCCGCGCCCAGGCGGTCGCCACACGGCTGCGGGTCGGCACCGTCAACGTCAACGGCGGCGTCTGGTACTCCGCGGACGCCCCGTTCGGCGGCTACAAGCAGTCCGGGATCGGCCGCGAGATGGGTGTGGCCGGTTTCGAGGAGTATCTGGAGACCAAGCTCATCGCCACGCTCGCGACCTGAGTCGACTGGCCACTTACGACACGCAATAACGGTCATACCGTGCAATAACTGGCCACTCGGCCGAGAGGAAGAACATGTACCCGGAATTCAAGGACAAGGTCGGCATCGTCACCGGCGCCGGCGGCGGTATCGGCCAGGCCTATGCCGAGGCGCTGGCCCGTGAGGGTGCGGCCGTGGTGGTCGCCGATATCAACCTCGAGGGCGCTCAGAAGGTGGCCGACGGGATCAAGGGCGAGGGTGGTAACGCGCTGGCGGTGCGGGTCGACGTGTCCGATCCCGAATCGGCGAGGGATATGGCGGCGCAGACGCTCTCGGAGTTCGGCGGGATCGACTACCTGGTCAACAATGCCGCCATCTTCGGCGGCATGAAGCTCGACTTCCTGGTGACCGTGGACCCCGAGTACTACAAGAAGTTCATGAGCGTGAACCTCGACGGTGCGCTGTGGTGCACCCGCGCGGTGTACAAGAAGATGGCCAAGCGCGGCGGCGGGGCGATCGTCAACCAATCCTCCACGGCGGCATGGCTGTACGCGAACTTCTACGGACTGGCCAAGGTGGGCGTCAACGGTCTGACCCAGCAGCTGTCCCGGGAACTCGGTGGCCAGAACATCCGCATCAACGCGATCGCCCCCGGTCCGATCGACACCGAGGCCAACCGCACCACCACCCCGCAGGAGATGGTCGCCGATATCGTCAAGGCCATCCCGCTCTCCCGGATGGGCCAGCCAGACGACCTGGTGGGCATGTGCCTCTTCCTGCTCAGCGATCAGGCCAAGTGGATCACCGGGCAGATCTTCAACGTCGACGGCGGACAGATCATCCGGTCATGAAGCTCGGGTATATCGGGCTGGGCAACCAGGGTGCGCCGATGGCCAAGCGGCTCGCCGACTGGCCGGACGGCCTGATCGTCTTCGACGTCCGCACCGAGGCGATGACGCCGTTGGCGGAGCTCGGCGCGCAACTTGCCGACAGTGTCGCCCATGTGGCCAAGGCCGACGTCATCAGCGTGACGGTGCTCAACGATGCCCAGGTGCGCGACGTGGTCGCCGAACTGGGTGAGCACGCCGCACCGGGCACCGTCATCGCCATCCACTCCACGATCGAGCCCGGCACCGCACCCGAGCTTGCCGAACGACTGGCCGCCAAGGGGATCCACGTCGTCGACGCCCCGGTCAGCGGCGGAGCCGGGGCAGCGGACAAGGGTGAGCTTGCGGTGATGGTAGGTGCCTCGGAGGAGGCCTACGCCGCGGTCAAGCCCGTGTTCAAGAAGTGGGCCTCGCTGGTCGTGCGCGCGGGTGAACCCGGCGCGGGCACCCGGATGAAGCTGGCGCGCAACATGTTGACCTTCATCGGGTTCGCCGCCTCGTGCGAGGCGATGGCATTGGCCGAGGCGTCGGGCATCGACCTGCAGAAGCTGGGCCGGGTCGTCCGCCACAGCGATGCCCAGAGCGGTGGGCCCGGCGCGATCATCCTGCGCGATGACACCAGGCCGCTCGAGCCCGATCATTGGCTGTTCGACATGTTCACCCACACCCGCGGTCTCGGTGAGAAGGATCTTTCGCTGGCGCTCGGGCTCGGGGAGGCTGTGGGAGTAGAACTTCCGTTGGCGCAGGTGGCGTTGCAGAACCTGGCCGACGGCCTCGGAGTGCCACACACGAAGGAGCGATGAGGATGACCGACCGTCGGCAGCAGGGCCTGCAGAAGATGAATGAGGTCTACGGCTGGGAGATGCCCGATATCCAGGGTGATCCATATTTCGACCTGACCGTCGAGCACCTCTTCGGTGACATCTGGAACAGGCCCGGCCTGTCGATGCGCGACAAGCGGCTGTTGACCCTGGCGGCGGTGACGGCGGTGGGGAACTCCGATCTGGCCGAGATACAGATCAATGCCGCCCTGCACAACGAGGAACTCACCGCTGAGGAACTCAAGGAGGTGGCCGTGTTCATCACGCATTACCTGGGATTCCCGCTCGGTTCCAAGCTCGACGGTGCCGTCGGCAAGGTGGTGCGCCAACGCCGCAAGGCCGCCGAGAAGGCCCAGGGCGCAGGCTCGGAGGACAAGCGGGCGAATGTCGATGCCGCACTGCGGATGCACTCCGGGAAGTCACTCGATGACCAGTAGGTATGCTGCGCTCTCGCGCGACGAGCTGGCCACCCTGGTACCCGAGCTGCTGCTCATCGGCCAGCTGATCGATCGCTCCGGAATGGCCTGGTGTATCAGCAGTTTCGGTCGTGAAGAAATGCTGCAGATCGCCATCGAGGAGTGGGCGGCATCGAGTCCGCTGTACACCCGCAGGATGCAGAAGGCGCTCGGCTACGAGGGCGTCGACATCTACACCCTGTTCAAGGGCCTGCAGCTCGATATCGGTGCCCCGCCGCAGTTCATGGATTTCCGCTATATCGTGCACGACCGCTGGCACGGCGAGTTCTACCTCGACCATTGCGGGGCGCTGCTGGACGTCGAGCCGATGGGCCCCGACTACGTCAAGGGCATGTGCCACGACATCGAGGACCCGACCTTCGATGCCACCGCCTTGGCGACCAACCGCAAGGCGCAGGTCCGGCCGATCCACCGGCCGCCGCGCACCCCTGCCGATCAGCACCCGCACTGCCGGTGGACCGTCATCATCGACGAGTCCTACCCCGAGGTCCCGTTCATCCCCGAGATGGACATCGTCGCCGCGACCCATGCGCACGCGTGTGAGCTGGATCCGATCGACCCGGATGACGACGGAGCGGGCGATTATTCCGGTGAGTTGCTCGCGGACGTCGACTTCGCCGCCTTCTCCCATTCGGCGTTGGTGCGAATCGCCGACGAGGTGTGCCTCCAGATGCACCTGCTGGTCAAATCGTTCCAGATCGCAGTGGAGAAACGGGCGGGCGGGGACACCGAGCTGGCCCGGTCGATCCGCACCAAACAGCTCATCGGCATCGCCGGCGTGGCGGCAGAACGCATCCACAAGGCGCTCAAGCTGTCGAAGGACACCGCCGGCGCCCTGCGGGTGCTGGAACTGCACCCGCTGCTCAACCCTGCCGCCTATGTGTCGGCCGATATCGACCCGGGCTTCGTGCATGTGCGCCGATCCCCGGCCTACGAGGACGGGGCCTGGATCTCGCTGATCTCACCGGTCGCCGACGCCCCGCTGCAGGCCGTCGTCGCCGCAGTCGACCCGCATCTGCGTGCCGAGGTATCGGGCACCGAATCGGACTGGACCGTTCGGGTGATCGAAACGGATACGGCGGCCAAGAAACTGCCCGAGGTCGAGGTGTGCGAGTTCAGTCACGGCGCGTCCTGGGTGTTCGAGGAGCGTAAGTCGCTGCCGCTCACCGTGGTGTAACCGCGATTTGTGGAGCCGCGGCCGCAATGAGTGCGGCCCAGACTCCACAAATCGCAGGGGAGGGCAGCGTGGCGGGGGTCAGGGTCGCAGGGCCGGGGCGACCCAGCGTCGCAGGTAGGTACGCAACTGCTCACCGGTGCGCGGCGGCCGTCCCGGGTCGACGACGAACGACTGGATGATGCGCAGCAGGTGCTCGGCGAGCTCGTCGAGCTCGTCATCGGCGAAACCGGCTGCGGCCCAGTCGACATCGAAGCGCCGGACGACCGACTGGGCGAACTGCAGGCCGATATCGGAGGTCACCGATCCGCTGAGCGATGGTGATCGTTCCGGGGTGAGCAGCAGTCCGATGTGTTTGTCCTTGGGGAGCCATTCCAGCGCCGTCGCGATGGCCTCGGTCGCGGCGTCGGCGGGATCGGTGATGCCGCGGATGTGGGTGGCCAGCCGCTCCAGGAAATCGGTCGCGGCCACCACACCGGCCTGCATAAGCAGCGCGTCGGTGCTCGGGAAGTAGCGGTACACGGTCTGTCGGGTGACCCCGAGGGTTCTGGCCACATCGGCGATGGAGAAATCGGCTCCGCGTTCGTCGATCGCGCGGCCCGCGGCGGCCAGAATGCGGGCGACGGCCTCCTCGTCACTGGCCGGCGCCGCACCCGACCACCCGTGGGTTCGCACGCGCAGAATTGTAGCGATCAGGAGTAGGAAACCTGCAGTTCCTTCACGCCGTTGATCCAGCCGGATCGAAGGCGCTGCGGTTCAGCCAGTTTGGAGATGTCCGGGATCTGGTTGGCGATCTCGTTGAACATCAGCTTGATCTCCATGCGGGCCAGGTTGGCGCCGATGCAGAAATGTGCGCCGTTGCCACCGAAGGCCAGATGCGGATTCGGGTTGCGCAGGATGTCGAACCGGAACGGGTCGGTGAACACGGATTCGTCGTAGTTTGCCGAGCTGTAGAACAGCCCGACCCGCTGGCCTTGCTTGATGGTGACCCCGCCGATCTCGGTGTCCTGGAGCGCCGTGCGCTGGAAGCAGTGCACCGGGCTGGCCCACCGGATGATCTCCTCGATGGCGGTATCGGGGCGCTCACGCTTGAAAAGTTCCCATTGATCCGGGTTTTCGAGGAAGGCGTTCATCCCGTGGGTCATCGCATTGCGGGTGGTCTCATTGCCTGCCACGGCCAGCAGGATCACGAAGAAGGCGAACTCCACTTCGGTGATGCCCTCTTCTCCGCCCAGATCGGCCTGGACCAGGCGGGTGACGATGTCATCGGCCGGGCACTTCCGGCGTTGTTCGGCCATGTTGTAGGCGTAACCCATCAGCTCCGCGTTGGCGGTCGTCGGGTCGCTGTCGAAATCGGGGTCGTCGGTGTTCATGATGCAGTTCGACCAGTGGAATATCTTCTCCCGGTCCGCCTCGGGCACCCCGATCAGGTCGGCGATGGCCTGTAGCGGCAGCGGCATCGCCACGTCATCGACGAAATTGCCGGAGCCGCGTTCGGCGGCCCGTGCCACGATCTCGCGTGCCGCCACCGCCAGCTTCTCCTCGAGCGCGGCCACCGAGCGCGGCGTGAACAGGCGCGAGACCAGCTTGCGCAGCCGGGTGTGCTCCGGGGCGTCGTGATTGATCAGCAGGGCCTTGGTCAGGTCGAGTTGGTCGGCGGTGATGCCGTCGGGCAGCCGCATGACCGCTCCCTTGGCATTGGTGGACCAGATGTCGCGGGAGTTGCGGGAGATGGTCTTGACGTCTTCGTGCCGGCTGATCACCCAATAGCCGCCGTCATCGAAGATCGACTCACCCTGGGCGTTCCACCAGATCGGTGCGGTCTTGCGCAGGTGGGCGAACTCCGTGACCGGAAGCCCCTGCAGCAGCACCTCGGGGTCGGTGAAGTCGTACCCCGCACCGAACGGACACGCATCCATCGTCGTCATCGACAGCCTCGTTTCTGTGACCTACCGCACTCGTCACACCGACCATACATGTTGATGTCAAGTGTATGGCCACGGTCGCGGCACGCGGTCGGTCGCGATGCGGATAGGCTTGTCGTCCGTGCGCGTCCTCGTCATCGGATCCGGAGCCCGTGAACACGCCCTGCTGCTGGCGCTGCGGCGCGACCCGCAGGTCGATTGGTTGGGGGTGGCCCCGGGTAACGCCGGCACCTCCGCCGTGGCCGAGCAGTGCGACCTCGACATCACCTCAGGTCCCGCCGTGGTGGCGCTGGCCCGCAAGGTGGACGCCGACCTGGTGGTGATCGGTCCGGAGGTCCCGCTGGTACTGGGTGTGGCCGACGCACTGCGCGCCGCCGGGATCGCCTGCTTCGGGCCGTCCAAGGATGCCGCCCGCATCGAGGGGTCCAAGGCCTTCGCCAAGGACGTCATGACCGCCGCCGGCGTGCGCACCGCAGCGAGCGAGATCGTCGACAATCCCGCCAACCTGGACGCGGCATTGGACCGATTCGGCCCGCCCGCAGGCCAGGCCGCCTGGGTGGTCAAGGACGACGGGCTGGCCGCGGGCAAGGGCGTCGTCGTCACGGCGGACCGGGATGCCGCCCGGGCGCATGCCGCCGCGCTGCTGGACTCCGGTCACCCCGTGCTGCTCGAATCCTTCCTGGACGGCCCCGAGGTGTCGCTGTTCTGTGTCGTCGACGGCGAGACGGTCGTCCCGCTGCTGCCCGCGCAGGACTTCAAGCGCGTCGGCGACAATGACAGCGGCCCCAACACCGGCGGCATGGGTGCCTACACCCCGCTGCCCTGGCTACCGGCCGAGGTGGTCACCCAGATCGTCGACGAGATCGTCAAACCGGTTGCCGCCGAGATGGTCTCGCGAGGTAGCTCTTTCTCCGGACTGCTCTACGCGGGTCTGGCGATCACGTCCACGGGCCCGTCCGTGGTGGAGTTCAACTGCCGGTTCGGCGATCCGGAAACCCAGGCGGTGCTGGCGCTGCTGGATTCCCCGCTGGGCGGATTGCTGCAGGCGGCCGCCACCGGCACGCTGGCCTCCTTCGGTGATCTGCAGTGGCGCGACGGTGCGGCCGTCACGGTGGTGATCGCCGCCGAGAACTATCCCGGCCGCCCCCGCACCGGTGATGTGATCGTCGGTGCGGAGGCGCCGGGCGTGTTGCATGCCGGAACCGCCCGGCGTGAGGACGGTGCCGTGGTCTCCGCGGGCGGGCGGGTGTTGTCGGTTGTCGGAACCGGCGACGATCTGGATGCCGCGCGGGCCGCGGCATATCAGCTGATCGGCTCGATCAAATTGCCCGGCAGCCACTTCCGTACCGACATCGGGCTCGCGGCAGCCGAAGGCCGGATCAGCCTCTGACCAACAGCGGTGCCAGCCAAGAGATCTCGGCAGGCAATTGCTCGCTCCAGAACCCGCCGTCATGGCCACCCGGGGAGAATCCGCCGGCAGGCGGGGTGGGGAGTCCGGCGATGAACTGCCGCGTCGCTGACGCGAACGGGTCACTGTTGCCGCAGTCGATGCGCAGCGGAATCTCCCCGAGTGCGGGCAGGCCCCATACGCTGTTGGCCTCGTAGTCCGCCGCATCGTCGAAGGCGCCCGGTGCGGCAGCCCCCGGCGAGGTCCACAGCGCGGGACTCACCGCACAGATGGCCGCGGTGCGGGACGGTCCCAGCCGCGCACCGAGCAGCAGCGCCCCATAACCACCCATCGACCAGCCGATGAATCCGACGCGCGAGGTGTCCAGACCCTGGTCGGTGAGCATCGGCAGCAGTTCGTCGAGAACCATGGACCCGGCATCGTCACCGGACGCCCGTTTGTGCCAATAGCCGCCGCCACCGTCGACCGCGACCACCGCGAACGGCGGCAGGCCCGCCGCCACCGCTTCGGCCAGGCCCTGCTCCACACCGCCGGCCATCACCGTTGCGGCATCACTGCCCTTGCCGTGCAAGGCGATCACCGGTCGCAGCGGCGCCGTCTGGCCCGGCGGTCGTGCGATCGCCCAGTTGGTCGCCAGCCCGCCGCGGGCGGCCGAGCGGAACGAACCCGATTGGTATGTCGGTGCCGGTTGTGCGTGTGCGACCGGCGCAGTCGCGGATCCCACTGCGTAACCGGCGAGAGCGCCCAGACCCATCCGTAACAGGGCGCGGCGATTCGGTGCGGGCATGTGCGACATCCTGCCATCGGCGTTTGATCTTATGGCGCGGCGATACATGTGTAACGCCGTAATGATTGCCGAAAAACCCCATGCAACTGGGATTTCGCTGGCACGATGCAATGCGTGACGGCGGCGGTGACCCCCAAGGGAGAGCGACGGCGGGGCGCTCTGGTCAGCGCCGCCGCCGATCTGCTCTGCGAGGGTGGCATCGACGCGGTGCGCCACCGTGCGGTCGCCGCCCGCGCCGGGTTGCCACTGGCATCGACCACCTACTATTTCTCGTCGCTGGAGGACCTCATCGCCAAGGCGGTGGAGTACGTGGGGATGCGGGAAGCCGAGCAACTCCGGGCGCAGGTAGCCACCCTGTCGCGGCGCCGTCGCGGCGCCGAGTCGACGGCGGATCTGCTGGTGGACCTGCTGGTGGGTGACGCCCCGGGAGCGCGTATGCCCGAGCAACTGATCTCGCGCTACGAACGTCTCATCGCATGTGCGCGGCAGCCGGAACTACGCGATATCCAGCGTCGCATCCTGCGGCAGCGCACCGATGCGGTGGTCGAAGTCGTCGAGCGGTCGGGCCGTGCGGTGCGCAGCGAGCTCGTCACCGCCCTGGTGTGCGCGGTGGACGGAGCTGTGGTTGCCTCATTGGTGGATGAAGGGGAGGGTCCCCGCGCAACCGCACGAGCGACGTTGATCGATGTGATCGATGTGCTCGCGCCGGTCGACGACCGGGTCGCGCACGTCTGAGACCAGTGAGGGGGCGGCAGTGTCAGAGCCGAAAACCAACGACGAACCGCAGCTGCGAAGGGTCATGGGACCCGGGCTGCTGCTGTTGTTCATCGTCGGCGACATCCTGGGCACCGGGGTCTACGCGCTCACCGGCCAGGTCGCCGGCGAGGTCGGCGGCGCGGCATGGCTGCCGTTCCTGATCGCCTTCCTCATCGCGACCGTCACCGCCTTCTCCTACCTGGAGCTGGTCACCAAGTATCCGCAGGCGGCCGGCGCAGCCCTGTACGCGCACAAGGCTTTCGGCATCCACTTCGTCACCTTCCTCGTCGCATTCGTGGTGATGTGTTCGGGCATCACCTCGGCGTCCACGGCATCGCAGGCCTTCGCCGCCAACTTCGTCAAGGGTTTCGGACTGGACTGGGGCAAGTTCGGCATCGCCGCGATCGCGTTGGCGTTCATGGCGATTCTGGCGACGATCAACTTTCGCGGCGTCAGCGAGAGCGTCAAGTTGAACGTGGTCCTCACGATCGTCGAGATCACCGGCCTCGGCGTGGTGATCCTGGTCGGGCTGTGGGCCTTCACCCAGGGCGGCGACGTCGACTTCTCCCGGGTGACCGTGTTCGAAAGTGAAGGTGACCGAAGCACATTCGTCGCCGTGACGGCGGCGACCTCACTGGCGTTCTTCGCGATGGTCGGCTTCGAGGACTCGGTCAACATGGCCGAGGAGACCAAGGACCCGGTCCGCATCTTTCCCAAGGTTCTGCTCACCGGGCTGGGTATCGCCGGCGTCGTGTACGTGCTGGTGTCGATCATCGCGGTCGCCCTGGTGCCGATCGGTGACCTCAAGGAGAGCTCCACCCCGCTGGTCGACGTCGTCGAGGCCGCCGCGCCCGGGCTGCCCATCGACACGCTGTTCCCGTTCATCACCATGTTCGCGGTGTCCAACACCGCATTGATCAACATGCTGATGGCCAGCCGGCTCATCTACGGCATGGCGCGCCAGCATGTGCTGCCGCCGGTGTTCGGCCAGGTGCACCGCACCCGCCACACCCCCTATGTCGCGATCGCCTTCACCACCGTCATCGCGTTCGGACTGATCTTCTACGTGTCGGCCTTCGCCAGCAGCAAGGCCATCTCGATCCTGGGCGGCACGACATCACTGCTGCTGCTGGCCGTCTTCACGATCGTCAACATCGCGGTGTTGGTGTTGCGCCGCGATGTGAAGGCCGACGGCGCGCACTTCCGGACGCCGACCGTGCTGCCGGTCATCGGGGCGCTGGCCTCGGCCTATCTGGTCACCCCGTTGTCGGGGCGGCCGACACAGCAGTACGTGCTGGCGGGCCTGCTTGTCGTCACCGGTGTCGTCCTCTACGGCGTGACCACGCTGATCAATCGGCAGCTGGGGATCCGCGGTGAGGGCATCACCGATCCGAGCCATCTCGAGGACGCACCCTAAGCTGTGTGTCCGTGACGATCCCGAATGTTCTGGCCAACCGCTATGCAAGCGCCGAGATGGCCGAGATCTGGTCGCCGGAGAACAAGATCATTGCCGAGCGCAGGCTCTGGCTGGCCGTTCTTCGTGCCCAGTCCGAGCTGGGCATTCCGCTCCCGGACGGGGTCGTCGAGGACTACGAGCGGGTGATCGGAACCGTCGATCTGGGCTCCATCGCGGCGCGTGAGCGGGTGACCCGCCACGATGTGAAGGCCCGGATCGAGGAGTTCAACGCCCTCGCCGGCCACGAGCATGTGCACAAGGGCATGACCAGCCGGGACCTGACCGAGAACGTCGAGCAACTGCAGATCCGGCAATCGCTGGAACTGGTGTTCACCCACGGTGTTGCGGTCGTCGCGCGGCTGGCCGAGCGGGCGGTGCTCTACCGCGATGTGGTGATGGCCGGGCGCAGTCACAACGTCGCGGCCCAGGCGACCACCTTGGGCAAGCGATTCGCCTCGGCCGCCGAGGAGACGCTGGTGGCGCTGACGCGGCTGCGTGAATTGATCGACCGGTACCCGCTGCGCGGGGTGAAGGGCCCGATGGGCACGGCCCAGGACATGCTCGATCTGTTCGGTGGCGACGCGGGCAAACTTGCCGAGCTGGAACGCCGGGTTGCCGAGTTCCTGGGCTTCACCGATGTTTTCACCAGCGTTGGACAGGTGTATCCACGGTCGCTGGACCACGATGTGGTGTCCGCCCTCGTCCAGCTCGGTGCGGGACCGTCCTCGTTTGCGCACACCATCCGCCTGATGGCCGGCCACGAACTGGTGACCGAGGGGTTCGCGCCGGGACAGGTCGGGTCCTCGGCCATGCCACACAAGATGAACACCCGCTCCTGCGAACGCGTGAACGGGCTGCAGGTGGTCTTGCGCGGTTACGCATCGATGGCCGCCGAACTGGCCGGCGCGCAGTGGAACGAGGGTGACGTGTTCTGCTCGGTGGTACGCCGGGTGGCACTGCCGGACGCATTCTTCGCCATCGACGGACAGACCGAGACGTTCCTGACCGTGCTGGACGAGTTCGGTGCCTATCCGGCCGTCATCCAGCGCGAACTCGACCGCTACCTGCCGTTCCTGGCCACCACCCGAATCCTGATCGCGGCGGTGCGCGCCGGCGTCGGCCGCGAAACCGCGCACGAGGTCATCAAGGAGCACGCGGTGGCCGTCGCGCTGGCCATGCGCGAGAAGGGTGCCGAACCCGATCTGCTGGACCGGCTGGCCGCCGATCCGCGGCTGCCGCTGGATCGGATCGCCCTCGACGACGCACTGGCCGACAAGGCGGCGTTCACCGGCGCCGCCGGTGACCAGGTCGACGGTGTCGTCGCCGCCGTCGGGGAACTGATCGGCCGCTATCCCGACGCGGCGAAGTACACCTCGGGCGCCATTCTGTGACACTGGCCGACCTCACCGATCTGGACAATTTCGCGCAGGGATTCCCGCACGAACTGTTCGCGCTACATCGTCGTGAGGCCCCGGTCTACTGGCACGAACCGACCGTGCACACCCCCGACGGCGAGGGCTTCTGGTCGGTGGCGACCTACGCCGAAACCCTTGCCGTACTGCGTGATCCGCAGACCTACTCTTCGGTGACCGGAGGTACGCGCCGCTTCGGGGGAACGCTGTTACAGGACCTCGCCGTTGCCGGTCAGGTGCTCAACATGATGGACGACCCGCGCCACGGCACGATCCGGCGACTGGTCAGCTCCGGCTTGACCCCGCGGATGATCACCCGCGTCGAAGAGGATCTGCGCGCCCGTGCTCGCACCCTGCTGGATGCGGTCACCCCGGGCGAGCCGCTGGATTTCCTGGTCGACGTGGCCGCCGAACTGCCGATGCAGATGATCTGCATCCTGTTGGGGGTGCCCGATTCCGAACGGCACTGGTTGTTCGAGGCGATCGAACCGCAGTTCGACTTCGGCAAGGCGCGAAGCGCGGCGGTGGGGCAGCTGAGCGCCGAAGAGGCCGGTTCGCGGATGTACAGCTACGGGATGGAGTTGATCGCCGCCAAACGGGCCACGCCGACCGATGACATGCTCTCGGTGGTCGCCAACGCCGAGCTGGATGACTCGCTCGCTCCCCTTTCCGAGGTCGAGCTCTACCTGTTCTTCAGCCTGCTGTTCAGTGCCGGTGCGGAAACCACCCGCAACGCCGTCGCGGGCGGTCTGCTGGCGCTCATCGAGCATCCCGAGCAGTTGCACCTGCTGCGCGGCGACCTGTCGCTGTTGCCGTCGGCCATCGAGGAGATGGTGCGCTGGACCACCCCGTCGCCGT
Source organism: Mycolicibacterium neoaurum VKM Ac-1815D (assembly GCF_000317305.3). The sequence goes on along the minus strand of NC_023036.2, from coordinate 4,997,957 downwards.
CGAAGCGACGCACCGCTACCGCCGCGGCGACACTGGGCGGATGTCGGATCGAACCCGGGCAGAAGGTGCAGATCTGGGAGGGTTCGGCCAATCGCGACCCGGCGGTGTTCGTCCACCCCGACAGGTTCGACATCACCCGGAAACCGAACCCGCACTTGGGATTCGGCCAAGGTGTTCATTACTGCCTCGGTGCCAACCTGGCCCGCCTTGAGCTGCGGGTGCTGTTCGAGGAACTGCTTGCCCGGTTCGGCGCCGCTCGCTTGGTCGCGCCGGTCGAGTGGACCCGCAGCAACCGGCACACCGGGATGCGGCACATGTACGTCGAGTTCGGCTGATCGTTACCCTCGCAGATATGGTTTCGAGTCCCGACGATCACCTACGCATCTCCGATTCCGACCGGTCCCGGGTGAACGGATTGCTCGAACGCGCCGTGTCCGAGGGCATGCTGACCCTCGACGAGTTCGCCGACCGGACGGATTCGGTGTTGGCCGCCCGCACGCGGGGGGAACTGCGCACCGTGCTCGCCGATCTGCCCGCCCAACAGCTCGGGGTGCCCGCCCGCCCGCAGCTGCCACCCGATCAGCTGCGCGGCTGGATGACATCGATCGACCGCCGGGGGATCTGGACCGTCGCGCCAATGCTCGTGCTGCACACCCGGATGTGCAGCACCACCTTGGACTTCACCTCGGCGGTGTTGCCGGGACCGGTGGTCCAGGTGGTCATCGACGACTACTGCAGCTCCACCGAGCTCATCCTGCCCACGGGCGCGACCGCAGATGTCAACGGTGTCGACGCGTTGATGGGCAGCTCGACGGTCAAGGTGCGGGGGACCCCGCCCTCGGATCAGCTGCACGTCATCGTGCGCGGGCGGATCCGACTGGGTTCGGTGACCGTGCGGCATCCGTTCGGGAGTTGGTTGCGCCGACTCGGCGGCGGAGGCTGACTCGCCTAGGTTAGGCTGGCCTAATGCTGCGTGTCACGGCCATGCTGGCCACCCTCGTCTTGGCCGTCGGCGTCCTCGCAGGATGCGCGAACAACGAGCCGGCCGATCCCGGGGCCGCCGGGGATGCCGTCACCATCTCCCACAAGTTCGGCGAGACGACGGTGCCTGCCAATCCGCGCAATATCGTCACGATGGGCTGGAACGACCAGGACTTCGTGCTGGCCCTCGGCGTCGTCCCGGTGGGCACCCGCGCCTGGTACGACAACTACAACGACTTCCCCTGGGTCAAGGCCGAGACCGACGGTAAGGGCGTGCCGGTCATCGAGGGTGACACCATCAACTTCGAGGCCGTCGCCGCGGCCAAGCCCGACGTCATCTTCGCCATCTACGAGACCATCGACCAGAAAACCTACGACCAGCTGTCTCAGATCGCGCCGACGGTGATCCAGTCCGCCGATTACCCGGACGAGGAAACCCCTTGGGACGTCCAGCTTCTGACCACCGGCAAGGCGCTGGGCAAGGAACAGCGGGCCAAGGAACTCGTCGACGAGGTCGAGGCCAAGATCGCGCAGGCCACCAGCGATCATCCGGACTTCGCGGGCAAGACCCTGGTCGCCGATTTCAGCTCCGAGGTCGACGCGCCCTACCTGATCGGCAAGGGCGACCCGCGCCGCGCCCTGTTCGACGAGCTCGGGTTCGGCGCCCAGGACACCGTCGGTGAGGTCTCCCAGGAGAAGCTGAGCCTGCTCGAGGGGGACGTGCTGTTCGTCAACGGGGTCACCAAGCAGCAGCTGGCGGGGTCACCGGCATTCCAGCGACTGGCCGTGGTGCGCGAGGACCGCACCCTCTACGCCGGATCGGAGTCGACCCTCAGCGGCGCCCTGGCCTACGGCGGGCCCAACGCCCTGCTCTACGCCATCGACCTGCTGGTTCCGCAGCTGAGCAACGCCGTGGCCGGCAGGCCGGTCGCCGACCTGTCGGACTCTTAGCGACGACGGGCGCGGTCGCGCGGCGAGGCCCGCGGAACCACCAGTGGTGTGCCGGTTTCCGGATCGTCGATGATCTGGCATTTCATGCCGTAGACATCCTCGACGAGGTCCGCGGTGATCACCCGCGCCGGCTCGCCCTGGGCGACGATGCGGCCGGCCTTCATCGCGATGATCTGATCGGCGAAGCGGCACGCATGGTTGAGATCGTGCAGCACCGCGACGATGGTGCGGCCCTGGGTGTCGTTGAGTTCGGCGAACAGGTCCAGCAGTTCGATCTGGTGGGCGATGTCGAGGAACGTCGTCGGCTCGTCCAGCAGGATCAGCGGGGTCTGCTGGGCCAGCACCATCGCCACCCAGACCCGTTGCCGCTGACCGCCGGACAACTCGTCGACGGCCCGTCCGGAAAGGGCAGTCACACCGGTGGCCGCCATCGCCTCGGCCACCGCCACCTCGTCGTCGCGGGTGAACTGGCGAAGCGCCCGCTGATGTGGGAATCGGCCCCGGGCAACCAGATCGGCGACCGTGATGCCCTCCGGCGCGATCGAGGACTGCGGGAGCAGGCCCAGCTTGCGGGCGACATCCTTGGTGCGCAGCGAACTGATGTCGGCACCATCGAGGAGCACCTGCCCCCCGGCGGGACGCAGTAGCCGGGCCAGCCCGCGCAGCAGTGTCGACTTCCCGCAGGCGTTGGGCCCCACGATCGCGGTGATGGCACCCTCGGTGATCTCGGCGTTCAAACCGGCCACGATCGGGGTGTCCGAGTAGCCCAGAGTCAGGTCCTGCGCGCGCAACGTTGCCATGTTCTCCCTATCGCCGTGCCTGAATGATCAACAGCCAGACCAGATACAACCCGCCGGCCACCACCGTCACCGCACCCACCGGAAGCTCGGCGGGGGCGAAGATGCGCAGCGCGATCAGATCGCTGGCGAGCAGCAGGACGGCGCCCATCACCGCCGAGGACACCAGTCCGACCCCGGGTGTCGCGGTCAACCGGCGAACCAACTGCGGGGCGGCCAGCGCGACGAACGAGATCGGCCCGGCGGCCGCCGTCGCCACCGCGATCAACACCACCCCGGCCCCGAAGTAGGCCAGCCTGGCGCGCTCCGGGCTGATCCCGAGCGCGCCCGCCACGTCGTCACCCATCTGCAGCACCTGCAGTTGCGGGCCGATGGCCACGACACCGAGCAGCGCGACCGCCACGCAGACCAGCACCGGGCCCACCTGCTCCCATCGCAGGCCGTTGAGCGTGCCCTGCTGCCAGATGGCCGCCGTCACCGCCTGGTGCAGCTTGAGCTTGAGAATGATCCATTGGTTCAGCGAGCTGAGCACGGCGCTGACCGCGATGCCGACGATGATCAGCCGGAAACCGGCAATGCCGTTGCGGTAGGCCAGCAGATAGACCGCCACCGCGGTCAGCAGGCCGCCGATCACCGCACCGCCGGCGGTGAGGTAGTAGCCCCCACCGAAGAGGGCGATCGCGACCAACGCGCCGGTGTAGGAACCGAACCCGAATCCGATGACATCGGGACTGCCCAGCGGATTGCGCGTCAGGGCCTGGAAGATCGCGCCGGACACCCCCAATGCCGCGCCGATGACCAGTGCCGCGACGATGCGCGGCATGCGCCACTGCAGCACCACGACGCTGGTGAAGCTGCGGTCGGAACCCGTGAGCACGGCGATGACCTCGGCAGGGGAGACCGGGTACTCACCGACGCCGAGGGCCAGCACCGCCAACACCAGCGCGGCGGCGCCCAGCGCCGACAGCACCGCGATGCTGCGCCACGACGCCCGTAACGCCACCGCGGTGCCGCGCCGCAGCACCAGCTGGGGGCGGCCGAAATCGATACTCACAGGGCGCTCGCCCGGGTGCGGCGCACCAGCCAGATCAGGACCGGGGCGCCGAGGAACGCGGTGACGATGCCGGCCGGTAGCTCGCCGGGCGGCACCACCACGCGCCCGACGATATCTGCGGCCAGCAGCAGCGCGGGCCCGGCGACCACACAGAAGGCGCAGATCCACCGCCAGTCCGGGCCGGTGAACCAGCGCACCGCATGGGGGACCATCAACCCGACGAAGCCGATCGGACCGGCTGCGGCGGTGGCCGCCCCGGCCAGCAGCGTCACCGCGATCAGCCCGAGCACCCGGGTCCGCGTGATGTTGCCGCCCATGGCGACGGCCAGATCATCACCGAGTGCGATCGCGTTGAGTCCGCGACTGACGTAGAAGCACAGCACCGCGCCCACCACGATGAACGGCGTCACGACCCAGATGGTGTCCAGTCCACGACCGTCGAGCGCGCCGGCGTCCCAGAATCGCATGGAGTCGAAGGCCCGCGGGTTCTGCAACCGGATGGTGAAGGAGACGCCGTCGGCCACCGCACCCACCGCGACGCCGGCCAACAGCATCCGCACCGGGGTCACGACGGCGCGACCGGCGGCTCCGACCAGGTAGACCAGCACCATGGCGACCGCCGCGCCGAGGAAGGCGAACCAGACGTAGGTCAGCAGCGAACTCATGTGCAGGAACGCGATCGCTGCGACGACGAACAGTCCGGCGACGGCGTCGATGCCCAGGATCTGGCTGTCCGCCAACGGATTACGCGTCAGGCCCTGGATCAAGGCCCCGGACAGGCCGAGTGCGATGCCGACCACGATGCCCAGCACGGTGCGCGGGATGCGCAGGTCGTGCACGATCCACTGATTGCCGGTGTCGGTGTAATCGGTCACGGCCTGCCATACCGTCGAGAGCGCGACGCTCTCGGTGCCGATCGCCAGGCTGAGCACGCACATCAGCCCCAGCGCCGCGATGGCCAGGAGCAGACCGGCGGGCCGGCGGTCGCGCACGCTGACTGCGACGGCCGACGACATAAGGGCACGCTAACTCACCGTCCGGTGGCCGTGCGGGCCCACCTCCCTACAGGCGCACGCCCGCCGCGTGTAGTTCGAGCAACGCCAGACCGCGGATGGCGGGGCGGTCGTCACGGCGCCACGCACCGATCGGATCGGGATCCACCGCCGTCAGCTTCGCCAGCGGGCGGTTGGCCAGCGCCCGCATGGCCAACAGTTCCTGCCCGGCATGCGTCGAGGCCAGCGTGAGCACCGTCAACTTGCGGCGGAAGAACCGAATCCGCAGGTAGAGCCACGGCATCGCCACTGCGAGGATCGGTGTCGCCGCAACCGCGACCGCCAGCACCCAGGCCAGCCAGGTTGCCGTGGAATCGAGATTCTGACCGGCACCGGCAATCTCGGCGGCGGCATCGCCGGCGGCCCGCAGCGGGCCGCTCAACCCGTTGCCGATCAGCGGCACACCGTCGACGCTGTTCCCGGCGGAGTCCAGGCTGCCGGACACACCGTCGGCGCCGTCGTGCACCTGACGGCCCACCTCGGCGATGGTGGCCACGGCGGCGTACACCGCGCTGCCCACCAGCACCCAGATCACGGTCCATCCGATGACGACGACATCGCTGACGATCTGGGCCAGCAACCGGCCGGGCTTGGTGGCATAGGGCAGGTACCGCAGTCTCATGGAATTGATCCCAGCACATAGGGTGGGTCAATGCGCCCAGCTCTGACCGACTACCAGCACCTGGCCAGCGGCAAGGTACGCGAGTTGTACCGCATCGACGCCGACCACCTGCTGTTCGTCGCCTCCGACCGCATCTCGGCGTTCGACCACATCCTGGACACCGAGATTCCGGACAAGGGCCGGATCCTCACCGCGATGAGCGTCTTCTTCTTCGACCACCTCGCCGTGCCCAACCACCTGGCCGGACCGCCGGACGACGAGCGCATCCCCCAGGAGGTGCTGGGCCGCGCCCTGGTGGTCCGCGCATTGGAGATGCTGCCGGTGGAGTGTGTGGCGCGCGGCTACCTGACCGGTTCGGGGCTGCTGGACTACCAGCGCTCGGGGTCGGTGTGCGGGATCGCGCTGCCCACCGGTCTGGTCGAGGCCAGCAAGTTCGCCGAGCCGTTGTTCACCCCGGCGACCAAGGCCGAGATCGGCGCCCACGACGAGAATGTCTCCTTCGACGCGGTCGTCGAGCTGGTGGGCGCGCAGCGCGCCGACCGGCTGCGTGAGGCGACGCTGAACATCTACAGCCGCGCCGCCGAGCACGCGTTGAGCAAGGGCATCATCCTCGCCGACACCAAGTTCGAGTTCGGCATATCGACCAGTGGGGACACCGCCGGTGAACTGGTGCTCGCCGACGAGGTGCTGACCCCGGACTCGTCGCGTTACTGGCCCGCGGACTCCTACCAGGAGGGCGTGGTGCAGCCCAGCTATGACAAGCAGTTCGTCCGCAACTGGCTGACCGGGCCGGACTCGGGGTGGGACCGTAACGGTGACGCGCCACCGCCGCCGCTGCCCGCCGAGATCGCGGCCGCCACCCGGGCCCGCTATATAGAGGCCTACGAGAGGATTTCGGGTTTGAGTTTCTCCGATTGGATTGGCGCATGAGCGACGCTCGCGGAGCGAATCAACAGCCGATGAGCGACGCTCGCGGAGCGAATCAACAGCCGATGAGCGACGCTCGCGGAGCGAATCAACAGCCGGCGAGCGACGCTCGCGACCTGGCCGCCGCACCGGCCCCGGTGGCCAAGCGGGTCGAGCACCGCCGCGAGCACCACGGGGATGTGTTCATCGATCCCTACGAATGGTTGCGCGAGAAGGACAACCCAGAGGTCATCGCGCATCTGGAGGCCGAGAACGCACACACCGAGGCGGCCACCGCGGTCCTGGCGCCGCTGCGGCAGCGGATATTCGACGAGATCAAGGCGCGCACCAAGGAGACCGATCTCTCCATCCCGACCCGGCGCGGCAACTGGTGGTACTACGCGCGAAGCTTCGAGGGCAAGCAGTACGGCGTGCACTGCCGTTGCCCGATCAGCGATCCGGATGACTGGACGCCCCCCGAGCTCGACGAGAACACCGCCGTCGCCGGTGAGCAGATCCTGCTCGACGAGAACGTCGAGGCCGAAGGCCACGAGTTCTTCTCCCTCGGCGCGGTCAGCGTCAGCGTCGACGGCAACATCCTGGCCTACTCGGTGGATGTCAAGGGTGACGAGCGGTATACCCTGCGGTTCAAGGACTTACGCACCAACCAGCTCTACGAGGACACCATCGTCGGCATCGGCTCCGGGGCGACCTGGGGTGCGGACAACCAGTCGGTGTACTACGTCACCGTCGACGACGCATGGCGTCCGGACACGGTGTGGCGGCACCGCCTCGGCTCCGGGTTGCCCGCCCAGAAGGTGTATCACGAGGCAGACGAACGGTATTGGCTCGGCGTCGGGCGCACCCGCAGCGACAAGTACGTCATCATCGCCGCGGGCAGTGCGATCACCACCGAGATCCGCTACGCCGATGCCGCCGATCCGGAAGCGCCGTTCACGGTCGTCCTGCCGCGGCGCGACGGCGTGGAGTACTCCGTCGAGCACGCGGTGGTCGGCGGTGAGGATCGCTTCCTGATCCTGCACAACGACGGCGCGGTCAACTTCACCCTCGTCGACGCACCGGTCAGCGACCCGACGGCGTTCAGGACGCTGATCGAGCACCGCGACGATGTCCGCCTCGACGGGGTCGACGCCTTCTCGACGCATCTGGTGGTCAGCTACCGCCGCGAGGCGTTACCCCGTATTCAGCTGTGGCCCATCGGATCCGACGGCTCCTATGGAGCGCCGACCGAGATCGCGTTCGAATCCGAGCTGATGTCGGCGGGGCTGGGCGGCAACCCCAACTGGTCCTCGCCGAAGCTGCGGGTCGGCGCGGTGTCCTGGGTGATCCCGGTGCGCATCTACGACCTGGATCTGGTCACCGGCGAGCGGACGCTGCTGCGCGAGCAACCCGTGCTCGGGGACTACCGGCCGGAGGATTACGTCGAACGCCGCGATTGGGCCGTCGCCGCCGACGGTGCGCGGATCCCGATCTCGATCGTGCACCGGGCCGGCTTGGCTTTCCCCGCGCCGACGCTGTTGTACGGGTACGGCGCCTACGAATCCTGCGAGGACCCGCGGTTTTCCATCGCGCGGCTGTCGCTGCTGGACCGCGGCATGGTGTTCGCCGTCGCGCATGTCCGCGGCGGTGGCGAGTTGGGGCGGCCCTGGTACGAGGACGGCAAGCTGCTCAAGAAGACCAACTCCTTCACCGACTTCGTCGCCGTTGCCGAGCACCTGATCACCACCGACCTGACCCGGCCCAGCAATCTGGTCGCACTCGGCGGCAGCGCCGGTGGTCTGCTGGTCGGTGCGGTGCTCAACATCGCCCCGCACCTGTTCGCCGGGGTGCTGGCCCAGGTGCCGTTCGTCGACCCGCTGACCACCATCTTGGATCCGTCCCTGCCGCTGACCGTCACCGAATGGGACGAATGGGGAAACCCGCTGGCGGACAAGGATGTCTACGAGTACATGAAGGCGTACTCGCCGTACGAGAACGTCGCGTCCCTGGACTACCCGGCCGTGCTGGCGATGACCTCGCTCAACGACACCAGGGTCTACTACACCGAACCGGCCAAGTGGGTCGCCGCCCTGCGGCACGCGCAACTGGCTCCCGATACCGCCAGGGTGCTGCTCAAGACCGAGATGGTCGCCGGGCACGGCGGGATCAGCGGCCGGTACGAGCGCTGGAAGGAAGCGGCCTTCCAGTACGCCTGGATCCTGGCCACCGCGGACCCGGACAACCACGGGCAGGGACAGGTGCACAGCCTGTTCGGCGGACCCAAACTCTAGCGTCGGGCAGGATCGGCCGCTAGCGTCGAGATGGTGAGCCTGCACAACATCCCGCTGACCATGCTCGATGGCGGTACCGCGACGCTGAGCGAATTGTCCGACGGCGCAACGCTGGTGGTCAATGTTGCCTCCAAATGCGGTCTGACCCCGCAGTACGCCGCCCTGGAGAGGCTGGCGCGCGACTACGCCGCGCGCGGTCTCACCGTGGTCGGGGTGCCGTGCAACCAGTTCATGGGACAGGAGCCCGGCACCGCCGAGGAGATCCAATCCTTCTGCTCCTCGACCTACGGGGTGACCTTCCCGCTGCTGGCCAAGACCGATGTCAACGGTGCCGACCGGCACCCGCTCTACGCGGAGCTCACCAGGTCCGCCGATGCCGAGGGAACGGCGGGTGATGTCCAGTGGAACTTCGAGAAGTTCCTGATCGGGCCGGACGGCACGGTGGTCAACCGGTTCCGGCCGCGCACCGAACCCAATGACCCCGAGGTGCTCAGCGCCATCGAGGCCGTGCTCCCCAGATAGCCAACTGGCGTCCGGGTGTTCGCAACCGTCGCGACACCTGACGTTGCCAGACTGCGGGTGTGACTGCCGAACTGATCGTCTCGATCTCCGGGATCAGGGACCGCACCCTGGCCGCAGCGGATGAGTTCTGCGAGGACCTCGACAACCGCGGCATCCCGGTGTCGCTGCTGGTCGCTCCGCGCCTGAAGGGCGGCTACCGGCTGGAGCACGATCCGCGGACGGTGGGCTGGCTGGCCGAGCGGCGCGCCGCCGGGGACGCCATCGTGCTGCACGGGTTCGACGAGGCCGCCACCAAGAAGCGCCGCAGCGAGTTCGCCACGCTGCCCGCACACGAGGCGAATCTGCGGCTGCTGGGCGCCGACCGGGCGATGGAACACCTCGGGCTACGCACCCGACTGTTCGCCGCACCCGGGTGGACGGTATCCGACGGCGCCGTCGCGGCATTGCCGCGCAACGGCTTCCGCTTGCTGGCCGGCCTCACCGGTGTCACCGACCTGGTCCGTGGCCGCACCGAGCGGACCCGGGTGCTCGGCATCGGTGCCGGCTTCCTGACCGAGCCGTGGTGGTGTCGCACGCTGGTGCTCTCCGCCGAACGCACCGCTCGCCGGGGCGGCACCGTGCGGCTGGTGGTCTCGGCCCGCCAGCTGGCCGAGACCGGCCCGCGCCGTGCCGTCTTCGACGCCATCGATCGTGCCCTCGGCCAGGGCTGTCGCCCCGACATCTACCGGTGGGAGGCCGATCCCGCCCTCACCGCCGCCGCCTGAGGCTAGGTTTGTCGGCATGGCTGATGCCGATGTGATCGTGGTGGGTGCAGGACTGGCCGGACTGGTCGCCGCTGCGGAGCTGATCGAACGCGGACGCCGCGTACTGATCGTCGATCAGGAGAACGCCGCCAACATCGGCGGCCAGGCGTACTGGTCCTTCGGCGGGCTCTTCCTGGTCGACAGCCCCGAGCAGCGCCGCCTCGGTATCCGCGACAGCCACGAACTTGCGCTGCAGGACTGGCTGGGCAGCGCGGGTTTCGACCGCGAGGAGGACCACTGGCCCCGCCAGTGGGCACACGCCTATGTCGACTTCGCCGCGGGCGAGAAGCGCAGCTGGTTGCGTGAGCGCGGGTTGCAGACCTTCGCGATGGTCGGCTGGGCCGAACGCGGCGGCTACGGCGCGCTCGGCCACGGCAACTCGGTGCCCCGCTTCCACATCACCTGGGGAACCGGGCCCGCGCTGGTCGACGTGTTCGCGCGCCGGTTGCATCGCCAACCGCGGGCCACGTTCGCCCACCGTCACCGCGTCGACGAGCTGATCGTCGAGGACGGGTCGGTGGTCGGGGTGCGCGGCGCGGTACTGGAGCCCTCCGACGCACCCCGCGGTGCGCCGTCGTCACGCAACACCGTCGGCGAGTTCGCGTTCCGCGCCCAGGCTGTCATCGTGGCCAGCGGCGGTATCGGCGGTAATCACGAGCTGGTGCGCAAGAACTGGCCGGCCAGGATGGGCCGGGTGCCCAAGCAGCTGCTGTCCGGGGTGCCCGCCCACGTCGACGGCCGCATGCTGCAGATCAGTGAGTCCGCAGGCGCGAGCATCATCAACAGCGACCGGATGTGGCACTACACCGAGGGCATCACCAACTACGACCCGATCTGGCCCGACCACGGCATCCGCATCCTGCCCGGCCCGTCGTCGCTGTGGCTCGACGCCACCGGCAAACGCCTCCCGGTGCCGCTGTACCCGGGCTTCGACACCCTGGGCACGCTGGAGTACATCGCCACCACCGGCCAGGACTACACCTGGTTCGTGCTCAACGCCCGCATCATCGCCAAGGAGTTCGGGCTGTCCGGCCAGGAACAGAACCCCGATCTGACCGGACGCAGTATCCGGGCGGTGCTCGCCCGCGGACGCGACGGCGGACCGGCGCCGGTGCGAGCCTTCGTCGACAAGGGTGTCGACTTCGTCACCGGGAACACGTTGCGAGAGCTGGTTGCCGCGATGAACGGTGTGCCCGACGTCGAACCGCTGGACTACGCCACCGTCGAGGCCGAGGTCACCGCGCGCGACCGGGAGGTTGCCAACAAGTTCAGCAAGGACAGCCAGATCACCGCGATCCGCGGTGCCCGCGAGTATCTGCCGGACCGGATCGCTCGGGTGGTCGCGCCGCACCGGCTGACCGACCCGAAGGCAGGGCCGCTGATCGCGGTGAAACTGCACATCCTGACCAGGAAGTCGTTGGGCGGTCTGGAAACCGACCTGCAGGCCCGCGCGCTGCGCCCGGACGGCTCGGTCTTCGACGGGCTCTACGCCGCCGGGGAAGCCGCCGGATTCGGCGGTGGCGGCGTGCACGGTTACCGCTCCTTGGAGGGCACGTTCCTCGGCGGTTGCGTGTTCTCCGGCCGGGCCGCGGGCCGGGCCGCCGCGGACGCCACGGCCTGAGGCCCGGCGGCCAGGATGGCCAGGCACACCATCGCGGTGGCGAAGAACACCGAACCGATGTTGTCGGTCAGGTAGTGCAGATCGGTGGTCGCCATGCTCAGGGCACCGATCACCCCGACCACCCCGGCCAGCAGGGTCACCCACAGCACATAACCGGTGGCCACCACGAGCATCGCCGTCACGGTGATCGCGACCGTGGTGTGCCCGCTCGGATAGGCCAACGCATCGCCCTTGTAGCGGCCGAACAGCGGTTTGAGCAGCCGGGTGATGAGCACCGACACCAGCGGGCAGAGGGCCACCACCACCGCCAGCCGCCACCGCCGTCGGATCAGCGCGATCAGCACCGCGATGGCCAGCGTCACCATCATCGTCAGCGACCAGCTGAAGTAGAGCATCCAGATCGGCTCGCGACCGAAGATGCGCTGCAGCACCGTCAGCGCCGAATCATCGAAGGCCGTCGGCCCGTTGCCGACGGCGAGCCCGAGCACAACCATCGCCGTGATGCCGATCGGCGGCCACCACAGCAGGATCCGGCGCGGGATCAGAACTGGGTCCCGTTCTCCGGATCGAGCACCTGGAAGTCGGTGTCGGTCATCTCCGAGAGCCTGCCGTAGAAGATTCCGCGCGCGGCCGGCTCGATGATGCCCTGATGGATGGGCACCGCCCGGGTCGGCGCGACGGCGCGCAGGTAGTCGACCGCCTCGGACACCTTCATCCAGGGTGCGGCCGCCGGCGTGGCCAGCACGTCGACCGGTTCGCCGGGGACGAACAACGCGTCGCCGGGATGCATCAACCGGGCCGGGTGGTCGGCATCGCCGATGAGATACGACGTGTTGTCGATCACCGGCAGCTCGGGGTGGATGACCGCATGGGTGCCCCCGACCCCGCGCACCGACAGGTGCCCTAGGGCGAAGCTGTCCCCGGCGTGCACGGCCCGCCAGCCGCCGCCGAGCTGCGCCGCGGTCTGCGGGTCGGCGTACAGGGCGGCCTGCGGGTTTGCCTCCACCAGCGCCGGTAGCCGGGCGGGATCGGCGTGGTCGGGATGCTGATGGGTGATCATGATCGCGTCGAGTCCGGTGATGCCCTCGAAGCCATGCGAGAAGGTGCCCGGGTCGAACAGCACCGTGGTCTGTTTTCCGGTGCCATCCGGGAAGCTCGCGAGCAGGCACGAGTGGCCGAAGTGCGTCAGTTGCATGGGTCCATTGTGGCCCGACGGCGCGCCGGTACAGTTATGACCGTTCACGACCCGTACCGAACCCGAGAAGGAGCGCCCGTGGCCCGCGTCGTAGTGCACGTGATGCCCAAGGCCGAGATCCTCGACCCGCAGGGACAGGCCATCGTCGGCGCGCTGGGCCGGCTCGGCCACGGCGGCGTGTCCGATGTGCGCCAAGGCAAGCGATTCGAGCTCGAGGTCGACGATTCGGTGTCCGACGAGGCGCTCAACGAGATCGCCGAGTCGCTGCTGGCGAACACCGTCATCGAGGAGTTCTCGGTGAGCCGGGAGAATTCGTGAGCGGCGCCGGGGCCGCCGGCAAGATCGGCGTCATCACATTCCCTGGCACGCTCGATGATGTCGACGCCGCCCGCGCGGTCCGGCTGGCCGGCGGGGAAGCGGTCAGCCTGTGGCACGCCGACGCCGATCTCAAGGGTGTCGACGCGGTCGTGGTGCCCGGCGGTTTCTCCTACGGTGACTATCTGCGCGCCGGCGCCATCGCCAGCTTCGCGCCGGTGATGCGGTCGGTCGTCGATGCGGCGGCCAAGGGGCTGCCGGTGCTGGGGATCTGCAACGGTTTCCAGGTGCTGTGCGAATCCGGGCTGTTGCCGGGGGCGCTGACGCGCAACGAGGGATTGCACTTCATCTGCCGCGATGTGTGGCTGCAGGTGGCGTCGAACTCGACGGCGTGGACCACCCGCTACGAGCAGGACGCGGATCTGTTGGTGCCGTTGAAGTCCGGCGAGGGCCGTTATGTGGCGTCGACGGAGGTGCTCGACGAGCTCGAGGGGGAGGGCCGCGTGGTCTTCCGGTACCGCGAGAACCTCAACGGCTCGATGCGCGGTATCGCCGGGATCAGCTCGGCCAACGGCCGCGTCGTCGGCTTGATGCCTCATCCCGAGCACGCCACCGAGCCGTTGACGGGTCCCTCCGATGACGGTCTCGGCCTTTTCTACTCCGCGCTCGATGCGGTGCTCACGGCCTGAACTGTCGCTCCACCGGGAAGGCCCATATGAAGTTTCGTGTCGTGCTCGGGATCCTAGCGATCATCGCGGCATACGTCACGACGATCGTCCTGTACGCGGCCACCGGACTCGGTGGTCCTGCGGAGATACCCGTCGATCAGCCCGTGGCGGACCAGACCTCGGTCACCTTCGACCTGGAGGAGGTACACGCGGTCAAGGGCGAGATGGTCGCCAACGTGACCGTCACCCCTGGGCCGGGGCTGATCGATCCCGATACTCAGGGCCTGACCGAAGACCTCAGCGTCACAATCTATTCGGCCGTCACGCCGACCACTCGCAGCTGGCCCGCGGGCACCGTGCCCGGTGTCTTCCCCGTCGCGCTGACCATCGGCGGCGACCCCGGTGCGTACCCGTTCGACCGTTATCGATCCGGACCCATCACCGTCTCGGTGGTGAGCGGCGACGACCGGATCCCGGAGTCGACCTGGGCCACATTCGTCGACCGGGTGCCCGGATGGATGTTCAGCATCCCGGCGCGCGGCGAGTCAGACGCATCGTCGGTGTACCGGGTGAACCTGCACCGTGCGCCGAGCACCGCCGCGTTCGCCGCGATCATCGTGGGCGCATTGATCACCATTGCCGTGCTCGGTGTGGTCGTCGCGGTGCAGACCTTGCGCAACCGGCGCAAATTCCAGCCGCCGATGACGACGTGGTTCGCGGCGATGCTGTTCGCCGTCGTGCCGCTGCGCAACGCGCTGCCCGACGGGCCACCCATGGGGGCGTGGGTGGACGTCACCGTGGTGCTCTGGGTGGTGGTGGCCCTGGTCACCTCCATGAGCATCTACATCGCCTGTTGGTGGCGGCACCTCAAACCCGAGCCCGACGACAAGCGATGACGGGCGGAGCCGGGATCAGGCGGACAGCGCGACCGACGCCTCGGCGGTGTAGTTCAGGAACGTGAACGTCTCTTGCAGGTACAGCTGCACGGTGTCGGCATCGTGGCTCGAATAGCCGATCGACACGTCGGTGCCCAGCTGTAGATCGAAATCGCCTCCGCGGGTGGACAACACGAAGGCGCCATCGATGGCCGGAGCCCAGATGATGTCCCCGTCGACCACCCGGTTGAGGTGCTCGCGCAGCGGATAGCCGTGTTCGGTCGTCTCGCTGACCTTGGTGTAGGCGTCGGCCGACAGCAGCACCGAGTAGGGACCGTCGACACCGGCCAGCCGCAGCTCCGAGAGCGCCTGGGCGATCACGTCGGGATAGCCGCGCGGATCCTCGGGCAGCGCCAGGCCGGGATTCGAGCTGCCCGCCCGGATGCCCTCTATGTTGGCCGCCGCGTAACCCTCGAAGATTGCCCGGTCCTCGGCGAACGCCAGCTTCTTGGCCGCGTCCTTGACGGGATCCCAGTCCGAGTCCTGCGAGCCGCGCTCCACGTCGTCGATGGCGTCGCGGGTGATGGTGAACGGCACCCGCAGTCGCACCAGCGGGCGGCTGTCGCGCAGGTGGGCGATCACCCCGTCGCCAGGGGAGGTGACGTCCAGCAGATGGCCGGTGGACACCGCAGCAGTGGTGGCGCCGGTCGGGCCGGTGCAGTCGACCACCCGGCGTCCGGCGATATGCCGCTTGAAGGTACGGGTGGCCTCCTGTTCGATCTCACCCCACGCCTCGTCGGTGACCGGCGCCAGTTCGCGGTACAGGTTGTTCATTGGGGTTGTCCTTTCAGGCTGCCGATCGACAGTGAACCGGAATAGGTGGGTGTGCTGGTGGCTGCTGCGCGGGCGGGTTCGGCCGCACCTGGCATGGGCGGCGGGTCATCGAGGAAATCGGCCGTCGGGGTGAAGAACAGGCAACCGGTCACCGCGGTGGAGAAATCCAGGATCCGATCGGTGTTGCCGGGCGGATCGCCGATGAACATGTTGTGCAGCATCCGTTCGGTGACCGCGGCGGTGCGCGAATACCCGATGTAGTAGGTCCCGAATTCGCCCTTGCCGATCTCGCCGAAGGGCATGTTGTGGCGCAGGATCTTGAGCTCGTTGCCCTGTTCGTCGGAGATGACATTCAGCGCCACATGCGAATTGGCCGGTTTCACGGCGTCGTCGAGTTCGATGTCGTCGAGTTTTGTGCGCCCGATCACCCGCTCCTGTTCCTCGACCGACAGCGCGTTCCACGTCGACATGTCATGCAGGTAGCGCTGCACGTGCACGTAACACCCGCCGGCGAAATCGGGATCCTCGTCGCCGATCTGGCTGGCGCTCACCGCCACCGGGCCGTCCGGGTTCTCCGTACCGTCCACGAAGCCGAGCAGGTCGCGGTTGTCGAAGAACTTGAAGCCGTGCACCTCGTCGACGATGGTGATGGCGCCGTCCATCGCGGCGACGATCTTGCCGGCCAACTCGAAACACACGTCCAGTGATTCGGCGCGGAGGTGGAACAACAGATCACCCGGCGTCGACGGGGCGGTGTGCCGCGGCCCCTCCAACGCGATGAACGGATGCAGTTCGGCCGGGCGGGGGCCGCTGAACAACCGGTCCCAGGCCTTCGATCCGATCGACGTGATCACCGACAGATGTTTGGTCGGATCGCGGAACCCTATGGCGCGGACCAGCCCCGAGATGTCGCCGAGGGCATCGTGGACGGTCTGTTCACCGCCGTCGTCGATCGTGGCCACCATGAAGATGGCCGCCGGGGTCAGCGGCGCGAGCACCGCCTGCGGAACAAGATCGGACACATCGCAGACCCTAGCGCGGCCGGACGGCGTCGCACCGGTCAAGATGAAAAGATGCCTGCTACCCCCCAGAGCCTGTGTGAGTTCATCGACGCCTCGCCGTCCCCGTTCCACGTGTGCGCGACGGCCGCGCGGCAGCTGGAGGCCGCCGGCTACACCGAACTCTCCGAATCCGACAGCTGGCCCGACTCACCCGGCACGTACTTCGTCGTGCGGGCCGGTTCGCTGGTGGCCTGGGATTCGACGTCCGGCGATATGCCGTTCCGGATCGTCGGGGGGCACACCGACAGCCCCAACCTGCGCGTCAAACAGCACCCGGACCGGATCGTGGCCGGCTGGCAGGTGGTCGCCTTGGCGCCCTACGGCGGTGCCTGGCTGAACTCCTGGCTGGACCGCGATCTCGGCATCAGCGGCCGGCTGTCCGTCGTGGACGGCGGCCAGGTGGCGCATCGGCTGGTGCGGATCGACGATCCGATCCTGCGGGTCCCGCAACTGGCCATCCACCTCTCCGAGGACCGCAAGGGTGTCAGCCCGGACCCGCAGCGGCATGTCAACGCCGTCTGGGGCATCGGTGAGCGACGCTCCTTCGTGGGCTACGTCGCCGAGCAGGCCGGGGTGCGCGAGGCCGATGTGCTCGGTTTCGACCTCATGACCCACGACCTGACGCCGTCCGCGGTGACCGGGGTGGACGGAGATTTCGTCAGCGCACCACGGCTGGACAATCAGGTCACCTGCCATGCCGGGGTGCAGGCGCTGCTGGCCGCGCGGCCGAGCGGGCACGTGCCGGTGCTCGCGCTCTTCGATCACGAGGAGGTCGGTTCGCAGTCCGATCACGGCGCCCAGTCCGATCTGCTGCTCAGTGTGTTGGAGCGCATCACCCTGGCCGCCGGTGGTGACCGGCAGGACTTCCTGCGCCGGCTCTCGCAGTCGATGGTCGCCTCCGGCGATATGGCGCACGCCACCCACCCGAACTATCCGGAGCGGCACGAGCCCGGTCACCTGATCGAGGTCAACGGCGGCCCGGTGCTCAAGGTGCACCCCAACCTGCGCTATGCCACCGACGGGCGCACCGCGGCGGCGTTCGCGCTGGCCTGTGCCCAAGCCGGGGTTCCGCTGCAGCGTTACGAGCACCGCGCCGATCTGCCGTGTGGGTCGACGATCGGGCCGATGACCTCGGCGGGCACCGGCATCCCCACCGTGGACGTCGGGGCCGCCCAGCTGGCCATGCACTCGGCCCGCGAGATCATGGGCGCCCATGACGTTGCCGACTACGCGGCCGCCCTGCAGGCGTTCCTGGCACCGGCCTGAGTCGCGACAGCCGGGCCCGACCCGTCACGGCAGGTCGATGGTGGTGGTGACCGTCACCAGTTGGGGGTCGGTCGGTGCCGAGGAGAACCCGAACCGCACCGGCGGGTGCAGGTCGGCGGGCCCGCCGAGGGTGATGCCCCCGAATGTCCCCGACACCGAGTCGATCTGCCGCGTGCGCCGGACCCCGTAGTACTCGCGTCTGCCGTTGCCCGCACTGCCCGCGGTCTGCACGCCGGGCACCAGGACCGCGGCGACGGGGTTGATCAGCCGCAGCCACCACGGTGCCCGCGCCAGCGGTGCGGGCACCAGCCGCAGCAGCCCGTCGAACCGGGCGGCGCCGCCGAGGCGCACCGTGACGTCGAGGTCGTCGGTGTGCACCCGCAACCGGTCGTCGTCCAGATCGGCGGCCACCGGGGCGACCCTGATCTCGTCGAAGGAGTATGTGGCCGAGACGAACTCGGCGATCTCGGCGCTGGGTGCCAACAGGATGCGGGTGTCATCGCGGGTCTGCACCATCACATCGGCGAAGCGGCCGAACGGTGAGGAGTGCCAGGCTCCGATGACGAACCGGACCCCGGCGTCGGTGCCGAAGCCCGCGATATGACCACTGAAGACCAGCCGCTGCATATGACGATTGTGCCGGTTTCCCGCGGCGATCCCGCGGCGCGGAAATGTCGCCGGAAATGTCAGAGCACTGCTCTATGGTGCGCGCATGACGCTCAGCCCAGAAATGATCACGTTCGACTGCACCGATCCGGACCGCCTCGCCCAATGGTGGACCGAGGCCACCGGCGGCACCCTCAACGCCGAGATGCCCGGCGAATTCGTCATGGTGGCGCTGCCGAGCGGGCCCCGGCTCGGATTCCAGCGCGTGCCGGACCCGACCGCGGGCAAGAACCGGGTGCACGTGGACTTCTCGGCACCCGACGTGGAGGTCGAGGTGACGCGGCTGATCGGTCTCGGTGCCACCGAGACCGGCAGGCACGATATCGGCGACGCGTACCGCTGGGTCGTGCTGGCCGATCCGGACGGCAACGCATTCTGCGTCTCCGGCGGGCACTGATACCCGGCGGGTGAGGTGCCCGGTGGCGGCGCGGCGTCCGCCGGTGACGCGGAGCGAATAAACTGTCCTGGTGACATCCGCGCACCCGCAGGAAATCGATACCGTCGAGCGCGCCGCAGCGTCGCCCGACCAACCCCAGCCCTTCCGGGAACTGGGCCTCAAGGACGACGAGTACCAGCGGATACGCGAGATTCTCGGCCGCCGCCCCACCGACGCCGAGCTGGCCATGTACTCGGTGATGTGGAGCGAACATTGCTCCTACAAGTCCTCCAAGGTGCATCTGCGCTATTTCGGTGAGACGACCACCGACGAGATGCGCGCAGGCATGCTGGCCGGGATCGGCGAGAACGCCGGCGTCGTCGACATCGGCGACGGCTGGGCGGTCACCTTCAAGGTCGAATCGCACAACCACCCGTCCTATGTGGAGCCCTACCAGGGCGCGGCCACCGGTGTCGGCGGCATCGTCCGCGACATCATGGCGATGGGCGCCCGCCCGGTCGCGGTGATGGACCAGCTGCGCTTCGGTGCGGCCGATGCGCCCGATACCCGCCGCGTGCTCGACGGCGTGGTGCGCGGTATCGGCGGTTACGGCAACTCCCTGGGTCTGCCCAATATCGGCGGCGAGACGGTCTTCGACCCGTCGTACGCGGGCAACCCACTGGTGAACGCGCTGTGTGTTGGCGTGCTGCGCAAGGAGGACCTGCACCTGGCCTTCGCGTCCGGCACCGGAAACAAGATCATCCTGTTCGGTGCCCGCACCGGGCTGGACGGTATCGGTGGTGTGTCGGTGTTGGCGAGTGAGACCTTCGGTGGCGACGAGGGCTCCGGCCCGGGCCGTAAGAAGCTGCCCGCCGTGCAGGTCGGTGACCCCTTCATGGAGAAGGTGCTCATCGAGTGCTGCCTGGAGCTCTACGCCGCCGATCTGGTGGTCGGTATCCAGGATCTCGGTGGTGCCGGATTGTCCTGCGCCACCTCGGAATTGGCCTCGGCCGGTGACGGCGGCATGCGCGTCGAGCTGGAGAATGTGCCGCAGCGCGCTGCCGATATGACCCCGGCGGAGATCCTGTCCTCCGAATCGCAGGAACGGATGTGTGCGGTCGTCACGCCGGAGAACGTCGAGAAGTTCCTGGCCGTCTGCCGCAAATGGGATGTGCTGGCCAGCGTCATCGGCGAGGTCACCGATGGTGATCGCCTCGAGATCACCTGGCACGGTGAGACCGTGGTGGATGTACCGCCGCGCACCGTCGCCCACGAGGGCCCGGTGTACCAGCGTCCCGTCGCCCGCCCGGACACCCAGGACGCCCTGATCGCCGACACCTCGGCCAAGCTGGCCCGCCCGGCCACCGGCGACGAGCTCAAGGCGACCCTGCTGGCGTTGCTGGGCAGCCCGCACCTGTGCAGCCGTGCGTTCATCACCGAGCAGTACGACCGCTATGTGCGCGGTAACACCGTGTTGGCCGAGCATGCCGATGGCGGTGTGCTGCGGATCGACGAGCAGACCGGCCGCGGTGTCGCCATCTCGACCGACGCCTCGGGCCGCTACACCCAGCTCGACCCGTACACGGGCGCACAGCTGGCGCTCGCCGAGGCCTACCGCAACGTGGCGGTCACCGGGGCCACCCCGGTCGCGGTGACCAACTGCCTGAACTTCGGCTCGCCGGAGGACCCCGGTGTGATGTGGCAGTTCTCCCAGGCTGTGCGCGGACTCGCCGACGGCTGTGCGGCCCTTGGTATCCCGGTCACCGGCGGCAACGTGAGCTTCTACAACCAGACCGGCAGCACCGCGATCCTGCCGACCCCGGTGGTCGGTGTGCTCGGCGTGATCGACGATGTGGCCCGGCGCATCCCCACCGGACTGGGTAACGAGCCCGGTGAGACATTGCTGCTGCTCGGTGACACCCGTGATGAGTTCGACGGGTCGATCTGGGCGCAGGTCACCGCTGATCACCTCGGCGGCGTGCCGCCGAGGGTCGACCTGGCGCGGGAGAAGCTGCTCGCCGAGGTGCTGACCGCGGCCTCGCGGGACGGATTGGTCTCGGCGGCACACGATCTGAGCGAAGGCGGTCTGATCCAGGCGATCGTCGAGGCCGCCCTGGCCGGCGAGACCGGCGCTCGGGTGGTGCTGCCCGAGGGAGTGGATCCCTTCGTCTTCCTGTTCTCCGAATCTGCCGGCCGGGTCCTGGTTGCGGTGCCGCGCACCGAGGAGAGCCGGTTCCGGTCGATGTGCGAGGCGCGCGGGCTTCCGGTGGACCGGGTGGGCGTCTCGGACGAGGGCAGCGACTCACTGGACGTCCAGGGCCAGTTCAGCATCACGCTCGACGAACTGCGAGCCACCTCGGAGGGCGTGCTGCCCAGGTTGTTCGGGTGATCGAGCGGACCTCGGTCCGGCACCCCGTACTGGTATGGGGCTGGAGCTTGGTCCGACTCGATTTCGTCGGCGTCGCCGTCGGTGCACTGTTCTTCTGCATCTCGCTGACACCGTCATTGCTGCCGAGGGACTGGCTGTTCGCCGGACTGATCGGCGGTATCAACGCCGCCATCGGCTACGGCATCGGTGTTCTGCTGGCAAAGCTGCTGCGGCGCTTCGTCCTTCGGGGTCGCGCATGGTGGCCCCCGCGCACCCCGGTCCTGCACATCATGAAGATCGCGACGGTCGCCGGTGCGCTGATCGCCCCGGTGGCCATGCTGGTGCCCGCGGCCCGCTGGCAGCGCCAGGTATCGGCGCTGATGGGTATCGAGGGACCCGAGACCCCGGGCTACATGCGCACGCTGCTCCTGGCGGTGCTGGTCGCCGCGGCGTGCATCGCGACCTGGCGGGTGCTGGTCGATCTGGTCAAACTCATTGCCCGTGCCTTGATCCGGCGCTGGCACCTGCACAGCGAGGTGGCGTTCTTCATCGGCACCGCCGTCGTGGTGGTGCTGTGCGTCATGCTGGCCAATGGTGTGCTCTACCGGGGTTTCCTGGCCGGCGCCGGCCAGGTGTTCCAACCGCAGAACGCGACCACCGCCCCCGGGGTCAGCCAACCCGCGGCGAGCCAGCGATCCGGCAGCCCGGCCTCATTCGCGTCCTGGGACTCCCTGGGTTACCAGGGCCGCAGCTTCGTGGCCGGCGGTCCGGACGCGGCCGACCTGACCGCTCTGAACGGACGTCCGGCCCGCGAACCGATCCGGGTGTACGCCGGGTTGCAGACCGCGGACACTGATGAGCAGCGGGTGGCGGTGCTGCTCAGCGAGCTCGAACGCACCGATGCCTTCGACCGCGCGGTGCTGGTCCTGATCCCCACCACGGGCACGGGCTGGGTGAATCCGGTGGCCGCCGACGCCATCGAGGCCATGTACAACGGTGACACCGCGCTCGTGGCGATGCAGTATTCGTATCTGCCCAGCTGGATCTCGTTCCTCGGTGACCGGGAGAAGTCCGTCGACTCGGCGCGGGCCATGATCGACGGTGTGCACGGCCGCTGGGCCGCGCTGCCCGAAGACCGTCGCCCGAAACTGCTTCTGTACGGCGAGAGTTTGGGCTCCTACGGCGGGCAGGGTGCGTTCGGTTGGCTACCCGATATCGCGGAGATGGATTTCTCCGCCGTGCTGTGGGTCGGTCCGCCGCACGAGAGTTCGTTGTGGAGCGGTCTGGTGCAGCGCCGGGACCCGGGGACCACCGAGGTCGAACCCCGCTACGACAACGGCCGGACGGTGCGTTTCTCCCCGGCCTACGATCCGGCCGAGGTGGCCAGGACCGCCGCACCGCGCTGGGAGGGGACCCGGGTGCTGTTCTTGCAGCACGCCTCCGATCCGGTGGTTTGGTGGTCGCCGAATCTCGTGTTCTCCCGGCCCGATTGGTTGACAGAACCGCGTGGCGCCGACCGCACGGCCTCGATGCGCTGGTACCCGATCGTGACGTTCTGGCAGGTGAGCGCCGATATGACGAATGCGTCCGGCGTGCCCGACGGGCACGGGCACAACTACGGCGAGACCGTGCTCGACGGCTGGGCCGCGGTGGCACCGCCGCCGGGCTGGACGGCCGCGGACACCGAGCGGGTCAGGGCCGGGCTGGAACGCGGTTGGGATCGCGGCTAGTGCGAACGGATCAGGGGTTGATGGTCGGCGCGCCGATCTGACGGCCCCACACATACTCGGTGAAGATCGGGGATCCCAGCTCGACATGGTTGTACGGCGCGATGGACAGCCCGGTGTCCATCACCAGATACGGTGCGGGCCACAGCTCCCGGGTGATCTTCTGCCAACAGCCGGGACGGCCGCCAGGACCGCCGCGGGCGTTCACCCTCGGCAGGTTGTCCGGGAACACGTAGGCATTGCCGACCCCGCCGAGGCCGAAGATGGTGCCTGCCGAGTCCAACGAGAAACCGTTGTCCCCACCGAACACCTGGGCCATCAGCGGTGCCGCATCGTGATAGTTGCGCAGGGTGCACAACAGCTGCGGACTGTAGTAGTCGAACAGCGTCGCGGTGGGAAGGAGATCGTGGGCCCCGCGCACCAGATACGGTCCGGCGCGCTCCATGATGTCGGTGCCGGTACCACCGACACCGACGGCGGCCAACAGGGCAGCGTCCAGGTGGCCGCGTTGATCATCGAGGGTGTCCGCCGTGGTGGCGGCGTCGGCCAGGCCGTCGAACAGGTCCGGTGCATTCTCGGCGTAGCGGTCGGCCAGCGCCGTCACCGCGCGGACGTCGCGGCGGAATTGGGGCAGTCGCTCGTTGAGCGCGGCCAGGATCGCGTTGCCGTCGGACAGGGACGCGCCGAAGGTGCCACCGCGGCCGCCCAGCGCCTGGGCGGCCGCGGTCAGCGTCTGGTTCAACTGCACCGGATCCACCCGCTCGGCGATGGTGAGCACCGTTTCGAACAGGGAATTGAATTCGGTACTGACCCAGGTCGCGGTGATCTCGTCGTGCGCGCGGGCGTGCGGTCCCACCGGATGCCCCGGTGCGGCCAGCGCCACGTACTTGTTGCCGAACACGGTGGTGGCCTTGATCTCTGCCCCGATATTGGCCGGTAGCAACGCCAGGTACCGCGGATCGACCAGCAGGGTCAGCCGGGCCTGGCCGGCCGGCGTCGGCGCGATCCGGCTGACGCGACCGATCTCGACACCGTTGAGCGTGACCTTGGTGCCCGGGTCCACCACCAGACCGGCGCGCGGTGAGAGCAACGTGAGCTCCACACGTGAGCGGAACTCACCGCGGAACTGCTGATAGAGCAGCACACCGGCGGCGGCCAGCAGCACCAGGGCCACCGCACCCGCCACCCGGTACGGCGGTGCCGACCGGTCGACGAAAGCCACTTTGCGACACTATTCCGATGGTGGCCCGCCGCACTGCCGATCCGGCAGAGACACGTGCCGCGGTACTGGCCGTGGCGCACTGGTTACGTGATGACACCCAACCCGCGCCGGCCCGGGCCGATATCGCCGCCGCGGTGCGGTTGACCGCCCGCACCCTCGCCGCGGCCGCACCCGGCGCCAGCGTCGAGGTGCGGGTGCCGCCGTTCGTCGCGGTGCAGTGCATCGCCGGGCCCCGACACACCCGTGGCACACCGCCCAATGTGGTGGAGACCGACGCCCACACCTGGTTGCGTCTGGTCACCGGACTGACCGCGATGACCGACCCCCGCCTGCACCTGTCGGGTTCCCGGGCCGCCGAGATCGCCGACGCGCTGCCCCTGGTCACCCTGCCCGGCTAGCGCATGTAGGGATACTCCTGCACCCAGTGGAACCCCCGGCTGCGCAGCGGAAAGCTCTCCAGGTCAACCGATTCCAGCTCCATGGTGACCGGGCGACCCTGCAGCGTGCCGGTCAGCTCCAGGCGATCCGGCGCGGGTCTGGTGACATCGAACTCGGCGAACTCGGCCGGATCCGCCGCCGGAGCGGTCTCACCGTCCGGCTTCGGGAGCGGGGTCGTGATCTCAAGGCGCCGCTGCTCGGCATCGAACTGCAGCGGCGCGTCACGCAGACCGCCGTCCATCCACTGGATCGTGACCATCCCCTCTGTGTCGAAAATCATTCGCTGCCAGCGGAATCGGTCGGTGGTCAGTGGCGGTGCCTGCCGATCGTCGACGCGGAAGTCGGTTACCGTCCAGATTCCGTAGAGTTCGGGTTTTGCCCGTCCGTCACCGTATTGGTGCCACGCCTGCCAGCCCATGACGGCCAGCCCGATGCTGATCCATACCCCGAGACCGATCTGCACGGCGGTGGCGATGCGGTTCGAGCGATCCGATGCGAACAGCCGTGGTGTCGGCGCCGCTTGCACAGCACGGTGGCGCACGAGCACATCGGCAAGACGCCGCAGATGCGGGGCGAGAAGCACGATGCTGATCAGCAGCAGGTGGAACGAGAGGATCTTCACGGGGACGTCGAAGGCCATGTTCAGCAGGAACACCTGGCCCATGCTGAGCAGGCTCAACAATGCGCCCAGCACGGCGGTGCGCGGCCAGAACAGCAGCAGGCCTGCCGTCACCTCCACCGCACCGAGGGCCATTTCGTAGGGATGGGAGGTGCCGACCTGCAGCCACAGCATCGACATCGGGCTGAACTCGCCGAGAGGTTGCACAAGAGCCGGCAGCGGCGGGGTCGGCATCTGGGTGGGGATCAGCTTGGCGAACCCGTAGAACAGCATCTGCCCGCCGAGACACAGCCGTAGGAAGACCGTGAACCAGACGGCCTGCCGGGCGTAATCGGTCCGCCGCCGGTCCAGGACCGACCACAGCGCGGTGCCGAGCACGGCGATGATCAGCAGACACAGGATCGATACCCAGATCGCGGCCTGGTCGCCGCTGCCCGAGTCCCGGCGGATCGCCGCATCGATACCGAAGACCGTGCGGCCCACCCAGATGTTGACCGGATCGGTCAACAGCATCTGCCACATCACCGCACCGGGCGGCAGCCACAGCGCGATGACGCCGGCGAACGCGTAGGTGATCTGCGCGAACCACAAACAGAACAATCCGAAGTAGATGACGCAGAAACGGAATGCGACCTTCGTCACTAAATTCCACACATCAGCTGACGGTAGTTGCCGGATACCGGCGGCGGAATGGGGTCAACCCCCACCCGGGGGTGGTGAAAACCATCTTGCTGTTGAGTTTTTCGGCACCGATGACCGTAGACTGGCGGCGTCACCCCCAGCCCCCAGGGAGCAGCCATCGTGACCTCCGCGCCGGTAGAGCCTGACGAGACCGACCCCAAAGAGGAGTGCGGCGTCTTCGGCGTCTGGGCTCCCGGCGAGGACGTGGCCAAGCTCACGTACTACGGCCTGTACGCGTTGCAGCATCGCGGCCAGGAGGCGGCCGGTATCGCGGTCGCCGACGGTGCTCAGGTCCTCGTCTTCAAGGATCTGGGTCTGGTCAGCCAGGTGTTCGATGAGCAGACCCTGGCCGCCATGCACGGACACGTCGCCGTCGGGCACTGCCGGTACTCGACCACCGGTTCCACGACGTGGGAGAACGCCCAGCCGGTCTTCCGCAACACCGCCGCGGGCACCGGAGTCGCCCTCGGGCACAACGGCAACCTGGTCAACACCGCCGAACTGGCGACACGTGCGCGGGCGGCGGGCCTGATCGACACCCGCGGCGCCCCAGCCGCCACCACCGACTCCGACATCCTCGGCGCGCTGCTGGCGCACGGTGCCGCCGACTCCACCCTGGAACAGGCGGCGCTGGCGCTGCTGCCCACCGTGCGCGGTGCGTTCTGCCTGACGTTCATGGACGAGAACACCCTCTACGCAGCCCGCGACCCGCATGGTGTGCGCCCGCTGTCGCTGGGCCGCCTCGACCGCGGCTGGGTCGTCGCCTCGGAGACCGCCGCCCTCGACATCGTCGGCGCCTCCTTCGTGCGCGATATCGAGCCCGGTGAACTCCTGGCGATCGACGCCGACGGCGTGCGGTCCACCCGTTTCGCCAACCCGACCCCCAAGGGCTGCGTCTTCGAGTACGTGTACCTGGCCCGGCCCGACAGCGTCATCGGTGGCCGCTCCGTCCACGCCACCCGCGTCGACATCGGCCGTCGGCTGGCCGCCGAGAATCCCGTCGACGCCGACCTGGTGATCGGCGTCCCCGAATCGGGCATCCCGGCCGCCGTCGGTTACGCACAGGGCTCCGGCATTCCCTACGGCCAGGGCCTGATGAAGAACGCCTATGTGGGCCGCACCTTCATCCAGCCGTCCCAGACCATTCGTCAGCTGGGTATCCGGCTCAAGCTCAACCCGCTCAAAGAGGTCATCCGCGGAAAGCGTCTGATCGTCGTCGACGATTCGATCGTGCGCGGTAACACGCAGCGGGCACTGATCAGGATGCTGCGTGAGGCGGGGGCGGTGGAGGTCCACGTACGGATCGCCTCGCCGCCGGTGAAGTGGCCGTGTTTCTACGGGATCGACTTCGCCACGCCTGCCGAACTGATCGCCAACGCCGCCAGCAACTCCGCCGATGAGTCGGAGATGCTCGAAGGGGTCCGGCGGGCGATCGGCGCCGACACGCTGGGCTACATCAGCCACCAGGGCATGGTGGCCGCGACCGAACAGCCCGCATCGCGGCTGTGCTCGGCATGTTTCGACGGTGACTACCCGATCGAACTTCCCGGCGAGTCCGCGCTGGGCAAGAACGTCATCGAGCACATGCTGGCCAGTGCCGCACGCAACGGCCTCCCGCTGGAGTCGACGAACGCCGGCGGGGACAACGCGGACGCCGTCCGGCGGCCGTGACTTCCGGCCCCGCGGGGCGGATCACTGGAACGGGCAGCCCGGGTTGTCCACCGAATTGGCCAGCGGGGAGCCTGCGGGCACGATGTAGCCCACCCACATCACCAGCGGGTCGGGTCCCAGGTTGCGTCCCTCGTGCACATAGCCCGGCCCGACGGTCTCGGTGATGGCGCTGCCCGCCGGGTAGGTCCCGTCGACGGAGCAGTCGGCCGAGTAATGGGTCAGCGTGCCGGAGCGGATCACGCCGTACACCTGGCCGGGATGCCAGTGCCAGCCGGTGCTGCCGCCGGGGGCGATGGTGAGCTCCTTGGTGACATAGTCCTGGCCGTCACCGGTGGACTGCACCAGGATGGTCCCCTGCACACCCTCCCCGGGGGTGGCTGCCGCGGGAGCCGTCCAGCCCAACGACACCATCCCGACGAGCAGCGCCCCACACAATCTGGTCATGACTGGTCACGCTCTCACAGCCGGGGCGTGAGCGGGACCGGTCTGCAGGATGCGATCGGTGGACGCAGACCGGGTAGCCTTGGGCCCGATGAGCGAGCTTCAACGGGCGGGTCGCTGACATGGGTCAGGGACACGACGAACAACACGGTATTTCCTATGCAACGGCCGGCGTGGACATCGAGGCGGGCGATCGCGCCGTCGAGCTGTTCAAACCCCTTGCCAAGCGGGCGACCCGGCCGGAGGTACGCGGGGGTCTCGGCGGGTTCGCCGGGCTGTTCGCGCTGCGCGACGGGTACCGCGAGCCGCTGCTGGCGTCCTCGACCGACGGGGTGGGCACCAAGCTGGCCATCGCCCAGGCGATGGACAAGCACGACACCGTCGGTCTGGACCTGGTCGCCATGGTGGTCGACGATCTCGTGGTGTGTGGTGCCGAGCCGCTGTTCCTGCAGGACTACATCGCGGTGGGACGGACCGTCCCGGAGCGGGTCGCCGCAATCGTCTCGGGTATCGCCGACGGCTGCGTACTGGCCGGTTGCGCGCTGCTGGGCGGTGAGACGGCCGAACATCCCGGCCTGATGGAACCCGACCACTACGACATCTCGGCCACCGGTGTGGGCGTCGTGGAGGCCGACAACGTGCTCGGTCCGGACCGGGTCAAGCCCGGCGATGTGATCATCGCGATGGCATCCACCGGCCTGCACTCCAACGGCTATTCGCTGGCGCGCAAGGTCCTCCTGGAGATCGATCGGAT
This sequence comes from Mycolicibacterium neoaurum VKM Ac-1815D, assembly GCF_000317305.3. The sequence continues at coordinate 4,969,180 of NC_023036.2, read as the reverse complement.
GGATCTCTCGGGCCACGTGGAGGAGTTCGGCCGCACCCTCGGTGAGGAGCTGCTGGAGCCCACCTACATCTACGCCAAGGACTGCCTGGCGCTGGCTGCCGAGACACAGGTACGCACGTTCTGCCACATCACCGGTGGCGGGTTCGCGGGCAACCTGGAGCGCATCATCCCGCCCGGCCTGGTGGCCGAGCTGGATCGTGGCACCTGGACCCCGGCGCCCGTCTTCGGCATGATCGCCCAGCGCGGGCGCATCGAGCGTGCCGAAATGGAACGGACGTTCAACATGGGCGTCGGTATGGTCGCCATCGTCGCGCCGGAGGACACCGACCGCGCGTTGGCGATTCTCACCGCTCGCCACCTCGCGTGCTGGCCGGTGGGGACAGTGGCCAAGGGCGCAAAGGATGGGGTTCGAGCTCAGCTCGTCGGGCGTCACCCGCGGTTCTAGGGACCCGTCGAGGGTCGCCGGCCGCGGGGACGCCGGCCGGCGTCAGCGACGCCAGTCGTCCTCGTCGGCATAGCGATCGGCGGGTCCACCGAAATCATCGGCGCTGCCGTTGAAGTCGTCGGCACCGCCGCTGCTGCGACCGCCGTTGGACAGTTCGCGCTGAAGCCGCTCGAAATCAGTCTCTGGCGTGTTGTATTTCAGGTCTCGAGCAACCTTGGTCTGCTTTGCCTTAGCCCGGCCGCGGCCCATAGGGGACCCCCTCGCGCAATAACGGAGCGGCCCAACGTGCAGGCGGCTCCGATCTGAGTGTGTTTATTGTCCTGCCGATACCTTACCGTGCCTCGGGGCGGACCGCTGGTAGGCCCTACCTACCAGCGGTGTCAGCGCTCCATCAGCGGCTGCCGCGCAGCTTCTCGACCGCCAACCTGCCCGCGCCGACATGCTCGGTGTGCGGCATCGACTCGGCTTCGATAGCGGCGGCCACCTCGACCTCGCCCCCGGTGACCAGTGCCGTATCGGCCGGTATACCTCGCTTGACCAGCGCCAACGCTATCGGGCCGTCGTCGACATGGTCGACGACGGTACCGAGGCGGCCCACCGCGCGGCCGCCGGCCAGCAGTGGATCACCGGTGGCCGGTCGGTCGACAGAACCGTCGAGCTGCACGAGCACCAGCATCCGCGGCGGCTTGCCGAGGTTGTGCACCCGGGCGACGGTCTCCTGGCCCCGGTAGCAACCCTTCTCCAGGTGCACCGCACCCTGACCGGGGCCACCGATCCAGCCCACCTCGTGGGGGATGGTGCGCTCGTCGGTGTCCACACCGAGGCGCGGGCGCCGCGCGCTCGCCCGGTGCGCCTCGTAGGCCCACACCCCGGCCGGCCGGACACCCGCGCCGTCGAGCCTGGACAGCCACGCGTCCTTGTCGGCGCGGGGAACCACCAGGTCGAACTCGTCGGCGAACACCGCGCGCAGGAAGCCGCCACCGGGTAGCGGTGTCGCGGTCCACCGTGCGGCGGGCACCACCAGGCCGAGATCGGCCAAGGCCTTCGGCGCCGCGGGACCGATGAGCGAGAGCACCGCCAGGTCGGCGGGCTCGACGACGACATCGGCCCAGAAGACCATCTTGCGCAGGAAGTCCAGCAACGGTTGGCCGCGCCAGGGTTCGGTGTCCAGCACGGTGACGCCGTCGAGCTGGGTCTGAAGCCAGTGGTCTTCGACACGTCCCTGGCCGTCGAGGCTCAGGTTCTCGGCCACCGCGCCGTCGGGGAGATCGCTGACGTGCTGGCTGGAGATGGTGTGCAACCAGCTCTTACGCTCGGCGCCGGTGAGTTGCAGCGTGGCCCGGTGGGAGCGGTCCACCACGACCGCGGCGGTGGCGGCGGCCCGCTGCTCGCCGAGCGGATCGCCGTAGTGCCAGACCGCGCCGGCGTCGGGACCTGATTCGGGGGCGGGAACGGCAGACATGCATCCATGCTACGACCGCTACGCTGCCCGGATGCCCCCTCGATCCGCCGACGTGGTGGTGACCCTGGACGGGGTGGTGCGGTCCCCGTCCGCCCCGCTGGTCGGTGCCACCGACCCCATGTTGATCCGTGGCACCGGGGTTTTCGAGACGGTGCTGCTGCGCGCCGGTGAACCTTGCCTGTTGGATGCCCACCTCGGCAGGCTCGCGGTGTCCGCCGCGCTGGTCGGGCTGCCCGCGCCTGACCTGCAGCGCTGGCGGGACACCGTCGAGGTGGCCCTGGCGCATCGGCCGGGCGACGGTGTCCTGCGACTGGTGCACGGACCGCGGGTCTCCTTCGTGACGGTCTCCGATGTGCCGGAGCGTGCCCTGCGGTCGCGCCGCGACGGGGTGGCCGCACTGACGCTGGATCCCGGGCCGCGGGGGCGGATCTCCGGTGCGAAATCGCTGTCCTACGCCGTGAACTCGGCGGCGCTGCGGCATGCGCAGGCCCGTGGTGCCGACGATGTCGTCTTCGTCGATGCGGCGGGCACCGTGCTGGAGGGGCCGCGGTCGTCGGTCGTGATCGCTGTGGGCGAAACTCTGCTCAGTCCGCCGCCCACCCTGCCGATCCTGGCGGGCACCACGGTGGCCGCGTTGTTCGATATCGCCCCGCGCTGCGCCTACCGCTCGTTGACGGTCGCCGATCTTGTTGCGGCGCAAGGTGTTTGGCTGCTCTCGGCGGTGACTCTCGCCGCCAGGGTGCACACCCTGGACGGAGTGGCGCTCGCGCCTGCTCCCGGAGCCGACGACCTGGCCCGATTGGTCGAGAGCGCGATCACCGGCTAAATCGGTTGTCGGACCCGGCTTCTGGGAGTACGGTCGCTCGTACACAGGAAGGGAGGTGGTCCGAGAAATTGAGTGACATACGGACAAGTGAGGTGGCTGCTAGCTAGCAGCACCAGGAGTGTGATGAGCGTCTTGGCTCTTCGCACACGCGTTTCGCGCACCCTGCGAGCGCTGGCGAATACCAAGTAGCCACCCGGCCCCCGAGCCCTTGGTTGGTCCAACCGAGATCAAACGGCTCGGGGGCTGCTCCGTTTCACGGGCGGCCCCGCTATCGGTGCAGTGAAGGCGCTCAGCCGATGAAGCGCGTGAGCCGCGCCGACAGATGCGGTACCAGCCCGCCGTCGGCGTCGACGCGTTCCTCGACATAGGCCAGATCGCCGCCCTCGACGATGCCGTAGAGCCGCTTGGCCCCGCCGACCAGTTGCCCGGATTTGCTGCGAGCCAATGCGTCGGTGGCCAGCTCCCAGGACGCCTGATTCAGGGGAGTGCCGTAGAAGAGTTCGATATAACCCGACGCATGGGCCAGCAGCAGCTCGATGGCCTGGGTTTCGTCGGGATCGGCGGGGTCGCTGACGAACCGCCAGTAACCGGTCTCGCGCAGCGCGGGGCCGACGTACTCACCGGTCTCGGACAGTCGCCACGAGCGGGAGTCCCAGTTCAGATAGTCCCCACCGTCGTGCGAGACGATGATCTGCTGCCCGAAGTGGTAGTCACCCGCGCCGTCGCGGCCCTCGCCGGTGCCGCGCCACACCCCGACAAGGGGAAGCAGCGCCAACAAACCGTCGTGGAGATCGGCGCCCTCGCGCAGATTCGCGGTGTCGGCGGGAATCGGGAGGTCGTCGAAGGAAGGGATGTTGCGGGCCGCGGTGATCTTGGCCCGTTCGGCCGCAGCAGCGACCGCCCGGTCACCCGACCCGGGGGCAACGGACTCGCCGTCCGAAGGCCTCGGACCGCTCACCCCTCGTCGGTGACGAGCCGGTAGACGGCGTAGAGCGCGAACCACGTGATGACGACGACGGCCACCACGAGCAGGAATTCGAAGAACAGAACCACGTCGATGATCCTAACCGCCGATGGGCACCGCGCTCGAGCCGAGGCCCGGGCGCGGTGCCACCGCACGTCGACTGAGCCTTGACTAAGCGACCTTGACGTCGATTTCGTGGATGCCGGCACCGGTCGGGCTGATGCTGGCATCGCCGTTTCCGGCGGGCGAGAGAGCACGCAGGGTCCAGCTGCCCGGCGCCGCGAAGAAGCGGAAGTCACCGGTGGCCGATGCGACGACCTCGGCGGTGAACTCGTCGGAGCCGTCGAGCAGCCGGACGAAGGCACCGCCCACGGCCTGGCCGGAACCGTCGACCACACGGCCGGTGATGACGGTTTCCTTCTCCAGGTCGACGCCGGCGGGCAACGTCAGTCCTTGTTTAGGGGCAGAGCACATATCAACTTCCCAACTCGATCGGGGCACCCACCAGGGAGCCGTATTCCGTCCAACTACCGTCGTAGTTCTTGACGTTCTTGTGGCCGAGCAGCTCCTGCAGCACGAACCAGGTGTGCGAGGACCGCTCGCCGATGCGGCAGTAGGCGATCGTCAGCTTGTCGCCGTCCAGGCCGGCATCGGCGTATAGCTTGGCCAGGTCTTCATCCGACTTGAACGTGCCGTCCTCGTTGGCCGCCTTGCTCCATGGCACGCTGATGGCGGTCGGGATGTGGCCGGCGCGCTGGCTCTGCTCCTGCGGGAGGTGCGCCGGGGCGAGGATCTTGCCGGAGAACTCGTCGGGGGAGCGCACGTCGACCAGGTTCTTCTCACCGATGGCGGCGATCACCTCGTCGCGGAAGGCGCGGATGTCGTTGTTGGGCGCCTTGGCGGTGTACGACGTAGCGGGACGATTCGGCACGTCGGTGACCAGCGGGCGTCCGTCGAGCTCCCACTTCTTGCGTCCACCGTCGAGCAGCTTGACGTTCTCGTGGCCGTAGAGCTTGAAGTACCAGTAGGCGTAGGCGGCGAACCAGTTGTTGTTACCGCCGTAGAGGATGACGGTGTCATCGTTGGCGATGCCCTTGTCCGACAGCAGCTTCGAGAACTGCTGCTGGTCGACGAAGTCGCGCTTGACCTGGTCCTGCAGCTCGGTCTTCCAGTCGATGCGGACGGCGCCGGCGATGTGCCCGCCCTCGTAGGCGGAGGTGTCCTCGTCGACCTCGACGAACACCGTGTTCGGTGCGTCGAGATTGCTCTCGGCCCAGTCGGTGGAGACCAGGACGTCGGAGCGTGCCATGAAGTGGTTCCTTTCGGTTGGTGAAGCGTGTCGTTGGTGAGTCAGGGGCGGGCGGGAACGCGGCGGAACCGCGCGACGAGCGGATAGATCTGGCAGCCCAGGCAGATGCCGAAGGCGGCGTTCAGGAACGCGGCGAATAGGGCGAAAGCGGTGGCCACCAGGCCGACCGTCGGGAATCCGGCGGCGAAGCCGAGGGTGCCGGCCAACCCGAAGGCGAACCCGACGAGCTGTGCGAACTTCAACGGCGGGACCGGTTCGCGTTCGGTGACCGGTTCGCGTTCGGTGACCGGTCCGCGGCGGGGCGCGATCAGCGCGGCGTAGATCCGGCCGTAGGGATGGCGACGCGGTCCTGCGGTGGCGCCGATGGCGAACGCCACGGTCTGCAGGCCGAGGATGACCGCTGCCGCGGGCACGCTGACCGCCGAGACGAGCAGCGTGATGATCAGCACGGCGGTGGTCACCCAGGCGACGAACCGCGGGCCGCGGACGTCGACCTGATCGATGTGGTCTGTTGGCATGTGAGTGCTCCTGTTGCTTGGCTGGACTGGGCTGGGGCACACCACGAGGGCGCCTCCGCGAGCATGCGCACCAAGAAAGGGGGCGCGGCTACTCAGCAGCTACGACAACAACAGCAACAACCGGCCGTGCGGCACAGATCAACTGCGCGGCGTTTCGTGAGCAGCAGCTCAAGACGGGCGGTCACGACCGACATGGTACCCGTTCACACCGTCGTCAGGCCAATAGAGGCTGCAGGGCCGAGCGCAGGTCAGCGGCCTTGGGGACACCGGTCGTGCGGTAACGCGGATGCCCGCCGGCGTCGAAGATGATCGTGGTCGGCAGCGACAGCACCGAAAGCCGCCGCGCCGCCTCGGGATTGTCGTCCATGTCGATCTCCACATGGGCGACAGTGTTTCCCTGATCGGCCAGGTCGGCGACCACCTGGTCGACCACCCGTCGCACCGCCGCACACGGACCGCACCAGGTCGCGGTGAAATGCAGGATTGTCGGCTCTTCGCTGGACAGGCCCAGGCCGCCGGTGTCGATCGAGGCGGCCTCGTCGGCGGCGCGCAACATCCCCGACCGTAACGAGATCAGCTTGCCGACGATATAACCGAGCCCGAGCACGGCGATCACCACGACGATCACGATCGCCATCGAAGTGTTCATGACTGTCTGAACCCGTCCAGGTCGATGGTTAGTCCTTCGGCGATGCCCTCGATGATCAGATCGGAGCCGCGTGCCCCCGCGGTGGTGGGCTGCAGACCGAACGGTAATCGCTGGCCGGGGATGCGGCCGGCGAACGCGTCCAGCACATCGGCGGTCTTGTCCTCGGGCACCGCCTCGTCGGCCGTGCCGGGGCCGGTCAGCACCCCGGTGGGCGTCATGACCAGGGTGGTGTCGCCGGGGTCGGCCAGCGACAGGTCCACCGCGACGCTGACGCGTTTGTCCAGACCGTCGGGCGTACCGGTGAACACCAGATCCTGTCCGCTGGAGATGCCGGACTCGGTCACCCCAGGGGATCCGTCCTCGGTCTCGCGGGTGGGTGCCTCCACCAACAGGTCCTTCATGCCGATGTACCGGCCGATATGGGTGGAGTCCAGGATGATCCGGCTTTCCACCTTGCCGACGGGCAGGCGCGCGTCGGGCCCGATCAGCCATCCGGTGTCGGTGATGTCGATGTCGTGCAGCGTGGCCTCCAGCGAGACCTTCCCGGTGACCGGGTGGTCGACGCCGGCGGCCCGGATCTCCAACTCCTGGTATCGGTGTGCGCGGGCCTGGGTCGCGAACGGGAAGCCCAGGATGCTGACCCATGGATCGAAGTCCAGGTGATTGGCTGTCCGCACGCTGCGGGCGAGCCGGTATTCGGCATAGATGGCGGCTCCGAAATCGGTGCCGACGGCCCCGACAACCACCGCCACGACGGTCGAGATGGCCCCGATCAGCATCTTGCGCACCGCCACATTCTGGCGCACACCCGTGCGCCGGGGCGGGCACCCGTCGGTTCCGGTCTGCTAACTGCCAGGTGGCACGGTATTGTGGGGCGATCGTCGGTCGTAACGGCCACGTGTCAGTCATGAATCTGGAAGATGACCTCCGACACCGTTGTCCAGGGGAAGTCCACGACACCGCAAGGCGATGACGGGAGGGCACCGTGGAACTCTTACTACTGACCGTGGATCCGCATCCCGATACCGTGTTGCCGTCACTGTCGCTGTTGGCCCACAACGTGCGCACCGCTCCCACCGAGGTGTCCTCGCTGCTGGAGGCAGGAACCGCCGATATCGCGATCGTCGATGCGCGCAGCGATCTGGCGGCCGCCCGTGGGTTGTGCCGGCTGCTCGGCACCACCGGCACCTCCATCCCGGTCGTGGCCGTGGTCAACGAGGGCGGGCTGGTCGCGGTCAATGTCGAATGGGGGCTGGACGAGATCCTGCTGCCCGGTACCGGCCCCGCCGAGATCGATGCCCGGTTGCGGCTGCTGATCGGCCGCCGCGGCGGTGTCGCCGACCAGGAGAGCGTGGGCAAGGTCACCCTCGGGGAGTTGGTCATCGATGAGGGCACCTACACCGCGCGGTTGCGCGGACGGCCGCTGGACCTCACCTACAAGGAATTCGAGCTGCTGAAGTATCTGGCCCAACACGCCGGTCGGGTCTTCACCCGCGCGCAGTTGCTCCAGGAGGTGTGGGGGTACGACTTCTTCGGTGGCACCCGCACCGTCGACGTCCACGTCCGTCGACTGCGCGCCAAGCTCGGTCCCGAGTACGAGGCGCTGATCGGTACCGTGCGCAACGTCGGGTACAAGGCGGTCCGGCCGGCCCGCGGCCGCGCCGCGGCTCCCGCGGCCGAGGATGATCTGGACGAGGAGTTCGGCGGCGAACTCGACGCCGACCTCGGTGAGTCCGAATTCGGTTCCGCGGCAGGGTCGTTCGGACCCCTGCGTGGCCAGTGATCGAATGGCGCAGCGGTCTGTCCGTCGACGACCGGTCCCGCATCACCGAGCTGATCGCTGTCGCCACGGCCAGTGACGGCGTGGCTCCGGTGGGGGACCAGGTGTTGCGTGAGCTCGGCCGTGACGACACCCGGCACCTGCTGGCCGTCGAGGGCGACGACGTGGTCGGCTATCTGAATCTGAGTGCGAGCATGGCCGAGGCGGTGGTACATCCGGATTTCCGTCGTCGCGGTATCGGGGCACGACTGATCGGCACCGGTCTCGACGCAGGGAGCGCCGACACACGCATCTGGGCGCACGGCGACCTCCCGTCGGCGCGCGCCACCGCCGCCGCGCTGGGGCTGCATGCCGTGCGTGAGCTGCTCCAGATGCGCCGCCCGCTGGCCGATCTGCCGCCGTTGCAACCCCGGCATGAGGCCCGCACCTACGCCGGGCCGACCGACGATCAGGAGTTGTTGCGCGTCAACAACGCCGCGTTCTCCTGGCATCCGGAGCAGGGCGGCTGGACCGAGGCCGATATCGACGAACGGCGCGCCGAACCCTGGTTCGACCCGCAGGGACTGTTCCTGGCCTTCGAGGGCGCCCGGCTGTTGGGCTTCCACTGGACCAAGGTGCACGGCCCGTCGCTGGGTGAGGTGTACGTCGTCGGTGTGGACCCGGCCGCCCAGGGGCGCGGTCTCGGGGCCGAGCTGACTTTGCTGGGCCTGCATCATCTGGCCGACCGGCTCGGTGATGAGGCCGATGTCACGCTGTACGTCGAGGGCGACAACACCGCCGCGGTCAAAACCTATCGCCGCCTGGGGTTCGAGGTTTTCAGCGCCGATATCGCCTATGCCCGCCCAACTGTGAACTAGCTGTACCTGTTCACCTCGCGTTCACTTTCCGTCCGCGGACCGGCCATGGCAGCCGAATACGTTGCCACGGAGTCTGAAGCCGTCAAAACTCGGAAAGTGGGATTCGTGAAGCTCAACATCGGCATGGCCTTGTCGGCGACCGCGATCGCCGCCCTCACGCTGACCGCGTGTGGCAGCGACAACAACGCGGGCACCTCCGCCGGTAGCGGTTCGGAGACCGGATCCGCCTCGGCTGCCGACTGCGGCGGCAAGAACTCGATCACCGCGGAGGGGTCGACCGCCCAGCAGAACGCCATCGCGCTGTTCAACCAGGTGTGGAGCCAGAAGTGTCAGGGCAAGAACCTGTCTTACAACCCGACCGGCTCCGGCGCAGGCCGCGAGCAGTTCGTCGCCAAGAACGTGGACTTCGCCGGATCAGATTCGGCCATCAAGGGCGATCAGGCGCAGCAGGCCGCCGAGCGTTGCGGTGGCAACCCGGTGTGGAACCTGCCGCTGGTCTTCGGCCCCATCGCGATGGCCTACAACGTCGAAGGCGTCGACGGCCTGGTGCTCAACGGCGACGTCCTTGCCAAGATCTTCCAGGGCCAGGTCACCAAGTGGAACGACCCCGCGATCACCGCACTCAACGCGGGCAAGACCCTGCCCGACACCGCCATCACCCCGATCTTCCGTTCCGACTCCTCGGGCACCACCGACAACTTCCAGAAGTACCTGGGGGCCGCCTCGGGCGGTGTCTGGACCAAGGGTGACGGCAGCGAGTTCCAGGGCGGCGCCGGTGAGGGCGCCCAGAAGTCGGCAGGCGTCGCGCAGGCCGTGCAGGCCACCCCTGGTGCCATCGGCTACGTCGAGAAGGGCTTCGCCGACCAGGCCGGCATCCCCTACGCCCAGATCGACAACGGCAGCGGCGCGGTCGAACTGACCGACGAGTCCGCGGGCAAGGCCATCGACGCCGCCAAGTTCGCCGCCGAGGGCAACGACCTGACCCTGGATCTCGCCTCGCTGTACGGCACCTCCGAAGCCGGTGCGTACCCGCTGGTGCTGGCCACCTACGAGATCGTCTGCTCCAACGGTTACGACGCCGATACCGCCGCGGCCGTCAAGTCCTTCCTGACGGTGGCCGCCAACGACGGCCAGCAGGGGCTGTCCTCCGCCGGCTACGTCCCGCTGCCCGAGAAGTTCAAGGAGCGTCTGCTGACCTCCATCGAGGCAATCGGACCCGCCTCCTAGTTGCACTGGCACATCGGCGAATTCGACGCGAGGATGGGTGCGGGGACCGAATGACGTACAAAGGTATCGACAAGGGTTCAGACGGGAACTCAGTGACTATTCCGAATCCAGCCGACTCGGGGTCGGGTGAGGCATTGGCCGCACCGTTCCCCGAGCCCTCACCCATCTCGACGAACCCGTCGAGGAACACGAAGGTCCGCCCCGGCGACCGCATCTTCAGCGGTCTCGCCACCGGTTCGGGTGTACTCGTCATCGCGATCATCGCCGCCATCGGTTTCTTCCTGCTGTGGCGCGCCATCCCGGCGCTGCAGCGCAACGAGCAGAACTTCTTCCTGTTCGGCGGCAACTGGGTCACCACGGACACCTCGGCGATGAGCTTCGGCATCCTGGACCTGCTCCAGGTGACGGTGTTCGTCTCGGTGTTCGCGCTGGTGCTGGCGATGCCCATCGCGCTGGGTATCGCGATCTATCTGACCAACTACGCGCACAAGCGGGTCAAGGGCCCGCTGGCCTACATGGTCGATCTACTGGCCGCGGTTCCCTCGATCATCTACGGCGTGTGGGGCCTGTATGTCCTCGCACCGGCGATCAAACCGGTCGCGGTGTGGCTCAACGAGAACTTGAGCTGGCTGTTCCTGTTCTCCACCGGCAACGCCTCGGTGGCCGGCGGCGGCACCATCTTCACCGCGGGCATCGTGCTCGCGGTGATGATCCTGCCGATCATCACCGCGGTCACCCGCGAGGTCTTCGTCCAGACCCCGCGCGGCCAGATCGAGGCGGCGTTGGCCCTCGGTGCCACCCGCTGGGAGGTCGTGCGCACCACGGTGCTGCCGTTCGGGATGTCCGGCTACATCTCCGGGGCGATGCTGGGACTGGGCCGCGCACTCGGTGAGACGATCGCGCTACTGATCATCCTGCGCGGCACCCAGACCGCGTTCGGCTGGTCGCTGTTCGACGGTGGCTTCACCTTTGCCAGCAAGATCGCTTCGGCAGCATCGGAATTCAACGACCAGTACAAGGCGGGCGCCTATATCGCGGCCGGTTTGGTGCTGTTCATCCTCACGTTCGTGGTGAACTCGCTGGCGCGTGCCGCGGTCTCCGGAAAGGACAGGTCCGCATCATGACCGCAGCGCTGGAGAAGCCGGTCAAGGCCCCGACCTTCCAGGGTGTCAGCGGTCGCCGGAAAGTGACCGACAAGCTGGCCACCATCCTGGTCACCGCCTCGGTCGTGGTGGCCATCGTCCCGCTGCTGTGGGTGCTCTACACGGTGGTCTCCAAGGGCATCGGGGTCGTCACCTCGAGCACCTGGTGGATGAACTCGCAGGCCGGTATGACGGCGTTCGCCGCGGGCGGCGGTGCCTATCACGCCATCGTCGGATCGCTGCTGCAGGCGTTGGTCTGCGCCGTCATCTCCATCCCCATCGGCATCTTCGTCGCCATCTACCTGGTGGAGTACGGCGGCGGCACCCGGCTGGGCAAGATCACCACCTTCATGGTCGACATCCTGACCGGGGTGCCCTCGATCGTGGCGGCGCTGTTCATCTACGCACTCTGGGTGGCCACCCTGGGCTTCCAGCGTTCGGGCTTCGCGGTGTCGCTGGCACTGGTGTTGCTGATGATCCCGGTGATCGTGCGCTCCACCGAGGAGATGTTGCGCATCGTGCCGATGGATCTGCGCGAGGCCAGCTACGCACTGGGTGTGCCGAAGTGGAAGACCATCTCGGCCATCGTGGTGCCCACCGCGCTGTCGGGCATCGTCACCGGTGTGCTGCTGTCTCTGGCCCGCGTGATGGGCGAGACCGCACCGCTGCTGATCCTGGTCGGCTACGCCCAGGCGATGAACTTCGACATGTTCAGCGGGTTCATGGGTTCGCTGCCCGGCATGATGTTCGACCAGACCTCGGCTGGCGCCGGGGCCAACCCGGTCCCCACCGACCGGCTCTGGGGCGCCGCTCTCACCCTCGTCGTCCTGATCGCGGTGCTCAACGTGGGTGCGCGATTCATCGCCAAATTCTTTGCCCCGAAAAAGGTTTAGGAGTATCCGAGATGGCCAAACGCCTGGATCTGAAAGACGTCAACATCTACTACGGCGCTTTCCACGCCGTGCAGAACGTCTCGCTGTCGGTGGAGCCGCGCAGCGTGACCGCATTCATCGGCCCCTCGGGCTGCGGTAAGTCGACCGTGCTTCGCACGCTCAACCGCATGCACGAGGTGATCCCGGGCGCCTACGTCAAGGGCTCGGTGCTGCTCGACGGTGACGACATCTATGGCTCGGGTGTCGATCCGGTGGGTGTGCGCAAGACCATCGGCATGGTGTTCCAGCGCCCGAACCCGTTCCCCACCATGTCCATCCGCGACAACGTGGTGGCGGGCCTGAAACTGCAGGGTGTGCGCAGCAAGAAGACCCTCGACGAGGTGACCGAGCGTTCGCTCAAGGGCGCCAACCTGTGGAACGAGGTCAAGGATCGCCTCGACAAGCCCGGTGGCGGTCTCTCGGGCGGTCAGCAGCAGCGACTCTGCATCGCCCGCGCCATTGCCGTGCAGCCCGACGTGTTGCTGATGGATGAGCCCTGTTCGGCGCTCGACCCGATCTCGACGCTGGCGATCGAGGATCTGATCTCGGAGCTGAAGCAGGACTTCACCATCGTGATCGTCACGCACAACATGCAGCAGGCCGCCCGCGTCTCTGATCAGACGGCGTTCTTCAACCTCGAGGCCACCGGTAAGCCCGGTCAGCTCATCGAGATCGACGACACCGAGAAGATCTTCTCCAACCCGACCCAGAAGGCCACCGAGGATTACATCTCCGGTCGGTTCGGCTAGCCCGCGCCGTCAGGGTGTGAGCACCACCCGCGTGCCGGACGGGTCGGTCGTGGTCCACGCGTCGGCGATATCGGCCAGCGGTCTTGCGGCCGTGCGCAGTTCGAGACTGCCGTTGCCGACCATGTCGAACAGCCGGGGCAGTGCCTCGGCACGCGCCGAGGCCAGGACCGCGGGCGGGACGCTGCCGATTCCGACCCCGCGGAGCTGGATACCGGTACTGCGCAGCAGCGCGGCGGGCAGCGGCATCGTCGGATCGGCCATCGCGCCGACCTGGACGAACCGGGTGCGGTGATAGCTGCCGGTGGGGCCGTCGGCGAGGGCGGCGAGCACCTGCGCCGCGGGGTCGCCCCACAGGTAGTCCAGCACGACGTCGAAGGGCTGCTCGGCGTGCAGGGCGCGGACCCTGGCGCGCACATCGTCATTGCGCAGGTCGATGACGTCGTCAGCCCCGACGGTGCGTAGCCAGGCCAGCCGGGTGGTGTCGCGGCCGGCGACGACCACCCGCGCTGCGCCGAACACCGATGCCGCCAGCTGTGCGGCGAGCGAACCGGTGACACCGGTGGCCCCGAGGATCAGCACGTGTTCACCGGGTCGTAGTGCCGCGGCGTGTTCGAGTGCCAGCCAGGACGATATGCCCGGATTGGGGACGGCGGCCGCGGTGACGGCGTCGATCCCGTCGGGCAGCTCCACCATGTCGCGTGCGTTGAGCAGGGTGCGCTCGGCCAGCATTCCGTACGGTGGCACCGCGCCGGTGTACACCCGTCTGCCGTCGTCGAGTCGCGCGACACCGTCCACGCCGGGGATCATCGGTAAGCCCAATTCCCTGCTGGCGTAGTGGGTTCCGTTCCCGATGCCCTTCGTCAGATTCGTCAGCGCACTGGCCTCGACGGTGGCGGTCAGTGTGCCGTCCCCGGGCTCTGGATCCGGGAAGTCGGTGTAGCGGGGCGGGTGCCCCCATCGGTCGATCACGGCGGCCTTCATGGCGACTCCTGTGTTTCCTGAGAAATGGTTTCTATAGAAACAATGTACGGCGCGCGGCGGCAGATGGCAATATTGTTTCCGTGAAAACCAAGTCGCGGCTGATCGAGGACATCAACCAGCTGATCGACGCGGTGGGGGACAAGTTCGAAGGCGACTCCGACGGCGACCCGGAGCGCGATTTCATGGTGGCGCGCTGCCCGCAGCGGTTGGCGGGGCCGATCCGTGAGCTCCCTCAGCTGTCGGTGCACCTGCTTGCCGAGCTGGCCGACGGCCCGTCGAGCCTGGTCGGATTGGCAGCTCGGTCACGACAGCTGAAGGGCACCGTCAGCAAGCACGTCCACCGGCTGGTCGAGGCTGGACTGGTGCACCGCGGTCCGGTCCCCGGCAACCGCAAGGAGACCCAGCTGACGCTCACCGCGGACGGCGAACTGGTCGCTGCCGCGCACCGCCGGCTGCACGAGGAGATGGACCTGGGCAGGCGGGCGTTCCTGAACCGCTACACCAGTGCCGAACTCCAGATCGTGGAGAAGGTGCTGGCCGACCTGATGGCGGCGGGCCGCGACGGGGTGCGGATCGTCGCCGACGGTTCGTGAGAGCTGCCGGCTACTGCGGTTCGGCCAGGTTGTCCTCGGGCAGCTCGCCGGTGGCGGTGAAGATGACCCGGCGGGAGATCTCGACCGCGTGGTCGGCGAACCGCTCGTAGAAACGGCTCAACAGCGTGACATCGACGGCGGCGGTGACACCGTGCTTCCAGTCCTTGTCCATCAGCACCGAGAACAGATGTCGGTGCAGATCATCCATCGCATCGTCCTCGTCGCGGATCTGGCGAGCCTTCTCCGGATCGAGGGTGTCGAGCACCTCGCGCGCACTGTGGGCCAAGTCGACTGCCACCCGCCCCATTTCGGCGAAGTACCCGTTGACCTCCTCGGGCAGTGCGTGCTGGGGGTGGCGGCGCCGCGCGATCTTGGCCACATGCAGGGCCAGCGCGCCCATCCGGTCGATATCGGCGATGATCTGGATACCGCTGACGATGGCGCGCAGATCGCCGGCGACCGGACCCTGCAGCGCGAGCAGCATGAACGCGGCCTCTTCGGCGCGCACCCGGATCTCACCGAGCCGATCCTGTTCGGAGATCACCTGCTCGGCCAGCGCCAGATCGGCCTGCAGAAGGGCCTGGGTTGCGCGCTCCATCGCCACACCGGCCAGCCCACACATCTCGCTGAGCTGAACGGTCAAGGACGACAGTTGTTCCTGGTACGCAGTACGCATGTGAATACCTTACGTTCAGCGAGCTTGCAGGTCACGGCGCCACAGGTGAACGAAAGGTGAATGCCCATGGATGGCCTGGGTATCGGTCCTACCGCCCTACTCGCAGGTGGTGTCCGCTGCGTTGGTGACGGTGAGGTCCTCCGGTAGCTCGGTGGTCGTGGCTCCCGAGGACGACGAAGAGGACGAGGTGCCGCGGACCATCTGGACCTGGACGGTCGAACCGCTGGGCGACGGCGGCGTGACGGAGGTGAAGTCCGTGCCGAGCACGACCCGCACCACATCGCCCATCCCGGTGGTGCGCTCGATGGTCGCGTTGTGGAACGACGATGCGACGGTCGCCGCGGCCTGCTCGTTGCCGGGGGAGAAGAACACCGTCGTGGAATGCAGCGGGCCGGGGTAGTCGTCGGGTGTGTCGACCTGGAAACCGTGCTGCTGCAGAACGGAGGCGGCGTTGGCGGCCAGTCCGGACTGGCCGGTGGAGTTGGACACCCGCACGGTCACCGCACCGGGATCGGTGGCGACCGCGTCGACGGTTTCGGCACCGTTCGCGTCGGTGGTGGGGGTGCTTGAGCCGCCGTGGTTTTCGGGTGCCGGCGGGACCGGGCTGCTGTCGTCGTTGTGCTCTTCGGGCAGCGGATCGTCGTCGATGATCGCGGCGAACAGCGCGGCCATATCGTCGACGCGGGGCTGCTCGTTGCCGTAGTCGTCGGCGTAACCGGTGGTGGGCACCGTGACGAAGGTGATGCGCCCGGCGTTGACACCCTGCACCGACTGGCCGAGATCGACCAGGTCCTTGGTCTTGATGTTGTCGACGTAGCTGTCCTCGATGAACATGTTCACCACGTTGTTGAGCTTCGACAGGCTGAAGAACACCTCTTTGGAGATCATCGAGCGCAGCAGCGAGGACAGGAACAGCTGCTGACGCTTGATGCGGCCGTAGTCGCCGTTGAACTCGGTGGTGACCTGCCGGGCCCGCACATAGTTCAGTGCGGTGTGACCGTCGACGATCTGGCGGCCCGGGGTGGCCAGCACGGTGCCCAGCTCGTAGTCCTCCAGCGGGGTGGTGCTGCACACCTCGACGCCGCCGAGCGCGTCGACCATCTTCGAGAATCCGGTGAAGTCGATGGCCATGAACCGGTTCACCGACAGTCCGGAGAGCTTCTGGATCACCTTCACCAGGCACTTGGGCCCGCCGACGGCGTAGGCGGAGTTCAGCTTGGTCTCGGTGTACGCCTCGTCCATCCCGTACATCGGGGATTCCGGGTCGGTGATCGGGCCATAGGCACGGGTCTCGGGGTCCCACGGCTCGCACTTCATCGGTGTGATGGCCAGATCGCGTGGGAACGAGACCGCGACCACGCGCTTACGGTCGGCCGGGATGTTGACCAGCATGATGGTGTCCGACCGCGCGCCGGCGGCATCATCGGTGGTGCCCGCGCCGACCTCGGAATTGGCGCCCAGGCGGCTGTCGGTGCCCACGATGAGGAAGTTCTCGTCGCCGAACTGCTTGTTGGGGTCAAGAATGTCGCGCGAGTTGAGGTCCAGTGCGGACACCTGATTGAGGCTGTTGTTCTTCATCGACTGCCACTGCCAGGCCCCGCCGGTCACCAGCAGGGCGCAGATCGCGGCCAGCGCTGCGGCGACCCGGCCGGCATTGCGCGCGGTGCGACCGGCATGGTGCCGGGGGCGCGCGGCGTGCACGGGCGGCCGGGCGGCGGCGAGGTCGGGAAGTTCGGGGGCGTACGCCGACGGGACGTACATCACCTCGGTCGGCGGCTCCAGCCCATCGGCGTGGGATGTCTCGGGTTCGAAGATGACGGCCTCGACCGGGGCCACCGGGTCGGTGATCTCGGCGTCGGTCTCGGGTACGACGGAGCCGGACTCCTCGACCGCCTCATCGGTCGCCCGGCGCCGCCTGCGCCCGGTGCTGTTCGGGTTGTCGGCGGCCAGCTTGGCGATCAGATCGGCGACGGTGACGCCATCGGTGTGATTGCCGGTGTCCTGAGGATTGGTCTGCGGGGTACTCGTGTCCCGGTCATTCGTGTCTGGCGTGCCGGCGCGCTCCCACGGCGCGGCGCCTGGTGCCGGTCGCTCCGATCGGGTAAGCCAATCGTTGTCACCGCGCGCACGGTCGGGCCGGCCAGGAGTGGCGTTGTCGCCGTCACTCATGTCCTACCGACCTTCGGCTCGTGGGGCGTGCGCGCCGTTGCGCACGGATGTCGTACGGGCTGCCCGGATACTGCGTTCGGACGCGGCGCACTACTTCTTGTAGCAGGCCCATGCCCGGCCGCGCCACCGGAGTCCGGGTACGTGGGCACTCATCGTACTGAGACAACCTGAGCGTCGGCCAGCGCAGTGCAGTGACGGAGCGGTCTCGGGACCATCTCGGCTCAGCCGCCGGAGTGCATCACATCGGCGGCCTCGGGCACGGTGTCGTCGTCGGGATCGTCGAGCCAACCCGCGGGCAGCGACACCGATCCCGGCGAACCCTGTCGGCCGCGCGGGCCGTCACCCACCTCGGGGAACGGTGCGTCCTGGTCCAGCTGGGCCAGCAGTTCGTCGAGCTCCTCGACGGTCTTGACCAGCGCCAATGCCCGCCTGGAATCGCCGCCGACGGGGAAACCGTGCAGGTACCAGGCGACGTGCTTGCGAATGTCACGCATGCCCTTGTCCACACCGAAGTGCTCGGCGAGCAGCTCACCGTGGCGCCGCACGATATCGGTGACCTCGCCGAGGGTGGGCGGGGTGGGAATCGGGCGGTCGTTGAAGACGGCGGACAGTTCGGCGAAAAGCCAGGGCCTGCCGAGGCACCCGCGTCCGATGACGACTCCGTCACATCCGGTCTGCGACATCATGGC
This sequence comes from Mycolicibacterium neoaurum VKM Ac-1815D, assembly GCF_000317305.3. Next base: position 4,951,212 of record NC_023036.2, on the reverse strand, counting down.
CACCGCGTCGCGGGCGTCGAAGATGTCACCGTTGCCCAACACCGGGATGCCGGTCACGTGTTGTTTGAGTTCGGCGATGCGTGACCAATCGGCCGCGCCGGAGTAGCGCTGGGCGGCGGTGCGAGCGTGCAGCGCGACGGCGGCAGCACCCTCCTGCTCGGCGATGCGCCCGGCATCCAGGTGCGTGGTGTGCTCATCGTCGATGCCGACCCGGAATTTCGCCGTGACGGGGATCGGTGTGCCCTCGATACCGCGGACGGCCGCCCCGATGATCTGACCGAACAGCCGCCGCTTGAACGGGATGGCCGCGCCGCCGCCGCGCTTGGTGACCTTGGGCACCGGGCAGCCGAAGTTCATGTCGATGTGATCGGCCAGGCCCTCGTCGGCGATCATCTTGGCCGCGCGATAGGTGGTCTCGGGGTCGACGGTGTAGAGCTGCAGCGAGCGTGGCGTCTCATCCGGGGCGAAGGTGGTCATGTGCATGGTGACCGGATGGCGTTCAACCAGGGCGCGTGCGGTCACCATCTCGCAGACGTACAGGCCGCTGATGGTGCCGGCGCGGGCCATCTCCAGCTCGCGGCACAGTGTGCGGAACGCGACGTTGGTGACGCCGGCCATCGGGGCCAGGACGACAGGCGAACGCAATGCGATCGGCCCGATCTGCAGGGCAGATCGGGCCGTCGGCGGATTGTCGAGCAGCGTCATCCGGCTGCGGAGGAGCTCACCAGCAGGTTCTTCATCGCCTTCTTCTCGGCGACCTTGCGCTCCCGCTCCAGGCGGCGTTCCTTGGCGATCTCGAACTTCTCGCAGGTCTCCTCGAGCTCTTCGACGTGCTTGGCCAGCTCGTCGCGCAACTTGGCGCCCTCACCGGTGAAATCCTCGCGTTCGAAGATGCGCCACTTCTTGAGCACCGGCATCACGATGTCGTCGAGGTGGATGCGCGGGTCGTAGACCCCGCCGGTGGCGATGACGACGGCCTTGCGGCGGAAATCGGGGATGGTGTAGCCGGGCATCTTGAAGTTGGTGAGGATCTTGTGCAGCGACTTCATCGCCTGGTTGGGTGCGATCTCCATACCGGCGGCCGACACGTCGCGGTAGAAGATCATGTGCAGGTTCTCGTCGGCGGAGATGCGGCCGAGCAGCTGGTCGGCGACGGTGTCATTGCAGGCGCGGCCGGTGTTGCGGTGGCTGACGCGGGTGGCCAGCTCCTGGAACGTCACGTAGATGACGGAGTCGAACAGGCTCTGGGCGAACAGCTCGTCGCCGCCCTGCAGGTTCTGGCCGGGGGAGAAGCCGCGGGTGACCTGCTCCACGCGCAGCTCTTCGAGTTCGATCGGGTCGATGGCGCGGGTGACCAGCAGGTAATCGCGCAGGGCGATACCGTGCCGGTTCTCCTCGGCGGTCCAGCGGTTGACCCAGAAACCCCACGGGCCGTCCATGCTGAAATTCATCGCGATCTCGCGGTGGTACGAGGGCAGATTGTCCTCGGTCAACAGGTTGGTGATCATCGCGATGCGCGCGACCTCGGAGAGCTTGGACTGCTCGGGATCCCACTCCTGGCCGCCGAGGGCGTAGAAGTTCTTGCCGTCCGACCACGGGATGTAGTCGTGGGGGTTCCAGTCCTTGCGCATGCTCAGGTGCCGGTTGATCTGCTTTTCCACCACGGGCTCGAGCTCGTGCAGGAGCTGCAGATCGCTCAGTTCCTCGGTCATGGACCCTCCGATGTATCTGTACCTGTTGGTTGCAGTCAATATATCTGTGTCTCGCGGTGACATTCAAGTTCCGTCAACGTGAGTCGCGTAACGGTTACCCGTCTTTTGGGCATGCTCACCGTTACTGATGGGCGGCGGCCCGATTGAGGAGCAACGTGCTGCAGTAGTCGACGAACTGTTCGCGGCCGGCCGCCAGGCGGCCGTTCAGGTAGGCGGTGAACAGTGCGGTGAGCGCGCCGACCAGTCCGGTGGCCACCATTTCCTGCACTGCCGGATCGGCGATCTGGGTGAGCTTGCGCTGGATGAGGGCGATGAAGTCGGGCATCCACTCCGCGCCCGAGGCCACCAGCACCGGCTCGCGCTCGGGTGCCAGGAGCAGTACCCGGCCGCGAGTCGGGTCGTCGACCATCAGCTCGACGAATTGTTCCACTGCGGCGCGCGGTGTCTGTGCCGCCAGCAGTGCGGTCATGGCCGCCTGGCACACCTCGTCGTAGACGGCGCGTACGAAAACGTCGCGGTCGGTGAAGCTTTCGTAGAAGTACCGCTCGGTCAGGCCGGCCGCCCGGCAGACCGCGCGGACCGTCAGTGCCGGTCCGTCGGCGGCGCCGAGCAGCGCGATGCCCGCGCTGATCAGCTCGTTGCGGCGCAGCGCCTGGCGGTCCTGCAGGGGAACGCCGGACCATCGACCGCGTCGTTGACCGGACGGCACATCACTCCTAAGCTGCTTGGTGACAACGGGTGTAGTCAGAATTGCTTCCCCGACCCGAACGGAAGGTCGTCAGTGACTCAAGATACGTCCGAGACATGCCCGGTGACCAGCGATTCCGCCGGTGCTGCCGGTTGCCCCGTGAGCGCCGGATACGACGACGTCCCGCTCGGGCCGGACTCACTCACCTGGAAGTACTTCGGACAGTGGACGGGACTGTTCCAGGGCACCTGGGCCGGGTCGATGCAGAACATGCACCCGCAGCTCGGGGCCGCGGTCGAGGAGCATTCGATCTTCTTCATCGAGCGCATCCCGCGCCTGCTGCGGTCGATCTACCCGATCGGCGGCGTGGTCTTCGACGGTGACCGGGCGCCGCAGACCGGTGCCGAGGTCCGCGACTATCACATCGGCATCAAGGGTGTGGACAAGCTGGGGCGGCGCTACAGCGCGCTGAACCCGGACGTCTTCTACTGGGCGCATGCGACGTTCTTCAAGTCGACGCTGCTGGCGGCCGAGAAGTTCGGCGGCGGTATCTCGCTCGCCGACAAGCGTCAACTGTTCGACGAGCACGTGCAGTGGTACCGCATGTACGGCATGAGCATGCGGCCGGTGCCGAAGTCCTGGGAGGAGTTCGAGGCCTACTGGGATCACATGTGCACCGAGGTCCTGGAGCGCAACTGGGCCGCCGTCACCGTGATGGATCTGTCCACGATGCCCAAACATCCCTCCCTGCAATGGATTCCGGACCCGCTATGGAAGCTGAATCTGAAGGTGATGCAGCGCTTCCTGACGTTCATGACCGTGGCCCTCTATGACGAGCCGGTGCGCGAGCTGATGGGTTACACCTGGACACCGCGGCAACAGTTCCTGCACGACCGGCTGTGCGAGGTCATCACGTTCGCGGGCAAGGTGCTGCCCAAGCGCTCGTTGATGCACCCGCGCAAGCGCTCCGCGGTGGATCGGGCCAGCGGCCGGTTGCCCGCCGACTCGCCGCTGGTGCAGACCCCGGCCCGCAATCTCCCGCCCGTGGAGTACCGGGGCAACCCGAACTTCTACTGCCCTCAGGTGTAGTCACCGCGCGGTCTACGGTGGACCGCATGCAGCAGCCACTCGGCGGTCGCTACGAATTGCGCGGACTGCTCGGCCGCGGCGGGATGGCCGCGGTGCATGACGGCTGGGACACCCGGCTGGGACGCCCGGTCGCGATCAAGCTGATGGACCCGACGGCGGGCGACCGGAGGCGCTTCGAGTCCGAGGCGCGCGCGGTCGCCACCCTGAACCACCCGAACATCGTTGCCGTGCATGACAGCGGTGAACACAACGGCCTGCCCTACCTGGTGATGGAACGGCTTCCCGGGCGCACGGTGGCCGATGTGTTCGCCGCCGGTCCGGTGCCCGCACAGCAGGTGCGGGTGCTGTTGTGCGAGTTGCTTTCCGGTCTGGCCGCCGCCCATGCCGCCGGGATCCTGCACCGCGATATCAAGCCGGCCAACATCCTGGTCACGGCGGCCGGCGGTATCAAGATCGCCGATTTCGGGATCGCCAAGAGTCCCACCTCCGCGCACACCATGACCGGCCAGGTCGTCGGGACGCTGGGCTATCTGAGTCCGCAACGGTTGGCCGGGCATCCCGCGACGGTCGCCGATGATCTCTACGCCGCCGCGATGGTGGCTGCCGAGGGTCTCGTCGGCCGAATCCCGCTGCCGCACGAGAATCTGGCGGCGTTGCGCCCCGACGCCGACGCGGCGTTGGTGGCGGTGATCCAGCGGGCCCTGGCCGCCGACGAGCGGGTGCGCTTCGCCAGTGCCGAGCAGATGCTCGCGGCGCTCTCGGCGCGGCCGGGCACCCTGGTGCTCGATCAGCCGCTGCCCGACCCCGCGACGGTGCGGGTGGTGGTGCCGCGGCCGCGCAGCCGTCGGCGCCGTGTGCTTGCCATGGCGGGCGGGGTGGTGGCGTTGCTCGTGCTGCTCGCCGCCTTCCTCGTCGATACCGCCTCACGCAACGGGACGCCCACGCCGGCGCCGGCGCCGAGCGCGACCTCGCCGGCTCCGGTCTCCTCGGTGTCGATACCGCCGACGACCACGACCACGACCACGGCAGCGCCTGCGCCCGCACCCGCGCCAGGTCCGCCTGGGGGTCCCGGGCGCGGCAACGGCGGGAACGGAAAGGGTGACAAGGGGCCGAAACCCAAGCCGGACCGCTGACGCGCCGGGCCCGACTCCGCGAGAGTGACGTTCTTGCGGTCCCAGCGGCCGTTCGAGCACGGAAACGTCACTCTCGTGGGCCGGGTTTGGCGTGGTGCCCCCAGCGACCCGTCCACTACTTCAGCCGCCACAGGCGACCGGCGGTCGAGACTGAACTGGTGTAGAGATTTCGACGCTGAGAGCTACCTGGCTTCAGTCGCGAAGCGCATGAGGCGGGCGGGCTGAAGTCAGGTAAACGCCGGGGCGGCCTGCGGCGCGGAATACGTGGTGCCCCCACCAGGGCTCGAACCTGGGACCTGCGGATTAAAAGTCCGTAGCTCTACCGACTGAGCTATAGGGGCGTGTGCTCGAAAAGGATACTTGGCCCGCTGATCAGACGGGTGGGGGCATCCGGTTTGGGATTTCGAGCAGCTGTGTCCTAAGCTATCGAAGCTTCCAACGTCACCGGCGTTGAGAGCGGCCCGGAGAAATCCGGATAGGCCCCCATCGTTTAGCGGCCTAGGACGCCGCCCTTTCACGGCGGTAGCACGGGTTCGAATCCCGTTGGGGGTACGGCACGACGGTGGTGACACACCGGAGTGCAGCAGTACAGAGCAAGGCCCTGTGGCGCAGTTGGTTAGCGCGCCGCCCTGTCACGGCGGAGGTCGCGGGTTCGAGTCCCGTCAGGGTCGCCATCTCGGCGAGGTATCCCGGTCGAAAGGCCGGGGCCTTCCGGCCAGGTAGCTCAGTTGGTACGAGCGTCCGCCTGAAAAGCGGAAGGTCGCCGGTTCGATCCCGGCCCTGGCCACTCAGATCGAAATTGTCGTCTTCGTAACATCCTTCCCACTGATCACGATCAACAGTCGTGTCGCAATCATTCGGGGATGAAACACGTACTCGCCTGACCGCTGCCGCGGTCGCTCTCGTCACCGCCCTGCTCGCGGTGTTCGCTCTCGCCGGCGCTCCGGCGGCCCAGGCCCAACCGGCGGGCAAGGATTTCTCCAAACCGGCCATCGTGATCCTTGGTTACGGCCTGACCCCCGACGGCTGGATGCGACCCATCCTGTTCACCCGGGTGCTGACCGGGCTGGCCGTCGCGCAGGCGTTCCCGCAATCGCCGATCATCGTAACCGGCGGCAATCCGCGCCAGGGCCGCACCGAGGCAGGCGAGATGCGCAACCTCCTGCAGATGCTCGGGTTCCCGGCCAACCGGATCATCGTGGAGGACAAGGCCAACAGCACCGTGCAGAATGCGCGCTTCTCGGTCCCGCTGGCGAAGAAGGCCGATACCTCGGGCATCATCCTGGTGACCTCGTCGACCCATCAGGACCGTGCCGACACCAACTTCGTCGACGCCGGGGCCAATGTGCTGGCCACCGTCAGCTTCCCCGACGGCGACCCGGCGACGAACATCGGCCAGTTCGTCAAGGATGTCCTCAGTCCGGTGATGGCCATCCGGTGAGGGCGGTACGCTCCGGCCATGGAGCTACTACGCAGCGTAGTTGTGCTGCTGCACATCGTCGGTTTCGCCGTCACCTTCGGCGCCTGGGCGTCGGCGGCGCTCTCGGCGCAACCCCGATTCACCAGGGTCATGGACTACGGCCTGCTGGTCTCGCTGATCACCGGTCTGGCGCTGGCCGCGCCGTGGCCGTCCGATGTCGTGCTCAACTACCCCAAGATCGGGGTCAAGCTGGTCCTGCTGGTAATCCTGGGCGGCGTGCTGGGCATGGGCAGCGCCCGGCAGCGACGCACCGGTCACCCCGTCGCGCCGCCGTTGTTCTACCTCGCCGGGGCACTCTCGCTGACTGCGGCGGGTATCGCCGTCATATGGTGAGCGGGTGACGACGGACGCAGCCGGGGCCGACTTCCGCACCCGGTTGCTGGCCGCGTGTGAGGCCTCGATCGCCGAGGACGGCTACGCCAAGATGACGATCGCCGATATCGTCCGGCGGGCCAGGACATCGCGGCGCACCTTCTACGAGTACTTCTCCAGCAAGGAGGAGTGCTTCATGGCGCTGTTGGCCGACGCGAATGCCGATCAGATACGTCAGATTTCGGCCGCCGTGGATCCCGACGCGCCATGGCGCGATCAGGCCCGCCAGGCCATCGAGGCGTGGATCGCCTCGGGGGAGTCCCGCCCCGATGTGACGCTGAGCTGGATCCGCGACGGCCCGTCGCTGGGTGCCGCCGGCCGCGCGCTGACCCGCGATTCCATGGAGCAATTCATCGAGATGGTCAACGCTCTGATCGACAGCCCGCGGTTCCGCGAGGCCGGTATCGGGCCAGTGTCCCGTCCGCGCATCATCATGTTGCTCGGCGGTCTGCGCGAGCTCACCGCGGTCACCGTGGAGAACGGCGGGACGATGAGCGATATCACCGAGGACGCCGTCGAGGCAACCATCGCGCTGGTCGCCGCCGGTTGATCAGGCGGTGGCTCGGGCCTGCTGCAACAGGATCGGGTCGTGGGCGTTGACCATCAGCAGGTCGGGCTCATTGCGCGCGGCCAGCCCCGCGAGCCGGATGTGGTTGTCGCGCACCTGCTTGCGGTCGAAGGCCAGCACCATCTCCATCCCCAGGATCTTCGGTATGGGCCTGCCGTCGATCCGGCCGCGGTGATAGAAAGCATCACCGGTGTGCAACACCCAGCGGTGCCCGGCGTCCACGGCGACACAGGCATGCCCGCGGGTGTGCCCGGGTAGCGCAATCAGCACGACGCCGTCCAATATCTCCTTGGCCGCCCCGAATCCGCGCCAGTGCTCACCGTCCGGTTCGTGCTCGACCAGCGTCGGACCGTGCGACCACTGGATGCTGCGGTAGCGCACCCGTTCCCGCCATGACGGCGCGTGCACCGCACCGGCGGCCTCCGCGGCGGTGACGTGCACCTGCGCGGCAGGGAAGTCGGCGATCCCGCCGATGTGATCGAAGTCGAAATGCGTGACGACGATGTGCCGGACGTCCTCCCGAGCGAACCCCAGGGCCGCGATCTGGCGCGCCGCGGTCTCGGCCGGATCGAGTACCGGCCTGGAGGCGAACCGGAACGGTCCGAGGCGCCGGGCCGGCTCGGCGCAGTCGAGTAGCCCGTAGCCGCTGTCGACCAGTATCAGTCCGTCGTCGGACTCGACGAGCAGGACGTGGCACACCAGCGGTGCGCTCGGAACGGGCATGCTGCCGCAATTGAGATGATGGACGCGCAAAGTCTGACCCCCCTGTGGACCTTTGCTGAGAGCTTATGGACTTCGCCCAAGCGGGTACGTCGGGGGTTGTTCGCCCTGCGGTACGTTGAGCCGATGGTCCGCCCCGCGCAAACGGCTCGCAGCGAGCGCACCAGGGACGCGCTGCGTAAGGCCGCCATGGTGCGCTTCTTGGCCCAGGGCGTTGAGGAGACGTCCGCCGAACAGATCGCCGCCGATGCCGGCGTCTCGCTGCGCACCTTCTACCGGCACTTTTCCTCCAAACACGACCTGCTGTTCGTCGATTACGACGCCGGACTGGAGTGGTTTCGCACCGCGCTGGCCAACCGGTCCGCCGACGAATCCATCGTCGAGGCCGTGCACGCCGCCATCCTGGAATCCCCTTATGACGTCGACGCCGTCGCGCGGATCGCCGAGCTGCGCTCCGACGAGCTGGATCCCGGGCGCATCGTGCGGCACATCAGGCAGGTCGAGGCATCCTTCGCCGAGGTCGTCGAGGAGCACCTGCGCGACGATCAACCACCGGCCACCGATATCGACACGCGGTTGCAGATCACCGTGACCGCGCGGTGCATCGCCGCCGCGGTGTTCGGTGCCATGGAGGTGTGGATGCTCGCCGAGGACCGGTCGTTGCCCGAGCTGGCCCGGCTGTGCCGCACGGCGCTGGACTCGCTGGAGGCGGGTGTGGTTCCGCAGCGCTAGATGTTTTGTCAATATTGACAAAACATGGGGACCGATGTCAGCCTCGGGTGATGTCGGACAGCTTTGATGCCATCGTCATCGGCGCGGGCCACAACGGCCTGGCCGCCGCCGCCCTGCTGCAACGGGCCGGCCTTCGCACCCTGTGCCTGGACGCCAAGCTCTACGCCGGCGGAATGGCCTCCACCGTCGAGCTTTTCGACGGCTACCACTTCGAGATCGCCGGATCCCTGCAGTTCCCGACCTCGGCGGTGGTGAGCCGCGAGCTCGGCCTGGACGCGTTGCCGTGCATCGACGTCGACGTCATGTCGGTATCGCTGCGCGGTATCGGCGACGATCCGGTCGTCTACTACACCGATCCGATGAAGCTACTCAGTCACCTCAACGAGGTGCACGGCGCCGAGGCGGTCAACGGCATGGCGGGGCTGATGGCCTGGAGTCAGGCCCCGACCCGCGCGCTCGGGCGATTCGAGGCGGGCCTGCCGCCCAAGACTCTCGACGAGATGTATGCCTGCGCGACAAACGAATTCGAGCGCGCGGCCATCACCGACATGCTGTTCGGTTCGGTCACCGACGTGCTGGACCGCTATCTGCCCGACGCCGAGAAGCACGGCGCGCTCCGCGGCATGCTGTCATTCCTGGCGGTCAACACCACCTACCGGGGCCCCGCGACACCGGGCAGCGCCGCGGCGCTGGCGTTCGGGCTGGCGGTGCCCGACGAAAACGCGGTGCTGATGAAGAAGCTCCGCGGCGGCATCGGCGCACTGACCGCCCACCTGCGCGATATGCTCATCGACGGCGGTGGTGAGCTGCGCCTGCGATCCAAGGTCGAGCAGATCCGCACCGCCGCGGGGCGGGTCGCCGGGGTGCGACTGGCGGATGGCAGCGAACTGAGCGCGTCCGTCGTCGTCTCCGCATTGTCGCCCGATACCACCGTCACCCAGCTGCTCGACCCCGTCGCGCTGCCCGGCGACGTGCGTGACCGCTTCGCCCGCACCGACCACCGTGGCAGTTACCTGCAGATGCATTTCGCGCTCGACGGCCTGCTCACCTTTGCCGACCCGTACACGATGCTCAACGATCCCGAGATGCAGTCGGCGATAGGCATTTTCAACACTCCGGAGGAACTGCAGGAGCAGTGGGAGCAGAGCCGTCGCGGCGACGTGCCCACCGACCCGGCGATCGCACTGCAGATGCCCTCGGTGCAGGATCCGGACCTCGCCCCGCCCGGCAAGCATGCGGTGTCGGCCTTCTCGCTGTGGTTCCCCGTAGAGGGCAACGCGCGGGCGTCCTACGGGGATCTCAAGGTCGAGATGGGTCGTCGGGTGATCGACAAGATCACGCGACTGGCACCGGATTTCGAGCAGCGGATCATCCGGCACACCACCTTCACGCCCAAGCACATGAGCACCATGTTCGGCGCACCCGGTGGCGACTACTGCCATGGGCTGATCCACCCCGAGCAGATGGGTCCGAACCGTCCTGGACCGAAAGGTTTTGTCGACCAGCCGATCCCGATCGACGGTCTCTACCTGGGCAGCGCCGGATGCCACGGCGGGCCCGGTATCACCTTCATACCCGGTTACAACGCCGCGCAGGCGGTGTTTGCCGACGCAGGTTAGGCGTGTTCTTCGCCGGCCGGCGCGCCGCCCTCGTCGGACCAGTCCGAGCGGTCCTCGGCACCCTTGGCCGGGTCGCTCAGGACATCGTCCTCGGCGCCCGGTTTACCTGCGTCTGACTCGGTGGTCTTGGGATCTGCGCTCACGGGGAGTCGATACCCGTTTCGCCGAGGTCGAAACGGTACTCAAGCATCCCGGTTCTGCAGCTGCTCCATCCAGTCGGCGGGCACCCGCGATCGGGGACCCGGTACCGACTGATCGATGGGATGCGCCTGGGGTGCACACAATTACGGGCCGTCGTAATACTGGCCGGTGTCGTAATTCCAGAACCAGTCCTCACCCGGCTCGAAACTTCGGATGATCGGGTGGCCGCTGCTGCGCCAGTGGTGTGAGGCATGCCGCGCCAGCGAATCGTCACAGCAGCCGATATGCCCGCACGCGGTGCAGCGACGCAGGTGGACCCACCATCCGCCGTCGGCGTCGCACTCCACGCAGCCGCTACCTGATGGGGGAACCGAGGGATCGACATCCACACGGGCGAGTCTACGCAGTGCGGGCACTATGCATCACCGTGATCGAATCACGCTGAGCTAAATCGCGCGAGGAATGGCCACCAGCCGAATCGGATATTGACGTCGGCATACTGCTGAAAGTTGCCTTTGACAGCAAATTCCACCGGTCATAACGTCCGCCGCGATGAGCACCTCCGGTCAGTTGACGAAGTCCATGGATGCCGTGGGTGGCTTCATGGTGCTCAGCGCGGAATCGTTCGGTGCCATTTTCCGGCGCCCGTTCGCATGGCGGGAGCTCTTCGACCAGATCGCCTTCGTGGCCCGGGTATCGATCTTCCCGACCATCATGCTGTCCATCCCCTACACGGTGCTGATCGTTTTCACGCTCAACATCGTGTTGCTCGAAATCGGTGCCGGCGACCTGTCCGGAGCCGGTGCCGCGCTGGCCTCGGTGACCCAGGTGGGACCCGTCGTCACGGCCATCGTCGTCGCCGGCGCCGGCGCCACCGCCATGTGCGCCGACCTCGGTGCCCGCACCATCCGCGAAGAGATCGACGCGATGAAGGTCATCGGCGTCAATCCGGTGCAGGCGCTGGTGGTGCCCCGCGTCATCGCGGCCACCTTCGTAGCCCTGATGCTCTACTCGGTGGTGGCCGTGGTGGGGCTGACCGGCAGCTACCTGTTCGTGGTCTATGTCCAGAATGTCACCCCGGGAGCCTTCGTCGCGGGCCTGACACTGCTCACCGGTCTGCCGCAGGTCATCGTCTCGCTGGTCAAGGCTCTGCTGTTCGGGCTCTCCGCCGGGTTGATCGCCTGCTACAAGGGGTTGTCGGTGGGCGGCGGACCGACCGGCGTGGGTAACGCGGTAAACGAGACCGTGGTCTTCGCGTTCATGGCGCTGTTCCTGATCAACATCCTGGCCACCGCGCTCGGCGTGAAAGTGGCCCCCTGATGACCACTTTCGGGCAAGGGCTGGTCGACCGGACCCGCCTGCTCGGCGAGCAGACCGCCTTCTACGGCCAGTCCCTGGCCCACATCGGTGACGCGGTCCGCCGCTACCCGGGCGAGGTGCTGCGGCTCATCGCCGTGATGGGCATGGGCACCGGCGCGCTGGCCGTGATCGGTGGCACCGTCGTCATCATCGGTTTCCTCACGCTGTCCACCGGTGCGCTGATCGCCGTGCAGGGGTACAACACGCTGTCCAATGTCGGCATCGAGGCGCTTACCGGGTTCCTGTCGGCCTTCCTCAACGTCCGGTTCATCGCACCCGCCACCGCCGGGGTGGCGCTGGCCGCGACCATCGGTGCGGGCGCCACCGCGCAGCTCGGCGCCATGCGGATCAACGAGGAGATCGACGCCCTCGAGGTGATGGGCATCCGGGCCATCACCTACCTGGTGTCCACCCGCATCGTCGCCGGCGTCGTGGTGGTGATTCCGCTCTACACCGTCGCCGTCCTGATGTCCTTCCTGGCAACACGGTTGGGCACCACCGTCGTCTACGGTCAGTCCGCCGGCGTCTACGACCACTACTTCTCGACGTTTCTTCGGCCGTCGGACCTGCTGTGGTCCTTCGTGGCGGCGCTGTCGATGGCCGCCGCGGTGATGGTGGTGCACACGTACTACGGATTCACCGCGACCGGCGGTCCGGCCGGGGTGGGGGAGGCGGTCGGCCGTGCCGTGCGGACCTCGGTCACCGCAACGGTGTTCGTCCTGTTGACCATCACGCTGTCGGTATACGGGCAGTCCGGCAACTTCCATCTCTCGGGATAGCGCGTGAACAACAATGCGCCGCGCCGCGAGAAGATCGACCCGATCTGGTATGCGCCCATCCTGCTGATCGTCATCATCGCGCTGACGGTGATGACCGCGCTGCTGTTCTCCGGGACGCTGCGCACGTTCGTGCCCGTCACGTTGATATCCGATCGGGCCGGCCTGGTGATGGAGAACGGTGCGAAGGTCAAACTGCGTGGCGTGCAGGTCGGCGAGGTCGGATCGATCGGCACCGAATCAGGGCTCGCCGCACTGCATCTCAACATATACCCCGGACCGTTCGAGCATCTGCCCGCCAACGTGGAGGCCGAGATCAAGTCCACCACGGCCTTCGGAGCCAAGTATGTGGATCTCATCGTGCCCGACTCCGGGCCCAGCGCGGGCCGGCTGACACCCGGTGCGGTGCTGCGCAGTCGTAATGTCACCGTCGAGGTCAACACGGTATTCGAGAACCTGCAAGCCGTCGTGCAGGCCGTCGACCCGGCCAAGCTCAACGCCGTACTGGCCGCGGTGTCGGAATCGCTGCGCGGTAAGGGTGACCGGATAGGCCGGGCTATCACCGAGGCGAACAAGGTGTTGCTGGCCGTCAATCCACGGATGCCCACCGTGCAACGCGACTGGCAGTTGTTCGGACAGACTGCTGAGGCGTATTCCGTTGCGGCGCAGGACATCGTATCGATCCTCGATTCGTTCTCGACCACCTCTTCGACCATCGCAAGTCATGCGCAGCCGCTGGACACCCTGCTGCTCTCGGCGGTCGGCTTCTCCCGATCGGGTGTCGACGTAATCGGCGGCAACCAACCCGCTCTGGTGCGCGCCATGAATCTGCTCGACCCGACCACGGCCCTGCTGATGAAATACTCGCCGACGTACACGTGCCTGTTCCAGGGCGCGGTCTGGTTCCTGGAACACGGTGGCCGTGATGCCCTCGGCGGCAACGGGAAATCGGTCATCATGGACGCGGCGATGCTCGCCGGCGACGATGCCTACCGATTCCCGCAGAACCTGCCCAAGACCAATGCCACCGGCGGCCCCGGCGGCAAGCCGAGCTGCGGTTCATTGCCCGATGTCAGCCAGAACTTCCCGGTCAAGGCACTGGTCACCGACACCGGTTGGGGCGCCCTGCCCAACGAGATCCGCACCAACCCCGGTATCGGCTTCCCCGGCTGGGCCGACTACCTTCCGGTCACCCGCGCGGTTCCCGAACAGCCGAGCATCCGCTACCCCGGCGGTCCGGCACCCGGGCCCGGCCCGTTCGGAGCGCCGGCACCGCCGTTCCCGCTCCCGCCGGCCCCGGCGACATTCCCGCCACCCGGCCCACCCACGCCGTAGGAAGGACCTGTCATGCGCCGCAAGAGCATCACCGGTACCGTGGTGCGGGTCGCGGGGTTCACCGCCATGTGCCTGGTGTTCCTGTTCGCCCTCGTCACCGTCTTCGGGCAGTTCCGCTTCGACTCGCGGGTCTCCTACAGCGCCGTGTTCACCAACATCTCCGGCCTCAAGGGCGGCAACTTCGTCCGCATCGCCGGCGTCGAGGTGGGCAAGGTGACCAACCTGACCCTGCACAAGGACGGCACCGTCACCGTCGAATTCGCCGTCGACAGGGGCCTGTCCCTCACCGAGGGCACCACGGCCGCGGTGCGCTACGAAAACCTGATCGGCGACCGCTACCTCGCACTGGAAGAGGGACCCGGTTCGGTGCGACCGCTACAGCCCGGCCAGACCATCCCGCTGGAGCGCACGCACCCCGCCCTCGATGTCGACGCGTTGATCGGCGGCTTCCGGCCGCTGTTCCGAGCGCTGGATCCCGACCAGGTGAACGCCTTGTCCGGGCAACTACTCAAGGTGTTCCAGGGCCAGGGCGGCACGGTGTCCTCGGTGCTGGCCCAGACCTCGGCGCTGACCAAGACGCTGGCCGGACGCGACGAGCTGATCGGACAGGTGATCACCAACCTCAACACCGTGCTGAGTACGTTCGCCGCACGCGATGACCAGTTCTCCGCGGGGCTGGGTGACCTGTCGAGCCTGGTGCGGGGTCTTGCCGACCGTCGCGACGATATCGCCGCCGGCGTGGCGCATATCAGTGCTGCGGCCGGTACCGTCGCCGACCTGTTGGTGCAGGCCCGGGAACCGGTGAAAGAGGCAGTAACACAGACGGACCGGGTGGCCGGACAGATCATGGCCGACCACGACTACGTCGACGAGTTGGTGCGGACCCTGCCCGATACCTACCAGATCCTGGCCCGGCAGGGCCTCTACGGCGACTACTTCGGCTTCTACCTGTGCGACGCCGCGCTCAAGGTCAACGGGAAGGGCGGTCAACCCGTGTACATCAAGCTGGCCGGCCAGGACACCGGAAGGTGCACACCGAAGAAATGAAACCCATCGCCGAACGCAACCGCGCGGCCGTCGGAGCCGTGGGCACCCTTGTGCTGGTCGCGGTCGTGGCAGCCGCCTTCTCCTACGACAAATTGCCCGTCATCAAGGGGACTTCGGACTACACCGCGTATTTCGCCGAGGCCGGTGGTATCAAACCGGGCAGCGATGTCCGGGTCTCCGGATACGGTGTCGGTCGCGTGTCGAGCGTGACGTTGGAGGGCACCAAGGTTCTCGTCGAGTTCACCGTCGATGACGACGTCGAACTCGGTGACCGCACCGAGGCGGCCATCAAGACCGAGACGGTGCTGGGCACCAAGATGCTCGAACTCACCCCGCAGGGCGACGGCGAACTCGACGGGACCATCCCGCTGGAACGGACCACCTCACCCTACGATCTGCCCACCGCCCTTGGGGATCTCACCACCACCATCAGCGGGCTGGACACCACCCAACTGTCCACCGCATTGTCGACCCTGGCCGAGACCTTCCAGAACACCCCGGCCGACCTGAAGCTCGCCCTCGAAGGTGTCGCGCAGTTCTCCGACACCCTCAACACCCGCGACGCCCAGCTGCGCACCCTGCTCGCCGATGCCGACAAGGTGACCGGAGTGCTGGCCAAGCGCAGCGACCAGATCGCCTCGCTCGTGGTCAACGCAAACGCCCTGCTGGCCGAGCTACTGTCACAACGAGATTCGGTGGACGCGTTCATGGGCAATCTGGCAGCGGCATCGGCCCAGCTGTCCGGCCTGGTGGCCGACAACCGCGAACAACTGCAACCCGCCCTGGACAAGCTCAACGGAGTGCTGTCGATCCTGGACAACCGTAAACAGGAACTGCAGCGCACGCTGTACCTGTTGCGCCGCTACGCGATGTCCTTTGGTGAGGTGCTCGGCTCCGGCCCGTTCTTCAAGGCCTCGCTGGTGAACCTGCTGCCCGGCCAATTCGTCCAACCGTTCGTCGATGCGGCCTTCTCGGATCTGGGTCTGGACCCGAACGTGCGGGTGCCCTCGCAGCTGGTCGATCCCGGCGTGGGCCAACCCGGTACCCCGGCGCTGCCGGTGCCGTTCCCGCGCACCGGCCAGGGTGGCGAGCCGAATCTCACTCTGCCCGATGCCATCACCGGGCATCCAGGCGATCCGCGGTACCCTTACCGGCAGCCGCTACCCGGCCCGCCACCGGGTGGCCCACCGCCGGGTCCGCCGGCAGCACCCCCGCCCGGGTTCGCCGGTCCTGTGCCGGTCGGCCCGACCGCGGTGTATGTTCCCGCGCCCGGTGAGGTCGCACCATGACGGCGAAGTTGCGGATCGCGCTGGCCGCCGTGCTGTCGGTGCTGCTGGTCGTCGGCATCTCGGTCGTGGGCACCTCGTGGTGGGACCGGGTCGTCACCAACACCTACGTCGGCTATTTCGCCAACACCAACGGCCTTTATGTCGGTGACGAGGTCCGGATTCTCGGCGTCGCCGTCGGAGATATCGAATCGATCGAGCCGCAACCGCAGAACATCAAGGTCACCTTCTCGGTGGATGCCCGCTACCCGGTGCCCGCCGACGTCCGGGCCGCCGTGCTCTCCCCGTCCCTGGTGAGCGCCCGGGCCATCCAACTGGTGCCCGCCTATGACGGTGGACCGAAACTCGCCGCCGGCGCCGCGATCCCGCTGGAGCGCACGGCCGTTCCGGTGGAATGGGACGACTTCCGCGCGCAATTGCAGAAGCTCACCGAAGCCCTGCAGCCGACGACGCCCGGAGGCCCGAACGCCGTCGGTGAATTCATCAACAGCGCAGCGGAGAACCTGCGCGGCCAGGGCGGCACCGCCCGTGACACCGTCCTCAAACTCTCGCAGGCGATGTCGGTGCTCGGTGACCACAGCACCGATATCTTCAGCACCGTCCGCAACCTGCAAATGCTGGTGTCGGCGCTGTCTGCCAGCAGTGACCTGATGGCCAGGTTCAACGTGAACCTCGCCGACGTGTCGACCGTGCTGTCGAACACCCCCGACGAGATCGCCGACGCCACCTCAGGTCTCGATGCGGCCGTCACCGATCTGCGCGGGTTCATCGCCGACAATCGGGAATCACTGGGCACCACCGTCGACCGGTTCACCGCCGTCACCACCGCGCTCAACGATCGCCGAGGTGATGTCAAACAGGTCCTGCACGTCGCACCGACGGTGTTCCAGAACTTCATGAACATCTATCAACCTGCGCAGGCCGCGGTCACCGGCATCATGGCACTGGGCAATTTCGCCAACACTGTCGGATTCATCTGTGGCGCAGTGCAGGCCGCCTCCCGGTTGAACAGCGAACAATCCGCGAAACTCTGCACGCAATATCTGGCGCCGATCGTCAAGAACCGGCAGTACAACTTCCTGCCGATCGGTGGAAACCCGTTCGTCGGGGCCACCGCACGCCCCAACGAGATCACCTACAGCGAGAACCATCTGCGACCCGACTTCGTTGCCGCTGCGCCACCGCCGCCGGACCCGATCGGCATGCTGGCCGCCGAGGGCCCCGCGGTACCGACCGACCCCGCCGCCGGTCTGCCCGGTCTGATGGTGCCGGGCGGCACCCCGTGAGCCGCATAGCGCTGGTCGGGATCCTCATTGCGGTGCTGGCACTGGTTCCGGGATGCCAGTGGCGAGGCCTGAATTCGTTGAGCCTGCCCGGTACCGCGGGCACCGGCGACGGGGCTTACACCATCCAGGCGCAGCTACCCGACGTGGTGGTCATCCAGCAGAACACCCGCGTCCGCGTTGCCGACGTCAACGTCGGAAACGTCACCAAGATCGAGGTTCAGGACTGGCACGCCCTGGTCACCATGCGGATCGACGGAGACGTCGTGCTGCCCGCCAACGCCACGGCCAAGGTCGGCCAGACCAGTTTGCTGGGCTCCATGCACATCGAGCTCGCCCCACCCACCGACGCGGTCCCGCAGGGCCGATTGACCGACGGTTCGGTGATACCGCTGTCCGCGGCCGCGACCTACCCCACCACGGAGCAGACCCTGGCCTCGGTGTCGGTCCTGCTCAACGGCGGCGGGCTGGCTCAGTTGCAGGAGATCAACCAGAGCTTCGCGACAGCACTGGCCGGGCGTGAAGACGATATGCGCAGTCTGCTCACCCAACTGGACTCCTTCATCAGCGCGTTGAACGCACAAACCGATGACATCATCACCGCCACCGAACATCTCAACGACCTCGCCGGACAGGTCGCCGCCAACGACGTCGTCGTCGACCGGGCGCTGACGACCATGCCGCAGGCGCTGAAGGTTCTCGCCGACTCGCGCACCAAACTGGCCGATGCCATCGACGCGCTCGGCAAGTTCAGCGCCATCGCGAACTCGACGGTGCAGCAGAGCCGCGAATCATTGGTGAACAATCTGCGCCAGATCGCACCGGTGTTCCGCGAGCTCGCCGATGCCGGACCCGCCCTCACCCGGGGGCTGGACTTCCTGTCCACCTACCCGTGGGTGAAGAGCACCATCCCGAACTGGTTCCGCGGCGACTTCGCCAATATCAGCCTCATCGTCGATCTCACCCTGAGCCGGCTGGACAGCAGCATCTTCACCGGTACCCGGTGGGAAGGCAACCTGACCGAACTGGAGATGCAGTGGGGCCGCACCATCGGCACCATGCCGAGCCCGTACACGGCGGGCAACCCGCTGGTCGCACCGTACCGGTGGGGGGCGTACTGAGGTGATACGTCTGCACCACAAGGTCTGGATCCAACTGGCCGTCCTCGGCTCGGTCACCGTGATCGCCGGCGCGGTCATGCTTTTCGGGTTCGTCCAAGCACCGGCGCTGCTGGGTGTCGGGCGCTATCAGGTCACCCTCGAGCTGCCCCGTTCCGGCGGGCTCTATCCGACATCGGTGGTGACCTACCGCGGTGACGAGATCGGTCGCGTCACCTCCGTCGATGTCACCGACGTCGGGGTTCGGGCCGTCCTCACACTGGAATCGGACACCCCGGTACCCGCCGATGTCTCCGCCGCGGTGCACAGCCGGTCGGCCATCGGTGAGCAGTTCGTCGAACTGACCCCGAACGGTGCGGGTGGCCCGAACCTGCACGACGGCGATGCCATCGCGGCCGGCAGGGTATCGGTGCCCGCCGATATCGCCGGTCTGCTCGATGCGACCAATACTGCGCTGCAAGCCATTCCGCGGGAGAATCTGCGCACCCTGGTCGACGAGGCCGACACCGCGGTCGGCGGTCTCGGACGCGAACTCGCCCGGATCGTCGACGGTTCGACCGCCATTGCCACCGATGCCGGTACCGTCACCGATCAGCTGACCACGTTGATCGACCAGTCGCCGGAAGTGCTGGACTCCCAAGCGCGGACCGCCGATTCGATCCAGACATGGGCGTCGCGGATGGCGTCGGTGACCGGCCAGTTCGCGGCTCAGGACGCCGCTTTCGGCGATCTGCTCAACCAGGGCGGACCCGCCCTGCAGGAGGGCCAGGCGCTGTTCGACCGGTTCGCCCCCGCGCTACCGGTCCTACTGGCGAACATGGTCAGCCTGGGCGATATCGCGGTGACCTACCGCGCGGATCTGGAGCAACTGCTTGTGTTGTACCCGCAGGGCACGGCCGTCATGTCCGCGATCACCACGGCCAATGCGAACACCAAACAGGCGTACCGCGGAATCTATCTGGACTTCAACCTGAACCTGAACTGGCCGCCGCCGTGCAACACCGGATTCCTACCGGCCCGCCAGCAGCGCATCCCCACCGACGTCGACGCCCCGGACCGCCCATCGGGGGAGTTGTACTGCCGGGTGCCGCAGAACTCCGATCTCAACGTCCGCGGGGTGCGCAACATCCCGTGCGAGACGAAACCGTGGAAACGCGCGCCCACCGTGGAGATCTGCGAGAGCGATGAGGAGTACGTCCCGCTCAACGACGGCTACAACTGGAAGGGCGACCCGAACGCGACGCTCAGTGGGCAGGGCGTGCCGCAGTACCCGCCCGGGGTGTCCGCACCCGGCGAACCTCCACCGCCGATCGGAGGTGGCAACTCGAACGCGACCGAGCCCGCCGGTGCACCGCAGCCGACCGGACCGATCGCCGGGACGTCGGTCGGCGGTGCACCGCAGAATGTCGCGGTCGCGGTGTACGACCCGGCCACCGGCTCGTACATCGGCCCCGACGGCAGGCGCTATACACAGCGGGACCTGGCGCAGTCGGGCGAACGCAGTTGGGAGTCCATGCTGGTGCCGTCGGCATAGTGCACCCGGGGCGGTCCCGCGGTCGCTACTGTCAGCCCATGGCAACCAGCGTTACCCGTGAAGTGGTCATCGAGGCGACCCCGGAGGAGATCCTCGCCGTCGTCGCCGACGTCGAATCCACCCCGTCGTGGTCTCCCCAGTATCAGAAGGCCGAGGTGGTCGACCGGGACTCGGAGGGCCGCCCCCACCGTGTCGTCCAGACCATCAAGACCGTCGGTATCAGCGATCAGTTGACGATCGACTACACGTGGGCGGAGGACAAGGTCAGCTGGGTGTTGGTCAAGGCCAGTCAGCTGAAATCCCAGGAGTGCAGCTACACCCTGACGCCCGAGGGGGACAAGACCCGCGTCCGGTTCGACATGACCATCGACCTGGCGATCCCGTTGCCCGGGTTCCTGCTCAAGAAGGTCATGTCCGGCGCCATCGACGTGGCCACCGACGGGTTGCGCAAGCAGGTGCTCAAGGTCAAGAAGGGGTGACTCCCACCGGTCCGCTCGCGGGCGTCCGGATCGTCGAACTCGGCGGGATCGGGCCCGGGCCGCACGCGGCGATGATGTTGTCCGATCTGGGCGCCGACGTGGTGCGCGTCCGTCGCCCCGGTTCATTGCAGATGCCTGCCGAGAACGTCGACCTGCTGCACCGGGGTAAGCGCGTCGTCGACCTCGATGTGAAGCGCGAACCGCAGGCGCTGCTCGACCTCGTGTCGAAAGCCGATGTGCTGCTGGACTGTTTCCGCCCCGGCACCTGCGAGCGGCTCGGCATCGGGCCCGACGAGTGCACCGCGGTGAACCTGCGGCTGATCTATGCGCGCATCACCGGGTGGGGGCAGGACGGGCCGTTGGCGCAGACCGCCGGGCACGACATCAACTATCTGTCCCAGACCGGGGTGCTGAGCGCCATCGGGTATCGGGATCGCCCGCCCGTCGCACCGCTGAACCTGGTCGCCGATTTCGGCGGGGGTTCCATGCTGGTGTTGGCCGGGATCCTGGCCGCGCTCTACGAGCGTGAGCGGTCCGGAGCGGGACAGGTGATCGACGCGGCGATGGTCGACGGGGTCAGCATGCTGGCTCAGATGATGTGGACCATGAAGGCGACGGGATCGCTTGCCGATCAACGCGAGTCGTTCCTGCTCGACGGCGGCGCCCCGTTCTACCGAACCTATGAGACGGCCGACGGCGGTCACCTGGCGGTCGGGGCGATCGAGCCACAGTTCTTCGCGGCGTTGCTCGCCGGCCTGGAGTTACGGGCCGACGAGGTGCCGGGGCAGTTCGAACGCGACCGCTGGCCGCAACTGCGCGCCGCGTTCGAGGCGCGAATTGCCACGCGCACGCGTGCCGAGTGGATGGCGGTGTTCGCCGGCACCGACGCCTGCGTCACGCCGGTGCTGAGCTGGGCCGAGGCCGCCGACAGCGCGCACCTGCGGGCGCGCGACACCCTGATCGACGTCGGGGGTGTGCGGCAGGCCGCGCCGGCGCCACGGTTCTCCCGCACGCCGGCCGGACAGGTCGGTGTTCCACCGCAGCACGCCACCGAGCTCGCCGACCTCGGATGGTGACGGCTTTGCTGAAGAACTTGACGTCAATTAGTTAAAACCAGTTCGACAAAATCCTTGCGGCAATATAAGGACGGTCTTATATTTGCCTGATGGCTGTCAGAGCGTCGAGGGAAGTTCTCTTCGACGCCTCGCCGGAGGCGATCCTGGATGCGCTCGCCGACATCGACGAGGTGCCGACGTGGTCAACCCTGCACAGGGCCACCGAGGTGGTGGATCGTCATCCGGATGGCAGGCCCCATCACGTCAAGGCGACCGTGAAGATCATGGGCATCACCGACAAGGAGATGCTCGAATATCACTGGGGTGAGGACTGGATGGTCTGGGACGCCCAGGACACCTTCCAGCAGCGCGGTCAGCACGGTGAGTACAAGTTGATCCGCGAGGGCGACCGCACCCGGGTCCGTTTCGACCTGATCATCGATCTGGCCGCACCCATCCCGGAGTTCCTGATCCGGCGCGCCAAGAAGCTCGTCCTCGACGCCGCCGTCGACCGACTGCGCGCCCGGGTCTGCCGGTTCTACGGCTGACCGGGAAGCCGAAGGTCAGAATCGGCGTGCGGCAAAAGGAATTCTGACCGCCGCCCGGTCGCTGTCCGGTACATGCCCACCGGAATCGTTCTCGTTCCCAACCGACAGTCGGCCAACCATGTCGACGACGCCATCGCCCAGGCCCGCCGCGCCCACGACGCCGGGGTCCGCCAGATCTGGCTGGCCCAGCAGTTCGATCACGACGCCATCGGGTTGGCCGGCCTGATCGGCGCCGCCGTGCCCGGACTCGGTGTCGGCACCTCCGTCGTCCCGCTGAATCCACGGCACCCGCTGATCGTCGCCGCGCAGGCCCAGACCGCGCAGGCCGCCGCACACGGCAACTTCAGCCTCGGGATCGGGCTGGGCGCACACAAGCCCGAGGAGGATGCCTTCGGTCGATCATGGCCGAATCCGGTGGCGCGGCTGCGCGAGCACCTGCAGGTGTTGCGCGCGGTATTCGACGACGGCGCGGTCGACTTCCACGGTGCGGAGTTCAGCGCAGGCCCCGAGTGGCCGGTATCGGTGGCCGGCGGGACTCCGGTCCCGGTATACGTGGCGGCGATGGGTCCCAAGGCGTTGCGGGTCACCGGTGAACTGGCCGACGGCACGCTGCCGTATCTGGCCGGACCCCGCACGGTCGGGGAGTTCATCGTCCCCCAGATCACCGCGGCTGCCACCGCCACGGGCAGGCCCGCCCCGAAGATCATCGCGATGGTGCCCGCGTTGATCACCGATGACGTCGACGCCGGACGCACACTCGCGGCCGACACCTTGGCCTTCTACGCGACCATTCCCTCGTATCAGAGGGTTATCGAGCGCGAACAGCTCGATTCGATCGCCGACCTGGCCGCCGTCGGTGACGCCGCGACGGTGCGCGCACAGCTGCGTCGCTATCTGGACGCGGGGGCCACCGACGTGGCGCTGAGCCCGCTGGATCATTCGTTGCCGACGCTGGAGCGGCTCTGGGAGGTCGCTTCTTCGCTGTAGGTACGAACCGGGCAACACGGCGGCAACATCCGCGGCTTACCGTGAACCGATGATGCCGGTGCGACGTTCGGCGCTGCTCGACCGCCTGGTTGCCGACCGGACCAGGACATCGCAGCACGAGATCCTCGTCGAGTTGCGCCGTGCCATCCTCGACGGTGGCGTGCCACCGGGCACTCCGATTCCGCCGGCCGAGGTGGCCGACCTGTTCGGGGTCAGCCCAATTCCCATCCGCGAGGCGCTCAAGACCCTGGTGGCCGAGGGATTGGTGACGCACCGACGCAACGGGGCATACACCATCGCCCTGCTCACCGCGCAGGAGCTCAGGGAGATGTACATCGTGCGGGAGACGTTGGAGTCAGCGTCGCTGACCGCCGCGGTCTACAACGCCACCGATGCCGACCGCGCCACCGC
Source organism: Mycolicibacterium neoaurum VKM Ac-1815D (assembly GCF_000317305.3). The sequence continues at coordinate 4,927,740 of NC_023036.2, read as the reverse complement.
GGTCTTGGCCAATCAACGCCTCGAACAGGCCATCAGCGACGGAGACGGCGCGGCGTATCACCGCGGTAGCCGGCAGTTTCACGCCGCGTTGACCGCACCGTCACGCATGCACCGCCTTCTGCACATGCTTGAGGCGGCATGGAACGTGACCGAGCCGGTGCAATCGATGGTCCACGTCAGTCCCGCCGATCGGGCCGAGCTGCATTCCGATCACCGCGCCATGCTGGAGGCATTCCTCGCCGGCGATGTGGCCGGTCTGCTGGCGGTCGCCGAACACCATGCCGGGCGGCTCAATGCCGTCATCGCGACGCTACCGCGCGATACGGGCCTGTTGGCCTGAGGAATATATTTCGCCCGCAACCGAGAAGATAAGTCCGGGGAAACGGCGGGGAAACAAACCGGTCGCATAGTCGGCAACCATGACCGAAACCGTTGTCCCACCCAATAGCGCGCCACCGGGAGCCGCCGTCGGCGCCGGTGACATCGTCGAAGCCGCCGGCCACCCCGTCGGCGGCGGCGTCATCAAGCCCGGCTACGACCCGCGGCTGACCAATGAGGACCTCGCACCGCTGGGCAAGCAGTCCTGGACCTCATACAACATCTTCGCGTTCTGGATGTCGGATGTGCACAGCGTCGGCGGTTATGTCACCGCGGGCAGTCTGTTCGCGCTCGGCCTGGCCAGTTGGCAGGTGTTGGTGGCGCTGCTCGTCGGCATCACCATCGTCTACTTCTTCTGCAATCTGGTGGCCAAGCCCAGTCAGGCCACCGGCGTCCCGTACCCGGTGATCTGCCGCACCGTCTTCGGCGTGCTCGGTGCCAACATCCCGGCCATCATCCGCGGGTTGATCGCGGTGGCCTGGTACGGAATCCAGACCTACCTCGCATCGGCGGCGCTGGATGTCGTGCTGCTCAAGCTCTTTCCCGGATTGATGCCGTATGCGGTGGTCGAGGATTATGGCTTTGCCGGGCTCTCGTTGCTGGGCTGGTGCAGTTTCCTGCTGCTCTGGGTGCTGCAGGCCTGCGTGTTCTGGCGCGGCATGGAGTCGATCCGCAAGTTCATCGACTTCTGCGGTCCGGCAGTCTATGTGGTGATGTTCATGCTGTGCGGCTACCTGATCTACAAGGCCGGGTGGGGAGCCATCGATCTGAACCTCGGTGCGGTCACCCACACCGGTTGGTCGGCGGTGCCGGTCATGTTGGGTGCCATCGCACTGGTCGTTTCCTATTTCTCCGGACCGATGCTCAACTTCGGTGACTTCTCCCGCTACGGCAAGTCCTTCGAGGCGGTGAAGCGGGGCAACTTCTTGGGCCTGCCGGTGAACTTCCTGGTGTTCTCGGTGCTGGTGGTCGTCACGGCGTCACTGACATTGCCGGTGTTCGGGGAACTGCTCACCGATCCGGTGGAGACGGTGGCCCGCATCGACAGCACCTTCGCCATCGTGTTGGGCGCGTTGACGTTCACCATCGCCACCATCGGCATCAACATCGTGGCCAACTTCATCTCACCGGCCTTCGACTTCTCCAACGTCAGCCCGCAACGCATCAGCTGGCGCGCGGGCGGCATGATCGCCGCGGTCGGTTCGGTATTGATCACCCCGTGGAACCTGTACGCCAACCCCGAGGTCATCCACTACACGCTGGAGACGTTGGGCGCGTTCATCGGTCCGCTGTTCGGTGTCCTGATCGCCGACTACTACCTGGTGCGCAAGCAGAAGGTCGTGATCGATGATCTGTTCACCATGGCCGAATCCGGAAAGTACTGGTACACCAAGGGATACAACCGCGTCGCGGTGATCGCCACGGTGCTGGGCGCGGTCCTTGCGGTGATCCCGGTGCTGCTCGGCGGCAGCGTCCCGGGCATGTACACTGCCGCCCAGTACAGCTGGTTCATCGGCTGTGGTGTCGGCTTCGCGGTGTACTACCTGCTGGGCACCCGCGACAAGCTGGTTGCCGCGTCGCTGTCCTGAACCTCGGGCAGGGCCGAGAGTGTGACGCCCGAGTGTGACGTTGTTGCGTGAATTCCGTGCCGGACAACGCGACAACGTCTCACTCGTGGTCGGCGCGAGCGGATAAGCCCGTTCAGCGCCCCCGCAACACCTGGAGCCGGCGAATCGCCTCGTCCATGGTGTCGTCGCGCTTGCAGAAGGCGAAGCGCACCAGATGATTCCAGTCATCCGCGGGGTTGTCCGGGTCGGCGCGGGTGAACGCGGACATCGGGATGGCCGCGACCCCGGCCCGGTGCGGCAGTTCGGCGCAGAACGCCGTGCTGTCGGTGTAACCGAGGGGTCGCGGATCCGCGCACAGGAAGTAGGTGCCGGCACTGTCGTGCACCTCGAAGCCCAGATCGGCCAATGCGTCGCCGAGGCGGTCACGCTTGGCCTGCAGATCGGCGCGCAAACCGGCCACCCAGTCATCCTCGTGATCGAGTGCGTACGCGACGGCGGGCTGAAACGGTGCCCCGCCGACATACGTCAGGTACTGCTTGGCCGCTCGCACACCGGCGATCAACTCGGGTGCCGCGCACGCCCAGCCGATCTTCCAACCGGTGGCGTTGAACATCTTGGCCGCGCTGGAAATCGTGACGGTGCGCCCGCGCATACCCGGGTAGCCCGCCAGCGGGCGATGCTCCACGCCGAAGACCAGGGTCTCGTACACCTCGTCGGTGATCACCAGCAGATCGTGCTCGGTCGCCAGCGCGGCAACCGCCGACAGTTCGGCGTCGCTGAGCACCATGCCGGTCGGGTTGTGCGGCGAGTTGAGAAGCAGTGCCCGGGTGCGCGGGGTGACCGCGGCGCGCAGCGCCTCGACGTCGAGGGCGAAACCGCGGCCGGCGGGTACCAGGGGGACCGTGACACGGTGACATCCCGCCATCGCGATGACGGGGGAATAGGAGTCGTAGAACGGCTCGATGACCAGCACCTCGGACCCCGGCTCGACCAGGCCCAGCAGCGCAGCCGCGATCGCCTCGGTGGCGCCGACGGTCACCAGCACCTCGGAATCCGGGTCGTACTCGATGCCGTACCGTCGCCGGCGCTGCGCGGCGATCGCGTTGCGCAACTCTGGAATGCCCAACCCCGGCGGGTACTGGTTGACGCCGCCGGCGATGGCGTCCTGAGCGACCTTCAGCATCTGGGCGGGGCCGTCCTCGTCAGGGAAACCCTGTCCGAGATTCACCGCGCCGATCTTGGCGGCCAGTGCCGACATCTCCGCGAAGATCGTCACCGCGTAGGGCTGCAGGCGGGAGACGGTCATGGGCCAAGACTAGTTGCCCTCCCGGCAGCCCCGTGACCGTCAGCCCAGTAGCGGCCGCAGGTCGGTGTCGATCCAGTCGGTGAAGCTCTGCCAGCCGATCCGCGGATACTGCGCGTGCAGTGCGGCAATATCCACGGTGTAGCCACCCGCGGCGAGGAAGGTGAACATGGCCCGCATGTCCGGCGAGCCGATCTGCGACGGATCGTGGGTCACCAATTCGACCGGACGGCCGAGAGTTTCGGATAGGGCGGCCGCCATCTGCCGACCGGACGGCTCATCGGAGGCGAGGTCGATGCGCGCGCCGCGCACCGGATCGGGATCGGCCAGCACCGCGGCGACGAACCGCCCGAGATCACGCCGGGACAATTGCTGCAGCGGCGCGTCGGCGGGCAGCGGAAGCTCGAACACCCCGGCCTTGATGTCGTCGAGACCGCCGAGCATGTTGTCATAGAAATAGGACGGCCCGACGATGGTGTACGACAGGCCGGATCCGGCCAGCTCGGCCTCGACCACGGCCTTGCTGTCGAAATGCGGTATGCCGGTGTGCTGATCGGCATCGGCGACCGACGAGAACACCAGGTGCGGCACCTGCGCCGACCGGGCGGCGGCCAGGATGGTCCGGCCCTGCGCGATCTCGGCCTGCGGTCCTTCCTCGAACGGGGTGGTCAGCGCGTAGGCCCCGGTCACGCGGGAGAAGGCCTGCGCGACCGACGCCTCATCGGACAGATCGGCGGCCACCACCTCGACGCCGGCCTCGGCCAGTCGCAGCGCCGCACGTGAATCGGTGCGGCGGGTGATCCCGCGCACCGTCGCCCCGGCCTCCAGTAGCGCTTTGACCACTGCGCCACCCTGTGCGCCGGTGGCTCCCAGTACCGCGAAATGTCCGGTCATCACCACAGGGTAGTGCTCAGCCGACGCCCTCCAGCGTGTCCGTCTCGGTCTGGCCGATCCGGGCGATCACCTCGGGCCGGTTGCGCACCAGATGGTAGTACCAGCCCAGGGCGACGGCGATCGTGGCCAGGAACAGATAAGGCAGGATGTTCAGCGGGAACGTCGGCACCGGATAGACATTGGCGAAGAAGGTGTAGGCCATGGCCAGGATCGCGATCACCGCGGTGATCCAGACCAGCCGGTTCGGTAGCCCGGCGCGCCGGGTGTAGACCACACAGGCGGCGGCGACCAGCGAGTACGCGATCATGTACCCGTAGGTGGCGTAGGTGTCGACCCACACCACGATGTCCATCGGATGCACGCCGGCTGCCAGCAGGATGATGTCCAGGATTATCGCGGCGGGCCCGGCGATCAGCAGCACCCGGTGCGGTGTCAGGTGACCGTCATGGGTGCGACCGAAGCGGTCGGCGACCACGCCCTCCTTGCCCATCACGTACCCGATGCGGCCGACGACGTTCAGCGGGGCGACCACGACCGCGAAGAACGAGGCACCCACCCCGAACAGCAGGATCGGATTGAACCAGGTCGGCATGCCGATCAGAGTGGCGATGTCCTGCAACGGATTCGCGCTGTCGGCCAGTCCCTCCTGCAGCACCGCGATCTGGGTGTAGGCGGCGAACACATAGAGCACACCCACCACCAGTGCGCTCCACATGATGGCCCGCGGTATCGCCGTGTAGGGGTTCCGCGCCTCGCGGCCCAGTGCGTCGGCGGAAGAGAACCCGACGAATCCGAGGATGCCGAGCACCATGCCCGCGGCGACACCCTGCCCCGGGACATCGCTGAGCGAGAACTGTGACGGATCCCAGGCGGCCGGTCCGGCCCACACCAGCGCCAGCACCAGCAGGATCATGATGATGGTGACCGACATCAGTTCCAGGGTCAACGAGACCCGGGCCGAGAGCCGGATTCCTCGGATCGTGAAAAGCGTTGCCAACCCGCCCAATACGACCGCGAGCACAATCGTGGCGACGGTACCGCCGGCCGGGATGCCCAGGGAGACCAGGAAGTCGCTGGTGTAGGAGATCGCGCCGCCCAGGGATCCGGCGGCGATGCCCCAGCAGCCGACCAGGAGCGCGACACCGGCCAGGTAGGCCCCGAACGGGCCGAGACCCTTGGACACATAGGTGTACAGCGAGCCGGCCGAGGCATTGCGGCGGGCGAACACCACCACGCAGTACCCGACCGAAAGGATGACCACCGTCGCCAGCGCGAACGACAAGATGGTGCCGGTGCCCGCGCTCAGATAGATGGCCGCCGCGGTGAAGGCGATGACGGCGCTGGGCGCGATGTTGGCGATGGCCTGCGCGGCCAGCTCCGGACCGGACATCACCCCGTGACGCAGGCCGGCGTCGACGGGCGGGTTCGTGGTGGCCATTCGGCTCCTTTGTATCGAAAGTCGTTGTACGCCGGTGAGGTCAGGGAATGAGCAGGGTGCGCAGCGCTTCGCCGGATTCCAGGTCCTCGAACGCCGCCGCCGCTTCGTTCAGTGGCCGGCTGGCCCAGATCAGGGCGTCGAGCTTGAGCTGACCGTCCATGTACCGATCCACGAGTGCGGGGATGTCGATCGAGGGGCGGACCGATCCGTAGTTGGAGCCCAGGATGCGCTGGTCGGCTTCGGCGAGCACCAGCGGTTCGAAGGAGGCTTTGGCGCCGGTGGGCGGCAGGCCGACCACGACGGCCGCCCCGCCCAGGCCCAGCATCCGGATGGCCTGCTCGGTGGTGCCGGTGTGGCCGAACGCGTCGAAGGCGTAGTCGACGCCGTCGGGGATGAGCTCGCGCAGTTGTTCCTCGGCGTCGCCAGTGGATGCGTTGATGCGGTCGGTGGCGCCGAACTGCACGGCCATCTTGGTCTTGTCGTCGCGGACGTCGATGGCGATGATCCGGCTCGCTCCGGCCAGTTTCGCGCCCTGGATGACGTTGAGGCCCACGCCGCCGCACCCGATCACTGCGACGGAGGCCCCCGGCTCGACCGCGGCGGTGTTGAGCACGGCGCCGACACCGGTCGCCACCGCGCAGCCGACAACGGCGATGACGTCCAGCGGGGCATCCTCGCGCACCTTCACCGCACCCGAGGCCGGGACGATGACCTCCTCGGCGAACGAGGAGACCCCGAGATAGTGGTGCACCGTCTCGCCGTTGCGCGACAGCCGCGATGTGCCGTCGAACAGGGTGCCCAGGGGTGCGACGACCGTGGCGACCTTCTGGCAGCGGGCCTCGTGGCCGGAGCGGCAGTAGCGGCACTCGCCGCACGGCGGTACCCAGGAGAGCACCACGTGGTCGCCGACTGCCAGCGTGGTGACACCCTCGCCGAGTTCGGTGACCACGCCGGAGCCCTCGTGGCCCATCACCAGCGGGGCCTTCGCATCCCACTCGCCGCGCTTGACGTGCAGATCCGAATGGCAGACCCCGGCGGCGGCGATCTTCACCCGCACCTCGCCGGGCTTGGGGCCGGCCAGGTCGACGTCCACGTACTCGATGGGCGTGGCGGGATCACGGAAGACGATCGCTTTCACTCGGGCTCCTCTGATTGCGGGAATGCTCCGAATCGTAGGGAGCGCACCAGCGCGTGGACAGCCGCAAAAATTGTGATCGAGTGAGATCAAACCATCATTTTGTACACTTCCGATGTGGCCTATGACGTGCGGGCGATCGCCGAGCATTTCGGCGCCGAGCTGGTCGCCGGTGCCGTCGACGGGGCGACGCCGGTCGAGGACAGCGTGGCGCTGGCCGATCTGGTGCTGCCCAGTTCGCCCGGGTACACGACGCTGGTGGTGGCCGCCCCCGGGGACTGGGCGCTGACGCTGGCCGCCGGTGCCGCGAAGGCGCCGCTGGCCGGATGCGTGGCGATCATCGCCGGCGGATCCCTGGATGGCGGACTGCGCGATGCCCTCGTCGGTGGGGCGAGAACCGCGGTCGCCGTGCCGCAGCTGTCCGCCGATGTCGTGCATGCGCGGCTGACGGCATTGATCGCCGCCGACCAGGCCGCCGAGGACCGCAGGGTCACCACGGGGACCAAGGTGCTCACGCAGGTGGCGCGCCGCGGCGGTGTGGTGGCGGTGGTGGCCGAGCTGGCACACCGGATCGACGGCTGGGCAGTGCTTCTCGATGCCCACGGCGAGGTGATCACCACTGCCGGCGCGGGCAGTCTGCACGTGCGTGACGCGGGTTCGGCCGCATTCGGGCGCCGGGTGCGGATCCGGCATCCAGGCCTGCAGGTGCATCCGGTGGGCCAGGGTGCCGACGTCAGCGCCTACCTGGTGATCGGGGCACGCGGATCCACCAGTCGCAGCAGGGATCTGGCCTCCCAGGTGGCCGCCCTGCTGGATCTGTTACTGCACACCGCCAATCACCCGGCGACCGAGCGTCTGGGGCGTGAGGTGCTGCTGTCGACACTGTTGCGTGGCGGTGTGGAGGCCGCAACACTGCTGCGGCGCTGGGGCGTTCACGAACAATCGCTGACGGCCTTCGCGGTGGCATCGCGATCGAGCGCGATCGACCCGGAACGACAGTCCATCCGGTGGCTCGACGAACTGGGAGCCGTCCACATGGTGTCCGCCGAACGGGGTCGGGTGCTGGGATTCATCGGTGCGGACCGGGCCCCGGAACTCGCCGCGATGGCAGAACGACTGACCGAGGCCGGTATGCCGCTGCGGATGGGGCTGGGATCGGCTGCGACGCCGGAGTTGCTCGCCCGCACCGCCGCAGAGGCACGACAGGCGCTCGAGATCGCGGTGGTCGATTCGCGCCCGGTCGTCTGGTACCGCTCCCTGGCCACCGTCTCCTACGTGCTGGATCACCTCGACGACAGCGCGATGACGCGCGTCGCCGCGATACTGGACCCGCTGCGCGACGACGGTGGCCGGCACGGCGAGCTGACCCGCACCCTGGAGATCTACCTGGCCGAGCACGGTGCCTGGGGATCCTCGGCGAGCCGGCTTCAGGTGCACCGTCAGACGCTGGCGGCGCGGATCCGCCGTATCGAGGAGCTGACCGGGCTGTCGATGGCCAGCCCCGACGACCGGACGGCCGCGTGGCTGGCCATCCGGGCTCTCAAGAGTCCGGCGACCGGCTGAGGCGCGGTCCCCTCGTCGAAGCGGAGTTCAGCGCAGTCATCGAATGACCGGACGATCAGGTCGCGAACAACCGCGATGTCCGCTCCTCGTGACGCATCCCGCTGATCTCCAATGCCGGTGACACGCTGCTCAACTCGCTCAGTGGCCGTTCGCAGGCGGCGTGCGCCAGCACCGCCATCGCTTCGGCGTTGCGTAGTTGGATGCGCTGGCTCTGCAGCGGGCCCAACCTGCCGAGCCGTACCGCCGCGCTCAACAACGAGGCCATCATCGATCGCAGCACGCCGATGACGGCGACCTCCCGGGGAATGCCCAACAGCGCCTGCACCACTCCGTCGACCACGGCGGCATGACCGGGCACCGCCCCCGTCGCCACCGCCAGCAGGTAGGGATGCCGTTGCCCGATCCCGATGTCGACAGCGGTGGCCGCCAGTTGGCCGCCCGCGGACACCGAGGCGGTGCGGGTATTGCCGAACAGCTTGTAGGTCGCGGCAAGATCGTCCAGGTCGGCGAGGGTGTCGAGATCATCGGCGAGCCAGGCATGCGCGGTGATGGTGGCGTCCAGCGTCGCGACACCGTGCCGCAGGTATCCGCAGACCACCGTTTCGACGGCGTCGGCACCGGCCTCCGGGCGACGATGCAACCACTCCTCCAGACCGTGGCTGTGCACCATCCGCCCGGCGGGGAACGCACTGTCGTGTAGCTGCAACCACAGCGCCAGTGCGGTGGTGAGGTCAGTGGTGGTGGCCGGCATGGTCATCCGCGGACGTCCGCGCCCAACCGTGGCCGGCCAGCGCCAGGTCGGTCACCTCACCGACGACACCCATCGTGGCGAGCATGTCCCTGGCGGCATCGGCGCTGGTGAACAGCGGAACGGTCACACCGTCATCATCGACGTCGACGGGGGCGTGCTGGTTGCCGAGCAGGTGTCCGAACATCAGCATGGCGCGCGCGGTGTTGTCGGCGAACCTGACCCGGATGGCGGGCTCGGCGGGACGGCGGACCACCACGATGGCGTGACCGTCATCGGCGATCACGGCATCCTGGTGCAGGAAAGTGCCGCGCGGCAGCATGATCCGCACCTCGATACCGGTGTCGGTGGTGACGAGCTGCCGGTGTTTACCAGCGTCACCCCAGCCGATGTCGACATGGTGGTGTCGGCGGCCGGCGAATGCCGGATCATCGACGTGTCCGAGTACGGTATCGACTATCACGGGGTGCTCCTGACGATCGGTGCGGTGGCCAATATGGTGCGAGCCGCGGTGTGCAGTGCTAGTTGCGCGGCGAGCAGCGCCGGTGCGCTCTCCGCCCTGATTCGTGCGAAAATACCGGCAGCAGAGGGAAGTTCCCCGGCCCCGCCCTCGCTGTCCCGGTGCCAGGCCAGCGCCGCGCGCACGGCGGACAGGACGGCTGTGACGCACCGGTCCGGCGCGATGATCAGCAGGGTGGCCAGATAGTCGGCCCCGATGGCAGCGTCCGCGGTGACCAGTTGACGGTCCCGTGCCACCACACGGCCCTGTATACGCACGGTGAAAGCGGTATCGACGGCGGCGTACCGGAATCGTTCGCCGTGTGCGATCCGTCCGGCGGCGATGGCATCCCAGCCGATGTACACCCCGCCGCGTGCGACATCGACCTCCAACTGCTGGACAAAGGTCGAATCAGCCTGCGGAATGATCGTTTTGGGCAGGTATTCCAGTACCGCCCCGGACTCCACACCGAATGACAACCGATGCCGGGCGCCGGGTCCGCCGCCGGCGAACACCTGGGTGGCGGCCTGGGAGGTGAGGTGCAGATGTGTGCCGGACGCACACCGCACGGTGGTGCGCAGGTCGTCATCGGAAAAGGTTCCGCCGCTGGGACTCTGCACACAGAGATTGGCTGCGTGGGGATAGGCGGGATCACTGTGCAGCGCGGTGGTCACCCGCTGCGGGTATCGCTGCCGCAGCCCGGTGATCCGCGTCGCGCCGCTGGCATCGGCGCGGGTGTGCAGGCTCAGCACACCGGGGGCGATCATGCTCGCGCCGTGAGCATCACACCGCGCAGCAACTCCTCGGTCAGGGCGTCCACGCCGGATCCGGAGCGCAGATCGGTGAACACCGTCGGCTTGGTGGGGCGGGCCACCGCGCAGTCGCGGCGCATCCCGTCCAGATCGGCACCCACCAGCTCGGCCAGGTCGATCTTGTTGACCACCAGCAGATCCGCCTGCAGCAGCCCGATGCCCTTCTTACGGGGGATATCGTCGCCGCCGGCGGTGTCGATGACGAAGATCCAGTAGTCCACCAGGTCGGAGGTGAAGGTGGCGGCCAGGTTGTCACCACCGGACTCGATGAGAATCAGATCGAGGTCGTCGAATTCGGCCGCCAGCCGGCGGGCGGCGGCCAGATTCGCCGACGGGTCCTCACGGATGGCGGTGTGCGGGCAGGCGCCGGTCTCGACGGCCAGCACCCGGTTCGGGTCGATGACCCCACTACGGCGCACCCGTTGGGCATCCTCGTCGGTCACCAGGTCGTTGGTGATCACCGCAACGCCGAGACCCCTGCCGATCAGTTCAGGCACCAGCGTCTCCACCAGCCGGGTCTTGCCCGACCCGACCGGACCGCCGATACCGATGCGAAGTACCTCGCCCATCGCGTTCTCCTCTACTTCAACGTGTACCGACGGCCCAGCGGCACCGTCGTCATCGGCACGCTCTGGCACAGTTGGCCGTCCACGATCACCCGGTAGGTGTCGGGCTCGATGCGGATATCGGGTAGGTAATCGTTGTGCAGCAGATCGGCTTTGGTCAGTCCGCGCGAGCCCCGACAGGCCACCAGCGGGGTCTGCAGGCCGAGCCGCGCACCCAGTCCGGCGTCGATCGCCGCGGCTGCCACGAAGTTCACCGACACATCGGTCGGGGTCTGCCCGTAGGCCGCCCACTGCGGGCGGTACTTCAACGGCTCGCACGTCATCAGCGATGCGTTGGCTTCGCCCATCACCGACCATGCCGGGAAACCGCCCTTGAACACGACCTCGGGCCGGATTCCGAAGAACTTCGGCTCCCACAGCACGATATCGGCGAGTTTGCCCGGTTCCAGTGAGCCGACCTCGTGATCGATCCCGAACAGACGGGCCGGATTGATGGTCAGCTTGGCGATATAACGCAGGATCCGGGCATTGTCGGCGCCGGTGCCCTCGTCGGCGGGCAGGGGTCCGCGGGTGGCCCGCATATGTGAGGCCAATTGCCATGTGCGGGCGATGGTCTCCCCGATGCGCCCCATTCCCTGGGAGTCCGAACCCATCGCCGAGATGGCGCCCATATCGTGCAAGACATCCTCGGCGGCAATCGTCTCGCGTCGGATCCGAGATTCGGCGAAGGCCACATCCTCGGGGATGCGGGGATTGAGGTGGTGGCACACCATCACCATGTCGAGGTGCTCGTCGAAGGTGTTGAGCGTGTAGGGGTTCGTCGGATTGGTCGAGGACGGAAGGCAATACGGTTCGCCGACGACCTGCATGATGTCCGGCGCGTGACCGCCGCCGGCCCCCTCGGCGTGATAGGTGTGGATCACCCGGCCACCGATCGCGGCCATGGTGTCCTCGTAGAAGCCGGACTCGTTGAGGGTGTCGGTGTGGATCTGCACCTGCAGGTCCAGTTCGTCGCCGGCGTCCAGTGAGGCCCGGATGGCCGCCGGGGTGGCGCCCCAGTCCTCGTGGATCTTGAACCCGATGGCGCCGGCCAGTCCCTGCTCGATCAGCGGTGCGGTACCGGACGCGCTGCCGTTGCCGATGAAACCGAAGTTCATCGGGAAGGCCTCCGCGGCCCGCAGCATGCGCGCCAGGTTGGTCGGCCCCGACGAGGTGATGCCGACGGTCACCGGGCCGAGGCCGCCACCGATCATGGTGGTGATGCCACTGGAGATGGCCTCTTCGACGAGGCCGGCGCTGTCGAAGTGCACGTGCACGTCGATGGCGCCCGCGGTGGCGATCATGCCCTCACCGGAGCGGATGTCGGTGCCCGCGCCGATGATCAGATCGGGGTGCACACCGTCCATGGTGCGCGGGTTGCCCGCCTTGCCGATCCCGACGATGCGCCCGTTTCGGATACCGATATCGGCTTTACGGATCCCCAACACGGCGTCGATGATGAGGGCGTTGGTGATGACGAAGTCCAGCGCCCCATCACCATTGGTCATGTCACCGTGCACAGCCATGCCCTCGCGCATGGTCTTACCACCACCGAAGACCGCCTCGTCACCGTAGACGCATGCGTCGGCCTCGACACGGGCCAGGAGTTCGGTGTCGGCGAGGCGCACCCGGTCCCCGGTGGTCGGTCCGTACAGCTCGGCATAGCGGGCACGGCTGATGCGGTATGCCATCTCAGCTCTCCGAATCCGAGGTGTCCAGGAAACCGCGGGCGCGCACATCGCTCATCAGCGCCGCATCGGCCGGGATATCGGTGCGTCCGTTGGTGACATCGTTCTGACCGATCACCACGCGGTCACCCCCGTAGCAGGTCAGCGACACCTCCTGCGTCTCACCGGGTTCGAAGCGCACCGCCAACCCCGACGGGATGTCCAACCGCATGCCGAATGCCGATCGCCGGTCGAATCGCAGCGCCCGGTTGCATTCGAAGAAGTGGAAGTGCGAACCGACCTGGATGGGGCGGTCGCCGGTGTTCTGCACGCTCACCGACACGCTGGCCCGGCCGGCGTTCAGCTCAAGCTCGCCGTCGGCGGCCAGGACCTCACCCGGCGTGAACGCGATCTCGTCGGCGGTCCGGGTGCCGGGTCCGATCGCATCGTGCACGGTGACGAGCTTCTGCCCGTCGTCGAAGAATGCCTCGACCTGAACCGAACCCAGCAGGGTGCGCACACCGGGCATGACATCGTCATCGGTGAGCAGATCGGCGCCGATGGCGGCGGCCTCGGCCACCCCGGCGCCGGATCGGGCGGCCTCGATGACCTCGTCGGCGATCAGTGCCCGGGCTTCGGCGTAGGTCAACGCCAGGCCCGCCGCACGGTGCTTGCGGGCCAGTTCGGCGGCGAGGAACACCAACAGTCGGTCTTCGTCCTTGGGTGTCAGATGCATGCGTCAGCCCGTGATTCCCTCGGCCCACGGATAGTTCTTGAGGAATGGGTCGGGGGTGATGGGTTCCGGTGACTGCCAGACCTGGTCGATCAGGCCGCTGGGAACGACCTTGCCGACGCGTGCGGTCTTGGTGACGTGGTGGTTCTCGCCGTCGATGGTGACCGCCCCTTCCGGGGCGTCGACGGTGACGCCGCCGGCCGCGGACTGGATGTCTGCCACCGCGAACGAGTCGGCCTTCTCCACGGTCGCCTTCCACAGATACACCGCGGTGTAGGCCGATTCCATCGGATCCGAGGTGACCCTGCCGGGACCGTACTTGGCCTTGAAGTCGGCGACGAACTTCTTGTTGGCCGGAGTGTCGAGGGTCTCGTAGTAGTTCCACGACGACAGCTGCCCGACCAGGGTGTCGGCGCCGATGCTCTTGACCTCCTCTTCACCGACGCACATCGACATCACCGGCATGGTCTGGGCGGTCAGCCCGGCGCTGTTGTATTCCCGGAAGAATGCCGTCAGAGAACCGCCCACCACGACGTTGAAGATGGCGTCGGCACCGGCACTGCGGATCTTGTTGACGATCGTCGCGAAGTTCGTACTGTCCAGTGGCACATAGTCTTCGCCCTTGATCTCGATACCGTTGGCCGCGGCGTAGGCCTTGACGATGGCATTGGAGGTGCGCGGGAAGACATAATCGCTGCCCACCAGGTAGAGCGAGGTGACGCCCTGCTGCTTGAGATAGTCCAGGGCCGGGATGATCTGCTGGTTGGTGGTGGCGCCCGAGTAGAAGATGTTCTTCGATGACTCCAGACCCTCGTACTGCTGACCGTAGTAGAGCAGCGCGTTGGAATCCTCGAACACCGGCAGCATCGCCTTGCGGCTTGCCGAGGTGTATCCACCGAAAACCGCTGCGACACAGTCGCTATTGACCAGCTTGTTGGCCTTCTCGGCGAACACGGTGGGATCCGATGCGCCGTCCTCGGACACGAGGTCGAGTTGCTTGCCCAGCACCCCGCCGCCGGCGTTGATCTCTTCGACGGCCATCGCGATCGCGTCATGGATGACCGACTCGCTGACGGCCAGACCGCCCGACAGTGAGTTGATCGAACCGATGGTGACCTCGGAGCCCGATGTGTCCGCGCAGCCCTGCGCCGCCGCGCCGGCGTCGTCGCCGGCCCGACTGCCGCAACCGACCGCGAGCATGGTCGTGGTGGCGAGCAGTGCCACTCCCGCGCTGATTCTGTTCATATGAGTCGCCTTCGCTGGTCGTGGATCGTTGGCGATCAGCGTAGGAACCAGGGGATTTGTGGGCTATGGGAGGAATCTCCCATTTCTGCGGTGCTGTTGCCTGTCCGCCGCGCAGGCGAAACATCGGCGAAACATGGCCTGCCCATCATGCTTTCGGGGACGTGACAAGAAGGATCTGATGGCAGGCGCATACGCGGAGGTGCTGGGTAGCAGCGCGAGTATCGAGACGCGCGCCCACGAGATGCTCGAGGCGCTGAGCGCGCGGTCGGCCTCGTCGGCGTCGGCGATCAGCCTGTGGGATCCGATCCGTCGCCGCCATGTGGCCGTCGCCAACCACGGTTACCCCGATCATGTGATGGAGCACCTGAACACCTGGTTCATCGACCACGACCCGCTGTTCGACTCGATGCGGGTACGCGGCCTCGGCGCGTTGCGTTGGCGCGACTTCCCCGAGTATCGCGATACCTACTCCGTGCAGGGCGTTTTCGCCCCGGCGGGTTTCGACGAGGGGCTTTCCGCGCGCCTGGTGACCGCGGACGGCAGCTATGCCGGAACTATCCACGTCAACTGTGACGACGCCCGCCACCCCACCGATGACGATGTGGCAGAGATCAATTCGCTGCGCGCACAGATGGCCGCTCAGCTCGACTTCTCCGCGCGACCGCGCATGGTCGCCGAGCTGATGGCGCCCGAGGCGCAGGCCTGGGCGATCGACGGTGACGGACAGGCGCATCTGCTGATCCACGGTGACACCTTCGCCGCCCCGCTGGATCGCATGCTGGTGGCCGAAATGGTGATGGCCTCCCGCACAACGGGTTTGGGATTGCGACCCGAAGCCACCCGGTGGTTCGACGGCACCACCTGGTTGCACAGCAGGATCATCGACACCGCCCGCCGCTTCGAGCGGGACAGTCTTTCCGGTGTGCTGTTGGTGACCCGCGACCCGCTGCCGTTCGGTATCACCGCCCGTGAGCTCGATGCCCTGACCCTGGCGGCGCAGGGTCTGACGAACAATCAGATCGCCGCCCGCCTGTTCATCAGCGTCCGGACCGCGGGCCACCACCTGGAGAGTGCGATGGTCAAGCTCGGCGCGAGTAACCGGGCGGCGTGTGTGTCGCACGCGGTGACCTGGGGTCTGCTGTCGGGGCGGCTGCTGGCGGGGAATGTTTGGGCCGCCGACAGCGCTTAGACGGGCATGACCGACCAGACCTTCCGTCTCGCCCCTGATGCCACCCTGCTCACGCCGGTGCGGGTCGGAGCCATTGAGGCGGCCAATCGGGTGTTCATGGCGCCCCTGACGCGCTCGCGCGCCCAGTCCGACGCCACGCCGTCGGATCTCGCGGCGCTGTATTACTCCCAGCGGGCGGGGGCCGGGCTGATCATCAGTGAGGCCACCGCGATCTGCGAGCAGGCCAACGGCGCCTATATGAACACCCCCGGCATCTACACCGACCGGCACCAGGAGGCCTGGTCCGATATCGCCGATGCGGTGCATGCCGGGGGCGGAAAGATGTTCGTGCAGCTCTGGCATGTGGGTCGGATGGCCCATCCGGACATCAGCGGATTCGAGACGGTGGGTCCGTCGGCGGTCGCCGCGGACATGCTCACCCACACCCCGTCGGGCAAGCAGCCGTTGCCGGTGCCGCGTGAACTCACCGAGCGTGAGATCGGCACCATCATCGGCCAGTTCCGCGGCGCCGCCCGCCGCGCCGTCGATGCCGGTATGGACGGGGTGGAGATCCACTCGGCCAACGGCTACCTGTTGCACGAGTTCCTTTCCGATGTGGTGAATCTGCGCACCGACGCCTACGGCGGATCTGCGGAGAATCGCGCCCGACTGACCGCCGAGGTCGTGGAGGCGGTCGCCGACGAGATCGGTGCGGACCGCGTCGGATTGCGGATATCCCCGGGAAACGGTGCGGGCGATATGCGTGAGAACGATCAGGTCGGCGCCTATGAGGCGTTGCTGAACCGCATCCGTCCGCTGGGCATGGCCTATCTGCACGTCCTCATCGATCCCAGCACCCAGACGTTCGGGGCGCTGCGGGCGCTGTGGCCGGACACCCTGGTGCTCAACACCGGCCGCGACACCGGAACCGATTTCTGCCAGCTGGAGTCCCTGGTGGACTGGGGTGCGGCGAGCGCGGTCGCGGTGGGTCGGAGCTGGCTGGCCAACCCGGACCTGATCGACAGGCTGCTGCTCGGGGCCGAGCTCAACGAGCCCGACGTGGCGACCTTCTACGCCTCCGGCCCGGCCGGGTACGTCGACTATCCGACGCTCGCGGAGGCCGAACCGCAGTCGGCCTGATCCAGGCAGCCCCAGTGGCCACCTATCGCACGCCTTTTGCCTGATGGCGTGCGATAGGTGGCCACTTGCGGATGGGTGGAAATTGGACCAACCAACAGGTTGGTTTACGATTTTGTTAGGGTGCGCGATCAGTGCCCTGTCACCCACCCGAAAGGGAACAACATATGTCCGAAGGTGCCTTCATCTATGAGGCCATCCGCACCCCGCGCGGTAAGCAGCGCGGTGGCGCCCTCAACGAGATCAAGCCGGTCAACCTCGTCGTCGGTCTGATCGACGAGATCCGGGCGCGCTACCCCGACCTCGACGAGAACCTGATCAGCGACGTCATCCTGGGTGTCGTATCCCCGGTCGGCGATCAGGGCGGCGATATCGCCCGTACCGCGGTGCTGGTGTCGGGTCTGCCCGAGACCACCGGTGGCTTCCAGCTCAACCGGTTCTGCGCCTCGGGCCTGGAGGCCGTCAACCTCGGCGCCCAGAAGGTGTCCTCGGGCTGGGACGACCTGGTCCTCGTCGGCGGTGTCGAGTCGATGAGCCGCGTCCCGATGGGCTCCGACGGTGGCGCCTGGGCCGGCGACCCCGAGACCAACTACCGCGTCGGTTTCGTCCCGCAGGGCATCGGCGCCGATCTGATCGCCACCATCGAGGGCTTCTCGCGCGAGGATGTCGACGCCTACGCCGCGCGCTCGCAGGACCGGGCCGCAGCGGCATGGTCGGGCGGCTACTTCGCCAAGTCCGTGGTGCCGGTCAAGGACCAGAATGGCCTCGTCGTGCTCGATCACGACGAGCACATGCGTCCCGGCACCACCGTGGAGAGCCTGGGCAAGCTCAAGCCCGCCTTCGCGGACCTGGGTGCGATGGGCGGCTTCGACGATGTGGCGCTGCAGAAGTACCACTACGTGGAGAAGATCAACCACGTCCACACCGGCGGTAACAGCTCGGGCATCGTCGACGGCGCCGCGCTGGTGCTCATCGGTTCCGAGGCGGCTGGCAAGGCCCAGGGGCTGACCCCGCGGGCGCGTGTGGTGGCCACCGCCACCAGCGGCGCCGACCCGGTGATCATGCTCACCGGCCCCACCCCGGCGACCAAGAAGGTGCTCGACCGCGCCGGACTGACCGTCGACGATATCGACCTGTTCGAGCTCAACGAGGCGTTCGCCTCGGTGGTGATGAAGTTCCAGAAGGATCTGAACATCCCGGACGAGAAGCTCAACGTCAACGGCGGCGCCATCGCGATGGGCCACCCGCTTGGTGCCACCGGCGCCATGATCACCGGAACCATGGTCGACGAGCTCGAGCGTCGCGGTGCCAAGCGTGCGCTGATCACGCTGTGCGTCGGCGGCGGCATGGGCGTGGCCACCATCATCGAGCGCGTCTAGGGAGACTGAACAACCATGGCTGAGAACACCATCAAGTGGGAACAGGATGCCGACGGCATCGTCACCCTGACGCTGGACGACCCGACCGGTTCGGCCAACGTGATGAACGAGCACTACAAGCAATCCATGCACGACGCGGTGGAACGCCTTGTCGCCGAGAA
The DNA here is from genome assembly GCF_000317305.3 of Mycolicibacterium neoaurum VKM Ac-1815D. The sequence continues at coordinate 4,909,307 of NC_023036.2, read as the reverse complement.
GGATTCGATCACCGGTGTGGTGATCGCCAGCGCGAAGAAGACCTTCTTCGCCGGCGGTGACCTCAAGGGCATGATCAACATCGGCCCCGACGATGCCCAGCAGGCATTCGACGAGGTCGAGTTCATCAAGTCCGACCTGCGCAAGCTGGAGACTCTGGGCAAGCCCGTCGTGACCGCCATCAACGGCGCCGCGCTCGGTGGCGGTCTTGAGATCGCGCTGGCCACCCATCACCGCATCGCCGCCGACGTCAAGGGTGTCGTCATCGGTCTGCCCGAGGTGACCCTGGGCCTGCTGCCCGGCGGTGGCGGCGTGGCCCGCACCGTGCGGATGTTCGGCATCCAGAAGGCCTTCATGGAGGTGCTGAGCCAGGGCACCCGGTTCAACCCGACCAAGGCCAAGGAGATCGGTCTGGTCGACGAGCTGGTCGGCAGCGTGGACGAGCTGATCCCGGCGGCCAAGAAGTGGATCAAGGACAACCCCGAAGGCGGCGTGCAGCCGTGGGATGTCAAGGGCTACAAGATGCCCGGGGGCACCCCGAGCAGCCCCGGCCTCGCCGCGATCCTGCCGTCGTTCCCGGCGCTGCTCAAGAAGCAGCTCAAGGGTGCGCCCATGCCGGCCCCGCGGGCGATCCTTAGTGCGGCCGTCGAGGGTGCCCAGGTGGACTTCGAGGGTGCCACCCGCATCGAGAGCCGCTACTTCACCCAGCTGGTCACCGGCCAGGTCGCCAAGAACATGATCCAGGCGTTCTTCCTGGACCTGCAGGCCATCAACGGCGGCGCCTCGCGTCCCGAGGGCATCGCGCCGGTGCCGATCAAGAAGATCGGTGTGCTGGGCGCGGGCATGATGGGCGCCGGTATCGCCTACGTGTCGGCCAAGGCCGGGTACGACGTGGTGCTCAAGGACGTCACCATCGAGGCGGCGCAGAAGGGTAAGGCCTACTCCGAGGGGCTGGAAGCCAAGGCACTCAAGCGTGGCAAGACCACGCAGGAGAAGTCCGACGCACTGTTGGCCAAGATCACCCCGACCGCCGATCCGGCCGATCTGGCGGGTGTGGACTTCGTGGTCGAGGCCGTCTTCGAGAACCAGGAACTCAAGCACAAGGTGTTCCAGGAGATCGAGGACATCGTCGAGCCCAACGCGCTGCTGGGCTCGAACACCTCCACCCTGCCGATCACCGGTCTGGCCACCGGTGTGAAGCGCCAGGAGGACTTCATCGGGATCCACTTCTTCAGCCCCGTGGACAAGATGCCGCTGGTCGAGATCATCAAGGGCGAGAAGACCTCCGACGAGGCGCTGGCCCGGGTGTTCGACTACACCCTGGCCATCAAGAAGACGCCGATCGTGGTCAACGACAGCCGTGGCTTCTTCACCAGCCGTGTCATCGGCACCTTCGTCAACGAGGCGCTGGCGATGCTCGGCGAGGGTATCGAGGCTGCCACCATCGAGCAGGCCGGAGCCCAGGCCGGTTACCCGGCCGCGCCGCTGCAGCTCTCCGATGAGTTGAACCTGGAGCTGATGCACAAGATCGCCGGCGAGACCCGCAAGGCGGCCGAGGCGACCGGTGAGACCTACGTGCCGCACCCGGCCGAGGCCGTCGTGGAGAAGATGATCGAGATCGGTCGCCCGTCGCGTCTGAAGGGTGCCGGGTTCTACGAGTATGCCGATGGCAAGCGGGTCGGTCTGTGGTCGGGGCTCAAGGAGACCTTCAACTCCGGTAGCGCCACCATCGAGCTGCAGGATGCGATCGACCGCATGCTGTTCGCCGAGGCTCTGGAGACCCAGAAGTGCCTCGACGAGGGTGTGCTGACCTCGACCGCCGATGCCAACATCGGTTCGATCATGGGTATCGGCTACCCGCCGTACACCGGTGGTTCGGCGCAGTTCATCGTCGGCTACGAAGGCCCGCACGGTGTCGGTAAGGCCGCGTTCGTGGCCCGTGCCAAGGAACTGGCCGCCCGCTACGGCGACCGCTTCAACCCGCCCGCCTCGCTGGAGGGCTGATCGCGGCGCGCCACTGGGCGCGCGGTAAGACCAGAAGCCCCCGGGCCCGCTGTCCTCGAAACGGCGAGCCCGGGGGTTTTCTCGTGCGCGCCGGCGACTCCTCGGCAGGGGTGATGCCATGGGCGAGCCCGTTGGCGGCATGGATCCCGGCGGCGAAGGCCGCCACGGCGGACCAGATGCGGGAAACGGGGTGTCGATGCGTCATATCGACGACGATGCCGGGTCCGCCGCCGTGAGCACACTGGCACTGATGTCGACTAACGATAAGATAGTGACATGCACGCTGTTGCCATCCTGGTCTATGACGGGATGACCGGATTCGAATCCGGTCTGGCCGCCGAGATCTTCGGAATGGCCGAGCTGCCAGGACGGTTCTCCGCCGGGGTGGCCCCCGCCGGATATGCGGTCAAGCTGTGCTCCGAACAACCCGAGATCCGCATGCTGGGCGGCGCCGTGGTGCGCACCTCCTACGGCATCGAGGATCTGGCGAACGCCGATACGGTGCTGATACCCAGCGTGCGCGATGTCGAGCAGGCACCCTCGGATGATCTGCTCGACGCCATCCGCGCGGCCGATGCCCGGGGTGCCCGGTTGGTCTCCATCTGCTCCGGTGCCTTCGCGCTGGCTGCGGCCGGCGTGCTCGACGGGCGCACCGCGACGACACACTGGATCTACGCCGACCTGTTGGCGCAGCGCTATCCGGCGATCGATGTGGATCCGGCGCCGCTCTACGTCGACAACGGGCGGGTGCTCACCAGCGCGGGCTGCGCGGCCGGGCTGGATCTGTGCCTGCACATCGTGCGTGCCGACCACGGCGTGCGGGTGGCCAATGACGTCGCCCGGCGTCTGGTCATCTCACCGCACCGCGCAGGCGGGCAGGCGCAGTACATCGAAACGCCGGTCCCCGAACCGACGGTCGACGGCCGGATCGCCGCCGGGATGGCCTGGGCGCTGGAACATCTGGACCGACCCATCACCCTCGACGAGCTCGCCGAGCGGTCGTCGCTGTCCCGGCGCAGCTACCTGCGCCAGTTCGCCAAGGCCACCGGGACCACGCCGATCAAATGGCTTATCGAGCAACGCATCCAGGCCAGCCTGGCGCTGCTGGAATCCTCGGACCTCGGCGTCGAACAGATCGCCACGCGGGTCGGCTTCGAGTCACCGGTGACCTTCCGCCATCACTTCGTCCGGCAGATGCGCACCACACCGCGCGAGTACCGCGGGTGCTTCTCGGGATAGTGGTCACGTTGTATCTGCCGACCCGGTAGAGCAGGCTGACCGGATGACCCACTTCGCCTCGCGTTCGGCAGCGAAGTTCCCGGCCATCGCCGACCAGTCGGTCCGGCTACTGCGCATCTACCTGTGCGCCACCGGGTTTCTCTACACCTATGGTGTCGTGTTCACGATCTTCCCGGTGCGTACCGACCTCGAGTTCGCCAATCCCGTCGGCGGCATCATCGCGGTTGCACTCAGCGCAGCGGCGCTGATCCAGCTGGCCGTCCGCCCGGACCACACGCTGCCCGCCACCGTCGCCGCGGTCGCCGCCACCCCGACGGTGATGGCCTTCCACGTCACCCTGACCGCCGAATACATGTGCCTAATCGCGCCGATGTTCCTGGCGATGTACCTACGCGCCTTCTATCCGGCCCGCCGCGCGTGGACGTGGATCGCGATACTGGTCATGTGCTGTGTCGGCGCGGTCGCGGTGGCCCCGGCACCGCATGTCGGGGTGATCACCTTCCTCATCATCGCGGTCGCGATCACCGGTGCGGCGGAATCCTTCGGATTACTGATGCGTGCGATGTTCACCGCCGCGTGCACCGATCCGCTCACCGGACTGGCGAACCGCGCGGGCTGGGAGATGGCGACCGCGGATCTGATCGGCCGGTCGGGTGCGCGACCGGTCACGGTGATAGCGCTGGATATCGACGGGCTCAAGGCGATCAACGACACCCAGGGACATTCGGCGGGTGACCGGCGTATCACCGACTACGCACAGTTGTGGTCGAGGTTGGTACCGCGCGGGGCGGTCTTGGCGCGCTTGGGGGGCGACGAGTTCGCGATCTGTCTGGCGGGCGCGACCACCACGCAATGTGAACGACTGCTCGACGGAATCCGCTCGAGCACACCCGGGGTCAGCATCGGCACCGCCACCGACGCGGCACCCGCCGATATTGCCGGGCTGTATGCCCGCGCGGACGCCGATCTGTACCGCGGTCGCGGCCGGCCGCTGCGCGAGGTGTCCGACCTCGGCTAGCTGCCGATGGCCCTGATCAGATGCAGGGGGTGAAGAACAGCAGTCGCGGGCCACAACCGAGCAGCGGACCGGGCAATCCCGGAGGCGGCGGCAGGCCCGGCAGCCCGATCGGCGGCGGGGGCGGCAGCTGCGGGGGACCGGGCAGCCCGATCGGCGGGGGCGGCGGCAAGCCGGGAAGCCCGGCGGGCGGTGGGGGAAGGCTCGGCAGACCCAGCGCAGGAAGTGCCGTGGACACTCGTGCCACATCGGAGACAGCCGAGAAGGTTTGACCGGTTGCCTGAACGGCACCCAGGGCACCGCCCAAGGGATTGACCTCACCGGGTAACAGGCCGAACAGCGCCAGAACGGCGGCGGTGTCTGCGGCGGCGCCGGCGAGCACCGCGGGCCAGCCGACGATGGTGTTGGCGATGCCGAAGGACGTACCGATGGTCGAGTTGATCTCGGGGATCGCGCCGACGTTGCGGGCCAACTGCACCACGCCACCCAGCTGATCAGGGGTCAGTTTGGCGACGGCAGGCGTCCGGGCCTTCTGGACGGCGGCCGAGATCAACGACTGGCATTCGCCGGTGTCGGAGTTGCGGACCTGAGAGTCATTGCAGGTGTCGACGCAGTTGCCGTTGTAGGAGACCTGACCGCGCGAGCACTGCTCGGCAAGCGCCGGGGGTGCGAAGGCCACGGTCATGGCGGTCAGCGGCAGCGCAGCCGCCAGCGCGGCATTCGCGATGCGACGTCGGAGGGCAGTCATGACCATGTCCTTCATTTGGTGCAGCAACGATTTAGGTACAGCAACGATCCCGTCACAGTGTAGACGATGTAAGAAAGTGGCGCGTGGGCCTAAAGTCGATGGCTATGCGCTTCGGACTGTTCATCCCGCAGGGTTGGCGACTCGATCTCGTCGACATCCCCACCGAAAACCACTGGTCAGTGATGAATGAACTGGCTCGTCACGCCGATAACAGCACGTGGGACTCGGTGTGGGTGTACGACCACTTCCACACCGTTCCGCTACCCACCGACGAGGCCACCCATGAGGCCTGGTCGCTGATGGCGGCGTTCGCGGCGGTGACCGAACGGGTGAAATTGGGCCAGATGTGCACCGCCATGAGCTACCGCAACCCGGCCTACCTGGCAAAGGTCGCCGCCACCACCGACATCATCTCCGGCGGCCGCGTCCAGATGGGTATCGGTGGCGGCTGGTACGAACACGAGTGGCGCGCCTACGGCTACGGGTTCCCCTCGGCGGGCGCTCGGCTGGGCCGACTCGACGAGGGTGTGCAGATCATGCGCGACGCCTGGCGCGACGGCCGGGTGACCTTCGACGGCAAGCACTACCAGGTGAACGACGCCATCGTCGCGCCCAAGCCGCTGCAGGAGGGCGGGCCGCCGCTGTGGATCGCAGGCGGCGGCGAGAAGGTGACATTGAAGATCGCGGCCAAATACGCCCGCTACACGAACTTCAGCAGCGCGCCGGAGGATTTTCGGCACAAGTCCGATGTGCTGGCCGAGCACTGTCGCGCGGTGGGCACCGACTTCGACGCCATCGTCCGCTCGGCGAACTTCAACTGCGTCCTGGCAAGTTCCGAAGACGAGGTGAGCCGGCGCCTGCAGCACATCCGGGACCGCCAGGTCGGCGCCGTCGGCGAGGACGCCGCACCTGCCATCGATGCCATGCTCGCCAACGTCGCCTCGCCGGACTCGGCCACCGGTACCCCCGAGCAGGTCATCGAACGCCTCTCGCGGCTGCGTGATCTCGGGTGCGAATACGCCATCATGTACTTCCCCGAAGCGGCCTACGACCGCTCTGGGATCGAACTCTTCGAGCGTGAGGTCATTCCTGCCCTGAGCTAGGGGAGCGGCTGTGGCTGACGTGGCGCAGTGGACTGCGCCGAAATGCCTTGGAGTGAAACTTTTTTGGCGGTCGGGTTCAGCACCTGACGCCGACCCTCGGCCCTTGTCAGAGGTGCGATAGTGGCAGGTATGGAAAAGATCTCACTGACCGCGCTGGCTCGCGAGCATCTGGAGACCGCACGTTCGGCCAGCAGTGGTCGCAGTGCGCACACCGTCTACGGCGGACACGAACACAGCTTGCGGCAGACGCTGTTGGCGCTGTCGGCGGGAAACGGGCTCGACGATCACGAGAGCCCGGGGGAGGCGACGCTGCAGGTGCTGCAGGGCCGGGTCCGGCTCACGACGGCCGAGGCGAACTGGGAGGGCTCAGCCGGCGATCATCTGGTGGTGCCGAAGGTTCGGCACGGGCTGTCGGCGCTCGAAGATTCGGTGGTGCTGTTGACCGTCGTGAAGGCCGTCGGTCCGCACGTCTAGAACGGGCTCGGGTTGGACTGCCATTCGGCGTCCTGCGGACGGGCGCCGTAGCGGCGCGCGTAGTCCTCGTGCAGGCGGGCGTTCTTCTCGCGGTTCATCGTGTCGATCAGTTTGGGGTCCAGCCCGTGCTGGGACAGTCGGTGCCGACGCCACACCTTGTTCAGCACGAAGGCCATGATCAATGCCCAGGTGTAAATGGGCACGGTCATCTCCAGGTGGACGTACAGTGATGCCGGCAACAGCCACAGCGGAGCGAGGATGACGGCCGGTGGGATCGCGTAGCGCAGCATGTGCCTGCGCACCGCACCCTTGCCGGTCAGGTCGGCCGTCACCCAATCGCGCATGGAGTCGGGCAGGCGGCGTCCATATGCATAGAGCACCCGCTGGAAGAAGCTCGGTGTTGCGGCCATACTTTAGATAGTACCCTAACTATTAGTAGGCGAAGCAAGTAGTACAGTGTGATGGTGGCCGCTGTGACCGAAGACCTCGACCCCCTCGCCCTGGAACGTCAGGTGTGTTTCGCGCTGGCGGTTACCAACCGCGCAGTGCTGGCGGTGTACCGCCCGCTCCTGGAACCGCTGGGCCTGACCCATCCCCAGTACCTCGTGATGCTGGCGCTGTGGGACAACGACAAGGCTGGCGGTGATGCGCTGTCGGTCAAGCAGATCGCCGGGCTGCTACAGATGGACTCGGCCACCGTCTCGCCGATGCTCAAACGCCTCGAGGCGCTCGGATTCATCAGCCGAACCCGCAGTGTCTCCGACGAGCGCACCACGCTGGTCACCCTGACCAAGGGCGGTTCCGCACTGCGACGGCAGGCGCTGGCCATCCCCCCCGGCCGTGGTGGCCCGACTCGGCGTCGACATGGCCGAACTGGAGCAGCTGCACTCCGTGCTCACCCGGATCAACCTGGCCGCGGTGGCGGCCGGGGCGCTCGATTCCTAGCCGCGGTGTGACAACACGTTGACGATATTGCCCGCGGCGTCGGCGAAGAAGAACCGCCGTACACCCCACGGCTCATCGGAGAGCGGGTGCACGATGGTCAGTCCGGCGGCCACCGCTGCCTGGTACGCGGCATCGACATCATCGACCTCGACCGACACCGTGGGGTTGACCGGCGCGGTCTGATCTCTTGTCATCAGGCTCAGCTGATGACGGTGGTCGGCATCGGCAAGCGTGACGATCCAACCGTGGTTCATCACCTCGGTCAGCCCGAGCGTCGCGATATACGCGGCACGGGCGGCGTCGACATCGGGCACGGTCAAGATCGGGACCACCCGGCCAACGGTCATATCGCCGGGCCAAGCAGGTCGTCGGCGTCCTTGATGAGGTAGCCGTAGCCCTGCTCGGCCAGGAACCGCTGCCGGTGTGCGGCGTACTCGGCATCCAGGCTGTCGCGGCTGACCACCGAATAGAAGATCGCGCCACCGCCGTCGGCCTTGGGCCGCAGCAACCGGCCCAACCGCTGCGCCTCCTCCTGACGCGACCCGAAGGTTCCCGAAACCTGGACGGCGACCGAGGCTTCTGGCAGGTCGATGGAGAAGTTGGCGACCTTGGAGACCACCAGGGTGCGGATCTCGCCGCGCCGGAACTGGTCGAAGAGCTCCTCGCGCTCGGCGTTCTTGGTCGACCCCTGGATCACCGGCGCACCGAGTTCCTAACCGAGTTCGTCGAGCTGGTCTAGGTAGGCGCCGATCACCAGTGTCGGCTCGTTCTTGTGCTTCTCCAAGATCGACTTCACCACCGCGATCTTGGTGTGCGCCGTCGAGCACAGCTTGTAGCGTTCCTCCGGTTCGGCGGTCGCGTAGATCATCCGTTCGTTGTCGGTCATGGTGACCCGGACCTCGATGCACTCGGCCGGTGCGATCCAGCCCTGGGCCTCGATGTCCTTCCACGGCGCGTCGTAGCGCTTCGGACCGATCAGCGAGAACACGTCACCCTCGCGACCGTCCTCCCGAATGAGGGTGGCGGTCAATCCGAGCCGGCGGCGCGACTGCAGATCGGCGGTCATCCGGAACACCGGCGCGGGCAGCAGATGCACCTCGTCGTAGATGATCAGGCCCCAGTCGCGGCTGTCGAAGAGTTCGAGGTGCTTGTATTCGCCCTTGGTGCGCCGGGTGATCACCTGATAGGTCGCGATGGTGACCGGGCGGATCTCCTTGCGCTCGCCCGAGTACTCGCCGATCTCCTCCTCGGTGAGCGAGGTCCGTGCGATCAGCTCGCGTTTCCACTGCCTGCCCGCCACCGTGTTGGTGACGAGGATCAGGGTGGTGGCACCGGCCTTGGCCATGGCGGCGGCGCCGACGATCGTTTTCCCGGCGCCGCACGGCAGCACGACCACACCCGAGCCGCCTGCCCAGAACGATTCGGCCGCCATCTCCTGGTAGTCGCGCAGCGCCCAACCGTCCTGGGCGAGGTCGATCCGGTGTGCCTCACCGTCGACGTAACCGGCCAGATCCTCGGCGGGCCAGCCGATCTTGAGCAGCATCTGTTTGATCCGCCCTCGCTCGCTGCCGTGCACGATGACGGTGTCGTCGTCGATGCGGGCACCGAGCATCGGGGTGATCTTCTTGTTGCGCAGGACCTCTTCGAGCACCGCGCGATCCAGGCTGACCAGCGTCAGCCCGTGCGCGGGGTGCTTGACCAGCTGCAGGCGCCCGTAGCGCGCCATGGTGTCGACGATGTCGACCAGCAGCGGCTGCGGTACCGCGTAGCGGGAGAAGCTGACCAGCGCATCGACGACCTGCTCGGCGTCATGGCCCGCGGCGCGGGCGTTCCAGAGCGCCAGCGGGGTGATCCGATAGGTGTGGATGTGTTCGGGTGCGCGTTCCAGTTCGGCGAACGGCGCGATCGCGGCGCGCGCGGCGCCGGCGAGTTCGTGATCGGTTTCGAGCAGCACGGTCTTGTCGGACTGCACGATCAGTGGGCCCTCGGTGCTCATCCCGTCCATTATCCAGAGTCGGCCGACACCACGGATGTCACGCGGTGGATCGCGAACTCCCGGACCCGTCCGGCGGCGGGGTCGAACGCCGTCAACTGGCCGCCGCGGATGTTGATCGGGGCCACCACCCGCTGGGTGGCCACCCCGGCCGGGTCGACGTAACCCATCACCACCGTGGTCTGCTCGACCGCCGCCTGTTGCAACAGTGCGATCAGCACCGCCGGATCCAGCCGCTCGTTGGACCGCGGCGAGGCGGCCACGCTGCGCATCACCGCGACGATCGCGCCGAGGGTCTGGTTCGTCGGCGCCGTCAGCGGCCGGAAGACCCGACGTCGGCTCAGGGTGGGCACCCGGGCCCCGCGGGCGCGGATGTCGACGACCGCCCCGGAAGCGTCCTCGGCGGCCGGGACGAACCCGCCTGCGCGCAGTGCGGCCAGCACGTCGCCGATCTGGGCCTGCGACACCGCGACGGTGGGCGCCAGGATGCGCAGCTCCAGCGGTTCGGCCGCCGGGGTCGCCACGGCCTGGGCCAACAGCGCGGGGTCCTCGCAGCGCACGAACGACGCCGCCATCCCGACCCGCAGCTGGCCGTGCCGTCGTGCCACATCGTCGACGAGGTACGTCAGACCTTGCGGGACAGGAGTTTTCGAGTGCTTCTCGAAAAACGCGTGCAACCCGCCCGCGGTGCGACCGGCATCGAGCGCGCGGCGGATGGATGCCTCGCTGATGCGATAGACCATCGCCGCACCCGCCGACTCGACGGTCGCGACGACGTCGAGCTGTTCGGCGAGCTCGCGCAGCAGCGGGCCGGGCACCACCACGGTCAGGTCGGCCTGCAGCAGGAAATGATCCAGCGGCGCGGGCAGCACCTTGTCCATCGCGGCGATGGTGGCATCCGCGGCGTCCTCGGACTGCTGGGCCAGCATGGCCCGCGCCGGCGTCGCGATGGCGCCGCGGCCCACCAATCCGACGGCATGGGCCTCGCGCAGCAGATCGGTCACCGGGCCCAGCTGCAGACGAGCCGCCCATCGCGGGCGCTGCCAGATCATCGCCAGTGCCGCCGACTCCGCATCGACCCCGGCCCCGGCGGGCAATCCGGCCAGCACCGTCAACAGCAGGCGGCGATCCAGGGGGGCCGCCGTCGAATACAGGGCATCGGACAACACGCCGTAGGGCTTGCCATCGGGACCCCGCTGACCGACCAGGCTGGGCCGGGCCGGCAGATTCAACCAGGTCCATGCGATCAGCTGCCAGCGCGCTGCCGTGGACATCTCGATGAAGCGGTCCGCACCGACGGTCGGTGCCCAGTACGGCGAGTTGCCCGCCGCGGGCTCCGGGTCGGGGGTTCCCGGTGCGAGCAGGCCTGCCGCCGCGGACAACTCCAGGATCAGTGCCAGGCGCTGTTCGTCGATGCCGGTGAGCTTGGTCAATTTCTTGACATCGCGGACACCGAGGCCGCCGCTGCGCAGCTCCGAGGCCGGAGCATCGGACAGTGTCTGGATCACCAGGTCAATCTCGCGCAGCAGGTCGATGGCGGCGCCGGCGGCCACCGAATCCACCTCGGCCTGGGTGGTGGTGTGTACCGCGGGATCGGGTGTGCGCAGACCGGTCGGCCCAGGCAAGTCACCGCGCAACACCTGGCCCACCACCCTGGGCAGGATCACGGTGTCGTCGGTATCGCTGGGGATGCGGTGCAGCAGACCCTCGGCGAGCAGTCGCTGGGCGGGCCGGTCGGCAGGCGCCCCGGGGATGGCATCCCGGGTGCGCCCGACCGGGGAACCCTCGACCAGTCTGGTCAGCAGCTCCCTGCTGGGTTCGTCGAGCGCGTCGATCAGTCGGCGGATCTCGTCGGCGGTCGGAGTGGGCCCGTCGGGCACGGCCTGCCCCGGGTACCAGGGCACACCCGCGCTCACCTCGGCGACCACGCGCAGGCCCTCGTCACCCCACACCAGCGCGCGGTCCTGCAGATCCTGGAGGGCTTCGTCCACGTCCGCGCGGTCGGCGCGCGCGCCGATGAAATCGGCCACCGCGTCCCGAGGCACCGCGGCGGCGTCGGCGTGCAACACCAACAGCGTGTCCAGGACGGCCAGGTGCAGGAAGGTCAGTGTGTCCGTGGCAGCCTTCACCGACTGGCGGGCCTGCGCCCGCGCGGCCAACGCCGCGATCGTGCTCGGCGGCGGCGCGGTGAGGTCGGGCCGCAGCTCGAGCAGCCGTACCAGGCGCTCATCGGGCAGGTCTGCCAGCCAGACGCCCAGCGGCACGCTCTTGATTCCCCGGGTCATTGCTGACCAGCGTAAAGCAGCGTCCCGGTCTCGCCACCGCGCGTAGTACCTGCCACAATGTCGGGTGTGGCAGACAAGAAGAACCAATACGTAGACAACGGCTGGCCCGAGGTTGCCGAGGGTGACCACGCGGTCAGCGAGCTCGTCAGCGACCGCACCGGATCGTTGTCCCCGTTCGGCGACGTGACCTTCCCGCTGCCGGCCGAGGAGCTGCCGTACGTGCACCCGGTCACCGTCGTCAACAAGTAGCGGTGAGCGGCCTTTCGCACCTCGACGAGGCCGGCGCGGCCCACATGGTCGACGTGACGGCCAAGTCCGCCACCAAGCGCACCGCTGTCGCTCGGGGCAGCGTGCACACCCGGGCCGATGTCATCGAATTGATCGCCACGGGCGGGCTGCCCAAGGGTGATGCGCTACCCACCGCGCGGGTCGCCGGGATCATGGCGGCCAAACGCACCAGCGATCTCATCCCGCTCTGTCATCAATTGGCTCTGACCGGTGTCGATGTCGAATTCGGCATCGGCGCAACGGAAGTGACCATCACCGCGACCGTCCGCACCACCGACCGCACCGGCGTGGAGATGGAGGCGCTGACGGCGGTCAGCATCGCGGCGCTCACCGTCTACGACATGATCAAGGCCGTCGATCCTGCCGCCCGCATCGACGACGTCCACGTGCTGCGCAAAGAGGGCGGCAAAACGGGCACCTGGACCCCATGAGGACCGCGCGGGTCATCATCGCTTCCACCCGGGCCGCCGCCGGCATCTATGAAGACCGGACCGGCCCGATCATCGCGGACTGGCTCGGTGAGCGTGGGTTCGACGTCCCCGCGCCGATCGTGGTGGCCGACGGTGACGACGTCGAGACCGCACTGCGCCGGGCCGTTGCCGAACGGGTGTCGGTCATCATCACTTCGGGCGGTACCGGCATCTCGCCGACGGACCGCACCGCCGATATCACCGCCGCCGTCGTGGATTATCAGATTCCCGGGCTTGCCGATGCGATTCGCCGCTCGGGACTGCCTGCGGTGCCGACATCGGTGCTGTCCCGCGGCGTCTGCGGGGTCAGCGGGTCGACGCTTGTCGTCAATCTGCCCGGATCGTCGGGCGGGGTGAAGGACGGTCTCGGCGTCCTTGCCGATGTGCTGGAGCACGCACTCGATCAACTGGCCGGGGGTGACCATGGGCGCTGACGTCCTGCGGGTCGGACTGTCCGAGGAACCGATCTCGCTGACCGAGCACGAGGACCTGGTGGCGCATGCCGCAGCGGGCGCGGTGGTCGGGTTCGCCGGGGTCGTCCGTGACCACGACGGCGGACGCCCGGTCACGCGGCTGGAGTACTCGGCGCACCCGTCGGCCCTGGAGACCCTCGCCGAGGTCGTGCACGAGGTCGCGGCGGGAGCAGCGGGCGTGCGTGCCGTGGCCGTGAGTCACCGCATCGGCAATCTGAGCATCGGCGATGCCGCGCTGGTGGTCGCGGTGGCCGCCGATCATCGCGGCGCGGCATTCGCGACGTGCGCGCGGATGGTCGACATCGTCAAGGAGCGGTTGCCGGTCTGGAAGCACCAGCACTTCGGCGACGGCACCGATGAATGGGTCAATTCGGCCTAGTATCGGCGCGACACCCAGAACCGAAGAAGCCCGCATCCTTTCGGATGCGGGCTTCTCGACGTGCTGTGTCAGGGCAGCGGCGCGGGCGGGACCGGCGTGAGGACCGGTGCGCCTGGGGCCGGCGGCGGCAGCGGTGCGCCGGGCGCGGGCGGAGCCATCGGCACCTGCGGTCCGGGGGCCTCGCCGGCCAGCGAGCGCTGCGTGGTGATCGCGAGCAGGGCGTCGCGGCCGGTGATCTGCTGCTGCTGCACCGCGTTCCAGATCTGGCGCAGGTAGCTGACGTTGGGGCCCTCGTTGGGAAGCGCAGTCGGATTGAGGGTGGTTCCCGGCGGCAGGTTCTCCGGGCTGACCAGGTGCGGCACACCCTCGGCCGGGACGGCTTGGTCAGCGGAGACGGGCTGGGCGGCCGGATCCGAGGCGGGCGGCGCGACGGGCGCCCCGGGCACCGGTGCCGGGGCAGGCGCGGGTGCCGGGATCACTGGAGCGGGCTCCATCGGCAGCGGGGCCTCCAGCGACCACAGCTGCGGTTGGTGGGGCGCGGACTCCGCGGTGTCCCAGTTCGCGGCGTTGACGGCCGGGGCCGGCGGCAGCGGCGCGTCCAGCGGCAGGGCGTCGATGGGGGCGCCGGGCAGCGGCACGGCGGGGTCCACCGGAGCCTGCGGGGCAGGAGCGGAGAGTGCGACGGCGTCCACGGGCGCCGGGGCCGGTGCGGGAGGCAGCGGGGCCGGGGCCGGGGGCAGGGGTGCAGGGGCGGCCAGCGGGACGGCGTCGATCGGGGCCGGGGGCAGCGGAGCGGGCGGGGGCGGCAGCGGGGCCGGCGGCAGGGGAGCGGCAAGCGCATCGACCGGGGCCGGGGGCAGGGGAGCCGGCGGAAGGGGAGCAGGCGGCGGGGGCGGCAGCTGCGGATTCACCAGCGGGTTGTCCAGCGGAGCAGGCTCGGGCAGCACGTTGCGCGGCGTCGGGCCCGACAGACCACGACCGCAGGTGGGCCAGGCGCCCTTGCCCTGGCTGGCGAGCACCCGTTCGGCGACGGCGATCTGCTCTTCCTTGGTGGCCAGATAGGCGGCCGGGGCGAACTCGCCACCGCCGTGTCCGGCCCACGTGCTCGGCGAGAACTGCAAGCCACCGTGGTAGCCGTTGCCGGTGTTGATCGCCCAGTTACCGCTGGACTCGCAGTTCGCGACGGTGTCCCACTCGGCATCGGTGGCGGCGCCGGCGTGCCCGGCGAGTGCGATGCTGCCGCCGCCGATGACTGCACCCGTGAAGGCGATCTTCGCGACGCTTATTGACGATGACGTGGGCTTACGGTGCCGTCCACTCATGTAGGTAAAAGGTCCTCTCATCAGCGCCCACGAGGTCAGCTGTCGGGTTCGGGCTGGAGAGGTTGCCCGGCTCTGTCGTCGTGACCAGAGCTTCACCCCAAGGAACCTTGCGGTCCCTGGTCTGCTTGTTCGGCGGACCGGTGGGTCCCCCGCCTCCATCCAATTTGTTGGTGTGTCCCTTGGCTGATGGATGGAGCTCGGCGCAATCAGTCAAGGCGGGCCAACCGATTTGGGTCGAAAGGCTTGGCAAGACGTTAGCCCGTGAACCTTGGAGCGTCATCTCCGTCGGCTCTCGGCGTTTCCCGTGCTTAAGAACTATGAGAGGACATTAAAGGCGCAGGGAGCTCGGGCGTTTCTGCAGGTGTTTTCCGGGCGCAAACCGCAGGTGTACCCCAGGTGGCCGGTTCGCTATGTGACGCAAATCACGGCTATCCGCCGGCGAATGGGGGTAACACGTCGAGCGTCTCGGACGTTGAGAGCGGAACGTTTTTATCGCGTACCGCCACTCCGTCGACCAGGTACGAGCAGCGTGCGAGCACTTTCGCCAACTCGGGCCCGCGCCCGGCCAGTTCGTCGACGACGGCAAGCACGGTGGTCCCGCCCGGAACCCGCAACGTTTCGGTCTCGGTTCCTGCCGCCGCCCGTGCGGCCGCGAAGTACCGGACCTCTATCTCTATCTCGCTCACAGCTAGCCGCCGATCGCGCTCATCGGTCGTGCGGGCTGGACGAAGTTGGGGTCGTTGATGCCGTGTCCGGCCGCCTTCGCCCACATCGCCGACCGCCAGGCCGCCTCGATGTCGTCGTCGTCCGCGCCGTCGCGTAGCAGCCGGCGCAGGTCGGTCTCCGTCGTCGCGAACAGGCAGTTGCGGATCTGGCCGTCGGCGGTCAGCCGGGTCCGGTCACACGCCCCGCAGAACGACTCCGAGACCGAGGCGATGACGCCGACGGTCCCGGTGCCGCCGTCCACCCGCCACAACTGGGCCGGTGCCGAGCCCCGCGGGCTGGGGTCGGGCCGTAGGTCGAAGTGTCGGCGCAGGGTGTCCAGGACCGTCTGACCGTCGATGGTCTTGGCGCGCGACCATTCATGGCCGGCGTCCAGTGGCATCTGCTCGATCACCCGGAGTTGGTAGCCGTGGTCCAGGCAGAAGCGCAGCAGCGGCACCACGTCGTCGAGGCCGGTGCGCGGATCCAGGACCGCGTTGACCTTGACCGGTCCCAGGCCGGCCTCGGCGGCGGCTGCCAGGCCTGCCAACACATCATCGAGCCGGTCGCGACGGGTGATCTGGGCGAAATGTTCGGCGTTGACCGTGTCCAGTGAGACGTTCACCCGGTTCAGGCCCGCGTCCTTGAGTGCCTTGGCGCGCCGCTTGAGACCGAGGCCGTTGGTGGTCACGGCGATCTCGGGGCGGGGATGTAATGCCGCCGCAGCGGCGATGGTGGCTTCGAGGTCCCGGGACACCAGTGGCTCGCCGCCGGTGAACCGGATGCTGGTGATGCCGAGCCGCGTCACGGCGATACGCAGCAGTCTGGCCAGTTCGTCGGCGCGCAGCAGCTGGTTGTCCGGCAACCAGTCCAGGCCCTCGGCGGGCATGCAGTAGGTGCAGCGCAGATTGCAGCGGTCGGTCAACGAGACGCGCAGATCGGTGGCGACGCGGCCGAAGGTGTCGACCAACGGGCCGCGGGTGGGCATGCCCGGAGTGTTCGGCCGCGTCGGCATGGGCAGCCCGAGATTGGTCACCGTCACCGCGCGACTCCGGCGAACGGTTCGTCGGTCGGCACGATCTCCTTGCCCAGCGGCATCAGCGAGACCGGGATCAGCTTGAGTGTCGCGATGGCCAGCGGGATGCCGATGATGGTGATGGCGAAGGCGATTGCGGAGAGCACATGACCGATCGCCAGCCAGATCCCGGCGACGATCAACCAGATGACGTTGCCGATCGCTGCGCCGGGCCGCACCCCGGGCTTGTCGACGACCTTGTAGCCGAACGGCCACAGGGCGTAGACGCCGATGCGGAAGGCGGCAAACCCGAACGGGATGGTGACGATCAAGATGAAGCAGATGATCCCGGCGAGGAAGTAGCCAAGTGCCAGCCAGAGCCCACCGAAGATCAACCAGATGACGTTCAGGATCAGGCGCATGGTCTCCTCCGGGCTGTCCGCCCAGCCTACTTGTTAGGATCAAAGCCATTGCGTCCTGCGCAGGCGGGACGCATTAATTATGTGATCTACCGAGTGAACGGGTGACAGCAGTGCCGACCGGCAAGGTGAAGTGGTACGACTCCGAGAAGGGCTTCGGCTTTCTCTCCCAGGAGGAGGGCGAGGACGTCTACGTGCGCTCCTCGGCGCTGCCCTCGGGTGTCGAGGGACTCAAGGCCGGCCAGAAGGTCGAGTTCGGCATTGCCGCCGGCCGCCGCGGCCCGCAGGCGCTGCAGGTCAAGCTGATCGATCCGCCGCCGAGCCTGTCGCGGACGCGCCGTGAGACGGCCACCGTCGAGCGCAAGCACACCCCCGATGAGCTGCACGGCATGATCGGTGACCTGATCACGCTGCTGGAGAGCACGATCCAGCCCGAGTTGCGCAACGGCAAGTACCCCGACCGCAAGGTCGCCCGGCGGGTGTCCGAGGTCGTCAAGGCAGTGGCGCGCGAGCTCGACGCCTAGATCGTCCGCGCCGAGACTGCGGGTTTTGGCGCGAAATTGGGAACACTGGTGCCATGAGCTATGTGAACCCCGAGGGTGAGTTCAGCCGCGACACCAAGTACATCGACACCCGCATCACCGCCGACGGTGCCGACGGTTATCCCGTCGAGCCCGGCCGCTACCGGTTGGTGGTGGCACGGGCGTGCCCATGGGCCAATCGCGCGATCATCGTGCGCCGGCTGCTGGGCCTGGAGGACGTGTTGTCCATCGGATTCTGCGGACCCACCCACGACGAGCGCAGCTGGACCTTCGACCTCGATCCCGACGGGGTCGATCCGGTGTTGGGCATCCACTATCTGCGCGATGCCTATGACAAGCGCATCCCGGACTACCCCAAGGGCGTCACGGTGCCCGCCATCGTCGACGTGCCCACCGGCCAGGTGGTCACCAACGACTTCGCCCAGATCACCTTGGACTTCTCCACCGAGTGTACGCAGTATCACCGCGAGGGCGCCCCGCAGCTCTATCCCGAACCGCTGCGCGATGAGATCGACGAGGTGGCCCAGCGCATCTACACCGAGGTCAACAACGGGGTCTACCGCTGCGGATTCGCCGGATCCCAGAACGCCTACGACGCCGCCTACGACCGGCTGTTCACCGCGCTGGATTGGCTGACCGAAAGGCTCTCCGCGCAAAGGTATCTGGTCGGCGACACCATCACCGAGGCCGATGTGCGGCTGTTCACCACCCTGGCGCGGTTCGATCCCGTCTACCACGGACACTTCAAGTGCAACCGGTCGAAGCTCTCCGAGATGCCGGTGCTGTGGGCCTATGCGCGTGATCTGTTCCAGACCCCGGGCTTCGGCGACACGACCGACTTCGTGCAGATCAAACAGCACTACTACATCGTGCACACCGACATCAACCCCACCCAGGTCGTCCCGAAGGGGCCGGAGCTGGCCGGCTGGCTGACACCGCACGGCCGGGAATCCCTGGGCGGCAGGCCATTCGGCGACGGCACGCCGCCTGGGCCCACGCGTGAGGGCGAGCGGGTACCGGCCGGGCACACCGCCGGTCAGTGACCGGGGTAATCCGACACCGACTCCGGGTACTGCGCGGAGGGCTCCCAGACGGTGCGCACCGACCATTCGGCGTGCGGTAGCGGGAACTCGTTGCCGAACTCGTCACGTACCAGTGTCGGCAGCTGTACCACCACTCCGGTCAGCCTGCCGTACCGCGCGTCGATCGGCGGGATCGTCACCGCCGTCCTGGTATTCGGGCGGAACTCCTGCACGATCGCGGCATCGGCACCCTCGTACGTGCGTGCCAGCCACCAGGGCGCCCTGGCAATCGCAGGCTCGACGGAAAGCTGCAGCGCGCTACGCGAGGTGAGGGTGAGCTCGCCCGTCGTCTCCGGGTTCTCGCAATCATCGAGATTTTCCACACTGCAGTAGAAGTACGGTCCGATGCGGACGGTCTCCCCGTGTGAGTAGGCGCTGATCTGCGGGAACGGGCTGTGCGGCTGCTTGCGCAGCTGCATCACCAACGCGACGGTGCCCGCGGTGGCCAGCAGTGCGACGATGGCGAGGGCTGCCAGGCCGCGCTTCATCGATGGCTCCGGACGGTGGGATCGGGGGAGTTCAGGATGCCGCCTTCGGTTTCGGCCAGGACGGGACGGTTGCCGCCAAATCCCGGGATGAGTGATGCGCCGTTGTAACTGACCAATGTCTGTGCCAGCCCCAGAATCAGTATCGCGGTGACGGTCGTGAAGCCCGCCCACAGTTCGGTGTAGATGAGAACGCCGGTCGCCCCGCCGAGCACCCAGGCCAGCTGCAACACCGATTCGGAGCGGCCGAATGCCGAGGCCCGCGATTCCTCGGGCAGGTCGTCCTGCAGCGATGCGTCCAGCGATGCCTTCGCGATGGCGCTGGAGCCGGAGGTGATCAGCGTTGCCGCGGCGGCGACCAGCAGGTTGCCGGTGACCGCGGCCGCCAACGCCGCCGCCGTCACGACGATGGCCGCGCGGACCACCAGCAGGGCAGGCCTACCGAGCTTGAGCCGCGCGGCGGTGAAGTTTCCGGCGAAGTTGCCGATGGCCGCGGCGGCGCCGATGAGGCCGAGGATGCGCAGCTGTTCCCAACCGCCGGCGCCGTGCGCCTTGGCCACGAAGGCCGGATACAGGAACAGGAAACCGACCATCACCTTGATCGTGCAGTTTCCCCAGAGGCTGGTGATGATGTTGCGGCCCAGTGGTTGCCGGGCGGCGCTGCGATCCGGGCGCCTGCGCAGCTGGTCGGTGCCACCGTGATAGCTCAGTGTGGCGGGCACCTCACCGGTGGTGACCTCCACCCACTTCGGGATGCGCATGGCCAGGATGGCGCCGCCGACGGTCGCGGCGACGAGCACATACAGCGCGCCGGGCAGTTCGAGCATGTTGAACAGATACTCCGAGCCCGCAGCGATACCGCCGCCGATCATCGTCCCGAAGATGAGCCCGAATGTCGTCAGCCTGGAGTTCACCCGCACCAGGTCGATCGACGGCGGCAGCACGCGCGGTGTCACCGCACTGCGCAACACACTGAAAGACTTGGACAAGACCATCATTCCGAGCGCGCACGGGTACAGCACCCAGGACGGGAAGCTGCCCGTCGCGCCGTCGTAGTTGGCGATCAGCACCACGACCAGCACGGTGCGGGCGGCGAACGAGCACGCCAGCGCCACCCGGCGGCCGTGCTGAAGTCGGTCGAGGGCCGGGCCGATCAGGGGTGCGATCACCGCGAACGGCGCGATGGTGATCAACAGATACAGCGCGACCTTGCTCTTGCTCTCCCCGGAGGCCGCCGCGAAGAACAGGGTGTTGGCCAGCGCCACCGCCATCGCCGCGTCCACCGCGAAGTTGGCGACCACCGGCCATGTCAGCGCCGTCAGACCGGATTTGTCGGCGCCGTCGGCGGTGGCGGCGCGGTGCACCAGGCCGTACATCCGTGATCCCATCTCACGGCTGCGCTGGGCGGCGGCGCGGGTGACCGTGATGCGCTCGCCGCCGGTGGCGCTGCTGCGCGGCGGCGGTGGATCGTTACGTCGGTGGTTGGTGGTCTGGTCGTCGAGGGGTGGCAGCCAACGGTTGGCGCTGGGCGTCTGCTGCCTGCGTTGCCGGGGGAGGTCGGCGTCGCTGGGATAGTTGGCCATGCCCGGGTGCTCGTCGGCCGACGGCGGCCGCGGCGGGTGGTAGCGGGGATCCCGGGAAGACACGTGCTCGATTGTCCCTCAAGACCTGCGCACCCGCGTGCAGGCCACCGGTGTGGCTCCGACGGGTCGGGTCAGGCAATATGGACGCCGATGGACAGCATGACCGAAGCCGAGAACTCCGCCCCGGACACCGAGGTGTCGCCCGAGCGAGCGCCAGCCCTGGAAGCCTTGCTGATGGGCGCCGTCGGGCCTGCGCGCGAAGCGATCGAGGAGGTCAGCGGACCCGACTCGATCGGTGAGTACCTCGGCGCGGTGTTCGACGACCAGTCGGCGGCAACCCATCGCTTCCTGGCCGTGCAACCGGGCTATCAGGGTTGGCAGTGGGCCGTGGTGGTCGCCGCCTACCCCGGCGCCGATCATGTGACCATCAGCGAGGTCGTGTTGGTGCCGGGCCCGACGGCCCTGCTGGCGCCGCAGTGGGTGCCCTGGGACGAACGCGTCCAGCCCGGCGATCTGAGTCCCGGCGACCTGTTGGCCACCCCGCCCGATGATCCCCGGTTGGTCCCCGGCTATCTGTCCAGCGGCGACCCCGAACTCGACGAGCTGGCCGGCGAGATCGGCTTGGGCCGGCGCCGTGTGCTGAGCCTGGAGGGCCGCCTCGACGCGGCAGAACGTTGGCACGAAGGCGAATTCGGCCCGTCATCGGCGATGGCGCGGGCCACCAAGCGGGTGTGCCGCGAATGTGGTTTCTACGTGCAGTTGTCCGGGTCGTTGGGCACCCTGTTCGGGGTCTGCTGCAACGAGTTGTCCGCCGACGGCCGCGTGGTCGAGAGCACGTACGGCTGCGGCGCGCATTCGGACACTCCGGTTCCCGCCGGGTCCGGCTCGCCGCTGTACGTGCCGTTCGACGACGGCGTCCTCGACCTGACCTGAGCCGGGCCGCTCAGCCGCGTTCGGCGGCGTCCTTGATGCGAGCGAGCGTCTGATTCATGCCGTCGACCAACTCCTCTTCGAAGCTGGGCACACCGCCCATCATGGCGTTGACCAGCACCGTCGACACCTTCTTGACGCCGTTGGGTGCGCGGCGGCTCTCGATGACCCTGGTGCCGCCGTCGATGGGCTCCAACTCGTAGCTCCACTCGGTCCCGTTCAGGTCCACCCGGAATGCCAGCCTGCGCTCGGGCTCGATCGCGGTGATGGTGCTCGTCGTCGGCCATGCCTGCAGGCCTCGCCGGTTGACGTTCACCGTCTTGGCGCCGACCCGCATCCCGCCGAGCAACTTCATCTTGCGCGTCTGCGGGCTCCATTCGGGCATCCGGCTCAGATCCGATATCAGTGCCCACACCTTTGCCGGCGGGGCATCGATATCGATCTGGGCTTGCAGCAGTGGGGCTCCCATGTGTGTGCTCCTTGTCAGGTGAGGCCCTGTTGCGCGCCGCGGTCCCCACGACGGGCCGAGCGCCGTTGCAACAGGAAGATCGACGTACCCAGAATGCCGACGCCGACTCCGGCCACCGTGATCGGCCGCCAGTCGTGCAGGGCAGGGACGGTGAAGGCGAGCACCACCGCGACGAGCCAGGCGATCGCGATCACCACGACCACCGGGACCGGGTCGAGCAACCGCGCCGGGAGGGCGGGCGGCTGCGGTGCGGTGTCCTCGGGCATCGGTTGACAACCTAGCCGATGCCCGCTGGGTATTGTTCGGACCTGTGACAGACGACGTCGACGCCCGGCTGCCGAGCGATCTGTCGTTGGCCGTGATCCGGTTGGCGCGCCAACTGCGGTTCCGCCGGCCGGACTCTCCGGTGTCGTTGTCGCAGCTCTCCGCCTTGGCGACGCTGGTCAAGGAGGGGCCGATCACCCCGGGTGCGCTGGCCGCTCGCGAGCGGGTCCGGCCGCCGTCGATGACCAGGGTGATCGCGTCCCTTGTCGATCTCGGGTTCGTGGACCGCATCGCACATCCGGACGACCGGCGCCAGGTGCTGGTGTCGGTGTCACCGGCCGGCATGGAGCTGATCGAGGCCGAACGCCGGGCCAGTCGGGAATGGCTGCAGCAGCGGCTCGACGAGCTGACCGCCGACGAGCGCGCCACGCTGTTGGCCGCCGCCGACCTGATGCTCGCCATCGTCGACGAGGGTGCCTGAGCTGGCCGACGTCATCGATATCGCGGACCCGGCCGACCCTCGCCTTGACGATTTCCGCGATCTGAACAGTGTGGACCGCCGCCCGGACCTGCCCAGCGGCAAGGGCCTCGTGATCGCCGAAGGTGTGCTGGTGGTGCAACGCATGATCGCCTCTCGGTTCCGGCCGAGGGCGATGCTGGGCACCGACCGGCGCCTCGGTGAACTGGCAACCGACCTGGACGGTGTGGACGTGCCGTTCTACCGCGCCGGCGCCGAGGTGATGGCCGAGGTCATCGGCTTTCACCTCAACCGCGGTGTGCTGGCCGCCGCGCCAAGACCTACCGAACTGACCGTCGAGCAGGTGCTCGACGGTGCCCGCACCGTCGCGGTCCTGGAGGGTGTCAACGACCACGAGAACCTCGGCTCGATCTTCCGCAATGCCGCCGGCCTGGGGGTGGACGCGGTGATCTTCGGCACCGGGTGCGCCGACCCGCTGTACCGGCGCGCGGTGCGGGTGTCGATGGGGCACGCCCTACTGGTGCCCTATGCATGGGCGCCGGCCTGGCCCGCGGAACTCGACACGCTGCGCGACAACGGGTTCCGGGTTCTGGCGATGACGCCCAACCCGGCCGCCCCGACCCTCGCCTCGGCGATGGCGGAACTCGGCGACGTGAAGATCGCGATGATGGTCGGGGCCGAGGGGCCGGGGCTGAAGGAACACACCATGCGGGCCGCCGATGTCAGGGTGCGTATCCCGATGTCACGGGGCACCGACTCGCTCAACGTGGCCACCGCTGCGGCGCTGGCCTTTTACGAGCGGGCTAGATTGCAGTGATGAGCGAGCCAACACCCTGGGGTACCGGGCTGACCGTGGCGGCGTTCGTCGCCGGTGTGGTCGGCACGGCCATCGTGGTGCTCGGTCTGGGCCTGCTGCGCATCCACCCGTTGTTGGCTCTGGGCCTCAACCTGGTGGCCGTCGGCGGGCTGGCCCCGACCGTCTGGGGATGGCGCCGGATTCCGGTGCGGCGCTGGTTCGTTCTCGGTTCGGCGGTCGGGGTGTCCGTCGGATGGCTTGTGCTGTTGGCGATGGCCCTGTCCCAGTAGCGAACCCGTCAGGCCAACATCTGCAGCGCGGGTGGCAGCGGCCCCAGGTGCAGCACCCCCAGCCGCTGGGTGGCCCTGGTGAGCGCCACGTAGAGTTCGGCCGCACCGCGTGGACCGTCGGCCAGAATCCGCTCGGGTGCCACCACCAGAACGGCATCGAATTCCAGACCCTTGGTATGCGCGGCGGTCACCGCGCCGGGCATGCCGGGCGGGCCGATCACCACGCTGGTGCCCTCCCGCGTCGCCTCGTCTTCCGTGAAAGCCGCTATCGCCGAGGCAATTTCGTCCTCGGACACCTGCTTGGCCCACGGTTGAACGCCGCACGAGCGCACCGACTCGGGGGGTTGCACGGTCGGTGCGAACTCGGCGAGCACCGCGGCGGCGACGGCCATGATCTCGGCCGGCGTGCGGTAGTTGACCGTCAGCGGCCGGTACACCCAGCGGTCCGCCGCATAGGGCTTGAGCATATCGGCCCACGAGGTGGCTCCCGCCGCGCTGCGGCGCTGCGCCAGGTCGCCGACGATCGTGAACGACCGACTCGGGCAGCGGCGCATCAGCACCCGCCAGTCCATCTCGGAAAGCTCTTGCGCCTCATCGACGACGACGTGCCGGTAGGTCCACTCGCGGTCGGCTGCGGCCCGTTCGGCGAGATCGCGGGTGTCGCGTTCGGTGAACCGGTCGGCCAGTTCCTCGGCGTCGATAAGGTCCGCTGCGATCAGGTGGTCCTCGTCGTCCATCAGATCCTCGCGGGCCACCATCAGGTCCAGCACACCGGCGGCGTAGGCCTGCTCCTCCTGGCGTTCCCGTTCGGCGGCTTTGTCGACCTTGATACCGCCCAGCAGGTCGACCAGTTCGTCGAGCAGCGGCACATCGGAGACCGTCCACGCCGCACCGTCGGCGCGGTGGAGCGCCTGATCGGCACCGGCGGCGGTGAGCCGCTCCGGGGACTCGTAGAGGCCGGACAGCAGTGCCTGCGGGGTCAACTCGGGCCACAGCTGGTTCAACGCCCTGGCCAGCCCCTCGTGGTCGTCGAGTTCGTCGAGCAACTCGGAGCGCAGATGCTCCCAGGCCTGCTTGTCCTCGCGGCTCAGCCAGCCCTTGCCGATCCGCGCGATCGCCCGCTCGGTGAGCACCCAGGTGATGACGTCGACGAAGGTGGTGCGGGCATCGTTGTGCGGGAGCCCCGTCTCGCGTGCCTCCTGGATCGCCCATTCGGCGGTCTCGGCGTTGATGGCCACCGTGACATCGGCCAGCTTGATCTCCAGCGGCTCCTCCGGGGTGCGTTGCCGGTCTGCGATCGCGGCTTTCAGGATGTCCAACATTCCCAGCGAGCCCTTGATGCGGGCGGCCTCGGGACTGTCCTCGGCGGTGGTGCGTATCCCGGGGAACAGCTCGCCGGTGGTCAGGAACACCACGTTGGTCTCGCCGAGGGAGGGCAGCACCCGACCGACATGGTTGAGGAACGCCGGGCTCGGGCCGATGACCAGGACGCCGTGGCGCTCCATCCGTTCCCGTTGGGTGTAGAGCAGGTAGGCGACGCGATGCAGCGCGACGACGGTCTTGCCGGTGCCCGGCCCGCCCTCGATGACCAGGACGCCGGCATGATCCAGCCGGATGATCTCGTCCTGCTCGGCCTGGATGGTGGCGACGATATCGCTCATGCCCTCGGTGCGCGGTGCGTTGACCGCGGCCAGCAGCGCGGCATCGCTGGACGCTTCCAGTGCGCCGTCGTCCCCGGGCCTGCCCAGCACTTCGTCGGTGAAGTCGAGCACGTCGCGTCCCCTGGTGTGGAACTGGCGACGTCGTCGCATGCCTTCGGGGTTGGCGGCGGTCGCCACGTAGAAGGCGCGGGCCGCGGGCGCGCGCCAGTCCAGCAGCAGCGGTTCGTAGTCGTTCTGGTTGTCGAACAATCCGATACGGCCGATATAGGACCGCTCACCTTCGACGCTCTCCAGTTGGCCGAAGCACAGCCCGCTGTCGGCCACGTCGAGGCGGCTGACCTCACCGGCCAGCGCACGCACGTCGGCGTCACGCTGCACCAGCGTCGCACCGTCCTGCTTGTCGATATCGCCCCGCAGCGCGGCGCGGTAGCGCTCGTCGGCGCGTGCGCGCTCGTTGTCCAGGCGTGTGTAGAGAGCGGCGACGTACTCGCGCTCGGCGAGCAGTTCCGCTTCGTACTCGTGGGAAGTCATGTGCCCCTTGTTGATTCGAATAGTCTCTGTCATGCGTCGAGTAGCATCGTCGCGGCGGTGCCCGCCCCGTCGGTGGCGATGGTGGGGGCGAGGGCGCTCGCGCGGGTGCGTATCTCGGGCTGCATTACCAGCCTAAGCGCTTCGGCGAGTGTGTTCACCGTCGGCGCAGGTCGGTCGTGGGCGACGCCGATACCGAGCGCGGCGACACGACGGGCGAAGTAGGGCTGGTCGACGATCTGGGGCACCACCACCTGCGGGACACCGGCCGCCGCGGCCGTGGTGGTGGTGCCCGCCCCGCCGTGATGGATGACGGCCGCCATGCGCGGGAACAGGGCCTGCTGGTTGACCTCGCCGATCATGAAGCAGTCCTCGGCGGTGCTCGTCAGGCCTGCCCAGCCGCTACCGAGCACGATGCGGTGGCCACGGCTGCGGATGGCCTCGACGGCGGTGCTGGCGGCATCCTCGGGCGCGGTGACGCTGCCGAATCCGGCATAGACCGGTGGTGGGCCCGCAGCCAGGAAATCGTCGAGGTCGGCCGGCAGCGGGCGGCGGTCCGGGGTGATCCAGGCGCCGGTTTGGATCGGGCTGATGTTCGGTGCCGGTGGCCACGGACTTATCACCGGGTCGACGGCCAACCACGGGCTGTCGGTGAACGTGTGGTCGCGGACGTCGGTGACGGGATCGAGGCCGGCTCTCGCGCGGTGCTCGTTGAGTGCCGGTCCGTAGAGGGCCTGGACCTTCTCGGCGTCCAGTTCCCACAATCGTGCGCTATCGGTCAGGCCCTCCGGGAACGGCTTACCCGGCCGCGGCAACGGACGGTGATGCGGTGAGGGCAGCACGTGCGGGGTGAACACCGCGCAGCGGTAGGGAATTCCGGCCAACTCGGCCACCGAGCGCATCCCTGCCGGCATCAGGCCGGTCCCGACGATGGCGTCGCACCGCTGCGCGGTCTGCAGCGTGCCGAACTGGGTGGCGACCAGTTCCGCGGCAAGGGCCGGGGCGTCCTTGTGGGTGGCCTTGCGGACGTGCACCAATTCGTGCACCGACGGGCCGGTGGGCACGTGCTCCATGCCGTTGGTCGCGAGCAGATCCGCGAAGTCCGGCGGTGCGCAGAAGACGGCTTCGGCGCCTCGGTCGCGCAGCGCGATGGCCAACGCGAGCAGCGGTTGGATATCCCCGCGTGACCCGAATGTGTAGAGCAAAACTCGCACTGTTCCCCCTGAATCTCGTTCGAGGACAGTGATTCTGCGGCATACCCCGGGCCTTGCCGCAAGCCCGGGGGTGCGCTATAAAGTGAGAGTGGGAAGGCGCGATGCCTTCCCTTTTTTGGTGTGATGTGGATGAGCGTTACAGCTTGGCGGCGAGTTTCCCCAGTGCGACAGTGCCTGTTCGTATTTTCTCGGCGACAGCAATGGGGTCGGCATTCCGCAACTCGAGGATGTTCGACGTGAGCGCCAGGGTTGCAAATCCATGGGACATACACCATCCGGCGAGAGCCAGAGCAGACACCTCTTCTTCGCCGGCGTGCTCACCGAGGCTGGCGCGCGCGGTGCCACTCAACACCTCGAACGCCGCCCCCTTTGCGTCCAACAGACTGGGATCGTCGCCGCGGTACAGGTATGGGCGAAACATCACTTCGAAGTAGCCGGGATGGGCAAGTGCGAAAGTGATGTACGCCTGGCCGCCGCGGAGGAAGTCGTCGACTCCATTCGCGGATGACCGGAGCATGTCTGCCTGCAGACGGAATCCTTCCGTAGCCACGGCGGTGAAAACACCTGTCTTGTCTCCAAAGCGATAGGCGATCGCTGCGTGCGAGACACCTGCGCGCCGAGCGATGCGACGCATGCTCACCCTGGCGATGCCCTCTGTCTGTACTTCGTCCACCGCGCCGTCGATCACTGCACGTTCGAGATCGCCGTGGTGGTACGGCCTCGAGGTGTTTGCCATGGTCACGTACCCTACCGGCGAACTGACCATTGATAAGTTCGCGTCAAGGGGGCAAAGTCGCGCGAATAGCTATCTTACCAACGGTAAGATTCCGGACAAGGGGTGGAAAATGACGGGCTGGAACGCGCCCCGTGTAGTGCGCTGGGCGGGAGTCATAGGGTTCGTCCTTCCGGCGCTCACGCTCGCGACGTACCCGATCTGGATGTTTCCTGGGACGCAGATTGCCGGGGACCAGTTGGCGCGATGGTCGGCTGGCAACCACGGTCGATTGACGTTGACGATGATGCTCAACACCGTGGGCGTTACGACGTGGCTGGTTTTCGGTGCCGCCCTCTATGCGGTCCTTCGGGACAGGCTGCCTGAGCGGTCGCTATTGCCGGCATGCTTCGCGGCGAGCTTCGGCGGGTGTGTCGTCCTGTTGCTGAGTGGATTCACGGCATTCAACCTGCTGTTGTGCCGGGATCGCAGCGGCGAGATGTCGATCATGCTGTACGACTTGACCTTCGGCCTGCTCGCGATGTCGGGCATGCCAACTGTTGTAGCCCTTGGCTCGTATGCGGCGGCGGTGTACGGGTACCGCGTAATGCCGCGTTACACGGCCCATCTTGCATTGGCGGGTGCCGTGACTCATCCACTTCTGCTGGCGACGTTCGTCGTTCGAGAGGGACCGCTTTCGCTCGAGGGTGGTTCCATCACTGCAATGCCGGCCTTCTTGTTCGCCTGGATTATCGGCACTGCAACTGCGATGCCCCGCCGTGTCGCACCCCCTCGGTAATATCGCAAGTATGTTCGAACGATTGGAACTGTCGGAGATGAGCGATGAGGCGCTCATCGACGCAGTTGCAGCCGCCACCCGGGAGGAGGCCGCCGTCGCCGCTCGCCGACTGGCCTTCATCGCCGAGGCCACCTCGCGCTGGTGCGATGACGAGGACGACGCTTCGGCACTGAAGTTGATCGACGGCTGGGCCCAAGCCAAAGCCCAGATCGGCGCGGCGTGCAACCTGGGGCCGCATGCCGCGAACACGCAGATGCGTATCGGAGTCGCCCTGCGCGAACGGCTGCCGCGGACCGCCGCCGTGTTCGGTACCGGGGCGATATCGGCCAAGGTGATCAACGCGATCACCTGGCGTACTCACCTGGTCACTGACCCTGGCGCGTTGGCCTCGATCGATGCCGGCATCGCCGAGAATGCCTACGGGTTCGGCATGTTGTCAGAGAACGCGCTGACCGCGGCCGTCGACTTCTGGGTCCACAAGTACGATCCGCTGGCGGTCATCCGGTCGAAGGCTGCGGCCAAGGACCGTTACCTCGAATTCGGTGACCGCGATGACCCCGACGGTGTCGTGTCCTTCTGGGGCCGGATGCGCACCACGGACGCGAAGATCACCGACGCTCGCGCCGATGAGTTGGCCGACGGTGTCTGCGCCAACGATCCCCGCACGAAACGGGAGCGCCGCGTCGACGCCATCGCCGCGCTGGCAGCCGGCGCCGACCAACTCACCTGCCTGTGCGGTGACAGCAGTTGCGTGGGTTCGGGCAAAGACCCGCGCTCCAGCGCCGTCAACATCTACGTGCTCACCGGTCAGAATCCCGACGCCGGTGAGGGTGCCGAGCCCGCGGCGGGACCTGGGCCGAAGGGCGGACCAGGGTCGGGGCCGGTGGAACCCGATGGCGGGCCGGGCGACGCATCAGACGAGGATCAGTCAGCTGAGAAGCCGGCCGCGGCTGCGGAACCCGCGCTCCCGGCCGCACCTGCCGCGCAGTACACCCCGCCCGGCGCCGGAGCGGGCATCTCCCTGGACGGCGCCATCATCCCGGCCCACCTGCTCACCGAACTCATCAACACCGGAGCGAAAGTCCGGCCCCTGAGTAACGCGGCCGAGTTGGGCTCCGAAACCCGATACCGTCCGTCGGCCAAGCTCTCGGCATACGTCCGTATGACGGCCATGACCTGTGCCTTCCCGGGCTGCGGACGCCCCGCGCACAAAGCTGACATCGACCACCTCACCCCGTGGCCCGCCGGCGCCACTCACCCCGGCAACCTGCGCCCGTACTGCCGCGAGCACCACCTCGTCAAGACACTGAACACCGGGTGGACCCCCACCGCCCACCCCGACGGATCGACCACCTGGACGGCACCTACCGGCCATGCGTACACCACCAGGCCGTTGGCCGCAGTTCTGTTCCCTCGCAACACCATTCGCGCCGACGTACCGAGAACACGACGCATCAGCCTCATCGACCAGGACGACCGCGAACCTATCCTGCCCACGCGACAGCGCACCCGGAAACAGGACCGTGAATACCGCGTCAATGCCGAACGGGCTCGCAATGCGCTACAGATCGCGCTCGACGGCGACCCGCCGTTCTAGCGAAAGCTCAGCGCTGGGTCCCGGACCGCACGCCCAGCAGCACGTCCTCCCACGCCGGGACGGACGGCTTGGCCTTGCGGGTACGACGCGGCTTGGGGGCCGCGGGCTCGGGCTCGGCCGCCGCGACGGTGTCCTCGGAAGTCTGCGCCACGGCGGGCTCGGGCTGCGCCACCGGCGGGGGCGTCGGCGCCGCAACGGGAGGAAGTGGAGCGGGCTGGGCGACCGGCGGCGCGACGGCGGCCGGCGCGGGCACCGGCGGCGTGACAGGTCCCGGCACCGGTGCGGCTGCGGGGGACTCGAAATCCAGCTGCGCGACAGCGGCCACCGGCCGCAGCGGACGCGGCGCGAAGTTCGGATCGATCAGCTCGGAGGCACTGTCGTCGAAGGCCACCACGGTGCCCCCGTGTGATCCGGGAGTGAAGCGGAAATGTGCCTGCAGGTCCGACCTGCCTGCTTTCCAAGACAGCTGAACGGTCCAGCGGCCGTCCTCGTTGCGCCAGGCATCCCAGTTCGTCGCGTTCGGATCCAGACCCCGGTTGATCATCGCGGTGGTGACGGTCTCCAGCAGGGTCAGCACCGACGGTCCGTCGGCCAGCACCGGATGTGCGGCGGTGGCGAGTTCGGCCGCGCGCGCCCGCTCCAGCAGGACCGGGTTGGCGAATCGGCGGATCCGGTCGATGTCTTCACCGGCGATCGCGGCGACCTGTTCCACGGATGCGCCCGCGCGGATCCTGGACTGGATCTCTTTGGGTCGCAATCCTTGGGTCACCTCGACCTCGATCTCGGTTTGATTTGAGGTTGCCTTATCGCCGCGCACGGCAGCGCGCAGGCGATTGTCGACACGGATGGCGAAGTTGTCACCGGAGTCGGGAGCCTCGCAGATGATTCGTTTGCCGTCCACATCGAGTCCGACGACCTTGAGTTCCCGCATAGTGACCTCCTTCGCGCACCCTACGTTGTTATCCGTCCGTTACCGCGCAGACACGCTGAGGTCGGCAGCCTCAGAGGTTGGCGACCACCCAGTCGACGCACTGGGTCAGGGCGCTGATGTCCTCGGGGTCGACGGCGGGGAACATCGCGATGCGCAGCTGGTTGCGGCCGAGTTTGCGGTAGGGCTCGGTATCGACGATCCCGTTGGCGCGCAGCACCTTGGCGACCGCTGCGGCATCCACGTCATCGTTGAAGTCGATGGTGCCCACGACCTGCGAGCGCAGCGCCGGGTCGGCGACGAACGGGGTCGCGAACTCCGACGACTCTGCCCATGAGTACAGCCGCTGTGACGAGTCGGCGGTCCGCTTGACCGCCCAGTCCAGGCCGCCGTTGCCGTTGAGCCAGTCCAGTTGTTCGGCCATCAGGATCAACGTGCCCACGGCGGGGGTGTTGTAGGTCTGGTTCTTGAGGCTGTTCTCGACCGCGATCGGCAGCGACAGGAAGTCCGGTACCCAGCGTCCGCTCGCGGCGATCGCGTCGATGCGGGCCAGCGCCGCGGGCGACAGCACCGCAAGCCACAGACCGCCGTCTCCGGCGAAGTTCTTCTGCGGCGCGAAGTAGTAGGCGTCGGTATCGGTGATGTCGACGGGCAGGCCACCGGCAGCCGAGGTGGCATCGATGAGCACCAGCGCGTCACCCGCGGGGCGCTGCACCGGCACCGCGACACCGGTCGAGGTCTCGTTGTGCGCCCAGGCAACCACGTCCACCGACGGATCCGAGGTGGGTTCCGGCGCGGTCCCCGGGTCGGTCTTGACGATGATCGGGTCGCCGACGAACGGGTTCTTGGCCACGCACGACGCGAACTTCGCGCTGAACTCGCCGTAGGTCAGGTGCAGCGAGCGCTTGTCAACCAGGCCGAACGCCGCGGCGTCCCAGAATGCCGTCGAGCCGCCGTTGCCGAGGATGACCTCGTATCCGTCGGGCACGGAGAACAGCTCACGCAGTCCGTCACGGACGCGGCCGACCAGATTCTTGATCGGCGCCTGCCGGTGCGAGGTGCCGAACAGATCGCCCGCCGCGGCCAGGGCGGCCAACTGCTCGGGCCGCACCTTCGACGGTCCACAGCCGAACCGTCCATCGTTCGGCTTGATATCGGCGGGGATCGTCAGTTCGGCCATACCGCCAAGATTATCGGTCCGGGCACATGGTTTTTACCGCTGGGTCAGCCTTGGGCCTGGGGCACCACGTAGGTCGGCTGGTACGGGTTCTGCCCATGCTCGATTGCCAGCGCCCGCAGATACGCCTCGACATTGGGGTAGCCGGCGATCTCGGCCTGCTTCTGCAGGGCGACCTGGCGGGCGAGTTCGGTCTGAGCCTGGGCGGCGGCCCGGTCCGCTTCGGCCTTGGCGCGCGCGGCGTTCGCATCGGCGACGCCTTTGGCCTCGGCGGCGCGGGCATCGGCGATGGCCTTCTGTTCGGCGATGATCGCGTCCTTGAGGCCCTGGTCCACGGGGTCCGGTTTCATGACGGTCACCTGGAAGTTGGTGAAGAACTCCCGGCCGTCGGTACGGGCCTTGGAGGCCCCGGGCAGCGCGTCGCGTAGTGCGTTCTGGAACTCGATGCGCACCTTCTCGTCATTCCAGATCTCGCGCCAGGTGTATTTCTGGGCAACGCTGATCAGCACCTGTTCGGCGGGTTGCCCGATCACGTAGCGCAGCAGGTTCACCCAGCCGGTGGTGACCAGGCCGTCATCGTCCAGCCAGCCCTGGTACTTGGTGCCGAAATCGCGGTGGAAGTCCATCAGCATGTCGCAGTCGCTGGTCAGGTCGAAGGTGATGACGACGGGAACCCGAAGCTCGGCCGGCGCGGTGGCGTTGGAGACCACGATCGTGGGATCGGCTTCGGAATCGGGGCTGCCGGTGGCGTCCCAGCTGATCTGTCGGGATGGATACCGGTAGGCCGTGAAACCACCCGGCGGGTTGAACGCCGAGGTTTCCGGTTCGATGCACCCGTCGACCTTCGGATCCGCGGGGATCAGCCAGTAGTCGTCGACCTTGACCGCGGTTTGTCCGGGCCCGATCTGGGTGGCGCACGAGGACAGGACGATCGCGCCGATGACGACTAACACCGCGGCGACGCCGACGAGGAGGAACTTCTTCTTCCTGCCGGAGCCCGACCCCGTCCCGGCGGTGATGTCGACGCGCTTTCGTGTACTCATGAGCTTCCCCGTCCGCCGAGAGTGACGGGCGAATCTTAGCTACGGGGATGTCACTTTTGCCGCCCAACTGCACCAAAACAGTGACTGCGGTCACATGTGACCCAGGTAACCCGGCTGCCCCACAGCTGGGCAAAACCCCTGTTTATTTAGTGGGACCGCGGGTACTGTTCCTAGACATCGAGCGATCGAATGTAAACCCCCGGGCAAGGCAAGCCGGGCAAGGCAAGGAGGCCTCGACATGGCGGTCAAAGAAGCCAGGACACGCGTGATCCAGCGGTGGCGCAAGAACATGGATGTCCGGGATGACACCGAGTACGTCGAGATGTTGCAGACCCTCTCCGAGGGCTCCGTCCGCCGTAGCTTCAACCCGTTCAACGACATCGAATGGGATTCGCCGGAATTCGCCGTGATCCCCAACGACGAGCGCTGGATCCTGCCCGCCACCGACCCGATCGGCGGCCACCCGTGGTACCAGGCTCAGCCCGTCGATCGGCAGATCGAGATCGGCATGTGGCGCCAGGCCAATGTGGCCAAGGTCGGTCTGCACTTCGAGAACATCCTCATCCGCGGCCTCATGGAGTACTCGTTCTGGGTGCCCAACGGCTCACCGGAATACCGCTACTGCCTGCACGAGTCGGTCGAAGAGTGCAACCACACCCTGATGTTCCAGGAGATGGTGAACCGGATGGGCGTGGACGTCCCCGGTATGCCCAAGCTGCTGAAGTGGCTGCAGCCGATCATCCCGCTGGCCGCCGGCCCGTTCCCCATCCCGTTCTTCTTCGGCGTTCTCGCCGGCGAGGAACCCATCGACCACACCCAGAAGAACGTGCTGCGCGAGGGTAAGTCCCTGCATCCGATCATGGAGCGTGTCATGGCGATTCACGTCGCCGAGGAGGCGCGGCACATCTCCTTCGCGCACCAGTACCTGCACAAGCGGGTGCCGACGCTGCGCCGCAAGCAGCGCTGGATGCTGTCGATCTTCGTCCCGCTCACCATGCGCATCCTGTGTTCGGCGATCGTGGTGCCGCCGCGTGAATTCTGGAAGGAATTCGACATTCCGCGCTCGGTGCGCAAGGAGATCTTCTTCTCGGCGCCCGAATCCCGGATGTTCCTGCGCAACATGTTCTCCGACGTGCGCATGCTGTGCCATGACACCGGGCTGATGAACCCGGTCGCGAAGCTGATCTGGAAGCTCTGCAAGATCGACGGACCGCCGGCCCGTTACCGCAGTGAACCTGCGCGCGAGCACCTGGTCAGCGTGGCCTAGCGTCGGTCATGCCGCATGTCGTCACCCAGTCGTGTTGCAGCGACGGGTCCTGTGTCTATGCGTGCCCGGTCAACTGCATCCATCCCTCACCGGATGAGCCGGGCTTCGCGACCGCGGAAATGCTCTACATCGACCCGCTGGCCTGTGTCGACTGTGGCGCCTGTGTCAGCGCGTGTCCGGTCGGGGCCATCTCGCCGGATACCAAGCTGACCGACAACCAGCTGCCGTTCATCGAGCTGAACGCGGCGTTCTATCCGAAACGGGAAGGTCGGATTCCGCCGACCTCGAAACTGGCCCCGGTGATCGAGGCGCCACGGATCGAACCGCGCAAGGGTCCGCTGACGGTGGCGATCGTCGGGTCCGGGCCGGCGGCCATGTACGCGGCCGACGAGCTGCTCACCCAGCGAGGGGTCCGGGTGAACATGTTCGAAAAGCTGCCGACGCCCTACGGCCTGGTTCGGGCCGGAGTCGCGCCGGACCATCAGAGCACCAAGCGGGTCACCAAGCTCTTCGACCGGATGGCCGAGCAGAACGGCCTGACTCTCTATCTCAATGTCGAGGTGGGCAAGCATATTTCGCATGCCGATCTGCTCGAGCACCATCACGCCGTGCTCTATGCCGTGGGCGCGCCCAATGATCGTCGACTCGATATCGAGGGGATGAACCTGCCCGGAACCGGTACCGCCACCGAGGTGGTGGCGTGGTTCAACGGCCATCCCGACTTCACCGATCTGGCGGTGGACCTCAGCGGTGAGCGAGTTGTCATCATCGGCAACGGCAACGTCGCACTCGACGTCGCCCGCATCCTGACCTCCGACCCGGATCAGTTGGCGCGCACCGATATCGCCGATCACGCGCTGCGTGCCCTGCGGTCTTCCCGCGTCCAGGAAGTGGTGATCGCGGCGAGGCGGGGTCCGCAGTTCTCGGCCTTCACCCTGCCCGAACTCATCGGCCTGACCACCACCTGCGATGTGGTGCTCGATGCGGCCGACCACCAACAGGTGATCGTGGACCTGGCCGGCGTGACCGATCCCCTGACCAGGAACAAGCTGGAGATCCTCGCCAAACTCGGGGACGCGTCGGCGCCGATCACGCGGCCGCGAATCAGGTTGGCCTACAACGTGACACCGCATCGCGTACTCGGCGACCAGCGAGTCACCGGTATCGAGTTCACCGGATCCGGTGCCGGCGTGCTCGAGGCCGGCATGGTGCTCACCTCGATCGGATACCGCGGCAAAGCGATCGCGGATCTGCCATTCGACGAGCGGGCGGGCGTCGTGCCCAACGACGGTGGCCGGGTGGTCGATTCGCCGGGGACCTATGTGGCCGGCTGGATCAAACGCGGCCCGACGGGCTTCATCGGCTCGAACAAGTCGTGTGCGGCCGAGACCGTGCACCGGCTGGTCGAAGACTACAACCGAGGACGGCTCGGCGACCCGGATCACAGGCCGGCGGCGCTGGACAAGCTCGTCCGAGGCCGCCAGCCCGCGGTCGTTGACGCCGCGGGCTGGCGTGCCATCGATGCGGCCGAGATCGCGCGAGGTGGCGGGGTTCGGCCGCGGGGCAAGTTCACCCAGGTCCCCGACATGCTCGCTGCGGCGGCCACCGCGCCGCGTCCGCCCTTGGGTAAGCGACTTCTCGCGGGGCTGCGGCACTGAAGACCGGCCAAAACGCGGTCACCGACGGTGTCGAGCGTGTATACGGAAATGCATGCGTTGTGGTCGGGCGGCGGGGTTGGCAATGGCGGTCGGTATTTGGACCGCCATCGGAACGGGTTCACCGGGTTTGGCGTTGGCCGATTCGCCCGCCGCGGACTCCCGTGATTCCCCGAGCTCTCAGGACGCGCCGGACAACCGGGAGTCGGTGAGAACGGACGCCGGTGACGACACGACCGACGGTGCGCAGACCCAGGTCGGCGCGCCGGAACAAGGCACACCCGAGGAAGAGGCTGTCGAGGAAGACGCTCCCGAGGAAGACTCGGTCGGCGAAGATGCTACCGAGGAACTCGACACCGAAGAGCCTGTGGTTGAGGACAACGAGGCCGGCCCGGTAGAGGAGGCCGAAGGGACCGACGCGCCGCCGAACGACGCACCGCTGAGGCCATCGGACGGAAATGCGGCCACCCGCAACGCCTTCGAGACACGCGATACCCAGACCACCCAGGAGGCACCCGAACCCGCCGACACCCGGCAGGACGCACGGTCGCTGTCGGTCTCGGCCGAACGCTCGAGCGCGACCGCGCCGCTTCCCGAGGTCGCCGCGTCGTCGGCCGCTGCACTGTCCGCCAACGAGGTGACCACGGCGTGGACGCCCACGCTGCCCAACCCGGTGACCGCTGTCAGCTACGTGGTCAATGTGATCCGCAGCTTCGTGGGTGCGGTGTTGGCGCCTTTCGCCGCGGGCCTGCCTGCCGGTCCGACCGGTCCGCCGTCGCTGTGGGCGGTCCTGGCCTTCGTCCGGCGCGAATTCTTCAACTCCGGTCCCCGCATCGACTACTCCGGCGAGACCACCCAGACCAGCACGGGTCTGGTCACCGGCAACGTCGGCGCATCTGATCCCGACGGTGACGCCCTCACCTACACGGTGGTGGGACGGCCGGCCAACGGTGGTTCGGTCGTGATCGACAAGAACACCGGTGCCTTCATCTACCGGCCGATGAATGCGATGGCCGCGATCGGCGGACAGGACAGTTTCACGGTGGTGGTGTCCGACGAGCACTCCGGCGTGCACTGGCACGGCCCGCTCGGATTTCTCCAACACATACCGATCATCGGGCAGTTGCTGAACCCCGGCGGCGGTCACGCGGTGGCCAAGACGATCACCGTCACCGTCGCACCGGTCTCCGGCATCGACCTGTCGTTCCCCGACGATTTCCATTGGGGCGTGGCGCACGCCGGATTCCAGGCCGAGGGCGGTCCCGGTTCTCCGATCGACCCGAACTCGGATTGGTACGCCTGGGTGCACGACCCCCTCAACCAAGCCCTCGGGCTGACCAAGGGACTGCCGGAGAACGGGCCGGGCACCTATGTGTCTTATGAGTCCGATGCCGAACTGGCCCGAAACGAGTTGGGGATGAACACCTTCCGGATGTCCATCGAGTGGAGCCGGATCTTCCCGAATTCGACGGCCGCCATCGACATCGGCGACGAGGGCGGTGGGGTCAGCCTTGCCGATCTGCAGGCGCTCGATGCGTTGGCCAATCAGGAAGAGGTCGCCCACTACCGGGCGGTGTTCGCGGCGCTGCGTGCGCACGGACTCGAACCGTTGGTGACGGTCAACCACTTCACGTTGCCGATCTGGATACACGACCCGGTCGCGGCCCGTCCGCTGACCCAATTG
The DNA here is from genome assembly GCF_000317305.3 of Mycolicibacterium neoaurum VKM Ac-1815D. The sequence continues at coordinate 4,871,251 of NC_023036.2, read as the reverse complement.
GGTCTGCCCGTCGAGCGCGCCGGGTGGTTGTCTGCGCAGACCCCGGTCGAGTTCGAGAAGTACGCCGCCTATCTGGCATGGACTTTCGGCGATCAGGTCGACAACTGGGTCACCATCAACGAGCCGGTCCCGCCGGTGATGACCCAGTTCCTGTCCATCCCGGGCATCGTCCCGGCCTGGCCACCCGGTGTGTTGCGCCCTGACCTTGCCGTGCATTTCCTGGTCAACGAGGCCCGTGGCCATGTGGCGGCCTATGACGCCATCCACAAGTACGACGCGACGGCGTTCGTCGGCTTCGCCAACAACATGGTTCCGGCTCGCCCGTCCGATCCGGTGAACCCACAGGATGTGGCCGCCGCCGACGCCTGGAACCGGGTCTTCAACGAATGGTTCCCCAATGCCGTCATCGACGGCTGGGTCGACCTGAACTTCGACGGGCACAAGGACGCCGACGAGGTGCGACCCGGCTTCGCCGACAAGGTCGACTTCATGGGCGTGCAGTACTACGGCTCGCAGCCGATGGTCGGCTTCGGGTTCGCGCCCGTGCCCGGATTCAACTTCTTGCAGGGCATCCCGCTGCGCTGCCAGGCAGCCGAGCAGACCTGTAGTGATTTCAACCAGCCCATCGACCCCGGCGGCTTCCGCGAGGTGCTCGAGGTGGCCGCGTCCTACGGAAAACCGTTGTGGATCACCGAGAACGGTGTCGCCGACGATGACGACACCAAGCGGCCCGGCTATATCGTCAATCACATCGCGGTGGTGCAGGATCTGGTGTCCCACGGCACCGATATCCGTGGATACACGTACTGGTCGTTCGTCGACAACCTGGAGTGGGCCGACGGCTATCACCTGCAGTTCGGGCTGTACGGTTCCGATCCCAGCACCCCTGAGCTCGAGCGCACCCCCAAGCCCGCCAGCATCTCGGCGATCAGTGCGATCACCGGCGCGAACGCGCTGCCGACGGGCTTGCTGGAGCTCTACCTGCCCGGGGTCACGGGAATTCCTGCATAGCCTTGCTCAGCTCCTCGTCGCTGACCTCACGCACCGGTTGGCCCAGCGACCACTTGTGCCCGAACGGATCCCGCACGACGCCGTACCGGTCGCCCCAGAACATATCCTCGATCGGCATCACCACCTCGGCGCCGGCCTCGGTGGCGCGTGCGAAGGCGGCATCGACGTCGGTGACCACCAGGTGGATGGTGACCGGAGTGCCGCCGAGGCTCTTGGGTGTCTCGGACTGACCGTCGCAGTATTCGGGATAGTCGTCGGCCAGCATCACCGTCGATCCGTTGATCTGTACGGCGCCGTGCACCAGCCGACCGTCCGGGCCCGGCAGTCTGCCCAGCTCGGTGGCACCGAACGCCTTGACGTAGAAATCGATGGCGGCGGCGCCGTCGTGGACGACCAGGTGCGGGATGACGGCGGGGGTGATGTCGATGGTCATGGTGCTCCTCAAGCTGGGACGTCGGGATGACGTCGGGATGTCGTTGTATGGACCGGACGACAGCGCAATTCTCATCGCGACAGCGCACACCTGTCTGCAGGACAGTGTCAGACGACCGAGAATCCGTCACCCAGCTCGGCGCGCCCGGTGAGGCCCAGCAGCAGCGACCCGCCCCGGCCAGACCGGGTTGCGATCCTGGCCGCCAGGACGGTCGCGGCCTCCAGCACCTGCTCGGACGGCCGGTAGTCGCGCCCCGTTGCACGGGCAATGTCCAGGCCGTGCACCACCAGCTCGAACACTCGTGTCTGCAGATACTCCGACAGCGTGATGCAGATTCCGCCGATCACCGAGATCACCGGGTCGCCGGCCTGCTCCACATCCGAGCACGCGGTGGCGACCAGTGCCGAGACGGCGGCGGCCGGGTCATCACCGAGATCGCGGCCGGCCTGCCTGCCGCGTTCGACGATGGCCTCGGCCCCGGCGGTGGCGCTGACATCGCGGACCGCGAGGTAGTAGCCCGGCGCGTCGACCAGCGGGCCGTTCGGTGCGGGCCCTTTCAGGTACTCGATCACCGTCACCAGTGACCGCGAGGTGTGCCCGACCAGTGCCCGCAGGTCCCAGTCGCCCAGACCCGGCCCGTCCCAGTCCGCGGTGCCGAGTCCGCGTACAAGTTGCTCGAAAGAGCGTGCGGCCGAGTCGAACACCGTCATGGACGGATCGAGCACCGTCACGGACGGATCCGGTCCCAGCCGAGTACGGATTCGGGTGAGCGCGGTGCGGGGCCGACGTAGACCGCGGCCGGGCGCACCAGTTTGCCCAGTCGCTTCTGCTCCAGGATGTGGGCACACCAGCCGGCGGTGCGTCCGCAGGTGAACATGGCCGGCATCATCGAGGGCGGTACCTGGGCGAAGTCGAGGATGACCGCGGCCCAGAACTCGACGTTGGTCTCGATGGCGCGGTCGGGGCGGCGTTCACGCAGTTCGGCCAGCGCCGCCTGCTCGAAGGCGGCCGCTGCCTCGAAGCGGGGCGCGCGCAGTCGTTCTGCGGTGGCGCGCAGCACCCGGGCGCGTGGATCTTCGGCCCGGTACACCCGGTGCCCGAAGCCCATGAGTTTTTCCTTGCGGTCCAGGATGCCGCGCACCACGGCGGCGGGATCGCCCGTGCGTTCGGCTTCGGAGATCATCGGCAGCACCCGCGCGGGCGCGCCACCGTGCAGGGGGCCGCTCATCGCGCCGACCGCCCCCGATAATGCGGCGGCCACATCGGCGCCGGTGGAGGCGATGACCCGGGCGGTGAAAGTGGAGGCATTCATGCCGTGTTCGGCCGCCGTCACCCAGTACGCGTCGATGGCCTCGATATGGTGTGGGTCCGGTTCACCCTGCCAGCGAGTCATGAAACGTGCAGTGACAGTCGGGCATTGATCGATGTTCTGCTGTGGCACCGCGGGTCGGTGGATTCCTCTGGCCGACTGGGCGACATAGGACAGCGCCATGGCCGATGCGCGTGCGAGTTGCTCACGGGCCGTGTCGTCGTCGATGTCGAGCATCGGTGAAAAGCCCCAGATGGGGGCCAGCATGGCCAGTCCGGCCTGGACGTCGACGCGAACGTCACCGGAGTGGATCGGCAACGGAAACGGCTCGGCGGGCGGCAGGCCACGCTCGAAGTCGCCGTCGACGAGCAGCCCCCAGACATCACCGAAAGTCACCCGGTCCGATACCAGGTCGTCGATGTCGACACCGCGGTAACGCAGCGCGCCACCGTCCTTGTCGGGTTCGGCGATCTCGGTGGTGAACGCGACAACGCCTTCCAATCCGGCGGTGAACGCGTCGGGACCATCAGCGGCAACCGCTGACTCCTGCGTCATATCGAAGATTCTCGCACTCGCCGGTGATATCCGGCGTGGGCGTACCGTCTTGCAAATGGAACCCGAGGAACTGGCCCGGATGCGCGCCGAGTACGGATCGGTGGAAAAGGACGGCAGTGCGGACCTCGATGCCGACTGGCTTGCCGACGGCTGGCTGGCGCTGTTCGGCAGGTGGCTGTCGGATGCGCGCGCCGCGGGGTTGACCGAACCCAACGCCATGGTCGTGGGCACCGTCGACGCACAGGGGCGGCCGGCCACCAGGACCGTGTTGTGCAAGGGGGCGACCGAAGCCGGGATCACGTTCTTCACCAACTACGACTCGGACAAGGGGGAGCAGTTGGCAATACAGCCGTACGCCTCGGCGACCTTCCCGTGGTACGGGCTGGGCCGCCAGGTGCACGTTCGCGGCCCGGTCGACAAAGTGTCCGAGGCCGACACCGCCGACTACTGGGCCAAGCGTCCGCGCGGATCGCAGCTGGGGGCCTGGGCATCGCGCCAATCGCACCCGATCGCGTCGCGGGCCGTCCTGCTCGATCAACTCGTGGACGTCACGGCACGTTTCGGCGAATCGGAAGCGGTTCCGGTGCCGCCGAACTGGGGCGGCTATCTGATCGCACCGGAGGTGGTCGAGTTCTGGCAGGGCCGGGAAAACCGGGTGCATAACAGGATTCGGGTCACCGATGCCGGCGCGCGAATCGAGCGGCTACAACCGTAGCGGCCGTGGCCCGGGTGGCGAAGCCCACCGGAAACCTACCGTGCACTCTCAGTCGCACGGGTTACCATCCTCGGGTGGCTGCGGCGAACAGGGAAACCGATCTCGGTTTGCGCGAACGGAAGAAGCAGCGGACTCGGACGACACTGATCGACGCCGCGCTGGAACTGTGCCTGCGCCAGGGGTACGAGACGACCACCGTCGATCAGATCGCCGCGCTGGCCGAGGTGTCCCCACGGACCTACAGCCGCTATTTCGCCTCCAAGGAAGCGGTCTTCTTGACCCTGCTCGAGGAACTGTCCGAGGAGATCGCGCTGGAACTGCGCAGGCTTCCGCGCGGCCTCGGACCATTGGAAGCATTGCGAGCCGCCCATGTTTCGGTGCTGACGCGCACCGCCGCCGGTGGCGTCGGCCGGTTGACCAGTGAGCGCGTCGTGCTGATCCTTCGGATCATCAACAGCGCAGATGCGCTGCGTCAGAGTGCATTCGATTTTCGCAACGACAGCGTCATCGCCGCGCTGTCCGACCAGATGGGTGTGCCTGCCGACGACCGGAGCATGCTGCTCGGCCTTTCGCTGTTCTCGGCCATCATCATCGCGGCCTGCGGTGACCTCGTCTCCGATGACGACGGCGCGCCGCTGGGCCCGCTGGTCATGGCGGATCGCCTCAACCGCGCGTGCCGGCATGTCGCCGGGTTCGCCGGGGAACTGTTCAGCACCGATATCGTCCCGGCGGACCTGCCCGGTCCGGTCGAGCCGATCGTGACCGCTCCGGTCCTGACCGAAACCGATCTCGCGACGAATGTCTGATCAGCCGGAGGGGCTGCGGGCACGCAAGAAGCTGCGTACTCGGGCCACTTTGATCTCGACCGCGGCCGAGCTGTGCCAACGACACGGTTACGACAACACCACCGTGGAACAGATCGCCTCGGCCGCCGAGGTGTCCCCGCGCACCTTCAGCCGCTACTTTCCGACCAAGGATGCGGTGGTCATCGCGATCGTGGAGGACACCGCCGCTTATGTCGCGGCGGCACTGTCGGCGCTGCCCCACGACATCACCGAGTACGAAGCGATGCTGCGGGCGCATCTGGTCGCCCTGCAGCCGGGGCCCGGCGGTGAGCAGACGCCGATCTTCAAGCGGATGGCTGCCCTGATCCAGATCGTGAACTCCTCGGCGAGCCTCAACGTGACCGCGATCCCGTACCGCGAACAGAAGGATCGATTTCCCACGGTGCGGGCGGTCGCGCAACGGATGGGCCTGTCGACCGACCACGACGCCGTCTACCTGGTGCTGGAGACCTGGACTGTGGTGATGAACACAGCGTGTCACGGTCTCGGCACGCCCGGGTACCCGCCGATCGAGCCGGAGATCGTCGCCACTCGCATCCAAGCCGCCTATGACCTGCTGGTCCGCACCTGGCGGCCATGGGGTTCGAGGGTGCGGTCGAGCGAGGTACCCGAGGGGGAACCCCGCGCAGGCGCGACGTAACGTAAGCGACTACCGTCCAGTAGTGACGCGCAGCCCAGACCACAGAAGGGGTTCAAGTGGCCGAAAACTCCAGCCCTGACGAGACAGCAACCCTGTCGTATCCGGGCGGTCAGATCGACCTCGACATCGTCAAGGCCACAGAAGGCTCCGACGGAATCGCCCTCGGGCCGCTGCTCTCCAAGACCGGCTACACCACGTTCGACGGTGGGTTCGTCAACACCTCGGCCACCAAGAGCGCGATCACCTACATCGACGGGGACGCCGGCATCCTGCGTTACCGCGGCTACCCGATCGAGCAGCTGGCCGAGCAGTCGACCTTCATCGAGGTCAGCTACCTGCTGATCTACGGTGAGCTGCCGACCGCCGAGCAGCTGGAGTCGTTCACCAACCAGATCCAGCGGCACACCCTGCTGCATGAGGATCTGAAGCGGTTCTTCGACGGATTCCCGCGCAACGCCCACCCGATGCCGGTGTTGAGCTCGGCGGTCAACGCCTTGAGCGCCTACTACCAGGATTCGCTGGATCCGCTGGACCGCAAGCAGGTCGAGCTGTCGACGATCCGCCTGCTGGCCAAGCTGCCGACCATCGCCGCCTACGCCTACAAGAAGTCCGAGGGCCAGCCCTTCCTGTACCCGGACAACTCGCTGACCCTGGTCGAGAACTTCCTGCGGATGACCTTCGGCTTCCCGGCCGAACCCTACGAGGTCGATCCCGAGATCGTCCGCGCGCTCGACATGCTGCTGATCCTGCACGCCGACCATGAGCAGAACTGCTCGACGTCCACGGTGCGGCTGGTGGGTTCCTCGCAGGCCAACCTGTTCACCTCGATCTCCGGTGGCATCAACGCGCTGTGGGGCCCGCTGCACGGCGGCGCCAACCAGGCTGTCCTGGAGATGCTGACCAAGATTCGCGACGGCGGCGACGATGTGGCGACCTTCGTCAAGAAGGTCAAGAACCGCGAGGACGGCGTGAAGCTGATGGGCTTCGGTCACCGCGTGTACAAGAACTACGACCCGCGTGCCCGCATCGTCAAGGAGCAGGCCGACAAGATCCTCGGCAAGCTCGGTGTGGAGGATCCGCTGCTCGATATCGCCAAGCAGCTCGAGGAGATCGCGCTCACCGACGACTTCTTCGTCGAGCGCAAGCTCTACCCGAACGTCGACTACTACACCGGCGTGATCTACCGGGCGATGGGCTTCCCGACCCGCATGTTCACCGTGCTGTTCGCGCTCGGCCGGCTGCCGGGTTGGATCGCGCACTGGCAGGAGATGCACTCCGAGCCCTCGAAGATCGGCCGTCCGCGCCAGATCTACACCGGCTACACCGAGCGCGATTACGTCGACCTGGGCGCCCGCTGACACTCTTTCCCGCCTCGCCGATCGCGTCGGGGCAATATTCGGCTTGACCGTTGGACGGTTGTAGTTTCACAATAGTTGTGTGAATACAACTGTCCCGCATCCGGGTCGTGGGGCAATGGCCGGGATGACGGCTGCGCGCAAGCGCATCGTGTTGGCGTCGTGCTGCCTGAGTCTGTTGATCGTGTCGATGGACGCGACCATCGTCAACGTCGCGATCCCGTCGATCCGCACCGATCTCGGGGCGACGGCCTCCCAGCTGCAATGGGTGATCGACGTCTACACCCTGGTGCTGGCGTCGTTGTTGATGCTCTCGGGGGCGATGGGGGATCGGTTCGGGCGCCGCCGGGTGTTCCAGATCGGACTGACCGTCTTCGCCGTGGGCTCACTGCTGTGCAGTCTGGCCCCCGGTATCGACGCCCTGATCGCCGCGCGCTTCCTGCAGGCCGTCGGCGGTTCGATGCTGAATCCGGTGGCGCTGTCCATCATCTCGCAGGTGTTCACCGGCCCGGTCGAACGGGCCAGGGCCATCGGTGTCTGGGGTGCCGTCGTCGGCATCGCGATGGCGCTCGGTCCCACCGTCGGTGGTCTGCTCATCCACCTGATCGGCTGGCGCGCGGTGTTCTGGATCAACCTGCCGATCTGTCTGGCCGCCATCGTGTTGACGGCCCTGTTCGTGCCGGAGACCAAGTCCGCGACCATGCGCCATGTCGATCCGGTCGGCCAGATTCTGGCGGTGCTGTTCCTGTTCGGCACGGTGTTCGCGCTCATCGAGGGTCCGGCTCTGGGCTGGGGCAACTATCGCGTCATCGGTGCCGCGGCGGTCGCGCTGCTTGCTTTCGCGGCGTTCCTGCGCATCGAATCCCGGCGCGTGGACCCGTTCATCGATCTGCGCTTCTTCCGCAGCGTGCCGTTCGCCTCGGCTACCGTCATCGCCATCTGCGCCTTCGCATCCTGGGGCGCATTGCTGTTCATGATGTCGCTGTATCTGCAGGGGGCACGCGGGTTCTCGGCCGTCCAGACCGGTCTGATCTATCTGCCCATCGCGGTCGGAGCGTTGATCTTCTCGCCGCTGTCGGGGCGGATGGTCGGGCGATACGGGGCCCGCCCGTCCTTGGTGATCTCGGGGTTGATGATCGCGCTGGCCTCGACCGTGCTGGTGCTGTTGCCGGAGAACGCTGCGGTGTGGACGCTGATGCTGGTGTTCGCGGTGTTCGGTATCGGCTTCTCGATGGTCAACGCGCCGATCACCAACGCCGCCGTCAGTGGGATGCCGCTGGACCGGGCAGGCGCCGCATCCGCGGTCACCAGTACCAGCCGGCAGATCGGAGTGAGTATCGGTGTGGCGCTGTGCGGTTCGATCGCCGGTGCGGCGTTGGCGGCGGCCGGTTCGAGTCATGCCGCGGCGGCCGTGAACTTCGCCGACGCGGCACGCCCGCTGTGGTCGACATGCGTGGTGCTGGGTGTGGTGATCGCCGTGCTCGGCGTGATCTCGACCGCGCCCCGGGCGATGGAGTCGGCGCGCCGGCTGGCCCCGCTCATCGAGGGACCGAAGGTGCGCGCCGATGTCTGATCGCGCCGACGATGTGTGGCGGCTGATGTCCTCGATCGTCATCAACAACCAGGACACCTGGAAACGCGCCGTCGTCGAACGAACGGGGTTGCCGTTCAGTCGGATCCGGATAATCAGTCGGTTGGCCAACCGGGCCCTGTCGGTGAAGGAGATCGCCGACGCGGCCACCATCGACGCGCCGGCGGCCACCGTCGCCGTAAACGACCTCGCCAAGCGTGGCTTGGTGATCCGTGAGACCGATCCCGACAACAGACGCTGCAAGAAGGTCTCACTCACCGATGCCGGGCGCGAGCTGCTGGTCGCCATCGACAGCGTCGACAATCCCGCTCCGGATCTGATGCGCTCGCTCAGTGACGCGGATTTGAGTGCGTTACAAGAGATTCTGCACAAAGCAACGCGCGGTTAGCTCTCCAGTACCGCCATGGCGGCATTGTGGCCGCCGATCCCGGACACCGCGCCGCCACGGCGAGTTCCCGAGCCGCACAACATGATCGCCTCATGCGCTGTGGACACACCCCAGCGTTTCGCCGGGGTGTCCAGTTCCTCGGTGTCCTCGGCGAACGGCCAGCTCAGGGCCCCGTGGAAGATGTTTCCTGCCGTCATACCCAGCGCGTGCTCCAGATCGCTCGTGGTTTTCGCCTCGACGCACGGGCGGCCATGGCGGTCCATCATCACGACATCTTGAATCGGTTCGGCCAGAACGGTGTTCAGTGAATGCAGTGCGGCCGCGGTCAACTGCAGCCGCGCCGTGTCGGGATCGAGTCCGTCGAGCAATCCATGCGGGGTGTGCAGACCGAACACGGTCAGGGTGTGCGCGCCCGACCGGCGCAGGGAGTCGGACAGAATGCTCGGGTCGGTGAGTGAATGGCAGTAGATCTCACACGGCAGCGGCTCGGGTAGCGCACCGGCGGCCGCTGCGGCGTATGCCGAATCGAGTTGGTGCAGCGTCTCGTTGATGTGGAAGGTGCCCCCGAAAGCCTGTTCCGGGGTGACGGCGGGGTCGCGCAGTCTCGGTAGCCGGGTCAGCATCAGATTCACCTTGATCTGCGCACCGGGGGTTACCGTGGGTTCAGGCTCACCCAACAGCCGGGCCAATGTCGCGGGGGTCACTCCGGCCAGCACATGCCGCCCCCGCACGACATGGTCGACGTCGCCTCTGCGGTAACGCACCTCGCCGTCGGGGTCGATCGCATAGACGTCGGCGCCCGTCACGATCTCGGCCCCGAAACCGCACGCGGCGGCCGTCAGCGCACCGCTGACCGCCCCCATGCCGCCGACGGGCACCTCCCAGTCACCGGTCCCGCCGCCAAGCAGGTGATAAAGAAAGCAGATGTTCTGGATCAGCGAGGGATCGTCGGTGGCGGCGAACGTCCCGATCAACGCGTCGGTGGCCAGCACGCCGCGGACCAGGTCGCTGTCCACCGCCTTGGTGATGGCGTGGCCTATCGGCTCTTCGATGAGCGCCTGCCAGGCCGCGGCGGCCGCGGGATCGCCGCCCGACAGCACGCGATCGCGGGCCGCCGAGCGGGTTGTCAGCGGTGACAACAGGGTCGGCCACAGCGCGGTCGTGACCAGCCGCACGCGGCGGTAGAAGTCGGCGAACCGCTCGGCGTCGGCGTCGGCGCCGATCGCCCCGAACGTGCTGTCGCGCCCGATGAGCAGTCCGGTCGCCCCGCCGGTCGCGGGGTCGGGCGTGTAGGACGACTGGCGGCGACGCGCCAGTCTCAGCCTGGCTCCCAGATCGTCGATGATGCGCCGGGGTAGCAGGCTCACCAGATACGAATACCGCGACAGCCGAGCATCGACGCCCTCGAAGGCGTGCGCGGAGACCGCCGCACCGCCGACGTGGTCCAACCGTTCGAGCACTCTGACGCGCCGGCCCGCACGGGCCAGGTAACCGGCGGCGACCAACGCGTTGTGCCCGCCGCCGACGATGACGATGTCCAGATCGGTGTCCGCGTCCATGGCCACAAAGTCAGTCTGCCCGACTACGGTTGTAAATCGTGGCAACGAAACCTGAGATTGAATTTCCCGATGGCCCGGCGCCCACCGAGCTGACCATCGAAGACATCATCGTCGGTGACGGCGCCGAAGCGGTGCCCGGGGGCAACGTCGAGGTGCACTACGTCGGCGTCGAATACGACAGCGGCGAGGAGTTCGACAGTTCGTGGAATCGGGGTGAATCCATCGAGTTCCCTCTGCGCGGACTGATTCAGGGCTGGCAGGACGGCATTCCGGGGATGAAGGTCGGCGGCCGCCGCAAGCTCACCATCCCGCCGGAGCAGGCCTACGGTCCCGCGGGCGGGGGGCACCGGCTTTCCGGCAAGACGCTCATCTTCGTCATCGATCTGCTCGGCGCTCGCTAGCGACACGCGATGGCCAACACCCACCGGCGCCCGGCGGCGCGCTACTACCGGCGCGCGCCGGGCGCCGGTTGGTTGGCTGCGCTGATCGCGGTGCCGCTGGGTCTGGGGTTGATCGGTTGGGCGGGCTCACCGCAACGCGAGGCCCTGCCCGACCTTCCCGTCATCGCCACCACCGCGACGGATAACGACACGGCCGGACCCGAGGCGATGGTGGCGCCGTTCTCGTTGCGGCGCAAAGGCAATGACGTCGTCTTGTCCGGTCAGCTGCCCGATCCGGCCTCGGTGGCGTTTGCCGTCGACAAGGTGCGCAACAATCTTCCCGGCACCACGGTGCTCGACCTGCTGACCCCCATCGACGGTGTCACGGCGGCCGACCTCACCCGATTCGACGGTGTCCTCAAGGCCGGTGAGCCGTTGTCGGACTTCGGATTCAGCATCGAGGGCGCCACCATCACGCTGTTCGGCACGGCGCAGTCCGATGCCGCCAAACTCCGGTTGGAGCAGGCGGTGGGCACGGCGTGGCCGGAGCTCAAGGTGCTCGACGATATCGCGGTGCTCTCGACGGCTCCGCCGGTGCCGCAATAGTCAGGGGACGGCCGTGGATTTTCTGATGCAGTGGTTCGGGTACCTGCTGGCATTCGTGCTCGGCTCGGCACTGACCTGGGTGGTGCTGGTGCTGGTGGTCAAACCGTGCCCGCAGGAGAGCGAGGATCGATCGTGAACACCGGACTCCTGCTGGTGTCCTTCCTTGCCGGTGTGGTGTGCACGCTGGCGTTCGGTCTGCGCCGGCTGCCCTAGCCCTAGTGCGGAGCGGGCAACCGCAGCAACAGGCGGGTCCCACCGAGCGGGCTGGCTTCCAGCGAGGCGGTCCCGCCGTGCAACTCGGCCTGCTGGGCCACCAGCGCCAGCCCGAGCCCGGAGCCCGACGCCGATGCCGTCGATCCGCGGGAGAACCGTTCGAACACCTTGGTGCGTTCCTCTTCGGGGATACCGCAGCCGTCGTCGTCGACCGCGATCTCCACACCCTCGCGTGAGCTGACCGCCGACAGTTGGACCCTGGTCGCATCACCGTGCTTGACCGCGTTGGCGATGGCGTTGTCGACGGCCAATCGCAGCCCGGCCGCCAGCCCGAGGATCAGCACCGTGGGTGCGGGCACCAGAGATACATCGAGTTCGGGATAGACCCGCATCGCGTCATGTGCGGCGCGGTCGAGCAGATCGGTCAGGTCCACCGGAGCGTGGTCGTCGGAGGTGGCCAACTGGCCCTGGGCCAACCGTTCCAGGGCCGAGAGCGTGGCCTCGATCCGCGACTGCGTGCGGATGACGTCGCCCAGTACCTCGGCGCGTTGGTCGTCGGGCATGTCGAGGGTGGCCAGCACCTCGAGGTTGGTACGCATGGCGGTCAACGGCGTGCGCAGTTCGTGGGAGGCGACGGCGGCGAAGTCGCGCGCCGACTCCAGCGCCGCCTTGGTGCGCTGCTGTTCATCGCCGATGCGCGCCAGCATGCCCTCGACGGCCTCGCCGATCTCACTGGCCTCCCAGACCCCGCGCACGTTCACCTCGTCCGGGTTGGACTGGGCGTTGATGGCCCGGGCCTGCTGGGCCAGTCGCCGGAACGGGGTGATCATGATGGCCGAGATGATCCACCCGACCACCATGGTGCCGCCGATGACACCGCCGCTGATGAGCAGCACCCGGCGGTGCTGGTTGTCGATCTGACGTTCGGTGTCGGTCAGGGTCGAGCCCAGCGCTATCGATGCCTGGCCCGCGGTGAAGGTACGGACCCGGTACTGCACACCATTGATGGTGGTGGTCTGGAAACCGTCGGGGAACTCGGGCAGCACCACATCGGTGGGCACCGACACCGTCGCGCCGCCGATGCGCGCGGTGCGCACCAGGTCGGGATCGACCACCGGGGCGTCGCCGTCGTTCTTCATCGCGTCGGAGAGCAGCGTGCTGACATCGCCGAGGCTGCTTATCGAGTCGAGGCGCCGGTCGAGCTGGCTGTACTGCTCGTTGGTGACACCGATCCACACCCAGGTCCCGATGATGATGACGGTGGTGACGACGCCGAGCGCCGCGACCAACACGATCGTGCGCAGCGACACGATGCGCTTGGGCAGCCCGAGCATCCGGTAGAGCCGGTCGTACAGGTCCACGGGCTATTGCGTCCGCAGCACGAAGCCCACACCGCGCACGGTGTGCAGCAGCCGCGGCGCGCCGCCGGCCTCCAGCTTGCGGCGCAGGTAACCGATGAACACGTCGACGACGTTGGTGTCGGCGGCGAAGTCGTAGCCCCAGACCAGCTCGAGGAGTTGGGCGCGCGAGAGCACGGCGGTCTTGTGTTCGGCGAGCACCGCCAGCAGGTCGAACTCGCGCTTGGTCAGGTCGACATCGGCGCCGTTGACCCTGGCGCGCCGGCCGGGGATGTCCACCTCAAGCGGGCCGACCGAGATGGTCTCCGAGGAGAACGTCGCCGTAGACCCGCGGCGGCGCAGCAGCGCCTTGACCCGCGCGACCAGCTCCTGCAGGACGAAGGGTTTCACCAGGTAGTCATCGGCGCCGGCCTCCAGACCGGCAACCCGGTCGTCGACGCTGGTGCGTGCGGAGAGTACACACACCGGGACGTCGTTGTCCATGGCACGCAGCGCGGTCACCACGCTGACACCGTCGAGCACCGGCATGTTGATGTCCAGGACGATCGCGTCCGGGCGGGTCTCGGTCGCGCTGCGCAGGGCCTCGGCGCCGTCGACCGCGGTGGAGACCTCGAAACCGGACAGCCGCAGACCGCGTTCCAGCGATGCGAGGACGTCGGGATCGTCATCGACGACGAGGACCCGAGGCGAGGTCGAGGAACCACTTTCCATGCCGCCAATACTGCCCCAAAGGGCCCGGTGGCTGGGGGATGCTGGCCGGTCGGCGCTGCGCCTTTGTGGGGTAGCGCACGCACCGCCGGGTTCGGCTGCTCGCATTGTCACCTGGTTTCAGTCTCGGCACAGGTATCGGCAACCGGCTGAACTGGTATCGGTGGTGGGGCGCTTTTTCCTACACTGCTTCAACCTCATCACGCTCGGCGTCCACCCGGCTGAGACCAGGTATTTTCCCGCGCCGCGCTGCGCGGAATCAGTTTGACCTCATCCATTGTTCAGGTTTTACGGTGGGTACACAGCGTTAATCGGTTGTCGGACTGGTGCCGTAGAACTCAAGATGGTCGGGGGGAGGAGGTGATGGCGTATGTCGAGTGCGCGTGACGGGCTGGTGTCGGCACCGGCCATCGCCGCACCGCCGCGGCGCATCCGTTCCTCTTCGGACATCCTGCGGTTGCTGCCCTACCTGAAGCCCTATCGGGTCCGCTGGTTCGCGATGGTCATCGCGGCCTTCGTCAGCCTCGGCGCAACGGTGTCGGTGCCGCTGCTCACCAAGGCCGTCATCGACGGGCCGGTGCGTGAGAAGGATTCGGCCGGATTGTGGACGTTGGGGCTGGCCGCGATGGCGCTGCTGGTCACCGAGGCCGTGCTGTGGTTCGTCCGGCGCTGGCTGGTGGCCCGCGCGACGATGGGTGTCGAGGCCGATATCCGCAAGGACCTCTATGCGCGGCTGCAGGTGCTGCCGATGTCCTTCCACGGCAACTGGCAGTCCGGCCAGCTGCTCTCCCGGGTGATGAACGACCTGTCGGCGATTCGGCAGTTCCTGTCCTTCGGGCTGCTGTTCCTGATGCTCAACATCGTCCAGATCATCGTGGTGACCGCGATCCTGTTGTCGATGTACTGGCCGCTCGGCGTCGTCGTGATGGTCGCGATCGTGCCGATCACCCTGACCATCCTGCACTTCCAGCGTCAGTTCACCATGCTGTCGCGGCAGTCCCAGGACCAGGCGGGCAACGTGGCCACCCATGTCGAGGAGTCCGCGCTGGGGCTGCGGGTCATCAAATCCTTCGGCCGCGAGGAGCATGCCTACCGCGGTTTCGACGACCGCGCGACCAGCCTGTTCGAGACCGAGATCCGCAAGGTAGGGGTGTCGGCCAAGTTCTGGACGCTGCTTGAGGTCATCCCGAACGTCACGCTGATCATCGTGCTGGGCTTCGGCGCGTATGCGACTGGTCATGGGCTCATCAGCATGGGGACCCTGGTGGCGTTCATCACGATGATGCTGTCGCTGGTGTGGCCGATCGCCTCGCTGGGCTTCCTGCTGTCCATGACGCAGGAGTCGATGACGGCGGCCAACCGTGTCGCCGAGATCTTCGACGAGCCGCGCACCATCACCGACGGGGCGGTATCCGAACTGCCTCGTGGCGGTTCTCTGGAACTGGTCGACGTGGGTTTCCGGTTCCCGGACTCCGAAGAATGGGCCCTCCAGCACGTGAATCTGACCGTCGAGCCGGGGGAGACGGTCGCACTGGTCGGTGCCACCGGGTCCGGGAAGTCGGTGTTGGCCTCGCTGCTGTCGCGGCTGCACGATGTCAGCGAGGGAGCCATCCTGGTCGACGGCACCGATATCCGGGATCTGTCGCTGCCCGCGCTGCGGCACACCGTGGCCACCGCGTTCGAGGATCCGACGCTGTTCTCGATGTCGGTCGCCGAGAACCTGCGCCTGGGCAACCCGGACGCGACCGAGGAAGACCTGGCCCGCGGCATCGAGGTGGCCTCGGCCGGGTTCGTCTACGACCTGCCGTTCGGGCTCGACACCCGCATCGGTGAGCAGGGCATGAGCCTGTCGGGTGGCCAGCGGCAACGGCTTTCGCTGGCGCGCGCGATCATCGCCGAACCGCGCATCCTGGTGCTCGACGACACCCTGTCGGCCCTGGACGTGCACACCGAGGCAGAGGTCACCGAGGCGTTGGGCCGGGTGCTGCGTGATGTCACCGGCATCGTGGTGGCCCACCGGGCCTCGACGGTGCTGCTGGCCGACCGGGTCGCGCTGCTGGAGAACGGGACCGTCACCCGGGTCGGCACCCATGCCGAGTTGCTGGCCGATGCGCCCGAGTACCGGTATCTGTTGGCCGCCGACGATGAATTCGCCGGGGCCGAGCAATGACGGCGAACACGGATTGGCGCGGGCAGGCGGTCACCGCCGACGACGAGAACCTGCCCATCGACGAGTCGGTATCGCGGCGCCGCGAGGCCCGCTGGCTGCTAGGTTCCCTGCTGCGCCCCTACAAGGCGGTGCTCGCGGTGCTGGCGGTCGTGGTGGTGGTGGAGAACGCCGCCCGGCTGTCGGTGCCGCTGTTGGTGCAGCGCGGAATCGACCACGGCATCCCGCCGATCGTCGCCGGTGGCACCGCGCACGAACTCGTCCTGATCCTGACCGCGCTGTGCGGTGTGGTCGTGGTGCAGGCCACCAGCCGGATGTACTTCCTGCGCCGGTCCGGGCGGATCGGCCAGGAGATCCTGATCGAACTGCGGCGCAGGCTGTTCCGGCATTTCCAGCGCCTCGACGTGGCGTTCCACGACCGCTACACCTCCGGTCGGGTGGTTGCGCGGTCCACCAACGATGTCGACGCCATCCAGGACATGCTGGCCACCGGCTTCGACGGGCTGATCACCGCGGTGCTGACGATGTTCGGCACGGCCGTGCTGCTGGTGGTGCTGGACTGGCGGCTCGGGCTGGTCTGCCTGACGGCGTTCCCGATCCTGGTGCTGTTGACGTGGTGGTTCCGCAGCGAGTCGTCCAAGACGTATCTGAAGGTGCGCGAGGCTGCCGCACTGGTCATCGTGCAGTTCGTCGAGACCATGACCGGTATCAAGGCCGTGCAGGCCTACCGCCGCGAACCGCGTAACCAGCAGATCTTCGAAGACGTTGCCGACCAGTACAAGTCGATCAACGAGCGGGCCTTCAAACTGCTCGCGATCTTCATGCCCGCGGTGCGGCTGACGGGCAACCTCACCACCGGTGCGGTTCTGCTGTTCGGCGGGTACCTGGTGCTGCACGACGAGATGACGCTGGGCACGCTGACCGCGTTCCTGCTGTATCTGCGCATCTTCTTCGAGCCGATGCAGGAGATCTCGCAGTTCTTCAACACCTTCCAGTCCGCGTCGGCGGCACTGGAGAAGATCGCCGGGGTACTCGCCCAGGATCCCGACATCCAGGATCCGGCGCACCCGGTGCCACTGTCGGACGTGAAGGGCCATATCGGCTTTCACGATGTGCAGTTCTCCTATGTCCCGGATCGTCCGGTGTTGCCGTCACTGACCTTGGACATCCCGGCCGGACAGACCGTCGCGCTGGTCGGGACCACCGGGGCCGGCAAGACGACGATCGCCAAGCTGCTGGCGCGGTTCTACGACCCGGTCAGCGGCGCGGTGACCCTCGACGGGATCGACCTGCGTGACATCGCCCAGAGCGCGCTGCGTGAGCAGGTGGTGATGGTGACCCAGGAGAACTTCATGTTCGAGGGGACCATCGCCGACAACATCCGGTTCGGCAGGCCCACGGCTACCGACGCCGAGGTGCGCGCGGCCGCGGCGGCGGTCGGTGCCGACCGCTTCATCGACGGGTTGCCCGAGGGCTTCGGCACCGATGTCGCCAAGCGTGGCGGCCGGCTGTCGGCGGGGCAGCGTCAGTTGATCGCCTTCGCCCGCGCGTTCCTGGCCGATCCGGCGGCGCTGATCCTGGACGAGGCGACGTCATCACTGGATATCCCGAGTGAGCGGATGGTGCAGCGTGCCATGACCACTGTGCTGGCCGACCGCACCGCGGTGGTGATCGCACACCGGCTCTCCACGGTGCTCAGTGCCGACCGGGTGCTGGTGCTGGAGCACGGCGAGATCGTCGAGGACGGACCGCCCAGCGAGTTGGTCGATGCCGGCGGGCAATTCGCCGGATTGCACCGGGCGTGGGTGGAGTCGTTGGCGTAAAGGGTCGACGCCACTACGGAATCAGCCCGGCACGGCGCGCCTTCGACACCGCCTCGTGCCGGGTCTTGGTTCCTAGCTTTCCCGCCGCGCTGCGCAGATAGCTCTTCACGGTTTCGGTCTTGAGTGAAAGCCGTTCGGCGGCCTCGGCATTGGTGCAGCCCAACGCGATCTGGGCCAGCACGTCGATCTCCCGCGGACTCAGATGGAACTCCGACGCCGCGGGTGCGGACAGTAGTTCGGCCAACCGGTGCAGTTCGGCGGCGGTATCGGTGTCGGCGCCAGCGGCCAGCGTGCGCAGTCCGGCATACACCTCGCGGATGGTCTCCGGATTCGCCGCGCCGGTCATCCGCGCTTCCAGTAGTCGCATCCGGCGGTCCACCTCGTCGCGCACCCGCAATTCCTGGGCCAGGCGACGCGCCGACCCCACCATCAGGTCCGCGGCCAACCCGCCGAACGGTGCCCCCGAGCGGTACGCGCCGTACAGGATCGCGCGGGCAGAGCCGTCGACCACGACGGGCACGGCGAGCACCGACCGGATGCCCTCGCTCAGCACCGGGGCGTCGTAGTCATGGGTGATCGACGCGGCGTTGCGGTAGTCCGAGACCGCCAGCGGCCGTCCGGCCACCATGGTCGCCCCGCCCAGACCGGAATTGGACCGCACCACCAGCCCCCGCAGCCCGGCGGTCCGGGTGCCGACGAACTCGCTCAGCAACAGCGCGTCCTCGTGCACCTCACCGCCGAACAGCACCGGTACATCACCCTCGGCGGCGACCCGGCGGAGCGCGGCGCGCACGGCGTCGGTGTCGCGGGGACGCAACAGGGACGACACGGGTTCCCCTCTTCCGGGGGTAGCGGGCGGACAAGTGTGACCTAGATCCTAGTGCCCATGAGCATCAACACCGAGCGTTATCGGGCCGCCCGCGACCAGTTGGTGGCCGTGATCAGCGACTACGACAAGGCTGTCGGCACCTTCGAATGGCCGCATATCGAGGGCACGTTCAACTGGGCCATCGACTGGTTCGATGTCATCGCGCGCGACAACACACGCCCGGCGCTGTGGATCGTCGAGCAGGACGGCACCGAGACGAAGGTCAGCTTCGCCGAGATGGCACAGCGTTCCGACCGCGTCGCGACCTGGCTCAAGAGCCTGGGCGTCGGTAAGGGTGACCGCGTCATCCTGATGCTCGGTAACCAGGTCGAACTGTGGGAGGCCATGCTCGCGGTCGCGAAACTCGGCGCGGTGATCATGCCGACCACCGGCGCGCTGGGCCCCGAGGATCTGGCCGATCGCATCACCCGCGGCGCGGCCCAGTACGTCATCGCCAACGCCGCTGACGCGGGCAAGTTCGATGCGGTGCCGGGGGAGTACACGCGGATCAGCATCGGGCAGGTGGACGGCTGGCACTCCTACACCGACGCCTACGCGGTGACCCCGCAGACCTTCGAGGCGGTGACCACGACGGGTGACCCGCTGCTCATCTACTTCACCTCCGGCACCACCAGCAAGCCCAAGCTGGTCGAGCACTCGCAGGTGTCCTACCCGGTGGGGCACATGTCGACGATGGCGTGGATCGGCGTCACACCCGGTGACGTCCATCTGGCCATCAGCTCACCGGGCTGGGCCAAGCACGCCTGGAGCTGCTTCTTCGCGCCGTGGATCGCCGAGGCGACGATCTTCGTCTACAACTACAGCCGCTTCGATGCCGCCGAGTTGCTGCACCAGATCCGTCGGGCCGGCGTCAACACGTTCTGCGCGCCCCCGACGGTATGGCGGATGCTCATCCAGGCCGATCTGGGGCCCAAGCCCGACGGCCTGCGCGAGATCCTCGGCGCCGGCGAGCCGCTGAACCCCGAAGTCATCGGCGCCGTCGAGCGGGCGTGGGGACTGACCATCCGGGACGGCTTCGGGCAGACCGAGACCACCCTGCAGATCGGCAACACCCCCGGCCAGCCGGTCAAGCCCGGTTCGATGGGCCGCCCGATGCCCGGTGTGCCGGTGGTACTGGTCGATCCGCTGACCGGTGATCAGGCCGACGAGGGCGAGATCTGTCTGGATCTCGTTGCCAGGCCGCTGAATCTGATGACCGGCTACCTCGACGACCCGAAACGCAACGCGGCGGTGATGGCCGACAGCTACTACCACACCGGCGATGTGGCCAGCCGTGACGCCGACGGATACATCACCTATATCGGGCGCACGGACGACGTCTTCAAATCCAGCGACTACAAGGTGTCGCCGTTCGAACTGGAAAGTGTGCTGATCGAGCACCCCGCCGTGGTGGAGGCCGCCATCGTCCCGCAGCCGCACGAGACCCGGCTGGCCGTGCCGAAAGCCTATGTCGCGCTGGCCCAAGGATGGCCGGCCGATGCCGAGACGGCCAAGGGCATCATGGAATACGCCCGCGACCATCTGGCGCCCTACCTGAAGGTGCGTCGCGTCGAGTTCTTCGAGTTACCCAAGACCATTTCCGGCAAGATCCGGCGCGTCGAACTGCGCAGGCGCGAGGATGAGGCACACAAGTCGGGTAAGCAGATCGAGACCGAACACCGCTACGAGGATCTCCTGGGCGAGCGAAGCGACGGGACATAGGTGGGTGAACAGATGAAAAGCTATGACGCGGGGCCCACCACGACCCCTCTGATCGAAGAGACCATCGGTGCCAACTTCGCCCGCACGGTCGCTGCGCACCCCGATATCGAGGCACTTGTCGATGTGGCGCAGGGAAAGCGGTGGACCTACCGCGAACTCGACGATGAGGTCGATATCATCGCGCGGGGTTTGCTCGGCAGGGGTATCGCCAAGGGCGACCGCGTAGGGATCTGGTCTCCGAACAGATCCGAGTGGACCATCGTCCAGTACGCGACCGCCAAGATCGGTGCCATCCTGGTCAATATCAATCCGGCCTACCGCACACACGAATTGGCCTATGTGCTCAACCAGGCGCAAGTGCGGATGCTGATCTCGGCAACCGAGTTCAAGACCAGCAACTACGTCGGGATGGTTGCCGAGGTGCGCAAGGAGGCGCCCTCGTTGAGCGAGGTGATCTTCCTGGGCACCGGCGACTGGGAGGCTCTGCGCGACGACGCGGTACCCGCAGGCCGGCTGGCCGAACGCCAAGCGACGTTGTCCAACACCGACCCGATCAATATCCAATACACCTCGGGCACAACGGGTTTCCCGAAGGGTGCGACGCTGTCGCACCGCAACATCCTGAACAACGGCTTCTTCGTCACCGAGGGCATCAACTTCACCCCCGGCGATCGGCTCTGCATACCGGTGCCGTTCTACCACTGCTTCGGCATGGTGATGGGCAATCTCGGCTGCACCACCCACGGCGTCACCATGGTCATCCCGGCGCCCGGGTTCGATCCCGGATTGACCCTGGAAGCCGTTGAGGCCGAGCGCTGTACGGGCGTGTACGGCGTGCCGACCATGTTCATCGCCATGCAGAACCACCCGAGCTTCGCCGACCGTGACCTGTCGAGCCTGCGCACCGGGATCATGGCCGGCGCGGTGTGTCCGGTCGAGGTGATGAAGCGTTGCATCAACGAGATGCACATGGCCGAGGTGGCCATCGCCTATGGCATGACCGAGACCTCGCCGGTGTCGTGCCAGACCTTGCACGATGACGACCTGGAGCGCCGCACCGCCACCATCGGCCGGGCGCACCCCCATGTCGAGGTGAAGATCGTCGACCCGAACACCGGCGAAATCGTCGAACGCGGGCACCCCGGCGAGTTCTGCACCCGTGGCTACTCGGTGATGCTCGGGTACTGGGACGATCCCGACAAGACCGCCGAGGCGATCGACGAGGATGGCTGGATGCACACCGGCGACCTGGCGGTGATGCGCGAGGACGGCTACTGCACCATCGTCGGCCGGATCAAGGACATGGTGATCCGCGGTGGCGAGAACATCTACCCGCGCGAGATCGAGGAATTCCTCTACACCCACCCCGGCATCGAGGACGCCCAGGTGATCGGTGTCCCGGACGCGCGGTACGGCGAGGAGATCTGCGCCTGGATCAAGATGAAGCCGGGGGCGCACCCCCTCGATGCCGCGGCGCTGCGGACGTTCGCCGAGGGCCGGCTGGCGCACTACAAGATCCCGCGCTATGTGCATCTGGTCGAGGAGTTCCCGATGACGGTCACCGGCAAGATCCGTAAGGTGCAGATGCGCGAGGAGAGTGTGCAGATCCTGGGGCTGTAGCGCATCGGGAATGATGGGGGACATGACGTACCCGCAGCAGCCGCCGCCACCGCCGGCCCCGGCCTGCTACCGCCATCCCGGCCGCCCGACCTATGTCTCCTGCACCCGCTGCGGCCGCTACATCTGCGGGGACTGCATGCAGTCGGCCGCGGTGGGTCACCAGTGCCCGGAATGCGTGGCGGCCGGCGCGGCGACCGTGCGGCCCGTGCAGGGACGGTTCGGTGGCAAGGTCGCCGGTGACACCCCGGTGATCACCTACGCACTCATCGCGATCAACATCGTCATGTTCGTCCTGCAGATGGCGTCGGGGCGGTTGGAGAACGAGCTGCCGCTGTGGCCTCCCGCGGTGGCCGACGGCCAGTTCTACCGGCTGATCACCTCGGCGTTCCTGCACTACGGGATCGCCCACATCCTGTTCAACATGTACGCCCTGTATGTCATCGGCCCGTCGCTGGAGCGCCTTCTCGGCCGGCTGCGGTTCAGCGCGCTCTACGGGCTGAGCGCGCTCGGCGGGTCGGTGCTGGTGTACCTGATCTCCCCGCTGAACACCGCCACGGCGGGCGCATCGGGTGCGGTGTTCGGGCTGTTCGGTGCGATCTTCGTGGTGTCGCGCAAGCTCAACCTCGACGTCAAATGGGTCATCGGGCTGATCGTGCTCAACGTGGTGTTCACCTTCGCGGCCCCGCTGATCGGCGCCGGTGCCATCAGCTGGCAAGGCCACCTCGGCGGTCTGATCGCCGGTGGCCTGGTGGCCGCCGGCTTCGTCTACGCACCGCGCGCGCAACGAAACGCGGTGCAGGCCGCGGTGGCGGGCGGGCTCCTGGTGCTGTTCGGCGTGCTCATCTGGTGGCGGACAGCACAACTGCTGGAGATGTTCGGCGGGTATCTGCACCTGAGCTGAGGTGTGTGCTGAGATTGGTCGGTGGCAGATCCAGAACCGGCCGTCGTCGCCAGAGCAATACGGGTCAAGGGCCCATGGGGTCCGGTCTATGGCCCGGTCGACCTGGACATCGACGCCGGTGGCGTGACGGCCCTGATCCATCCGGCCGGTACCGGTCGCACCGCCCTGCTGTTGACGCTGGCCGGGCGGATGCGGGCGCAGTCGGGCACCATCACCGTCTTCGGGCACAGCGACGCCCGCAAGATCTTCGACGTTTCGGCGCTGGCCAATATCGACGCGCTGGACAAGATCGCCGAGTCGGTCACCGTCGCCGATCTGATCACCGAACAGCAGCGCTGGGACGCCCCCTGGTATCGGTTCATCGGGAAGGCCGGAGCATCCGATCTCAGTGCCCTCTGCGCGACGACATTCGGGGATGTGCCGCTGCCCGATATGGATGCCTATTTCGACCAGGTAGGCGAGCTCAACCAGGTTCTGCTGCGCATCGCGCTGGCCAATACCGGCACCCCGCCGCTGCTGGTGGTCGGTGACCTCGACGGCATCACCGACGACAACAACCGCGCGGTGGTGTTGGACCGGCTGATCGCGCTGGGGGAGAACCAGACGGTGATCACCGCATCCGCCAATCCCGTTCCCGGCGCCAAAGCCGAGCTGAAAGTGAGTGAGTGACGATGCTTGCCGGAATGTCGCTGGGCACGGACCTGAAGCGCTTCTCCCGCGGGGCGATGCCGCGGATCGCGTTGGTAACGGTGGTGCTGATGCCACTGCTCTACGGGGCGATGTACCTGTGGGCCTTCTGGAATCCGTTCGATGCCGTCAACAAGGTGCCCGTGGCGCTGGTCAACGAGGACACCGGCACCGAGGTCGACGGTAAGCCACTGGACGCGGGCAGACAGGTCGCCGACGCTCTGATCAGCTCCGGACAGCTGCAGCTGCACGAGGTTTCGGCCGATGAGGCCGCCGACGGGCTGCGCAGCGGCAGGTACTACTTCACCGTCACCCTGCCCGAGGATTTCAGCGCCGATATCGCCTCACCCTCGGGCGGCTCACCGCAGCAGGCCCAGATCGACTTCGCCTTCAACGACGCCAACAACTACCTGGGCTCGATCATCGGGCAGAACGCCGCCCGCGAGGTCATCAACCAGGTCAACGCCAGCATCGGTCAGCAGACGGTGGGCACGGTGCTGACGGGCTTGACCGATGCCGGAGCCGGTCTGGTGCAGGCCGCCGACGGTGCCCAACAGTTGGCGAGTGGTAATGCCCAGGCCAACAACGGTGCTCAACGGTTGGCTACCGGGGCCGGCGAGCTGACCACCGGTCTGGTCACCGCGCGCGACGGGTCGGCACAACTGATGGCGGGCACCCAACAGCTGGCCTCCCGGGTGGATTCGGCGACCGGCCCGCTGTTGGAGATGCTGGATCGTGTCCACGGGCTGCAACTCGACCCCAACGAGGTGGGCCTGCTCGCCCAGCGGCTCAGTTTGGCGGTGCGCTCCACCACCGATCGGGTGGCAGCGCTGAATATCGATCAGGCGCAGGCCGCGGCGATCGTCGACCAGGCCCTCGGCCTCCTGCAGACCAACCCGGACCCAACGGTGCGGCATGCCGGTGACGTCCTGGCCGGTGCGCAGCGACTGCTGCGCGCCAACGGAATCGATCCCGCAACCGATGACGGCCTACTCAAGTTGCGCGACAGCGCATCCCGGTTGGAAGGCGAACTCGGCGACCCGAACAGCAAGCTGCGGGTGTTCATCACCCGTGCGCTCAATGGTGGATTGCGTGATGACGTGGCCCAACTGCGCGACGGTGTCGACCAATTGAACAATGGTGCCCACCAGCTCAACAGTGGACTGGTCCAGCTCGCCGCCGGTGGGCGCCAGCTCACCGACGGTGCCGACCAACTCGCCGACGGCACGCAGAAACTCGCCGACGGCAGTGCGGAATTGGCGAGCAAGCTCAAAGAGGGCTCGGCCCAAGTGCCGTCCTGGACTCCGCAACAGCGCACCGACGTGGCGCGCACGATCGCCACCCCCGTGGCGCTGGACCTGCGCACCGACAATCCGGCGGCCACCTTCGGCACGGGGTTCGCGCCGTTCTTCCTGCCACTGGCCCTGTTCATCGGGGCGCTGATCATCTGGATGCTGCTCAAGCCGATACAGTCACGGCCCGTCGTGCACGGGCTCGGCGCCCTGCGGGTGGCGCTGGCCTCCTACTGGCCCGCCTTGCTGATCGTGGTGTGCCAGGTGGCGGTGATGTACGTGGTGGTGCATTTCGGCGTCGGGCTGCAGGCCAAACACCCCTTGGCCACGGTGGCGTTCCTGCTGTTGATCGGGGCCACCTTCCTCGCGGTCATCCAGGCCTTCAATGCCGTCTTCGGGGTATCGGTGGGACGCGTGGTGACGCTGGCTTTCCTGATGCTGCAACTGGTGTCGGCCGGCGGCATATATCCGGTGGAGACCACCGCCAAACCGTTCCAGATCCTGCACCCGTTCGACCCGATGACCTACGCGGTGAACGGGTTGCGGCAGACCATCGCCGGCGGGGTCGATCACCGGATGTGGATCGCCATCGCGGTGCTCGGTGGGCTGCTGGTCGCCGCACTGGCCGCCAGCTCATGGGCGGCCCGGCGGGACCGGCAGTACACGATGGAGCGTCTGAACCCGCCGATCGAGGTCTGACCCCCGGTCAGCGCTGACGCCGCAGTGCCAGTGCCCCCGGGCCGGTGAACACCAGCAGCGCAAAGATGAAGCTGTACAGCGCCGCGGTCTCGCCGTCGTTGGCGATGGGCCAGAAACCGTCCGGGAAGTGCTTCCAGAAGTAGGCGACGGCCATCACGCCGGAGGAGATGAACGCCGACACCCTGGTGGCGAATCCGACTGCGATGAGCAGGCCGAACACCACTTCCAGCACCGCCGCCCACCAACTCGGCCAGGCGCCGAAGGTGACCGTCGGCCCGTCGGGGAAGGCGAACAGTTTGACCGTGCCGTGCATGGCGTACATCAGACCGACGAGGATCCGGAACACGCCGAGGGCCATTGGGGCCCGGGCGGTCAGCGGATCCTGCATGCGTGCAACGCCATCGACTGTCGAAGTGGTCATGGATCCAGATGTTGGCACGCACGTACCGGAAATTGGGGGCTACCTACCTGCGGTTGATCGACAGCGCTCCCGGGCCGGTGAACACCAACAGCGCGAAGATGAAGCTGTACAGTGCGGCGCTCTCGCCGCCATTGTCGATGGGCCAGAACGCTTCCGGGAAGTGCATCCAGAAGTATGCGACGGCCATCATTCCGGAGGCGACGAACGCCGCCGCGCGGGTGAAGAATCCGACGGCGATCAACAGTCCGAGCACGATCTCCAGCACGCCGGCCCACCAGTTGGGCCAGGCTCCCAGCACCGCGGGCGACCCGCTGGGGAAACCGAACAGTTTCATCGTGCCGTGCATGGCGAACATGAGCGCGACCAGGATGCGGAACACGCCGAGCACGATCGGGGCGTTGGCGGACAGGCGATCATCGACTGCCGTGGTGGCAGGCGTCGTGACGGTGGACTTCGAGATGGACACGGGGTCCGCCCCTTTCGGTGGATTGCCGGTTCGGTATGCCCCCGAGTCTTCTGGCTGATCGAGCCGCGACCGTCACTCTCATAGACGATTCACATGATCTTTCGCTGTGAACTGCGGCAACAATGGAGCCGTGAGCACCGCACCAGTCGACGACCAGGGACCGCGGCGTGCCATCCTCGGCCAGCTACCGAAGATGTACCGCCCCGACGGGTCCCCGATCCGGGTGCTGCTCGTCGACGACGAACGCGCCCTGACCAATCTGATCCGGATGGCGCTGAAGTACGAGGGCTGGGAGATCGACGTCGCCCACGATGCCGCCGAGGCGGTCGAGAAGTACCGCGCCAACACCCCGGACCTGCTTGTTCTGGACATCATGCTGCCCGACCTGGACGGCCTCGGTGTGCTGGCGAAGATCCGCGAATCCGGAACCTACACCCCGACGCTGTTCCTCACCGCACGTGATTCGGTCGCCGATCGCGTCACCGGGCTGACCGCGGGCGGTGACGACTACATGACCAAACCGTTCTCGCTGGAAGAACTGGTCGCCCGGCTGCGCGGATTGTTGCGCCGCACCGCCTATCTGACGCCCGCCGAGGAGGAGCTGCTCACCGTCGGGGACCTCTGTCTGGACGCCGCCAGCCGAGAGGTGACCCGCGGTGGTGAACCGATCGCATTGACCTCCACCGAATTCGACCTGCTGCGGTTCATGATGCGTAACCCGCGAAAGGCGCTGAGCCGCATGGAAATTCTGCAACGGGTGTGGGATTACGACTTCGGCGGAAAGACCAGCATCGTCGACCTTTACGTGTCGTATCTGCGCAAGAAGGTCGATACCGACCGGGAACCGATGATCCACACCGTCCGCGGTGTGGGCTACCTGCTGCGGGCCGCGCCGTGAGGCGGATGTGGCGCAGCTGGACCCTGCTCAAGCAGCTTGTCGTGGGGCTCTCGCTGATGGTCATGCTCGCGGTGGCGACCATCGGTGCCATGTCGGTCCTCACGCTGCGGTCCTCGGTGCTCGGCATCATCGACACCCAGTTGGCCGGCGCGCTGCAGGGATGCGTCACCTCGGTGGTGAAATACCGCGCGACCCCCGGCGCCGATGGGCAACTGCCGGGACCGGGGGAGATGAAACCCCTGGTGAACCTGATCGGGCAGGCGCAGGGCAACGTGGTGGCGCTCATCCAGGGCGGGCAGGTCGTCGATTCGGCCCATTTCCTGCCCGATGATGCCGTGCCCGCCCCGCCGGAAGCGGTATCGACGATTGCCCGGATCCCGTGGGCCGACGGCGAGATTCGCACCGTGGAACTGCCCGGTCTGGGCTGGTACCGGATGGTCGGCCAGCTCGGTGAGGACGGCGAGATGCTGGTCACCGGGGTGTCGCGCACCCCGGCGTGGGAGGCGATGATGCGCGAGACCGCCGTCGTGTCCGGTCTGACCCTGCTGGCACTGGTGGTCACCGCCCTGAGCACGCTGGCCATCGTCCGGTTCGCGCTGCGCCCGTTGCACCGGGTGTCGGCGACGGCCGCCGAGGTGGCGGCGCTGCCCTTGGACCGCGACAACCACACCATCACCCCGCGCGTGCCGGTCGGCGACACCGACCCGCGCACCGAGGTCGGCCTCGTCGGGCACACGCTGAACCGGCTGCTCGACCATGTCGAGGGTGCGCTGTCCGACGTCGCCGCCTCCGACCGGCGGATGCGCCAGTTCATCACCGACGCGAGCCATGAGTTGCGCACCCCGCTGGCAGCGATCCACGGTTACGCCGAACTCACCCGCCAGGATGCCGCCGTGCTGCCCGAGACCACCGAATATTCGCTGGCCAGAATCGAATCCGAGACGCGCCGGATGAACTCCCTCGTCGCCGATCTGCTGTTGCTGGCCCGCCTGGACGAGGGGCAGGACCTCGACATTGCCGCCGTCGACCTGACCGAACTACTGGCCGATGCCGTCAATGACATCACGGTGTCGGCGCCGCAGCACCGGTGGCACCTGGAGCTGCCGGGACATCCGGTGTGGGTGCGGGGCGACCGCGCGCGGCTGCATCAGACATTGTCCAACCTGCTCCACAACGCCCGGGTGCACACCCCGGACGGGACCTCGGTGACAGCCGGGATCGTCGTGACGGACGGGCATGCGGAGCTGTCCGTCGCCGACGACGGGCCGGGCATCCCCGCCGAGCTGTTGGGGCACCTGTTCGAGCGGTTCGTCCGCGCCGACAAGTCCCGAGCCCGCGACGCCGGCAGTTTCGGACTGGGACTGTCGATCGCGGCCTCGATCATCGAGGCGCACGGCGGTTCCATCACTGCCCGGTCCGAGCCCGGCGCAACGGCTTTCGTGATCCGGCTGCCGGTCCTACAGCCCGATCCTGCGGTAGCGGTGCAGCCGGGTGCCGACCCGTTCCAGATCGGACATCGTCCGCAGCCGGTGTAGCTCGACGGCGATGGTCGCCGAGAGCCGTTCGGTGAAGGCGCGGGGTTCGTCGGCGGCATCCGGGTGCTCGGCGACGATCGCATCCACGATGCCGTTGCGCAGCAGATCGGCAGACCGGATGCCTTGCGCGGCGGACAGTGCCGGTGCGTGTTCGGTATCGCGGTAGACGATGGCGCTGGCCCCCTCTGGCGGCAGCGGCGCCAGCCAGCCGTGCTGGGCGGCCAGGACCCGGTCGGCGGGCACCATCGCCAACGCCGGGCCGCCGCTGCCCTGACCGAGCAGCACCGATACCGTCGGCACCTCCAGCGTCACCAATTCGGCGAGACACCGCGCGATCTCACCGGCCAGCCCCTCCTGCTCGGCCTCGGCCGACAGCGCCGGCCCCGCGGTGTCGATGATCGAGACCAGCGGTAACCGCAGCCCCGCCGCCAGCGCCATCCCGCGCCGTGCCTCACGCAGCGCCTCCGGGCCGAGCATCCCGAGCCGGCGCTGACCGAGCACCACCGCCGGCTGGCCGCCGAACCTGGCCAACGCCAGCAGCATCTGCGTCGCGGTACCGGAGAGCTGCACGGGATCGGTGGTGCCGTGCCGCAGCACGAACTCCGACCCCGGCCGGTCCGGGCGCCGAGATGTCAGCACCGAATCCCAGGCCGCGGTATCGGGAATCGGATCGGCCGCGGGCACCGCGGGCGCCGGGCCCGGCGGATCGCACAGCACCGCCAGCGTGCGGTCGAGCACCGACCGCAGCTGTGGCAGCGCCACCACCCCGTCGATGACCCCGTGCC
The DNA here is from genome assembly GCF_000317305.3 of Mycolicibacterium neoaurum VKM Ac-1815D. The sequence continues at coordinate 4,841,701 of NC_023036.2, read as the reverse complement.
GGTAGAGGTTCTCGGCGGTCTGCACCCCCTCGGGGAACTTCTCGCCGTACAGATGCTCGTAGACCCGCGGCCCGAGGAACCCGATCAGCGCGCCCGGCTCGGCGGCGGTGACGTGGCCGAGCGAACCCCAGGACGCGAACACCCCGCCGGTGGTGGGGTGACGCAGGTAGACGATGTAGGGCAGGTGCTCGCGCTTGTGCAGCTGCACCGCGGCGGCGATCTTGACCATCTGCAAAAAGGCGACGGTGCCCTCTTGCATACGGGTGCCGCCCGAGGCCGGCGAGGCGACCAGCGGCAGCCGCTCGGCCGTCGCGCGGGTGATCGCGGCGGTGATCCGCTCGGCTGCGGCCACCCCGATGGATCCGGCCAGGAAATCGAACTCGCAGGCCAGCACGGCCACCCGACGCCCGAACACGGTGCCCTCACCGGTCAGCACGGACTCGTCGAGCCCGGACTTCTCGGCCGCGGCGGCCAACTCGGCCCGGTACTGCTCGGAGGTCGCCACCTGCAGCGGGGCGGTATCCCAGCTGCGGAAGGAACCCTCGTCCAGGACGGCATCACGTAGTGCCAGCGCACTGCTCACACGAGAAGGCTAATAGGCTGGCCCCATGATTGGAGTGACCCGGGACGGCAACGTCCTCACCCTGGAGATGCAGCGGCCCGAGCGCCGCAACGCGCTGAACGCCGCACTGGTCGACGGCCTGCGCGAGGAGATCGAGAAGGCCAGCCAGGACGCCGCGTCCAGCGGAGTGCGGGCGATCGTGCTCACCGGGCAGGGCACCGTGTTCAGCGCGGGCGCCGATCTGTCCGATGCCGAAGGGGTGGCCAAGGAACTACCGGACAAGGCCAGAGACCTCAACCTGGCCATCGACGCCAGCCCGCTGCCGATCATCGCCGCCCTCAACGGCCCGGCCATCGGGGCCGGCGTCATCCTGTCGATGATCTGCGATCTGCGGGTCGCGGTAGCGGGCACCTTCTTCCAGTTCCCGATCGCCAAGTACGGCCTGGCGCTGGACAACTGGTCGATCCGCCGGCTGGTGTCGCTGGTCGGGCATGGTCGGGCGCGGGCGATGCTGATCGCCGCCGAACGCCTGGATCTGGACACCGCTGTGCAGACCGGCATGGTCAACCGGCTTGGCGATCTGGCCGACGCGCAGAGCTGGGCCGTCGAGATCGCCGGATACGCCCCGCTGTCGGTGGCGCACTCCAAGCGCGTGCTCAACGATGACGGTGCCTACGAGGAACCGTGGCCGGCCCACAAGGAGGGCTTCGACAAGGCGTGGGCGAGCCCGGACGTCATCGAGGCGCAGGTCGCCCGCATCGAGAAGCGCGCACCGAAGTTCCAAGGCGCCTGATGTTCGGCGCGGCGGCCCGGGTGCTTGGTGGAACCGCAGCGGTGGCCGCGGGCGGCTGGCTGCTGCGTGCCGTGCAGGGCACGCCCGCCGCGCTGGGCGCCGCCGATATCGGGGCCACCGCGAAACGGTCTCCGAACTGGCGTGACGGTGTCTTCGTCAACCGCGAACCGGCCTCGGAGGTGCAGCTGAGCCGGGAAGACCAGTTCGCGCTGGTGCGCGACCTCCTCGCCGGCGGCAGGCAGCAGCACCCGCCGCGGGAGATCCCGCTGGTCCGCCCGGCGCCGGATATCGCACCGGCCGACCTGGCCGCGACCTGGTACGGGCACTCCTCGGTGATGATCGAGGTCGACGGCTATCGGGTGCTGGCCGATCCGGTGTGGAGTCAGCGTTGTTCGCCGTCGCGGGTGATCGGTCCGCAGCGGCTGCATCCGGTGCCCGCAGATATCGACGAGCTGCCCGCGATCGATGCGGTGATCATCAGCCACGACCACTATGACCACCTCGACACCGACACCATCACGGCGCTGGCCCGCAGCCAGCGTGCGAAGTTCTACGTGCCGCTGGGTATCGGCGCCCACCTGCGGACCTGGGGGATCCCGGCGGCGCGCATCGTCGAACTGGACTGGGACCAGAGCGCACAGCTGGGTTCGCTGACCATCGTATGCACCCCGGCCCGGCACTTCTCCGGGCGGTTTCTCACCCGCAACGTGACGCTGTGGTCGTCGTGGTCGCTCATCGGACCTCGGCATCGGGTGTTCTTCGGCGGTGACACCGGCTATACCGAGGGATTCGCCGGGATCGGCGACTCCTACGGGCCGTTCGACCTGACGCTGATGCCGATCGGCGCCTATCACCCGGGCTGGCCCGATATCCACATGAATCCCGAGGAGGCGGTGCGGGCGCACCGCGATGTCAGCGATACGGGGCTGCTGGTGCCGATCCACTGGGCGACCTTCCGGCTGGCGCCGCACCCTTGGTCGGAGCCGGTGGAGCGGATGCTCGCCGCGGCGGCCGCCGAGGGAGTCGCGGTGGCGACCCCGCGCCCGGGGGAGCAGGTGTCCGCGGACCCGGCCCGGTCGCCCGAGAATCAAACATGGTGGCGTGGCTGACCCGATAGCGTTGATGCCGTGAGACTGATCTTGACCTGTGCCGCGGCGGTCCTGGTGCTGGCCGGTTGCGCCACGGACGTCGGTGCTCCGGAGACCGCCACGACCTCTGCCGGTGCCGCTCCCGGTGCACCGGGGGCGCCGGTTCCGCCGCCGCTGGTCCCGGCGATGCCGCTGCCGGAGAACGCGGTGGACAACGCCGTCGCCAAGCTGGACGGTATCGCCGAACAGCTGCTGCAGACCTCCGGTGTGCCCGGTATGGCGGTGGCCGTGGTACACGGCGGAAAAACCGTCTACGCCAAGGGTTTCGGGGTGCGTGACATCCGCACGGGTGAAGCGGTCGATCCCGACACGGTGTTCCAGCTGGCCTCGTTGTCCAAACCGGTGAGTGCCACCGTCACCGCCCGGGCCGTCGACGCGAAGACCGTCGGATGGGACACCCCGGTGGCCGAGAAGCTGCCGTGGTTCGCCCTGTCGGACCCGGCCGTCACCCGCATGCTCACCATCGGTGATCTGTTCTCACACCGGTCCGGGCTGCCCGACCACGCCGGCGATCAGCTCGAGGACATCGGCTACGACCGGCGCGCGGTGTTGGAGAAACTGCGGCAGCTGCCGTTGGATCCGTTCCGGATCTCCTACGCCTACACCAATTTCGGGTTGACCGCCGGTGCCGAGGCGGTTGCCGCGGCCGCCGGCGAACCGTGGGAGCAGCTGGCCCAGGAGTCGTTATTCGGGCCCCTGGGTATGACCTCGACGAGCTACCGGTTCTCCGATTACCAGGGGCGGCAGAACCGCGCCGTCGGGCACATCCGCGTCGCGCCCGGCGATTACCAACCGCGCTACACCAGGGACCCCGATGCTCAGTCGCCGGCCGGTGGGGTGAGCTCCTCGGTGAACGATATGGCGCGCTGGATGTCGATGGTGCTCGCCGAAGGCCGACCGCTGATGCAGCCGGCGTCGCTGCTGCCCGCGCTGACCCCGCAGATCGTGTCCAGCCCGGGCAGCGAACCGGCCATGCGATCGGGGTTCTACGGCTACGGATTCAACCTGAGTACCACCGCCGCCGCCCGTACCGAGGCCAGCCATTCGGGTGCCTTCCAGCTCGGGGCGGGCACCAACGTGCTGCTGCTGCCCTCGGCCGATGTCGGGATCATCGCGCTGACCAACGGGACGATCTCGGGCGTGCCGGAGGCGCTGACGGCGCAGTTCGCCGATCTGGTGCAGTTCGGTGAGGTCCGCGAGCCCTGGTATGACCTGTACTCGGCCCGGATGCTGCCGATGAGTGACCCGGTCGGATCGCTGGTCGGTAAGACGCCGCCGGCCGATCCCGCTCCGGCGCAGCTGCTTTCGAGCTATGTGGGTACCTACCGCAACGACTTCTGGGGTCCGGCGACGGTGTCCGAGCGGGACGGCAAGCTGTTCCTCGGGATGGGTCCGCGGGGGGATTCCTTCGAGCTGACCCACTGGGACGGCGACGTGTTCACCTTCTCCTTCGTCACCGAGAACGCACCGCCGGGGACGATATCTGCGGCCACCTTCGACGGCGCGAAGCTGACGCTGGAGTACTACGACGACGCGGTGTTCTTGCGATGAGCGCCTGCGCGAAGAGAATGGAGCACAGGTGACAGCGATGATCACCGGTCTGTCCGATGCCGAGGTCGCCCAGCGGGTTACCGACGGAAAGACCAACGACGTCCCGACCCGGGCCGCGCGCAGCGTTTCGGAGATCGTGCGCGCCAACGTGTTCACCCGCATCAACGCCATCCTCGGCGTGCTGTTCGCCATCGTGGTGGCCACCGGGTCGCTGATCAACGGGCTGTTCGGACTGCTCATCGTGGCCAACAGTGCCATCGGCATCATCCAGGAGCTGCGGGCCAAGCAGACCCTGGACAAGCTGGCCATCGTCGGGCAGGCCAAACCGGTGGTGCGCAGGCAGTCCGGTACCCGGGCCGTGGCCCCGAGTGAGGTCGTTCTCGACGACATCATCGAGGTCGGTCCAGGGGACCAGATCACCGTCGACGGAGAGGTGTTGGAGGAGAACAACCTTGAGGTCGACGAGTCGCTGCTGACCGGTGAGGCCGATCCGATGCCCAAGGATCGCGGTGACAAGGTGATGTCGGGCAGCTTTGTCGTCGCGGGAACGGGTGCCTACCGCGCCACCAAGGTGGGCCGCGAGGCCTATGCCGCGCAGTTGGCCGAGGAGGCCAGCAAGTTCACCCTGGTGAAATCCGAACTGCGCAGCGGTATCAACAAGATCCTGCAGTTCATCACCTACCTGCTGGTGCCCGCCGGTGCGTTGATCATCTACACCCAGCTGTTCACCACCGACGCGGGATGGCGGGAATCGGTGCTGCGGATGGTCGGGGCGCTGGTGCCGATGGTCCCGGAGGGCCTGGTGTTGATGACCTCGATCGCGTTCGCCGTGGGCGTGGTGCGGCTGGGCCGGCGGCAGTGCCTGGTGCAGGAACTGCCCGCCATCGAAGGATTGGCCCGTGTGGACGTGGTGTGTGCGGACAAGACCGGCACCCTGACCGAGAACGGGATGCGGGTCAGCGATCTGGAGTCTTTCGGCGAATCCGAGGCGGCCGCGGTGCTGGCCCAGCTGGCCGCCGACGACACCAGACCCAACGCCAGCATGGCGGCCATCGCCGAGGCCTACGCCGATCCGCCCGGCTGGACCGCCACCGCCACCGCCCCCTTCAAATCCGCCACCAAATGGAGCGGTAGTTCTTATGGGGAGCACGGTAACTGGGTGATCGGCGCCCCCGACGTCCTGCTCGACCCGGAATCCCCGGAGGCCGCCGAGGCCGAGCGCATCGGTTCGCAGGGGCTGCGGGTGCTGCTGCTCGGGTCGTGCGACACCGCGGTCGACGCCCCGGCGGCACCCGGCACCGTCACCCCCGTCGCGCTGGTGATCCTGGAACAGCGGGTGCGTCCCGACGCCAAGGACACCCTCGAATATTTTGCCTCGCAGCGGGTCACGGTGAAGGTGATCTCCGGGGACAACGCCAAGTCGGTCGGCGCCGTCGCCGGCACACTGGGCCTGCACGGTGAGACGCTGGACGCCCGGCGATTACCCGAGCAGACCGAGGAGATGGCCGACGCGCTGGATCGGTACACCACCTTCGGGCGGGTTCGCCCCGACCAGAAGCGGGCCATGGTGCACGCACTGCAGTCCCGCGGGCACACCGTGGCGATGACCGGTGACGGCGTCAACGACGTGCTGGCACTCAAGGACGCCGATATCGGTGTGGCGATGGGCTCGGGCAGCTCGGCCTCGCGTGCGGTGGCCCAGATCGTGTTGCTGGACAACAAGTTCGCCACGCTGCCCTATGTGGTGGCCGAGGGACGCAGGGTGATCGGAAATATCGAGCGGGTTTCCAACCTGTTCCTCACCAAGACCGTGTACTCGGTGCTGCTTGCCGCGCTGGTCGGTATCGGCGGCCTGACCTCCGCACTGTTCGGCACCGATCCACTGCCCTATCCGTTCCAGCCGATCCACGTCACCATCGCCGCCTGGTTCACCATCGGGATCCCGGCCTTCATCCTGTCGCTGGCGCCCAATCATGAGCGGGCCAATCCGGGGTTCGTGCGCCGGGTGATGACCTCGGCGCTGCCGGCCGGTGTCATCGTCGGGGTCAGCACGTTCGTGTCGTATCTGCTCGCCTACGAGGGGCGTGGTGCCACGGCCGAGCAGCAGACCCAGGCGTCGACGACCGCCCTGATCACCCTGCTCGTCGCCTCGGTGTGGGTGTTGGCCGTCGTCGCGCGGCCCTACGAATGGTGGCGGGTCGCGCTGGTGGCGGCGTCCGGGTTGGCCTATGTGGTGATCTTCGCGCTGCCACTGGCCCAGCGGACCTTCCTCCTCGACCCGTCGAACCTCCAGCTGACCTCGATGGGTCTGCTGATCGGCGCCGTCGGGGCGGCGCTGGTCGAGATCGCCTGGTGGGTGGAGGGCAAATTGTCCGGTGAACCACGGAAGCTGTGGCGCTAGGGTTGAGGCATGAGTTTCTTGGACAAGATCAAAGGCCTGGTGGCGAAGAACACCGACAAGGTCGACACCGTGATCGAGAAGGCCGGTGACCTGGTCGACAAGAAGACCCAGGGCAAGTACGCCCAGCATGTCGACAAGGTGCAGGAGGCGGCGAAGAAGGCCGCCCGCGAACAGACCGGTGCCGAGCAACCGCCCCAGGTGCCGCCCAATCAGCAGTCCGGTCAGCCGCCGGCCGGTTCGCCACCGCCGCCGGCGGCGCCGTAGATGGCGAAGCTGTCGGTCTCCATCGACGTTCCGCTGTCTCCGGAACAGGCCTGGGAAGCGGCATCGGACCTGTCCCGATTCGACGAGTGGCTGACGATCCACCGCGTGTGGCGCTCGAAGCTGCCCGAGACACTGGACAAGGGCACCAAGATCTCGTCCATCGTCGAGGTCAAGGGGATGAACAACCGGGTCGACTGGACCATCGTGAACTACAAGCCGCCGGAGTCGATGACGCTCAACGGCGATGGTGTCGGCGGGGTCAAGATCAAGCTCATCGCGCGGGTGAAGCCCGTCGCCGACGGCGCCTCGGTGCAGCTGGACATCCATCTGGGTGGACCCGCGCTGTTCGGGCCCATCGGCATGATCGTGGCCGGTGCGCTCAAGAGCGATATCAAGCATTCGCTGGAGCAGTTCAAGAAGGTCTACTCCTAGCTTCGCCGCGAGAGTGACGCTGTGGTTGCCGCGGCGAGTCCGCGGGCGACCACAGCGTCACTCTCGGCCGGGGTCTGCAGTCGGGCGATGAGTTTCGGTGCCGGGCCGGGTCGGTATGGGCATGACCAATTCACACCCGCTCGGTGCCCCCTGCTGGATCGATCTGTCGACCTCCGATATCGACGGCGCGCAACGCTTCTACAGTGCGGTGTTCGGCTGGACCTTCGAGTCCGCCGGACCCGAATACGGTGGCTATGTCAGCGCGTACGTCGACGGTGTCCAGGTTGCCGGGCTGATGCCCAACGACCCGACGTGGGATATGCCCGATGGTTGGACCACCTATCTGCACACCGCCGATGTCGACGCCACGCTGCGGGCGGTGACAGGTGCCGGTGGGTTCAGCTGCGGGGGAGCCATGGACATCCCGGACAAGGGCCGGATGGCGGTCATCTCCGATGTGACCGGCGGGATGGTCGGGCTCTGGCAGCCGACCGGGCACCTGGGTTTCGAGGCGACCGGTGTCGCGGGCGCCCCGGTATGGCATCAGGTGACGACGCGGGATCTCGCGGAGACCGTGGACTTCTACCGCACGGTGTTCGGGTGGCAGACCCAGGTGGAGGCCGACAGCGACGAATTCCGCTACAGCACGGTGACCTTCGGCGGTGAGCCGCGCATCGGCGTGATGGACGGCGCAGCGTTCATGGCGGCCGACGAACCGTCGAGCTGGTACTTCTTCCTCGGTGCCGATGATGTCGACAAGACGATCGAGCTGATCGTCGATCACGGCGGCGCGGTCGTCCGCGCCGCGGAGGACACCCCGTATGGCCGGCTGGCCTCGGTCGCCGACCCGACCGGGGCCGGGTTCAATCTGTCGTCGCTGCCCCCGCACTGAGCGCGAAATCGGCGAAGTCGAAACCGGGGACCACCACGCAGCTGACCAGGGTCGGCGCCTGGTCGCGAGGGGTTGCTCGTTGCCAGTATCCGGGTGGCACCACGAACTGCGGCTGCTCACCGGCGGCGATATCGGGCCCCAGCACCACGCTGTCGGCGTCGTGCTGCTCACGGCCCACCTCCAGCACCAACGGGCTGCCGCGGTGGTACAGCCACAGTTCGGCACTGCGCACGGTGTGCCACGCGGACTGCTGGCCGGGCATCAGGAGGAACAGGATCGCGGTACCGGCCCGGCGGGGCCCGGAGTAGTCCTGAGGCAGCGCCGACTGTGGAATGGTGAGGTCACTGCGCCAGGTTTCGCGGAACCACCCACCCTCGGGGTGCGGGGAGAGGTCGAGCTCGCGGGCCCAGTCGGGCAGTTCCGTCATGGCAGTTCACCCTACGCAGACCCACCCGATAATCTGTGGCGCATGGCTCGATTGCGTCCCGGCTGGCTGGTCGCGTTCTGTGCGCTGGCGCTCGCGGTGAGCGCCTGGCTGCCGTGGTTGACCACAGCAGCGGGGCGGGCCAACGCGATCGGCGGCAAGGTCGGCAGCATCGACGTGCCGCCGCCGGGTTTCGGGGTGGGCCAGCTGATCCTGCTGCTCTCGGCGCTGCTGATGGTCGCGGCGGCGATGGCGGCCCGGGGACTGTCCGCGCGGTGGGCTTCTGCTGCGGCGCTGTCGGTTTCGATGATCATCGGCGCGTTGATCGCCTGGTACTTCCGCCTGTACGTCCAGGATCCGGTGGCGGTCGGCTACGGCATGTACCTGGCGGCCGGTGTCACCGTGGTGTCGGTGTTGCTCTCGGTGGCGGCCATGGTGGTGGCCTGGGGACGGGCGGGCGCATGAGTTTCCGGGCGCCGGTGGTGCTGACCGGAACCCGTTGGGTGGTCGTGGAGCCGCTGGGCTCCGAACACGCCGACGAGATCGCGGCCGTCGCCGATGCCGGTGACCTCTGGTTCACCTCTGCGCCGTCACCGCAGACGGCCAGGGACTGGGTGCAGACCAGACTGGCCGATGCGCGGGGCAGCACGTTCGTGGTGCGACGGCTGGACGGCACGCTGGTGGGGTCGACGAGCTACCTCAACATCGACGAACCCAACCGCAGGTTGGAGATCGGTGCCACCTGGTACACGGCCGCCGCGCGGCGCACCGGGGTGAACACCGAGACCAAGTTGTTGTTGCTGTCCCACGCATTCGACGAGCTCGGTTGTATGGCAGTGGAATTCCGCACGCACTTCATGAATGCCGACAGCCGCGCGGCAATCGAACGCCTCGGCGCCAAGCTCGATGGTGTGCTGCGCAGCCACCAGCTTCTGCCCGACGGATCGCGCCGGGACACCGTGGTCTACTCGATCTTGGATATCGAGTGGCCGGCGGTGCGGTCCAATCTGAACCACCGATTGGACCGCACCGCCGCGAACTAATCGGCGTCGACGGTCGGTGCCTCGACGGATTTCTGGGTGTTGTGTGCGATCTCGATCCGGCGCGGCTTCGCGCGTTCGGCCAGCGGGATGGTCAGGGTGAGCACCCCGTTCTCGTAGGTCGCCGAAATGGCCGCGGTGTCAATGCCTTCGCCGAGCGAGAGCTGCCTGCGGTAGCTGCCGAAGAAGCGCTCGTTGGCGAACCATTGCACCGAGTCCTCGGAGCGGGCCGTGCGGTGGGCGGAGATCGTGAGCGTGCCGTTGTCCACGCTGATGTCCACCGATCCGGGATCGATGCCGGGCAGGTCGGCGGTGAGGACGTAGTGATCGTCGATCTTGCACAGGTCCATCGGCATGAACCTCGGCGTGCGCGCCGAGCCGGTCTGACCGGTCAGCAGGTTGCGGGTCATGGAATCAAGGTCACTGAACGGATCGAAACGGAGCACAGCAATCCACCTCCTCGTCGATCAAGAGCCCACCACCCTGGCGGGCAGCCAATCACTGTGCACCACCGAATTTAGCACTCGAGTGCGTCGAGTGCCAACCCTCTTTCGATGTCATTTCCGCGCAGAGTGACGTTGCATCGGTCACATGTCAACATTGCGACAAAGGCTGCGCCGCAGCCGATGTGGGTCACATTCACCGCCGGGCCCTCGACGGCGACGAACCACCGCTGCGCCCAGTCGAGCGCGGTGACGATGATCGGCAGGACGGCGTCCCCCTTCGGTGTCAGCCGGTAGTCACCGTCGAGCACGCCATTGCTCACCAGGATCTGCAGCCGATCGGCCAGCGAACCCGGGGGAGCGCCGAGTTGCCCGGCGAACTCGGAGAATCGGGTGGTCCCGACGAAGGCGGCCACCATGATGGCGAACGCCCACCGGTTGCCGAGGATGCTCATCGTGTGCGGGAACAGGTCCGAGGCTCCGTCGGCGCGGTCGCGGTGGGACCGGCGCCGGGTGGCGACCTCGGGTATCGAGCGTGCCCATGATCCGCTGGGTCCCCAGTGCGCGGTGAGGTCGCCGGTCGTGACGCGCTGCCGGCAGGTGCGGCACGTCAGCGCCGGCGAGCAGGCCGCACCGCACACCGTGTGCCGAATCGCGGGCAACGGCTCGGGATGGTCGGGCACCCAGGTTCGTTCCCAGTGCCAGATGCTGGTCAGCACCGGCCACAGGCTCTGCGCGCGTTCGGTGGCGGCGTACTCGAAGCGAGGCGGGTTGTCCTTATACCGAACACGTTTGAGCAGATCATCGGTGGCCATCGCCGCCAGGCGCCGGCTCAGCACCGAATGTGAGATGGGCAGGCGCGCGGCGAATTCGGCGTACCGGGTGGCCCCAAGCAGCGACTGCTGCACGATCAACAGCGTCCACTCGTCGGCGAGCACGCCGAGCATGCGGCCGACGGCATTGACATCGCCGGCGGCCAGTCGGGTCGGGGTCACCGGGCCGTCGCAGATCCTTCTGGCCGGAACCGGCGCAGTTCGGACCCGGGCGCCCAGGTGGAATGTGTTCCGCTGGAGACCCGTTCGGGAAGTTGCAGCTTGCACACCGGTCCGTCGGAAACCCGGGCGGCATCGAACACCAGGCAGTACGACGCGTCGGCGGTCATATCGGTGGTGATGGTGACCAGATAGCCGTCGTCCTCACCGCGGCTTCCCACCCGCGGTGCCATGGCCGTCTCGCTGCCGTACACACCCTCGCCGAACGAGAAGTGCTCCTCGGCGCCGGTCTGCAGGTCGTGGCGCACCAGCCCGTCGAAGAGGAACCAGCCCGGCTTACCGGTGGCGGCGTAGGCGTAGCGATACGGGCGACCGGCGTAACCGGAGTTGATCATCCCGAACTCGGTCAGACTGTCGGACAGCTGCTCCTCGCGGGTGGCGCCGGTGACGAGGTTGAACCGCCAGCGATGCAGGCGGGTCTGCATCCCGTCGAGGGACAGTCCGCGGAAGATGCGCTGCCACTTCGGATTCATCCCGTTGTCGATACCCGAGACCGGCTCGGGATCACCCTGGAAGAAGCCGTCCAGCACGATCTCGTCGCCGTCCTCGTAGGCGTTGGTGAAGTGCAGGACATAGGTGGTGTCGGCCTCGAACCATTTCACCTCCGATCCGCGGCGCGGGATCACCGCGAACCGCGATGGCAGGTCGCGGTGCAGCCGGGGGAGATGGGCATTGTGCTTGAGGAACTCGGCGTCCCAGAACAGCGGAAAGTCGTTCAGTATCACGTAGTTCTCGGTGAACGCCATATCGTGCGGCAGGCGTGGTCCCGGCAGTTCCACGTCGACGTAGTGCACCAGGGTGTCGGTCTCGTCGACCACCCCGTAGTGCATGTACGGCGCATCCTTGCCGTAGTTGAAGAACAGCAGTTCGCCGGTGGCATCGTCGACCTTGGGATGTGCCGACACCCCGAGCCCGGCGGGTGCCCAGGCCTGCTTGCCGAGGGTGTCGCCGGTGCGCGGGTCGATTCGGTACAGGTCGCCGCACTGGTAGAAGCTCGTCATCGCCACCCCGCGGTGCACGGTGACATCGGTGCTCGACGCATCCTTCATCAGGGTGCGCGCACCCCAGCCATGATCGCGCTGGGCCAGCTCGACGGGTTCGGCGATCCCGGGCCACAGTGGCCCACCGGCTTCGTACTCGGCCAGGAATCCGTCGGTCTTGACGAACCTGTTGCGGTAGAACGCCTTACCGTCGCCGAAGCCGACGATGTGCAGCATCCCGTCACCGTCGAAGGGGTGATAGGCCTTGAACGCCGGGTGTAGCGGGTTCTCGGTATTGCGCAGGTACACCCCGTCCAGATCGGTGGGAATCTCGCCCTCCACCGCGATCAGGTCGTCGGCGTCCCATTCGCAGGTCTGCGGCCGCCAGGGCCCGGTGCGGTAGGGATGATCGTCACCCTCGGGCAATGTCGACAGATACTTGGCGACCACATCCGTGTTCACGAAACCTCCTCGGCAGAGCCGATCACGAAGCTGATGGTGGTGGCGGTGCTACCACCGAAATTCAGGGTGCCGAAGCTCCGGGCGCCGTCGACCTGATATTCCCCGGCGGTGCCGGAGACCTGGCGGGCGGCGTCGAGGATCATCCGGATGCCGGTCGCCCCGACCGGATGGCCACCGCCGATCAGTCCGCCACCGGGGTTGATGGGCAACCGGCCGCCGATCGCGATCTCGCCGTTCTCGATGGCCTTCCACGATTCGCCGGGCCCGGTCAGGCCGATATGGTCGATCGCGAGATACTCACTGGGAGTGAAGCAGTCGTGTACCTCGAACCCGTCGAGCATGTCGAGACCGACCCCGGCGCGGGCGAAGGCGTCCTGGACGGCCAGGCGCACATGCGGAAAGACGTAGTCGTCGGAGCGGTCCAGCTTCTGTGCCAACCCCAGGCCGACGGTGCGGTGCCCCCATCCCGCGATCACCGCGATCGGGTGCACGTCGGGATGGGCACGCAGGTACTCGTCGGATGCCAGCACCAGGCCCGCGCCACCGTCGGTCATCTGGCTGCAGTCCAGCCGCCGGATCCGTCCCTCGACGACGGGGTTGGACTCCGGGTCGACGCGCCAGGAACGGGTCTGGGCGTTCGGGTTGGACCGGGCGTTGGCGTAGTTCAGGGTGGAGATGGCATCGAGGTGGACGTCGTCGATGCCGTAGCGGCGGTCGTATTCGTCGGCCACCCGCGAGAACATCGACGGCCACATGAAGGTCGCGTCACTGCCCTCGTGTCCGGTCCAGGCGGCGGCGCCGAGGTGGCGGGCGGCGATATCACCGGGGACCGTCTTCTCCAGCTCCACCCCGAGCACCAGGGCGCTGGGGTAGGCGCCCGATCGGAGATCGGCGATGGCGGCCAGCACCGCCGCGCTGCCCGATGCGCAGGCCGCCTCGTGCCGGGTGGCGGGGGTACCCCAGAGATCGGGCTCGACGCTGGCGGGCATCGCGCCTAGGTGGCCCTGATGGGCGAACAACTCGCCGAAGGCGTTGGCCATATGGATCACACCGATATCGGCCGCACGGGTGTGTGCCGCGGCGAGGGTTTCGCGGACCACCTCGGCGGTCAGCGTGCTCAGATCGCCGCCTTCGCGCTGCACATTGCGGGCGAAGTCGCTCTGGTAACCCCCGAGGATCCAGACGTTGGCGGTCATGTCGACCGACGCTACTACAACTAAGAGAGTGACTCGAGGGTGATCTCACGTTTCGCCCGCCGCCGACGTCTACACAATGTGAGCGTGCGACCCTTCGAGAGCATCGTGACCGAGTACGGCCCGATGGTGCTGCGGGTGTGCCGGGCGGTCCTCGGTCCCATCGACGCCGAGGACGCCTGGTCTGAGACGTTCCTGTCGGCGATGCGCGGCTATCCGGATCTCGATCCCGACGCCAATGTGCAGGCCTGGCTGGTGACGATCGCCCACCGGCGGGCCATCGATATCGGCCGTTCGCGGACCCGGGCCCCCGCGCCGGTAGCCGAGATCCCGGAGACGGCTCGCATCGACGGTTTCGACCCCGACCTGTGGGCCGCGCTGGCGGCACTTCCCGACAAACAACGCCACACCCTGGCCTACCGCTACCTGGCCGGCCTGCCCTACGGCGAGATCGCCGAACTGTTGGGCGGTTCGGCCGAGGCCGCCCGGCGTGCCGCGGCCGACGGCATCAAGACCCTGCGCACCACCTATCCGAGGGAGTCCTCATGACCGAGATCTTCGATCGGCTGATCGCCGATGACAGCGCGCTGAGCCGGTTGCGCGACCGGTTGGCCCGCGATGCCGAGCACGCAGGCACGCTCGACGTCGCCTACCGCACCGTCGATACCGCCGTCGGACCCCTGCTGCTCGCCGCGACACCGGCCGGGTTGGTGCGGGTCGCGTTCCTCGCCCACGATCCCGAGGAAGCCGAGCTGAGCAGGCTCGCCGCCAAGGTCAGCCCGCGGGTGCTGCGTGCCCCGGCCCGCCTCGACGATGCGGCCGCGCAGATCGAGCAGTATCTGGCCGGCGACCGGACCACCTTCGATCTGCCGCTGGACCTGCGACTCACGGCCGGGTTCCGGCGGCAGGTGGTCGAACACCTGCGGCGTATCGGCTACGGCCTACGGGAGAGTTATGCCGACGTCGCCGCCGCCGTCGGGAATCCGAAGGCGGTGCGGGCGGTGGGCAGCGCCTGCGGGCACAACCCGCTGCCCCTGGTCATCCCGTGTCACCGGGTGGTCCGCACCGACGGTTCCATCGGCCAGTACGCCGGCGGTGCGGCGGTCAAGGCGACCCTGCTGGCGCTGGAGGCGGCCTGAGGGTGAGTGCTGTGCCCGGCATGAAGTGTCGGCGGTAAACGGTGTAGCCCAAAGCCCGGTACGCTGAGGTACCGTGGCGGCGCGTCTGGGCAGGGTGAACACCGTGCGATTGACGCTGCTCGCGCTGGCCCTGTTCATCGTCGGCACCAACGCCTTCGTCATCGCGGGCCTGCTGCCCAAGATCGGTGAAGGACTCGGCGTGGGGCCGGGCACCGTCGGGTACGCCATCTCCGTCTACGCCGCCGTCGTCGCGGTCGCCTCGCCCGTCGTTTCCGTCGCCTGCGGCCGCATGCCCCAACAGCGCGTGATGGCGGCCGGACTGGTCCTGATCGCCATCGGCACCTTCCTGGCCGCCGCGGCCGATACCTTCGCGGTGTTCACCGCCGGCCGGGTGGTTGCCGCTTTCGGTGGTGCCGCCCTGGTGCCGACGGCTATCGCCGCCGCACCCGTACTGGTGGCTGCGGCGGTGCGTGGTCGTGCGATCGCCTTCGTCGGCATGGGATTCACCCTCGCCATGGCGATCGGATCACCGATCGGGACGGCACTGGCCGATATCGGCGGATGGCGGCTGCCGCTGGCCCTGCTGGCCGGCCTGGCCGCCGTGCTGGCCCCGGTGCTGCTGCTCGTGGTGCGTGACGTGCCCCTCGGCGACGGGGTGCGCCTGCGCGACCGGGTGGCCGTGATGCGCAACCGGCACATCGTCTTCGCAACCGCCGCATCGCTGTTGATGATGTTGGCGTTCAACATGGTCTACATCTTCAGTGCGGTCATCACCCACGACGCGACGGGCGGTGACAGTTCGAAGACCGCCGTGCTGCTGCTGGTGTACGGCATGGCCGGTATCGCGGGCAACGTCCTGGGCGGCAGGCTCACCGACCGTATCGGCAGCCGCCGCACCCTGCAGGGGGTGCTCACCGTCCAGTGCGCGGCCTTCCTCACGCTGATACCGGCACATCACTCGGTGGTCGCCACCGCGGCGGTCTTCGCCTGCTCTGGTCTGGCCGGGACCGCGGCTTCGGTGGCCATCCAATACCGGCTCGCCGTCATCGACGCCCGATATGCCGGCGTGGCCCTGGCCTGGTACTCGACGGCGATGTACATCGGTATCTCCATCGCCCCGCTCATCGGTGCGGCGGCGTTGCCCTACGGATTCGCGGTCCTGCTCGCTGCTGCGGCGGGCTCCATCCTGATCGCCCTGCTGGCCTCCGAGCTCGGCCATTTCCGCGAGCCGCGCGAGATCAGGAACGGCTCGGCCGCGCCGGGGGAACTGCCGCCAACAGAGCTCGGGTGTAGTCCTGCTCGGGTGCGCTGAAAAGCTGCTCCGCACTGCGATATTCGACGGTCCGACCGGACTGCAGCACCAGCACGTCGTGGCTCATCCGCTCGATCACCGCGAGATCGTGCCCGATGAACAAATAGGTCAGCCCCAGCTCGAATTGCAGACGGGCCAACAGCTCGAGCACCGTCGCCTGTACCGACACATCCAGCGCGGCGGTCGCCTCGTCGAGGATCAGCAGGTCCGGCTCCGCCGCCAGTGCGCGGGCGATACTGATGCGCTGGCGCTGCCCGCCGGACAGCTCGTGCGGATAGCGCCCGGCGAAATCCGGGTCCAGCCCCACCATCTCCAGCAGTGCGGCGACCCGGGCCCGGCGCTGCGCGCGACCGCCGACCAGTCGATGCACCACCAGCGGCTCCGCGATCGACACACCCACCGCCATCCGGGGATTCAGCGAGGCGAACGGATCCTGGAACACCATGCCGATGCGTCGTCGGTCGGCCTTGCGGTCCAGCACATCGGCGCCGTCGAGCATCGCGCTGCCACCATCGGGTTTCACCAATCCGGTCAGCGCGGCCGCCACCGTGGACTTACCCGACCCCGATTCGCCGACCAGTCCCAGCGTCGTGCCCCGCCGGATCTGGAACGACACATCGTCCACCGCGCGCACGCCGCCGTAGCGCACGTCGAGGCCGCGCACATCGAGGAGCACCTCGGTGTCGGCAGGGGCCGCGGGCGGGCCGGTGCCGTCGAGCAGCGGGCGTGCCGCCAGTAGTTCGCGGGTGTACTCCTGGCCGGGGGCGTCGAAGATCTGGTCGATCGTGCCCTGCTCGACGATGCTCCCGTCGCGCAGCACGGTCACGGTATCGGCCACCTCCCCGATGACGCCCAGATCGTGGCTGATCCAGATGACCGCGGTGCCGAAGTCGCGTTGCAGTTCGGCGACCAGGTCGATGATCTGGGCCTGGGTGGTGACGTCGAGGGCGGTGGTCGGTTCGTCGGCGATCAGCAGCCCCGGATCGCAGGACAGCGCGATCGCCACCATCACCCGCTGCCGCTGACCGCCGGAGAGCTGGTGCGGATAGGACTCAAGACGTCTGTCCGGGTCCGGAAGTCCCACGGCGTCGAGTAGTTCCAGCGCGCGCTGCCGGGCGGCCCGGCGGGTCATCCTGCGGTGTGTCTCCAGCGATTCGGTGATCTGGCGTTCGACGGTCAGCAACGGATTGAGCGACGTGCCCGGATCCTGGAAGACGAAACCGATCCGACCGCCGTGCACCGCGCGCAGCGTCCGGGCCGATGCTCCGACGAGTTCCTGTTCTCCGGCAAGAACACACGATCCGTGTACCACCGCGCCCGGTGCGTCCAGCAGGCCGGTGGCCGCCAGCACCGTCATCGACTTGCCCGATCCGGACTCGCCGACGATGCCGACGGTCTGTTCGGGATCGACGGTCAAGGACACGCCGCGCACGATGTCACGGCGCCCGATCCGCACCGAGAGGTCACTGATCGTCAGAATGCTCATCTGGCCCGCCGGGCTTCGATCATGGTGCGCTGCTTGGGGTCCAGCACATCGCGCAGCCCATCGCCGAGAAGGTTGAACGCCAGCACGATCAGGAAGATCGCCAGACCGGGGAACACCGCCATCCACCAGGCCAACGTCACGAAACCCTGTGCGTCGAAGATCATCAGACCCAGTGAGGGTTGCGGGGGCTGGATACCCAACCCGAGGAAGGACAGCGCGGCCTCGGCCAGGATCGCGAACGCCAGCGACAGTGAGGTCTGCACGATCAGCGGTCCGCTGATGTTCGGCAGGATGTGCCGGGTCACGATGTAACGCGCGCCGGTGCCCATCGTGTACGACACGGACACATAGGGTTCCACCCGCACCGACAGCGTGCTGGCGCGCGCCACCCGCGCGAAGATCGGGGTGTAGACGACCCCGATGGCCAGCATGGTGGTGCCGATCCCGGGGCCGAGCACCGCGACGATGGCCAATGCCAGCAGCAGCACCGGGAAGGCGAACATCACGTCGACGATGCGCATCAGCACGGTGTCCAACCAGCCGCCCTCGCGTCCGGCGAGGTATCCGGCGATCACCCCGACCGCCACCCCGATGACGGCAGCGAACGCGACGCTGACCACCGCGACCTTCATCGAGGCCTGGACGGCCACCAGCACCCGTGACAGCACATCGCGACCCAGCTCGTCGGTGCCGAACCAATGTGCGCCGTTCGGCGGCTTTAGGGCCTGCGGCACGTCGATATCGTTGACGCCGAACGGCGCGATCCATTGGGCGGCAACGCTGATCACCACGACCGCCGCCAATACCGCGGCGCTGAGCAGCGTCACCGGATTACCGGCCAACAGCCGCCAGGCGTTCACTCGGTTCATGACAGCCGGATCCTCGGGTCGACGATGGCGTACAACAGGTCCACCAGCAGATTGATCGCCAGGAACGACACGGCGATCAACAAGACAGCGCCCTGGATCACCGGGTAGTCGCGGGCGGCCACCGAGGTGTAGACCAGCCTGCCGATACCGGGCCAGGCGAACACCACTTCGACGACGATGACGCCACCGAGGATGGTGCCCAACTGAATTCCGGTGATGGTCAGGATCGGCACCAGCGCATTGCGCACGGTGTGCCGCAACGTCACCGTGCGCGGCGGAAGCCCCTTCGAGCGGGCGGTGCGCACATAGCCCATGGCCGCGACTTCCAGGACCGCCGAACGGATGTAGCGGGTCATGATCGCCGCCGCCACCACTCCCACCGTCAGGCCGGGCAGGATGATGTGGCGTAACCAGCCGGCGGGGTCCTCCAACAGCGGCCGGTATCCCGACGTCGGTAACCAGCCCAGCGTCGTGGAGAACAGTGATATCAGCAGGATGCCCAGCCAGAAGTCCGGTACGGACACGCCGAATTGGCTGGTGACCCGCACCAGGGCGTCACTCGTCCGGCCCTCGTGCAGGGCCGCCCAGGTGCCCGCGGGCAGAGCGATCAGCAGCGCCAGCACGATGCCGACCAGTGCCAGTGAGACGGTGGCCGGCAGGCGTTCCAGCAGGACCTCGGTCACCGGGGCGCCGTTGCGAAAGCTGACGCCGAGGTCGCCGG
Source organism: Mycolicibacterium neoaurum VKM Ac-1815D (assembly GCF_000317305.3). Next base: position 4,822,537 of record NC_023036.2, on the reverse strand, counting down.
TCGCCGCGCGGCCCAGATACTGGAAGAACTGCGTGAGCAGGGGCTGGTCCAATCCGCTTGCCGCGCGCAGCGCGTCGTAGGCCTGCGGGGTATAGCGGGTGCCCAGCGCGATGCGGACCGGGTCGCCGGGAACCAGGTGCACCAGGGTGAATACCACGATCACCACCCCGACCAGGACCACGGCCGAGTAGGCCAGCCGGCGGCCCAGGAATTTCACGACCGTCACGGCTCACCGCCCAGTGCCGCGTCCCGGAACCGGATTGCCTTGTCCCGGCGCGCCTCATACCCGTGCAGGTTCGGTGTCCACGCCTGCAGTACGGCGGGGTTGTACAGGAAGATGTAGCTCACCCCATCGGCGATCAGGGTGGCCGCGGTGGCGTAATCGCGTTTGCGTGCCTGCGGATCAACCTCGGAGCGACCGGCATCCAGTGCGGCGTCGACGCGCGGATCGGAGAACTTCTGGGCGTTGTTGGCGCCGTCGGTGTGGTGCTGGGCGTAGTAGAAGTCGTCGGGGTCGATATTGCCCAGCCAACCCATCATCAGCATGTCGAAGTTGCCGTTGTTCTGCTCGTCGAGCCAGGTCGCGAAGTCCACGGTACGGATGTCGACCGTGATGCCGAGCGGTTCGAGATTGTCGGCGACCACCTGTGCCGCGGTGACTGTCTGCGGATACTCGCTGGTGACCAACATGTCCATGCGCTGCGGGGCGGCCCCGGCCTCGGCAAGCAATGCCTTGGCCCGGTCGATATCGCGGCTGTACCGGTCATAGGGGGTGAACCACGGGTTGCCCTGCGGGATCGCCAGCTGGTTCGCCTCGGCGGTGCCGTAACTGGTGGCCTGCACTATCGAGGGCCGGTCCACGGCGTAGGCGACGGCTTGGCGAACCCGGACATCGTTCCACGGCGGTCGGGCGGCGTTGAGGGCGAAGTACCAGTAGTCATTACTGGGGGTGCGGGCCAGTCGCAGGGAATCGTCACCTTCCAGCTGAGGCACCCGTTGCGGGGGCACCGCGTCGGTCCAGTCGACCTCGCCGGCCTGCAGCGCCGCCAGCGCCGTCGAGGTCTCGCTGATGAACCGGAAGGTGACACCGGGCAGTTTCGGGGCCCCGCCCCAGAAGTCCGGATTGGCCGTCAGGGTTATCGAGTCACCGCTCTGGCGCCCGGCGAAGGCAAACGGGCCGGTGCCTATCGGGTGGGTCGCGATCGAGCCGTCCTCGACGTTGCGGCGCGAGACGATCGCCATTCCCTTGAATCCGCCGAGGTTGGTCAGCAGGTTCGGGGTGGGTCGGGAGAGGCTGATCCGGACGGTACCGGGGTCGATCGCGTAGACGGCGGTGACGGCACTGAACTTGTCGACGGTGGATAGCTTCTCATCGATGATGCGCCGGTAGGAGTACACGACATCATCGGCGGTCAGCGGGCTGCCGTCGTGGAAGGTGACTCCGGGACGCAGGTGAAACGTCCAGCTGAGCTGGTCGGGCGCGGTGTCCCACGACTCGGCCAACGCCGGTGCCATGTTGAGGTCGGCATCGGGTTCGACCAGCGTGTCGAATACGTTCTCCAGCACCTCGAACGAGAAGTAGGCGCTGGTCTTGTGAGGATCGAGCTGGTCGGGCTCGCCGGCGATGGCGGCGATCAGGTTTCCCGAGCCCTGCCCCAGGTCCACTCCGCGGCCCGGCGAACAGGCCGTGCAGGCCACGAGCAGCACGGCCGCGAGGAGGGCAGCCGGGGTCCGCATGAGGAATCTGTACCCCAACCTGCGCCGGACTACACCGGCGCTGACCTGTGTGAACGACGACGACGGCCGCGGCGGCTGCGCGCGCTGGCCGGTACCAGCAGCTGACCGCGGATACCGGGTTCGTCGTGTGCCCGTGTTGTGCGGATAGACTCTGGCCGTTGCCACCTTCGGGTGGGTAAAGATGTTCGGAGGTATCGATGAGTAGCCAGCAAGACCCCACTCCCAGCCGTGCAGCGGCTGTCGGCGAGGTCGAGGAACGTCGTGTCGGCGATATCAGCGTGGTTGCTGTGAGCGGAACGGTCGACATGTTGACGGCTCCGAAGCTGGAAGCGGCCATCGCGGCGGCGGCGCAGAGTTCGCCGTCGGCGGTCGTCGTCGATTTCACCGCCGTGGAGTTTCTGGCGTCGGCCGGGATGGGAGTCCTGGTCGCCGCCCATGGTGACCTCTCGCCTCGGGTGAAACTGAGCGTGGTGGCCGACGGGCCTGCGACCAGCCGACCGCTGAGATTGGTGGGCATCGCCGATATCGTCGACCTCTACGCCACGCTGGATGAAGCGTTGGCAGCGTTGCAGAGTTAGAAAAATCGGCGAACGGGTAGCCAGCAGTCCGACATGACAGAGCAAGGCGCCTCCGCTAGCTTCGCCAAGGTCGGCGTCCTCGCCGATCCACAACTCGCCGCCCAGGTGCGGGAGGAGTTCGCGGCGTGGCTGCGGGATCATTTTCAGCTGGATCCGGAGAAGTCGAGCGATGTGCTGCTCGCTGTCTATGAAGCGTTGGCCAATGCCGCCGAATTCGCCTATGTCGGCGCGCCGGAGCCCGGTCTGATGCACATGCACGCCGCATTCCATCCCGGTGACGGCAGTTTGCAGGTCACGATCACCGACGAAGGTGTGTGGCGGACCAAGGACGAGAGCATGGTCGATTCGGCGCGCGGGCGCGGGCTACCGCTGATCCACGCGCTCACTGACCGCGCCGATATCGACACCACGCCGACCGGCACCAGCGTCCGGTTGGAGTGGGATCACATCACGCCCAGTCACAGGTCACGACTGCGGTAGCCGCACCACCTGGACGAAGAATTCGTCGATCTGCCGCACGGCGCTCATGAATTGGTCCAAGTCGACCGGTTTGGTGACATAGGCGTTGGCGTGCAGCTTGTAGCTGCGCAGGATGTCCTCCTCGGCAGAGGATGTCGTGAGCACCACGATCGGGATGTGGCAGAGGTTCTCGTCGTTCTTGATCTGCTCCAGTAGTTGCCGACCGTCGTACTTGGGCAGGTTGAGGTCGAGCAGGATCAGATCCGGTCGGGGCGCATCGGCGTACTCGCCGCGCCGGTAGAGGAAGTCCAACCCCTCCTGGCCGTCGTGGGCGACATGAAGATTGTTCTTGATCTTGTTGTGCTCGAACGCTTCCCGTGTGATCAGCTCATCACCCGGGTCGTCCTCCACAAGCAGGATGTCGATCGCGCGGCCCTCGGGTAGCTTCATCGGTTGGTTCCTTCCAGCTGGGCATCCGGCGCCCTACCGGGCGCCAGATCGGGTTCGGTGACCGGAGTCTTGGGCAGGGTGAAGACGAATCGGGTGCCGTCGGTGTAGGCGGTGTCGATGTGAATGGTGCCGCCGTGATGCTCGATGATCTTCTTGCACAACGCCAAACCGATGCCGGTGCCCGCATACGCGTCGCGGCCGTGCAGTCGCTGGAAGATGACGAATACCTTCTCGACGAACTCGGCGCTGATCCCGATACCGTTGTCCGACAAGGTGAAAACCCAACTCTCGGCGTTCTCGCCGGTACCGTCGTGGCACTCGATCAGCACCCTGGGCGTGACCCCGTCGCGATGGAATTTCACGGCGTTGCCGATGAGGTTCTGCCACACCATGGTCAGGAGCGTGGGGTCGCCGTCGATCGTGGGCAGCGGTTCGTTCGGGCGGACGATCTCGGCGCCGGACTCCTCGATGGTGCTGCTGAGATTGTGCATCGCGGCGTCGACGGTGGCGTCCAGCGCGACCTCGGTGATGGTGGCGTTGAGCCGACCGACCCGGGAGAAGGTCAGCAGATCGTTGATCAGGATCTGCATCCGTTTCGCACCGTCGACGGCGAAAGCGATGTATTCCGTTCCACGTTCGTCGAGTTTGTCGCCGTAGCGCTTCTCCAGCAGCTGGCAGAACGAGGCCACCTTGCGCAGCGGTTCCTGAAGGTCGTGGGACGCGACGTAGGCAAACTGCTCCAGTTCGGCATTGGAGCGCCGCAACTCGCCGGCCTGTTCGTCAAGCGCGCTGCGCGCGGCACGGGAGATCTCCAGCTCGTCGACGATGCGCTGGCGCATGTTCTCGACATCGGTGGCCATCGCGCGGATATCCCTGGGCCCGCTCGGGATGATGCGTTCACCGAAATTGCCCTCGGTGATCCGCCGGCACGACGCGGCCAGTTGCGACAACGGTCGGTTCACCGCCGCGCGCATGACCACCGCCAGCAGCACCGCGGTGGTGACGAACGCCAGGATCATGGCCACCAGGGTGGCGTCGCGCCACTGCCGGATCTGTTCGAGGTGGGCCAGTCCGGCGTTCCTGGCCTCGCTCAGATGGTCGTTCTGGATGGTGAACAGCGCGCGCAGTCGATCGAAGAGGGCCTTGCCCTCTTCGATCCCGGCTTCCTCGGTGGCCCGGGTCGGCGCGGCGCTGGCCAACAGGGGATCGGCGTACTCGACGCGCCAGTTCTGGGCCGCGGCCTCGATGTTGTCGAGGTCGTCGAGCAGGTCCGGATACTCGGCGATGGTGTCGCGGATCTCCTCGACGGCGGTGGCCTCGGCGGCGCGGCCGTCGTTGTACGGGTCAAGGAAGCGGCGATCGGCGGTGATCAGGTAGCCCCGGACGGCGGTCTCCTGGTCACGCAGTGCGGCCTGCAGCTGGTAGGCCGCGACGCGGGCCGGCTGGACACCGTCGCGCAGCCGGTTGGACACCTTGTCGGCCTGGCTCACCAGGATCGTCGTGGCCACCGCGCACGCCAGCACCGCGGTGCCGATGACCGCGAGCACCAGGTTCTGCCAACCCTGCACCGTCAGTTTCATGTCCGCGACCGCTCCACTCGGATGACGGCGATGTCGTCGGTGAGGCCGCCGTGTTGCTGCGCGCGCGCCTCGGCATGTTCGATGAGTGCCTCGACGAACTGGGCATCGGGCAGCGTGGCCAGCGAGCGGGCGATGGCGAGCAGCCCGTGTTCGCCGAGCCGCTCCTCGCCGGGGCCGGAATGCCCTTCGAAGAGTCCGTCGGTGAGCAGCAGCAGCCCGTGATGCTCGGCCAGCTGGTACTCGTTGACCGGCCATTCGGTGGCGCCCAGCCCGAGTGCCTTACCTGCGACGGGCTCGATCCAGTCCACGGTGCCCCCGCCCTGCAGCAGCATCCCGGGGTGACCGGCGCGCAGGATGGTGAATGCCCCGGTGTCCGGTTCGAGCGCGACGCTCGACAACGTGGCGAAGATGCCCTTGTGAGGGCGCTCGCTGACCAGGATGCGGTCCAATTCGCGCATTCTTTCGTTTCCGCGCAATCCGGCGAATGTGAGGGCCCGCCAGCCGATGCGCAGCGCCACCCCGAGGGCGGCCTCGTCGGGGCCGTGACCGGCGACATCGCCGATCATGATGTGCACGGTTCTGTTCGGGGTCTGTACGACGTCGAAGAAATCACCGCCCACCAGGGCGTCCTGGCGGCTGGGGCGTGATCGGGTGACGATGTTGACCCCGGGGGAGTCGAGCAGGACCGGTGAAGGCAGCAGCCCACGCTCCAGCCGGGCGTTCTCCATGGCACGCATCTGGCTGGCATGCAGGTCGACGGTCGCGATGTCGGCCCGCTTGCGCTCGATGGCGTAGAGCACCGCGCGGCGCAGCATTTCCGGGTCGACGCGGTCTTTGACCAGGTAATCCTGTGCGCCCGAGGTCATCGCGTTCACGCCGAAGTGCTCATCGGAGTGCCCGGTGAGCACGATGATGGGGATGGACGAGTCCAGTCTGCCGATCCGGTGCACGGCATCCATGCCGTTGGAGTCGGGCAGGTTCAGGTCGAGAAGAATGCAGTCGGGTCGACGGTCGGCGACGGCGCGTTCGGCTTCGGCGACCGACTGCGACCAATTGAACTGGAAACCTGCGCCGGCCTCCTCGATGAGTTCCTCGACGAGCAACGCGTCGCCGCGATCATCCTCGACCAGGAGCAGGGACAACGGCGCTCGCCCTATGGGTGAGGCAACATTGAGCCCGGGTGAAGCCAGCGGACGCTGTGGTGCGGGCATGAAAGATCAACATCCCCCACCTGGGGCGCTGGCCCCGGTCGCACCGGATCTCCTAATAACTGACAACAATGACGACCCTACCCATAAGTCACCACGCAGCAGCGCCTGGCTGATCTTGTTCGTCGCGGATTGGCCGAACACCCGCGCATCGGGCGCGGCGCGAGGTCGAGGGCCGGCAGAGGTGTGAATTGTCCGAGCAGCCGCGCAATTGGGCGTAGCGTTCGACCGGTCGATCCGTCCAGATCCACATCCCAGGAGTTACCGGTGCTCTATCGCCCCGACGACACCGCCGTGGTCGTCATCGACCCGCAGAACGATGTCCTGAGCCCGACCGGAAAGAACTGGGCCGTGCTGGGTGCGAGCGTCACGGAGAACGGCGTGGTGGAACACCTTGCACAGATTCTCGGCACCGCCAGGGACACCGGTTTCGGAGTATTCGTCTCACCGCACTACTTCTATCCGCACGATCACCGCTGGGCCTTCAACGGACCGCTGGAGAACGACGAGTTGAGCACGGGCACCTTTGCCCGCACCGGTGTGCTGAACCTGGATGGCTTGACCGGCTCGGGCGCGGACTGGCTGGCCGAACTGGCACCGTTCATCGAGGACGAGGCGACCACCGTGGTCAGCCCGCACAAGGTGTGGGGCCCGCAGACCAACGATCTGGTTCTGCAGTTGCGCAAGCGGCGCGTGCAACGGGTGATCCTGTGCGGCATGCTCGCCAACATCTGCGTCGAATCACACCTGCGGGATCTGCTGGAGCAGGGTTTCGAGGTGGCCGTCGTCCGCGATGCGACCGCCGGTCCCCGCCATCCGGTGCGCGGTGACGGATATCAGGCCGCGCTGGTGAATTTCGCCTATCTCGCGCATGCGGTCCCGGACACCGCCGAGATCGTGTCCGCGATGGCAGCCAGGCAGGACTGAGCGGCCCATGATGGCGGACGCCGCGGGGGACCCGAGGTTGGTGTCGATCAATATCGGTATGCCCCAGGATGTGCCGTGGCAGGGGCGGGTCGTGCGAACGGCGGTGTACAAGACACCGGTGTCCGGGCCGGTGATGGTGCGCAGGCTCAACATCGACGGTGACGGGCAGGGGGACCTGGGTGGGCACGGTGGCGAGCAACGTGCGGTCCTGGTCTACCAACTCGGGTCGTATGAGCACTGGTCGGCGGTCCTGGGTCGAGATGACCTGCGGCCCGGGCATTTCGGCGAGAACTTCACGGTCTCGGGCCTCGGCGACGACGAGGTGTGCATCGGGGACAGGTTCCGCGTCGGAGCGGTGGTGCTGGAGGTCACCCAGCCACGGGTCACCTGCTATCGCGTGGGGTTGCGACTCGGTGAGCCACGCATGGCCGCGCTGCTGGTGGCCGATCATCGCCCGGGCTTCTACTGCCGGGTCATCGAAGAGGGCGAGGTGCGACCCGGGGAGGTGATCACCAAGATCGCCACCGGTCCCGAGCAGGTGTCGGTGGCCGAGATCGATGCGCTGCTCTACCTTCCCGGCCATTCCCCCGAGCTCCTCGCGCGGGCGTTGAAGATCCCTGCGCTGAGCCCGGGTTGGCAACAGTCACTGCGCGCGCTCGCCGAGCAGGACGGTCAGCAGCAGCCCGGATCGTCGGGAAATCCGGGCCTGACCGCCGCCGCGGGCGCGCCACCGGCCTGGGCCGGGTTCCGTCGGCTCGCGGTGCGCACGCTGGAACGTGCGGGCGCCGATATCGTCGTGCTGACGTTGGTCGATCGCGATGGTGGCCCACTGCCGGGGTGGCGACCCGGGCAGTACGTCACCGTGCGCCTCACCCCGGAAGACGGGCCGGCGGTCATCCGCAGCTACTCGCTGTCCAATCTGCCGGGCTCACCGGAGTTCCGGGTGGCCGTCAAACGCCTTGCCGGTGGCGCGGCCGGGGAGTATCTGCACACCCGGGTCGGCGTGGGCGATGCGGTGGACGTGGCCGCGCCGCGCGGTGCGTTCACCCTCGACGACGGTGCGGATCCGGTGGTGCTGCTGTCGGCCGGTATCGGGGTGACGCCGCTGCTGTCGATGCTGCACCTGCTCGCAGATCACCGTTCCACACGCGAAGTCTGGTGGATTCACGGGTCGCGCGACGGTGCCGAACATGCCTTCGCCGAGGAGATCCGGGCATTGATCGGGCGGCTGCCTCACGCGCACAGCCGCACCTTCTACAGCCGGCCCGGTCCGGCGGATCGTCTGGGGCTCGATTACGACCTTGCCGGGCGGATATCGGTGGACACCCTGCGGGGACTCGGTGTTCCGTTGGAAGGTGACATATACGGTTGCGGCCCAACCGGATTCATGAACGATCTGGTGACCGGGCTGGAGAACCTCGGTATCGGCACCGGCCGGCTGCATACCGAGACCTTCGGTGCGGCGGCCGCGGTCAATCCGGGTCTTGCGGGGGTGGTGGTGCCGGCCGGAGTGCACCCGCCTGCCGAAACCGGTTCGGGGCCTGCGGTGTCCTTCGCCCGCAGCTCGTTGACCGTGGCGTGGAGCGCGCACTACGGCAGCCTGCTCGAGTTCGCCGAGGCCTGTGACGTGCCGACCAGGTGGTCGTGTCGCACCGGGGTCTGCCACACCTGCGAAACGGGGCTGCTCGCCGGCGAGGTCGGCTACGATCCCGAGCCGCTGGAACCGCCCGCTGCGGGCAATCTGCTGCCGTGCTGCGCGTATCCGTCCGGGGATGTGGTGCTGGACATGTAGTGCCGGTGCGGGCTCGGGCTGCCGCTGGTGGCAGGTGGCTAGAATCTCGCGGATGTATCTCTGCAGATCCTTCCCGGCGACGCGATGAGCACGGAGCGCCGTTCGCAGCGGGAACGCGTCGAGGAGTCTTCGCGCCGACTTGCCGAAGCGGCAATCGAACTCATCGCCGAGAAGGGCTACACCAACGCGACGGCCCAGGAGATCGGTATCAGGGCCGGTTACAGCCGGGCCATGGTGCGGGAGCGGTTCGGGTCCAAAGAGGCGTTGTTGGAGACGGTGCTGCAGGAGTACGAGCGGGGCGTCGAGGTCACGCCCGAGCCGGGTGCTTCCGGCCTGCAGAAGGTGCTCGCGCCGGTGGTGGCGCTTCGTGAATTCGCGGCGGAGGACCCACGGTTGTTGCGCGCCGCGCTGACCCTGAACTTCGAGGCCCTGCATGACCACGACATCCTTCGGCCGCGTATCGAGGGCTGGCTCGCACGGACCCGCGCCGGACTTCGCCAGGCCGTGCTCGACGGACAGTCCGATGGTTCGGTGGCACCGGAATGCGACGCCGACGAGATCGCGTCGGAACTGACCGCGGCGGCCATCGGGTATGCCTACGCGTGGTTGCTGAACCCCGACACGACGAATTTCGACGAAACCTTGAGCCGGCTGCACGACCGACTGATCGTGAGGCTGACGAACGGGCTTCGGTGACCGGTGAGGTCAGCCGAGCGTGGCGTGGACCGCGGGGATCGCACCGCAGTCGGCGATGATCGCGATACTGCGCTCCATCAGGACCTGAAGGAGTTCGCGGCCACGGTCGTTGACGTTGTCCCAGGACATCATGGCCGCCAGGGGCAACGCGATCTGTAGCACCGTGGCGATCTGGAACTGTCGCCAGGCCTTGTCGAACGGGTAGTCGATGCCGAGCCCGGCAAGGGTGGTCAGATAATGGCGCACCAACTCGGTCTGTCGGCCGTCCCGTTCGGTCGGCGACATACCCTGGCCCACCAGATAGGCGACATCCCACATACCGCACCCGCGACCGGTGAACTGAAAGTCCACGGTGACGTGTGAGCCGTCCTCGGCGAAGAACAGGTTGTCGGCCCGCAAGTCCCCGTTGATGAGTGTGGTGGGCGTCCCCAGTGCTGCCAACAGACTCGGTGCCGATGCGGCGTAGTCGTCGATCACCGCCGCCAGATCGGCAGGCGCACAAGCGCGTCCGTGCTTGGCGAACACCTGCCATCCCGCCGCGGTGCCGGCGCTGAAGAGCCCGGCCATCCGCGCGTCGTCGAGACCGAGGAAGGCCGGGTGAGCGGTGACCGGTGGTGTCGTATCCCAGCCCCAGGCATGGAAGCGGGCCGTTTCCGCGAGCACTGCACGGGCCCGGTCGAAACTCAATCCGGCCACCTGGTCGGCATTTTCGAGAGCGTCCACGTCTTCCATCACGATGACGAACTCGCCGGTGGCGGCATCGAACGCGGCCGCGTGCGCGCGTGGGGTGCGCACGGGAGCCGACGTGGCGACCGCGTTGTAGAACGTCACCTCTCGCTCGTAGAGCCGGATCGAGGAGGCCAGCAGCTGGTAATCGGGGTAGTCGGTGGGGAACTTGGCGATCACGGTGGCCGGGCCCGCACCGTCGAGACCGAGGTGCACCCGATACAGGAACGAGGCGAAGCCGACGCCCTCGGCGATGCGTTGCGCGCGCAGTTCGGTGACGTGTGTCCCCGATGCGATGGCGCCCGAGGACGTGAGGATCTCGGTGAGCCAGTCCGCCGTCAGCTCGGACGCGGAGCGGGGGAAGAGCTGTGTTGTCGACGTCATATTCGAAAAGTAGTTGTTAACTTGCGCGCAAGCAAGTAAGAATGTGTGCATGGTTACACCGCAGCCGGCTGCGCCGACGCCGAGTGTCCCGATGGCCGATCCGAGAACTGTCATCGAGCGCTACAACTACGAGCTGTGGAATGAGCGGAACTACCCGGTCGGCGAGCAGATCATCGGTGAGCAGATCATCCGGAACACCCCAGGCGGCCGAACCGTGCTCACCCACGACGAGGCAGTGCAGCGGGTGCGCGATCTGTGGGCGGGCGTGCGCAGCGTGCATTTCACGCTGCCGCATATCGTCGCCGATGAGCAGCTGTGTTCGATTGTCTACCAAGCAGACATCGTCCATCACGACGGAACACACGACGTCATCTCCTCGATCGAGGTCTATCGGGTGGTCGGGGGACGCATCGTCGAAGTATGGAATCCCTGCACGTATGACCATGACCGGTGGCCCGAACTGGCCGAGGAGGCAACGCTGTGACCGCGACCATGAAATCCGAGTTGGGCTTCTACACCCTTGGCGGGCAACCGGAATCACCGCGGGTGATGATCGACGAGATCCGCCGCGCCGAGGAACTCGGGCTCGGCCACGTCTTCATCTCCGAGCGCTTCAACACCAAGGAGGCATGCACCCTGTCGGGGGCCGCAGCCGCGGTGTCGGAACGCATCGCCATCGCCACCGGCGCAACCAATCACAACACTCGCCACCCGATCGTCACCGCCGCCTATGCGCTCACGATGTCGCGTCTGAGCGAGGGCCGCTTCACCTTGGGTATCGGCCGGGGTGTGCCGCCGCTGCAGGATGCGTTCGGGATGCCGCGCATCACCACCGCTCAGATGGAGGATTTCGTCGGGGTGATGCGCCGACTGTTCCGCGGTGAGACCATCGTCGGCCATGACGGTCCGATGGGCAGCTTTCCCTTGCTGCGGCTCGGCCAGGACTACGACGTCGATATCCCGATGGGCATGGTCGCCTTCGCGCCGAACTCCCTTGAGCTGGGAGGCCGAGTAATGGACCAGGTCATCCTGCACACCTTCTTCACCGACGAGACGCTGGCGCGGTGTGTCCAGACGGTGAAGTACGCCGCCGAGCGGGCCGGCCGCAACCCCGACGATGTGAAGGTGTGGTCATGTCTGGCGACCATCGGGGATCACCTTCCCGAGGAGATGCGGCTGCGCAAGCTCGTCGGCCGGCTGGCGACCTATCTGCAGGCCTATGGTGATCTGCTGGTGCGGACCAATCGCTGGGATCCGGCTGTGCTGCAGCGCTTTCGCGATGACGAGGTGGTGCAGAGTTTCTATGTGGGTGGATTGCAGGCCATCGACAGCCCGACCACTCCCGTCGAGAAGCTCGAGCACATTGCGACGTTGTTGCCCCCGGAGTGGACGGCGCCGGCGGCCACCGGCAGTCCGCAGGAGTGTGTCACCACCATTCGTGAGCAGTTGGCTCTTGGCGCCGACGGGGTGATTCTGCACGGCGCCACACCCTCGGAGCTGGAGCCGATCCTCACGGTCTACTGACCACCTCTCGCAGTCGCTCAGCCCGACTGTCTGATCAGCAGCCACACCAGATACGCGCCGCCGATACCCCAGGTGATCACGCCGACGGGCAGCTGGCCGGGCAACAGGTGCTGGGCCGCGGCATCGGATGCGGCGAGGATGGCCGCTCCCATCGCCGCCGACGGGGCCAGCCGCAAACCTCCGCCGCGGGTGACCTGGGCGGCCAGTTGCGGTGCGGCCAACGCCACGAAACTGATGGGCCCGGTGAAAGCGGTTGCCATGGCCACGCATCCGACACCGACGGCCAGCATCAACACCCGCGTGGCCTCCATGCGCAGGCCGAGCGCGGCGGCGACGTCATCGCCCAGCTGGGCGACCGGCATCCGTCGGGCGATCACGGCCAGCGGCACGACGAGCACGGCGGTTCCGGCGAGGACCACCAGAACCTGGTTGTTGGTGACATTGGCCAGGGTGCCCGCACCCCATGCTGCGGCCGATATGGCGACCTGCAGGTTGGCCTTGAGGATCATCCACGTGTTGACGGCCTCGATCATGATAGCGACCGCGACCCCCACGATGATCAACCGGAAGCCGGCGATACCACGTTTGAAGGCAAGGAGATACACGATGGCGGCGGTCGCGAAGCCGCCGGCGACCGCGCCGAGGGCGAGCAGTGCGCTGGAGTGCGCGCCGACGAACAGGATCACCACGAGCGCGCCGAAGTAGCAACCCGAATTGAAGCCGATGACGTCCGGGCTGCCCAGTGCGTTCTTGGTGAGCGACTGGAAGATGGCACCCGAGATGCCCAGCAGCGCACCGAGGATCAGCGCCATCAACACCCGCGGTGCCCGCCACTCGCGGACCACCACGATGTCGAACGGCGCCCCGGCGCCGAACACCGCGCGCAGCACGTCCCATGGCGCGATGTCGTAGTCACCGGCACCGAGGCTGAGGATCGACACCACGACCGCCGCGAAAACCAGCACGGCGGTGGTGACCACGGAGATGACGTCGATGCGCAGCTGCCGCCATCGCACGGTGGGGCGCCCGAAATCGACCCGCTGCGTCCCGGTCGTCACGGTTGGATCACCGTCTTGCGCCGGACCAACCAGATCAGGGCGGGAGCCCCCAGAAACGCACTGACGATCCCGACGGGCAATTCGGCCGGACGCAACGCAATCCGGCCGAGGACATCGGCGGCCAGCACCAGCGCCGGGGCGGCGATCGCCGAGATGAGCAGGATCCACCGCTGGTTGGCGCCGACCAGCCACCGGGCGATGTGCGGGATCATCAGACCGACGAAGGCGATCGGGCCTGCCGCAGCTGCCGCCGCACCGCAGAGCAGGGTGATCGCGATGAGTCCCAGGGTGCGCGTCCGGACCAGCTGGGTGCCGAGTGCGCGCGCCATATCGTCACCGAGTGCGATCGCGTCGAGGCCACGGGCCACCGACGCCGTGATCGCCAGTCCGACAAGGACGAACGGCAGCACCGCGAGGGTGACGTCCCAGCCGCGTCCGGCGATCGATCCCGCGTCCCACGCCCGCATCTGGTCGAATGCCGACGGGTTCAACAGCGTCAGGGCCAACGTGAATGCGGTGAAGACCGCGCCGATGGCGATCCCGGACAGCGTCAGCCGGATGGGCGTCGCACCCCAGCGGCCCGAGCGGCCGATGGCGTAGACCATCGCCATCGCCACGGCGGATCCGACGAGCGCGAACCACAGGTACTGGTGGATGGACCGAAATCCGAACATGCCGACGGCCAGCGCCACGCTGAACATCGCGCCGGGCGTGATGCCCAGCACGACGGGATCGGCCAGCGGATTGCGGGTGACGGCCTGGATCATGGCGCCGCCGACGCCGATCGCCACGCCGACCAGGAGCCCCAGCGCGGTTCGGGGAATGCGGACCGCGCGGACCACCACTTCGTCGTCGGATCCCTGATAGTCGAACAGTGCGCGCATGACCGTCGCGATCGGGATGTCTCGGGTGCCGACGGCGGCGCTGGCGATGCAGACCAGTAGCAGGACGAGACAGAAGATGGCCAGCCAGACCAGGCGAGTTCTGGTGCCCGTCCGGCGGGCATCGCTCGTGACGTCGGGCACGGGCAGCGAGGTATCAGCACTCATCGGTGCGGCAGCCCGTCATGTCCGGTCATCCAGCGGGTGGTCGAGTTCATCGCGGCCGAGCCGGGCGGCCAGATGCGCGATCACCGCGAACACCACGGGTGCGACGCCCGCCACGATGAAGACGCCCGTCGTGCCGATCAGATGTGCGGCAGGTACCGCCAGCGCCAGCGACGCCGGCATCATCACCAGGCTCACGAAGAAATCCAGACTGGAGGCGCGACCGAGCATCTCGGCGGGCACTCGCCGCTGCAGCAGGGTTCCCCAGATGACCTGCCCGGCTTCGGACGTGGCGCCGACGACGACCATCACCGCGGCGATTATCCAGATCGCTTCGGTGTAGCCGATCAGGGCAAGCGGCAGTGCTCCCAGCCCCCAGAGCACCAGCATGACGGTGATGTAGCGCCGCGGCAGCGGGCGCGAGGCCACCAACAGAGCGCCCACCGCACCGGCCACCCCGAAGACCGCCAGCACGGTCGCGTGATGCCCGGGGGTTCCGCCGTTATCGCGGATCACGAAGGGCAGCAGCACCTCGATGGGGCCGACGACGACGAGCACATTGCCCACGGCGAACAACAGCGTCGCGAAGAACCACCTGGTGCGGTACATGTACCGCAGTCCGGCCAGCAGGTCCCCCAGTGCCGATTCCGGTTCGTGGTCCGCGGTCTCGGACGCGACAGCCGAAGGCGGCCTGATGAACCCGAGGATGATCGCGGCGAGGACGAACATCGCACCCTGGATCAGGATCGCCCATGCCGGCGACCACAGCTGCACCAGCAGCGCACCGATCGCCGGGCCGAGGGCGAACTGCAGACCGGGGCGCAGCACGCCCTCGATCCCGTTGGCGGCCAACAGTTCCTCGGGTGCCAGGATGGTCGGCAGCAGTGCGGTGTAGGCGGGAATGTAGAAACCCTCGGCGATGCCGAACGCGAAGCCGGTGACCGCCAGATGCCAGATCTGCACCTGGTCGCCGACGGCAAGGACCCCGACGATGATCAGCAGCGTCGCCTGCACCCACAGCGAGGCGCGCATGACGACGAGTTTGGGCAGCCGGTCGGCCGCCACCCCCGCGGGCAGCACACTGATCAGCAGGCCCGCGCTGAACATCGTCATCACGATCGCCGCCTGGCCGGCACCGCCTCCCATCGCGATGACCTGCCACACCAAGGCGACCGACCAGAGCCCGTTGCCCAGCAGGGTGGTCGACAGCCCGAGCGTGAGCAGCCGGTAGTCGCGGTTGCGCAGTGGCCACAGTGCACGGGGCAGGTACGAGATCTGCGCATCGCGGTCGTCAGGCACCCGGACAGGCTAGCGGTCGGACACGCCCGGGTGGTGCGCCCCGTGCCGCTTGAACCGGCCACCTGTGCGAGGTTAGGCTCACCAAATTCGATCATCGGAGGGAATCTTTGTGATGACCATGGCGGCAACCATGCCCGAGCGACAGACCAGCACGGACCGCCGTGGCGGCAACGGGGCGCGCGGCCGGGTATTGATGCTCTTGGTGATGTTGTTCGCGCTGGTCGCGGCCGGTTGCTCGAGCAGTCAAACCGACTCCGCCGCCACCTCGGCCCAGCAGTCGGGGTCCTACCCGGTCACCATCGACCATCGATACGGCAGCACCACGCTCGAGCAGAAGCCCACCCGCGTCGTGGTGATCGGGCTGCAGGAGCAGGACACCCTGATCGCGCTCGGGACCGTGCCCGTCGCCGTGATGACCTGGGACGGATACTTCACCACCGGCGTGCTCGGCCCGTGGTCGAAGGACCTGCTCGGGGACCGGCAGGCACCCGCCGAGTTGTCCTTCGCCGCCGACGGTGCGCCGCCGTACGAGGAGATCGCCAACCTCAAACCGGATCTGATCGTCGGTCTGTACTCCGACCTGACCGATACGCAGTACGCGCGGCTGTCGCAGATCGCGCCGACGTTGGCGCAGCCCAAGGACACCAACGATTACGCCGCGACCTGGGAACAGATCACCCCGATCCTCGCGCAGGCTCTCGACGAAAAGGCCAAGGGTGACCAGCTGCTGGCCCAGACCCGCGAGAAGATCGCCGAGACCAAGTCCACCTACCCGCAATTCGAGGGCAAGACCGGTCTGTCGGTCTACCGCAACGAGGACGGTTACAGCGTCTCCGCGGCGACCGATCCGCGCGGCCAGTTCTTGCAGATGCTCGGGTTCACCCAGTCCGCTGCCGTCAAGGACGCGCTGGGTGACAACTTCGACGCCACCATCAGTTTCGAGCGGGCCGACCTGATCGATGCCGATGTTCTGGTCTGGGAGCCCAAGGATGTCGCAGCGCTGAAGGCCGAACTGGCCGCCGACCCGATCTTCTCCCGGCTACGCGTCGCCCGGGAAGACCGTTCGGTGTTCATCCAGGGTGGCTCGGACGCCAGCTGCGCCTACTACTTCGCCTCGGTGCTGTCGATCCCGTACCTGCTGGATCGGCTGGCCCCGCAACTCGCCGTGGCGCTCGACGGCAACCCGGCCACCGTCCCGGCAATCGTCAGCTGACCCCGACGCGGTAACACACACCGCGAACGCAGCGCGTCGACCGCGCCGCGCTCGCGGTGTGTTGTGTTCACGGGACCGGTTCGCCGAGAGCCACTCTCATCGGTTCATCCCGGCATTCATCCGGCTTTGATCGCGGTGACGGTCGCCAGTTCGGCGACCGTGCGGTGCTCGAAGATCTGACGCGCACTGACGGCGATCCCGGCGGCATGGGCCGCGGCGACCAGACGCATCGTGGCGACGCTGTCGCCGCCGCGCTCGAAGAAGTCGTCGTGGATACCGATGTCGTCGCAACCGATGACCGAGGCGACCGCATCGCACAGCGCGGCCTCCAGCTCGTTGCGCGGTGGCACCACCGGCGCGGCGGCCAGATCGGGCACCGGCAGACCCGCCCGGTTCAGTTTGCCGTTGGGTAACAAGGGAATGGCCTCGACGAGCACGATCGCCGTCGGGACCATGTAGCCCGGCAACCGCGTGGACAGCTGCCGCTTGAGCTCGGCGGGGTCCGGTGCACAGCCAGGGGTCCGCACCGCGTACCCCACCAGGACAGCGTGATTCGCCGAGTCATGGCGGGCCACCACGGCCGCGTCGGCCACCTCCGGCGCCGCCCGCAGTGCCGACTCGATCTCACCGAGCTCCACCCGATAGCCGCGGATCTTGACCTGCTCGTCGGCCCTGCCGTGGTAGACCAACTGCCCGTCGACCGACCAGCTGACAAGATCACCGGTCCGGTACATCCGCTCGCCATCGCGGTAGGGATTGGCGACGAAGCGCTGTGCGGTGTTGGCGTATTGGCCGAGGTACCCGCGCGCCAGACCTGCTCCGGCGACGTACAACTCACCGCGCACCCCGGGCGGAACCCGGCGCAACCACTGGTCGAGCACGTAGACCGTCGAGTTCGACACCGGGGTACCGATCTTCGGTTCGAGCGAACCGGCGGGCTCGGCGACCAGGGCGTCGACGGTGGTCTCCGTCGGCCCGTACAGGTTGTAGGCCCGGGTGCCCGGCATCGCGCCCAGCTCGGCCCACAGCTCCGGTGGGACGGCCTCGCCGCCGACGCCGATCGCGGACAAGCGGCACGCCCCGTCGCGGATAGCCCCGGCGCGGGCGACGCTGTCGAACATCGACGGTGTGAGCTCGATGAAGTCGAATCGCTGGTCGTCGAGCTGGGTGGCCAGCAGCGCCGGATCGCGACGTGTCTCGTCGGACACCAGACAGATGGTGTGGCCGTCGTAGAGCCACAGCTGCGGTTGCCACGACGCGTCGAACGCGAACGACCAGGCGTGCCCGACCCGTAGCTGGTCGCGGCCTGCGGTCGCCATCGTCGGCCGGTAGAGGCGTTCGCGGTGGCTGGCGAACAGGTTGACGATGCTGCGCTGCGGCACGACGACACCCTTGGGCTTTCCGGTGCTGCCCGAGGTGTAGATCAGGTAGGCAGCATGATCCGGATGCGCCGGGGTGCGGCGCTCGGCATCGGTGACGTCGGCATCGGAGAGCGTCTGGTCACCGTCTGCGTCGGCCATCGTTTCGGCGGTGATAGTGAGCACCGGGCGGGCATCGGCGAGCATGTGCGCGATTCGTTCGCGGGGATATTCGGCGTCGAGCGCCAGATACGCCCCGCCGGCCTTGTGTACGGCCAGGATTGCGATGAGCACATCGGCCGAACGGGGCAGATCCAGCGCGGCGATATCGTCGGCCCCCAGACCCCGCGCGATCGCGTGGCGTGCGAGCCGGTTGGCCCGACGGTTCGCCTCGTCGAACGTCAGCTCCCGCGCACCGTCGATGATCGCCAGGGCACCAGGAGTGGCGCGCACCTGTGCCTCGAACAGTGCGGTCAGCGTCGCCGCCGGGGTGGCGACCTCGGTGCCGTGCTCCCATCCGGCGATCCGGTCCGGCTCGGGTTCGATGAGCATGTCGATATCGGACAGCCGGACGCTCGCGTCCTGCGACACCCGGTCGAGCACCGCCACCAGACGGGCCAGCAGCGCGTCGATGGTCGACGCCTCGAACAGGTCGGCGTTGTACTCCATGGTGAGGGTGACCGATTCGTCGGCATGCTCGACGAAATCGATCGACAGGTCGAACTTCGCCGTGCCGGTATCGACCTCATCGGCGGTCAGCGTCATCCCGTCGATCTCGATGCGCTCGGTGTCCCCGCTCACCAGGTACATCATCATGATCTGGAACAGCGGGTGCTGCCCGCGGACGCGAATCGGATTGACTTCCTTGACGATCCGGTCGAACGGGATGTCCTGGTGGTCGAAGGCTCGCAGAACGCCCGCCCGGTTGTCGGCCAACAATTCGGCGAAGGTCTGCGTGCCGCGCACCTGGGAGCGCAGCACCACCGTGTTCAGGAAATAGCCGATCTGGTCGTGCAACAGCACATCCGATCGCCCCGACACCGGTGTTCCGACGACGATATCGTCGCCGGTGCCCATCCGGTTCAGCAGCGTGACCACCGCGGAGTGGGCGACCATGAACATCGTCGACTGGCTGTCGCGTGCGAGTGCACGCAGCGCACCGACGGTCTCGGGCGGCAGCGACGTCGTCACGGTGCCGCCACGGAAGGTGTTCGTCGGCAGGCGTGGGTGATCGGTCGGCAGGCCGGTCTCTTCGGGAACCCCGGCCAGCGCCTCCTGCCAGTACCGCAACTGGTTCTCGGCGACACCATCGAGCAATTCGGCATGCCACAGGGCGTAGTCGGCGTACTGCAGTGACAGCTCCGGCCATTGCGGTGCCAGCCCGGCGCGACGGGCCTCATAGGCCGTGCGCAGATCACGCAGCAGCGGTTCGTCGGACCACTCGTCGGTGGCGATGTGGTGGATGTTGACCAACAGCACGCTCTCGGTGCCCCGGGCAACGAGGTACACCTTGACCGGTATCTCCTCGTCGAGGCGGAAGCAGTACCGTGCCGCATCGCGGAGCTCATGGTCGGAGATCAGCTCGACATGCAGAGCCACCTCGGCGGGGTCGAGGACACGAGGCTCGAAGACACCGTCCCGGTCGGGATAGATGGTCCGCAAGATCTCGTGGCGCCCGATCACGTCGTGTAGCGCGAGTTCCAGTGTCGCGATGTCGAACCGACCGTCCACCCGCCACACCATGGGCACGTTGTAGGTCGGGTTCGGACCCTCCAGTGCGTAATGCAACCGCATACTGGCCTGCCCGGGCGACAGCGGCACCCGGTCGGGCCTCGGCCGCGCACCCAGCGTCGGCCGTACCGCCGCGACACCGCTGTCCTGGTCGATACGAGCCGAGAGTTCGGCGACGGTCGGGGCGTCGAACAGCTCACGAAGACTCAACTCGACGCCCAGGGTCGCGCGGATCCTGCCGAGCAACCTGATCGCCGACAGCGAATGCCCACCGAGAGCGAAGAAGTCGTCGTCGATGCTGACGGTTTCGACGCCGAGGACATCACCGACGAGCGCGCACAAGCCGGCCTGGGTCGCCGTGGCAGGTGCCCTGCCGGATCCCGGCGAAGGGAGCGGATCGGGCAGCGCATCGCGATCGAGCTTGCCGGTCGCGGTCACCGGCAGCGCGTCGAGTTCGACGAATGCCGCGGGCACCATGTGCATCGGCAGTGATTGCGCGCCGAAGCGCCGCAGCTGTTCGGTAGTCGGCGAATCCGCGCCCGCACATACGTAATAGGCGACGAGTGCGCCCGCGCGCAGCAATACGCGGACCGAGCTGACGGCCGGGTGCCTGGCGAGCACCGCCTCGATCTCACCGGGTTCGATGCGCACACCGCGGACCTTGATCTGGTCGTCGTCGCGGCCGCGATACTCCAGTTGTCCGTCCGACCGCCACCGCACCACGTCACCGGTGCGGTACATCCGGGCACCGGCCGGTCCCCAGGGATCGGCCACGAATCGTTCGGCGGTCAGCGCCGGTCTGCCCAGATATCCGTCCGCCACCTGCACGCCGGCCAGGTACAGCTCACCGGGAATGCCTGGGGGAGTGGGGCGCAGGCGGCCGTCGAGGACGTGAACCCGGACGTTGGCGCCCGGGACGCCGATCGCGACAGGGCCGCCGTCGGCGGTCCAGCCGAGGACGTCCACGGCGGCCTCGGTCGGTCCGTACAGGTTGTGCAGGGGGACACCCAGGCGTCGGGCGGTCCGGTCGGCGAGTTCGCGGGGCAATGCCTCACCACCCACGGTGACCCGGGTCAGGCTGGACAGATCAGCCGAGCGGTCGGTGTCGAGTTCGTCGAGGAACAGTTCGAGCACCGAAGGGACGAAGTCCACGGCGGTGACGCCATGCGCGGCAATGGTCTCGGCAAGGTAGCGGGGTTCGCGGTGTCCGCCGGGTCGGGCGAGCACCAGGGTCGCGCCCACGCTGAGCGGCCAGAACACCTCCCAGACCGAGGTGTCGAAGCTGATCGGGGTCTTGACCAGCATCCGGTCGGCCACCGACAGCGGGTAGGCCTGCTGCAACCACGCGATCCGGTTGGCGATGGCGCGGTGGGGCACGGGCACACCCTTGGGCCGTCCCGTGGTCCCGGACGTGTAGAGCACATACGCCCAGTGCTCACCCCGGGCTGCACTCTCGGATCGTGCTGTCCTGGTGCCGCTTTCACCGTGTCGGGCGGCCCGGATCCGTGTGTTGTCCCGCAGTACGGTCACCGGCTGCGCGTCGTCGAGCATGAACTGCAATCGGTCGACGGGGAAGTCACTGTCCAGGGGCAGGAATGCCGCACCGCACCGGGCGATCGCCACCAGCGCGACGATCAGCTCGACCGAGCGCGGCACCGCCACTCCGATGAGGGTGCCGGGCCCGGCACCCTCGCCGGCCAGATCGGCGGCCAGCCGGCGCGACCACGCGTCGAGCTCGGCGTAGGTGAGCGCAGTGTCCGCCTCGTCACCGCGCACCGCGACGGCATCGGGGCTGCGCAGCGCTTGGCGGATCACCATCGTGGCGAGATCGTCCGGCGATACCGGTGCGACCGGTCCGGAGCCGACCTCGGCGAGCCATTGACGTTCACCGGGCAGGAACACCTCGGAATCCGCTATGCGGGTGGCGGGTTCGGCGACCACCTGGGTGAGCAGCGCCAGCAGGCGTTCGGTGATGCGCTCGACGGTGTCGGTGTCGAACAGGTCGGTGGCGAACTCCGCCAGGACCGTCATCTGCCCACGGGCGATGTTGTCGATCAGGGTGAAGCCGAGGTCGAACATGGCGGCCGTGACGGTGGGCGACAACCACTCTGTCGGAATGTCGAGCACATCGGCGGTCGCGTCGTCGCGGTAGTGGTAGCCGACGAACGTCTGGAACAGCGGGTTACGTCCCGCGGCACGCGGCGGGTTGAGCGCCTCGACCACTCGGTCGAACGGCAGATCCTGGTGGTCGAAGGCCGCCAGGTCGACATCGCGAACCCGGTCGATCAGCTCGACGAACGTGGGGTTGCCCGACACGTCGACGCGCAGCACCACGGTGTTGACGAAGAATCCGACCAACGGGTTCAGCTCGGCTTCGGTGCGTCCGGCAACCGGTGTGCCGACCACGATGTCCTCACCCGCGCCGAGGCGGTGCAGGAGTGCGGCGACGGCGGCATGGAAGCACATCACGGTGCTCACCTGGTGCTCGCCGGTCATCCGACGCAGGCCGGCGACCACCGGGGCAGGCAGGTCCAGTTGTAGCGTGCCGCCTGCGCCGCTGGGCTTGGCCGGACGCGACCTGTCGGTGGGCAGCGCCAGCTCATCCGGTGCACCCGCCAGCGTCGCGGTCCAGAATGCGGTCTGCTCGTCGGCGACGGAGGCCAGCAGGTTCTGTTGCCACAGCGCGTAATCGGCGTACTGCAGGGGCAGTGGTGACCACGCGGGTGCCTGGCCGGCCCGCCGGGCCCGGTAAGCGGTGGCGAGGTCGTCGAGCAATGGCGCATCCGACCACTCGTCGACGGCGATATGGTGCAGGATCAGCGCGATGACATGGTCGTCTTCGGCGAGACGCAGGATCGTCGCGCGCAGCGGGATGTCGGTGTTCAGGTCGAAGCGGTGGTTGGCCGCGGCGTCGACGAGGGCACCGACGGCGGATTCGTCGCAGTCGAGCACCGTGACCGGCACCCGCGCACCGACGGGCAGGATCGCCTGGTGCAGGGTGCCGTCCTGGGTCGTGAAGACCGTGCGCAGCACCTCGTGGCGGTCCACCACATCGGTCAGCGCCGCGGTGAACGCGTCCGTATCGAGCGATCCGCGGAGCCGGAAGGTCAGCGGATAGTTGTATGCCGCACCGGTTTCACCGAGCTGTTCGAGGACGAACAACCGTTCCTGCCCGGCGGACAGCGGCAGCCGATCGGGGCGTGCCGCGGCGGTCAGCTCCGGACGGGTGGGAGCGTCGAGCCGGAGCTTGGTGGCCAGCTGGGCCACGGTCGGGGCGTCGAAGACATCGCGGATGGTGAGTTCGGCGCCCATCGCACTGCGCACCCGGCTCATCAGCCGGATGGTCAGCAGGGAATGGCCGCCGATGTCGAAGAAGTTGTCCTCCACGCCGACCTGGTCGACGCCGAGCACCTCGGCGAACAACTCCGCCAACAGTTCCTCGACGGGATTCTGGGCGGCGCGGCTGGTGGAGACCGGTGCGGCCGCGTCGGCATCGGGCAGTGCCCGGACATCCAGTTTCCCGTTGTCGGTCAACGGTATCCGGTCCAGCGCGACGAATGCCGACGGCACCATGTAGTCGGGCAGGGTGTCGCGCAGATGGCGGCGCAGCGCGGCGATGGCGCCCGAGCGCTCGCGCGCCCCGGCGGGGTTGTTGCCGAGTTCCTCCAGCGGGCGGTCGACGGCACTCGAGCTGTACAGGTCACCGAGCGGCTCACCGGTGGTGGTGAACACGGCGTCCATCAGCGCCGGGTCGCCGGGATGCCAGGTCAGTCGGACCGTCCAGCCGGTCGCACCGGCCAACGCGTACAGGTGCGCAGGATCGACACCGGCGGGGGTGCGCAATGCGGTCCTGGCGCCGGTGACATCACCCGCCGCGAGTCGCTCCGTCGCGCCGATCTCGCCGGCCAACCTGCCGTTGGGGATGGCCGTCACCCGAAGTCCGTCCGAATCTGCCTCCCCGAGCGCGGCCTTCACCGTCTCCAGGTCACCGGGCCAGTGCAGCGTCGCGCGTCGCGCCGGTGCAGCGGGCGCATCAGCGCGCAGGATCACGTCATAACGATGCCTGCTGAGTTCGTTGTGGAATGCGCCGGTCTTGAGTCTGATCTCGGCCGTCAGGCCCAGTCGGTGTGCGAGCGCGACGAAGAACTCGGGATCGAGCAGCAGTTCCTTTTCCAGTTCCACGCCCCGGTCGGCGGCGCGGCGAATCTGCTCGGCGTCGGCGCTGTCGGAGGCACTTCGGGACAGCGCGATCGCGGTGTGGAAGGTGTTCAGCAGCAACCTGTTACGGACATCGCCGATGAAGAGCGCACCGCCGGGCCGCAGGTGCCGGGCGGCACTCTCGATCACGTCGGCCAGATAGCGCACCGACGGGAAGTACTGGATCACCGAGTTGATGACGACCACATCGAAGTGGCCGGTGGGGACGTCACCGAGCCGATCGGCAGGGGCGACGGTCAGATGGACCCGATCGCGGAGCTCCGGATCGGTGCGCAGTTCGTTGTTCAGCGCCTCGATCACCGGCGCGGCCAGATCGGTGCCCCAGTACTCGTCGACCCGTGGCGCGAGTTGCCCGAGCAAAAGCCCGGTGCCGACGCCGATCTCGAGGACTCGCGCCGGAGACAACCCGGCGATGGCGGCCACCGTGGTGGCCCGCCATTCCGACATCTCCTCGAACGGAATGGGTGTACCGTCGTAGCTCGAATCCCAGCCGGCGTAGTCCTCGACGAACACCGCGGTGGAGATCGTCGAGTATTCGTCGGAGTAGATCTGTTCCCATTCGCCCACATGGGCGCTTTCGGCGGCCGCGCGGTCGTCCTCGGGGATGGCAGCAGGAACCAGATAGGCGACGAGTCGTTGTGTGCCCGGCACCCGCGGATCGTCGGTGGCGATCACCGCGGCCTGGGCGGCGCCCGGATGGGCGACGATCGCCGACTCCACGTCACCGAGTTCGACGCGGTGCCCGCGGATCTTGACCTGCTCGTCGGTCCTGCCGAGGAATTCGATGTTGCCGTCGGCGCCGCGCCGGACCAGGTCACCGGTGCGGTACATCCGGGTGCCCGCCGGCGCGGTGGCGGTGGGGTACGGATTGGCGACGAAACGCTGCGCCGTCAGGCCGAATCGGTGCGCGTAGCCGCGTGCCAGGCCGGCACCGGCGATGTAGAGCTCGCCGGGATGGCCGTCGGCCACGGGGCGCAGCCAGGGGTCGAGAATGTGCGCATCGGTATTCCAGATCGGCTGCCCGACAGTGGGTTCGGCACTGTCGTCGGTGCCGCCACCGAGGGTGTTGATGGTGTATTCGGTGGGTCCGTAGAGGTTGTAGCCGTAGGTGGTGGGGTCGTCGCGGAGCCGGTCCCACACCGCCGGTGGCACCGCCTCACCGCCCAGCAGGACCAGGACGGGGTGGTGTTCACCGTCGTCGAGCAGGCCCTCTTCGAACAGCAGTTGGGCGTAGGTAGGCGTCACGTTGATGACGTCGATCAGGTGTGCCCGGCAGTACGCCACGAGGGCGGCCGCGTCGCGGCGCAACACTTCATCGCAGATGTGCACCTCGTGACCCTCGACCAGCCACAGCAGTTCTTCCCAGGACATGTCGAAGGCGAAGGAGACCGTGTGGGCGATGCGCAGTCGCCGGCCGCCGGCCTTGGCGATCGCGGGGGCGAAGATGGCTTCCCGGTGGTTGAAGTGCATGTTGGTCAGTCCGCGGTAGGGCGTGACGACACCCTTGGGCTTACCGGTGGACCCGGATGTGTAGATGACATACGCCGGGCGGTCCGGCGTGGGTCGTTCGCCGGTCCAGTTCGGCGCCAACGCATCCAGCGCGCTGTGGATTCCCGCGTCGTCCAACGTGATCCGCAGGCAATCCGGCGGGGTGATGGCGTCGATGCGCTCGCGCACCGCCGTCGTGGTGAGCAGGATGCGCGGACGGGCATCGTCGAGCATCACGGCCAGGCGCTCGTCGGGATAGTCCAGTTCCAGCGGTAAGTACGCCGCACCGGCGCGCAACACCGCGAACAGGGCGACCACGGTGTCGATGGAGCGGGGAATGGCCAGCGCGACGGTGTCCTCACCGGTGATGCCCTCGGCGGCAAGCAGACCCGCCAATCGGCTGACCCGCTGGTCGAGTTCGGTGCGGGTGACCGAGGCGGATCCGTACACCAGCGCCGTGCTGTCGCCATCGGTGTAGTCGGCGAGCATCTCGGCGATGGTCAGGTCGGGTACCTCGTGGTGGGCCCGGTTGCTGCGGTCGGCACGGCCGTCGCGTTCGTCGGGGAGCTGGACTGCGACGGAGCACAGCGTGGCATCGGGTCGGGCGGCGAGGAACTCGACGACGGTGCGGTAGCGGTCCAGCAGGCGCCGAGCGGCCGATTCGGTGACGAAATCGGGCCGGTACTCCAGCTTCACCGCCAGGGTGTCCCCGGGAGCCACCACCCATGTCAGCGGGTAGTGGGACGCGTCGAAGGTGTCATGGTTGAGGATGCCGAACTCGCTCTCGGCATCGGCGAACGCCTCGTCGCTCCAGAAGTTCTGCAGCACGAACAGGTTGTCGAACAGCGCCCCGCCGCCGGCGAGCAGACCGGAGCTGCGGTGTGCGTCGGCCACCGCGCGCTGGATATCACCGAGACCGAGGAATTCATGGTCGAGGGACCGCAGGCGATCGGATTGTGCACCGCGCACGGTATCGGCCACCGTTGCGCCGGGATCGAGGCGCAGGCGCACCGGAACCGTGTTGAGGAACAACCCGATGACCGCGTCGGAGCCGTCCACCTCGGTGGGGCGGCCGGCGACGGTGGTACCGAAAACCACGTCGTCGCGGCCGGTCTCATAACCGAGGACGATGCCGAGCGCGGTGGTGAGCAGCGTGTTGAGTGTGACGCCGAGGTGTTGCGCGGTCTCCCGCAACGCGTGGGCGCAGTCGTCGGAGAGCTGGAGGTCGACCCGCGAGGTCATGGCCGGTTCGGCACCTGCGGCCTCGGGCAGCAGCAAGGTCGGTTCGGTGAGTCCGTCGTGGACGTGTGCCCAGTAGTCGGCGGCGGCCGTGCTGTCCTGGGCGCCGAGCCAGCGCAGATAATCCTGGTAGCCGTGCGCCGGACCGCGCGGCGGGCTGAGGCGTCCCTGCGTGGCCATCGCGTAGGCGCTGAGCAGGTCACGCATCAGCAATTCGCGTGACCAACCGTCCATCAGCAGCACATGGCAGCTCAGGATCAGCGCGTCACCGCCGCGCCTGCGGATGAGGGTGAGCCGCGACAACGGTGGCGCGGTCATGTCGAATGGAACGTGTCGGTCCTGCTCGATCAGCCGTCGGGTGGCTGCCAGAGCACTGTCCCGGTCGTCCTCGGACAGATCGACGAGCTGCACACGGCAGGACGGGTCGCCGGCGATGAAGGCCACCGGGTGCGGCAGGTCGTCGGCCACGAACCCCGACCGAAGTACCGGGTTACGTTCCAGCACAAGTGCATACGCCCATTGCATGGCGGCGATGTCGACACTGTCGCGCAGCTCGATGACGTTCTGCAGGATGTAGACCGCGGCATTCTCGGCGTAGCGGGCCTGGAAGTAGATCCCCGCCTGCAGGGGCGACAGCGGCCACACGTCGACGACGGTGCGTTCGGTCGCCGCCGCCACCCGGTCGCGTTCGGCCTCGGAGAGTTCCAGCAGCGGCCCGTCGGCGACGGAGGGCGACCCCTGCGCCCCGGAATCGGCGGCGAGGGCGGCCGCCACCGCGGCGGGCGTCCGATGGGCGAAAACCACCTGGGGCTTGAGCGGCAGTCCGCTGCGGCGGGCGCGTCCGGCGAGGCGGATCACCAGCACGCTGTCACCGCCGAGGGTGAAGAAGTCGTCGTCTGCGCCGGCCGGGACACCCAGGAGATCGGTGTAGAGGCCGGCCAGTTGAGCCACGACCGCGGCATCGGCGGAACGGGCGGGAGCGCCGGCTGAGACAGGACCAGTGCTCGGCGATGCCGGCATCGCATCGACCGGGGGCAGCGCTGCGATCGTCGCGCCCGGGTCGGCCGCGAAGGCCTCGAGGATGGTCAGGACATCGCCGAGCAGATCGCCGGCGTGCGCGGCGCCGATCAGGCCGGGGTCGTAGTCGAGCCGGAGCTCGAGCTCGTCGGCGGCGTCGGCGACCAGCGCGACCGGATAGTCGGTCTTGACGCTGGAGCCGTCGAATCCCCGGTAGGCCAGGGTGTTTCGATCACCGTCGGTGGCGCCCGTGTCCGGGAAGTTCTCCATCACGACGACGCTGTCGAACAGGGCGCGGGTGCCGGCTGACCTGGTCAGGTCGGTGAGCCGCGCGTGCTGGGCCTCCAGCACGCGGTTCTGCTGTTCCTGCAGTCGGGTGGCCGCCGCGCTCAGGCTGTCCGTGGGTTGCCACGACAGCGGCACCGGTACCGTGTTGATGAGCAGGCCGACGATCGATTCGACACCGGGATGGCCCGTTCCGCGCCCGGAGACCAGCGAGCCGAACACGACGCTGTCGATCCCGAGTCGGCGACCGAGAACCAGGCCCCACGCCGTGTGCACGACGGTGGCCGCGGTGACACCCGCACGCCGGGCGGCCGCATAGAGTCGGTCGGTACGCGCGCGAGACAGACTGGTGGTCACGTCGCGGTGGTCCTGGCTCTCCACCGCGCGCGAGTCGGTCGCGGCGAGCAGGGTGGGACGGACATCGGCCAGGACGGTTTCCCATGCCCGCGAGGAACTCTCGGCGCGACGTTCGGTCCGCGCGACGAAGTCGGCAAAGCCGTCGACGGCGATCTCCGGCGAGGAGCCGGCCACGATCGCATTGTGGACCCGTGCGATCTCGTCGAACATCGACGACAGCGACCAGCCGTCGGCGACGATGTGGTGCATCGACTGGACCAGCCGGTGGTCGTCGTCGGTCAGCGTCACCAGGACGTGGCGAAGCAGGGGTGGCCGGTCCAGCGCCAGCGGCGCGGCGCGTTCGGCGGCGGCGATGCGTAGTAGTTCGGCCTGTGCCGCGTGGGGATCGGTGCCGCGCAGGTCGATAGTGCGCCAACGAGGTTCGACCTCGTTGAAGACCACCTGCACCGGTGATCCGTCGACCAGTGTGTGCATGGCCACCCGCAGGGCGGGGTGCCGTGCGATGACTGTCCGGATTGCTTCGTGCAGTGCATCGGGGTCGAGCGGGCCGCTCAGGCGGGCAATCTGTTGGATGCGGTAGAGGTCGGTCTCCGGCTCGGTATAGGCCGAATGCAGGTACATGCCGTACTGCAGGGGGAGCAGTGGCAGGACCGTGTCGATAGACCCGAGGGCGGACAGTTCCGCACGTTCGGCGGCACTGAGTTCGATGCCCGCGGATGTGGCCGCCGCGTCGGCATTTCCGGGGAGCTCGCCGTCGTCCACAACACCGCGTGCGACGGCGGCCAGTGCCGCAGGTGTGGGGTGTTCGAGCACCTGCCGGGGCGTGACCCGGACGCCGCGGCCGCGTGCCAGCGATGCGACGCGGATGGCCGACATCGAGTCACCACCCATGGCGAAGAACTGGTCGTCGGGGCCGACGACCGCGATGCCGACCGCCGTGGCCATCGCCTCGCAGAGCACCGTCTCGAACTCGGTGCGGGGCGCGCGCCCGGCGGAGATACTGGTGAATTCCGGATCGGGCAGCGCCAGGCGATCGATTTTTCCGGTTGCGCCACGCGGCATTTCGGGAAGCTGTACCAGCGTCGCGGGGACCATGTAGTCGGGCAGCCGGCGGGCCAGCTCGGTCCGGCAGAGTTCCTGGTCGACGCTGTCCTCGGCGGTGACGTAGCCGACCAGTCGCCTGCCCCCGGCCGGGTTCTCCCGGACCGCCGCGGCGGCGTTGTGCACACCGGGTAGCGCGGTGAGGGCGGATTCCACCTCGGCGAGCTCGATGCGGAATCCGTGCAGGCTCACCTGGTCATCCGCGCGGCCCAGGTATTCGATCTGATGCTCGGGTGTCCACCTGGCGATGTCACCGGTGCGGTAGAGCCGTTCCCCGGCTCCGCCGTGCGGGTTGGCGACGAAACGTGTGGCGGTGGAGGCCGGTTGACCGATATAGCCGCGTGCCAACTGGAGTCCGCTGACATAGATCTCACCCGCGACGCCAGGGGGGACGAGCTCCAGGTGGGGGCCGAGGAGGTGAATGGTGACGCCGGGGACGGGGCGCCCCAGCGATACCCGGCCGTCGTCGACGACCGCGGTCAGCACATCACCGGCGACCTCGGTGGAGCCATAGGAGTTGACGAGTTCGGCGGTGGGGGACACCGCCCGCAATGCCGCCACCGTCGAGGAGTCGAGTCGCTCACCGCTGCAGATCCACCGCGCGACGGAGCCGAGCCGGTCGGGTGCGGACTCGGCGATGGCCCCGGCCAGGCTGGGGACCGCGAGTATCTGGGTGGCGCCTGCCTGTTCGATCAGTTCGGTCAGCGCGTCACCGTCGCCTGCGGTGTCGTCATCGGCGATGACGACCAGTGCGCCGGCCAGTAGTCCGCCGAGTATCTCGGTGCTGCCGTCGATGAACCCGATGGAGCTCTTGGCGATCCGGATATCTGCCCCGGCACGGGTCGACCATGATCGGGCGGCCCACCACAGGCGGTTGGCCAATGCACCGTGGGTGCCGATCACTCCCTTGGGGCGCCCGGTGCTGCCCGAGGTGTAGACCACGTAGGCCGCATCGTCGGGGCCGAGCGGTGCGGTTGCGCGCGATTGCGCGCGGGCGGTGACGGGCACCGCGGGATGGTCGGACCAGTCCGGTGCACTCGCGTCGTCGACGATGATGACGCGGGGTTGCGCGTCAGACCACATGTAGTGCGCACGCTGCGCCGGGTAGCGCCGATCGATGGGCAGATACGCCGCGCCGGCGCGTAACACCGCCAGCAGCGCAATCACCAGATCGGTGCCGCGGGACAGCGCGAGGGCCACGGTGTCACCGCGGCGCACGCCGGCTTCGGCCAGTGCGCCGGCGAGCCGGTCGGCGGCCTCGGACAGTTCCTCGTAGCGGATCTCGCTGTTGCCGTGGCGCAGTGCGATGCTGCGCGGGGTGCGACGCACCTGCGCGTCGAACAGTTCGGTGACGGTCGCGCGCAGGCCGGCCGGTCCGATGCCCACGGCGGACCAGCGGTCGGCGTCGTCGACGAGGGGGATGTCGCCGAGCCGGATGTCGGGGTCGGCGGTCACCGCGGTGAGCGCGCCGAGCAGTCGGTGGCCCAGCAATTCGACACCGGTGCGGTCGAAGATGTCGGTGGCATAGACGATGCGCAGCCGACGTCCCCCGGAGGGCAGGTCGAAGAATTCGAAGGCGATGTCGAATGCGGCGGGGGTGATCACGGGGTCGAGCAGGCGGCCCTGGACGTCGGGGAGATCGAGGCGTTCCGGATCTGCCGGTTGCAGCGACACCAGCGCCTGGAACAGCGGGTTGCGGTTGGGTGAGCGGACCGGGTTGACGGCGTCGACGATCTTCTCGAACGGGACCTCCTGATTGCTCAGCGCCGCGAACAGTGTGCGACGGCCCCGGCGCAGCACCTCGGAGAATCGCGGATGGCCGCTGAGGTCCAGCCGCAGCGGCAGCATGTTGATGAAGAAGCCGACCAGGTCGTCGAATTCCTCTTCGAGTCGGCCGGCGACCGGCGTGCCGAGCGGGATGTCGTCACCGGCGCCGAGCCGGGACAGCACGGCGGCCACCGTGCTGGAGAGCACGACGAACGGTGTGACATCGGCGGCCCGCGCGATATCGGTCACCCGCTTCGACAGGTCGTCGGGCAGCGGGATCAGCACCGCGTCGCCGCGGTAGCCGCGCACCGGTGGGCGCGTTCGGTCCAGCGGCAGTGCCACCTCGGCAGGGGCGCCGTCGAGCACCGCGCGCCAGTGTTCGAGCTGTTCGTCCTGCAGGCCCGGTGTCTCCAGCAGGTCGCGGTGGTAGCGCACGTAGTCGTGGTACTGGGCCGCGGGCGGTTCGCCCGCGTCACCGGCACCGTCCCGGTGTGCGCGATAGCTGCGTTGCAGGTCGTCGAACAGCGGGCCGATCGAGTTGCCGTCGATGGCGATGTGGTGGATCACCATCGACAACACGTGTTCATCGGGGGAAACCCGCAGCAACCGAGCGCGGAACGGCATCTCGGTGCCCAGGTCGCACGCCCAGTTCTCCAGGTCGGCCCGCACCGCCGCCAGATCTTCCCGGCGGCATTCGATGACCTCCAGGGCGGCGTCCTCGGGATCGACGATGGTCGGTTTCAGCCGACCGTCGATCTCGGCGTACACCGTGCGCAACGGAACGTGGCGCCGGGCAACGGCGATCACCGCGTTGTTCAGTGCGTCGACATCCAGCGGTCCGAGGAATTCGACAGCGAGCGGCACATTGTTTGCCGCAGTCGGACCGTCCAGGCGGTACAGCGACCACAGCCGAGCCTCGCCGTAGGACGCTTCGCGCTCGTCGACAGCATGCATGTATGCGCTCCCGGGTCTGGTGGTAGAGGGTGGCTCACCGATGCGAAGTGCACCCACGCGGGGCCGATAGCGCACGGGCACCGGACGTCTTTCTCCTGACGGCAGCTTAGGCTAACTTAACTTGCCGTGGGATAGTCTCGGCGGGCGGCGACGCCAGCAAGGTCTGCATTTGCGAAGGAGACGCACGAAACGATGGCCGAACAGGTACTCCATCACATGTTCTGGCGCCACGCCGAGCGGCTTCCGGGTTCCCTCGCGCTGTCGCATGTGACCGAGGCGGGACGGTGTGAACTGAGCTACACCGAACTGGAGAAAGCGTCCCGGCGGCTGGCCGACGGCCTCACCGATGCCGGTCTGCAGCCGCAGACGCCCGTGGTGATCATCGCCGACCGCGGCCCGTCGATGGTCATCGCGATGTTCGGAACGCTCACCGCCGGTGGCGTTTTCGTCGTCGCCAATCCGGCGCACCCCGTCGACCGGGTCCGTCATGTCATCACTGCGGCGCGGCCAGGTGCCATCCTGATCGACGATGACGCGCCGCAGGAGCACCGCCGGCTCGTCGAGGACGAGTTTGCTCACCTGCCGCACCTGTCGACCACCCCCGCGGCTTCGGTGTCCACGCGACTCGACCGACCCGATGTGACCTGCAACGATCCGGCATATATCGCGTTCACCTCGGGATCGACGGGTTTGCCCAAGGGCATCCCGCACCGGCATGCCACGCTGCAGCAGTTCGTCGACTGGCAGGCGGTGGCGTTCGGGGTGTCCGCGGGCAGCCGGGTCGCGGCGCTGGCGCCACCCGGGTTCGACGTGTCGTTCTGTGAGATCTTCGGGGCGTTGACGCGCGGTGCATCCGTGCACATGGTCTCCGATGAGATCCGCAATGATCCCGCCGCGCTGGTGCAGTGGCTGCGGGCAGAACGTATTTCGCTGCTGCAGATCGTGTCTGGGCACTGGGCCACGTTGCTCTCGGAGATCGAGCAGACCGGTACCGACCTGCCGCACCTGACCACCGTCCTGTTCGTCGGCGAGGCCTTGTCACCGTCGGTGGTGGCGCGATCGCGTCAGCTGCTCTCGCCCACAACGAAACTGGTCAACGTCTACGGCCCCACCGAGGTGGTGGCGGCGACCTTCTACCCGATCGGGGAGCTGCCCGCCGACCTGGGCACCGTCCCGATCGGGCATGCCATTCCCGGCCGGACGATCACCCTGCGTGATCAGGACGGGGCCGTGGGCGACGAGGGTGAGATCTGCATCGCCAGTTCCTATCTGGCCAAGGGATATCTGAACGACGACGCGGCGACCGAGAACCGTTTCGTCACCGTGCCAGATACCGGCGAGGTGATCTACCGCACCGGCGACGTCGCGCGCCGATTGCCCGGCGGGGAGCTGCTTTTCGTCGGTCGCACCGACAATCAGGTGAAGATCAACGGTCAGCGCGTCGAGTTGGAGGACGTGGAAGCCGCGGTCATGAACACCGGTGCGGTGCTCGCGGCCGCCGCCGATGTGCGGACCTCGCCGAGCGGGGCGATGACGCTGGTGGTCTTCGCCGTGGCGCAGCGGGCGGACGATTTCGATCCCGAGTCCGTCAGGGAACAACTTTCCGCCGCCCTGCCCGCGTACATGGTCCCCTCGGCCGTCATTGCGGTAGAGCACCTGCCGCGCAACGCCAACGGCAAGATCGACCGGCCCGCGGTGGCGCAGCTGGCCTCCCCGGAGCCCTACGAGGATGATGGCGACCAGCCCACCGGTGAGGTGGAGGTGGCCATCGCCGAGATCTGGCAGGACCTGCTCAAACAACAGGGCATCTCCCGATCGGCGAACCTGTTCCGCATCGGTGGGGATTCCCTGGTGGCCACCCGGATCCTGTCGCGGGTGCGCAAACAGTTCGGGGTGCGCATCAGCCTGGGGACGTTCATCGATGATCCGACGATCCAAGGTCTGGCCATCGCCGCGGCATCGGCCCCGGCAAGTCCGGTGATCGGTGGCACGGCGGGGGTGCGCGCCGCGCGATGAAGTTCTCCCTGATGTTTTTCGCCAGCCTGGCCACCGGTGACGCGCAGCGGCACTACCAGCTGCTCTTGGATGCCGCGCGGATCGCCGACCGGCAGGGTTTCGCCGGGATCTGGACCCCCGAGCGACATTTCGACGAATTCGGTGGGGTCTTCCCGAACCCGGTCGTCACGAATGCGGCGCTGGCCGCGGTGACCGAGAACATCCAGTTGCGGGCGGGCAGCGTCATCTCGCCGTTGCACGATGCGCTGCTGATCGCCGAGGACTGGTCGATGATCGACAACCTGTCCGGCGGCCGGGCCGCGGTGTCCTTCGGCTCCGGGTGGAATCCGAATGACTTCGCCTTGGCGCCCGCGCAGTACGGCGGTCGCAAGGACCTGATGTGGGAGCAGATCGACACGGTGCACGCGCTGTGGCGCGGGGAGCGGATCCGGCGGACCAACGGCGTCGGCGCGCAGATCGAGGTCGAGCTGACCCCGCGGCCGGTGCAATCGCAGTTACCGGTGTGGATCACCACCGGGGGCACCGCCGAGACGTTCGTGCGCGCCGGCACCGCGGGAGCCAACCTGCTGACCCATATGATCACCCAGGATTTCGCCGAGCTGGCCGAGCTGATCGGCCAGTATCGCCAGGCTCTGCGGTCGGCCGGTCACGATCCCGAAACCGGTTGCGTCACAGTCATGTTGCACACCTTCGTCGGTGCGGACGCCGACCATGCGCGGGCGGTGGCCGCCGCGCCGTTGCGCCACTACCTGGGTTCGGCCCTGCAGCTGGACATCAAGGCGGCGGCCGCGTCCGACGGTGACGGCTATGACGACGACATTCTCGAAGAACTCCTCGACCTGCGCGTCGAACGATACTTCGACGGTGTGGGCCTGCTCGGTGATATCGACCAATGCGTCGATGTCGCTGGGCGATTCGCCGAAATCGGTGTCGACGATATCGCCTGCCTTGTCGATTTCGGCGTCGAGGCTCACGAGGCCCTGGGAAGTATCGAACGGCTCGCCACGGTCAAAGACCGCTGTTCCGCGGCGGCTCGCTGAATCACCGGCTGCCGCGCCACCATCGAACATCAGAAAGACGAAGTGATGACAGAAACTCGCAGTATCTCACTGGACTTCTACCGCCTCGACGATATCGCCGATATCGTCGACAACGCACAGGAACTCACCCTCGACGGTGAGGTGCAGGAGTGCATCGGCCGCGGTGCGGACTACATCGCCAGCATCGCTGGCGAGGACCGCCACATCTACGGGATCAACACCGGCTTCGGCTCGCTGTGCGTGCGGCGCATCGAGGAACACGAGCAGTCCGAACTGCAGCACCGCCACCTGCTGTCGCATGCCTGCGGGGTGGGGGAGCCGATGCCCGCGCGGATCAGCCGGATCACCACCGTCATCAAGCTGCTCACGTTCCGCAGCGGGTACTGCGGGATCACGCCGAACACCGTGAACCGCATGCTCCACTTCTGGGCCCGTGGCATCGTGCCGGCCATTCCGAAGAAGGGAACCGTCGGTGCCAGTGGCGATCTCGCGCCGTTGGCGCATCTGGCGCTGCCGCTGATCGGTGAGGGGAAGGTCTACTACCGGGGCGAACTCGTCGATGCCGCCACGATGCTGGCGGGCGAGGGTTTCGAGCCGCTGCGGCTGCGCCCCAAGGAGGGGCTGGCGCTGACCAATGGCGTGCAGTACATCAACGCGATCGCCGTCGACTGCCTGTTGCGTGCCCGCACCCTCATCCGGTTCGCGGATCTGGTGACGGCGTTGAGCATTCAGGGTTTCAGCACCGCCAAGAGCTTCTATCAGCCGCTGCTGGAGAAGACCTGGCGGCACCCCGAGCGCGTCACCGTCGCCAAGAATCTGGAGACATTGCTGGCGGGCAGTAACCATCACGAGCTGCCGCAGTGCAATATCGCCCACGAAGATCCGTACTCGTATCGCTGCGTGCCGCAGGTGCATGCCGCGGCGCGTCAGGCGATCAACTTCGCGACCCAGATCATCGAGCAGGAATGCAACACCGTCTCGGACAATCCGGTCTTCTTCTACGAGGAGGGCACCGAACTGTGCGCGGGTAACCTGCACGGCGCCTCGTCGGCGATGGTGATGGACCTGCTGGCGATCGCGTTGACGGATCTGTCGAGCATCTCCGAACGCCGCACCTACCAACTGCTGTCCGGCCAGCACGGCCTGCCCGACTACCTGGTGGCCAAGCCCGGCCTGGATTCCGGGCTGATGATCCCGCAGTACACCTCGGCCGCCCTGGTCAACGAGAACAAGGTGCTGTCGGCCCCGGCCAGTGTCGACACCATCGCCACCTGCCAGCTGCAGGAGGACCATGTGAGCATGGGCGGGACGTCGGCCTACAAGCTGATGCAGGTGATCGACAACCTGACCTACATTCTGGGTATCGAATTGCTGACCGCGGCGCAGGCCATCGACCTGAACGAGGGGCTGCGGCTCTCACCGGAGACGGCGAAGCTGTTCAACGAGTTCCGTTCCGAGGTGAGCCATCTGGACCAAGACCGCTACCAGCACCCCGATATCGAGAAGGCACGGCAGTTCGTGGAGCAGCGGGCGCGTCGGTGGTGTGACGAGCTGGCGGTGAAGTGAGGGCGGTGGCCCGCTACACCGCAAAGATGCCGGCGGTCGAGATCTCGAATCCCCGGCCGTTGGCGGTGCAGGTCATCCCCGACTCCTCCGACAGGCAGGTGAATGGCCCGAGGGTCGCGCTCTGGCCATAGGCGAGGACGCCCTGATCTGTGGGCCCGTCACTGCCACACGTCGGGCCCGTGCAGACGTCTGTCAGCGACCCATCGGCGCGGATTTGTACGCTCTGTAGTGGTTGCTGGGACATGCAGTAGACCCCGTCCGGCAGCGATTCCGCGCCTGCGCGTCCGAAGTTGATTTCGCATTGGATGTTGCCTGTCGGCGACCTGAAGAACTGAACGTGCGCGTCGTCCGCTCCGGAGTAGGGATTGGCGGCAGCGTGGGGCGCGAACGTCGCCAACCCCATCACCGTCACCAGGAGCGACATCCCGATACGCGCGCCGATAACCGTCTTCATCGTGGGAGCATAGGCACAGTGGACGTTGTGCAAGTCCGAATTCTGTCCACTTCGCCGCTTGTTGGCTTGGTGGCGTCGCGGACGACACCGCTACCGAACCCATCGCCACCCCAGAGGGCCCATATGGTAAAACCGCGGACCTGAAGTAGGTCCGCGGCTATTCCGATGTCTTGCGACATCACACACCGTGCCCCTGTTGGGCTTCGGTTGATGCTTGACGGATCTGTTGCGGTTGATCCTTGACACTCGGTGTTGTGGTTAAGGCTCTGTGCTGCTGCGCAGTGCCCGTTTGTTTCTTACCTCGCCGGTACTGCTGCGCGCGGCAGTCTTGACCAGAATGTCGCCGATGTAGAACCGCAGCAGTTCACCGTCGACATGCACGTCGCACCGCGCACCGGCGTAGTGACGGCCCAGACTGACCTGCTGCCAGGACACGCACACCACCCCGTTGGTGGTCACCCGGCGACTCACCCAGTCCGCACCGGCGCGCTCACCACGCAGTCCTTGCACAGCCGGCGGTGAGACCACAGTCGCATCGACTGCCCGGGCCGCGCCGAACCGCGACTGCGGAGTGTGCATCTGCAACGCCTGATGCGGACGCTCAGTGTTGTAGAACGCCACCCATTCATCAAGTGCCTGCTGGGCAACCTTCACATTCTTGAAAGGTGCTCGCCCGCTGAGGAACTCCGCTCGCAAGCTCCGATGGAAGCGCTCGATCTTGCCCGTCGTGGTCGGCGAGCGTGGCTGAGTCAACAAGTGCTCGATACCGTTCTCCCGACAGATCGCATCAAAGAGCACCTCCACCGGAGGATGGTTGAACCGGCCGGTGAACACCCGGCCATTATCGGTCAGGATCTGCGATGGCACCCCATATCGGGTCAATGCGCCGCGAAGCCCGTCGCAGACCGCGCGGGTGCGCTCGCGGACCATCAATTGCGCACACACGCACAACCGAGAATGATCATCGATCCCGGTCAACGCCTTGGCCGAGGTGCCATCAGCCAGCGGGAAACCACCCACGACATCCATCTGCCACAGCTCCATCGCTGCCGCGCGCTCCCAGCGTTTCCACTTCCGCGACCGTCGATCCCGCGCATGCGGATCAATCATCTGCGCCCTCACCAACGCTCGGTAGGCCGCCGATTCCGAGGGCACCGGCACCACACCACGCTTGGCCAACTCGAAAACCAACCGCCGCGGCCCCCAATACGGGCGCGAGCGCCGCAACTCCAACAGCCGCGCCTCTACCTCGGCAGACATCTGATGCGGACACGACACCGGACGATGCGACCGATCCACGAGTCCTTCAAGACCATGCGCCTCATACCGGGCCAACCACGAGTGCAGCGTCTGCCGCGACACCCCCACCTTCGAGGCAACCTGCGAGATCGACAACCCATCGCTGATCACCGCCAACACAGCCTGATACCGCTGCTCAGCCACGCTCAACTCCCTCATCTAGAGAGTGTCAAGGATCAACCGAAGCAACTGACAAGCATCAGCCGAAACAACGTCAACCATCAGCCGGAATAGAAAAGTCACCCATCAACCGAGGTAATACATCACACACCGTGCCCCCGGCAGGATTCGAACCTGCGACACCGGCTTTAGGAGAGCCGTGCTCTATCCCCTGAGCTACGGGGGCGGCACCTGCCGAGGCAGACCTGCAGAAGTCTAATTGACTCCCCGCCGCGCGCGTCCGCAGGATCGCGGGCGTTGTACCGCGGGCATGCAGAAGGGGACGGTTCTGTGCGAACCGTCCCCTTCTGTGAAAGATCTACTTCTTTTCCTGCTCGGCCTTCTGGCGGGCCTCGTTGGCCTCGGCGGCGCCACGTGCGGCTTCGGCTTCGGCTTCCTTCTTGGCCACGTCGCGCTGGGCGTCGGCCTTGTCCTGCTGGGCCTCGCCCTCGCGGCGCAGGTCGTCATTGCCGGTCACGGCGCCGGCGGCTTCCTTCAGCTTGCCCTTGGCACCCTCGACGACGCCCGAAATGCCCTCTGCTGCTCCATTGCTGTCACCCATGTCGGCTCCCTTGCTGGTCGCGTGAACGGTGTGCTGTGTTCTCAACCTCACCAATCGTCTGCGGGGAGTGGATGCCCGCCTCGCCGCCACCGAAACCTTTGGTCTGCAGTGGCGCGCGTCACGATCCGGCTAAACGAGCGCAGATCAACCCAATTTCTTTGCGGCACAACGGAAAATCAGCGCAACGCGGCGATGACCTGCCCGAACACCTCGGCATGGGCCTCCTGTATCACCAGGTAGCGCGCACCGTACTCGTCGTGCAGCCGGCGCACCTTGGCGGCCATCTCGTCGACCGATCCGGACAACACCCCGGGCAGCGTCAACAGCTGCTCATCGGTCAGGTCCGGCGCGTAGTGCCGGGTCATGGATAGGTTCGGGACTCCGGAGCCGTCGGTGGGCACCGCGGTGATGGCGACATTGAGTTCGATATCGGCGAAGCGCTCACCGGCAACGGAACGCAGGAACGCGATCCGTTCGGCAAGCGGATCTTCTCCGCTGCCGCCGGTGACGCCGACGATCGCCGCCCACCGGGCGGCCACTGTCAGGAGTCGGTCCCCACCACCGGCGATCATGATCGGCACGTCGGGAACGTGCTCGGCCAGGTATGCGGTCACACGCTCCAGGTATTCGACCCGCTGGCGCGCGGAAGGAAAAGGCAGCTCGGCGGCCTCGAACTCCGCTCGCACATAACCGGCGCCCAGGCCCACCTCGAAACGACCCGCGGACAGCTCGTGCAGTGCCGCGACATCGCGGGCCAGCAGCGCCGGTTTGTAGAACCCGGCATTGAGTACGAAGGTGCCCAGCCGCAGTGTCTCGGTGGCGGCGGCGATGGTCGCCAGCACCGGGAACGGGGCCGGTGCACCGAGGTGATCGGGCACCAGCACGATGTCGTAGCCCAGGTCCTCGGCGCGATGGGCCGCAGAGCGTACCTTGGCCGCCGACGAGGTGTCGCGCAGGCCCACTCCGAATCGGAACATGGACCCGATGGTAGGCACCTATGTCAGTGGCAGGGAGGCAAACGGCGTGCTGGTGGGCGCGGCCGAACCCTCACCGGGTTCGACGGTGAAGGCCAGCGTGATCGAGTCGCCGAGATCGGGCAGCACCGCCGTCGTCGACGGGGCGATGGCCTGCGCATTCATGGTGCCCGCCGAGTGCGGTCCGGCGTCGTCGATCAACCACATCTGATAGACGGTGCCGTTCGCGGGCGGGCTGACGTTGTTCATCACCAGCACGCCGGCGTTGCGTTCGCGGGAGAACACCACGGTCGCCGTACCGCCGGTCGGGATGTCACCGGACACCGTGCGGACGTCGGGTGCGGCGAAGATCTGTTCGGCAGTGGTGGCCTGTGGCACCGGGCGCAACCACCAGCCGACCCCGAAGGTCGCGACACCGACCACCACGGCGGCCGCGGCGGCGGTGAGCACCGTCGTCCACCGCCGGGGCCCGCGGGGGCGCAGCTGACGCACCGGGTCGGCGTCGACGGCGGCCAGCACCCGATCGCGAAGGTGATCGGACGGTTCGGTGGCGGTGGCCGACGAGACGAGAGCCATGGCCTCGCGGACCTGCTGGACCTCGGTGGCGAACGCCTCGGCGACGGACGCAGGCGCCGCGCTCAGGCGCCGGTCGATTTCGGCGCGCTCGGCGTCGTCGACCGCGTGCAGCGCGTAGGCGGTTGCCATCGTCAACAGATCGTCATGCGGGCTGGTCATGCTGCCCCCAGGCAATTACGGAGTCCGCGGATCGCGTCGCGCATCCGCGATTTGATGGTCGCCAGGTTCGCCGACAGCCGGTCGGAGACCTGGACATAGGTCAGTCCGTCGTAATAGGCCAGTTCGATGCACTCGCGTTGTTTGTCGGTCAGCGCACCCAGGCACTGGGTCACCTGCCGGTAATCCTCGTTGTCGAGCACCCGGTCGGCGACCTGGTCGACGGGAGGCTCCACGGTCGCGGCACCGTAACGGGATTCACGGTCGGCGCCGGCCTGCTCCGAGCGCACCCGGTCGACGGCGCGGCGGTGCGCCAGTGTCATCAGCCAGGAAAGCGGGGTGCCCGCCGCCGGGTTGTAGTCCCCGGCATTGCGCCAGACCTGCAGATAGATGTCCTGGGTGGTTTCCTCGCTGTACCCGGGATCCCGCAGCACCCGGAGTACCAGACCGAACACCCTGGCCCTGGTGTGGTCGTAGAACGCGGCGAAGGCGTCCACATCGCGTTGCGCTACCCGGCGCAGCAATGCGTCGAGGTCTGACGTCACGTTCCGTAGGATAGCGGGCTCGTCGAGCAGCGTCACGGAATGCCCCGTTTCATCTGCGATCTCCCGTCTGCGTATGGCGTCCCGGGCTGCTCGGCCGTTCCGAAATGGCTTGCGCCCGAGACGCACTGAAGACGCCGAAGGCAATCAACACGGCATCGCCTCGCATTCCCGTGCCGCCGGCCAGTGTGCCCCCAACCGCTCGGCGGCACGCACACCGGAGGCGGCGCCGTCCTCGCGGAATCCCCAGCCGTGATAGGCGCCCGCGAACACCACCCGGTCATCGTTCAACTTCGGCAACAATCTTTGGGCAGCAACGGATTCCGTCGTGTAGAGCGGACGCTGGTAGGTCATCTCGGCGATCACGGCGGCCGGGTCCACCTGCCCGGAACCGCCGAGGGTCATCAGGTGATGGTGCGCACCGGTCACGCCCAACAACCGACTGATGTCGTAGGTGATCAGCGCGTCCCGCCCGCTCTCGGGCAACAGATAGTTCCGCAGCGCCCTGGCAGTGAGCCGGGTCGGCAACACCGACGTATCGGTGTGCACGCAGACGTGTTCGGTCGAGTACCGGATGGCCCCCAGCACTGCCCGTTCGGCATCGGTGGGTTCGTGCAACGCCTGCAGTGCCTGATCCGACCGGGTCGCGATGACCACGGCGTCGAACTCGCGCAACGCCCCGCCGGCCCGCAACTCGACGCCGTCGGCGATGCGCCGCACGGCGCCGGCCGGGGTGCCGATGCGCACCTCGTCGACGCGCGCGGCGATGGCGTCGGCGTAGCCGGCAGACCCGCCGACTACGGTGCGCGTGGCCGCCGGCTCGGATCCCGAGAGCATCCCGTGCTGCTGCAGGAACGCGAACAGGTAGCGGGCGGGAATCTCCATGGTCGTGCGCGGTCCGTCGGACCAGACGATGGCCACCAGCGGTGTCACGAAGTGGTCGGCGAAGTATCGGGAGAACTTGTGCACCGCGAGGAAGGCGCGCAGCGTGCCGGTGTCCTCGGCGTCCCCGGTTTCCAGCAGGGTGGCGGCGGCCCGGCGAAACCGGTTGACCTCGGCCAGCATGCGCAGATACCGGGGCCGAGCGAGATTCGACCAGGAAGGGAACAGCCCGCCGAAGCCGCGCATACGCGCGTACTGCAGGCCGCTGCGGTCATCGCGAACCGAGAGCGAGGGGTCGACATGGACGGTGTCGATACCGAGATCGGCGAACAACCGGCACAACGTGGGGCGGGTGTCGTCGTGGACCAAGAAGGCCGAATCGACGGCCACCGTGTTGCCGGAGCCGTCATCGACACGGTGGTCGCGCCGGTGGCCGCCCAGCTGGTCGTCGGCCTCGAAGAGCGTGACATGGTCGTGTGCGGACAGCAGATATGCAGCTGTCAACCCGGCGATGCCGCTTCCGATGACGGCGATGGACCGACTCCTCTGACACTGCACGATGGTGATTCGAGACCGTTCGGCTAACGGATGGGTGACATTCGGATTGCTAAACTCCCAACCCCGCGTAATG
This sequence comes from Mycolicibacterium neoaurum VKM Ac-1815D, assembly GCF_000317305.3. Next base: position 4,779,488 of record NC_023036.2, on the reverse strand, counting down.
TGCAAATCCGTGGTGTCGACCTTGTTTCGCAACGGATCCGTGTGGGCCGGCGTGCCCGGTCAACCGCCCACCGACGCATTGCTGGTCACCGACGGGGCCATCGTCGCCATGGGACCCGACGCGGTGGCCGAGGCACCCGAAAGCTCCGACATCGTCGACCTGCAGGGTGGTTTCCTGATGCCGTCCTTCGGCGACGGCCACGCTCACCCGCTGCTCGGCGGTCTGGAGTTCGTCGGCCCCGCGGTACGGCCGTGCACCTCGGTGGACGAGATCGTGGCGGCCGTCCGCCGCTACGCCGAGGACCATCCCGATCAGGAGTGGATCGTCGGTGCGTCCTATGACGGCAGCCTGGCAACCGACGGCCTGTTCGATGCGCGCTGGCTCGACGCCGCCGTCGCCGACCGGCCGGTGGTGCTGCGGGCCTGGGACTATCACACCGTGTGGTGCAACACCGCCGCGCTGGAGCGTGCGGGCATCACCGCTGATACCCCCGATCCCGAACTCGGTGAGATCCCGCACCGTCCCGACGGGTCGGTACTGGGCACCCTGCGTGAGTGGGGCGCGGTCGACCTGGTGACCGCCGTCATGCCGGCCCGCGACGAAGAGGTCCGGCTGGCCGCCCTGGGTACCGCGGCCGACTACTACCTGGCCCACGGCGTGACCTGGGTGCAGGACGCCTGGGTGGAACCCGCCGACGTGCAGACCTATCTGGAGGCGGCCCGACGCGGCGCGCTGCGGGTGCGGTTCAACCTCGCCCTCTACGCCGACCCTCGGCATTTCGACGACCAGGTGGCGCATTTCGCCGACGCCCACCGGCAGGTGACCGAATTCGGCTCGCCCATGCTGACCGCGCAGACGGTGAAGTTCTTCGCCGACGGTGTGGTCGAGAACGAAACCGGTGCGCTGCTGCAGCCGTACTGTTCGGGCCTGCACAGCCACGGCATGACCGTCTGGGAGGGAGACTCGCTGGCCCGGGCCTGCCAACGCGTCGACGAACTCGGTTTGCAGATCCACATCCACGCCATCGGTGATGCCGCCGTCCGCCAGGCTCTCGACGCCATCGAGTACACCGTGGCGCAGAACGGACCCCGCGATCGGCGGCCCGTGATCGCCCATGTCCAGCTGGTCGACGACGCCGATCTGGACCGCTTCGCCGCCCTCGGCGTCATCCCGTGCATGCAGCCGCTGTGGGCGCAGGAGGATGCGCTGATGAACGTGCTGACCGTGCCCCGGCTCGGCCGGGAGCGCGCCGATAGGCAGTACCGGATGCGCTCCTTGGCGGACTCCGGCGCCCGGTTGGCGCTGGGCTCGGACTGGCCGGTGTCCTCGGGCGCGCCGCTGGACGGTATCGCCGTGGGTGTCTCGCGGCAGACCTCCGAGGGAGAACCGGCCGGGGGCTGGACCCCGCAGGAGACCCTGGCCATCGAACGTGCCCTGGCCGCCTACACCTCCGGCGTGGCCGATCAGGCCTTCGCAGAACGGATCTGGGGCAGGCTGGCGCCCGGTGCCAGCGCGGATCTGGTCTGGCTGGAGCGCGACCCACGATCGACCCCGCCGCTGGAACTGCCCGCCATCGAGGTGCGGGCCACCTACCTCCGGGGCGAGCCCGGGTTCGTCGCGTCCACATCACCGTAAAGAGGGAGTGCACATGTCGACTTCGGAGCCGCTTGTCGGTATCTCGGCAGATCCGCACGAGGGCAGGCTCAAACGCGCCCTCGGAGTGCCCTCGCTGGTGCTCTTCGGCCTGGTCTACATGGTGCCGCTCACCGTGTTCACCACCTACGGCATCGTCACCGTCGAGTCCGGCGGCCGGGTGCCGCTGGCGTATGTGGTGACGCTGGCGGCGATGATCTTCACGGCCCGCTCCTACGCCAGGATGGCGACGGCGTACCCGGTGGCGGGATCGGCCTACGCCTACACCCAAAGGACCTTCGGGGCGCCGGTGGGATTCCTGGCAGGCTGGTCGTTGCTCTTGGATTACCTGTTCCTGCCGATGCTGAACTACATGGTGATCGGGCTGTATCTCAACGCCGCGGTGCCGTCGATCCCGCAGTGGGTGATCGTGCTGGTGACCATCGTGCTGGTGACGGTCCTCAACATCGTCGGCATCGTCTCGGTGGCCCGCGCCAACGCGGTGATCATCGCGGTGCAGGCGGTCTTCATCGTGGTGTTCCTCGTCATGGCGGCGGCGACGATCTTCGGTTCCGGGACCGTCGACATCATGGCGCCGTTCACCGGTGACGGCACCGCGGGGGGAATGGCGCCGGTGCTGGCCGGTGCGGCCATCCTGTGCCTGTCGTTCCTCGGGTTCGACGCCGTGTCAACACTTTCCGAGGAGGCCAAGGACGCCCGGCGCGATGTGCCGAAGGCCATCATGCTGGCCACCGTGATCTGCGGTGTGCTGTTCATCGTGCTGTCCTACGCCTCGCAGCTGGTCTTTCCGTCGAATGCGTTCGAGAGTGTCGACACCGGGTCGGTGGATGTCATGGTCGCCGCCGGCGGCGCGTTCCTCTCGGCGTTCTTCACCGCGGCCTACGTGGCAGGTGCCACCGGATCGGCGCTCACCTCGCAGGCCTCGGTGGCGCGCATCCTGTACGCGATGGGCCGCGACGGTGTGCTGCCGCGCAAGGTGTTCGGGCACGTCTCGGTGAAGTTCAGCACCCCCACCTGGGCGATCCTGGCGGTATCGGTGATCTCGCTGCTCGCTTTGGTCATCGATCTTGCGCTGCTGGCGTCAGTGGTCAGTTTCGGTGCCCTGGTGGCCTTCTCGGCGGTGAACCTGACCGTGATCAAGCATTATTTCGTCGATGCCGGTGAGAAGAACGTGTTGAACAACCTGATCCTGCCCGGTATCGGTTTCGCGCTGACGGTGTGGTTGTGGACGAGTCTGTCCGGTGACGCGTTGCGGCTCGGGTTGATCTGGCTGGCCGTCGGATTCGGTTGGCTGCTGGTGGTCACCCGCGGCTTCCGGCGCCCGACCCCGGTACTGGACATGAAGGAGTAGGTGTGGCGTCGAATCTGGAGAAGATGGCGCCTTTTCGTCGAATCGGCGCGATCGTCTTCAGATTCGGGGCCAGGCCCGGGCCGCCGAGACCAGTCCGGCCACCAGGGCGCGGGTCGGTCGGCTCAGACCGTCCTCGTCGAGCGGGCCGCTGCGCGGGCTGATACCGCGCACCCGCGGTGCCAGCTCCAATTGCACACCGCCGCCGCGGGTTCGGTTGACCGGATTGTCCGGGTGCAGTCCGCGCAGCTCACGCGGGATCGCGTCCAGATCGGTGATGATTCGATGCCCGTGGATGTCGAGGTGCGCGGCCACGTGCCCGGCCAGTTCGCGATTGCCGCCGCCGGCGAGCAGTTCGTTGCTGCGCCCGACGCGACCGTAGCCGTGCAGCGAGATGACGTAGTCCACGTGGTCCAGGAACTCGGCCAGGCGCTCGGATTCGGCGGCGCGGTACGCAGCCGAGGACAGGTGGTGCGGGTAGTTCGGCGGGTGGCGCACGACGTACCCCGACGCCCCCGCCTGCTCCGCCGCGTGCTCGGCGATGACATCGGTCATCCGTTCCAGCCCACCGCCGTGGATGGCCAGGAAACCGAACGGTCCACGCAGAATTGAGTACTCCGACACCTGCGGGTCCGCCAACAACTCGGTGAGGGTCTGCGGTCCCGGCGCCGCGGACGGCGCCAGTGCCCGTGGCCAGTTCGCGGGATGCCAGCGGTCCAGGAAATCCAGCCAGCGCTGCGGAAGTCCGTGGTGCGTGGCCCCGGCGATGACGCGTTCCAGATAGCCGGGGCGGGGCGCACCCGGTTCGATGCGGTGATCGATGTAGATCCAGGCGTCGCGGGGGCCGTCGTCGGTATGGACCGTCGCGCGATCGCGCCGGTAACGGACCGGGATCCCTTCGGCACGGTCGAGCACGGCCAGGTCGGCATCGCTGATCCGCCACACCACCCCGTGCACCTCGGCACCCGCGGCGGGTTCGATGGTGGCCACGCCACGTTCGTTGATCAACCAGTCGTGATCGGCGAGCATCGCCCGGACCGGGCCGCGGGCATCCGGGCAGCGTGCGGCCATCTGGTCGGTGCAGAGGTTGGAGCCGTAGGCGAAGTAGAGATGGTCGGCCACCGGTCCAGCCTAGGGTGCGGCGTACAGCCCCTTGCCGGTGATCAGCGGCAGGTCGAGTGTGGTCGTGATGCCCGGTTCGGCCGCGACCACCGCGGCGATGGCGTTGACCACCCGCGCGGCGGTGGCCACCAGCCCGGCGTGATTGTGGTCGCCCTTGCGGCTGCTCAGGCACAGGTCCAGCGCGTAGGACGGCTCACCGGTGACCTCGACACGGTAGGAACCGCCCTCCTGGGCGGGCTGGGGCCAGTCCGGGCAGAGGTCCTCGCGCAGCCGGGTCACGTGCTCCAGCACCACGGCGGGATGGCCGTCGACCATGCCGCGCACCTCGAAACGCATGGCGGCGGTGCTGCCCTTGGGAATCGGTCCCGCCGCGATCTCGAAGTCCTCGGGGGCCGGGATCCGGGTGTGGGTCTCGGTGACCTCGTCGAGTTCGACGCCCAGGCCGGCGGCCAGTTGGCGCACCACCGAACCCCAGGCCAGACTCAGCACACCGGGCTGCAGCAGCATCGGCAGTTCGTCGGTGCTCTTGCCGAAGCCCATCACGTCGAACATGACGGTGGGACTGTCATAGGTGGCGTAGTCGACGATCTCCATACAGCGGATCTGCTCGACACTCTGGCATGTCCCGGCGAGCGCCAGCGGCAGCAGGTCGTTGGCGAAACCGGGGTCGATGCCGTTGACGAAGATGCTCGAAGACCCCTTGTGGGCCGCCTCTTCGATCGGGGTGACCAGTTCGGCGGGCAGCACCTGCCACGGGTACTGCAGGAACACCGCCGCGCTACCGACGACGTTGATGCCAGCGGCCAGCAGGCGCCGGTAATCCTCGAGCGCGTCGGGCAGCCGGTTGTCGGCCATCGCCGTGTAGACCGCGCAATCCGGTGCGGTGGCCAGGATGTCCCCGAGATCGTCCGTCGCCGTGATGCCGGTCGAAACATCCAGTCCGGCAAGCTCTCCGGCGTCCTTGCCGGCCTTGGCCGCCGAGGACACCCACACCCCGGTGAGTTCGTACTGTGGGTCCTCGATGAGCTGGCGCAGGGCGTGGCGGCCGACGTTTCCGGTGCCGATGGCGGCGACCCGGATCGGGGTGGTCGAGGAGGCTGATGTGTCAGACATGATTCCTCACAGGTCCGGGATGGGTAGGTCGAGGTTGGGGAAGGTCAGCCCGCCGTCGACCTCGAGGGTCTTACCGGTCAGGTAGCTGCCGGCGGGGGAGGCCAAATAGACTGCCGCCGCGGCGATATCGGTCGGGTCGCCCAGCCGGCGCATGGGTGTCGCCTTCTCCATCGGATCGCGCAGCGCCTCGTTGGAGGCCACCACGTCCAGTGCGGAGGTGAGGATCGATCCGGGTGCGATGGCGTTGACGCGGATGCGCGGGCAGAGGTCCAGCGCCGACAGTCGGGTGTAGTGCGCCAGCGCCCCCTTGGCGGTGCCGTAGGCCGCGAAGGCGCGCCCGGCCAGCCTGCCCATCGTCGAGGTGATGTTGATGATCGACCCGCCGCCGGAATGCTCCAGCATCAGCGGGGCCGCCGCCGTGGTCAGCGCGTGGGCGGTGCCGACGTTGAACGTGAACGCATCTCTGAGGTCCTTGGTGGAGGTGTTCAACAGCGGGCCGGGCATGGTTCCGCCGACATTGTTGACGACGATGTCTAGTTTCCCGAACGCCTCGACCGCCTGCGCTGCCAGCGCCGCCGTCGCCTCGGGATGTGCCAGGTCGGCGACCACGATGTGCGCGCGCCGACCGGTCGCCTCCACCTGGGCGGCGACCTCCTGCAGCTGGGACTCGGTGCGCGCCGCGATCAGCACGTCAGCGCCCGCTTCGGCGAAGGCCACCGCGATGGCGGCGCCCAATCCGCGACCGGCGCCGGTCACCACGGCCACCTGATCGTCGAGTCGGAATCTGTCCAGAATCATGAATGCCTCGTTTCTGCGCTCGGCGCCACGGTAACAAGCATGGGGGAGCCCCGGACGAGATTTCTGGAACACGTTCTAATTTGTCGGCGGCTGACAGATATGGCGGCAGCCCAGGTTTCGGGGTCGAGATATGAGGCTCACGGACACCGATGGGGTGCACATTCGCGGCTCCGGTGGTGCGAGTTTCACATCAGGGACGTTTTCGGGACGAGACCGGTCCCAGGTGTGAATCTCGGTCGCGCTATTTCTTGGCGGCGGCCTTCTTGGCCGGTGCCTTCTTCGCGGGTGCCTTCTTGGCAGCCGCTTTCTTGGCCGGCGCCTTTTTGGCGGCAGCCTTCTTCGCGGGGGCTTTCTCGGCGGGCGCCGTATCGGCCGACGCGGATCCGCGGGCCTTCACGCTGGCCTCCAACTTGGCCAGCAGGTCGGAGACATCCTCGGTCTCGTCGAGGTCGGTCGGCTGTTCCTCGACGGTGAACGCCTCGCCGCCTTCGAGTTTGGCCTGCACCAGTTCGTGCAACTGCTCCTGATAGTCGTCGCGGAACTGGTCGGGCTTGAAGTCATCGGTCATGGATTCGACCACCTGGCCGGCCATCTTGAGCTCGGCCGGTTTGATGTCGACATCCTTGTCCAGGGAGGGGAAGTCCGGGTCGCGGATCTCGTCGGGCCACAGCAGCGTGTGGATCACCATGACATCGCGCTTGCTGAAATCCTTGACCCGCAACGCGGCCAGGCGTGTCTTGTTGCGCAACGCGAAGTGCACGATGGCCACCCGATCCGTCTCGGCCAGCGTCTTGGCAAGCAGCACATACGATTTCGTCGACTTGGAGTCCGGCTCCAGAAAGTAGCTCTTGTCGTACATCATCGGGTCGAGCTGGTCGGCGGGCACGAATTCGACGACCTCGATCTCGCGGCTGCGTTCCTCGGGAAGGGTGGCGATGTCCTCGTCGGTGATGATGACCGTCTGGCCGTCCTCGGAGTCGTACGCGCGGGCGATATCGCGGTACTCGACCACCTCGCCGCACACCTCGCAGGTGCGCTTGTAGCGGATGCGCCCGTTGTCCTTCTCATGCACCTGGTGGAACTTGATGTCGTGGTCCTCGGTGGCGCTGTAGACCTTGACCGGCACGTTGACCAGACCGAAGGAGACCGAACCTTTCCAGATCGACCGCATAGGCAACGGTAGCAGCGGGCATTCCGATCCGGTGGTTGCCGGGAAATATCATTCGGTGGTGGAGCGTGTGGGCCGGGTCAAACTGACGAATCCGGACAAGGTGCTGTATCCGCAGACCGGCACCACCAAGGCCGAGGTGTTCGACTACTACGTCGCGGTCGCCGCGGCGATGCTGCCGCACATCGCCGGCCGCCCGGTCACGCGCAAGCGATGGCCCAATGGCGTCGGCCAATCGGACTTCTTCGAAAAGCAACTCGCGTCGTCGGCGCCGGACTGGCTGCGCCGGGGATCGGTGACGCACCGCTCCGGTACCACGACCTACCCCATCATCGACACCGCCGAAGGATTGGCCTGGATCGCCCAGCAGGCATCGCTGGAGGTGCACGTTCCGCAGTGGCGGTTCGACCCGCACGGCGCGCCCGGGCCGGCCACCCGCATCGTGTTCGACCTCGATCCGGGAGAGGGTGTGACCTTCCGGCAGCTCTGTGAGGTCGCCCATGAGGTGCGCGGCTACGTCGAGGACATCGGCCTGACCGCCTACCCGCTGACCAGCGGCAGCAAGGGCGTGCACCTGTACGTGCCGCTGGCCGATCCGATCAGCTCCCACGGGGCTTCGGTGCTGGCCAAGCGAATCGCGCTGGCGCTGGAGAAGAGCATGCCGACCCAGGTCACCGCCACCATGACGCGCAGCCTGCGGGACGGAAAGGTGTTCGTGGACTGGAGCCAGAACAGCGCGGCCAAGACCACCATCGCGCCCTACTCGATGCGTGGCCGCGCCGCGCCCACCGTGGCCGCGCCGCGCAGCTGGGAGGAACTCGCCGATCCCGACCTACGGCAGCTGAACTTCGAAGAGGTGCTGCACCGACTGGAACGCGACGGCGATCTGCTGGCAGATCTGGATGATCCGCTGCCCGTCGAGGACCGACTGAGCACGTATCGCACCATGCGCGATGCCGGTAAGACCCCCGAACCGGTCCCGACGGCACCGCCCGCGGTGGGGCACGACAACACCTTCGTCATCCAAGAGCATCACGCGCGCCGGCTGCACTACGACTTCCGGCTGGAACGCGACGGGGTGCTGGTGTCCTGGGCGATCCCGAAGAACCTGCCCGAGACGACATCGGTGAACCACCTGGCCGTCCATACCGAGGACCATCCGCTGGAATACGCCGGCTTCGAAGGGGACATCCCGGCAGGGGAGTACGGCGGCGGGAAGGTGATCATCTGGGACGCCGGGACTTACGAGGCCGAGAAGTTCCGCGATCCCGGTGTCGACGGTGAGAAGCCGATCGACACGGACGGAAAGGGGCAAGCAAAGGGGGAGGTGATCGTGACGCTGCACGGCGCCAAGGTGCGTGGACGTTACGCGCTGATCCAGACCGGCGGAAAGAACTGGCTGGCGCACCGCATGAAGGAGCAGCCCGGCACGACGGTGGCCGACCTGAAACCGATGCTCGCGACCCACGGGTCGGTGGCGAAGCTGAAACCGGCAGGCTGGGCGTTCGAGGGCAAGTGGGACGGATACCGCATGCTGGTCGAGATCGATCACGGTGAGTTGATGCTGCGCTCGCGCAGCGGTCGCGACATCACCGCGGAGTTCCCGCAGTTGCGTTCGCTGGCAGCCGATCTCGCCGATCATCGGCTGATCCTCGACGGTGAGGTCGTGGCATTGGATGCCGACGGTGTGCCGAGCTTCGGTGCCATGCAGAATCGGTCGTCGGGCAGCAATATCGAGTTCTGGGCGTTCGATCTGCTTGCCATGGATGGCCGTTCGTTGTTGCGGGCGAAGTATCGCGACCGCCGAAAGCTGCTGGAACTGCTGGGCCGGGATGGCGCGCTCATTGTGCCGGATCTGCTCGACGGTGACGGCGCCGCCGCGCTGGAGTACGTGCGCGAGCACGGTTATGAGGGCGTGATCGCCAAGAAATGGGACTCGACCTATCAACCGGGGCGACGGTCGCAGTCCTGGATCAAGGACAAGCTGTGGCGCACCCAGGAAGTGGTCATCGGCGGCTGGCGGGCCGGCGAGGGCGGTCGCACCAGCGGGATCGGCGCACTGGTCGTGGGTGTCCCGGGCCGGGACGGACTGCAGTTCGTCGGCCGTGTCGGTACCGGTTTCACCGAGAAGATGCTCACGGACCTGCGGACCACATTGGCGCCGTTGGAGACGTCGGATTCACCCTTCACCGCACGCCTTTCCGGGCCGGATGCCAGGGGGGTCACCTACGTGCGTCCCGAACTGGTGGGTGAGGTCCGCTATAGCGAGCGCACGTCGGACAATCGGCTGCGTCAGCCCAGCTGGCGAGGATTACGGCCGGACAAGTCGCCGGATCAGGTGGTCTGGGAGTAGGGCTACCGATCGGTGGCCGGCGGCAACGACCGCACGGTGTAGCGCTGCGTTTCCTGCTCGTAGGGGATTCCCCGCAGCATCACCGTCCGTTGCCGGAAGCGCTCATCGGAATCATCGAGCGCCAACACGCCGGAGGCCGAATCGTGCACGCTGAACCCGTGCACCGAGATGGCGAGTTCGTCGAACGCCGCTTCGGTATCGGCATACCGGCCCGGGCCCTGGTTGCACCGCTCCAGCAATCGCAACACGTCGAGGCCGGCAAGCGCGAAAAGGTCACTGCCGTCGAGGAACAACGGGCGTCGCGGGTGGGCGGGCATGATCTCGCAGAGCCGATCTGCCTCATACCGCAGCACGAGGTCGCCGCGCGTTTCGGTGACGCTGTCGGCGGACGGACCGCTGCCGGTGTACTCGGCGATGAAGGCCTGTTTCTCGTCCTCACTCATGGCGTCACCGAACATGGCCAGGGTCTCGCGCAGCATCTCGTCGGCGACACGATCGGCACCACGACCGGTGATGACCCCGTAGATCGCCGACAGCGCGTCCACCTGCGCCGGGGACATGCCGAATTCCAGTCGCCCCAATCCCGATAGGGGATGTACGGTCCAGTCCGATTCCGATGTCATGGTGGTCACCGAGAGTGGTTGTGCGGCAGCGAAGACGGTCAGCCCGCCGCGGCCACCGCGGCTTCCAGTCCCCGGGTGGCCAACACGTCGGCCAACTCGTTGTCGGCGATCCCGGAATGGCCCTTCACCCAGAACCATTCGACCTGGTGGCGCGCACATGCGGCCTGCAACCGCTGCCACAGGTCGACATTCTTCACCGGCTCCTTGGCCGCGGTCATCCAGCCGTTGCGCTCCCAGCCGCGCACCCAGGTGGTGATCCCGTTACGCACGTAGGTGCTGTCGGTGTAGAGGTGCACCGTCACCGGACGGGTGAGCGCCTCCAACGCCATGATGGGCGCGGTGAGTTCCATCCGGTTGTTGCTGGTCCGGTCCGGCTCGCCACCGAACATCTCCCGGACGTGATGGCGCTGGCGCAGCACCGCGCCCCAACCACCCGGTCCCGGATTGGGCCGGCAGCCACCGTCGGTGTGGATGATGACGGGCTCGTCGGTCATCTGCCGAGAATAGGCGCCGAGATGAACGCACTGGGAACCGACATGCCGAGCTGCTGGTGGCGCAGTGTGGTGATCCGGCGCCCGGGCTGCACGGCGTCTTTGACCCGCGAGGTCAGCTCGCCGAGGAATGCGGCGCCCGCGTCGATATCGGCGACGGTGTAGGTGATCCCCCATAGGGTGGCCGGCCCGTCGGCACGCCTCTCGGGCGAACCGATGACCTCCAGGATCACCGCGCCGAGCCGATAGAAGATCTGCCGGACGGGTCGTCCGCCGAGTTCGGTATCCCGTTCCCGACGCGGCAGCACCCCTGCCGAGCCCAGGGCCGCGACGGTCCGATCCAGATCGGGCGACATCATCACGAGATGGTCGATGTCGACGACGCCGTTGGCGTGCTCACCGGGCGGTGGCGGATCGGACCGCGACGGTGCGGTCGGTATGCCGTCCATGTCTGTCCCGTCGAACTCCCGCAACGACCAGCCGATGATGCCGGTGCCCTGCTCTCGCCCGACCAGGCGGATCCGCACGGACCCCACCCGGCAGACCCCGTCGGCGTCTACGCCGAACCCGGCGGCGGTCCATGCGGCCGCGGGGTCGGCCACCAGGATTTCGTCGATGGTGAGTGCCACGCCTGCAGATCTTGCCCGGTGCGGTGCCGCCACCGTAGCGTAGGGTCCGTTCCGTTTGCTGGTGTGCCGGTGGGGCTCCGGGCGCGGCTCGCTCGCCAGTTCGCTGACGGCGGCGCCGATGCATTGGTAGCCTCGTGTCGATTTGCTCAACACCCTGAACGGAGCGATGGCGGTGGTCGGGACTCCATCGAGGCAGTGGTTGGCGCGGACCCATCACTACGAGTGGATCACCGATTACCTCGCCGCACGCGGCGCCACCGGTGCGGTGCGGGTCGTCATGACCATCATCCCGGCGTCCTTGGCGATCTGCCTGCTGGTGTTGTTGCGCAGTATCGACGCCCCACGGCCCGGCGTGCCCACCGCCATGATGTGGGCCGCGTTCTGCGGCGGGGTGGCCGGATCCCTCCTGTGGGCCACGCGCTGGCCGTCGCGGCGTCAATCACTCGCCTTCGCGTTCGTCACCAACGCATCCGTGGCGCTGGCGTGTCTGTCCTTCTCCGATCCCCATGGCGCCCTGCTCGGCTGTGTCGCGTTCGCGACCAGCGCCGCCTACATCGGGTTCTTCCATTCCACGGGCCTGGTCATCTACAACTTCGTGGTCGCCTCCACGGTCGCGATCGTCATCGCGTCGCGGATCGTCGCCACCGGGCATGTCGCGGTGGCCGTGGTCGACCTGTTCCTGGTCACCCAGATCAACATCGTCATGCCCATCGCGATCCATCTGCTCATCCGGTCGCTGGGGGTGGATCTGGAACGCGCCGGTCGAGACTCGCTGACCGGACTGCTGAACCGCCGATCATTCGACCGGTATGCCGCGCGGATGCTCGACGAGAGCGATATCGACCCGGATGCGCACCTGGTGGTCGTGATGATCGATCTCGACAATTTCAAGCGACTCAACGACACCCGCGGTCATCAGGCCGGTGACGACGCGCTCGTGGCGGTCGGGCGCGTCCTCGGTCACGCCGTCGCCGATATCGTCGCCATCGTCGCCCGCACCGGCGGTGAGGAGTTCGTCGTCGCCGCCGAGTGGCACACCGATGACCCGGGCCCGCTGGCCCAGCGGTTCTGCGACGGGATAGCCGCGTTGCCGATGTCGATCACCGCCAGTGTGGGGACCGCATCGGTGCCCATCCGGACGCTGCGCCGCGGCGCGGGTCATCTGCAGGCTCGGTTGAATCAGCTGGTGGGCGCGGCCGATGATGCGATGTACGAGGCAAAACGCGCCGGCGGCAACAGGTATCACCACTGGGCGGCGCACTGATCCGGACCGGGTCCGCATGTGGGCGCTGAGCTGTGCGTTTGACGGCGCCGACGGCGGGTAACCAGTCCCGCTGTGAACGACGAGCAGGTGGTCCTCCTTGACGATGCCGGCCGGGCGATCGGCAGCGCCGACAAGGCCACCGTGCATCACTCACACACCCCGTTTCATCTCGGCTTCTCCTGTTACCTCTTCGACGAACACGGCCGCGTGCTGCTGACCCGGCGGGCGCTGACCAAGCACACCTGGCCGGGGGTGTGGACCAATTCGTTCTGCGGGCATCCCGGCCCGCACGAACCCACCGTGGACGCGGTGCATCGTCGCGCAGGTCAGGAACTCGGCACGGCTGTGCGCGATGTGCACTGCATCCTGCCCGAATTCCGGTACCGCGCGACCGCGGCCGACGGGACGGTGGAGAACGAGCTCTGCCCGGTGTTCTGCGCCCTGATCGACGGGCCGCTGCGGGTGGCAGCCGAGGAAGTGATGGACACCGCGTGGGTGCACTGGCCCGAGATTCGCATGGCCGCAGAACTGGATTGGGCGATCAGCCCGTGGGCGCAGACTCAGGTTCCGCTGCTCGACGCGGCCGATCTTCCGTCGTGGGCGCGGCGCTCGGCGGCGTGAGCAGGTCTGCGGTGCCGTCGTCGTCCTGGCGGCGGACCTGCGCAAGGCGCTCGGCATACTCCAGGTCATCGCGCCAGAGGCGATGTGCGGCATGGCGCATGAACGGGATGATCAGACCCTGCACGCGTCCGGCATGAGCGAAGCCCGGTCGGTCCGAGTGCGCGATGACAGCCTCGACGACCCGGCTTTGCGGACTGCCGTCCGCACCATCGCGTAACGGCGACGCGTGGGTCTCCACGACGCTGCCGCACCCCTCACCCTCGATGATGCGCATCGTCAGGGTGCGGGGCTCCGGGCTGGTGAACTCGGCGATGACAGGAATGCCCAACCGGCCCAGCCGGAAGGTGACCGCGACGAGGAAACGGTCCTCCTCGTCGGGGAGGTCCGGATCCGTCGGCGGCGCGCTGAGCACTTCCAACCGGGTGAAGGAGTACGGATGGAACCAGGCGCCGTGCCAGGGATCCATCCTGTTGGCAATGATGTCCTCCGGTTTGCAGTTGCCCGTCATGGCGGCGACGGCAGAAATCCGCGGAAGTCCCGGCCGGGCCGGCAGAATCGGCGCCTCGGTAGGCGTTTCACCGCCGATCCGGTCGAGCCGAACCCAGACCAGCACACCGTCGTCGTGGATCGGAACCGCCGTCCAGTCCGCACGGGTGCGGCCGGTCAACTGAAGACCGTGCCACGGGCAGATCAGGTTGCCGCGTTCGACCACCCCGGTGCACATATCGGCTCCCAGGTGCGGACAACGCGCCGGACCGGCGTGCAGCCGGCCGTCGTCGCCGCGCCAGCAGACCAGTTCGGCACCGGCGACGGTGGCGGCGAAGGGTTTGGAGGTGATGTCGGTGCTCGCCCCCACCACATACCAGTTGCCGCTGGGCCGATTCTGCGACCGCTTCAGTGCGGCGTCGATCACCGCCGGGTCGGCCTGCCGGTAGGTCGGCTTCTGCTGACTCCACGGAGTGCGCGGGAGTAGTTCGAACGGCCACGCTTTCATGTCCACACCCGCCCTTCGACCCGTTCGGCGAAATGCCGCAGGACCGCAGATCTGCCGCGCACCGGCACCGTGAAGATGTCGTGACCGCGCACCCCGAAACGTTCGAGCAGGGCATTTGCCGCCGACAGTCCGGTCGTTGCGGCACGTTCCATCAGCGCCACCGGAAGATCGATGCGGATCCCGTCACCGGCAAGCACCAGTCCGTTCTCCGGTGTCCGCACACCGGGCCGGCCGGCGAAATCACCGGGCGCCAGTCGCGGGCAGTCGTTGCGGCACAGCGTGACCTGGTGCACCACACGCGCATCGGCGGTCTCGGGGAAGAGCTCGTACAACCGACTGTCCAGCGCCTTCCGAAGTTCCGGGCTGTCCTCGGTGATCGAGTAGGCGTGCAGTTCCACCACTGACCCGCCATGCTGATCGACCCACTCCGCGGCTTCCCGCTCATAGCGCTCCAGCACGCTGATGTTGTCCAGCGGCGGCAGACCGCCGGTGCCGAGGAAGGCGGGCCGGTCGGCGTCGACCGGGCGGTCCAACCAGAGGCGCCGGACCAAAAACGGTGCAGCGGTACCGAGGTCGGCTATCGCAGCGCGCCATTGCCCATCCCCGAGTCCGGGAGAACCGGCGATGATGCGTTGCAGCGCAGGCACCTCGGTGGCCAAGACCACGCCGTCGCAGCCCACGGTGTCACCGGACTCGGCGGTGACCAGGAACCGACCCGCATCATCGTTGCCTACGGCCGTGACGGCCGCCCCGGTGCGGATATCGGCTCCGTGACGCTGCAGATAGCGCTCCAGCGGTTTCCACAGGGCGATGTCGAAGTTCTCGGCGGCGACGTCGAACACCAGGCCCTCGCTGGAGCCGAGGAAGTAGATGTGGAACATGGTGGCCAGTTCGGCCGCCGACAGGCCGTCCGGCCGGGTGAAGAAGCTGCGCGAGAAGACCTCGAAGGCAAGATGTTGTGCCGCGGTGGGAAAGTTGATATCCCGCAGGAATGACTCGGCGTCCGAATCGTCGAGCTGCCAGTACGTTTCGGGCACCGACACCGATGCCAACGGTGCCGCCGCCTTGGCATCGATGCGGATCAGGTCGCGCACGCGGAAGGTGGGACTGCGTAATGCAAAGGCCATCGCGTTCAGCGGTGGCGTGCGGGGCAGGCCCCGGAAGGTGTCGCGTCGGCCTTCCCCGTCCACGAGCGGGTAGTCGTCGAGAGGGGTGAACATGGACAGTTCGGGGTCGACCCTGCGCAGCACGTTGCGCAGGTTGTAGTACTGCCGGAAGAACGCGTGGAAGCCGCGATTCATCGTGAGATGCGAACCGTCGGGAGCGGTTTCGGTCCACCCGCCGACGCGGCCGCCCAGATACTGCTCACGCTCGAACAGGTGCACGGCAACCCCGCGTTCGGCCAGCGCGGTTGCCGCACTCAGGCCGGCGATGCCCCCACCGATCACCGCGACGGTGGGCCGGTCGGCGAGATAGGCGGCGTGTGGCTGGCCGGACCCGGCGGGATGGCGGACGCGGCGGCGGTCGGTCATGACGTCGCCCTGCCGAGGAAGGTGTGCACGATACCGCGCTGCCACCCGGGCATCGTCACGCTCTGCACGTCGGTGAATCCGTTGCGCTGCAAACGGTCTCGGAACTGTGTTGCGCCGTCGAAGTCGTTGACGCTGCGGCGCAGGTAACGGTAGAGATCGGCATCGCCGGTGCGGAATCGACCCGCCGGGATGATGACCGCGGCGCACACCGCGTTCCAGAGGATGCCGGCCGCTCGCGAGTCACGGACCGAGTACTCGTGGGCGGCGAAGACACTTCCCGGGGAAAGCATGCCAAGCAGCATACGCAGCACCGGATCGGGGTCGGGCAGATTGCGCACCAGGTAGGCCGCCAGGATCCCGTCGAACGGGCCGTGCACCCCGGCTTGTGCCAGGTCCTCGGCCCGGCTGTGCACGAAGGTCACCGTGGACGGCCACCGCTTCGTCCGGGCCTGCTCGAGCATGCCCGCCGAACCGTCCACGCCGACGATCTCGGCGTGCGGGGCGGCGTGCAGCAGGGCCGCGGTCGACGCGCCGGTGCCGCAGCCGATATCGAGCAGCCGCAGTCCACGTCCACCGTCGCGGATACCCATGCGCTGCGCCGAGAGTCGAAGATGGCGGTGATACCCGGGATTGGCGCCGACCAGGCCGTCATAGGCCGCCGCACCCGCGTCGAAGGCCTCGGGAACGTCGTATGTGCTCACGCCGCCTGCCGGATACGGGCGCGCCACGCGGCGCCGAGGCCGCGGGCGGCGACCTGCAGACGCCGGCCGTTGGACACGGTGGCCCGCTGCGTGAACACCTCGAAGTCGATCTCCTCGATGCGATCCAGGATCTCGGAGTACAGCGTCAACGCGGCCCGGATGCACGGCCGCGATTGCGGCCGCAGCATCGGGATGCCGAGTTCGGCTTGCCGATAGATGTCCCTGGTGATCGCGTGCTGCTCGATCAGCGCCGCCCGCAGCCGCGCGTCGGTACGCCGATTGCGCTGGCACCAGTACAGCACCTCACGGTCCACACCGTGCGCGGCGAGTTCGTCGGCGGGTAGGTAGACGCGGCCGCGGGTGAGGTCTTCGTCGATATCCCGCAGGAAGTTGGTGAGCTGGAATGCCTTTCCCAACGCAGCGGCGTGCGGTGCCGCCTCCGCGGTGGGGACGACCGTGCCGAGGATGGGCAGCAGCTGTAGGCCGATAACCTCGGCTGACCCGTAGACGTAGCGGTCCAATGCGGCCCGGTCCGGGTAGTCGCTGATCGTCAGGTCCATCCGCATGGAGGCCAGGAAATCCTCGAACAGTTGCCAGGGCAGGCCGTAGTGGCGCGCAGTGTCGACGACCGCGTCGAGCACCGGGTCGTCACCTGCCATCCGGTTCTCGACCAGCCTGCTGTGCAACGCGTCCGAGAGCTGACGCAACTCGTCTTCACGTTCGGCTGTGGTGCGGTCGTCGAATCCGTCGAGCACATCGTCGGCACGGCGGGCAAAACCGTACAGCGCGTGCACCGCCGGGCGTTGGCCCGGTGCCAGCAACCGTGTCGCCAGAAAGAAGGTCTTGCCGTGCGCGGCGTTGAGCGCCCGGCAGCGTTGATACGCCTGGCGCAGTTCCCTGCCCTGTACACCCGCTGCGTCGAGCTCTGAGCCGAGCATCATCTGGTCCTCCTCATCGGGTGAAAATTCGGGGACGGACCGAGGAATCGGCTCCGGTGATCCGGTCGGCGGCCAGGCGGCCGGAGACGATGGCGGTAGGAATTCCCACGCCGGGAACGGTGGACGAACCGGCGAGGATCACGTTGGGGATACCGCGCACGGTGTTGGCGGGGCGGAACGGTCCGGTCTGCCCGAAGGTGTGCGCCAGGGCGAACGGTGTGCCGGCGATCATGCCCTGGCGGGCCCAGTCCAGCGGGGTCACCACGTCGAGTACCTGCGGATCGGTGAGGACGTTCGGCAGCCGGGCAGCCAAGGTGTCGAGCATCTGCGCCGTGTACTGGTCGCGTTGACCGTCCCAATCCAGTGCGCCGACATCCAGATTGGGTGTCGGGGCGAGGACGTAGAGCAGATCCCTGCCCTCCGGGGCGAGGCTCGGGTCCGCCGCGGTGGGACGGGTGACCAGCAGTGAGGGGTCCTCCATCGGGACACCCTCGTCGATGATCTCCTCGAAGGTGCGCGCCCATTCGTTGCCGAACAGGATGTTGTGATGCGATGCGCCGGCATCCGGAGCGACGGCACCGCAACCGATGTGGGCGACCACCGCCGATGGGGCGGGCCGCAGCTTGATCAGCCGTCGGGGGCTACGTCCCAGCAGGCGATAGGTGTCCGGCAGCTCGGTGGTCAACACCACGGCATCTGCGGCGAATCGAGCACCGGTGGCGGTGCGGACCGCGGTGATGCGGTCGCCGGTGCGCTCCAGTTCCGAAACCGGTGCGTCGTAGTGGAACTCGACTCCGGCATCGGCGGCTGCCGCGGCCAGCGCGTCCGGCAGCGCGCGCATTCCGCCCTTGGGGAAGTACACCCCGGAGATCGTGTCCATGTAGGCGATCACCGCGTAGGCGGCCAGCGCCCGGCGCGGGGGCACGCCCGCGTAGAGAGCCTGGAAGGTGAAGACGCGCAGCAATCGCTCGTCGGTGATGAACCGCCGCACCATCGTCTCCCAGCCGCGGAAACCGCCGATGGCGGCCAGCTTCGCAAGCTGCGGGGTCAGCAGCGACAGCGGGGAGTCGAAGTTCGACGAGATGAAGCCCTGGAACTCGACCTGATAGAGCTTGGTCAGCCAATCACGCAGGCGTAGATAGCCTTCGGCCTGGGTACGACCGGCGAAGCGTTCGATCTCGGCGGCCATGATGGCCGCGTCACTGTGCACGTCGATACAGCTGCCGTCGGCGAAGGATGCCCGATACGCCGGGTCGACCTGATGCAGCTCCAAGCGGTCGGCGGTGGATTCGCCGACCGCGGCGAAGGTCTCGTCGATGATGTCGGGCATGGTCAGCACCGTCGGACCGGTGTCGATGCGGTAACCGGAAATGTCGGCGCGGCCCATCCGGCCGCCGGGATCGGACCCGCGTTCGACGACGGTGACCCGCCGACCCCTGCCTGCCAGGTGCAGCGCCGCCGAGAGTCCGGACAATCCGGCCCCCACCACGACCACATGGTCGGTGCGACCAGCCACCGTGCGCATCAGGCGGTCCGCTCGGTGCAGGCCGCTGCGGTCGCGACGAGCGCTGCGCGCACCTCGGGGTCCAGCGCACCGCCGGCCACACCGTCCAGCGCGGCCGTGGCCGCGGCGAACCGCGAATGGATCAGATCTTCGATCCGCTGCACTGTTCCTACCTCCGAGATCAAGTCCTGCCAGCGAGCCATGTCGTCATCGCCGAGTCGTTCGGCGGTCATGAATTCCTTGAACTGGCGCTGCTGGGCTCCGGTGGCCAGTTCGTACGCCGCGACCACGACGGTCGTCGCCTTGCGGGCCACCAGGTCGGTGCCGATCGGCTTGCCGGTGGTCGCCGGGGCGCCGAAGACGCCGAGCAGGTCATCGCGCAACTGGAAGGCCTCGCCGATGTTCTCGCCGTAGCGGCCCAGGGCTACCGATACCGCATCGTCGCAGCCGGCGAGCGCAGCCCCGATCTCGAGTGGCCTGCGGACGGTGTAGTTACCGGACTTGCGCCGGGCCACGTCCAGGACGCGCTCCAGGGTGGGGAAGCCCGCCGTGTCGTTGACCAGATCGGCGAACTGCCCGATGGCAAGTTCGGTGCGCATAGCGTCATAGCGCGGCCAGGCCCGGGCCAGCGATTCGGCGGGCAGCCCGCATTGGCGGAACATCTGTTCGGCCCACACCAGGCACAGGTCGCCCAGCAGGACCGCCGCCGACTCACCGAAACGCGCGGAGGACCCGGGCAGTCCGCGTTCGCGATGCCAGTCCTCGAAGGCCCGGTGCGCGCTGGGGCGTCCGCGCCGCATCGGCGACTCATCCATCACATCGTCCTGGAACAGCGCGAAGGCGTGCAGGAACTCCAGACTTCCTGCCGCGCGTACGGCGGCGTGACTGCTGTCCGCGCCGGCACGCCAGCCCAGGTAGAGATAGGTCGAGCGCAGGCATTTGCCCTCGGCGAGCATGTCGCGCAGCACGCGTTCGGTGATGTCGACATGGCTGCCGCGCAGGGCATCGGCACAGGTGTCGGCCAGGAAATCGGACACGGCGTCGAGGACATCTGCGCGCAGCGAGACAAGCCACGCAGGAGGTGGATCGCTGCGTGCGTGAAGCGCAGCCTGCATGCCTGAAGCCATCGCGGGGGTACGTACCCGTTTATCGGTGTTTTCATGCCTGCCGGGGGGACGTTTTTCCCGGTGGTTATGAGCCGGTCCGCACGGGGGTTGATCCGCTGCATTCGTGACGCGGCGCGGGCCGGTGACCAACCCGGCGGCATCAGAACGGTGGTCCACCATCACACCCTATTCGCACCGACGAATTCCTGCTCGCAGCTTCTCGGTGGCCGGTTCGACGATCAGCGGCGCGCATCCGGTGCGATGAGTAGCGTTGTCGGCATGACCGCAGAACTGCCCGAGGACGACCAGGGATACAGCCCGGAAGAAGAAGACCAACTCACGGCTGAGGACACCCTGCTCGACCGCGGTGTCGATGATCTGCTCGACGAAGGCTATTCACCGCCGGAGCGGTGGCAGGAGCCGCGCGAGCACGAGAGCCTCGATGAGCGGCTGGCCGACGAGCAGCCCGATCCCGCCCTCGACGAAAACTACCGTCCCGACGAGCAGGCCGGTGACGACGAGGTGGGCGACCGGCGCTCCGGCCGGTTGGTGGCACCCGACGAGGGCTCCGGGGTGGATACCGAAAAGGAGCTACTCGGCAGCGATGTCGGCATCGACGGCGGTGCGGCGTCCGCCGAGGAGGCCGCCGTGCACATCATCGACGAGTAGCGCGCCCCAGCAGCACCGACAGCGTGAGCACGAGCAGGCCACACATCGCCAGGATCGATCCGGCGGCCGCCGGCGCGGTGTAGCCGAGCCCGGCGGCGATCACCAGTCCGCCGACCCAGGCGCCTGCCGCGTTGCCGATGTTGAGTGCCGAATGGTTCAGCGCCGCCGCGAGTGTCTGCGCGTCGTGCGCCACGTCCATCAGTCGGGTCTGCAATGCCGGACCGACGGCCGATCCCGCGGTGCCGATCAGGAAGAGCACCGGAAGTGCTGTCCACGGGTTGTGCGCCGCGGCCACGAACACCAGCAAGACGACGCCGAGTGACCCCAAGGACAGGTACAGCGCGCGTATCACCGAGATGTCGGCCAACCGGCCGCCGACGAGGTTGCCCACCACCATGCCCAGACCGAAGACCATGAGCGCCACCGGAACCAGTGCTCTCGGCAGTCCGGCGACGTCGGTCATCGTCGTGCTGATGTAGGTGTAGACGGCGAACATCCCGCCGAAGCCGATCATCCCGACCATGACCGCCAACCAGACCTGGGGTCGGCGCAGGGCGCCGAGTTCGGTCAGCGGGCTGGTCACGTGCATGGTGCGCAATTGGTCGGGGAGCCATAACCACAGCGCGGTCAGGGTGATCAAGCCGATGACGACCACCAGCACGAAGGCGCTGCGCCAACCGAACGCCTGACCAAGCCAGGAGGCCAGCGGCACGCCGAGCACGGTGGCCACCGTCAAACCGGACAGCACGTAGGCGACCGCCTTGGCGCGATTGCGCGGGCCCATCAGGTGCGCCGCCGCCAGCGCGGCGATGCCGAAGAACGCACCGTGGGGTAATCCCGCGACGAATCGGGCGATGACAAGCGTGGCGTAGGAGGGGGCGAGCGCGCTGGCGAGGTTGCCGAGGGTGAAGACCGCCATCAGGCCCAGCAGCAGTGCCCGCCGCGGAACGCGGGCGGTCAGCGCGGCGATGGTCGGCGCGCCGATGACGACACCGAGTGCATAGGCAGAGATGACGTGTCCGGCGGTGGGTTCGGAGACGTCGAAACCGGTCGCGATATCGGGCAGCAGGCCCATGGCGACGAACTCGGTGGTGCCGATCCCGAAGCCGCCGAGGGCGAGCGCCAGGACGGCCAGTGCACGCACCGCCGGATCGGCGGCCACGACCGACTGCGGGGTGGTGGGGCGTTGGGTGCTCGGGGTCACCGAAAGCAGCCTACGGATACTTAGGGTCGGCGTTCAACTTAGTTATGTCTTTTTCCGGCGAAAGTGGCCGATCTTACGCAACTGTGCTGCAATGAGGTGTGGCCAGCGTCGGTGAAGTCTTTGCCCTGATCAGGGCCAAGGGCGAGCTGACGCGTACCGATATCACCGCGCTGACCGGCCTGTCCAGGACCGCGGTGGGTGCCAGATTGGCGGTCCTGCTGGGCGCCGGGCTGGTCAAGGAGTGTCAGCCGGCTCCCTCGACGGGCGGACGTCCGGCCACCCAGCTCAGCGTCGATACCGATGCCGGGATCGTGCTCTCGGTCGCGGTGGGCCTCAGCCGCACCCGGCTTGCGGTCTGCGATCTGGCCGGCGCGGTGTTGGCGCTCTCCGATATCGACTCCGAAGTCGCGCTCGGTCCTGCGGACCTGATGCCCGATATCGGCAAGGGGCTCGACGTCCTGCTGGAGCAGTTTCCGGGGGTCGACATCCACGGTGTCGGGCTGACCCTGCCGGGTACGGTCGATGCCGAACGGGGCTGCAGCTGCGGATCGGCGATCCTGCGCGGCTGGGATGGTGTGCCGCTGCGTCCCTACCTGGAGGCATTGCCGCGCATCGGGTCCGCGCCCATCGTGTTGGACAACGATGCGAACGCCATCGCGCTGGCCGAACGCGGTGGCGATGACGATGTGCTGGTGGTCAAGGCCTCCAGCGGTCTCGGTGCGGGCATCATCGCCGGGGGCGTGCTGTTGCGTGGCGCGAATCAGGCCGCGGGCGAGTTCGGTCATAACAAGGTCGTTGCGGCAGAAGGCATTCCGTGCCGCTGTGGGAACACCGGGTGCCTGGAGGCCGTCGCGGGCGGATGGGCGATCGTGCGGGCATTACAGCAGCAGGGCATATCCGTCCGGCACCTGCGTGATGTTGCCGAGCTGGCCGCCGACGGTGACCCCGAGGCCCGCCGAATGGTCCGCGAGAGTGGGCGCGCCGTCGGTGCGGGGATAGCGCCTGCGGTGAACCTGCTCAACCCGGCTGCCGTCGTGATCGCGGGCGATATGGCCGGAGTGTACGAGATGTTCGTGGCGGGCCTGCGAGAGTCGTTGTACGGCAACGCCACCGCCGAAGCCACCGGGGCTCTGCAGGTGCGCCCGGCGACACATGGCGACCGTTCCGCCACGGTCGGTACGGCGATGCTCGTGCTCGAACACGTGCTCAGCGTCGCCGCGATCGACGCACGCTTCTGACGCCGAGACCCGAATGGCGCGGCCGATGCCAGAATGTTCTCCCATGACCGAGAACTGGCGGGCGCTGAACCTGGCGAACTGGGAGTCGCGGGTCCCGATACACCTGGGGCCGGGTGGTTACGAACTCGACGGTTTCGCAGACCCTCGATACCTGTCCGGCGTGGTGCGCTACGACCTGCCGCGCCTCGGGGACATCAGCGGACTCGACGTGGTGCACCTGCAATGCCATATCGGCACCGACACCGTTTCATTGGCCCGGCTCGGGCCGAGATCGGTGACCGGACTGGACTTCTCGCCGTCGGCCGTCGCCGCGGGCACCGCGCTGGCGGCGCGCGCCGGCAACCCGGTCGGATTCGTCGAGTCCGATGTCTACGACGCGGTCGGCGCTCTCGGTGGGCAGTGCTGCGATCTGGTCTACACCGGTATCGGTGCGCTGTGCTGGCTGCCCGATATCCGGCGATGGGCGACGGTGGTCGCCGAACTCCTGCGTCCCGGCGGACGGTTGTTCATGCGGGAGGGGCACCCGATGCTCGACACGATCGGTGATACCCGATCCGATGATCTGCTGGTGGTGCACTATCCGTACTTCGAGACGGCGGGAACCGCGTTCGACGAGCCGAGCAGCTACGCCGGGCAGGGAACGCTCGCGGCATCGGCCGGGGTGTCCTTCAATCACGGTCTCGGCGAGGTCTTCACTGCCCTGACCGCCGCCGGTCTGGGCGTGACGGCGCTGGAGGAACACCGCGAGGCGCCGTGGAAAGCGCTCGAGGCCATGGTCGAGAGCGCCGAGTACGACGGTGAGTACGTGCTCGCCGAGCACCCCGAACGGCTGCCGCTCACCTACACCGTGCAGGCCGTCAAGCCGAGGTAGCGCGCCGTCGACGTCAGCACTTGGCGATGACGTTCTCGGCGAACCATTCCAGGTTGCGGATCTTGTCGTCGAGCGGCTCGGTGTCCTGGCCCATGATGTACGGGATCCGGAAACCGACGATGACGTCGGTGACGCCCTTGTCCTCGAGGCGCTTCACCCCGTCGAGGGTGAACCCGTCGATGGAGATGACGTGGATCTGGAACTCGTCGGCCTTGCCGATGCGTTCCTCCTCCTCGCGGAACTTCGCGAGCTTGGCCAGCAACGGATCGAGGTCGGCCGGATCGCCACCGCCGTGCATCCAGCCGTCGTTGCGGGCGGCCCGGCGCAGCGCGGCATCGGCATGGCCGCCGACCAGGATCGGCACCGGTTTGGTGGGTGCCGGGGTCATCTTGGTGCTCGGGATGTCGTAGAACTCGCCGTGGTACTCGAAGTAGTCCCCGGAGGTCAGACCGCGGATGACATCGATGCATTCGTCCATCCGCTTGCCGCGGCGGGCGAACGGCACACCCATGATCTCGTAGTCCTCGGGCCACGGGCTGGTGCCGACGCCGAGACCGAGCCGGTTGTCGAACATCGCGGCCAGTGATCCGGCCTGCTTGGCCACCAGCGCCGGCGGCCGGATCGGCAGCTTCAACACGAAGATGTTGAAGTGGAGTTTGGTCGTGACGGCCGAGAGCGCACCGATGAGCGCGAATGACTCGATGAACGACTTGCCGTCGAGGAACTCCCGGTTGCCGTCCTCGGTATAGGGATACTTCGAGTCCGAGACCTCGGGATAGGCGATGCTGTCCGGGATGGTCATCGCGTGGTACCCGGCTTCGTCGGCGGCCTTGGCCAACGGGATGTAGTACTTCGGATCGGTCATGGCTTCCGCATAGGTGAACCGCATGAGCCCGATACTAGAACACGTTCTAGTTTTTCGGTGCGAAACGCCGAGTTCGGAATGTGGCGGCGGCCTGTCTAGCGCGGGAAGGGGGGTGTGCCCACCCCGGCGATCGAGTAGCCACCCTGCTGGCTGCGCTCGGTGAACTTCGCCGATGCGGTGCGCTCGCCGATGGTGATCGAGACCGGATTGCCGGCGCCCTCGGGTAGTGGCGCCAAAACCGTTCCACGCCAATGGTATCGACCGTCGATCGGGTCCAGATGCCCGGCCAGCAGGACCTGGACCTCGCGGCCGTCGACCGTCGCGGGGCCGCTGTAGAGGTCATCGTCGGACGGGCCGTCCTGGCCGGTGTCCTCGACGCCGCCGGCGGTACCGATCGTGCCGCTCGGCAGGAACGCGCTGCGTCGCCACATCCGCCGGGCGATCGGACCCATCAGGCCGACCTCGTCGAGGAACGACGCCAGTGGCGCGAACCCGGTGATCTGTACCTGGTGTCGGTGTGGGGAGCGGCGGGCCATCCGGCGCGCGGCCCTGCCGTCCAAGCCGACCCGGCGGTACTGCACCGCATTGGTGAACAGGTGGCGGAAGAACGGCCCGCCGAGCCCGTTGAGATTGCCGACCCAGATCCGCTTGGCCCGCGACATCTCCGGCGTGCGCTTGCGTAGCCCGTCACGCGCGAACTGGATGTGGCGGGCCTCCTCGGTGACGTGGATACGCATGAGTCGCTGCACCATCGGCTGCAACTCGTCATCGTCCATCATCTGGCGCTGCAGGGAATCGAAGATCTCCTCGCCGATCAGCGCGGCCACCCACAACACCGACCCGCGGAATGCGAACGGCAAGGTATTGATGATGATCCGCTGGTAGAGCCGCGGACGTACCGGTTTGGCGCCCACCTTGGCGATCGCCTTGCCGAACATCACCATGTGTCGGGTCTCGTCGCCGAGTTCGGTGAGCTCGTAGTGGGTGGTGGCCGCGGTGGGGTCGGCATGCATCATCTTGCGAAGCAGCGACTGATTGAGGATGTTCTCGAACCAGATTCCCGCCGAGAGGGTGTTGACCAGTTCTTGGCGGGACAGCTCGATCTGCTCGGCCCGGCTCATCGACTCCCAGAGTTCGGTGCCGTACAGCGAGACCACCCTGGGCGGCAGATAGAACTTGTCGGGATCCAGCGGTGCGTCCCAGTCGATGTCGACGATCGGCTCGTACGACTTGCGTACCGACCCCTTGAGCAGGCGCTCGGCGAACTCGGCGCGTGTGGTCCCTGCCTTCATCGAAGCGGTCATCGTCGACTCTCCCTTGAGCGGTCCGAAGCTCCGACGGTAAGCCCGATACCAGCGGTAGTCAATACCTGCGGTACCGGGTAAATCCGATCGACTAACCTTTGCGGGTGCGCACCATTCATGTGATCGGCATCGGAGCAGGCGACCCCGACTACGTGACAGTGCAGGCCATCTCGGCACTCAACGACACCCAGGTCTTCTTCGCGATGGACAAGGGCGAGGCCAAGGACGATCTGGTCGCGCTGCGCAGACTCATCTGTGATCGCTTCATCGAGAAGCCCGGATACCGGTTCGTCACACTGCCCGACCCCACGCGGGCCGCCGACGTGCCCTACGAGCAGGCCGTCGACGACTGGCACGCGGCACGGGCGAAACTGTGGGCCCGTGCCATCGAGACCGAACTGCCCGATGGGGCGAGCGGGTCCTTCCTGGCCTGGGGTGACCCGTCGCTCTACGACAGCACCCTGCGCATCCTCGATCGCGTCGCCGAACACGTGGACTTCGAGTTCGACGTCATACCCGGTATCACGGCCATCCAGTCGCTGACCGCGCGGCATCGCATCCCGCTCAACGATATTGGCGAGCCCGTGCTGATCACCACCGGGCGCAGGCTGCGTGCCGACGGGCTGAGCGGCGCGGCCGTGGTGATGCTCGACGGGGACTGCTCCTTCCGCGGCTGCCCACCCGATACCCGGATCTGGTGGGGCGCCTATCTGGGAACTCCCGACGAGTTGCTGGTGGCAGGCACCGTGGGAGAGGTCGCCGACCAGATCACCGAAATCCGCGCCGCGGCAAGGCAACGACACGGCTGGATCATGGACATCTACCTGCTGCGGGCGGCAGACTGACGGCCATGGGTTTTCTGCTGCGGGCAGCACTGACCGGGGTCGCGCTCTGGGTGGTGACGATGCTGGTCCCGGGGATCAGCATTGTCGGTGGTGACTCGACGCTGCAGCGGGTCGGCATCATCTTCATCGTCGCGGTGGTGTTCGGGCTCGTCAACGCGGTCGTCAAACCGATCGTGCAGTTCATCTCGATACCGCTCTACATCCTGACCCTGGGCCTGATCCACATCGTCATCAACGCATGGATGCTCTGGATCACCTCCTGGATCACCGAGAACACCACCCACTGGGGTCTGCAGATCGACGAGTTCTGGTGGACCGCCATCTGGGCCGCCATCGTGCTGTCCATCGTCAGCTGGTTGCTGTCGTTGCTCGCCAGTGACCTGAAAAGGTCTGAGCGCTAACCGTTCTCCGGGTGCTCATGCACCCAGCACGCCGCCAACGTCTGATACGCATCCTGTTCGGCGGCCGCCACCGTCGGCCACAACCGCTCGGCGTCGGCCCGTTGCGCGGCCGATCCGCCGATCGCCGCCTGATAGGTCTCCAGCAGTGCCAGCGTGCTCAGTTGTAGATCCCGGCGCGCGGCGCGGGCCGGCGTACTGCTCACCGCCCCCGCCCGCAGATGCACATCGGTCCGGTGGGTCGCGGCCACGGTTCGGGCCAGGGCGGCCTTCAGCGGGGCCGGCCCGTGCCTACGCAGCGCCACCCGATACACCAGAAGGGCGATCACACAACCGATCACGGTATCCAGGCCCCGGGTCACCAGGAAGTGACCCAGGTCGGCGACGGGACGGCCGCCGGCGGCGATGGTCAGTGCCAGCGGGGTGATGAAGATGACGGCGATGGTGTAATTGCGCACCACGAACATCTCGATGGCGAACTGCAGCACGGCCACCACCGTCACCAGCCACCAGCCCTGCGGCTGCCAGGCCAGGATCGCGGCCGCCAGCCCCAGCCCGAGCAGCGTGCCCACCATGCGTTCGGCGCCGCGTTGCACGGTGCGCGACCAGTCGAACCCCTGGTACAGCACCAGCACCGCGGTGGCCATCGCCCAGTACGAATGGTCGGCGGTGAAAAGCAGTGCCGCCGCACCGGACAGCGCCACCGCGACCCCGACCCGCAGCGACACCCGCATGGACTCCGAACCCGGACTCAACGCCCGGCGCAGCAGGGCGGCATTACCGGGCCTGCCCAGCGGCAACCGCACACGTGCGGTGCTCTCGGCAGGAGCGGGATCGGTCGCTCGGGCACCGTCGACGATGGCACCGAACACCCGGTGCAGATACAGGTTCTCCGCGCGCAGGCGGTCGACCACAGCATCGGGTTCGGAGTGCGTCGGCTGATAGTTGACCAAGGTTGTCCACGCCTGATGCAACGCCTTGGCGGCCAGATGCCGGTCGGTGTTGTCGCCGCTGCCCCGATAGCGCTCGACGGCGGTGCGGGCGGTCGCGACCGCCCGCGCCTCCGGTCCGTGCCTTCCCCCGTCGCCCACGAGCGGCTCCCACAGCGCCCCGAGCATGTGCACCACCCAGGAGAACGCGCCACCGGCGAGTACCAGGAGGCCGATATGCCAGGGCGGCAGATGGGTCGACGCGGTGCCGGTACCGGCGGCACAGCCCAGCACGAACATGAACGCGCCGGGCGGACCCACACTCAGCGCATGGCAGACCAGGACGGCCACCATCGCGATCACGGTGATGGTCACCAGGCCGAGCACCGGGATGGCCGCCGCCCAGTCGCCGAGGGCCACCGCGGCCGCGAAACACGCCGCGATGGTCGCCAGGTAACCGGCCCGGTTCCGATAGGGCCTGCCGCTGCCATAGAGCGAGGTGAACCCGCCGATCACGGCGATCAGCCCGGCGCCGGTGTCGCCGAGCAGCCAGCCCACCAGCACCGGAATCGCCATGCAGATACCGGCGCGCGCCGCGAACTGCCACCGCCCCGGCGCCGGGTTGATCACCAGGAACCGCCGCACCGCCGCCAGCACATCAGAGACGATATCGGTGCCCGTCCTGCACACTGGACCCATGCCCGAGCTTCCCGAGGTCGAGGCGCTCGCCGACCATCTGCGCCGCCACGCCGTCGGCCGCCAGATCGTGCGGGTGGACATCTCCGCGTTGTCGGTTCTGAAGACCTTCGATCCGCCCGTGACCGCGCTGTACGGGCGGCCGGTCACGGGGGCGCAGCGGTGGGGTAAGTACCTGGGGCTGCAAGTGGGCGAGATGTACCTGATCACCCATCTGTCGCGGGCCGGCTGGCTGCGTTGGTCGGACAAGCTCGCACCCGCACCGCTGAAGCCCGGCAAGGGCCCGATCGCGCTGCGGGTGCATCTTGTCGGAGATGAACCGGGCCAGACCGTCGGTTTCGACCTGACCGAGGCAGGCACCCAGAAAAGGCTTGCGGTGTGGGTCGTCCGGGACCCGATGGATGTCCCGCAGATTGCCGCGCTGGGCCCCGACGCCCTGACACTGGGGCCCGAGGACCTCAAGGAGGTGCTCGCCGCGCACGGCGGACGGATCAAGACGGTGATCACCGACCAGAAGATCATCGCCGGCATCGGCAATGCCTACAGTGACGAGATCCTGCACGTGGCCAAGCTGTCACCCTTCGCGACCGCCAACAAGCTGTCGGAGGTGCAGCTGGTCGACCTGCACGATGCGATGTCCTCGGTGCTCACCGATGCGGTGGCGCGTTCGGTGGGGCAGCAGGCCGCGACGCTCAAGGGGGAGAAACGTTCCGGGTTGCGCGTGCACGCACGCACCGGGCTGCCCTGCCCCGTCTGCGGTGACACAGTCGCCGAAGTCTCCTTCGTGGACAAGTCCTTCCAGTACTGTCCCACCTGTCAGACCGGTGGTAAGAAGCTCGCCGACCGGAGAATGTCGCGCTTGCTCAAATAGCGGCGAGGAGGCCGGTGGTCAGGCGCAGGGACACAATGCTCTGGACCCGCAACGCGCACGCGGTGATCGCGGCGATGCACACGCTGGGTTGGCTGCTGACCGTCGTACCCGTGGTGGCGATCGTGGTGGCGCTCGCGTTCTTGCGGCCGTCGACAACACAAGGAACACACCATGTCTGACACGACGACCACCGTCGAATTCATCGCCCGGCTCGGGTCGGCGATGCTCAGCGCGGACTATCCGGTGACGATGGTTCGCCATACGCTGGAGCGGGTGTCCGCGCGGCAGGGCACGGACTGCCCGGTGCTCGTGTTGCCGAACTTCATCCAAGCGGGGGACCGGCAACACACGATCGTGGCCCGCGGGGCCGCATTGCGCTATGACCAGACCTTCCCGCTGGGTGAGCTCGTGGAACGGGCCCAGACCCAGCGGTTGGATCCGGCCGAGGGCCTGGCCGAGCTGGACCGGATCCACGCCATGCCACGACGATTCGGCGGTGGCGTCAGCGTCATCGGCTACGGATTGCAGAGTGCGGCGTACGCACTGATCTTGCAGCCGACCGTGCTCTCGCTGATCGCGGCGACCGGCTTCGGGCTGTTGGTCGGATTGCTGGAATTGCTCACTCGGCGCAATCCGGCACTGCGCCAACTGCTCCCGGTCCTCAGCGCATTCCTGGTGACCTACGTCGCCTTCAGCCTCGGGCGGCTCCTGCACATGGGTCACGACAGCCTGCGGGTGCTGATCGCACCGCTGACGCTGTTCCTACCGGGGGTCGCCATCACGCTGGCCGTCATCGAGTCGTCCACCAGTGAAATGGTCTCCGGTTCGGCACGTCTGATGGCGGGACTGATGCGGCTGGCCCAACTGGCGCTGGGCATCCTGCTGGCCGTGCAGTTGCTCGGTCTGACGTGGTCGGAGCTGGTCGATGTGCCGGTGAACACCCTGGGCAGCTGGGCGCCCTGGCTCGGGGTCGCGGTCTACGCCGTCGGGATCATCCTGCACCTCGGCCCGCCGCGCGGGTTCGCACCGTGGCTGACGCTCGTCCTGTTCACCGCCTACGGCGCCCAGCTGCTGACCAACGCTGTCTTCGGGGGCTATGTCAGCGGATTCGGCGGCGGACTGATCCTCATCTTGAGCGCGTTGGCCCTGAGTAGACTGTCCATGACACCGGTGGCGCAGGTGATGTTGGCACCCGGCTTCTGGCTGTTGGTGCCCAGCTCGATCGGGATGATCGGCCTCGCCCAACTCGCCTCGGGGCAGGGCAGCGCGGCAATCACGGTGATGCTCGTGTCGATGATGTCCATCGCGTTGGGTTTCACCACCGGATACGCGATGTGGAACGCGTTCGCGCGCCGCGGCGCGGACTCCGATACCGCGACAGAACTCTGAGAGTTTCCGGCCAGAAATCTAACTCGGTTATCCTGCTGCCATGACCCGCCAGAAGATACTCATCACCGGTGCGAGCTCCGGCCTCGGTGCCGGGATGGCCCGCGCCTTCGCGGCCATGGGCCGCGACCTGGCGCTGTGCGCGCGCCGCCTCGATCGGCTGGAAGAACTGCGTGCCGAGATCCTCGACAAGCACCCGTACGCCAAGGTCGCCATCGCCGCGCTCGACGTCGACGACCACGAGGCCATCCCGCAGGTGTTCGGGCAACTGTCCGACGAGCTGGGTGGTATCGACCGCGTGATCGTCAATGCCGGCATCGGCAAGGGCTACCAGATCGGTGGCGGGAAGCCGTGGCACAACTCTGCGACCCTGAAAACCAACCTGGTCTCCGGGCTGGTGCAGATCGAGTACGCGCTGCAGCTGTTCCAGAAGGCGGGCGGCGGGCACCTGGTGATCATCTCCTCGGTGCTGGGCAATACCGGTGTGCCGGGCACCAAGGCCGCCTACGCGGCGTCCAAGGCGGGTATGACCTCGCTCGGTGAATCCCTGCGTGCCGAGTACGACAAGGGCCCCATCCGGGTCACCGTGATCGAACCTGGCTATATCGAATCGGAGATGACGGCCCAGGCGGCGAACACCCTGTTGATGGTCGACAACGAGACCGGAGTGCGCGCCATGGTCGCGGCCATCGAGAAGGAGAAGGGCCGCGCGGTCGTGCCGAACTGGCCGTGGGCGCCGCTGACCCAGATCATGCGGCTGCTGCCGCCGAAGTACACCAAACGCTTTGCCTGATCTCGAAAAGATTGCGATCGGGATGATGTTTAGCCCGACTTAGTCAGTGGTAACTCTCTTTTCATGATGGTGAAACTGACGAAGATGACCCCGTTCCTCTTTGCCGGTGCTGCGGGTGCGGCAATCGCGTTCGCACCCGTCGCCGGTGCCACCCCGCCGCCACCGCCGCCGTGCTGGAACGCCGACGGCACGCCGTGTGCCGCAGTCGGCAATGCCGGTCCGGACGGTGCCAACGTGGCGATCCCCGGTGGTCCCGTCGGCGAGGCCGGTCCCGGTGGTGCCAGTGGCGCCATTCCGGGTGGTCCCGTCGGTGAGGCTGGTCCGGGTGGTGCCAGTGGTGTGATCCCGGGCGGTCCCGGCGGATCGGCCGGCCCGGACGGTGCAACCGGGGCGATCCCCGGCGGCCCCAGTGGCAGTGCAGGTCCCGGTGGCGCGAGCGGCTGCATCCCGAATGTGGGTTGCGCAACCATCCCCGCCCCGTAACACAGCATCTCGATAGGACGCGTACCCGCTGCTCGCCGAAAGGCGCAGCGGGTACGCGCTTTTCCGGTCGGCCCCGAGAGTGACGTAACGGCTGCCTCCGACGCATCGGGGGCAGCCATTACGTCACTCTCGGCGCCTCGGGCTCAGGCTGTTCGACCGCGCTCCGCGCGGCTCAGGCTGTTCGGCCGCGCTCCGCGCGGTAGTGCCGCACGAGTGCATCGGTCGACGAATCCGTCTGCCTCGCGGGAGCGGCATCATCGGTCAGCACCGGGAGAAGCGCCTTGGCCTGGGTCTTGCCCAGCTCGACACCCCACTGGTCGAACGAGTCGATACCCCAGATGACGCCCTCGGTGAACACCTGGTGCTCGTAGAGCGCGATGAGCTGACCGACCACCGAGGGGGTGAGCTTGGTCGCCAGGATCGAGGTGCTCGGCCGGTTGCCCGGCATCACCTTGTGCGGCACGACATCGGCGTCGGTGCCCTCGCCCGCGATCTCCTCGGCAGTCTTGCCGAAGGCCAACACCTGGGTCTGGGCGAAGAAGTTGCTCATCAGCAGGTCGTGCATGCTGCCGGTGCCGTCCGCGGTGGGCAGATCGTCGGTGGGCTGGGAAAAGCCGATGAAGTCGGCCGGGATCAACCTGGTGCCCTGGTGCAGCAACTGGTAGAACGCGTGCTGACCGTTGGTTCCCGGCTCGCCCCAATAGATTTCGCCGGTATCGGTGCTGACCGGTGTGCCGTCCGCGCGCACCGACTTCCCGTTGGATTCCATGGTCAGCTGCTGCAGATAGGCGGCGAACCGAGACAGGTCATTGGAATACGGCAGCACAGCGCGGGACTGCGCGCCGAAGAAGTTGTTGTACCAGACGCCGATCAGGCCCAGCAGAGCCGGCGCGTTCTGTGCCAGCGGCGCCGTTCGGAAGTGCTCGTCGACGAGGTGGAACCCGGAGAGGAACTCCGCGAAGCGTTCGCGGCCGATCGCCGCCATCACGCTCAGCCCGATCGCCGAGTCCACCGAGTAGCGACCGCCAACCCAATCCCAGAAGCCGAACATGTTGGCGGTGTCGATACCGAATTCGTCGACGAGCTTCTTGTTGGTGGAGACCGCCACGAAATGCTTGGAAACCGCATCCTCGCCGAGTGATTCGATCAGCCACCGCCGCGCCGCGGTCGCATTGGTCAATGTCTCCAGCGTGGAGAACGTCTTCGACGCGACGACGAAAAGCGTTGTGGCCGGATTCAAGCCGTCCAACTTCGCGATCAGGTCGGCCGGGTCGACATTGGACACGAAGCGCGCCGAAATGCCGGCATCGGCGTAGTGGCGCAACGCGTCGTAGACCATCACCGGTCCCAGATCCGAGCCGCCGATGCCGATGTTCACCACGCACGTGATCCGCTCGCCCGTGGCGCCGGTCCACTGTCCGGAACGCAACCGGTCGGTGAAATCGCCCATCGCGTCGAGCACCTGATGGACGTCGGCGACCACGTCCTGGCCGTCCACGATCAGCTCGGCGCCCCTGGGCAACCGCAGGGCCGTGTGCAGAACGGCGCGGTCCTCGGAGGTGTTGATGTGCGCACCGGAGTACATGGCGTCGCGGCGGTCCTGCAGCCCGGCCGCGGTGGCCAGCTCGACCAGGAGTTCCAACGTCTCGCGTGTCACCCGGTGCTTGCTGTAGTCGATGTAGAGATCGCCGACGGTCAGCGTGAGATCGGTGCCGCGGGCCGGATCTTCGTCGAAGAGCTCCCGAAGATTCTTCGACGACACCGCCTCGTGGTGGCGTTGCAGCGAATGCCATGCGGCCGTCTCGGTGATGTCAGCACTCATTCTTCCGACCTTAGTGCGGCGTCGGGATCGAGGGTGTACATGATGGATGTATGCGCATTGAAGAGTTGATTTCATCCGTGCCCACCGGTCTGTGGATCGGTGGTGACGAGCGGGGCTCGGCTTCATCCCAGAAGTTCGACGTGCTCAACCCCGCGACCGACGAGGTGATCACCTCGGTGGCCGATGCGACGCCCGAAGATGGGATCGCCGCGCTCGATGCCGCCACCGCCGTGCAGGCCGACTGGGCCGCCACCCCGGCGCGCGAACGCGGCGAGATCCTGCGCTCGGTGTTCGAAACCCTTACCGCGCGAAGCGAAGACCTCGCCATGCTGATGACCCTGGAGATGGGGAAGGTGCTGGCCGAGAGCCGCGGCGAGGTGAAGTACGGTTCGGAGTTCTTCCGTTGGTTCGCCGAGGAAGCCGTCCGCATCGACGGGCGCTACACCCACAGCCCGGCGGGCACCGGGCGCATCCTGGTGACCAAGATGCCGGTGGGCCCGTGTTACGCCATCACGCCGTGGAACTTCCCATTGGCGATGGGCACCCGCAAGATCGGCCCCGCACTCGCGGCCGGTT
This sequence comes from Mycolicibacterium neoaurum VKM Ac-1815D, assembly GCF_000317305.3. The sequence goes on along the minus strand of NC_023036.2, from coordinate 4,744,580 downwards.
GCACCATGCTGGTCAAACCGGCGCAGGAGACCCCGCTGACGATGCTGCTGCTGGCCAAGCTGATCGACGAGGCCGGCCTGCCCAAGGGGGTGCTCTCGGTGCTGCCGACCACCAAGCCCGGTGATCTGACCGCAGCGCTGATCGACGACGGCCGGCTGCGCAAGCTGACCTTCACCGGCTCGACCGGGGTCGGCAAGGCACTGGTGAAACAGTCCAGCGACAAGCTGTTGCGCACCTCGATGGAACTCGGTGGCAACGCCCCGTTCGTGGTGTTCGACGATGCCGACGTCGATGCCGCCGTGGAGGGTGCGTTGCTGGCAAAGATGCGCAACGGCGGCGAGGCGTGCACCGCGGCCAACCGGTTCCACGTCGCCAATGCGGTGCGCGCGGAGTTCACCGAGAAGCTGGTCAAGCGGATGAGCGAATACTCGTTGGGCAACGGTCTTGAGGAGTCCTCGACATTGGGCCCGCTGATCTCGGCCAAACAACTCGGCATCGTCGCCGACCTGGTCTCCGACGCCGTGTCCCGCGGCGCCGAGGTGGCCGTCGGCGGAGTGGCCCCGGACGGTCCCGGACACTTCTACCCGGCCACCGTGCTGGCCGACGTCCCGGCCGACGCCCGCATCCTCAAGGAGGAGGTGTTCGGGCCCGTCGCGCCGATCACCGGCTTCGATACCGAGGAGGAAGGTATCGCCGCGGCCAACAACACCGAGTACGGGTTGGCGTCCTACATCTACACCCAGTCTCTCGATCGCGCGCTGCGCGTCGCGGAGTCCGTCGAGGCGGGCATGGTGGGCGTCAACCGCGGGGTCATCTCGGATGCCGCGGCGCCGTTCGGCGGGATCAAGGAGTCCGGGTTCGGCCGCGAGGGCGGCTCGGAGGGTATCGAGGAGTACCTGGAGACCAAGTACATCGCCTTCACGTCCTGACGATTTCGGCGCGGAAACGCTCGCTGACCGAGCGTTTCCGCGCCGAAATCGTGGGGTGACTAGTGGCCGAGGCGGCCGCGACCCAGGCGCAACAGCAGCATGGCCAGGTCCTTGCCCTCGGGGCCGAGCTCGCTGTAGCGCTCGATGACCTTCATCTCGCGGCTGTGCACCAGCCGGGTGCCGCCGGAGGCCATCCGCGCCTTGCCGATGAGGCGCGAAACCTCGGCGCGGCGCTTCACCGCAGCCAGGATTTCCGCGTCGAGGCGGTCGATCTCCAGGCGCAGTTCGTCGATATCGGCGGCGGGCTCGGGTAACACGATCCGAGTGTGCCACCCGGCGCAGATTCCGTGCAAAGGCGGGTCACCGGGATGTCACCTGTCGGCGGTAGATTCGAGACCGAAATGACATCTCTTTTTGACGCGCCGGCCCAGGGTTCTGATACCGAACAACTGCTCGACGGGCTCAACCCGCAGCAGCGCCAAGCTGTCCTGCACGAAGGATCCCCGCTGCTCATCGTGGCCGGCGCGGGATCGGGTAAGACGGCGGTGCTCACCCGGCGCATCGCCTACCTGCTGGCCGCCCGTGACGTCGGTGTCGGGCAGGTGCTCGCCATCACCTTCACCAACAAGGCCGCCGCCGAGATGCGCGAACGCGTCGTCGGGTTGATCGGCCCGCGGGCCCGCAACATGTGGGTGTCCACCTTCCACTCCACGTGCGTGCGCATCCTGCGTAACCAGGCCTCACTGCTGCCCGGGCTGAACTCGAACTTCTCGATCTACGACTCCGACGACTCGCGCCGGCTGCTCATGATGATCGCCAAGGACATGGGCCTGGACACCAAGCGCTACACCCCGCGGTTGCTGGCCAACGGCATCTCCAACCTCAAGAACGAGCTGATCGATCCCGACCAGGCGCTCGCCGACCTGACCGACAGCTCCGATGACATGTCCAAGACCATCGCCTCGGTGTTCGGCGAATACCAGCGCCGGCTGCGGGCTGCCAACGCCCTGGACTTCGATGATCTGATCGGCGAGACGGTGGCCGTGCTGCAGGCCTTCCCGCAGATCGCCCAGTACTACCGGCGCCGGTTCCGGCACATCCTCGTCGACGAGTACCAGGACACCAACCACGCGCAGTACGTGTTGGTGCGTGAGCTCGTCGGGGTCGAGACACACTCCGATGATCCGGCCGGGGTGCCTCCCTCGGAGCTGTGTGTGGTGGGTGATGCCGACCAGTCGATCTACGCGTTCCGTGGCGCCACCATCCGCAATATCGAGGACTTCGAGCGCGACTATCCCAACGCCAGAACGATTCTGCTGGAACAGAACTACCGATCGACGCAGACGATCCTGAACGCCGCCAATGCCGTGATCGCCCGCAACACCGGCCGCCGTGAGAAGCGACTGTGGACCGACTCCGGTGAGGGAGAGCTGATCGTCGGCTACGTCGCGGACAACGAGCACGACGAGGCCCGGTTCGTCGCGGGCGAGATCGATGCGCTGGCCGATCAGGAGAACATCTCCTACAACGACGTCGCGGTCTTCTACCGCACCAACAACTCCTCCCGCGCGCTGGAAGAAGTCTTCATCCGCTCAGGCATCCCGTACAAGGTGGTCGGCGGCGTTCGGTTCTACGAGCGCAAGGAAATTCGCGATATCGTCGCCTACCTGCGGGTGCTCGACAACCCGGGGGATTCGGTGAGCATGCGTCGTATCCTGAACACCCCGCGGCGGGGAATCGGGGACCGCGCGGAGGCGTGCGTCGCGGTGTACGCCGAGAACAGCGGTGGAAGCTTCAACGATGCGTTGCAGGCGGCCGCGGAGGGCCGGGTGCCGATGCTCAACACCCGCTCGGAGAAGGCGATCGCGTCCTTCGTGAAACTGCTCGACCAGCTGCGCGGCCAACTCGACGGCGAACTCGGCGACCTCGTCGAGGCGGTGCTGGAGCGCACCGGCTACCGACGTGAGCTCGAATCATCCAGTGACCCGCAGGATCTGGCCAGGCTGGACAACCTGAACGAGCTCGTCAGCGTCGCCCACGAATTCAGCATCGACCTGGCCAACCGGCAGGCGTTGGACGAAGAGGAAGACCACGACGAGGACATCCCCGACACCGGGGTGCTGGCGCAGTTCCTGGAACGGGTCTCGCTGGTGGCCGACGCCGACGAGATCCCCGAGCACGGTTCCGGCGTGGTCACCATGATGACGCTGCACACCGCCAAGGGTCTGGAGTTCCCGGTGGTCTTCGTGATCGGCTGGGAGGACGGCATGTTCCCGCACATGCGGGCACTCGGCGACCCCACCGAGCTCAGCGAGGAACGCCGGCTGGCCTACGTGGGTATCACCCGGGCCCGGCAGCGGTTGTATCTGAGCCGTGCCAAGGTGCGCTCGTCATGGGGCCAGCCGATGCTCAACCCCGAGTCCCGGTTCCTGCGCGAGATCCCCGAGGACCTGATCAACTGGCGTCGGGTGGAGGCGCCGTCTGCAGCGCTCAGCGCGCCGCGCGTCGGCCGCTTCGCCGAGAACGCCCGTCCCGCACCGGGGAAGGCGCGCAACCGCACGATCATCACGTTGGAACCCGGCGACCGCGTCAACCACGACAAGTACGGACTGGGCCGCGTCGAAGAGGTGTCGGGGATGGGCGAATCGGCGATGTCGCTGATCGACTTCGGCAGTGCCGGCCGGGTCAAGTTGATGCACAATCACGCGCCGGTGCAGAAGCTCTAACGACCCGGTCCTCGAGACCACCGGCGAGTCGCGGGCAACAGCGTCAGTACCACCGTCGCCAGCGGCAGCACCGGCATCGCGAACACCACCGGGTGCAGTTTGGCCCCGGCCAGGAACAGGCTGCCGAAGATGAGCAGCCCGATGGCCGCCCCGACGATGATCAGCAGTCGACCCATCCGGCGCTGCAGCAGCAGGGCGATCAACCCGGCGATACCGGCGCCCGCCGAGATCGCGGTCAGGAATCCGATCGCGATGCAGAACAGCAGATCGGTGTTCCACCAGCCGGCGATCAGGTCGGTGGCGATGACCGCGGTGGCCCACCCGCTGAGGATGCTCGCAATGGCGGCTGAGATCGCGGTGGCGGGCCCGGCGGCCGGTCGCCCGGGGACCGCCACCGGGATCGGTCGCGGAATGTAGGTGGTCTGTGTGGTGTCGGTCGCCGCCGGGACCAGCGATGTGCGGTCCTCACCGGGATCGGGGGTGAGCGCGGGGAAGGAACCCGTCGGGTGCCGACGGATGATGCGGGGTTGTTCGGCGGGTGGCACCGGAGGTTCTGCCGTCACCCCACCAAGGTAGTTACCCGACGTAATTGCCGGGGGAGAGCCCGCGCTGAGCCAGCCACGGCACCGGATCGATCCGGTTGGAACCGTTCATCAGCACCTCGAAGTGCAGGTGCGGACCGGTGGAGTTGCCGCGGTTGCCCATGGTGGCGATCTGGTCGCCGGCCATCACGCGCTGGCCCTTGCTGACCAGCCAGGTGTTGATGTGTCCGTACAGCGTCACGGTGCCGTCGGAATGGCGCAGCTTGACCAGCGCACCGTAACCGGCGGCCGGCCCGACGTCGACGACCACGCCATCGCTGGCGGCCAGGATCGGCGTACCGATCGGACCGGCGATGTCGATACCACCGTGCAGCACACCCCAGCGGTATCCGAAGCCGGACGTCCACACGCCCTTGGTGGGCATCACGAACATGGGCCGGGTCAGCCGGGCCTCGCGATCGGCGCGCTCCTGGGCGAAGGCGGCGGCCTTGCTGATCTCCTCGGCATGCACCGCCGACGAGGCCACCGGCTGCACGGCGATGATCTGCACGCCGTCGGCCGATCCGGTGATCGAGGCGCCCTCGATGAGGGTGCCGTCGGCGGCGAGCACGGTATCCGGCGCGGGAGTCACGTCGTTTGCCGTGGACAGCGAGTAAGCGCCCGAGGCGGTCGCTCCGGCGGCCATGGCGGCGATCATCAACCGGCTCTTGACCGCACCCACGGTCTGCTTACGGTGCGCCCCGCCGGTGCGGTGTGCCCGCATGTCGATGACATCGGTCAGCGCGGTGCCGTCACTGAGGTCGGTGTGGCTGTCGCGGTAGGCGTGCGACGAGGGCTCGCCGGCGGCCTGGAATTCGCTGGGGATGACCAGTCGCAGGGGGACCAGGTCGTCGGTGTCGTGCAGGTCATCGAGTTCGGGGGCGGCGATCACGCGCTGTTCCTTGTCGAACGCGGAGCTGTCCCGGAAGTCGAGTTCGCACAGATCGCCGAACTCGTTGAAAGGGATGATGTCGGTGACCGCTGCCGGGTTCTCTGGCCGCTCGGGGCTTTGCCGCCCCTTCGTCGCTGCTCCCCGGAGGGATCGAGACGAACTGTGCTCAGCCAACCTGAAAATTCCTTAGCGCCGTGACCTGACCGTTACCGAGACCAAGAGGCACGTTAACCAAATTCCAATGTTGGTGGCAACTTATGAGCTCATTCCCAGCGGCAATGTGACTTGTATCACCAATGGGCCTCGGTGAGATGTACCACATGAACGGTGGGCGGTGCGGGCGCCTGCCGGGCGGGTGGATACAGTGCCAGCGAGCCAGTCACGGCCATCGGTCTGTCCGGCCCACTACCTGTGAAGTCAGTTCGAAACGTCACCTAGACAGACACCCTTTTAGGAAACTCATGGATCTGTTCGAGTACCAGGCGAAGGAACTCTTCGCCAAGCACAACGTACCGACCACGCCGGGCCGGGTCACCGAGTCCGCCGAGGACGCCAAGGCGATCGCCGAGGAGATCGGCAAGCCGGTCATGGTCAAGGCTCAGGTGAAGGTCGGCGGCCGCGGTAAGGCCGGCGGCGTGAAGTACGCGGCCACCCCCGCCGACGCGCTGGAGCACGCCAACAACATCTTGGGCCTGGACATCAAGGGCCATGTCGTGAAGAAGCTGTTGGTCGCCGAGGCCAGCGACATCGCCGAGGAGTACTACATCTCCTTCCTGCTGGACCGCTCCAACCGCACCTACCTGGCCATGTGCTCGGTCGAGGGCGGCATGGAGATCGAAGAGGTCGCCGCGACCAAGCCCGACCGGCTGGCCAAGGTTCCCGTCGACGCCGTCAAGGGCGTCGATCTGGCCTTCGCTCGCGAGATCGCCGAGAAGGGCCACCTGCCCGCCGAGGTGCTCGATGCCGCCGCCGTCACCATCCAGAAGCTCTGGGAGGTGTTCGTCGGCGAGGACGCCACCCTGGTGGAGGTCAACCCGCTGGTGCGTACCCCCGACGATCAGATCCTGGCGCTGGACGGCAAGGTCACCCTCGACGCCAACGCCGACTTCCGCCAGCCCGGCCACGCCGAGTTCGAGGACAAGGACGCCACCGATCCCCTCGAGCTCAAGGCCAAGGAGAACGACCTCAACTACGTCAAGCTCGACGGTGAGGTCGGCATCATCGGCAACGGTGCGGGTCTGGTCATGTCGACCCTCGACGTCGTCGCCTACGCCGGTGAGAAGCACGGCGGCGTGAAGCCCGCCAACTTCCTCGACATCGGCGGCGGCGCCTCGGCCGAGGTGATGGCCAACGGTCTGGATGTGATCCTCGGCGACAGCCAGGTCAAGAGCGTGTTCGTCAACGTCTTCGGTGGCATCACCTCGTGTGACGCCGTCGCCAACGGCATCGTGAAGGCGCTGGAGATCCTCGGCGACGAGGCCAACAAGCCGCTGGTCGTGCGTCTCGACGGCAATAACGTCGACGAGGGTCGCCGCATCCTGGCCGAAGCCAATCATCCGCTGGTCGTACAGGCCGAAACCATGGACGCCGGCGCCGACAAGGCCGCCGAGCTGGCCAACAAGTAAGGGAGCCAACAAGAATGTCTATCTTCCTGAACAAGGACAGCAAGGTCATCGTCCAGGGCATCACCGGCGGTGAGGGCACCAAGCACACCAAGCTGATGCTCAAGGCCGGTACCCAGATCGTCGGCGGCGTCAACGCCCGCAAGGCCGGCACTAAAGTCCAGCACCAAGATAAAGATGGCAAGGACGTCGAAATCCCCGTCTTCGGTTCGGTCGCCGAGGCCATGAAGGAGACCGGCGCCGACGTGTCGATCGCCTTCGTGCCGCCGGCGTTCTCCAAGGACGCCATCATCGAGGCCATCGACGCCGAGATCCCGCTGCTGGTCGTCATCACCGAGGGAATCCCGGTGCAGGACAGCGCCTATGCGTGGGCCTACAACGTCGAGAAGGGCCAGAAGACCCGGATCATCGGTCCGAACTGCCCCGGCATCATCACCCCCGGTGAGTCGCTGGTCGGCATCACGCCGAACAACATCACCGGCAAGGGCCCGATCGGACTGGTCTCCAAGTCCGGCACCCTGACCTATCAGATGATGTACGAACTGCGCGATCTCGGCTTCTCGACCGCCATCGGCATCGGCGGCGACCCGGTCATCGGCACCACCCACATCGACGCCCTCGAGGCGTTCGAGAAGGATCCCGAGACCAAGCTGATCGTGATGATCGGTGAGATCGGTGGCGACGCCGAGGAGAAGGCCGCCGCCTACATCAAGGCCAACGTCACCAAGCCGGTCGTCGGCTACGTCGCGGGCTTCACCGCTCCCGAGGGCAAGACCATGGGCCACGCCGGCGCCATCGTCTCCGACGGTGCGGGTACCGCGGCCGGTAAGCAGGAGGCCCTCGAGGCCGCGGGTGTGGCCGTCGGCAAGACGCCGTCGGAGACCGCCGCCAAGGCACGCGAGCTGTTCAACAAGCTGTAACAGCCATACATGAGAAGGCCCCCGCGTGGATTCGCGGGGGCCTTTCTCGTGCACGTGCGCCGAGACTACGGTTCTTGGTGCGAAATGGCCGCCTTCCCAGGACAAACCGTAGTCTCGGCGACCCGACGTCACAGGTGCTCGGCCAGGAACCGCTCCACGGCGTGGTACATGTCGATGCTGTTGTCCGGGTTGACGAAGCCGTGCCCCTCGTCCTCCTTGACCATGTACTCCACCTCGACGCCGCGGGCACGCAAGGCCGCGACCATGTTGTCGGACTCGGCCTGTACGACGCGAGAGTCGTTGGCGCCCTGCACCACCAGCAGCGGGGTGCGGATCTGGTCCACCCGGGTGATCGGGGAGCGGGCCAGCATATCGGCCTCGGCCTGCGGATCCGACGGATCACCCACGTACAGATGCCAGTTGGTGGCCAGGAAGCGCCTGCCGACGTTGGGTAGGGTCTTCATGAAGTTGGCAAGGTTGGAGATGCCGACGTAGTCGATGGCGGCGGCGAACACGTCCGGAGTGAAGGTGACCCCGACCAGAGCCGCGTAGCCGCCGTAGGACCCACCGAAGATGGCGACCCGGTCGCGGTCGGCGTACCCCTGCTCGACGGCCCAGTCGACCGCGTCGATCAGGTCATTGTGCATCCGGCCGGCGAACTCGCCGATCGCGGCCTGGGTGAACGACTTTCCGTATCCGGTCGAACCGCGGAAGTTGATCTGCAGCACCGCGTACCCGCGATTGGCGAGCACCTGAACATCGGGCTGATAGGACCACACATCACGCGCCCACGGACCGCCGTGCACGAGCAGCACCATCGGCAGTCCGCTCGGCTCCACCCCGACCGGCAGGGTCAGGTACCCGTGCAGGTCGAGTCCGTCGCGGGACTTCAGGCCCACGGGCTGCATCGGTGCCAACCCGGCGGGGTCGAGGTTCGGGTACGGCCGGAACAGCAGCCGGCTCTCGTCGGTGCTGCGGTCATAGAAATAGGTGACGCCCGGCTCGCGGTCGTGCTGGAAGCTGACCACCCACCGTTGCCCGCTGTCATCGCAGGAGATGGTGGACAGGTCACCGTCGGAGAGGCCGGTCAGCCTGTCGAGCACCTCGCCGAAGTCGGGATCCAGCGCGTGAATCACCTGTCGCTCACCGTAATAGCGTGCGCCGATCAGCTCACCGGTCTGTTCACTGAGGATGAATGGGGACGGCAACATGAGCTGTGCCCCGAGATCGAACCGGGGGTGGCTGTCCACCTCGGTCTCGGTGCCGGTGGCGACGTCCAACCGCATCAGCCGCATCCTGTCGCCGCCGGCGTAGGAACCCAGCCAGATTCCGGTGCCGTCGGGCGTGGGCGCGATCGGGTGAATACCCAGCGGATAGTCGCGCCCGTCGTACAGCTTGATCGGCCGCAGGGTGTGCGTGTCCGGATCCCACCGGGAGATCTCGACGTCGCCGGCGACAGTGAGGGTGTTGGTGAACAGGTCTCCATTGGGGCCGGTGACCCACCCGATGGCATTACCGGGATTCTCGGCGATCATGGTGAGTTCGCCCGTGGCGATATCCAGTTCGTAGGCATCGACCAGCTCGGGATTGCGTGCGTTGTGCTGCACGACGGCCTTTCCCGGTCGGGTCTTGAGCAGTTCGTAGCTGACCCGGGTGTTCGGGAAGGGCGTGAGATCGACTGCGGCGCTGCCGGGGTCGTCGAGATCGACACGGTGCAGGTGCCAGTTCTCGTCCCCACCGCTGTCCTGCATGTACAACAGGTGCCGCGAGTCGTGGGTCCAGCTGTAGAGGTAGACACTGCGGACGTCGTCGGCGGTGACGCAGCGCGGCTCGAGGGCGCCGTCGAGATCCTGCACCCAGATGTTGAGGCGGTTGCGCCAGGGCGCCAGGTAGGCGATCCGGGTTCCGTCGGGGGAGATGGTGGCACCGGCACGTTCCGGCGGATTGAAGAACTGCTCCACCGAGATGCGCGGCGGGAGTGCGGTTTCGGTGCTGTGGTGGGCCACGGGTTCCTTTCTAGGTGCTGACCGGTGCGCCGATGCGTCCGTTGGTCGCATCGAGGACGGCGCGGTCGATCAGCGTCAATATGTCCTGGCTTTCGAAGGTGCGTCCGTCCACGACGACGGCGGTGCTGACGTCCTCGTCGACCACCCGCAATGCCGCGGTGGTGGCGGCCGCGCACAGCCGCACCGTCAGATCCTGGGCGGGCAGGTCGAGCCGTTTGGCGATCACCGGGATGAACCCGCGCTCCATCTCGTCGTGCACCATGAGATACGCGGTGCGCAAGGCGGGTTCGGTCGCCGACATGGCCGCGATGCGCATCGCCGCCGTCTCGTCGGCGAGATCCTGTTCGGAGAACGGGTGGGCGATCGCGTCGGCCCGCATGTGTTGTCCCAGCGACAGTTCGGCAGGCCAGCGGTCCAATACCCCGATGAAACGGTGCGCGGACTTGGCGAGCAACGGCTCGACGCACGCCTCCTTCGAGCGGAAGTACCGCCAGATGGTGCGGGTGGACAGGTTCGCCGCTGCGGCGATGTCGTCACCGCTGGTGCCCGAGACTCCCCGTTCCCAGAACAATGCCGCGGCGTGCCGGGAGACCCGCAGGCGCGCGACCGCTGCCTTGTCATCGATGGCGATTCACCTCCTCCGTGTCACTTAGTGACATCTCCACAGTGTCACTAAGTGACATCCGGGTCAAGCGGCCCCTCCGGCCCAGGTGGGCGATCCGGCATCGGTTAGCCTGACGAACTAACACCTGCCAGGAGGTCAGTGATGGTGGATCCGCGTACCCCGGTGATCGTCGGCGTGGGACAGTTCACCGAACGCATCGATGACGACGGCTACCGAGGGATGTCCTCGGTGGAGTTGGCCACCGAGGCGGCCCGGGCGGCGGTGGCCGACACCGGTGCGGACTCGGCGACCATCGCCGCCGCCATCGAGGTCTTCGTCGGGCTGCGCCAATTCGAGATCTGCACGCCGTTCTCCGAGGCGCCGCTGGGCTGTTCGGACAACTACCCGCGGTCGGTTGCCGCACGTATCGGCGCCGACCCTGCCCGCGCGGTGCTGGAACCGCTCGGCGGGCACGGATCGCAGAAGGTGACCACCGAGTTCGCCGGAGTCATCGCCGCCGGTGATGCCGAGGTCGTGCTGGTGCTGGGATCCGAAAACGGTTCGACACTGCGCCATTTCGCGGGCCGCGAGGACAAGCCGGACCACTCCGAGACGATTGGTGGCCAGCTGGAGGATCGTGGCTACGGATTCGACCAGTACATGAACGAGTACACCGCCACCCACGGTCTGACGGGTGCGCCCGTGCAGTACGGACTGCTGGACAACGCCCGCCGAGCGCGCATCGGTGCCACGGTGGCCGACTACCGCCGTCAGATGGCCGAGCTCTTCGCGCCGTTCTCGGAGGTCGCCGCCAAGAACCCGTTGGCGTCATCACCGGTGGAACGGACCGTGGACGAACTCGCCACCGTCACACCGGAAAACCGGATGATCTGTGACCCTTACCCGCGCCTGATGGTGGCCCGCGACCAGGTGAACCAGGGCGCCGCGGTGCTGTTGATGTCGGTGGCCGCCGCACGCCGGCTGTCGGTGCCCGAGGAGAAGTGGGTATACCTGCACGGTCATGCCGACCTCGTCGAACAATCCCTGCTCGACCGCGCCGACCTGAGCGCCAGTCTCTCGGCGGAAATGGCTGTGGCAGAGGCGCTTCGCGTGGCCGAGGTGGAGCTTTCCGAGGTATCCACCTTCGACCTCTACAGCTGCTTCCCCTTCCCGGTGTTCTCGGTGTGCGACTCGGCCGGACTGGCGCCCGACGACCCGCGCGGCCTCACCCTCACCGGAGGGCTGCCCTTCTTCGGCGGCCCGGGCAACAGCTACTCCCTGCACGGCATCGCCGAGACGGTGTGCAGCGCCCGGGAGCAGCCGGGCCGATTCGGCCTCGTCGGCGCCAACGGCGGTGTGATGAGCAAATATTCGGTCGGCGTGTACTCGACCGTGCCGGTCGACTGGCGTACCGACCGCAGCCGGGAACTGCAGTCCAGGATCGACGAACAGCCGATGGTTGCGGTCACCCGGCACCCCGAAGGTCGCGGCACGATCGAAACGTACTCGGTGCGTTACGACTGGCCGACGACCACCGGGGTCATCATCGGCAGGCTCGACGCCGACGGCAGCCGGTTCATGGCGCTGACCACCGACGAGGATCTGCTCGCCCTGATGGCCGACGGCGACCCGCTCGGTGCCGCGATCACGGTGACCGCGGGGGAGAAGGAGAACCACGCCACGCTGGCGTGAACCCGCCTGCTCAGACCAGCTGCGCGAGCTTCCCGGCCAGCCGCTCCACGTAGGCGCCGACCTCGGCCTCGGATTTGTCCGGCAGGCCGAACAACACCTCGGTGACGCCGAGATCGCGCCAGTGTGCCAGCTTTTCGGGATCGGGCTTGAAGTCCAGCGCGACGATCTGCGGGGCGCCGGCACGGTCGGCCGCGGCCCAGGTGTCCTGCAGCAACTTGACCGGCTCGTCGATGGTGAAATCGCGCGGGGTGGTGATCCAGCCGTCGGCGGATCGGGCGATCCACTTGAAGTTCTTCTCGGTGCCCGCCGCACCGACCAGTACCGGAATATGGGACTGCACCGGCTTGGGCCACGCCCAGGACGGGCCGAAGTTGACGAATTCGCCGTCGTACTCCGCCTCCTCCTGCGTCCACAGCGCGCGCATCGCCTCCAGGTACTCGCGCAGCATGGTGCGACGGCGACCCGGCGGGACCTTGTGATCGGCCAATTCGTCGGTATTCCAACCGAATCCGACACCGAGGCTGACCCGGCCGCCGGAGAGATGATCCAGCGTCGCGATCGACTTGGCCAGCGTGATCGGATCGTGTTCGACCGGCAGCGCGACCGCGGTGGACAGTCGCACCCGGCTGGTGACCGCCGCGGCGGTGCCCAGCGACACCCACGGATCCAGGGTGCGCATATAGCGGTCGTCGGGCAGCGATTCATCACCGGTGGTGGGGTGTGCGGCCTGGCGCTTGATCGGGATGTGCGTGTGCTCAGGCACGTAGAAGGTGGTGAAGCCGTGGTCATCGGCCAGCTTGGCCGCAGCTGCCGGGGCGATGCCGCGGTCACTGGTGAAGAGAACGAGCCCGTAGTCCATGGTCAGAATTAGAACGTGTTCTAGTCCGTTGGCGCAAGGCCGGGGTCCTGATGTTCCGCTCACCACGATCCTTAACGGTGACGCGAGACGGCGCGGAATGCTGCCATGGCAACCATGACGACCGAACGCATCGCCGATCACACCACGTTCGCCTACTGGGTGCCCAACGTCAGCGGTGGCCTGGTCACCAGTGATATCGAGCAGCGCACCGACTGGAACTACGAGTACAACAAGAAGTTGGCCCAGACCGCGGAGAACAACGGTTTCGAGTACGCGCTGTCCCAGGTCCGGTACGAGGCCAGCTACGGGGCGGAATACCAGCATGAGTCGACGAGCTTCAGCCTCGCGTTGTTGCTGGCCACCGAGCGCCTCAAGGTGATCGCGGCCGTCCACCCCGGGCTGTGGCAACCGGCGGTGCTGGCCAAACTCGGCGCCACCGCCGATCAGCTCTCCGGCGGCCGATTCGCGGTCAACGTCGTCTCCGGCTGGTTCAAGGACGAATTCACCCACCTGGGTGAGCCGTGGCTCGAACACGACGAGCGCTACCGGCGCAGCGCGGAATTCCTGCAGGTGCTGCGCAAGATATGGACCGAGGACGATGTCGATTTCCGCGGCGATTTCTACCGCATCCACGATTTCACCCTCAAGCCCAAGCCGCTGAACACCCCGGCGCGGCCCAACCCGGAACTGTTCCAGGGCGGCAACTCCACCGCGGCCCGGCGCAACGGCGGCTACTACGCGGACTGGTATTTCTCCAACGGCAAGGATTTCGACGGCATCACCGAGCAGGTCGTCGAGGTGCGCGACCACGCCCGCGACGCCGGTCGCGAGGTCAAGGTCGGCCTCAACGGTTTCATCATCGCGCGGGACACGGAGAAAGAAGCGAAGGAAACCCTGCGGGAGATCATCGCCAAGGCCAACAAGCCGGCCGTCGAGGGATTCCGCTCGGCGGTCCAGCAGGCCGGAAACTCCACCGGGGACAAGAAGGGCATGTGGGCCGATTCCTCCTTCGAGGACCTGGTCCAGTACAACGACGGATTCCGGACTCAGCTGATCGGCACCCCCGAACAGATCGCCGAACGCATCGCCGCCTACCGCAAACGCGGTGTCGACCTGATCCTCGGCGGTTTCCTCCACTTCCAGGAGGAAATCGAGTACTTCGGCGCCAAAGTGCTGCCGCTCGTCCGCGAAATCGAGGCCTCCGAGAGTGCGGTCGCCGACAGCCCGGTGCTCGTATCGGCCTGAGCCGGCTCCCAGCACGGTGCGCTAGCGTGGGTCGAAATCGCCCACACAGGAGAGTCATGACCTACCCACCCGGTAGCCCCGGATATCCGCCTGCACAGCAGGGCAACCAGTACATCGCGCCGACGCAGCAGTTCGGCAAGGTAGGGGAGCCCGAGCAGACCGGACCCAGCAAGCTGCCCGCGTACCTGAGCGCGGCGGTGGCGGCGTTCGGTCTGGGCACCTACGTCTTCAACTTCGGACCGCTGCTGACCATCAGCAATTCCGACTTCCCGCAGTTCGGCAGCGCCAGCGGCAGCACCCCGGGCCTCGGTCTCGCCGTCGCCGCCTCGGTGCTGGCCGCGCTGTTGGCCGGCATCGGGCTGCTGCCCAAGCAGAAGACGCGGGCGGGACTGGTGGCCGTCGTGGCCACGCTGTCCTTCCTGCTGGTGCTCTCCGAGGTCATCAACGCCCCGACCGGGCTGTCGATCGGCTGGGGGCTGTACCTGATCATCGCCACCACGCTGTTCCAGGCCGGTGCGGCGATCGCGGCACTGCTGTTCGACGCCGAGGTGCTCACCCCGCCGGCGCCCAAGCCGCGCTACGAGCAGCCCTATGGCCAGTACGGTCAGCCGCCCTACGGCTACGGACAACCCCAGGGACAACCCCAGGGTCAGCCGCAGCAGTACGGCCAGCCGCAGCAGCGTCCGGGCTATCCGACGCCGTACGGCTCCTACCCCGGCGGCCCGTCCACCGGTGGTTTCTCCGGGGCCGGCTCGGCCGGTTCCTACAGCGACGCCAACACCGATTCGCACGCCGCGGGTGGGCACTCCGGTCCGCCGACCCCGCCCACCGGCTTCCCGGCCTTCGGGCAACCGCAACAGCAGGGATCGTCGGCTCCCACCAGCGCGGTGCCGACCCAATCGCCGACACCCCCAGCGCAGTCCGACTCCACGCCGCAATCCGGGCCGCCGTCGTCGTAGTCTGGGCGTCGCGTGCCCGGACAGCGGGGATCAGGCATGCGTGATACCAGCGTGCGAGGAGCGACCCAGCTAGTGGAAAACCGATCGGTCGGCACTCGGCAGGCCCGTGACCTGCTGCGGGTCGCGTTCGGGCCGTCGGTTGCCGCGCTGGGCATCATCGCCGCGATCACACTGCTGCAGCTGTTGATCGCCAACAGCGATATGACCGGCGCGTTCGGCGCCATCGCCAGCATGTGGCTCGGCGTGCACCAGGTCCCGGTGTCGATCGGCGGCCGGGAGCTCGGCGTGATGCCGCTGCTGCCGGTGCTGCTGATGGTGTGGGCCACCGCGCGCACCACGGCGGCCGCCTCGGCGAGGTCGTCGTGGTTCGTCATCCGCTGGGTGGCTGCCTCGGCGCTCGGCGGACCGTTGCTGATCGCGGCGATCGCGCTGGCCGTGATCCACGACGCATCCTCGGTCATCACCCAGTTGCAGACCCCCGATGCGTCGCGTGCCTTCGCCGGGGTCTTGCTGGTGCACCTGTCCGGTGTGCTCATCGGCGTCGCGATGACCGGACGACTGGCCGGCCTGCCGTGGCTGCCGCGCTGGCTGCCCGAGGCGCTGCGCGCCGCGGCAACCGGTGTGCTCGCGCTGCTCGGACTGTGCGGTGTGGTCGCCGTCGGTTCGATCGTCGTGCACTGGGGAACCATGCATGACCTCTTCGGGATCACCGACTCGCTGTTTGGTCAGCTCAGCCTCGCCCTGCTGTCGATTCTGTACATCCCGAACGTGCTGGTGGGCACCGCGGCCGTGGCAGTGGGGTCCAGTGCCCACATCGGGCTGGCCACGTTCAGCTCGTTCACCGTGCTGGGCGGTGACATCCCGGCGGTACCGGTCCTGGCCGCGTTGCCGACTCCACCGCTCGGCCCGATCTGGGTGGCGCTGCTGATCGTCGCGGCAGTGGCGGCCGTCGCGTTGGGTCAGCAATGCGCCCGCCGGCCCGCACCCTGGCCGATCGCCTTGGCCAAGCTCGGCGTCGCCGCGGTGGCCGCGGCAGCAACCATGGCACTGCTCGGTTATGCCGGCGGCGGGAGGCTGGGCAACTTCGGTGACGTCGGGGTCGACCAGACCACGTTCGGTCCGGCCGTGTTCCTGTGGTTCGCCGTCATCGGCGGTCTCACCGTGGTCATGGCCGGGGGCCTGACGCGGCGGCCCAGGCCGGTGAAACCCGTTCCGGCTCCCGAACCCGAGCCCGCTGACGAGGACGCGATCACCGAGGTCATCGTCGACAGCGAATGGCGTTCCGAGCGCACCGACGATGTGATCGACGCCGAGGTGATCATCGACGCCGAGATCGATGACGATGTGCTGCTCGGTGAGCCCGACTATCTCGACGCCGAGATCGTCGAGGCGCCGGTCCACGGTGATGACGACCCGCTGCTCGATCCGGAGGAACACTTCATGGTCGACGGCGACATTCCCGACGTGGTCGCCGAAAAGCGACGCGAGCAGGACGACTAGGCTGCTGCGCGTGCCGCAGCCACCGTTCCGAGTGCCGCCCAGCGCACCGGCTCGGCTGGTGGTGCTGGCGTCGGGTACCGGTTCCCTGCTCGAGGCACTGATGGCGGCCGCGGTCGGCGACTACCCGGCGCGCGTGGTCGCGGTCGGGACCGACCGCACCTGCCGGGCACTGGAGATTGCCGGTGAGGCCGGGCTCCCGTCGTTCCGGCTGCGCCTCGCCGACCATGCCGACAGAAGCGCCTGGGATGCCGCGCTCACCGCGGCCGTCGCCGTGCACGAGCCCGATCTGGTGGTCAGCGCCGGGTTCATGAAGATCCTGGGACCGCAGTTCCTGCAGCGCTTCCACGGTCGGGTGGTCAACACCCATCCGGCATTGCTGCCCGCCTTTCCCGGCGCCCACGCCGTCGCCGACGCCCTGGAGCACGGGGTGCGGGTGAGCGGGTGCACCGTGCACCTGGTGGACTCCGGGGTGGACACCGGGCCGATCCTGGCGCAGCAGGCGGTACCGGTACGCGACGATGACACCGAAGAGACCTTGCACGAGCGCATCAAGACCGCCGAACGGGCGCTGTTGGTGGACGTGCTGGCCGCGCTGGCGACGCGCGGCCTGACCTGGAGCGGACGAAAGGCAATCCTGGGATGAGCGAACGTAAGCCGATTCGGCGGGCGTTGATCAGTGTGTACGACAAGACCGGTCTGGCCGATCTCGCCCGTGGGCTGCACGCCGCGGGGGTGAGCATCGTCTCGACGGGCTCGACCGCGAAAACCATTGCCGACGCCGGTGTTCCGGTGACCCCGGTCGAGGACGTCACCGGCTTCCCCGAGGTGCTCGACGGCCGGGTCAAGACGCTGCACCCCAAGGTGCACGCCGGTCTGCTCGCCGACCTGCGCAAGCCCGAGCACGAGAGCGCGCTGGCCGAGTTGGGGATCGCCCCGTTCGAGCTGGTGGTGGTGAACCTGTATCCGTTCAGCGAGACGGTGGCCTCCGGCGCGGTGCCCGACGAGTGCGTCGAGCAGATCGACATCGGCGGCCCGTCGATGGTGCGTGCCGCGGCCAAGAACCACCCGAGCGTGGCCGTCGTGGTCGACCCGCTCGGCTATGACGGGGTGCTGGCCGCGGTCCGCGACGGCGGCTTCACCCTGGCCGAACGGAAGAAGCTGGCCGCGTTGGCCTTCCAGCACACCGCCGAATACGACGTCGCGGTGGCGAGCTGGATGGTCTCGGTGCTGTCCCCCGAAGAAGGCACGGCGGATGCGTCCGCGCTCCCGCGCTGGGTCGGCTCGACCTCGCGGCGCACCGCGGTGCTGCGGTACGGCGAGAACCCGCATCAGCGCGCGGCCCTCTACCGGGACGACTCGGCCTGGCCGGGTCTGGCCCAGGCCGAGCAGCTGCACGGCAAGGAGATGTCCTACAACAACTACACCGATGCCGATGCGGCATGGCGCGCGGCATTCGACCACGAGCAGACCTGCGTGGCGATCATCAAGCACGCCAACCCGTGTGGCATCGCGGTGTCGACGACGTCGGTCGCCGACGCGCACGCCAAGGCACACGCCTGCGATCCGCTCTCGGCGTTCGGCGGGGTGATTGCCACCAACACCACCGTGAGCGTCCAGATGGCCGAGACGGTAGCCGATATCTTCACCGAGGTGATCGTCGCACCGGCCTACGAGCCCGGCGCGGTCGAGGTGCTGTCCAAGAAGAAGAACATCCGCATCCTGGTCGCGGGTGAACCCGAGGGCACCGCCACCGAATTGCGCCCGATCAGCGGCGGCCTGCTGGTCCAGCAGCGTGATGCCCTCGACGCCGAGGGCGACGATCCGAACAACTGGACGCTGGCCACCGGTGCGGCCGCCGATCCCCAGACGCTCGCCGATCTGGTCTTCGCCTGGCGGGCCGGCCGGGCGGTGAAGTCCAATGCCATCGTGATCGCCAAGGACGGCGCCACCGTCGGGGTCGGCATGGGTCAGGTCAACCGGGTGGACGCCGCCCGGCTGGCAGTCGAGCGGGCGGGGGAGCGCACCAAGGGCGCGGTGGCCTCCTCCGACGCGTTCTTCCCGTTCCCCGACGGGTTGCAGACGCTGATCGATGCCGGGGTGAAAGCGGTTGTGCACCCCGGTGGCTCGGTGCGCGACGACGAGGTGACCGCCGCCGCGACAGCCGCCGGGATCACGTTGTACCTGACCGGGGCCCGGCACTTCGCGCACTAGGCCCATTGCCGAGTGGCCACTTATGACACGGTTCCGCCGAGAATGCGTGCCATAAGTGGCCACTGGGGCCGCAGGTCAGGCCGCCTTGCTGGCCTCGGTGGTGACGTGTTCGACGAACGAGGCGATCTCGTCGATGGCGCGGCGGGCGTCGGGGTTGACGTCGAAGGTCAGCTGGAACATGTGCATGGCCTTGTCCCACACCTGAACCCAGACCGGCACCCCGGCGGCCTTCAGCTGATCGGCCAGCACGAAGGTGTCGTTGCGCAACATCTCGTTGGTGCCGATCTGCAACAGGAACGGGCCCAGGCCTTGGGCGTTGGCCTCGGCGGGCATGATCGGCACCGGGCGGGTGCCGTTCACCGTCGCGAAGACGTCGTAGATGAACTTGACCGTCATGAACGGGAAGAGCACATCCCGATGTTGTTTGAGGGCCTGGTACTTCAGATCCATATCGGCAGAGGTCAACGCCGACAACAGGATCTGCCCGGCCGGCACCGGGAGCCCGGCGTCGCGCACGGCCAGCGCGGTGTCGGCCGCGATGAGACCGCCCGCCGAGTCGCCGGCGAACACGATGCGGCTCGGTGCGAAGCCGAGATCCAAGGCGCGCCGGTAGGCATCCACGCCGTCCTCGACGGCCTCTTCGATCGCGGCCTGGGGTGCCAGGCGGTAACCGACGTTGAGCACCTTGGCTCCGGTGGCTGCCGACAATTTGGAGACGAACCGGCGATGCGAGTTCAGCCCGAGGGTGACCAGCGCCGAACCGTGGAAGTAGATGATCAGATCGGTGGACGTGCCGGCGGCGGGCGCGCTGACCCATTCGGCCGGGCAGTGCGGCAGCGCCTCGCGGGTGACCGTGGTGCCCGGCAGCGCGGAGATCGCCCGCAGCGGCCGGTCGATGACGTCGAGATGCACCCGTTGCAGGCCAGCCGGCCAGAGTCGGTTGACCAGCAGACCGATCAGGGTGGACAACCCGAGCACGGGACGAAGGGTGAGCGCGGTCAGCACACCCAGCACCCGCGACTGCCAAGACGCCGGCCCGAAGTGCGTCGTCATCGGCCGGTCGTGCCATTCGAGCAAGTTCACGGTACCGAGGGTACCGGGTAGTTCGCGGCAAGCGAAAACCGGCATTCGCCCGGTGACCATGCCTGCGGTCGACAGCAGTCGTAGCGTGGAGGTCGTGACATCACCTAACGACTTGCCCCGCACTCTCGGCGAACTGCGCGCCTCCGGCCACGTCGAGCGCGGGATCAAGGACGAGATCCGGGCCAACCTGTTGGCCCGGTTGGCCGACGGGGAAGAGGGCACCGCGATCTGGCCCGGTCTGTTCGGATTCGAGGACACGGTGTTGCCGCAGGTCGAACGTGCCCTGATCGCCGGTCACGATTTTGTCCTGCTCGGCGAACGCGGGCAGGGCAAGACCCGGTTGCTGCGCTCGCTGGTCGGCTTGCTCGACGAATGGACCCCGGTGATCGAGGGCTCCGAGCTGCACGAGCACCCGTACTCGCCGATCACGCCGGAGCAGATCCGGCGCGTCGCCACCTCCGGTGACGATCTGCCGGTCGCCTGGGTACACCGCAGCGAGCGCTACACCGAGAAGCTGGCCACCCCCGACACCAGCGTCGCCGACCTGGTCGGTGATATCGACCCGATCAAGGTGGCCGAGGGGCGCAGTCTCGGAGACCCGGAAACCATTGCCTACGGCCTGATCCCGCGTGCACACCGCGGCATCGTCGCCGTCAACGAACTGCCCGACCTGGCCGAACGTATCCAGGTGTCCATGCTCAACGTGATGGAGGAGCGCGACATCCAGGTGCGCGGGTACACCCTGCGGCTGCCGCTGGACGTCCTGGTGGTCGCCAGCGCCAACCCCGAGGACTACACCAACCGCGGCCGCATCATCACCCCGCTCAAGGACCGGTTCGGCGCCGAGATCCGTACCCACTACCCGCTGGAACTCGACGCCGAGGTCGCCGTCATCGCCCAAGAGGCACACCTGAGTGCCGAGGTCCCCGAGTACCTGCTCGCCGTCGTCGCCCGGTTCGCCAGGGCGCTGCGCGAGTCCACGGCCGTGGACCAGCGCTCGGGGGTGTCGGCTCGGTTCGCCATCGCCGCGGCCGAGACCGTTGCCGCCTCGGCGCGGCACCGCGCCGCGATCCTCGGCGAGCAGGATCCGGTGGCCCGCGTCGTCGACCTCGGCACCGTCATCGACGTGCTGCGCGGAAAGCTCGAATTCGAGTCCGGCGAGGAGGGCCGCGAGCAGGCGGTGATGGAGCACCTGCTGCGTCGCGCCACCGCCGACACCGCGGCCAGGGCGCTCGGCGGACTGGACGTCGGGCCGTTGGTCGCCGCGGTCGAAGAGGGCTCACCGGTGACCACCGGTGAGCGGGTGAGCGCCAAGGACGTGCTCGCTGCGCTGCCGGAGCTGGAGGTGATCGACCAGATCGCCGAACGCCTGGATGCCCGCACCGAGGGGCAGCGCGCCGCTGCGGTGGAGCTGGCGCTGGAAGGCCTGTATCTGGCCAAGCGGATCGACAAGACGTCCGACGCTGGTGAAACCGTCTATGGCTAAACATAATTCGCGGTATTCGCGCTACACCGGCGGGCCAGATCCGCTGGCCCCGCCGGTCGATCTGCGCGAGGCGCTGGACCAGATCGGTGAGGACGTGATGTCCGGCGCGTCGCCGCGACGGGCGCTGCAGGAACTGATGCGCCGCGGTACCGCCTCCATGCCGGGCGCGGACAAGCTGGCCGCCGAGGCCCACCGGCGGCGCCGGGAACTGCTGCAGCGCAACAACCTCGACGGCACCCTCGCCGAGGTCAAGAAGTTGCTCGACGAGGCCGTGCTGGCCGAGCGCAAGGAACTGGCCCGCGCCCTGGACGACGACGCCCGGTTCGGTGAGATGCAGATGGAGGCGCTGTCGCCGTCGCCGGCCAAGGCCGTCCAGGAACTCGCCGACTACGACTGGCGCTCGCCCGAGGCCCGGCAGAAGTACGACCAGATCAAGGATCTGCTCGGCCGCGAGATGCTCGACCAGCGGTTCGCCGGAATGAAGGACGCGCTGCAGAACGCCACCGACGACGACCGCGCCGCCATCAACAAGATGCTCGACGACCTCAACGACCTGCTGGAAAAGCACGCCAGGGGAGAGGACACGGACGAGGACTTCGAGAAGTTCATGGCCGAACACGGTCAGCACTTCCCGGAGAACCCGCGCAATGTCGACGAGCTGATGGATTCGTTGGCCAAGCGCTCCGCGGCCGCCCAACGGTTCCGCAACAGCCTGTCCGAATCCCAGCGCGCCGAGCTGGATGCCTTGGCCCAGCAGGCCTTCGGATCGCCGTCGCTGATGAATGCGCTGAGCCGGCTGGACGCCAACCTGCAGGCCGCCCGCCCCGGCGAGGATTGGAACGGTTCGCAGGAATTCCGAGGTGACGATCCGCTGGGCATGGGACAGGGTGCGCAGGCGCTCGCCGATATCGCCGAGCTGGAACAGCTGGCCGAACAGCTCTCGCAGGGCTATGCCGGAGCCACCATGGAGGATGTCGATCTGGACATGCTGGCCCGCCAGCTCGGTGACGAGGCCGCCGTCAACGCCCGCACACTGGCCGATCTGGAACGTGCGCTCACCGAACAGGGTTTCCTGGACCGCGGCTCCGACGGTCAGTTCCGACTGTCGCCCAAGGCGATGCGCCAGCTCGGGCAGACCGCGCTGCGCGATGTCGCCCAGCGGCTCTCGGGCAGGCACGGCGAGCGCGAGACGCGCCGCGCCGGTGCGGCCGGCGAGCTGACCGGGGCGAGCCGGCCGTGGGCGTTCGGGGACACCGAGCCGTGGAACGTCACCCGCACGATCACCAATGCCGTGCTCCGCACGGCGGCCACCAACGACGTGCTCCGCACGGCCGGGACCGGCACCATCGGCGGCCCGGTGCGGATCGGTGTCGAGGATGTCGAGATCTCGGAGACCGAGACCCGCACCCAGTCCGCGGTCGCGTTGCTGGTGGACACCAGCTTCTCGATGGTCATGGAGAACCGGTGGTTGCCGATGAAGCGCACCGCGCTGGCGCTCAACCACCTGGTGAGCACGCGGTTCCGCTCCGATGCGCTGGAGATCATCGCGTTCGGCCGGCACGCGCGCACCGTCAGCGCCGCCGAGCTGACGGCCTTGGAGGGGGTGCGGGACCAGGGCACGAACCTGCACCACGCGCTGGCCTTGGCGGCCCGGCACCTGCGTAGACACCCCAACGCCCAGCCGGTCGTGCTGGTGGTCACCGACGGGGAGCCGACCGCGCATCTTGAGGATTTCGGTGACGGCGCCGAGGCGTTCTTCTACTACCCGCCGCACCCGCGCACGATCGGACTGACGGTGAAGGGTTTCGACGATCTCGCTGCGCTGGGCGCGCAGTTGACCATCTTCCGGCTCGGCAGCGACCCGGGTTTGGCCCGGTTCATCGATCAGGTGGCCCGCCGGGTCGGCGGCCGTGTCGTGGTGCCCGATCTCGACGGGCTCGGCGCGGCGGTGGTCGGCGACTATCTGCGGGCACGGCGCCGTTGAGCGCTGTTCAGCAAAACAAGCATCGCGGAAGCGCGCTTTTCAGCAAATGACGCTCAGCTGTTCTTACGCTTCTTGCGCTTGACGCCGACGCTGCCCCACAGCGAGAACCCACGGATGGTCACGCACGGAGCGCCCGGCGTGCCCGGTTCGCCGACATGGTCGAACGAGCCCATCACGGCGTGCCCGCGGACCGCGACGTTGACCTCCGGCGGCACCAGGATCGTCTGACCGCCGAAGATGGAGATCGTGTGGATGTCCACATCGGGCGAGGTGAAGTCGGCGTAGCGCAGATCGATGACACCGCCGCCGAACAGTGCGAAGGACGTCAGACGCTTCGGGACGTTCCAGCGGCCACGGCGTTCGAAACCGCTCAGGATGGCCAAGAGCAGGGTCGATGGCGCGGGTCGGCGGGGTCCGCACTGTGCGGTGGTGGCGAAGTCCGGCAGATCGGACGAGAGTCGGGCGAGTTCGCCGTGTGTCTTGGCTGCGTATGCCTTGGCCAGCCGCTGCTCGTACTCGTCGACGGTGAGCCGGCCCTGGGCGGCGGCGTCGGTGAGAAGCTGGGCAGCCTGCGCCCGCTCGGCATCGCCGGCTCGGGTCGAGCCAGGTTCTGCGGCTGAGGTGCTCATCGCAGACGAGCCTACGACTCATACTCGCGAATGCAAGCGCGTGGGCAAAACTGTTACGGCAAACATCGCCGTTCGGACGCCCGGCTGGCAAACGGCAGCTACCTTCTCACGTCCAGGACGGCCGGCGTTTCTGCAGGAAAGCGAGCATGCCTTCATGCGCCTCCTCGGAGACGAACAGCCGTGCCGATTGCTCGGTGAGTTCCTCGGCACGTTCGTCGAAGCCGGCCAGCACCGACGCGGTGGTGAGTGCCTTGGACGCGGCAAGCCCCTGTGGCGAAGCCTTGGCGATGCTCGTGGTGAGATCGGCGACCGTCGCGGCGACGTCATCGGCGGCCGCGGTGATGAGCCCGATCCTGGCGGCCTCCGCCGGCCCGAACTTCTCGCCGGTGACGAAGTATCGGCCCGCGGCGCGGGCGGTCAGCTTCGGCAGCAGGGTCAGCGAGATGATCGACGGAGCCACCCCGATCCGCGCCTCGGTGAGGGCGAAGGAGCTCGCGGGCCCGGCCACCGCGATATCGCAGGCGCCGACCATACCCATGCCGCCGGCCCGCACGTTCCCGTCGACCGCGGCGATCACCGGGACCGGTAACTCCAGGATCGCGCGCAGCAGGCGGGTCATCTCGCGGGCCCGGTCGACCGCCACATCCCCCGGTTCTCGGCCGGCTGCCTCGGACAGGTCGGCGCCCGCGCAGAATGTCGGACCGGTGTGGCCCAGCACCACCGCGCGCACATCGGCGGCCGCCGCGTCGGCGAACCCCCGATGCAACTGTTCGACCAGCGCCGTGGACAGCGCGTTGTGGTTGTGCGGGGAGTTCAGCGTCAGGCGGGCGATCCGGCCCTCGACCGTGTAGTCGACCAGCATCGTCAGTACGACCGGGGCAGGCCCAGCGAGGTCTGCGCGACGAAGTTGAGGATCATCTCCCGGCTGACCGGCGCGATACGCGCCAGTCGGGAGGCGGTCAGCACCGAGGCGATGCCGTACTCCTTGGTCAGTCCATTTCCGCCGAGGGACTGCACGGCCTGATCGACCGCGCGCACCGATGCCTCACCGGCGGCGTACTTGGCCATGTTCGCCGACTCGGCGGCACCGAAATCGTCGCCGCTGTCATAGAGCGCCGCGGCCTTCTGCATCATCAGCTTCGCGAGTTCGATCTCGATGTGGTTCTGGGCCAATGGATGCGCGATGCCCTGGTGTGCACCGATCGGGGTCTTCCACACCTGGCGGGTCTTGACGTACTCGGTGGCCTTGTTGATCGCGAAACGACCCATCCCGACCGCACTGGCCGCGCCCATGATGCGCTCGGGGTTGAGACCGGCGAACAGCTGCGCGATGGCGGCATCCTCGGAGCCGACGAGCGCGTCGGCGGGCAGGCGCACCTCGTCGAGGAAGACCTGGAACTGGTATTCCGGGCTCAGGATCTCCATGTCGATCTTGGTCCAGGACAGGCCGGGGGTGTCGGTCGGCACCACGAACAGGGCGGGTTTCAGGTTGCCGGTCTTGTGGTCCTCGGTGCGGCCGACCACCAGGATGGCCTGGGCCTGGTCGACGCCGGAGATGTAGACCTTCTGACCCGAGAGGATCCAGTCGCTGCCGTCACGGCGCGCGGTGGTGGTGATCTTGTGACTGTTGGAACCGGCGTCGGGTTCGGTGATGGCGAAGGCCATGGTGATCGACCCGTCGGCGATACCGGTGACCCAGTGCTTCTTCTGTTCTTCGGTACCGAACTTGCTGATGATCGTGCCGTTGATGGCGGGGGAGACCACCATCATCAACAGCGGACAACCGCCCGCCGACATCTCCTCCATCACCATCGACAGCTCGTACATGCCGGCCCCGCCGCCGCCGTACTCTTCGGGAAGGTTCACCCCGATGAAGCCCAGTTTGCCTGCCTCGGACCACAGTTCGTCGGTGTGCCGGCCGGCCCGCGCCTTCTCCAGGTAGTAATCCTGGCCGTAGTTGGCGGCCATCGCGGCGACGGCCTTGCGCAGCGCCTGCTGCTCCTCGGTTTCGATGAAGCCGGTCATGACTGTTCTCCTTCTATTCGGGCCAGCACCGTGCCGACCTCGACCTGCTGGCCTGCCTGTACGTTCAATTCGGCGAGCACACCGTCGCTCGGTGCGGCAATCGTGTGCTCCATCTTCATGGCCTCTAGCCAGATCAACGGCTGCCCGGCGGTCACGGCGTCACCGGCCGCGGCGCCGACCCGGACCACCGAGCCGGGCATCGGCGCCAGCAGCGATCCGTGCGCCACCGCCGAGTCCGGATCGGGGAATCGCGGGACGCTGGTGAGCCGGACGGTACCGCGCGGCGAATCGACGAAAACCGCTGCGCCGTAACGCGCCACCGTGAAGGACTCTTCGACGCCGTTGACCGACAACACCACTCGCCCAGGGCTGGTGGACACCACCGTGACATCATCGCCGTCGGGCACCTCGACACCGTCGCGTCCGATCCGGTAGCGGACCAGGTGCTCCCGGTCGTCGGCATCGCGGAAGGCGCGGGTCTGATACCCGGAGAACAGGTTGCGCCATCCGCTCGGTGCGGGTCCGAATGCCGTTGCCGTGGCGCGGTTGTGCGCGGCGTCGGCGAGCGCGGCGGCCAGCGTCGACGGCGCGGTGATGTCCTGGGCCGCTGCCAATCGGTCAAGGCCGTGGGTGTCGAAGAACGCGGTGTCGGTGTCCCCGGCAAGGAATGCCGGGTGCCGCAACACGTTGACCAGAAGGTCACGGTTGGTACCGGGGCCGTGGACGACGGCGCGGGCCAACGCCTCGGCGAGCGCGGCGGCGGCCCGCTCTCGGGTATCGGCGAACGAGATCACCTTGGCCAGCATCGGGTCGTAGAACACCGAGATGACCGATCCGTCGACCACGCCGGAATCCAGCCGGACCCCGGTGCGGCCGAGGGTGCCGAATTCGGTGCGGGCGGCCGGGACGGCGAACCGGTGCAGCGTTCCGGCCTGTGGTTGCCAGTCCTTGGCCGGGTCCTCGGCGTAGAGCCGCGCCTCGATCGAGTGTCCACGGGTGGCCGGCGGGCGGGCATCGAGGCGGATGCCGTCGGCGACGTCGATCTGCAGTGCCACCAGGTCTACGCCGGTGGTCTCCTCGGTGACCGGGTGTTCCACCTGCAGGCGGGTGTTCATCTCCAGGAAGTAGAAGTCGCCGTTGGCCCCAGGATCGGAGCTGGCCATGAACTCGACGGTTCCCGCGCCGGTGTAGCCGATCGCCTCGGCGGCCAGGCGGGCGGCTTCGAAGAGCCTGTCGCGCATGCCCGGAGTCCGTTCCACCAGGGGCGACGGTGCCTCTTCGATGACCTTCTGATGCCTGCGCTGGATCGAGCACTCGCGTTCCCCGACCGCCCACACGGTGCCGTGCCGGTCGGCCATCACCTGTACCTCGATGTGGTGCCCGGCGGCCAGGTAGCGCTCGCAGAAGACGGTGGGATCCCCGAACGCCGACTGCGCCTCGCGCTGCGCCGCGGCGACCTCGGCGGGCAGGTCGGACAGCTCCCGGACCACCCGCATACCGCGACCGCCACCACCGGCGGACGCCTTGATCAGGACGGGCAACTGGTCGGCGGTGACGGTGGCCGGGTCCAGTTCGGCCAGCACCGGCACGCCGGCCGCGGCCATCAGCTTCTTGGCCTCGATCTTGGAGCCCATGGCCTGCACGGCGGCCACCGGCGGTCCGATCCAGGTCAGACCGGCGTCGGCCACCGCGGCCGCGAAATCGGGGTTCTCCGAGAGGAACCCGTAACCGGGATGTACCGCGTCGGCGCCGGCGGCACGCGCCGCCGCGATGAGCTGGGCGCTGTCCAGATAGCCGTTGCGGCCCTCGAGCCGGACCCGGAAGTCGGCCTCGGCGACGTGCGGGGCGTCGGCGTCGGGGTCGGTGTAGACCGCGACGGTGCCGATACCGAGACGACGGCAGGTGCTGAACACCCGGCGGGCGATCTCACCACGGTTGGCGACGAGAACTCTGCTGATCATCGAACTCCCTCCGCGATTTGGGCGCGCTGACGCTCGCTGAGCGAACGCGAGCGCGCCGAAATCGCAGTCACATCCTGAAGACGCCGAAGTTCGACGTCCCCTCGATCGGTCCGCTGGCGATGGCGGACAGGCACATTCCCAGCACGGTGCGGGTGTCGCGCGGGTCGATGACACCGTCGTCGTAGAGCCGGCCGGACAGGAACATCGGCAGCGACTCGGCCTCGATCTGTGCTTCGACCGCCGCGCGCAGTGCGGCGTCGGCGGCCTCGTCGACCTGCTGGCCGCGGGCTTCGGCGGCGGCCCGGCTGACGATCGACAGCACGCCGGCGAGCTGCGTGCCGCCCATCACCGCGGATTTGGAGCTGGGCCAGGCGAACAGGAAGCGGGGGTCGTAGGCGCGCCCGCACATGCCGTAGTGGCCTGCGCCGTAGGACGCCCCGATGAGCAGGGAGATGTGCGGCACCGTCGAATTGGAGACGGCGTTGATCATCATCGATCCGTGTTTGATCATCCCGCCCTCCTCGTACGCCCTGCCCACCATGTAGCCGGTGGTGTTGTGCAGGAACAGCAGCGGGGTGTCGGATCGGTTGGCCAACTGGATGAACTGGGTTGCCTTCTGGGATTCCTCGGAGAACAGCACCCCGCGGGCGTTGGCCAGGATGCCGACCGGGTAGCCGTAGAGCGTGGCCCACCCGGTGACCAGTGACGAACCGTACAGCGGCTTGAACTCGTCGAAGTCCGAACCGTCGACGATGCGGGCGATCACATCGCGCGGGTCGAAGGGGATGCGCAGGTCGGCGCCGACGATGCCGAGCAGTTCCTCGGCGTCGTACTCGGGTTCGCGCACCGGTAGTGGTGGCGGGCCCTGCTTGCGCCAGTTCAGCCGCGCGACGATGCGCCTGCCGATCCGGATGGCGTCCAGTTCGTCGTTGGCCAGATAATCGCCCAAACCCGATGTGCGCGCATGCATCTCGGCACCGCCGAGGGATTCGTCATCGGATTCCTCGCCGGTGGCCATCTTGACCAGCGGCGGGCCGGCCAGGAACACCTTGGAGCGATCCCGGATCATCACCACGTGATCGGACATGCCGGGGATGTAGGCGCCGCCGGCGGTGGAGTTGCCGAACACCAACGCGACGGTCGGGATGCCGGCCGCCGAAAGCCGGGTCAGGTCACGGAACATCTGCCCGCCCGGGATGAAGATCTCCTTCTGGGTGGGCAGGTCCGCGCCGCCGGACTCGACGAGCGAGATCACCGGCAGCCGGTTCTGGATCGCGATCTGATTGGCGCGCAGGATCTTCTTCAGCGTCCAGGGATTGCTGGTGCCGCCCTTGACCGTCGGATCGTTGGCGACGATCAGGCATTCGACGCCTTCGACGGCCCCGATACCCGTGACGACGCTGGCGCCGACGGTGAAATCGCTGCCCCAGGCGGCCAGCGGGCTCAGCTCAAGGAACGGGGAATCGGGGTCGACCAGCAGTTCGACGCGTTCCCGCGCGGTGAGCTTGCCGCGGGCATGGTGACGGTCGACGTACTTGGGGCCGCCGCCGGCAAGGCTGCGCTCGTGTTCGGCGGCCAGTTCGGTCAGCTTGGTCGCCATCGCGTCGGCGGCCTCGGTGTAGGCCGACGAGCGCGGGTCCAGGGTCGACTTCAGGCGGGTCATTGGAATCCCAGCGTCTTGGCGGCCAGCCAGGTCAGGATCTCGGTGGTGCCGCCGCCGATGCCGATGATGCGCATATCGCGGTATTGGCGTTCCACCTCGGATTCGGCCATATAACCCATCCCGCCGAACAATTGGACGGCCTGATTGGCCACCCACTCGCCGGCCTCCACGGCGGTGTTCTTGGCGAAGCACACCTCGGTGATCAGATTGGCCTCACCGGCCATCTCGCGCTCGACCAGCTGGTGCGTGTAGACCCGTGCCACGTCGATCCGGCGGGCCATGTCGGCCAGCGTGTTCTGCACGGCCTGCCGGGAGATCAGCGGCCGCCCGAACGTCTCGCGGTCCCGGCACCACTGCACCGTCAGGTCCAGACAGCGCTGCGCACTGGCGTAGGCCTGCGCGGCGAGGCCGACGCGCTCACTGACGAACGCGCCGGCGATCTGCAGGAACCCGCTGTTCTCGGCACCGACCAGATTCTCGGCGGGCACCCGCACATCGGTGTAGGACAGTTCGGCGGTGTCACTGGACCGCCAGCCCATCTTCTCCAGCTTGCGGCTGACCACGAAGCCCTCGGACGCTTTGTCGACCACCAGCAGCGACACCCCCGCCGCGCCCGGGCCGCCGGTACGCACCGCCGTCACCACATAGTCGGCGCGGACACCGGAGGTGATGTAGGTCTTGGCGCCGTTGACGATGAACGCTGCGCCGTCCCGGACCGCCTTCGTCGTCAGATGCCCGACATCGGAGCCGCCGCCGGGTTCGGTGATGGCCAGCGACCCGATGAGCTCACCGCGCAGGGTGGGGCGCACATAGGTGTCGATGAGGCGCTGGTCGCCCGAGGCGATCATGTGCGGCACCGAGATACCGCAGGTGAACAGAGAGGCGAACACGCCGCCGGGGACGCCGGCTTGATGCAGTTCCTCACAGATGATCACGGCGTCGGCGCTGTCACCACCCCCGCCGCCCACCGATTCCGGGTAAGGGGCGCCGAGCAGTCCCGCGGCACCTGCCGCCAGGTGCAGTTCGCGGGGCAGTTCGCCGGCGCGTTCCCATTCGTCGACATGCGGCAGGATCTCGCGCTCGGCGAACGCCCGCACCGTCTTTCGCAGGTCCTCGCGTTCGGGCGCATTCCAGATGCTCGTCCTCATCGCTGGGCGCTCCCTCGCTCGTGCCTCGCGCGCATCACAACAGCCTCTCCGGGATATCGACATATCGGGATCTCAGCCATTCGCCGAGACCCTTGGCCTGGGGATCGAACCGCGCCTGGTAGGCGACGCCTCTGCCGAGGATGTCCTCGATGACGAAGTTGACGGCGCGCAGATTGGGCAGCAGATGCCGGGTGACCGGCAGGGCGTAAGTCTCGGGTAGCAGCTCGCGTAACGCATCGACGGTCAGAAAGTGCGCCAGCCAGGCCCATGCCTCGTCGGTGCGCACCCAGACGCCGACATTCGCCGATCCGCCCTTGTCGCCGCTGCGCGCTCCGGCGATGCGGCCCAACGGTGTTCGCACCGTCGGCCCCTCGGCCGGCGGGTCCGGCAGGCCGGGTTGCTGCACCGGTGTCAGCTCGCGGGTCTCGGCCGCCGGCGCGATGTCGACGCGGGTGCCGTCGGCGTGCACCGCGATGTGGGGGACCGCACCTGCTTCGACATATCCGGGGGTGAACAATCCGTACACCTGACCGTCGCCCGGGGGAGCGGTCGCGGTGAAGCCCGGATAGCTGGCCAGCGCGAGTTCGACTCCGGCGGAGGAGAACTTGCGGCCGACCACGGCCGGGTCGGGATCGCGGACCACGCAGTGCAGCAAGGCGCTGGCGGTTTCCTCGGTGTCGGCATCGGCATGGTCGGTGCGCGCCAGCGTCCACTCCAGTTCGGCTGGGCGGGTTGTCAGCGCGCCTTCGAGCTGGCGGCGCACCAACGCGGCCTTGGCCTCGATGTCCAGGCCGGTGAGCACGAACGTCGTCGCGTTGCGGAACCCGCCGAGGCTGTTGAGTGACACCTTCAGCGTCGGCGGCGGGGCCTCGCCGCGCACACCGGAGACCCGCACCCGGTCGGGCCCGTCCTGCTGCAGCGTCACCGAATCCATGCGCAATGTGACGTCGGGGTTGGCGTACCGCGCGCCGGTGATCTCGTAGAGCAGTTGGGCGGTGACGGTGCCGGTGTCGACCAGTCCGCCCGTGCCGGGATGTTTGGTGATGATCGACGAGCCGTCGGCACCGATTTCGGCGATGGGGAAGCCCGGGTGGTCGAGATCGGGCGGGAAGAAGGCGTAGTTGCCGCCGGTGGCCTGGGTGCCGCATTCGATGATGTGGCCCGCGGCGACGGCGCCGGCCAGCGCGTCGTAGTCGGTGGGCGACCAGCCGAAGTGGGCGGCGGCCGGGCCGACGATGACGGAGGCATCGGTGACCCGGCCTGTGACGACGATGTCGGCGCCGGCGTTCAGGCACTCGACGATGCCCCAGGCCCCGAGGTACGCGTTGGCCGAGAGTGGAGACCCGAACCCGAGTTCGTCGGCACGTGCCACCAGATCGTCACCCTCGACGTGCGCGACGTCGACGGTGAGTCCGAGCCGGTCGGCGAGCTCACGGACGGCGGCGGCCAGGCCCGCCGGGTTGAGTCCGCCGGCGTTGGCGACGATCTTCACCCCGCGGTCCATCGCCAGCCCGAGGTTGTTCTCCAGCTGGCGGAGGAAGGTCTTGGCGTAACCCAGGTCGGCGTTGCGGGCACGGTCGCGGGCCAGGATGAGCATGGTGAGTTCGGCGAGGTAATCGCCGGTCAGGTAGTCGAGATCGCCGCCCGCGAGCATCTCGCCCATGGCCGACATCCGGTCCCCGTAGAAGCCCGAGCAGTTGCCGATCCGTACCGCTTGCGAGGCCACCCACACTCCCATCGAATTCCGACCAACCGGTCAGTAGGTTAACCGGTACCGACGGTATCGCGTCAAGGGGCCGGGGCGGATCCGTCGCCGCGGTCCAGTCTTGCCCAGCGGGGGCCGCGCGTTCGGCGGTTTGGAGGCATCCGGCGGTGCGGGCTATCCTGTGGTGCACATTGCCGTCGCTGTTTACTGCGCGGCGGAAACCCCGCAAGAGGAGATCTCGATCATGGCTGTGCCCAAGCGCCGGATGTCGCGCTCGAACACCCGTAGCCGCCGCGCGCAGTGGAAGGCCGAGGCTACCGGCCTGGTCACCGTGTCCGTCGCCGGTCAGCAGCGCAAGGTGCCGCGTCGCCTGCTCAAGGCCGCACGCCTGGGCCTGGTCGACCTCGACCGTAAGTAGGTCGGCGCGCCTCTCAGGTCGCTCTCAGATGGAGGGATGACACTGTGGCTGTGCGCATTCTTGTCGTTGACGATGACCGTGCTGTGCGTGAATCGCTGCGTCGGTCGCTGTCGTTCAATGGTTACGCCGTCGATCTCGCCCAGGACGGTGTCGAAGCCCTCGAGGCCATTTCCAGCGATCGACCCGACGCTGTAGTTCTCGATGTCATGATGCCGAGGCTCGACGGCCTCGAGGTATGCAGGCATCTGCGCAGCACCGGTGACGATCTGCCCATCCTCGTGCTGACCGCTCGCGACTCGGTATCCGAGCGGGTGGCCGGACTCGATGCCGGGGCCGACGACTACCTGCCCAAACCGTTCGCGCTCGAGGAGCTGCTGGCCCGGATGCGTGCGCTGCTGCGCCGCCGGGCCACCCCCGAGGAGACCGCCGACAACCGGGCGCTGACCTTCTCCGATCTGAGCCTGGACCCGGTGACCCGCGAGGTCACCCGCGGGGACCGGTCGATCAGCCTGACCCGCACCGAGTTCTCGCTGCTGGAGATGCTCATCGCCAATCCTCGGCGGGTGCTCACCCGCAGCCGGATCCTGGAAGAGGTCTGGGGCTTCGACTTCCCGACCTCGGGTAATGCCCTCGAGGTCTATGTCGGCTACCTGCGCCGCAAGACCGAGGCCGAGGGCGAGCCGCGGCTGATCCACACCGTGCGTGGTGTCGGATACGTGCTGCGCGAAACCCCGCCGTGAGGCTGCGGCTGCGCCGGCCGAAGAGCCGGGATTCCGGGCAGTCCCCGCAGCGGCGGTACAGCCGCAATGTCAGCACCGTCTCGTTGCGCTGGCGGGTGATGCTGCTGGCGATGTCGATGGTGGCCATGGTCGTCGTGCTGATGGCCGTCGCCGTGTACGCCGTGGTGTCGCGATCGGTCTACGACGATATCGACACCCAGTTGCACAGCCGTGC
This sequence comes from Mycolicibacterium neoaurum VKM Ac-1815D, assembly GCF_000317305.3. The sequence continues at coordinate 4,710,778 of NC_023036.2, read as the reverse complement.
CCAGCTGCTCATCGAAAGCGGCTCGCTGGCAGCCGATCCGGGCAAGGCGATCGAAGGCACTGCCTACTCCGACGTGAACGCGATGCTGGTGAGCCCCGGCCGCTACATCTACACCGCCAACCAGCAGGGTCAGACGCTGCCGCTGGGTGCGCCCGAGAAGGCCGTCGTCCAAGGTGAGCTGCTCATGTCGCTGCGCACCACCAACAACCAGCGGGTTCTTGCGGTGCACCTGGCCGACGGGAACTCGTTGCTGATCTCCAAGAGCCTGGCGGCCACGATCGCCCTGCTGAATCGGCTGGGCACGGCGTTGGCGATCATCGGTGCCTCGGGCATGGCGGTCGCCGCCATCGCCGGCGGCATGGTGGCCCGCGCCGGGCTTCGCCCGGTGGCCCGGCTGACCAGGGCGGCCGAGCGGGTGGCGCGCACCGACGACCTTCGTCCGATCCCGGTGGTCGGCACCGACGAACTGGCCCGGTTGACCCATTCGTTCAACATGATGCTGCGGGCGCTGGCCGAATCCCGGGAGCGCCAGGCGCGATTGGTCACCGACGCGGGCCACGAGCTGCGCACGCCGTTGACCTCGCTGCGCACCAATGTCGAGCTGCTCATGGCGGCGATGGCGCCCGGGGCGCCGCGGCTACCCGACGGTGAGATGACCGAACTGCAAGCCGATGTGATCGCCCAGATCGAGGAGCTGTCCACCCTGGTGGGCGATCTCGTCGACCTGACCCGCGACGATGCCGGCGTGACGGTTCGGGAGAAGGTGGATCTGCCCGACGTGGTGGACCGCGCACTTGAGCGAGTCCGGCGGCGCCGCAACGATATCGAGTTCGACGTGCAATTGATCGACTGGCAGGTCGACGGCGATCCCGCGGGACTCTCGCGGGCCGTACTCAACGTTCTCGACAACGCCGCCAAATGGAGCCCGACCGACGGCCGGGTGGTGGTGCGGCTGTGGCAGCGCGACGCGGTGCATGCCGAACTGGCCATCACCGACTTCGGCCCGGGCATCCCGCCGCATGAGCGGGACCTCGTCTTCGAGCGGTTCTATCGGTCCACCTCGGCGCGCGCGATGCCGGGATCGGGGCTGGGGCTGGCCATCGTCAAACAGGTGGTTCTCAAGCACGGCGGCACGATCGGTGTCGAGGAGGCGGTCCCCGGAGGCGACCCGACGGGGACGACGGTCAGGATCGTGCTGCCGGGCCGACGGGTGCTGCCCGACGGTGACGACGCCGTCGGGGCGATGGCGCCGGCGGCGACACGCGGGGACTGATCGTGGACCCCGCCGCCGCCGCGACCCACAATTGACGGCGCGGGCGATCCGCGGGGGGAATTCTGTGCGAATTCATAGGGGACCACCGGGTACTTCTCTAAGTGGATTCTCAGCCCAGTTCGGCACTGTGAGCGTGCGTAACGCGTTGTACGAAGTAACTGATCCGCTGAGTAGAGAGAGCGACCAGACCTATGACGAACCACCCGAGGTACACCCCGCCTCCGTCCCAAGCGGGTAGCGGCCCGAGTGGATACGACTCCGGTTACGAGGGGCGGTCCAGCGGATACCCCGGCGGCTACACACAGCCCTATGACTGGCGTTACGCACGTCAACCCCATCCGCAGTCACAGCAACACGGCCAGCAGCCGCACGGCCAGCAGCCGCGCCCGCAGTACGACCCGTACCGGCCGGCCCAGGGCCCCGGTGCCGGTGGCCAGAAGCGCTCACGCACAGGCGGTCTGCTCGCCGGCGCGCTGGCGATCGCGGTGGTGTCGGCCGGTATCGGCGGCGGCGTCGCGGTGCTGGCCACTCCCGACCGGCCGGCCACCAGCTTTTCCAGCAGCAGCGGCGCCACCCCGGGCCAGCCCGCGGCCAGCGTCCCGGCCGGATCGGTCGAGCAGGTCGCGGCCAAGGTGGTCCCCAGCGTGGTCAAACTGGAGACGAATCTGGGCCGGGCCTCCGAGGAGGGATCGGGCATCATCCTGTCTAGCGACGGGCTGATCCTGACCAACAACCATGTGGTGGCCACCGGTGACGCACCGGGCGGACGGGCAGAGACCAAGGTGACCTTCGCCGACGGCCGCAGCGCGCCGTTCCGGGTGGTCGGCACCGACCCGAGCAGCGATATCGCCGTGGTCCGGGCCGAGGGTGTCTCGGACCTGACGCCGATCACGCTCGGCTCGTCCTCGGACCTGCGCGTCGGACAGGACGTGGTCGCGATCGGTTCGCCGCTCGGCCTGGAGGGCACCGTCACCGTCGGCATCGTCAGCGCGCTCAACCGCCCGGTTGCCGCCGGTGGTGACAGCAAGAACCAGAACACCGTGCTCGACGCCATCCAGACCGATGCCGCCATCAACCCGGGTAACTCCGGCGGTGCGTTGGTCAACATGAATGGCGAGCTGGTCGGCGTGAACTCGGCTATCGCCACGCTCGGTAGTTCCTCGGGCGGCTCGCAGAGCGGTTCGATCGGGCTGGGCTTCGCCATCCCGGTGGACCAGGCCAAGCGCATCGCCGATGAGCTGGTGCAGAGCGGTTCGGCCTCGCACGCCTCGCTGGGTGTGCAGGTGGGCAATGACGCATCCGTCGACGGCGCCAAGATCGTCGAGGTGACCCAGGGCGGCGCGGCGGCCGCGGCCGGGTTGCCCAGCGGTGTGGTGGTGACCAAGGTCGACGGCCGGGTGATCAACAGTGCCGATGCGCTGGTGGCCGCCGTGCGGTCCAAGGCCCCCGGCACCAAGGTGACCTTGACCTTCGATGGTCCCGGCGGATCCCAGACGATGGACGTGACCCTGGGTAAGGCCGACAAGTGACCAACGAGATCGACCTTGCTCCGGCAGTGGTGACCGAGTTGGCTGCCACCTTGTCTGCGTCGCTGTCGTCGGCCGGATATACGGTGACAGGCATGGAGAAACCAGGGGACATGGTCGGCCGCGCGCTCGTCGTCGTCGTCGACGATCGCACGGCACACGGGGACGAAGAAGACCACAGCGGACCGCTGGTCACCGAGCTGTTGGCGGAGAGCGGATTCCTCGTCGACGGTGTCGTGGTCGTCTCCGCCGACGAGGTGGAGATCCGCAACGCGCTCAACACCGCGGTGATCGGGGGTGTCGACCTGGTCATCTCGGTCGGCGGCACCGGGGTCAGTCCACGCGACGTGACCCCGGAGGCCACGGTGGACCTGCTGGACCGCGAGCTACTGGGCATCTCGGAGGCGCTGCGGGCATCGGGCCTGTCGGCGGGCATCGTCGATGCGGGGGTCTCGCGCGGGCTCGCCGGTATCTCGGGCAGCACGCTGGTGGTCAACATCGCCGGTTCGCGGGCCGCGGTTCGCGATGGCATGGCGACGCTCTCGCCACTAGCGGTTCAGGTCATCGGCCAGCTCTCGCGGTTGGACATCTGACGCTCGCGTGGATGGTCGCAGGGGGTAACCATGCAGGTGGGCGCATTCTTTTCGAGTCCGGAAGGTTACGGTCAGGTGAACAGAATTCCCGGCCAGAAAGTGATCTTGCTCACAGTGGGTGCTCCACTGTGAGCGGGCCGCAACGGGCCCGGAGGGATGTAGTTAACGCTGTCTTCGGAGAGGAACTTCCGAACACGACGCGCGATGAGCGTGACAGCGATCAGCGCGAGGACCACGCCGACCGTGATCGGTGGCTCCGCGACAACGTGCCGCCGCACCACGGCTGAGCAGTGCTTTCGCCTCGAACGGCTGGAATCGTCCTGATTCCAGCCGTTCTTGGTATTCACCCCCGGGTGCGCGGCAACATAGGCCACGCTATGTTGCCGCGTTCTTCCCGCCGCCCAAGATGTAGGTGATGCGCTGCCCCAGCAAACTTCTCGGCCCGTTCTCTCGTCGTACGATCGCTTGTACGTACGCGTTGCCGGGTGGATGCCGCACCGTTATGTTGCTCTGGTCAACGATGAGCAATCCGTAAGAACTAAATGTGAAGTTTCTAATTCCAGTCACATGAAGCTCTTGCGGGGTGTGAAGTTCCGGCTTAGGGCCGGGGTGGTACTTCAACAACACGGTGGACAAACCGTCGGCACAGCTTAGGGAGAACATGAAGACAATCAGTCGGGTGTTTCTCGCGATGATCGCGGCGATCGCGGCGATGTTCGTGAGCACTGGCACCTCGAACGCAGGCCTGGACAACGAGCTCAGCCTCGTCGACGGCAAGGATCGCACCCTCACGATCCAGCAGTGGGACACCTTCCTCAACGGCGTGTTCCCCCTCGACCGCAACCGCCTGACCCGTGAGTGGTTCCACTCCGGCAAGGCCAAGTACATCGTGTCCGGCCCGGGCGCCGAGGACTTCGAAGGTGTCCTGGAGCTGGGCTACCAGGTTGGCTTCCCGTGGTCGCTGGGCGTCGGTATCAACTTCAGCTACACCACCCCCAACGTCGCCCTGAGCGGTGACCCCGGCTTCGGCATCACCGGTATCGGTGGCGCACTCCCCGTGATCGGTGAGATCGCGACCCCGCCGCTGTTCCCCGGCGCCTCGATCAGCGCCGACCTCGGCAACGGCCCGGGTATCCAGGAAGTCGCGACCTTCTCCACCGAGGTCGCCGGCCCCGAGGGTGCCGTCGCGGTGTCCAACGCTCACGGAACCGTCACCGGTGCCGCCGGTGGTGTGCTGCTCCGTCCGTTTGCTCGACTGGTCTCGAGTCTGGGCGACAGCGTCACCACCTACGGTGAACCGTGGAACATGAACTGACGTTGTTTCTCTCGCGCTGATGATCGGCCCCCGGTGTATGCCGGGGGCCGATCTTCATTTCGACGACCAGCCGTTGTGGCCGTATGTGTTGCTTCGGCGTGCGACTTGTGAAAACGCCTTGGCGACTTGCTGTTTCGACGTCCTCGGCGCTGCTCGTCCTAGGCATTCCCGCGCTGTGTTGGGTGCTTGTTTGGCAAGCGCGACGGGGGTTTGCCTGCTATTCTCTTATTGCAATTAACGGCTCGGGCCACAGTCCGTGCGTGTCTCGGAAATGGAAGGTGTTTCACTGATGGCCGAAGCCATTGATCGCGTCAAGAAAGCCGGAATCGTCGGCATCGGTGCATTTGCCGCGTCCTGCGCGTTGCTGACCTTCGGGGCAGGCACCGCTATTGCCGATGAGGACACCGGGCCCGCCCCGGCCGAGGTTGGATCGCAGGGCGTCGTGTCCTCGCCGCAGTCGGCCGCCGTCGCAACCGCCAAGCGGTGCGAGACCAGCGCGGGCACCCTGAGCACCTCGTCGGTGTACGTACCCGACGGCAACACCCCCAAGCAGACCGTCGATGAGAAGGGCCCGACGGAGGTCGGATCCGACGCCTGGGTCGCGATCAACGTGAACCCCTCCAGCCCGTGGAACGCCTCGTTCTTCAACGGCGCCAACACCGGCCCGCAGTGCTCGCTGGTGCGTGCCCCCGGCGCCACCGGCCGCGGCCTGCAGTAGGTCGTCACCGCACTGACATAGAGAACCCCGCCTCGCCGGTTTCCGGCAAGGCGGGGTTCTCTGCATTCGCAGTACGACTCCAGACGCAAGAATGCCCGACCGGTATCCGGTCGGGCATTCTCCACGAGTGGGGCTTCGTCAGACGGTGGGCCTGGGTGTGTCGGGATCCAGGCGTTGTTCGGCCGTCGGTCCCGGGCGCTGGGCCAGCAGATCGCGGATCTCGGTCAGCAGTACCACCTCGGCCTCGACGGTCTCTTCCTTCTCCTTCCGGAACCTGCTGAACGGCAGCACGATCACGAAGTACACCACGGCGGCGATCAGGACGAAGTTGATGGTCGCCGACAACAGCACGTTCAGATCGATGGTCTGATTGCCGCCGATGGGGATGCGCAGGATGCCGTAATCGGAGTCGCCGCCGGCGCCGATCCGGTCGATCAGCGGTTGGATGATGCTGTCGGTGAACGCGGTGACCAATCCGGTGAACGCGGTACCGATGACGACCGCGGTCGAGAGGTCGATGATATTGCCGCGGAGCAGGAACTCCTTGAAACCCTTGAGCATGCGGGGACCCTTCCAGCAGTTCGTTGAGCCAGTTTCCGCAAATAGTATGGCAGTGCACGGTGCGGTGGTGGATCAGTGGAACGTCACGGTGAGGTGTCCGGTGAGCGCGGCACCGGCCACCGCCGTGGCGGCCTGGCGGGGCAACACCACCATGACGACGCGCTGTGTTCCCGGGGACGGTCCGTCGGCCTCGGCGGACACCATCGCGACCACGGCACGGGTGGCGATCAGCTCAGGTGGGGAGCCGGAGTCGGGTGCGGCCAGCACGTCGAGGATGTCACCGGGGCGGATCAGCTCGACCACGGCCGCGTCGGACAGCGGTATGGGCACGACCCGCGCGTCGGGACCGGCCGTGGCCTCGGTGAGGCGCGTGCCCAGCAGTCGGACGTCGGTGAGCACCTCACCGCGGCGCGCCGGTGCGGTCAGGTGCGCGCCGACGACATCACCGATATCGGTCTGCGCACCGTCGGGCACGGTGGCCGTCAGCCGGGACTCGACCGTCAGATCGCCGGCGGCCAGCGGGGAACCGGGTGCCAGATCGGCCGCGGCGATGACCACATCGATGCGCTCACCGGCTGGATCTGGGCGCAGGGCGAGCACCGCGGCCAAGACCACCAGCATCCCGGCCGCCGTGCGCCGTGCGGCGACGGTCCGCGTCCAGTCGGGCCGTAGCGCGGCGCGCATCCGCGTCAGGACCGTCGGATCGAGCGATTCCCCCATCCGGCCACGCTAAGACGGTGGGGCAGACGGCGGAAGAGCGCACCGGTGGGCCTGTGGATAACCCCTGCGGGATCAGCTGGAGGCGGCCGCCGGGGTAGACGAACTCGACGATGACGTGCTCGTGGACGACGTGCCCGACGGGGAGCTCGAGGACGAGCTCGAGGACGAACCGGAGTCCGACGAGCTGCTCGATGAGCTCTCGCTGCTGCTGCTCTTGGAGCTCGAGCTCGATGACTTGGACGAGTCGCGGCTGTCGGTGCGATAGAAGCCGCTGCCCTTGAAGACCACGCCGACCTTGCCGAACAGCTTGCGCAGCCGTCCGTTGCACTTCGGGCACGCGGTCAGCGCATCATCACTGAACGCCTGAACCACGTCGAACCGATTGTCACACTCGGTACACGCATAGGAATAGGTAGGCACGACAACCCTCCGAGACAGTAAAACTGATTGGCACTCTACCGGCCCAAGTGCCAAAACCGCTATGTGGCCCCGGTCATTCCCGATGACCCAACGGTATGAGTCCACCGCCGGGCGTCAGGGCGTGCGTCACGGGGACATCGTGCGATTCGGCGGGGATGGTGTCGAGCAGCTCGTCGTCACGCACGACCGCGACCAGTGCGGCCGTCGGGTCGGCAAGGTGTAGCGCCCGGTCATAGAAACCCGCGCCACGGCCCAGTCGGGTGCCGTCGCGGGCAACGGCGAGCGCGGGGACCACCACCAGGTCGGCCTGCGCGATCGTCTCGGGGGTGAGCCAGGGCGGTGCCGGTTCGCGGAGGCCGAACGGCGCAGGCACCAGCGCGTCGCGGTGGTACACGGCCCACTGCATCGGCTGCCCGGCACGGGCGATCGGCAGCAGGATGCGCAGGCCGGACAGACCGTCGAGCAGCGGTACCGCATCGACTGCGGCACCCGGTTCCGAACCCACCGGGATATAGGCGGCGATGATCTCGACATCCGCGGTCAACTGCGCCATGTGCGTTTGCAGTGACCGTGTTTCGCGCTCACGGACCGCGGCGGGCAGTGCGCGGCGTGCCGCCGAGATCTGTCGTCGCAAGTCCGGTTTCGTCAGGATTGCCACCTTTGCGCCGACACCCTTCGCCTGAACCCCCGATGGGGATTAATGTGTCAACGATGACACAGGCAGAGGTACCGATTCCGCGGACGGCCGTCGTCCCGGCGGCTGGTCTGGGGACGCGTTTTCTTCCCGCCACGAAGACCGTCCCCAAGGAACTGTTGCCGGTGGTGGACACCCCGGGTATCGAGTTGGTGGCCGCCGAGGCCGCCGAGGCCGGCGGTGAGCGACTGATCATCGTGACCTCCGAAGGCAAAGACGGTGTCGTCGCGCACTTCGTCGAGGACCTCATCCTGGAGGGCACGCTGGAGGCCCGCGGCAAGCACGTGATGTTGGAGAAGGTGCGCCGCGCACCGGCACTGATCAAGGTCGAGGCCGTCGTGCAGGCCGAGCCGTTGGGCCTCGGCCACGCCGTCGGTTGTGTCGAGGAGAAGTTGCTGCCCGACGAGGACGCCATCGCGGTGCTGCTGCCCGATGACCTGGTGCTGCCGACCGGTGTGCTGGAAACCATGTCGAAGGTCCGCGCCAAGCGCGGCGGCTCGGTGCTGTGCGCCATCGAGGTGCCCGGCGACGAGATCAGCGCGTACGGCGTCTTCGACGTCGAGGTGGTGCCCGATGCGGCCAATCCGAACGTGCTCAAGGTCAAGGGGATGGTCGAGAAGCCCAAGGCCGAGGACGCACCCTCGCCCTATGCCGCGGCGGGCCGCTACGTGTTGGACCGCGCCATCTTCGACGCGCTGCGGCGCGTCGACCGCGGCGTCGGCGGAGAGATACAGCTCACCGATGCCATCCAGTTGTTGATCGACGAGGGGCATCCGGTGCACGTGGTGGTGCACCGCGGCTCCCGACACGACTTGGGAAATCCCGGCGGGTACCTCAAGGCTGCGGTTGACTTTGCGCTAGAACGCGACGACTACGGACCGGAGCTGCGGCGCTGGTTGGTCGAGCGATTGGGCCTGGCCGAGAACTGACGACGCACGGCGGGTCTTCGAAGAGGAGAAAGGCATGCAGTGCGTTCGGTTGAGGAGCAGCAGGCTCGAGTAGCGGCCGCTGCGGTGGCTCCGCGGCCGGTGCGCGTCGCCATCGCCGAATCCCAGGGGCTGATGTGTGCCGAGGAGGTCGTCACCGAACGACCCCTTCCGGGGTTCGACCAGGCCGCCATCGACGGCTACGCCGTGCGCAGTGTCGATGTGCTGTCGGTCGGCGGTACCGATGACGACGGGCTGAACCGTGAGGTCAGTCTTCCGGTGGTCGGTGAGATCGAGGCGGGTGCGCGGACCCCGAGTCGGCTGCAGCCGCGCCAGGCTGCGCGGGTGCAGACCGGTGCGCCGATGCCGACGCTGGCCGATGCGGTGTTGCCGTTGCGCTGGACCGACGGCGGGCAGTCCCGGGTGCGGGTGCTGCGCGGTGTCCGCTCCGGGGCGTATGTGCGGCGCACCGGTGACGACGTGCAGCCCGGCGATGTCGCGGTGCGGGCGGGCACCATCATCGGTCCGGCCCAGGTGGGTCTGCTGGCCGCCGTCGGACGTGACAAGGTGATGGTCCATCCGCGGCCCCGGATGACGGTGCTGTCGGTCGGCGGCGAGCTGGTCGACGTATCGCGCACGCCGGGCAACGGCCAGGTCTACGACGTGAACTCCTATGCGCTGGCCGCGGCCGGCCGCGATGCCGGCGCCGAGGTGAACCGGGTCGGTATCGTCGACACCGATCCGGCGGCCCTGCGTGAGGTGGTCGAGGGGCAGATCAGCCGATCCGAGGTGGTCGTGATCGCCGGCGCGGTCGGGGGAGCGGCGGCCGAGTCGGTGCGGGCGGTGCTCGCTGAGCTGGGCGAGATGGAGGTCGCGCGCATCGCGATGCATCCCGGTTCGGTCCAGGGTTTCGGGCAGCTGGGTCGCGACGGGGTGCCGGTGTTCCTGCTGCCGGCCAATCCGGTGAGCGCGCTGGTGGTCTTCGAGGTGATGGTGCGCCCGCTGATCCGGATGTCGCTGGGTAAGCGGCAGCCGCTGCGGCGGGTGATCCAGGCGCGGACGTTGGCGCCGATCTCTTCTGTCGCGGGTCGCAAGGGTTATCTGCGCGGACAGCTGATGCGCGATCAGGACACCGGCGAGTATCTGGTGCAGGCCCTCGGCGGCGCGCCCGGCGCGTCGTCGCATCTGCTGGCCACCCTCGCCGAGGCGAACTGTCTGGTGATCGTGCCCAGTGAGGCCGAGCAGATTCGTACCGGCGAGGTCGTCGACGTCGCCTTCCTGGCGCAACGCGGGTAAATGTGAACCGCTGGCGTACCAGCCCCGCTCACCCTGGCTGGCCGGTGCCGGTGGGTCCACTGCGTGTGCCTGCCGGGGTGGTGACATTGCGGCCCGTGCGATTGCGTGACGGCGCCCAGTGGAGCCGATTGCGGTTGGCCGAGCGCGCCCATCTCGAGCCGTGGGAGCCCAGCTCGGAGGTGAGTTGGGAAGCGCGCCATACCATTTCGTCGTGGCCCGCGGTGTGTTCGGGTCTGCGTGGTGAGGCTCGGCGGGGTCGGATGCTGCCATTCGTCATCGAGTTGGACGGTCAGTTCGCCGGTCAGCTCACGATCGGAAACGTCACGCACGGCGCGTTGCGCTCGGCATGGATCGGTTACTGGGTGACAAAACAGTCCAATGGCGCGGGTGTGGCCACCGCGGCGCTGGCGCTCGGCCTGGACCATGCGTTCGGGCCGGTCATGTTGCACCGGGTGGAAGCCACCGTGCGGCCGGAGAACGCGGCCAGCCGGGCGGTGCTGGCGAAGGCGGGATTCCGCGAGGAGGGGCTGCTCAAGCGGTACCTCGATGTGGACGGTGCGTGGCGCGATCACCTGCTGGTGGCGCTGACCATCGAAGAGGTCCAGGGTTCGGTGGCCGCGACCCTGGTGCGCGCCGGCCGGGCCAGCTGGACCTGACTTACCCGTGAAGTGTGCGGATCCGGGTCGTGGAGGTCCCGTTATGCCGGAAATTCGCGACTCGGAGACAGAAATTGTTACTGATGTGACTTAAGTGACTAATGGTGCTTGTATCTGGTGAATTACAGGTGTGTAATTGACCTCGGCGCGCCGCACATGGATGCGCAGGTCACCGACCTAGCCTGATGGGGAAAGGAGCAGGCGACATGCCAAGCATCCCCCAATCTCTGTTGTGGATCTCCCTCGTCGTTCTCTGGCTTTTCGTGCTGGTGCCGATGTTGGTGAGCAAGCGCGACAATGTCCGGCGCACCAGTGACGTCGCCCTGGCGACGCGGGTGCTCAATTCGGGGCGCAATGCGCGCCTGCGCCGGCCACGGGCCAGCGCCGGGCACCACAGCGACCCGGACTGGAAACCCGCCGCCACCGACGAGTTCGACGCCGATCTGGAGGCCGAGCTCGACGAGCAGACCGGACAGCGCAAGCGTGCCGTCGTGCTCGCCGCGGCGGCCGAGGAGCCCGCCGAATCGCCGTATCTGGATGTCGACATCGTCGACGAGGACTCCGGTGCGCTGCCCATGGGCACCCTGCGTGTCGAGGATCCCGAGGCGCCGGTGACCGAGGAACTGACCCTCGACTTCGACGGCGCCGAGGCGAAGGCCGAACCGACCGTCGAGCGCGCCACCGAGGACGTTGCCGAGGAGTCGGCGTCCGAGGATTCCGAGGCCGACGACTACGAGTACGTCGAGGACACCGCGGGTCTTGAGGTCGAGGACGACGATGTCGCCGGCGATCCGGAGCTGGCCGAATCGATGGCCAGCGCCCGCCGCAACCGCTACGAATCCAAGACGGCGCAGGCCGTCAGCGCCCGCAAGTACACCTTCCGTAAGCGGATGCTGCTGGGCATGTCGGTGACGCTGATGATGTCCACGGTGCTGGCCCTGGTGGCCTCACCCAGCCTGTGGTGGCTGGCGGGCATGGCCGGTGCGGTCACCGTGCTGTACCTGGCATACCTGCGGCGTCAGACGCGTATCGAGGAGCAGCTGCGCCGCCGCCGCGCCCAGCGGATGATGCGGTCGCGCCTGGGTGTCGAGAACACCGAGGACGGCGAGTTCGACGTCGTGCCCGCACGGCTGCGCCGCCCCGGGGCGGCCGTGCTGGACATCGATGACGAGGACCCGATCTTCGAGCACCTGGACTACGCATCGTTCGCGCGGCATTACGATCTGCCGCGCGCGGCCGGTCAGTAGCAGCCGGTTTCGGTTGCCGAGGGTCTTCCTGGTAGCCTCCTAACCGGTCAAGGGGCTATAGCGCAGTTGGTAGCGCGTCTCGTTCGCATCGAGAAGGTCAGGGGTTCGATTCCCCTTAGCTCCACTCCAGATGGCGTTGTTCGGTGAGCGCATCGCTCGCCGGTTCTTTCCCGATCGACGCCGGCCGGTCAGAGACTCTTCTGCATCGCCGCCGCAGCCGGAATGTGCGCCGCGATGGCGGGCAGATCGGCGTAGGTGGCGATACCGGGCGTCGCCGCACACACCGCCGGAATCGCATTGATCAACGGACCCGCGGTGATCCGCAGGCCGATGCTGCGCATCCGCTGCGGGGTGAGATCGGCAAGATCGGCATCGGTGGGCATCAGATCGACCCGAACGTGCACGTTCGGGTCGCCGACCACCTCGATGCGGTATCCGTGCTCGACGGTCCACGGCGGGTCGAGTGCTTCGGTGGCGACCCAGCGCTGCGTGACCGTGAGAACCTCTCGACCGTCGACCACGCCGAACCACCGAACGTCCATCGCGCCGACGTGGCCCTTGGGCAGGGACACCCCGTCGGCGATCACATCCTCGGTCGTGTGGGCGAAATCGACTGTGCAGTCGATGCTGTCGAGCTCGACGTTCGTGAGGCGCGCGAGGACGTCGACCGCCTCGGCGAACACGGCGGTGCCGCGGCGCACATCCTCGACGTGGCCCGGATCGTCCTTGGGTCGACCCCAGCCCACCGCTTGGAAGTTGGCATCACCGATGAACTAGGCGACGTTGACCGACTCGGTCATCGACACCCGCCGCACGTCGGTCGACACCCCGCTGGAGATGGCGGCCACCAGCTGCGCGAAACCGGGATTCATGCCACTGCCGAACAGCGTCGCTCCGCCGGCCCGGCCCGCGGCATCGATATCGGCGCGCTCGTCGTCGGTGAGATTGCGGCCGGTGAGGAACTCCGCGCTGGTGACGATGTTGACACCGGCGCGCAGGATCCGCTGTACCTCCGCGGGATTGAAGTGCAGCGGGTTGTAGACGACGCAGTCCGGCCGCGTAGCGAGCAGCGCGTCGACGTCATCGGTGGCCCGGACGCCGATGTCGTCGCCGAGGCCGCACAACTGCCCCACATCCACCCCGACCTTCTCCGGGGAGTGGGCGTAGGCGCCCACCAACTGCAGATCGGGTCGGGCGAGCACCGCGCGCACCGCTTCGGCTGCGACGTTGCCGGTTGTCCATTGCACGACGCGCAGAACGGTTTTGGCGTGTGGCATCGTCCTAGGCCCTCCTGAAGGTCGAGTGCCGCTAGAGCTTGAAGCGGCCGGCGAAGCCACGCAGCGGGAGGTCGGCACTGGTGATGATGCCGGGTTTGGCCGCGACCACCGACCTGATGGAGTGCAAGGCCGGCATGCCCGTGACCGTCATGCCGATGGAGGCGAAGTTGTCCGGGTTCGACAGGTCGACGCCGGGCTTGGGGAAGATCATGTGCTTGTTGTAGATGTTCGGGTCGCCCTTGATCTGAGTGATGTAGCAGCCCTTGATATCCCAGCTGGGGTCGGTGTGCGGGGTCATCTGCCATTCCAGGTGGGTCTCGACCCGCGGCACGCCGTCGACCGTGCCGACGTACTTGATGTAGTTGCCACCGAGGGAGCCCTTGGGTAGCTGGTACCAGCCCAGGTCGACATCCTTGGTGCACGCGCCCAGCTCGTATTCGAACTTCACCTCGTCGAGCTCGAGTCCGAAACAGTCGGCCATCATGTACACCGAGTCGGCGAACACCTCGGTGTACTTGCGCAGCTTGTCCGGGATCGAGGGATCGTCGACGGGTTGCCCATAGCCGACCTCGATCCAGGTGTCCTTCGAGTGATGGCATGACACGTCGACGGATTCGATGGTGGTGACGTTCTCGATCTCGGCGACATCGGCCGAGCACATCACGCCGAGAATCTGGTTCACCCCAGGATTCATTCCGGTGCCGTAGAACGTCGCGCCACCCCTCTCGCAGGCCTCCTGGAGCAGCTGGGTGACGGGCTTACCGGAGTGGTGCGGGTGATTGGTGTCGCGGTGGAACCCGGTGATCCAGTCGGCGGTGGTGACGATGTTGATCCCGGCCTCAAGGACTTTGACGTACAGATCCTCGTCGGGGAACACGCCGTGGAAGGTCAGCACGTCGGGCTTGGCGGCGATGATCTCCTCGACGGTGCCGGTGGCGATCACGCCGTTGGGGGCAATCCCGGCCAGTTCGCCGGCATCTTTGCCGATCTTGTCCGGCGAATAGCAATGCACACCGATGAGTTCGAGATCCGGCTGATCCGCGATCCGTTTGATCATCTCGGAGCCGACGTTGCCGGTCGCGACCTGGAAAACCTTGATTGCCATCGAAAACCTTTCTGGGTCAGTTCGTTCGGTCAGTGGGTGGCTCGGGCAGCCAGGTCGGCGGCACTGCCGCCCTTGCCATCCGGGTAGAACTTCAGCGCCCAGTTGCGGATCGCGGTGAATCCTTCGAGTTCTGAACTGGCCAGCGCGGGCGGATCGGAATAACGCTGATGGGACCAGATGTGAATGTCCTGGCGGAACTGCCGGATGACTTCGGCGCCGAACTCCTCGGCCTTGACGCGGGCGCGCTCCGGGTTGCGCACCTGCGCTTTCGGTCGTCCGATGTAGACCATGAAGCGGATGTCGGAGGTGCGCTCGTCGACCGGGGTGATGGCCGAGATGGTGCGGTTGTCGATCATTCCCCAACTCTTGGTCACCGCGATGCCAAGACCGCCGTTGATCGCCTCGACGCCGCTGTTGATGTCCTCGATCCGCTGCCCGTCATCACCCTCGAACGTGATGGTGAAATCGACGTAGGACACCGGGTCGTCGAAGTCGTGTCGGGTGAAGATGGGATTGATGGGCGTGCCGTGCACGTACTTGAAATGGGCGAAATCCACGCCGTTTTCCAACACGTACTGCGGATGCATCTCGCGCCCCGGCTCGAATAGTCGCTGCTGCGGGTAGTAGTCGGCTTCGCTGCTGCCGTCGCCGAAACTGGCGAACACGTCGGGGGCGTCGAAGAACGGTTCGCGGTCGTCGATGTCGTGCCAGATGTAGATCGATGCGTTGCGCTCGGTCACCGGGTAGGTCTTGATGCGACGCCCGCGGTTCGGTCGGTTCTCGTACGGGATGCAGACGTTGCGGCCCTGCTGATTCCACTGCCACCCGTGGAAGGGACATTGCAGCACTTCGCCGTGGACGGTGCCGCCGTATCCGAGGTGCGCGCCCAGATGTTCGCAGTAGGCGTCCATCACGGTGACCTGACCCGACTCGGAGCGCCAGGCGATCAACTCTTGATCGAAGTACTTCATGGCGTGGACATCTCCGACGCCGACCTCATCGGACCAGGCGACCTGGAACCAGCCGGTGGGCTTCATGGAAAGGGGCGGCTTGGCCATGCGGGAAGCATAGAATAATCAATGAAAGTTGCATAGTGCCCTTTATGATTTCCGGCGATGGGCGATATCCTCGGGTGATGACCGATACGGCCGAGACCTCGATGCCGGCGCGACGCCCGAATCGGCGTGGCCAGGCGACCCGGGAAAACATGCTGGAGGCCGCGTTGAATGCGCTGGCCTCGGGTGACCCCGCATCGGTATCGGCCAACCGGATAGCCAAGGACATCGGCGCGACGTGGGGCGCCGTGCAGTACCAATTCGGCGACGCCGACGGCTTCTGGGCGGCCGTGCTGCATCGCACGGCACAACGCCGAGCCGATGTGTTCGCATCGTTCGGCGCGGAGCCCGTGTTGAGCAACCGCGTCGCCAACATCATCGACACCCTTTTCGACGGTCTGGACTCGCCGGATTCGCGGGCCATCGAGAACCTGCGCGCGGCGTTGCCGCGCGACCATGCCGAGCTGGAGCGGCTGTATCCGAGAACCGCGGCCGAGCTGTACTCCTGGGGTCAGTCGTGGTTGGAGATCTGCCGCAACGCATTTGAAGATCTCGGTGCCGACCCGGAACGCGTGCGCGAGGTCGCCACGCTGATCCCGGGAGCGATGCGCGGTCTGGTCTCGGAGCGCCAGCTCGGTTCCTACTCCGACCTGGATCTTGCGCGGCGCGGGCTGACCAACGCCCTGGTGGCGTACCTGGAAGCTGAAGGCTGAGGGGCCCTAACCCATTCCCAGGATCGCGTGCAGCGATGCGTCCGGGTCCATCGCCGAGATGACGCTGTATGCGGCGGCCAGCAGCCCGGCCACCACATTGAGCGAGGTCACGGTCAGCAGCGCCGTGTACATCCGCGCGGCGCGCCGGTCGCGGCCGCGTGCGGCGGTACGCCGGCGCCACGACGCCACCGCACCCGCCGAGGACAGCGCCGCCAGCGCCGCGGTACCCACCGCCAGCACCCAGTGATACCGACTCACCTGCTCCAGCAATTCGGTCATTGCGGGACTGTCGGCCAGTGTGTCGGCGGGCAGCGTGCCCGGCGGTATCCACGGCAACAGTGCGACCAGCGGGACGGCAGTGGCCTGGATATTGATGGCCAGTAGCCAGCCGGCCAGGATGGCCAGCGTGCCTGCGACGTTGGCCGCGAACCCGTGTGACGCGGTGCCTCGGCCCGACCCGCCCAGGTACCGCGTCCAACATGCGCCGGCCAGGATCGCGAAGGACATCACCAGCGCGATGCTGATCCCGATCTTGATGGCGTGCCACTGGAGCCAATAGTCGCAAAGCCGAGCCAGTTCCGGTGGGAGGGCGGGCGCGGATGAACTGAGGAACCGTGTCAGCGCCGAGGTCACCGCGTCGGGCATCCCGTCGGCGTCCGCATACTCGGGAAACGACCGGTGCAACAGCGCGGCGGGTCCTCGGACGAATGCGGCCACCAGGAGCACGCCAGTCCCTGCGCTCAGCGCAACGGTCCACCGGGAACGCAACGCCGATCGATCGGAGAGTGTGAGCACGCGGGCAACTCTGCTGTGCGGCCGACGGATCCACCAGGGGGAAATCCCCCGTAAAGGCTGCGGGAACCAGCGCTCAGTCGCGCTGCTCCCGGCGCAGCCGCTTCTGTTGATACATCCGCTCATCGGCGAGCTTGAGCAGATCGGTCGTCCCTGTCGCGATACCGGCGCTGAAAGACACCGGCTCTCCGGTCACCGACCATCGACTCCGGATGCGATCGATCACCCGCTGGGCCTCATCCTCATCGGCGCCGACGAGGATGGCCAGGAATTCATCGCCACCAATCCGAAAACCGATGTCGCCGAAACGGATCGATGTGCGCAGGGTATCGGCGAATCGCACCAGCACCTCGTCACCGGCGTGGTGCCCGTGGGCATCGTTGTAGCGCTTGAAACCGTCGAGGTCGATCAGCAATACCGCTGAATCAGCGCTGTGGGCGTCCAATCGCGGTGCCAGCGTGGTCCGGTCGAGCAAGCCGGTCAAGGCGTCGGTCTGGGCGATCACGCGCAGCTGCCTGCTCTGCTGGTCGAGGCGCGCGATCAGCCACGCCGGCACTTCGGCGATGAGCACCCACATCACGGCCGCGGCGGCGACCCTCGGTATCGCGGCGGGGAGGGTGTGTTCGCCACCGACGATGAAGGCGAGCACACCGAAGGGCAACAGGAGCAACGACCGCCGAGGCGGATTTGTCAGCCCCGCATAGGCGAAGGTGATGGTGATGGTGCCGGGAAGATCACGCGTGGCGGCCGGGGCGAGCAGGCCGGCCACCGTCGTCGTGACCAGCGCCGCGATCGGCCAGCCGAGTAGCAGCGCACGGCGACGTCCGCAGCCGAGTAGGTGGCCGATGACGAGGGCCGCGACGGCGATGACAGCCGCCGCGCCCAGCATGACGTAGAGCCGGTGCAAACCCGAGGAGCCCGTCCCCTGCGACGTCGCGGCCCCGGCATAGAGCGCGAGCATGGCCAGATAGGCCGCCGCTCCCCACTGATGCCAGCGTCCGGCGGTCGGCAGCAGGTCCACCCGCGACGGCATGTCGACAGGATAGGCCGATACCGTCGACCGGCTCGGGTCTTACCGCGACTCAGCCGAACCGCACTCCGGTCAACCGCTCAGAGAGATCCCATAACCGGTCCGCAGCGGCCCTGTCGCGCAAGGGTTCCCACAGCTTCTGCGCACCGGGCGGCCCGCCGGCGTTCCCCGGCCACCGGGGACCGTAGAACTCGCCGGGATCGGAGGCAGTCGCCGCCATCAGCGCCGGGAGCTGCGCGGTCTGCACAGTGCCGACGAGTAGCCCGTGTGCCGAGAGCCAGCGGATGAGCCGAACCTGGGTGGTGTCCTCGGTCCTGCCCATCTCCGGGCGGGCGGCCAGCAGGCTGGTCGGGGCGACGCCGGGATGAGAGATGGTGCTGCTGAGCCCCCAGCCGGCCGCGGTGCTGCGCGTGGCCAGCTCCACACCGAACAGCCCGCAGGCGATCTTGGACTGCCGGTACGCGGACATCGCATCGTAGGTCAGCTCCCAGTTGGGGTCGGTCCAGTTGATCTTGCCGCCGCGTGCGGCGACGCTGGTTTGCGAGGTGACGCGCGCCCGGCCAGCCTTCAGCAATGGCAGCAGTGCGCCGGTGAGGGCGAAGTGGCCGAGGTGGTTGGTGCCGAACTGCAATTCGAATCCGTCGAGGGTGCGCTCGCGCCGCGGTGGCGTCATCACCCCGGCATTGTTGATCAGTAGATGGATCGGAGCACCCTCGCCGCACAGCCTTTCGCCGAGTGCGCGCACCGAGGCCAGCGAGGCGAGGTCGACGGATTCCAGCCGCAATCGCGCCGCCGGGTGCCGGGATCGAATGGCGGCCGCGGCCGCCTCACCCTTCACGGGATTGCGGACGGGCATGACCACCTCCGCTCCGGCGCCGGCCAGTCGGGTGGCGATGCCCTGTCCGATACCGTCGCTGGCGCCGGTCACGACGGCACGGCGTCCGGTCAGGTCGGGGAGTGGCAGTTCGTATGGTTGACGGGTCATGCAGACGACACTGCCTGCGATGGTGGGAGGTAACCACGGACGGTCAATCCGTGGATGAGCAGGCCGGGCCGCACCACAATGGCGGACATGATCGATCGACGGGGACTGGCAGACTTTCTCACCAGGCGGCGCGATGCGCTGCAGCCCGAGGATGTCGGGCTACCCCGCGGCCCGCGCCGGCGCACCACCGGCCTGCGTCGGGAAGAGGTGGCCGCGCTGTGCCACATGTCCACCGATTACTACTCGAGGCTGGAACAAGAACGTGGACCCCAGCCGTCGGAGCAGATGATCGCATCTATCGCGCAGGGCCTGCATCTGACCCGCGATGAACGCGACCACCTGTACCGGTTGGCCGGCCACCGGCCGCCGGTGCGCGGGTCGGTAACCGACCATGTCGGACCGGGAATGTTGCGGATCTTCGACAGGCTGGCCGACACCCCCGCCGAGATCGTCACCGAGCTGGGGGAGACGCTGCGCCAGACGCCGATGGGCATTGCGCTGGTGGGTGATCTGACCCGGCATACCGGTGCCGCGCGCAGCAGCGGGTACCGGTGGTTCACCGATCCGGCCGCACGCGATCTGTATCCACCCGAGGATCACGAGTTCTATTCGCGCATGTACGTTTCCGGCCTGCGGGGACTGCTCGGGATTCGCGGGCCACAGTCGCGGGCCGCCGAGCTGGCGGCACTTCTCACCAACCAGAGTGCCGAGTTCCGGGCCCATTGGGATCGCCACGAGATCGGCGTCAAACCCCGCGAGCTCAAGCGCTATGTGCATCCCGAGGTCGGCGAGCTCGAACTGAACTGTCAGATCCTGCTGGACCCGGAGGAGTCGCACACCCTGTTGGTCTACACCGCTGCGCCCGGCAGTCCGAGTTACGAGAAACTGCAACTGCTGTGGTTGTTGGCGACCGGTTGATTCGTCGCGGCGAACAGGCCGCCGCCGCGGAACATCAGATGGGCATCCGGAAGCCGAAGTACTCGTGGTCTTCGTTGTAGCCGCCCTGCCCCTTGCCGATATGGTCGAAACTGTCGACGAACTCGATGGATTCGATCCACTTCACCTGCTTGAACCCGAGCTCGACCTCGTTGCGTAAACGCAGCGGTGCGCCATGGGTCTCGGTGAGCGGGGCGTCGTTCATCTCATAGGCCAGCAGGGCCATCGGATGGCGCATGTGGCTGATCCGGTGGCAGTCGTAATAGCGTCCGCCGCCCGGCTCGGAACCGTCGGCCATCGAGTAGAACACCACCCAGCGCGCCGACGGCAGCGGCCGGACGATATCGAGGATGTCCGCCATCCGCACTCCGCCCCACTTGGCCACGCCAGACCAGCCCTGGATGCAGTAGTGCTGGGTGATCTGATCGTGTTTGGGCATCGCGAGTAGATCTGCATAACTGAGTTCGGTCGGGTTCTCGACCTGCCCGCCCACCCGCAGGGTGTAACCGGACCAGTTTCCGGCCGCCAACTCCCGATAGGTCGATGACGCCGGCAGGGTTCCGTTGGGCCAGAAATACGGGGAGATGTCCCTTTCGGAGTACTCGGCCTTGGGGTGCACCCACTCCATGAGGCCCTTGATCCATCCGACCGCGAATCGGCCCACTCGCTGTACGAGGCGCGGGTACCGCAGGGTCACCGGCGACGCCAGCAGCCACAGTGCGATGATCACCCCCATCGCGATGAGATAGATGACCAACGCCCAGTAGGATTCGGTATCGGTTCCGAAGACGATGTGGTTGAGATTGCCGAGCAGGCCTGTCGTGAAGACCATGATCGTATGGATGGCGATGAAGAAGACCATCCACGCCAGGATCAGGAAGTGCACCGAGCGGGCAACCTGGCGGTTGGCCGGCCCGGCGCCGAATCCGAATCGTGCGGCGATCGCCGGAGCTTGCAGTATGCCGGTGACGAATGCCAATGGTGCGAAGACGAAGACCGTCAGGAAGTAGGCGGTCAACTGCAGTGCGTTGTAGGCGACGAAGCCGTCATTGACCGGAAAGTCCAGGGAAAGATACTGCACCATCGTCGAGGCCGCGTTGGGGATGACATCCCAGGACTGCGGCACTATGCGACGCCACTGGCCGGTGGCGAACAACAGGACATAGAAGACGACCCCGTTGAGCAGCCACAGGGTGTCGAAGGTGAAGTGCCACCAGCGGGCAAGACCGATGGTGTGCCGGACTCCCGGTATGCCAAGCCATTTCGGCAAAGAGACCGAGTCGTCCTTGGCGGTCCACACCCGTGCCGGCTCGGCCGGATCGAGTCGATCGGCCGGTATCGGACCGCGCAGCCGCAGCCACGCGGTTCCGGGTGTGCTGCCCGAGTTCAGGTACAGCCGAGGATGATCGGCCAGGATCTGCAGGCCGGCCCGGATGATGAACATCATGAACACGATGTTGAACAGGTGACTCCAGCGCAGCCAGGCCGGTAGTCCGGGTTCGATACCGCCGCGAGGCGCCGATGTTCCCGGATAGCGCAGGATGAACTCCTGCATCCATTCGTGCTGCCGTAGGTGCTGGGCGATGGCGACGCCGACAATCAGTGCGGCGATCGTCAGCGGCACGAGCCACGCCGTGCTGACCCAGCGACGCCCGATCCGGATGGCGGGGACCGCCGCCGGCTCGTCGGCAATCCCGCCGGCCCACTCGCCCTGGCGGATACGTTCATTGTTCGACTTGTGATCGGTCACCACGGGGCAGACCCTAGACGACCTCATCGACGGCGGGACCGGATCGCTCTACAGTCAGTCGATGAGCGCTTGGCTGGTCGAGCATGTTCCCGCCGGTGCACTGCTGGTCATCATGGTGGTGGTGATCGCCGGTGGGGCCGTGCTGCTGCAGATGCTGGTACGCCGTCGGTTACCGGGATTGCAGGGCGACGACCACAATGACGTCGTCCGATTCACCTACGGGGTCATCGGTTTCGTCTACGCCTTCTTCATCGGGTTCGTCGTCTCGTCCATGTGGGGGCATATCAACACCGCGGACGCCAACGTCAGGGCAGAGGGTGCGGAGGCGGTGCAACTTGCCAGGGACACCACGACTTTCGATGACGAGGACGCCCAGCGGCTGCGCGGTGTCCTGCTCGACTACGGGCAGGCGGCGCTGCGGGAGTGGCCCGGCGGGAACGCGACCACCACGCCGGCGGCCGACCGGGCACTGGAGGCGGTGTACCGGGCGTACGGTGAGCTCCAACCGGCCACCGATGCCCAGCGCAGCCGGCTGACCACATCGCTGAGCAACCTGGACAAGATGAGCCAGGCCCGCACGGTGCGGCTGCTGCAGGCGCGCGATGACGACGGGGCGCCGTGGCCGCTGTGGGGAGTCATCTTCTTGACCAGCACGCTGGTGTTGGGCACCGCGATCATCTACGGCGTCGAGCGGTCCTCGATGCACTACCCGATGGTGGCGATCGTCGGTGTGCTGGTGGCGACCAACCTGTTCTTGGTGGTGCAGCTGTCCCATCCGTTCATCGGGGACGCGGCGACCTCGGCCGACCCGCTGGGCGAGTTCGTCAGCGCGCTGCAACAGCCGCGTGGCTAGGCCGCCGGACCGTCGCGGTAGGACCGGATGCCGGCTCAGCTGGCGGCAGGCTCCCGCAGCGCCCACAGGTCGTTGGACAACAGCCGGCGCAATCTGTCGATGACGGCGGCGACCTCATCATCAGTGCCGACGAACCCGGCGTAGAAGCCCATGCCGAACATCAGCACCAGCAACATCTCGATGAGTGAATTGCCGTCGGTTTCATCGGTCAACTCACCGTTTGCGATCGCGTCGCTGACGGCATCGGCCAAAAAGGTGCGAATTCCGTCGCGGGGGGCGTATTCGTCGTTCTTCAGCTCGGGGTGGCGATGGGCCTCCAGCATCGAGGTGACAAGGAAAGCTGCGGCGGAGTCGGTCTCGCGGTGCGCGGCCAGCATGCCGCTCATCAACGCGGTCAGTTTGTCCAGCAGGGTGCTCTGGCCGGCCGCTGCGGCGATCCCGGCCTCGATAAGTCCGGTGTGGGTCGTGTCCAGCACGTTTTGGTACAGATCGCGCTTGTTGGAGAAGTAGTGATTGATTGCTGGGCGGGTCAGGTCGGCGCGCTCGGCAATCTCCTGGAAAGTCGACGCATCGTAGCCAAGCTCGCTGAAAACTTGACGAGCCGCGAAGATGATTCGCTCGCGGGTTTCCGCTCCGTTAGCTGCTCTTGGGCGCCCCCGAGTGCGGCGCAGCGCTTGTGTCATACGCGGAGTTTGCCACAAATTACTGACTGGTGCGTAGAAAACGTTTTCAAGCGGTATCTCCCCACGTTCATAGCAAACCTGATCTTGACCGTTGTTGCCGACCCCGATGACCGCGCCGTAGCCTCGTGAGGTGTCCGGAGTGACCGCTGACCGTGCCGACGAACTGGCTGCGCTTGAGTTCTTCGCCGGGTGCGCGGCCGACTCGCTGCGTCCCTTGGCGGCTCAGCTGCAGCCGCTGGTCGCCGACCCGGGACAGGTCCTCATGCGGCAGGGTGAGACGGCGCTGACCTTCCTGCTGATCGCCACCGGACAGGCCGAGGTGACCCATGTCGGTGACGGCGGTGAGACGGTCACCGTCACCATCGATCCCGGCGTCGTCATCGGTGAGATCGCCTTGCTGCGGCACACCCGGCGCAGCGCGACCGTGGTGGCCGCCACGTCGTTGACGGGATGGGTGGGTGGCCCCGAAGCCTTTGCCGCCCTTGTCGAACTGCCGGGCGTGATGCCCCGCTTGGTGCGCACCGCCCGCCAGCGGCTGGCGGCCTATCTGACGCCGATCGAGATCGCGTTGCGTGACCACCTCGTCCTGCATCTGCGTCCGGTGCTCCCCGGTGACAACGTGCGCACGATCGACGGACCCATCGAATTCTCCGCCGAGACGCTGTATCGGCGGTTCCAGAGCACCCGGGTACCGACGCCCTCGCTGATGGCCTATCTGTTCGAGGTCGACTACGTCGATCACTTCGTCTGGGTGATGACGGCGGGCCCGGACGGTCCGGTGGTCGCCGACGCCCGGTTCGTCCGCGAAGGCCACGGCGTGAGCACCGCCGAGGTGGCGTTCATCGTCGCCGACATCTACCAGGGCCACGGTATCGGCACATTCCTCATGGACGCGTTGGCCGTCGCCGCGCATGTCGGGGGCGTCACCCGCTTCTCGGCGCGGGTGCTGACCGACAACTACGCGATGCGCGCCATCCTGGATCGCGCCGGCGCCCACTGGGTGCGCGATGATCTGAACGTGGTGGTCACCGAGATCGACGTCCCGCCGGCCGAGGCGCTGTCGTTGCGTCCAGAAATCTACGATGAGATCGCCGGCCTGGCCCGGCGGGTGATGGGATCGGTGGGCTGATGTCGCACCCAGCGCGAAGTGCCGGCCGGCCGTCGCTGAACAAGGACACCACGCTGTGCATCTCGCTCGCCGCGCGGCCCAGCAACATCGGCACGCGGTTCCACAACTATCTGTACGAGGAACTGGGCCTGGATTTCCTCTACAAGGCATTCACCACCACCGATATCGCCGCCGCCATCGGCGGGGTGCGGGCGCTGGGCATCCGTGGCTGCTCGGTCTCGATGCCGTTCAAAACCGATGTGATGGCGCTGGTCGACGATATCGAGCCGTCGGCGCGGGTCATCGAGTCGGTCAACACCATCGTCAACGATGACGGTCACCTCACCGCATCCAACACCGATTACCTTGCGGTACAACAACTCATCGCCCAGCATCAGCTCAATCCCGACGACGCGGTGGTGCTGCGCGGCAGCGGTGGGATGGCCAACGCGGTGGCCGCCGCCTTCGTCGGAGCCGGGTTCACCCGCGGGGTGGTCGTCGCCAGGAACCCCGGCACCGGTCGCGCACTGGCCGACCGGATCGGTTGGGAGCACGCCACTTCCCCGGACGGTCTGCGGGCACCGATCCTGGTCAATGTCACCCCGATCGGGATGGCAGGCGGTCCCGAGGAGTCGGCCAGAGCATTCGACGAAGACGCGATCGGCGCCGCGACGACCGTGTTCGATGTCGTGGCGATGCCCTCGGAGACACCGTTGATCACCGCAGCCCGCGCCGCGGGCATCCCGGTGATCACCGGTGCAGAGGTCATCGCGTTGCAGGCGGCCGAACAGTTCGAGCGCTACACCGGGGTGCGGCCGAGCCCGGCGCAGATCGCGGCGGCCTCGGCGATGTCGCGGGCGTGATCAGCTGGGCGTGATGGTCGTCTGCTCGTCGATGGCGGCGGTGGCGTCCATCAGCGGGCCCATCTGCTCCTCGGTGCCCTCGGCGTTGATCTGCAGGACGAACAGCCCGTCGTCGGCCGGGATGACCGTCGTCTTCTGCGCGACCAGCAGGGTCTTGCCGTCCTTGACGTAGGTTCCGCCGACCTGCACGGCGTCGAAACCACCGAGCTTGCCGGGTTGCCCGTCATTGCCGCCGTTGTACTCGGGGAGATTCTTCAGCTCGTTGGGCGCGTATTCCAGGATCTTGGCGCCCTCGACATCACCGGTCAGCTTGGACAGGATCGCCGTGATCGTCGGCGGTGGCGGCGGCATGCTCGGATCGGTGTAGACGAGCTGTCCCCACGCCCATTCCGGGGTGGCCGGACCGGCGTCGACCCAGCCTTGCGGCGTCGGCAGGTTCACCGACGGCGACCCGGGGGTGCCGCGTTTGACCTGCGCTTCGGTGATGCCGTTCTGCTGGATGTACTGCGCGATGGTCAGATTCTCGCCGGCGTCGGCAGGCGCATCGCTGTCGTTCTCCGGCGCGGCGGCGGCCGAGGTGGACGTGGAGGTCTCCTCGGCGCTGGAGCTCGTATCGGTCTTGGTGTCGGATCCGCAGCCGGCCAGGGCGAGGCTGAGCACCGCAACCGCGACGGCCGCGCCCCGGGCTGTGGTCTGCTTGTTCATCGGTTCTCCTGTCCGTCGAATCTCGGATCGGACGTTACAGGGCGGGACGGAAACCGACGGCATGTCGGGAAACGCGTTTCGCGATCCACACCCGGGCGTCGGTGTGGTAACACAGGCGGTGTGCGTGGCTACGCGATGGGCCTTGGCGCGGTGCTGGTGATCAGCGCCTGCGCCGCCCCCGCGCCCGCCCCGCCGACCGAACAGGCAGACGGTTCGGGTGCGCCGACCGCCGAGGTGGTGAATCCCGCTGCGGTGCAGCGTGTTCAGGCCGATCTTCCACCGGGGTACGAGGTCACCCCGCTCGACGGCAATGCCGCGCCGGCCGGCTTCTGGGGCATCACGGCGGGTTGGGCCGCCGAACCCGAACGATGCGCGGTGTTGGCCGACCCGGGCGCGGGTGCGCCGATACACGGCTGGTCGGCCTCCGGGCCCGGGGGCATCATCCACGCCGTGGTGGCCGGCCCCGGACCCGTCGCCGCCATCCCGTCCGGCTGCGAGATCTGGACGTTGCGGGGCGGTCGCACCACCGCGACGGTCACCGCGATCGCCGCCCCGGACATCCCCGGCACACCCACCGCGGCCATGGCCACCGTGGCCACCACCGTGGTGGAGGGTGGCACCGAAACCCGTTCCCACGCCGATACCGCGATCGCCTACCCGAGTCCCGGCTACGTCGTCACCATCACCGTCGTCACCGATCCCGGCTCGGCGCTGCCGGAGCTCGGGCCGGACGTCGCGGGTCGGCTGTTGATCTCGGCGACCCACGAGATCACCGGGAGTGCGCAGGCGGCCGGGTAGATTGGCGGCGATGCTGACGTCACGGGCGCTGGCCCTGGTTACCTGTGCTGCCGCCTTGACGGCGTGCTCCTCCGCCGACTCGCCGAAAGCCGATATCGCCGGCGTCTTCGCCGTGAAATCGGTCTTCGACTCGGGCTTTCAGGTCACCACCACGGGCCCGACCGGTATCGACCCGAAGATGCTGGCACCGCAGAACGTGCCCGCCGGGGTCACGATCGAACCGGCGGCCTGCGCGAAATTCGCTTCGGGCCTGGCCATTCCCGAAGGCGCGCAGGGCAATATGGCCGCCACCACCGCAGAGGGCAAGGGCAACCGGTTCATCGCCATCGCGGTGCAGACCTCCGAGCCGGTGCCCCCCAACGACCCGGGCCCCGACTGCCAGAAGGTCGCGTTCGGCGGACCGGGGGTGCGCGGCCTGGTGGAGGTGGTGGAGTCCCCGCAGATCGAGGGTGCCCGCGTGCTCGGCACTCATCGCGTCGTGCAGACCACCGTCGACGGCAAGCCGCGCAGCGGCGAACTGTTCAATTACGTCGCGAACTTCGACAGCTTCATGGTCATCGTGACCGCCAATCCGCTGGTGGTGCCGAACACCCCGGTGGCCCCGGTGGACACCGAGAAGGCCCGCGAGATGCTCACCGCCGCGGTCGAGGACGTCCGGGCCGGGCGGACTTAGCGAACGTCGCGCACCCGGAACTGGATGCTGATCCGCGGCCCGGTCGGCCGGGCCGTCTTGGGCACCGCGTGCTCCCAGGTTCGCTGCGCCGAGCCGCCCATCACCAGCAGGTCGCCGTGGGCCTGGGGCAACCGCAGGCTCCGTCCGCCGCCGCGCGGGCGCATCGCGAACACCCGGCGCGCACCGAGGCTGACGATGGCCACCATGGTGTCCTCGGTGCTACTGCGTCCGACGGTGTCGCCGTGCCAGGCCACGCTGTCGGTGCCGTCGCGATACAGGCATAGGCCCGCGCTGGTGAACGGTTCGCCGAGTTCGCCCGCGTAGATGTCGTTGAGCCGGACCCGCAGCCGGGCGATGGCCGGATGTGGGGCGGGGGCGGCGGTCAGATCGTGAAAGCTGACCAGACGCGGCACGTCGAGCACCCGCTCGTACATCTGCCGACGCTCGGCACGCCACGGGATGGCGGTCAGCAGCTCGTCGAACAGCGTCTTGTCATCGTCCAACCAACCGTTGAGCCAGCCCGCACGCACGTCGATCCAGGCGCCCGCACCCAGGCTCCGACGCTCCGAATGGTCGAAGAGCGACCCCTGAACGGCCAGTGACACGAACCAAGGCTATCGCACAGACGTTCGATATCACAGGTTGGCCGCGCCGGGCCCCTGATCGGCCAGCACGTCGTCGGGGTTGGCCAGCCGGCACGCCTTCAGGCTCAGGCATCCGCACCCGATGCACCCGGCGAGATTGTCGCGCAAACGCTGCAGATGCAGGATCCGTGCGTCGATGTCCTCGCGCCACCCGGCCGACAACCGCGCCCAGTCCTTACTGGTGGGCACCCGGTCCTCGGGCAGGGTGGCCAGCGCGTCGCGGATGCGGGCCAGCGGAATGCCCAGACGCTGCGACATCCGGATGAAGGCCACCCGGCGCAGGGTCTCGCGCCGATAGCGGCGCTGATTGCCCGATGTGCGCCGCGACACGATGAGACCCTCGCGCTCGTAGAAGTGCAGCGCAGACACGGCCACCCCGCTGCGGCGGGCCATCTCACCGGGTGTGAGCTCAAGTGTCTCCATACACCTCAACCATAGTTGAGTTAACGTTCTGAACGTGGAAGCGATACCGCTGGGATCCAATTCGGAGGTCGGCAGGCTGCGGACGGTGATCCTGCACCGTCCCGGCGCGGAGTTGCAGCGGCTCACCCCGCGCAACAACGACACCCTGTTGTTCGACGGGCTGCCCTGGGTCGCCAAGGCCCAAGAGGAACACGACGCGTTCGCGGCGTTGCTGGCCTCGCGCGGGGTCGAGGTGCTGCTACTGGGTGATCTCCTGGCCCAGGCGCTGGCCTCCGGTGCCGCCCGGATGCACGGCATCTCCGCCGCCGTCGACCCCCGTCGACTGGGAATCCCATTGGCCCAAGAGCTTTCGGCGTACCTGCGAACGCTCGAACCGGACGCGTTGGCGCACGTGCTGATGGCAGGCATGACCTTCGACGAACTACCGTTCGCCTCCACCGAGTTCTCGCTGGTGCGCCGCATGCACCACGGTGGCGACTTCGTCATCGACCCGCTGCCCAACCTGCTGTTCACCCGCGACTCGTCGTTCTGGATCGGACCGCGGGTGGCCATCACCTCGCTGGCCCTGCCCGCGCGGGTCCGCGAGACCTCGCTGACCGACTTGATCTATGCCCACCATCCGCGGTTCCTCGGCGTGCGGCGGGCCTACGAATCGCGGTCGGCCCCGGTCGAGGGCGGTGACGTGCTGCTGCTGGCCCCCGGGGTGGTCGCCGTCGGCGTCGGGGAGCGCACCACCCCGGCCGGTGCCGAGGCCCTGGCCCGCAGCCTGTTCGACGATGATCTAGCGCATACGGTGCTGGCCGTGCCGATCGCGCAGGAACGGGCCCAGATGCATCTGGACACCGTCTGCACCATGGTCGACGCCGATGCCGTGGTCATGTACCCGAACATCGTGGACTCGTTGTCGGCGTTCACCATTCACAAGGTCGACGGTGGGGGAGTGAAGATCGACCGGGCGGCGCCGTTCGTCGAGGCCGCCGCCGACGCCATGGGCATCGGCAAGCTGCGCGTCATCGACACCGGGCTGGACCCGGTGACCGCCGAACGTGAGCAGTGGGACGACGGCAACAACACCCTGGCCGTGGCGCCCGGTGTCGTGGTCGCCTACGAACGCAACACCGAGACCAACACCCGGCTCGCCGACTCCGGTATCGAGGTGCTGCCGATCGCGGCATCGGAGCTGGGCACCGGTCGCGGCGGTCCGCGCTGCATGTCGTGCCCGGCGGCGCGTGACCCGCTGTAGGGCGAGGTTTGCCGGGCCAGCGCACGGGGCAGCATGAAGGGCATGCCTACGTTGCTGTGGTTCCGGCGCGACCTGCGGTTGCACGATCTGCCCGCCCTGCTGGACGCTGCCGACAAGGACGGCGAGGTGCTGGCCTGTTACGTGCTCGATCCGCGGCTGCACGCCAGTTCGGGCCCGCGACGGCTGCAGTACCTCTACGACGCGTTGCGCGATGTCCACGATCAGCTCGACGGCAGGCTGCTGGTCACCGAGGGCCGGGCCCAGGAGCGAATCCCCGCGCTGGCCAAGGCGATCGAGGCCTCGGCGGTGCACGTCTCCGGTGATTTCTCGCCGTACGGGAAGCGCCGCGATGCCGCGGTGCGCGAGGCCCTCGGCGATATCCCGCTGGAGGAGAGCGGCTCGCCGTATCTGGTCTCCCCGGGGCGGGTCACCAAGGATGACGGGACTCCCTACAAGGTCTTCACCCCGTACTTTCGGGCCTGGCGCGAGCATGGCTGGCGGGCACCGGCCAAGACCGGGCCCAAGAGTGCGACGTGGATCGACCCGAGCGACGTCGGCCGTGCCGCCAAGGCCGCCGATATCCCCGACGGGGTGGCGCAGCTGGATCTGCCGGCGGGGGAGACCGCCGCGCGCAAGGCGTGGAAATCGTTCGTCAAGAACAAGATTGCCGACTACGGCGATGACCGCAACCGCCCCGATATCGAGGGCATCAGCCGCATGTCGGCGCATCTGAAGTTCGGCGCCATCCATCCGCGCACCATGGCCGCCGACCTGACGTCGGGGGAGGGCCCGCAGGCCTATCTGCGGGAACTGGCGTTCCGCGACTTCTATGCCACGGTGCTGGATTCGTGGCCGCGTAGCGTCTGGTGGAACTGGAACAAGGCCTTCGACGCGATCGCGGTGGACGAGGACGCGGACGCCAAGCGGCGGTTCGAGACCTGGAAGGCCGGTAAGACCGGTTTCGGAATCGTCGATGCCGGGATGCGCCAGCTCGCCGAGAGTGGGTTCATGCACAACCGGGTCCGGATGATCACCGCGTCATTCCTGGTGAAGGATCTGCACCTGCCGTGGCAGTGGGGCGCGCGCTGGTTCCTGGAGCAGCTGGTCGACGGGGACATGGCCAGCAATCAGCACGGCTGGCAGTGGGCCGCCGGCTGCGGCACCGACGCCGCCCCGTACTTC
This sequence comes from Mycolicibacterium neoaurum VKM Ac-1815D, assembly GCF_000317305.3. The sequence goes on along the minus strand of NC_023036.2, from coordinate 4,680,015 downwards.
CGGGTGTTCAACCCCGACACCCAGGGCAAGAAGTTCGACCCCGACGGGGCGTATGTGCGGCGCTGGGTGCCCGAGTACGGCAGCGCCGACTACCCCGAGCCGATGGTCGACCACAGCGCCGAGCGCAAGGAGGCGCTGCGCCGCTACGAAGCAATCCGCTAGCTCCCGTTTCCGGCGAACGTGCGTGTCTGCACCCCAACACGCCGGGTTCGCAGGAGAGAAGGCGCACGCTCGCGGGAATGTGGACGGTCGCGTGCTCGACTGTTTCCAATTAAACCTTGGTGGAAAGGACCGCAGTCTCAGGCGGTGAAAAGCCGTCCGGCCAGCTGGTTCCCTTGTTGTAGGTCACTTCCTCAAAGCTTGTTTCATCAAGCATCGAGAACCGAAAATCTGCGTCATGCAACTGGGCTCGATCGAAATGAGCGCTTCTCAGGGATGCCCCCCCAAAATCCGCGTGCCGAAGATTCACACTTGGCAACCATGCGTAGTCCAACTTCGCGTAGGAAAAATCCATTCGATCGGGCAGCGTTGCGCCGATGAAGTCGGCACCATTAAGTTTCGCGCCGCTAAGAGACATCACGTTATTAAATGTGATTCCCAAGAATTCAACCGCGCGGAGGTCTGCGTACTCGAGCAGGTTGCAGGAGTCGAACTCGCCAACGCACTCTGGCGCTCCATCCTCGCAGAAGACTGACACGATCAGAGCGCGAATCGGTCCATCCGAGCCGGCCTCGGGTCTGTGTACCCCCTGCTCCTCCGAGTAGGTAGGGTTCGGAGTTGCCACATAAGCCCCGAGCACGCCGAGGCACACTCTCGCTTCGGCCGCTTGTCCCAGATCGCGCCAATCCTGAACGAGCGCCATCATTGAGTAAACGCCGGAGCGTCGTACTGTCGGCCGATCGTCGGCTAGTTGTTGCGTGGCTTCCGCGAATCTCCGTCGTAGCTCCCTGATGTCGTCCCTACGCCTTTGGTCGAACCATCGATCCTGATCCTGGTCGCGCTGCTCCTCGTACCGCTTCTGGTCTCGATCCCGCTGTTCCTCATAGCGTGTTTGATCTTGTTTGCGTTGTTCGCGCAACTCCTCCAACTGCGTCCGGCTGTTGTGGAGGGCGATCGCTGCCGCCGAAATGGCGGCCAGCGCTGCCAAAGTCGTCGCGTAGGGTTGGCCTGCTCCGCGCCAGAACCCGTCCCACGGAATCGTGGAAGCCAACACTGCTAGGACCGCAAGCACTGTTACTCCGGCGCCAACTGACCACATCGCGGCCTTGAGGAGCGGGTCGAACCGCTCAGGTTTGTTCGTTTTTCCCGGCTCGATCTCGCCCATTCTGCAAATGTACTAACCCACTCCTAAACCATCGTCAGACGACGCGGAGACCGTGTCGATTACTGGACGTCGAGGAAAGAGGGACGAGTGTTTCGTGTTCACGATGCAATGGGCGAGCCGATCACGGCCACCTTCGATGTTGGGGTTGACGGCAGGAGCCTGTCACTTGTGATGCACAGTGCTGGGGGTGGCGCGAGCAGGCGGCTCAGACGAGCTCTGACGTGCCCGACGTTGCCCGGTCGCGTTGTCACGCGCGAACAATTGTTGGATTCGCAGGGGCGACTTCAGCGCGACGCCAAGGGCAAGAAAGTGCTCGGACAGGAAGTGCTCATCGTGGGTGACGATGGATCTTCCATCATTCGAGCCGAACCGGTTCTGTCCCGTGACATGTTCGATCGTGTCGGTGTGGAGCTATCGGGACGGAAAAATCGCAAGGAGCCGACCGCTCGCTCTTCTGGCCTGCTCCTTCGGATCCTGTATTGCGCGTGTGTGGCCGCTCAGTGTGTCGACTCAAGGGCAGGGCAGGGCAGGACGCAAGCCGCGATACCGTTGTGCATCTGCGCAATACAAGGAGCAGTGCTGACAAACGCACGATTTCGTTGTAGTTGGCCGACAAAGAACTCGAACGCAGGATTCTCCAGAACCTTGGTCCACTCGAACGCCGCCAAAGGGTGTGGTTCGCCGGTAATGACCACACCACAGAGTTGGGTGAGACTAACGAGCTACTTGCTGACCTCACCGACCAACTTGGAACAGGTGCCTTCAAACGCGGCACACCTTAGCGTGAAAGACTCGACAAGCGCATCGCCGCGTTGACGGAACGTCAACCCGAATTGAATTCTGTACCTGCGAAACCCGCGGGATGGCGATCCGAACCAACGGGCGAACTCTGCTCCGAGTGGTGGGACGAACAAGACACCGAGGCGCGTAACGTCTGGCTGCGCCCGATGGGCTTTCGCGTCGTATGGACATCGCACACTGAGGGGAGTCGCACGGTAGTTGACACGTTCGAGCTTGATGGCGAACTGACGATGGACCTCGACGCCGACCACCCGTTCGGGCCCATCGCCGACATTGTGGGGGCGCTGTCCGACCATGCCAGGAGGAAGAATTAGGAGCTTTTGCTCGTGATGAGGATTCGTAGCGAAAGTCTTACCGCCGGTATGGGTTAGGTTCGGGCGACGATTGTATTACGTTCGAAACATACTCGAACGAAAGGACCTGAACATGACCACACCCGCTCCCTCCACGCTCACGACCCGCGAGGTCGCTGAGACGGTCGGCACTGGCCCGAAGACGCTTAGCGTGTTCCTGCGTGCGTCCAAGGACTACGAGGTTGTCGGCTCAGGATCGCGCTACGCGTTCACCGCCAAGGACATCACCCCGATGAAGAAGCGGTTTGCCAAGTGGCTCGCTGAGCGCGAGGCCGCGAAGACGGCGACAGTGAGTGAGGCACAAATCGTCTAATGTGCTCCCAGCCAGCCCTCCGACCCGTCGTCGGTCGTGGGGCTTTCTGGATCATTAGCTATGCCGCCCGCCGTGAGCTCTTTCATGGCCGGGGGAGGCTCGAGCTGGTCCTGAGGCTTGAAAATTTCCACCACTGCGTGACGCATTTCGCTGACGCCTTCAATGACACCAACCACGTCGTCCACACCCGCGTGGAACAAAGCAATTGCAGCCAGAGCGGCTGCCGTCGCCTTGCCAATTCTCTTCGCGAAAGACGGCTTCGCCTGCATCGCGACGAGGCTTGTACCGGCCAGCTTCTTACTCGCCTCGACAACTGGGCTGGAACCAAGAAGATTAACGTTATCGAGCAGCCACTCGAGATGATCGACTTGCGCGTGTAGCTCCGCCTTCAGTTTCTCCTCGAAATCCGCTTGATCCAAAATGTCGCGCCATTCGGTGATTGATTCGTACAGCCGAGCAATTGAATCATCCGTTAGGGATGGCGCTGCCAAGGCACGGTACTTTATGGTTGAAGCGATACCGGTCAACTGATCCACGATCAGCCGAGTGGCCATCTTGTTTGAGGGGTTCGTCCAGGCGTCGGGGTACACGATCGCGGTGTAGTAGTGCGACATCAACCCTAGATACTGGCTGCGGTCGTCGTCGCCTTCAGGGAGCGCAAAGATCAGGTCGTATACCTGGCGCCATACTGCGATGATCTCGCAGTGGCGAAGCGAAAAGTCATCGGTTCCTACATCTGCACCGAGAACGTGCACCCAGGACGCGTGGACATCGGACCCTGTGCCCATGACCTTTCGCAGGATGTCCCGCAGAACAATGGCCGGATTGTCTGACGGCACTTTCACCCCCTGTGTCCAATTTCGTAGCGTACCGAACCGCTCCGACGCAGCTCTACAGCATGCAACGTAGAGCGGAGCGCTAGTGCGAATATGTGCAGCATGGAACGAATGGCCCTTGGGTCTGCTGCACAATCAGGTGACAGTTTCACCTACTCGTGCAGCGGCCCTTACCGACAACCCCGATGAGTGGTCCGACGATGTCCACGCCTGAACCTTACGGTGAAAAGATAGTGTCCACCGCATGAAAGACGAAGCGAACGCCACGGTCGCAGAATGGGTCGAACCAGTTAAGTTTGTATCAGGCTTGGCCGCTCAATATGCGCTCGCCACTGCTACCTGGACGCCACAGTACCGTGAGCCCGGCCAATCGATCTCGGACGTTGATGAGCAATTTGGATCGACGTCAGACGTGGAGGACCCGTTACTGACGGCACACCGATTTGCCAAGTTCTATCTCATTTCCGCCGGCGACTGTCTTAACTCGCTGTCGAAGTTGTTGGACGGGGGTTACCCGAGCTTGGTGGGCTCATCTGCGATAGCACGAGCCGCCGCAGAACATGCTTCCCGCTCTATTTATATGTCTGACGCAAATGTCGATCACTCCGTCAGGATGCTCCGAGTTGCCGCTCTGGTTGCGGCGTCACTTCGTGAATACAAGTCATCCAACGACGCTGGTGCGACTATTTTAATTAAGAGATGGGAAAGCTGGAAGGCGCGGACCTCGAAGGAGTTCAAGAATGTGCCGAAACAAACGCTTGGAACTGCAACGCGCCTCCTCGAACGATATTTCAGTGACGGCGCTATTGGCTACGAAGAACTGAGTAGGCCGACCCACGGCAACGCAACCTGGTTGGCAATTACAGTGGTCTCTGAGCAGAAGGGAACTGCAGGCGCCCGGATATTCTTAATGAGAAACGCAATGTTCTCGACCCGTTGCGTTGTATCCGCAATAAATAGCCTTGCCAATCTTTGGGGGCTGGATTTGGATTCGGTCGCACAGGCTGCCGGCGGCGACCTAGTTGTTGATCCACCACTTACTTGGAGCAGGGTAGAAGGTGCCGTTCGCGAACTGACCGAGGTTGTGGCGTCCTTAGATGAGCGACACTTTGTCGATTCAACACCGGTGCCGCAACCGAGGCGATAGTCCTAGCTTGAGACGGACCGAAGGGGCGTAAAGCGCCGTATTCGCGTATGCAATCGGCACCATCGCTGGGGCGGTCCCGTCGAGGCTGACGCAATCCTTCAGACCACCTTGCGACGCGAGCCGCTCACCGCCAGCTGGGCAACCAGATCTGCATATGCCAGGTCGTCTGCGAAATCGGCAGCCCGGTCAGGATCGGGTACAGCCAGGCGAAGTTCGTGATCACCAGCGCCACGTAGAAACTCACCGCGATCACGCCCAGCGTTCGTCGTTCGGGGTTCTGCCGCGGCTGATACAAGATGTCGCCCAGGATCAGCGCTATCAGCATCACGAAGAACGGCGCCATCGCGGTGGCGTAGAAGAAGTACATCTGCCGGTCGATGGCCAGGAACCACGGCAGGAATCCCGCGCAGTAGCCGACCAGCACCGCCGCGTACCGCCAGTCCATCCGCACGAACGTCCGCCAACAGGCCCACAGCAGCACCGGCACCGCGATGAACCACATCGTCGGGGTGCCGACCAGCATCACGGCCTTCACACAGGACTCGGCGCCACAGCCGGGCACGTTCTGCTGATCGATGGCGTAGAGCACCGGGCGCAGCGACATCGGCCACGTCCACGGCTTGGACTCCCACGGGTGGTGATTACCCGCGGCGTTGGTCAGCCCGGAATGGAAGCGGTACACCGAGGCCGTGTAGTACCAGAGCGAGCGAATGGCATCGGGCAGGAAGCCGCCCTCGCCGATGGTGCGGCCCACCTCGTGGCGGTACACCCCGGTCTCCGAGGCGAACCAGCGCGCGTACGAGGCCAGATACACCGCGAACGGGATGAGCACCAACGCGTACAACGACGGCCCGACGTCGCGGCGCACCGCACCGAGCCACGGCCGCTGCACCCGGTAGGCCCGGCGCGCGGCGATGTCGAAGGCCAGCGTCAGCACCCCGAAGAAGGCGACGAAATACAGGCCCGACCATTTCGTCGCGCATGCCAGACCCAGCAGCACACCGGCGCCGAACCGCCACCACCGCACGCCCAGGCGCGGCCCCCACGGGGTGTCGGTGATGCGACCCTCCAACAGGGCGATGTGCATCCGCTCCCGGACCTGGTCCCGGTCGACGATCACCGCCCCGAACGCCGCGACCACGAACACCACCAGATACACGTCCAGCAGCGCGGTGCGGGAGGAGACGAAGCTGACCCCGTCGGCGATGATCAGCAGCCCGGCGATCCCGCCGACCAGCGTGGACCGGCTGATCCGTCGGACGATCCGAGCGACCAGGATGACGATGATGACGCCGCACACCGCGCCGCTGAACCGCCAGCCCAGCCCGGTGTAACCGAAAAGCCACTCACCGATGCCCATCAGCATCTTCGACATCGGCGGGTGGACCACCAGGCCGTAACCGGGATTGTCCTCGATGCCGTTGTTGTGCAGCATCTGCCAGGCCTGCGGCGCGTAATGCTTCTCGTCGAAGATCGGGGTGCCGGCGTCGGTCGGCGAGCCCAGGTTCAGGAAGCGGGTCAGCGCGGCCAGCGCCCCGATGATCGCGGTCATCACCCAGCCCTGCAGCCGGTCGACGGGCCCGAAGTCGGGAACCGGGACGAGTGGTCCCGGACTGATCATGGGTGCGGCGCGCTCCGGTTGCACGGTGTCAGGAGCGGTCATCACCGACGATCGTAGGCTTTGCAGTTGTGGAACCCCCGCTCGCTACGCCCCCACCCGCCGAAAAGTCCGAAGGCCGATTGCTGCTGGGTGCCACTCCGCTGGGTCAGCCCGGCGATGCGTCGGCGCGGTTGGTCCGCGCCATGGCCACCGCGGATGTCATCGCCGCCGAGGACACCCGCCGGGCGCGCACGCTGGCGTCGGCGCTGGAGGTGACACCGGCCGGACGGCTGCTCAGTCTGTTCGACCAGAACGAGGCGTCGCGGGTGCCGATGCTGGTCGACGAGATCGCCGCCGGGGCCACCGTGCTGTTGATCAGCGATGCGGGGATGCCGCTGATCAACGATCCCGGCTACCGGCTGGTGACCGCGTGCGTGCAGGCCGGGCTGACGGTGAGCTGTCTGCCGGGTCCCTCGGCGGTGACGACGGCGCTGGCGGTGTCCGGGCTGCCCGCCGACCGGTTCTGTTTCGAGGGGTTCTCGCCACGCAAGCAGGTCGCCCGGCGTAACTGGCTGACCGGTCTGGCCGCCGAGGCGCGCACCTGTGTCTTCTTCGAGTCGCCGCGACGGCTGGCCGACACGTTGACCGACGCCGTCGACACCCTGGGCGGTGACCGGCGCGCCGTGGTGTGCCGGGAGTTGACCAAGACCCATGAGGAGATCCGGCGCGGAACGCTGGCCGAGTTGGCCGACTGGGCCGCCGACGGGGTGCTCGGCGAGATCACGGTGGTGCTGGCCGGGGCGACACCGACGGCCGATCTGGACACCCTGGTGGCCCAGGTGGCCGAACTGGTCGACGACGGTATGCGCGTCAAGGACGCATGTGCGCAGGTCATTGCCGCCAATCCGGGCGCACCGTCCAAGCGTGAGCTCTACGATGCGGTGTTGAAGTCGCGCGACTGAGCCTGCGGGGGTGTGTTCGGTATGAGTACGACGATGTTCGTGGTGTTGCTTGTCCTCGGGATCCTGGTCGCGGTGGGCGCGCTGATCGCCATCCCGCTGCTGTGGTGGCTACCGCGGCGCAGCGAGGCCGCCGCCGCGCAGTTCGGCGCCGAACTGGCCGGCGAGACCATGGTCCGCGGACCGGAGAAGGGGTCCTACCGCGGGGCCACCGCGCCGGGTTATCCGACCGTGAAGAACGCCGGGTTCGTCGCGCTGACGGCGCGCCGGTTGGTGTTTCGCACGCTGACTCAGAAGACCATCGAGGTCCCGGTCGCCGAGATCACCGGAGTCCGGGAGGCGACGGCGTTCAAGGGTTCGGTGGCGGGCGGGCAGACGCATTTGATCGTCGACACCGCCGCCGGGGAGATCGCGTTCTACGTCTTCTCCGGCAACGCGGCCTGGGTGACGGCGCTGACCGGGCTGCGGGCGTCGTCGTGAACTTCGCGATCTTGACCCAGCGCGATGATGGAGGCCGCTTTGTGCAGACACTCCTGCCATTCGGCGGCCGGGTCTGAATCGGCGGTGATACCGCCGCCGACGCCGAGTACCGCGTTGCCCACGGCGTCGAATTCGACGGTGCGGATGGCCACGTTCAGCTCGGTGCCCGCCGACGGTGAGGCAAGACCGACTGTGCCGCAATAGATTCCGCGGCGATGCTGTTCCCAGCCGCCGAGAAGCTCGCGGGCCCGGCCCTTCGGTGTGCCGGTCACCGACGCGGGCGGGAACGTCGCGTCCAGCACCATCGACATCGGCGTCGCAACCGGGATGCGCGCGGCGACGGTCGACACCAGGTGCCATACCCCGGGTGCGGGCCGGATCCGCAGCAGCTCCGGCACGGACACCGACCCGGTGACGGCGAGCCTGCCGAGGTCGTTGCGCACCAGGTCGACGATCATGATGTTCTCGGCGACGTCCTTGGCCGAGGCGCGCAGCAGCGCCGGCGACTCATGCAGCGGCAGTGTGCCTTTGATGGGGCTCGACGAGGTCGCCTCGCCGCTGCGGCGCAGGAACAGCTCCGGTGACAACGAGGCCACCGCACCCCAGCTGCCCGCGATATAGGCGGCGCGCGCCGGTGCGGTGCGCGTGACGGCGTCGACGAAGAAGTCCAGTGGATCCCCGGTGAGCTTGCCGCGGAACTGGGTGCACACGCAGGCCTGGTAGACCTCGCCGGCACCGATCGCGTCCAGGCAGGCGGTCACACCGGCGAGGTGCCGGTCACGGTCGGGTGCGGTCCAGGTCAGCCGGTACGGTCGGGCAGGCACGCTCGATATCCCGGACAGCCAATCGGGAAGTGCTGTGTCGGTGAGGCTCTCATGCCACCATTGCCCGTCCGCGTCCTGCCGCAACACCGAGTCCGACCAGCCGCCCGCGGCCTGCGGGATGCGCGGTTGCCCCGGTCCGTCCGGGTAGGACAGGTAACCGAACCAGCCGCCGCCGACCGACGTCGAAGTGCCCGGGTAGGCCTCGAACAACTCCGGGAGCGGTTCGGCCGCCAGCGAGGGGGCGATCACCGCACGGGAGCCGAACCAGTCACCGATCAGCGCGGCCGGCGCCGCCTTTCCGTGGCGCGCCGCCGCATCGGCGATCCACCGCAACACCTCGGGGGCGTTGCCGAGGTCGCCGAGCCGGTCGATGCGCACCGGTTCAGCTTTCCAGAAGCTAGCGGCCGATGGCTCTCGGGATGGCCGCGGTGGTGAGCTTCTCCGGGTTGCGCATGGCGTAGAAGTGCGAGATCTTGCCCGCGGTGAACTCCACGGTGATGACGCCCTCGAAACTCTCACCCAGGTAGAGGTTGAGTGCGGGAGCATTGTTGTACGTGGTGTATTCGACCCGGCCCTGCTCGCCGGACATCCGGAACAGGCCGATGATCAGCCGCGCCACCCTGTCCGCACCGTGCACCGGGCGGCGGGCCGCGCTGACCTTGCCCGCACTGTCGGCGGTCCACACCACATCGGGGGCCAGCATCTCGACCAACCCGGCGATATCGCCGGTGGCCGCGGTGAGCAGGAACTGAGCGGTCAGCGCCTCGCTGACCGAACTGTCGACCGGCTCGTAGCGTTTGCGCCGGGCGTGCACGTGTTCCCGGGCCCGGTGTGCCAACTGGCGGACCGCGGCCGTGGATTTGCCGACCGCAGCGGCGATCTCGTCGTGGCCGAATCCGAACACCTCACGCAGCACGAACACGGCACGCTCGTCCGGTGACAGCGTCTCCAGGACCACCATCATCGCCATCGACACCGATTCGGCCAGCACGACATCCGCGCTGGCATCGGTGTCCTGCACCCGCAGGGGCTCGGGCAGCCACGGTCCCACGTACTCCTCGCGCCTGCGGGCCTGCGCACGCAGCGCGTTGAGTGACTGCCGGGTCACCAGCTGGGCGAGATAGGACTTGGTGTCGCGGACGGTGTCCAGCTCCACCTCGGCCCAGCGCAGATAACTCTCCTGCAGGACATCATCGGATTCGGTTGCCGATCCCAGTATTTCGTAGGCAATGGTGAACAGCAGCGGACGTAGCGCTGTGAAGCGCTCGGCGTGCTCACCGGTGCTCACGCCGGTGCCGATTCCGGTGCGAGCGCCTTGGCGCGCTTGCTGCTCTTGAGCCAGAAGTAGGCACCGGGCTTGCGGGCCTCCTTGCGCAGGAACGCCAGCGTGCCCTTGCACACCTGTTCCTTGACCAACGCCGCGGCTCGGCCACCGAGGTACAGCCGGATCGGGGTGTCGTCGGTACGCGCCAACTGGATGGTGCCCCCGGTGCGACCCAGGCTGATGCACTGGCCGGTGAAGGCCTGACTGATCGGGGCGGGATCGGTTCCGGCGATCCGGGCCAACACGGTGTTGGCGGCCTGGGCGCCCAACGGCAGTGCTGCCTGGCAGCTCATCCGCAGCGGCACACCGGACGGGGCGGCCGCATCCCCGGCCGCGACGATGCGGTCATCGTCGATGCTGGTCAGCGTCTCGTCGGTGAGCAACCTGCCCAACGCATCGGTGCGCAGTCCACTCGCGGCGGCCAGTGCGGGCACCCCGAATCCGGCGGTCCACACGGTGGCGGCAGCGGGCAGTGTGCGTCCGTCGGACAGCATCACGTCCGCTGCGCCGACGGCATCGACGGTCGCCCCTTCGATGACCGTCACACCGAGCTTGTGCAGTTGTCTGGCCACCGACCGGCGACCCGGATGGCTCAGTGAGGGCCCGAGGACCGCCCCGGCGACCAGTGTGACGGCGCGGCGGGCTTCGGCGAACTCCGCCGCGGCCTCGATACCGGTCAACCCGCCGCCGACGACGACGATCGGGGCGTCGGCCGGCAGATCCCGCAGGCGCACCGCCAGGCGTTGCGCATCCTCCAAATCGCCGAGCCGGTAGGCGAATTCGGGTGCGGCGCCCCCGTTGCTTCCCACGGCATAGATCAGCTGGTCATAGTCCAGCGTGGCACCGGAGGCGAGCTGGACGCGGCGGGCCGCGGTGTCGATCCGGTGGGCCGTGTCGACCACCAGTCGCACCCGTGCCCCGAGCAGTTCGGCGTAATCGGCGACGGCGTCGTCATTGCCGATGGCAAGCTGGTGCAGCCGGATCCGCTCCACGAACTGCGGGTGAGAGTTGACCAGAGTGATGTCCACGTCATCGCGCTGGAGCAGATGGTTGGCGGCCAGTGCGCCGGCGTAACCGCCGCCGATGATGACGATGCGAGCCACGGTCTCGGTCATGATGTCTCCTTGTGTGGGCCAGTGATGCCCTCAAGACACCGGTGCGCCCGGCAATGTGACATTACGTGACGTAGGTCATGCTCTCGGCGTTCGCCGGATCGGCTGCGGGGAAGGCGCTCGCATGACCCACCCTCGATCTGGTTGGGCAGATAGTTCATACACTGCACAATTTTGCGATCTTTTCGTGCAATACGATGACGTCGAATTGACCATAGTGCTTCTATGGGACCGACTTCGACGAGTGGAGCGCGCATGACAACGAATCCCGACCGGGTCGTCGACGATGTCGATATGCGGATTCTGCGGGCACTGGTCCACGAACCGCGGGCCACCACGGTCGCCTTGGCGGAGGCCACCGGACTGGCCAGGAACACTGTGCACTCGCGGCTGGCGAGACTCGATACCGACGGTGTGCTGCAATCGTTCGAGCGGCGGATCGATCCGGCGGCACTGGGCTACCCGTTGACGGCCTTCATCATGGTCACGGTCACCCAGCGCCGGCTGCGCGCCATCGGCGACGCATTGGCCGGCATCCCCGAAGTGCTTGAGGTGCATGGCCTCAGTGGCGTCACCGACCTGCTGGTGCAGATCGTCGCGCGCGACGCCGACGACCTGTATCGGCTGGCCGGGCAGATCCTCGACATCGACGGCGTCGAGAAGACCACCACCGGGTTGGTCATGCGGCGGCTGGTGGATTATCGGATCGGCCCACTACTCGACCGGCCGCGCGGCTAGACCAGGCCCAGCGCCAGCATCGCGTCGGCCACCCTGATGAAACCGGCGATATTGGCGCCGGCCGCGTAATTGCCGGGCTGACCGTACTCGTCGGCAGTGCTGAGGCAGGTGTGGTGAATGCGGCCCATGATCTCGGCCAATCGCGCCTCGGTCTCCTCGAACGTCCAGGAATCCCGGGAGGCGTTCTGCTGCATCTCCAGCGCGCTGGTCGCCACCCCGCCGGCGTTGGCGGCCTTACCCGGCGCGAACGTCACACCCGCCTCGCTGAAGTACTTGACGGCGTCGGGCGTGCACGGCATGTTGGCGCCCTCGGCGACGATGCGGCACCCCGATTCGATGAGCGCGCCGGCGTCGGAGCCGGTCAACTCGTTCTGGGTGGCGCACGGCAGGGCGATATCGCAGGGCACCTCCCACACACTCTGCTTCGCGACGAAGCGCGCGCCGTTGCCGCGGGCATCGGCGTACTCGTCGATCCTGCCGCGGCGCACCTCTTTGATCTCCTTGACCAGATCGAGGTCGATGCCCTTGTCGTCGACGATGTAGCCGCCGGAGTCCGAACAGGCCACCACGATTCCGCCGAGGGCCTGCACCTTCTCGATGGCGTAGACGGCCACATTGCCCGACCCCGACACCACGACCCGCTTGCCGTCGAACGAGTCGCCGGCGGCCCGCAGGATCTCGTCGACGAAGAACACCGTCCCGTATCCGGTGGCCTCGGTGCGGACCTGGGAGCCGCCCCACGTCAGACCCTTGCCGGTGAACACGCCGGCCTCCCACCGGTTGGTGATCCGCTTGTATTGGCCGAACAGATAACCGATCTCGCGGGTGCCGACGCCGATATCTCCGGCGGGCACATCGGTGTATTCACCGATATGGCGGTAGAGCTCGGTCATGAACGATTGGCAGAACCGCATGACCTCCTGGGGTGAGCGACCCTTCGGGTCGAAATCGGATCCACCCTTGCCGCCGCCGATCGGCAGACCGGTCAACGAGTTCTTGAAGATCTGTTCGAAGCCGAGGAATTTCACGATGCCCAGGTACACCGACGGGTGGAAGCGCAATCCACCCTTGTAGGGACCGAGGGCGGAGTTGAACTCGACCCGGAACCCCCGATTGATCTGCACGGCACCGGAATCGTCGACCCAGGGCACCCGGAAGATGATCTGGCGCTCCGGTTCGCAGAGCCGATGGATCACCGCGTTGTCGGCGTACTCCGGATGCTTGGCGACCACCGGTCCGAGGCTGGTGAGCACCTCGTAGACGGCCTGATGGAATTCGGTCTCGCCCGGATTGCGCTGGGCCACTTCGTCGTAGATGTCATGGAGCTTCTCGTGCAGGCTGGTCATCACACATCCGTCTGATAGCGGGGGAACACGCCTTCGGGTTTGGGCAATGTGACACCCGGCGTGAGCCGGGTGCCGATCGCACCGAAATCGCGTGCCTCGGCCGGCTGGCCGAGCAGGTCGAGCAGTTTGGCGGTCGCGGTCGGCATCACCGGCTGGGTCAGCAGGGTGGCGATGCGCACGGTCTCCAGCGTCGTATAGAGCACCGTGCCGAAACGCTGTTGTGCCTCCGGTGTTTCGGTTTTGCGCAGCACCCACGGTTCCTGTGCCGAGAAGTAGCGATTGGCCGCGCCCAGGACCGACCAGACGGCGTCGAGCGCAAGATGCATGGCCTGCTGGTCGTAGCACTCGCGCACCCGATCCAGCAGGGCATCCGCGGCGGCCAGCAGCTCGTTGTCCTCGGGCGTGAAAGCACCCGGTACGGGGACCACCCCGTCGAGGTTCTTGTTCACCATCGACAACGATCGCTGCGCCAGGTTGCCCAATTCGTTGGCCAGATCGGCGTTGATCCGCCCGATGATTGCCTCTTCGCTATAGCTGCCGTCCTGTCCGAAGGGCACCTCGCGCAGGAAGAAGTAGCGCACCGCGTCCACCCCGAACTCGTCGACGAGCACCAGAGGATCGACCACATTGCCCAGCGACTTGCTCATCTTCTCGCCCTTGACGTTGATGAACCCGTGGGCGAATATCCGCTTCGGCAGCGCCAGTCCGGCCGACATCAGGAAAGCGGGCCAGTAGACGGTGTGGAACCGGATGATGTCCTTGCCGATCATGTGCAGATCGGCGGGCCAATACTTCTCGAACGCCTCGGACGTGGTGTCCGGGAAGCCGACACCGGTGAGGTAGTTGGTCAGCGCGTCCACCCAGACGTACATGACGTGATCGGGGTGATCGGGCACCGGGACGCCCCAGTCGAAGGTGGTGCGCGAGATCGACAGGTCGCGCAGTCCGCCGGAAACGAAGCTGACGATCTCGTTGCGGCGCACGTCGGGCCCGATGAACTCGGGGTGTTCGGCGTAGAGCGCCAGCAGTCGGTCGGTGTAGGCGGACAGCCGGAAAAAGTAGGTTTGCTCCTCGGTCCAGGTGACCTCGGTGCCGGTCTCGATGGCCGTGCGCGTCCCGTTCTCGCCCACCTGGGTCTCGTCCTCGGCGAAGAAGCGTTCGTCGCGCACCGAGTACCAGCCCTGGTAACTGCCGAGGTAGATATCGCCTGCCTCATTCATCCGGCGCCAGATCTCCCGGGAGGCCTCGTAATGATCGGCGTCGGAGGTCCGGATGAACCGGTCGTAGGAGGCGCCGAGGCGTTCCTGCATGCGCTCGAAGACATCGGAGTTGCGCGTGGCCAGCTCGGCGGCGGTGATGCCGAGCTTGGCCGCCGTCTCGGCCATCTTCAGGCCGTGCACATCGGTGCCGGTGAGGTAGCGCACGTCATACCCGTCGAGACGCTTGAACCGGGCGATGGCGTCGGTGGCGATGTACTCGTAGGCGTGCCCGATGTGCGGGTCGCCGTTGGGGTAGGCGATGGCAGTGGTGATGTAGAAAGGGGCGCCTGGGGTGCGCGTCCCCGCGCCGGGGAGAGACGTAGTCATTTGGCTCTCACCTTAAGGTGTCTGTGGTGAGCGCCAAGAGAGAGAAGCCGCCCGCCCCGGAGCCGCTGACCCCGCTGATCGACGCGCACACCCATCTCGATGCCTGCGGTGCGCAGACCGCCGAGGACGTGACCGCCATCCTTGACCGTGCCGGTGCGGTCGGTGTCCAGGCCGTCGTCACCATCGCCGACGACCTCGACGCGGCCCGCTGGGCGGCCGCGGCCGCCGACTGGGATCCGCGGGTCTATGCCGCCGTGGCGTTGCACCCGACCCGGGCGCACACCCTCGACGAGGCCGCCAGGGCGGAGTTGGCGGCGTTGGCCGCGCACCCGCGGGTGGTGGCGGTGGGAGAGACCGGTATCGACATGTACTGGCCGGGCCGCCTCGACGGCTGCGCCGCGCCGGATCAGCAGCGCGAGGCCTTCGCCTGGCATATCGACCTGGCCAAGCGCACCGGTAAGCCCCTGATGATCCATAACCGCGACGGTGACGCCGAGGTGCTGGACGTGCTGGCGGCCGAGGGCGCCCCCGAGACGGTCATCTTCCACTGTTTCTCCTCCGACGCAGCGATGGCCCGCACCTGTGCCGACAACGGCTGGCTGATGAGCCTGTCGGGGACGGTGAGCTTCCGCAATGCCCACGCCCTGCGGGAGGCCGCCACGGTCATCCCCGACGAGCTGCTCCTGGTGGAGACCGACGCCCCGTTCCTGACCCCGCACCCGTATCGGGGGGCGCCCAACGAGTCCTACTGCCTGCCGTACACGGTGCGTGCGCTGGCGGACATCCTGGACCGGCCGGCCACCGAGGTGGCCCGCACGACCTTCGAGAATGCGGTTCGGACCTACGGCTTCGGTACCCTCACGAGTTGGCGCGGTTGACGTAACTTCGTTACCGTCCTGTTATCGAACGCGGCGGGCCGGTTGGGCTGACGCAGATGCCGCGCTCAACTAGTCGGGAAACACAGCATTGAATGTCTTGAACAAACTGCATGAAACGCGCTCGCCGGCGCTGCATCTTCTGGTCGGTGCGCTGCTGCTCACCCTGGTGTTTGCCGGAGGTGTGGCGGTGGCCTCCCACAAGACCGTGACCCTGAGTGTGGACGGTGCGCCGATCACCGTGGCCACCATGAAGAACCGGGTCATCGACGTCGTGGAGGAGAACGGTTTCACCGTCGGTGACCGCGACGATCTGTTCCCGGTGGCCGACGCTCGGGTGCACGATGCCGACACCATCGTGCTGCGGCGCAGTCGGCCCCTGCAGATCTCGATGGACGGGCAGGGCAGCACCGAGGTCTGGACCACCGCGGCGACCGTTCAGGAGGCGCTGGCCCAGCTGTCGATGACCGATACCGCGCCCGCAGCGGCCTCGCGCGGCAGCCGTGTTCCGTTGGCGGGCATGTCTTTGCCGGTGGTGAGTGCCAAGACGGTCCAGATCAACGATGGCGGCAACATCAGGACCGTGCGGCTGGCCGCGCCCACCGTCGCGGGCCTGCTGGAGGCCGCGGGCGCGCCGCTGCAGCAGCGCGACACCGTGGTGCCGGCGGCGATGTCACCGGTGGTCGACGGCATGCAGATCGCGGTGACCAGGATGCGGATCGAGAAGGTCACCGAGCAGATCCCGCTGCCGCCGGCCAGCGAACGGATCGAGGATCCGACGCTGAATCAGAGCCGCCAGATCGTCGAGGATCCGGGTACCCCGGGCCTGCAGGATGTCACCTTTGCTGTCGCGCGCGTCAACGGTCAGGAGACCGGCAGGCTGCCAGTAGCCAATGTCGTCGTCAATCCCGCGCGCGAAGCGGTGCTGAGAGTCGGGACGAAACCGGGTACCGAGGTGCCGCCGGTGTCCAACGGTCACGTCTGGGATGCCCTCGCCGGATGCGAATCCGGAGGTAATTGGGCCATCAACACGGGTAACGGATTTTACGGTGGCGTCCAATTTGATCAAAACACCTGGGAGCGACAGGGTGGTTTGCGCTATGCTCAGCGCGCGGATCTGGCAACTCGAGAAGAGCAGATCGCGATAGCTGAAGTAACGAGGGCGCGCCAGGGTTGGGGTGCCTGGCCGACATGTAGCGCGAGATTGGGGTCAAGATGACCATCCGGCTCCTCGGGCGTACCGAGATCAGGCATCTGGCACGGGAGATCGACTTCCGTCCCAGGAAGGCATTCGGGCAGAACTTCGTGCACGATGCCAACACCGTACGCCGAATCGTGTCCGCATCCGGGATTCACCGGCAGGACTGTGTCGTCGAGGTCGGTCCGGGCCTCGGTTCGCTGACGCTCGGTCTGTTGGACCGCGGTGCCCGCGTGACCGCGGTCGAGATCGATCCGGTACTGGCCCGCCAGCTGCCCAAGACGATCGCCAACCACTCGCACAGCGAGATCGGCCGGCTGACCGTGCTCAACCGCGACATCCTCACGCTGAAGTCGAGTGATCTCGAAGAGTAGCCGACCGCGCTGGTCGCCAACCTGCCCTACAACATCGCGGTCCCCGCGCTGCTGCATCTGATGGCCGAGTTCCCGTCCATCAAGACCGTCATGGTGATGGTGCAGGCCGAGGTCGCCGAGCGGCTCGCCGCCGAGCCCGGTGGCAAGGACTACGGCGTGCCGAGCGCGAAGGTCCGTTTCTACGGCGAGGTGCGCCGCTACGGGATGGTCTCGCCGACGGTGTTCTGGCCGATCCCGCGGGTGTACTCCGGTCTGGTGCGTATCGACCGCTACGAGAATTCGCCGTGGCCCACCGACGCCGCCTTCCGTGAGCAGGTGTTCGAGCTGATCGACATCGGTTTCGCGCAGCGCCGCAAGACCTCCCGCAACGCCTTCGCCGAGTGGGCTGGTTCCGGAAACGAGTCCGCCGAGCGCCTGCTGGCGGCCAGCATCGATCCGGCCCGTCGTGGCGAGACGCTGAGCATCGCGGACTTCGTCCGGCTGCTGCAGCGTTCGGGCGAGTTCACCCCGGCCCCGGCCCCGGCGCCTGCCGAATCGCGGCTCGACGCGCCGTCCGCGGCTAACTTGCTGAGCTGACAACTCGCCTCCTCGACGGCCCGCAAAGTGCCGTTGACGACTGCACCCCCGGTCTCGCTGTGATCCTTGACACATTGCGTCGGCAAACGTTAGTGTCTGCGTCAGCGGCGGGATCGACGAGGGGTATCTCACCACGTGAGCGGCCGGTGTCGATTTCACCGGCGCAGCGGTAGGTTCGTGCGGTGTCTGCTTCTTCAGGGGATGCCGCCACCGAGTGGACGGGCACCGAGTCGCTGGGTTCGGTCACCGTTCGGGTTCCCGGCAAGGTCAACCTGTACCTGGCCGTCGGCGATGCGCGTGCCGACGGCTACCACGAGCTGACCACCGTTTTCCATGCCGTCTCTCTCTTCGACGAGGTGACGGTCCGCGACGCCGACGTCCTGGAACTGACGATGTTCGGCGAGGGGGCCGAGGCGTTGCCGGTCGATGACCGCAACCTGGCCTGGCGCGCCGCCGAACTGATGGCTGAACACGTCGGCCGCGCCCCTGACGTGTCCATCTCGATCACCAAGACGATTCCGGTGGCCGGCGGGATGGCCGGCGGCAGCGGGAATGCCGCGGCTGTCCTGGTCGCCATGAACGCGCTCTGGGATCTGGGTGTGCCGCGCCGTGATCTGCACGCGATGGCCGCGCAGTTGGGCAGTGATGTGCCGTTCGCCCTACACGGCGGCACCGCCCTGGGCACCGGCCGCGGCGAGGAACTCGCCACGGTCCTGGCCCGCAGCACCTTCCACTGGGTTTTCGCGTTCGCCCATGACGGCCTGTCCACACCCGCGGTGTTCGCCGAGATCGACCGGCTGCGCGCCGATACGCAGTGGAGCGGTCCGCCCCGGCTCACCGATGCCGAACCGTTGCTCGCTGCCCTGGCGACCGGCGATCCGCAGGCCCTTGCTCCGCTGCTCGGCAACGACCTGCAACCGGCGGCGCTGAACCTGCGCTCCGATCTGCGCCGCACCCTGCGGGCGGGCCAGGAGGCCGGCGCCCTGGCCGGTATCGTCTCGGGATCCGGTCCGACCTGCGCATTCCTGTGCGCCTCCGCGGCACACGCGGTCGATGTCGGTACCGCATTGTCGGGGGCCGGTGTGTGCCGGACCGTCCGCGTGGCCAGCGGGCCGGTGCACGGAGCCCGGGTGGTCTCCGAACCCGTCCGATGAGACCGATCCGCGGGAGATCAAACCCGCGCGCGGTGTGACACATGCCTCAATCGGCTCATCCGTTTGGCAGTTACTTAAGGGTTCTTTAAGATGGGTGCGGTGGAAACTGGCCTGTTCGCAAAAGGCCGGTGACCACCGGAATGAGACACAACTGCGTCCCAATTGTGTGTGCGCGCCTCTCCTGAAGAGTGCACCTGCAGGCGGAATATAGGGAAACGCGCGAGGAACCTGGAGCCGACGACGACGTCGCTTCGGCCCCAGACACCCCAGGAGGTTGCCGTGAGCCGCTTTACCGACAAGATGTACCGCAGCGCCAAGGAAAGCACGCGGGGCATGGTTACCGGCGAACCCTACGAGCCGGTCCGGCACACCTGGGCCGAGGTGCACGAGCGCGCCCGCCGGGTGGCCGGTGGCCTGGCCGCCGCCGGCATCGGCCACGGCGACTCCGTCGGCGTGCTGGCCGGTTTCCCGGTGGAGATCGCCCCGACCGCGCAGGGCGTGTGGATGCGCGGTGGCAGCCTCACCATGCTGCACCAGCCGACCCCGCGCACCGACCTCGCCGTCTGGGCCGAGGACACCATGACCGTCATCGGCATGATCGAGCTCAAGGCCGTCATCGTCTCCGAACCCTTCATCGCCGCCATCCCGGTACTCGAGGACAAGGGCATCAAGGTCCTCAAGGTGGCCGATCTGTTGGCCGCCGAGCCGATCGACCCCGTCGAGACCGGTGAGGACGATCTGGCCCTGATGCAGCTGACCTCCGGGTCGACGGGCTCGCCGAAGGCTGTGCAGATCACCCACCGCAACATCCACTCCAACGCCGAGGCTATGTTCATCGGCGCCGAGTACGACGTCGACACCGATGTCATGGTCAGCTGGCTGCCCTGCTTCCACGACATGGGCATGGTCGGCTTCCTGACCATCCCGATGTACTTCGGTGCCGAGCTGGTCAAGGTCACCCCGATGGACTTCCTGCGCGACACCCTGCTGTGGGCGCGCCTCATCGACAAATACAAGGGCACCATGACGGCCGCCCCGAACTTCGCCTACGCGCTGTTCGCCAAGCGCCTGCGCCGCCAGGCCAAGCCGGGCGAGTTCGACCTGTCCACGTTGCGCTTCGCGCTCTCGGGCGCCGAGCCCGTCGAGCCCGCCGACGTCGAGGACCTGATCGACGCGGGCAAGCCGTTCGGCCTGAAGGCCTCGGCGATCCTGCCCGCCTACGGTATGGCCGAGACTTGCCTCGCCGTGTCCTTCTCGCCGTGCAACGCCGGCCTGGTCGTCGACGAGGTCGACGCGGACCTGCTGGCCGCGCTGCGCCGCGCGGTGCCGTCGAGCAAGGGCAACACCCGCCGACTGGCCTCGCTGGGCCCGCTGCTGCGCGACCTGGACGCCCGTGTCGTCGACGAGGACGGTGCCGTGCTGCCGACCCGCGGCGTGGGTGTCATCCAGCTGCGCGGTGAATCGGTCACCCCGGGCTACATCACGATGGCCGGCTTCCTGCCGACCCAGGACGAGAACGGCTGGTATGACACCGGCGACCTCGGGTACATCACCGAAGAGGGCAACGTCGTGGTGTGCGGTCGCGTCAAGGACGTCATCATCATGGCCGGGCGCAACATCTATCCGACCGATATCGAGCGGGCCGCGGGCCGCGTCGAGGGTGTGCGCCCCGGCTGCGCCGTCGCGGTGCGCCTCGACGCCGGTCATTCACGCGAAACCTTCGCCGTCGCAGTGGAATCCAACGCCTACCAGGATCCCGCAGCGGTGCGTCGCATCGAGCACCAGGTCGCCCACGAGGTGGTGACCGAGGTCGACGTGCGCCCGCGCAATGTCGTCGTGCTCGGACCGGGCACCATCCCGAAGACGCCGTCGGGCAAGCTGCGCCGGGCCAACTCGGTCGCCCTGGTCACCGGCTAGATCCGCTCCGCACGCAGAGTTCTCGCACGCTCGGCAGGCTCGGGCCGTCCGTATCCTGGTGTGATGCAGCGGTCCACCCACGTCCTGCTCGGCTGGTTCGGTGTGCTCGGTGCCGCCATCGCGGTGGCCGCCATCCTGTCCCTGGACGCGATCATCGGCGGGCAGTCGCACCGGCCCGGCCGCACGCTGCGCATGGCGACCATCTCGGAGTACATCTACACCAGTGGTGACTGGGCCTTCCTGACCGGCGTGCTGGCGCTCGCGCTCGGTTCGATTCTGCTGCTCGTCGGACTGATCCACGCCGGGTTGGTCGCTGCACTGTCACCCGGCTCGATCTTGATGTCGCTGTGGGTGATCGGTCTTGTCGGGATCGCCGCGTTTCCCAAGCACAACTGGGAGATCGGGCCCAGCACAAGCGGTTCCATCCATCGGATGGCCACCCTGCTGGCCTTCGTCTCGCTACCCGCGGCGGTGCTGGCCATCACCCGCCGGCGACGCAGTGCCCGGCACGCGACCTGGCTGGCCTACGGATCGATCGGGTGGCTGACCGTGTTGTTCGGGGCGATCGCGGTGAGCATTGTCACCGATCTGCGGTGGTACCGCATCATCCCGCTGGGCATCGTCGAGCGGGGGATCGTCGCCTTCGAGGTCGCGGCCATCATCGCGTTGGGAGTCTGGTTGATCCGCGGGCAGTTTCGCGACGAGCGTGCGCTGACTCCGGGCTGAAAATGGCGTGTCGGGCAGCAGACACGCACGCTCGCCGGGAACACACCTACCAGGCGTGCACGATGTTCTGTGCGGGCTCCAGGCCCTGCTCGAGTAGCAGCTCGGTCGCGTCGGCGGCCTGCTCGCAGATGATCGGAACCTCGGGCCGCTCGACGGAGCTGAACGGCTCCAGCACATAGGCGGCCGGGTCCTTGCGCCCGGGTGGGCGGCCGACGCCGATACGCACGCGCTGAAAGTTCTTGGTACCCAACGCCGCCGCCACCGACTTCAACCCATTGTGGCCGCCCTCGCCACCGCCGAGCTTGAGCCTGATGCGGCCGAAGTCGATATCGAGTTCGTCGTGCAGGATCACCACATCGGCGGGGGCGATCGAATAGAACGCGGCCAGCGGGCCGACCTGGCGACCCGACTCGTTCATGTAGACGCGTGGTTTGGCAAGCACAACAGGCCGGTGGCCGAGGCGACCCGTGGTCACCTCGGCACCGGACTTCTTGTGCACCTTGAACCCTGACCCGATGCGTGCGGCCAGGATGTCGGCCACCATGAAACCGAGATTGTGTCTGGTCTTGGCGTAGTTGGGCCCGGGATTTCCCAGGCCGACCACCAGCAGCGGCTCGGCCATGACGGCAGCAGCGCCGGTTACTCGGCGGCTTCGGCTTCGGCAGCCGCGGCCTCGTCGCCGGCGGCTTCGGCGGCAGGCTCGCCCTCGGCGGACTCGCCCACGCCCTCGGCCTCGAGGTCCGCCTCGGTCGGGGCGGCGACGACGTTGACCACCAGGGTCTCCGGGTCGACGATCAGGCTGACGCCCTCGGGCAGCTCCACATCGGCTGCGGTGATCTGGGTGCCGATCTCGACACCCTCCACCGAAACCACCAGCTGCTCGGGGATGGACAGCACGTCGGCCTCGACGGCGATGGTGTTGGCTTCCTGGGTCACCAGGCTGCCGGGCGCGGCGTCACCCTCGACGACGATGTTCACGTCGACCTCGACCTTTTCGCCGCGCTTCACGACGAGCAGGTCGACGTGCTGGATGTTGCGGCGCACCGGGTGGATGTCGAGAGCCTTGGTCAGCGCGAGCTGCTCGGTGCCGTCGATGTCCAGGGTCAGGATGGCGTTGGTGCCCGAGTGGCGCATCACGGCGGCGAAGTCACGCGCGTTGAGCTCCAGATGCTGCGGGTCGGTGCCGTGGCCGTAGAGCACGGTGGGGATCTTGCC
The DNA here is from genome assembly GCF_000317305.3 of Mycolicibacterium neoaurum VKM Ac-1815D. Next base: position 4,657,237 of record NC_023036.2, on the reverse strand, counting down.
GTCGCGACGCGCCTGGCGCGAGGCGCCCTTGCCGGTGCGGGTGCGCACGGTGGCGGTCAGCTTGTTGGGGACCGAGTTCTTGGCAGCCATGTTGTCTCTCCTGTAGCCGGTTCACACACGGCCAGGGTCCAACGAAATGGTTTCCCGTCGATAACGGTGTTTTGGTAACCACCCTCGCCGTGACGTCGCCAAGGGTAGCCCACGGATGCCTCAGATCCTAAATTCGGTATCCGTGAGCTGCGTGGACAACGCCCACAACGCCGACGCCGTAGCGGTGTTGCGGGCCAGCGGGCTGCGCGGGCTCGGGCCGGTGGCACCGCGCATGCCGAAGCGCGGACCGATGAAGCTGTCGCCGGGAATGTCGGCGGCCGCCGCGTACAGCGTCTGGCGGGCCCCGAAGTCGGCGTCGGTGGCCAGTTTGTTGGCCGCTTTGAAGATCTTGTCGCCGGTCGCGTTGCCGGTCTTGCCCTGCAGGTTGGTCGCCGAGTAGCCGGGGTGGGCCGCCACCGCGCGTACCGGGGAGCCCGCAGCGCTCAGCAGCCGCTGCAGCTCGGTGGTGAACAGCAGATTGGCCAGCTTGGACTGGCCGTAGGCCAGCCACGCCGAATAGGGTCGAGCCCGCCAGTTCAGATCCTTGAGGCTGATGACGCCGAGCAGGTGCATCACCGAGGACACCGTCACCACCCGGTCGGTGATCTTGGACAGCAGCAGGTTGGTCAGTGCGAAATGGCCGAGGTGGTTGGTGCCGATCTGGCTCTCGAAACCGTCTTCGGTCCTGGCGTAGGGCACGGCCATGATTCCGGCGTTGTTGATCAATACGTCGACGGCCTCGGTGCCGTCCGCGAACTCACGCACCGAGGCCAGGCTCTGCAGGTCGAGGGGACGAACGTCGACGTCGCCGGTCATCTGGGCGGCGGCCTCGGCGCCCTTGTCGGTGTTGCGCACCGCCAGGGTGACGGCCGCGCCGGCACGGGCCAACTCGCGCGCGGTCACCAGTCCCAGGCCGCTGTTGGCGCCGGTGACGATGACGCGACGACCGGCGAAGGAGGGCAGATCGGCGGCGGTCCATGAGCTCATGGCAGCCAGAGTAGCTACTTGGCCGTGACGTCGAACCCGGAGATGATCTTCTCGATGTCCGGACCGTGCTGCTCGGCGTCATCGGCGAAACTGGTGATGGTCAGTTGCACCAGGTACTTCTGGGCCTCCGGCTCCAGCTTGCCCGGTGCGGGCTTGTCAGGCATGGTCCCGGTGGCGAACACGATGCGGTTGTAGCTCTGCATCAGCTGTCCGCTCAGCTCGTAGGTGCCCTCGATCATCGAGGACGGGAAGCCCTTGAAGTCATCGCGGGAACCGTTGAGCTTCTTGAAGTTAGGTGACACCTCGGCATCGACGTCGGCATGCTTGAGTGCCTCGGCCGTGTCGAAATCGCCGTTGAGCGTGAAGACCATGAGCATCGCGGTGGGATAGGTCTCGCCGTCGGCGATCACCCGGGTGCCCGCCGCGAGGTTGGTGTTGGTGTAGTCCTGCCACCCTTCGGGGCGCGGCACCGTCACGGCAAGGTCGGTCAGCTTTTCCGGGGCGACCGGCTTGCCCTCCACGCCGACGCTCTCCAGATACGCCGACAGTGGGACCGTCTCGTCGGAGGTGGGCTGTGACGTCGGGCGGGTGGGGGTGGTGGCCAACAGCGACTGGTAGTCGGGCGTGGCGTCACCGCATCCGGCCAGCACCAGGCACGCCAACAGACCCGCGGCGAACTTCCTCACAACAGTTCGCGGATGTTCTCGATCGGGCGGGCCAGCCGGGTGCCCTTGTCGGTGACCACGAACGGACGCTCGATCAGGATGGGGTGCTCGACAAGCGCGTCGAGCAGTTCGTCGTCGCCCGCCTGCGCCAGATTCAGTTCCTTGTAGAGGGATTCGCGTTTGCGCACCGCATCGCGCACCTCGATACCGGCATCGGCGATCATCGCGGCCAACTCCGCCCGGGTGGGCGGTGTCTTCAGGTACAGCACGATCTCCGGTTCGATCCCGTTCTCACGCAACAGATCCAGTGTTTTGCGTGAGGTCGAGCACTTCGGATTGTGGAAGATGCGGGCCGTCATAACTGAATCACTCCTCGCACAAACGCTCGACGCTAGGCCGACCCGTCGAACAGGCCGGTCACCGAACCGTTGTCGAAGACCGCACGGATCGTGTTCGCCAGCAACGGCGCGATGGACAGCACCGTCAGCGCCGGGAAACGCTTCTCCTCGCCGATCGGCAGCGTGTTGGTGACGATGACCTCGCGAGCACCGCAGTCGGCGAGCCGCTGGGCGGCCGGGTCGGACAGCACGCCGTGCGTCGCGGCGATGATCACATCCTTGGCGCCGTCCTGACGCAGCAGGTTGACCGCGCCCGCGATGGTGCCGCCGGTGTCGATCATGTCGTCGGTCAGGATGCAGGTCTTGCCCTTGACATCGCCGACGACACGGTTGGACTTGACCTGGTTGGGGACCAGCGGATCGCGGGTCTTGTGGATGAAGGCCAGCGGGACGCCGCCGAGCGAGTCGGCCCACTTCTCGGCGACGCGGACGCGGCCGGAGTCAGGAGAGACGACGACCTTGTCGTCATCGGCGTAGTTCTCGGCGATATAGCCGGTGAGCAGCTTCTGGGCGCGCATGTGGTCCACCGGGCCGTCGAAGAAGCCCTGGATCTGATCGGTGTGCAGATCGACGGTGACGATGCGGTCGGCACCGGCGGTCTTGAGCAGATCGGCGACCAAGCGGGCCGAGATCGGCTCGCGGCCGCGGTGCTTCTTGTCCTGTCGGGCGTAGGGGTAGAACGGCAGGATCGCGGTGATGCGCTTGGCGCTGCCGCGCTTCAAGGCGTCGATCATGATCAGCTGTTCCATCAGCCACTGGTTCAGCGGGGCCGGGTGGGACTGCAGGACGAACGCGTCGCAACCGCGCACGGACTCGTCGAAGCGGACGAAGATCTCACCGTTGGCGAAATCGCGCGCGGTCTGCGCGGTCACCGGGACATCGAGTTCCTTGGCCACCTGCTCGGCCAGCTCTGGGTGCGCCCGGCCGGCGAAGAGCATCAGGTTCTTACGATTGTCGGTCCAGTCGTGGCTCATCTGTTGTGCCCTGCCAGTCGGGGGTCGATTACGCGCCAATCGTACGTAGCTTTTCCTGGCGGTCGTGCACGGGTTACCAGATTGCCAACATCAGGCGTCGGGTTCGCCCGCCCCGGCCTTGCGCGCCGCCTCGGCGGACGCGCTCGCCGGGCGCTTGCGCAGCACCCATCCCTCGATGGTCCGCTGGGTGTTGTCCGAGACCGCGAGCGCACCCGGGGGGACGTCGTCGCGCAGCACCGTGCCCGCCCCGGTGTAGGCGCCGTCGCCGACGCTCACCGGTGCCACGAACATGGTGTCCGAGCCGGTCCTGACGTGCGATCCGATGGTCGTGCGCTGTTTGGTCTCACCGTCGTAGTTGACGAAGACGCTGGATGCGCCGATGTTGCTGTGCTCGCCGATATCGGCGTCACCGACGTAGGTCAGGTGCGGCACCTTGGTACCCGCCCCGATGGTCGAGTTCTTGGTCTCGACGAATGCACCCAGCTTGCCGCCGGCACCCAGCGTGGTCCCGGGCCGTAGGTAGGTGAACGGACCGACGGTGGCACCCGGACCGATCACCGACAGCTCACCGTGGGTGCGGATCACGGTGGCGCCGTCGCCGACCTCCATCGAGGTAAGGGTGGTGTCCGGTCCGATGGTGCAATCGGCGCCGATGGTGGTGACGCCCAGCAGCTGGGTGCCGGGCGCGATGACCGTGTCGGGGCCGATCTCGACATCGACGTCGATCCAGGTGGTCGCCGGATCGGTGACGGTGACCCCGGCCCGCTGGTGTCCGATGATGGTGCGCCGGTTCAACTCGGCGGCCAGCGCCGCCAGCTGAACCCGGTCGTTGACGCCGGAGACCAGTGCGGTGTCGTCGACGTGCTCGGCCTGGACGGGCAGACCCTGGTGGCGGATCAGCGCGATCGCGTCGGTGAGATACAGCTCGCCCTGGGCGTTGTCGGTGCGCAGCTGGGTCAGCGCCGAGCGCAGTGCCGCGGCGTCGAAGGCGTATACCCCGGAGTTGATCTCCGCGACGGCGCGTTGGGCGGCGTCGGCATCGGCATGTTCGACGATCGCGGTGACACCGCCCTCGTCATCGCGGATGATCCGGCCGTAACCGGTCGGGTCGTCGAGCGTGGTGGTCAGGATCGTCACACCGGCGTCGGCGTGCGCTGCGGCCAGGCCCGACAGTGTTCCACCGTCGAGCAGGGGCACATCGGCGGTGGTGACGATGACGGTTCCGGCGAAATCGTCGGGCAGCCCGGTCAACCCGACGCTGACAGCGTGGCCGGTGCCCAGCTGCTCGTCCTGGACGACGGTGGTGACGGTGACCGCGCCACCGGCGAACCGGTCGATCTCGGCGCCGACCTGTTCCCGTCCGTGGCCGATGACGACGGTGACGTGCTGCGGGTTCAGGGCGGTGACGGCATGCAGGGTGTGGCCCAGCATGGTGCGACCACCGAGCGGGTGCAGAACCTTCGGGATGGCCGAGCGCATCCGGGTGCCCGCGCCCGCGGCGAGAATGATCACGGCTGTTTCGGTGGACACGTATTCCTCCTCCGCGACCGAGGAGTGCCTGCCCGCGGACACACCGTCGACGCTGTGGTTTGGGGTCGCTCGCGGCTGTTGAGCTCCGTCGCCAGGACTCGAACCTGAACTATCTGAACCAAAATCAGAGGTGCTGCCGATTACACCACGACGGACCGATCACTCCGAGACTCTAGTGCAAGCCGACTAAGGTCATGGGCGTGGCAGCACCCGAGAAAGACGTCCGTGCGCCGCGCGCCCGGATGACCGGCAGTGAACGCCGTCAGCAACTCATCGAGATCGCCAAGTCGCTGTTCGCCGAGCGGGGATTCGACGGTACCTCCATCGAGGAGGTCGCCCAGCGGGCCAATGTCTCCAAGCCCGTGGTGTACGAGCATTTCGGGGGCAAGGAGGGCCTGTATGCCGTCGTCGTCGACCGCGAGATGTCCGCCCTGCTGGACGGCATCACCTCCTCACTGACCAACAACCGCTCGCGGGTACGGGTGGAGCGCGTCGCGCTGGCCCTGCTGACCTTCGTCGAGGAGCACACCGACGGCTTCCGCATCCTGATCCGGGACTCACCGGCGGCCATCACCTCGGGCACCTACGCGACGCTGCTCAACGACGCCGTCAACCAGGTGGCCTCGATCCTGGCCGGGGATTTCTCGCGCCGCGGTTTGGACCCGGATCTGGCGCCGCTGTACGCCCAGGCGCTGGTCGGGTCGGTGTCGATGACCGCCCAGTGGTGGCTCGACGTCCGCGAACCCACGAAGGAAGTGGTCGCCGCGCACGTGGTCAACGTGGTGTGGAACGGGCTCACCCATCTGGAGGCCGATCCGCAGTTGACCGATACCGCGGACTAGCCGGTCAGGGTGATTCTGCGCGGGCCGCGCGCTTGGCCTCGGCCGTCAGATAGCAGCCGGTGGTCACCCGCAGTGACGCGGCCACCATCGATCCGAAGGCCACCCGGCCGCTGTAGGCATCGCTGATGGTCAGGTCCTTGGCCTCGTCGTCGGTCGGGTTTTCGGTGCGGCCCGTGACATCGGTGAACCCGTACCGCGCCGCGATATCGATGACGGTCTGGGCGGCCCGCGGCCACAGGGCGGCCGAGACCGGCACCTCCGAGACGTAGTTGCGGCTGAAGTAGATGTTGCCGTCGGTGGAACCGAAATCGCCGCAGTGGGTGCTGCGTTCGTCGCGGGTGGGCAGCCAGCGCGATCCCGGCACGATCCGGCTGAGCTCGGTGGTCATCTCACCGATCATCCGGTCCCGGTCGGCCAGCACCTCCTCGGCATCGCGGCGCTCGAGCAGGACGCCGAGTTCGGTGGGGCTGCCGTGGCCGTTGTCTCCGTCGGCGGGGCCCTGGTACTCGGACTCAAACATCGGCCCGCACCCCGTCAGCAGTACCGCCAGTAGGAATGCGATCAGCGGGCGCCACATCAATCCTCCACCTTCACGTATCGGTCGTCCTGTCCCAGTCCGGCCACCACCACGGCCTGGTTGTACAGCGCGGTGGTATCGACGAACGAGTACTCGCTGTGCCCGGTGGACTGGTTTCGCTGACCCAGCGGGGTGGCCTCGGCGTTGGTGGACAGGTCGATGAATCCCGGCAGCGAGGACGGGATGGCACCGCCGTATCGACCCAGGTTGGCCACCACATCGTTCTCGGCGTGCTGGACGAAGACGTTGCCCTCGGCCAGGTGCAGGTCCGCGGGCGTCACATTGTCGAAGAACTGCCACGGATTGGTCTCCAGTCCCGGGGACCCCATGAAGACGACATCGTCAGCGGCGGTGCCGCGCTGCAGTGCCTCGCTGGCCAGCGTCGATCCGTAGGAGTGGCCGAGCACGGTCAGGTGCGGGTCGGTGTCGCGCGAACTGTCCAGGCCGTTGATGAACGACGCCAGTTCGGGTGCGTTGTCGTCGGCATAGTGTGCGCTGCCGGCCTGAGCGAGGTTGGCAGGCGGTTCATAGCCGAGCCAAGCGACGGTCGCGACGGTCTCGTCGCTCTTGCCCGCGGTGTCCAGCACCCGCTCGGTCTCGGTGCGCAGCCATTCGGATTGTTCGATATAGGTGGGCAGGTCGTTGCCGGCATTCGGTTTGTCGTAGGGCACCGATCCGGTGCCGGGGACGTAGACGCTGACATGGTCGGCGGTGTCGACATTGCCGGAGGCCACCGCCACCTTCGGGTGCTCACCGTCGAAGTCCAGCACCAGCAGCTGGCGGTCCGGCTTGGACATGGCATCGTCGATGGCATCGATGGTGCCGCGTTCCTCGGCGGTGAGGTTCGGATCCTTGCGCAGCTGTGCCAGCCGATTCCGGTTCGCCTGGTCGCGCGCGGTGCCGGGCACCCCGTCCAGATTGCCGATCCATTCGGGTTTCTCGGCGATGATGCGTGTCTGGTCGTGCGGGCTGAGACCGTCCCACCACTGGTTGACCTCGGTATCGGTTGCCCCCTCGGGGGGCTTCAGCTCCTCGATATCGGGTTGGGTCGGTGTCTCGGTGGGCAGCTCGCCGGGCGTGCTCAGGGGAGTGGCACCGTGGATGCCCGCGGAGGTGGCCTGGTCGACAGCCCCGAATTGCGTCAGCATCGTCTTGAGCGCCGTGCTGTACGCGGCGGCGACCTCCGGGGTCATCGGGCCGCTGCCGGACGGAGCGACGGTGCCATCGGAGCCGACGATCGCACCCAGCGCGGCGGCCTGGTTGGTGAGGTCGACGATCGCCTGGCGAAGCGGTGTCATGTTGGTGCCGCCGCCCTCGAGCGTGGTCGCGATGGTCTGCAGTCGGTCTCGCAACTCGGTCAACCGGGCGGTGTTCTGTTCGCCACGGGCTTGAGCCGCCCGCGACGCGGCGCCCTGCCAGCCGCCGGACAGATCGCCGAGGGCGCTGCGCTGGCCGGCGATGAGGGAATCGACTTGGCCGATCTTGGTTTTCAGCTGCGCGGCCGCACCGGACAACGCGGCGGGTCTGCTGGCGGCCACGGCCGGGATCGTCAGCGTCACCGTCTCACCCCCGCCCCAGGAACCTCACCGAACACGCTAACACCGGCCGACCCGGCGATTCCGCACCGAATTTCGGACCGGACGCACGCCGCCTACGATGGAGTCATCATGACCGCACCGGGGCACACTCATGTCCAAATCCCGATCGCGGGGCTCGTCGACCTGGCGCTCACCTCGCCCACCTTCCTCGATCTGATCGACCGCGCCCAAGGCCGGCCGGACACACTGGCGATGGTCGGTCCGGCCAGCGCGCGGCTGTTCACCGCGGCCGCGCTGGCTCGTACCGGCCCGCTGCTCGTCGTCACCGCGACGGGCCGCGAGGCCGATGACCTGACCGCCGAACTCAAGGCCGTGTTCGGGGACGCCGTCGCGCTGTTCCCGTCCTGGGAGACGCTGCCGCACGAGCGGCTCTCACCCGGGGTCGAGACGGTCGGCGCCAGGATGCTGGTGCTGCGCCGGCTCGCGCGCCCCGACGACGAGCACCTCGGTCCGCCGTTGCAGGTGGTGGTCACCACGGCTCGGTCGCTGCTGCAGCCGATGCTGGCCGGCCTCGGTGAGATCGAGCCGGTGACATTGGCTGTCGGCGCCGATTCGGATTTCGACGAGACGATCGCGCGGCTGGTCGAGCTGGCCTACACCCGGGTGGACATGGTGGCCAAGCGCGGTGAGTTCGCGGTCCGCGGCGGCATCCTGGACATCTTCCCGCCGACCGCCGAACATCCGGTGCGCGTGGAGTTCTGGGGCGACGAGGTGTCCGAGATGCGGATGTTCTCGGTCGCCGACCAGCGCTCCATCACCGAGATCGAGATCCACCGCGTCGATGCCGTGGCCTGCCGCGAGATCCTGATCACCGAACAGGTCAAGCAACGCGCCGCCCAGCTCGTCGACGCCCAGCCCCAGACCGACAACACCATCGCCGGATCCATCGGCGACATGCTGGCCAAGCTTTCCGAGGGTATCCCGGTCGACGGGATGGAGGCGCTGCTGCCGGTGCTGGAGCCCACCGAGCTGACGCTGCTGACCAGCCATCTGCCCGAGGGCACCCCGGTGCTGGTGTGCGATCCCGAGAAGGTGCGCTCGCGCTCCGCGGACCTGATCCGTACCGGCCGCGAATTCCTGGAGGCGTCCTGGTCGGTGGCGGCCATCGGTGGCGCCGCCCCGGTGGACGTCGAAGCGCTCGGCGGGTCGGGCTTCCGCGAGCTCGACGAGGTGCGTGCCGGTGCGGCGCACTGGTGGACGCTGAGCCAGCTCAACGACGAGTCGGCGGTCGAACTCGACGTGCGACCGGCGCCATCTGCACGAAGCCAGCATGTCGTCGAGGAGATCTTCGCGATGCTGCGCGCCCACGTCGCCACGGGCGGTTACGGCGTCGTGGTCACACCGGGCACCGGCACCGCGCACCGCGTCGTCGAGCAGCTCGCCGAAGCCGACACGCCCGCAACGTTGTTGGAGGCCGGCGCGCAGCCGGCAGCCGGTGTGGTCGGGGTGCTCAAGGGCCCGCTGCACGACGGTGTCGTCATCCCCGGCGCCAACCTGGTGATCATCACCGAAACCGATCTGACCGGTAACCGCGTCGCCGCCACCGACGGCAAACGCCTTGCCGCCAAGCGCCGTAACGTCGTCGACCCGTTGGCGCTGACGGCCGGTGACCTGGTGGTCCACGATCAGCACGGCATCGGCAAGTTCGTCGAGATGACCGAACGCGTCATCGGCGGCGCACGGCGCGAGTACCTGGTGCTCGAATACGCATCGGCCAAGCGCGGCGGCGGCACCGACAAGCTCTACGTCCCGATGGACTCACTGGATCAGCTGTCGCGCTACGTCGGCGGGCAGGCCCCGACGCTGAGCCGGCTCGGCGGCAGCGACTGGACCAACACCAAGACCAAGGCGCGCAAGGCCGTCCGTGAGATCGCCGGTGAGTTGGTGTCGCTGTACGCCAAGCGGCAGGCCGCACCGGGTCACGCCTTCGGCCCGGACACCCCGTGGCAGGCCGAGATGGAGGATGCGTTCGGGTTCACCGAGACCATGGACCAGATGACCGCCATCGCCGAGGTCAAATCCGATATGGAGAAACCGGTTCCGATGGACCGGGTCATCTGCGGTGACGTCGGCTACGGCAAGACCGAGATCGCGGTGCGCGCGGCGTTCAAGGCGGTGCAGGACGGTAAGCAGGTCGCGGTCCTGGTGCCCACGACGCTGCTCGCCGACCAGCATCTGCAGACCTTCACCGCGCGGATGGCCGGTTTCCCGGTGACCGTCAAGGGACTGTCGCGGTTCACCGACCCGACCGAATCCAAGGCAGTGCTGGACGGAATGGTCGACGGCTCGGTCGATGTCGTGATCGGCACGCACCGGCTGCTGCAGACCGCGGTGCGCTGGAAGGACCTCGGCCTGGTCATCGTCGACGAGGAGCAGCGTTTCGGCGTCGAGCACAAGGAACACATCAAGAGCCTGCGCACCCACGTCGACGTGCTGACCATGAGCGCGACGCCGATCCCGCGCACCCTGGAGATGAGCCTGGCCGGTATCCGCGAGATGTCGACCATCCTCACCCCGCCCGAGGAGCGCTTCCCGGTGCTGACCTACGTCGGCCCGCACGATGACAAGCAGGTCGCCGCCGCACTGCGTCGCGAACTGCTGCGCGACGGGCAGGCCTTCTACATCCACAACCGGGTCAAGTCGATCGACCAAGCGGCCGCCCGGGTGCAGGCGATGGTGCCCGAGGCCCGGGTCGTGGTGGCGCACGGTCAGATGGCCGAGGAGACCCTGGAGAAGACCGTCGAGGGGTTCTGGAATCGCGAGTTCGACATCCTGGTGTGCACCACCATCGTCGAGACGGGTTTGGACATCTCCAACGCCAACACCCTGATCGTGGAACGGGCGGACACCTTCGGGCTTTCCCAGCTGCACCAGCTGCGCGGCAGGGTGGGGCGCAGCCGGGAACGCGGGTACGCCTACTTCCTCTATCCGCCCGAGGTGCCGCTCACCGAGACCGCCCACGACCGGTTGGCGACCATCGCCCAGAACAACGATCTGGGTGCCGGGATGGCGGTGGCCATGAAGGATCTGGAGATCCGCGGAGCGGGCAACGTGCTGGGCGTCGAACAGTCCGGGCACGTCGCCGGTGTCGGGTTCGACCTGTACGTGCGGCTGGTCGGTGAGGCCGTCGAGGCCTACCGTGCCGCCGTCGACGGGAAAACCGTTGTCTCGCAGGAGGAACAGAAGGACGTCCGCATCGACCTGCCGGTCGATGCGCACCTGCCGCCCGACTACATCGGCAGCGACCGGCTACGGCTGGAGGCGTACCGCCGGTTGGCCGCAGCCTCGGACAACGCCGCGGTGGCCCGCGTCATCGACGAACTCGTCGACCGGTACGGACCGCTGCCGGAGCCCGCGCAACGTCTCGTCGCGGTCGCCAGGTTGCGTCTGCTGTGCCGCGAGTACGGGGTCACCGAGGTGTCCACCGTCTCGGACTCCACCCTGAAGGTGTCGCCGTTGACGCTGCAGGATTCGGGTCAGTTGCGGCTCAAGCGCATCTACCCGGGCTCGGCCTACCGTGCCACGACATCGACGGTCCAGATCCCGATCCCACGGGCGGGCAGTGGGGTAGGTGCGCCGCGCATCCGCGATCTGGACCTGCTGCAAGCAGTGGCGGGAATGCTGTTGGCCCTCGACGGCCGACCAGCCGATGAGGTCGACATCACCGGCGGCACAGCAACATCCGAGCCAGGGGCGGACCGGTGACGACGGTCGTCCTGGTCGATCCGCGCCGGCCGTCACTGGTGCCGGTGGAAGCCGTAGCACTGCTGGTCGGGGAGGTGGCCTACACCGAGGAGATGCCGATCAAGGTGCCGTGGTCGCTGCCCTCGGCCCGACCGTACCTGCCCAGCGCGTCCGGTGAGGCCCCGGTGCTGTTGTCCTCGGATCCCGAGCATCCCGCGGTGAAGGCCAGTCTGGCCGCCGGGGCCACCCTGATCGCGGCGCCCGGCCCGCAGGTCGGGGAGCGGCTGGTCGACGCCGTGGCCGTCATGGACCGGCTGCGCACCGATGGCCCCTGGGAGAGTGAGCAGACCCACGACTCGTTGCGCAGATACCTGTTGGAGGAGACCTACGAGTTGTTCGACGCGGTCCGCAGTGGGGATCTCGACGAGCTGCGCACCGAACTGGGAGACGTGTTGCTGCAGGTGCTTTTTCACGCCCGCATCGCCCAGGATGCCCCCGCGGGTGCCTTCGACATCGACGACGTGGCCGACGCACTGGTGCGCAAGCTCGGCCACCGTGCGGCCGGAGTGCTCGCCGGCGAGTCGGTCTCCCTGGAACAGCAACTGGCTCAGTGGGAGGAACGCAAACGCACCGAGAAGGTGCGCGCCTCCTGCATGGACGATGTGCCGACAGGTCAGCCCGCGCTGGCGTTGACCCAGAAGGTCCTCGAGCGGGTCGCCGGTGCCGGCCTGCCCGAGGATCTGGTGCCCGCGGGGCTGCGGCAGGTGCACATCGGTCCGGATACCGACGCCGAGAACTCCCTGCGCACCACGGTATTGGAGTTCATGGATTCCGTGCGCGCCGCCGAGAGAAGTGCGGTGGCCGCCCGCGGTGGCGCGCCGATCGGGGATACGCCGCCGGAGCCGATCGGCGCAGACGAATGGCGTGCGCACTGGCCCACGTAGTCATGACGCCGAATCTGAAGTAGACCGCGAGATCTGCGCACAAAGACGCCATGGACTTCAGATTCGGCGGTCGGGTCAGGAGAGCAGGGCGCGGCTCATCACGACGCGCTGGATCTGGTTGGTGCCCTCATAGATCTGTGTGATCTTGGCATCGCGCATGAACCGCTCGACGGGGAAATCCACGGTGTAACCGGCGCCGCCGAACAGCTGCACCGCATCGGTGGTGACGGCCATCGCGATATCGGAGGCGAAGCACTTCGACGCGGCCGAGATGAAGTTCAGGTCGGGCTCGCCGCGCTCGGCCCGAGCGGCCGCGCTGTAGACCATGAGTCGGGCGGCCTCCACTTTCATCGCCATATCGGCGAGCATGAACTGCACCCCCTGGAACTCGCTGACCGATTTTCCGAACTGCCGACGGTCCCGGGTGTAGTTGATCGCTGCCTCGAGGGCGCCCTGGGCGATTCCGACCGCCTGGGCACCGATTGTCGGACGCGTGTGGTCCAGCGTGGCCAACGCAGTCTTGAAACCGGTGCCGGGTTCGCCGATGATCCGGTCACCGGGAATTCGGCAGTTCTGGAAGTGCAACTCCACAGTCGGTGAACCCTTGATCCCCAGTTTGCGCTCCTTGGGGCCCACGGTGAAGCCCTCGTCGTCGCGATGCACCATGAACGCCGAGATGCCGTTGGCGCCCTTGTCGGGGTCGGTCACCGCCATCACCGTGTACCAGGTCGACTCACCACCGTTGGTGATCCAGGCCTTGGTCCCGTTGATGATCCAGTCGTCGCCGGCGGGTGTGGCGCGGGTCTTCATGCCTGCGGCATCGGAACCGGCCTCTCGTTCGGACAGGGCGTAGGAGGCCAGCGCCCCGCCGACCAGGTCGGGCAGGACCGTCTTCTTCAGTTCCTCACTTCCCCGCAAGATCAACCCCATGGTTCCCAGCTTGTTGACTGCGGGAATCAACGACGCGGAGGCATCGACGCGGGCCACCTCTTCGATCACGATGCAGACCGCCACCGAGTCCGCGCCTTGGCCGCCGAACCCCTCGGGCACATGCACGGCATTGAACCCCGAAGCCGCCAATGCCCTCGATGCTTCGTGCGGAAACCGGGAATCCCGATCGCACTCGGCGGCGTAAGGGGCGATCTCTCTTTCGGCCAGCCCTCGGATCGCGGCCCGGAGTTCCCGGAGCTCGTCCGGTAGCTGGAATAGATCGAATGACGATTTGCCTGACGCGCTCATCTTCTCTTCTCTGTCTGTGGTGGCCGGCGCCGATCGGGACTATCCGTTGATGCGAGTCGAATGCCCTTGCCACTCGGCGTCGCGAAGCTCGTTCTTGCGAACTTTGCCCGTCGATGTCTTGGGCAGGGCGGCGACGAACTCGACCGCGCTCGGTGCCTTGTACGCGGCAATATGCGACCTGACATGGGCGATGAGATCGGCCTCTTCCAGGAGCTTCGCGTTCTTGGTCACCACGAACGCCTTGGGTCGCTCGCCCCACTTGTCGTCGGGTGTGCCCACCACGGCGGCTTCGAGGACCGCGGGGTGCGACAGGATCGCGTGTTCCACCTCGATGGTCGAGATGTTCTCACCGCCGGAGATCACGATGTCCTTGGCGCGGTCCCGGAGTTGGACGTATCCGTCGGTGTGCATGACACCGAGGTCGCCCGAATGAAACCAGCCACCCACGGTGGCGTCACGGGTGCCTTCCTCGTCGTCGTAGTAGCCCTTCATCACTCCGTTGCCGCGCATGACGATCTCGCCCATCTCCGTGCCGTCGGCGATGACGTCGACCAATTCTCCTGTCGGAGAGAGTTCTTCACGAACCACGCGGACCCGCTCACCGGTGATGAGCCCGACTCCCTGTCGCGCCATCAGTTGGGCCTGACGGTCATCGTCGTAGCCTGCCCATTCGGGTTGCGGTTCGCAGACGGTGTACGGGCCGTAGGTCTCGGTGAGGCCGTAGACGTGCACGATGGTCGCGCCCAGTTTCCGGATCGCGGCGATGATGGTCGGGCTCGGCGGGGCCCCACCGTTGGAGATCGTCAATGGGGTGCGCAGCGGGTGCGATTGCTCGGCATGCGCGAGAATCGTGAGAACCGTTGGCGCTCCGCTGAGGTGAGTGATGTGATGCTCGTCGATTGCCGCCCACACCGTCTCGGCGCGGACTGCCCGCAGACAGAAATGGGTGCCCATGGCGGCGGTGACACCCCATGTCGCGCACCATCCGTTGCAGTGGAACATGGGCAGCGTCCACAGGTACTTTGTCGATTGGGTGAACCCGGAATGGTGGATGCCGCCGAGCGCAGAGAGGTAGGCGCCGCGGTGGGAGTACATGACTCCCTTCGGTCGGCCGGTGGTACCCGAGGTGTAGTTGATCGATATGGTGCGGGTCTCTGCATCGATGTCCCAGGGCAGATCGGCGCCGGCTGCCCGCGTCAGAAACTGCGGGTAGCCGACCGCTGGAGCGGCGGCCGATGTCGTGCCGTCGGCCGCCGGTAGTTCCACCCATTCCTCGACGCCCGTGAAGTCGGGGTGGGCGGTGTCGAGGCCGCCCAGGAGATCACGGTCGCCGAACATGATCCGAGCACCGGAATGCCGGCAGATGTAGCCGATTTCCTCCGGTGCGAGCCTGGTGTTGATGGCGACCAACACTCCCCGTGCCAGCGGGACCGCGTAGTGGGCTATCAACATCTCGGCGGAGTTGGCGGCGAGGACGGCGACGCGCTGGCCGTCGACGATCCCGGACGCGTGCAACGCCTTGGCCAGTTGTTGCACCGCGGCGGCGAATTGGCGGTAGGTCCAGCGGCGCTCACCGTCGACGATCGCCATCTTGTCCGGCATGACATCGCTTGCGCGTTGCAGGAAACGGACCGGGGTGAGGGTGACGTCAAGTCCTGCCATGGTGTTCTCCTCCAGATGAAGACGCTGTCGGTGGTGTCGCGACAAGATGAGTGATGGATCAATAGGCCTGTTCGAGAAGGCTCTTCGTGATCGCCGCTGGCAACTCGGGGGCCGAACCCGTGCCGGCCGGCAGCTGCAACAGCCGGCATGCACCGGTCACACCATCGCCCGGCCATCCCACGATATGAGCTTTCTCGAGTCCGAAATGCCGCATGGCCGCGGTGATACACCCCTGCGCCATCTCGTCATCGGCCACCGCAGCGGTCCTGTCGGATTGGCCCGTGCGCAGATGGACCAGCATCCCGCCGGTGCTTTCTACTCGCTCGCGGTAGCCGTCGAACACTGGTTGACAGTCGCACCGCGGTCCGAACGGATCGCGGTGCGTACATTCGCCGACCACGTACACCGAAGGCACCCGTCGAGCCGGCAAAGGCCCCACCATGACCGTGTGTCGTGCACCGGTGAGTTCATCGTCGAAGTCGATGACACGGGTGGATCTGCTCCGGATCTGCCGGCCGGACGGGGTGATGCGGTGAACGCGCCCCGAGGTTCCCCTGCCGTGATGGATGAGGTGGACGACGATGTCCTCGACGGTGACCAGCGTGATGCCGTGCTCGCGGGCGAAAGCGACCGATTCGTCGCCCCGTAATGGACGTCCACTGTGTTCGTCGAGCAGTGTGGCCGTCAGCGCCAGCGGCACCAGTCCCGAACTGCCGCACAGATCGATCGCGGCTTCGGCCGCGGCACGCCGCTGCAACACACCGTGTTCGGCGGCCCGGATCGGCATCACGTGCCCGGGCCGGACCAGGTCCTCGGCTCGCGTCTCGGGGTCGGCCAGCACCCGACCGGTGTGTGCGCGATCGGCGGCGCTGATGCCCGTGCCGATGCCCACCGCCGCATCCACCCCGACAGCGAATCTGGGCACCTTTGGACTCTGGCTCGTCGTCGGCACCATGGGCGGTAGGCCCAGCGCATCCGCGTGGCTCGATCGCATTGCGGCGCAGAGAAATCCCGAGGTGTGCCGGATGGCCCATGCGGTCCAGGCGGGTGTTGCCAGGGCCCCCGCCAGCACCACATCGGTCAGTTCCTCACCCGGCCGACCGTGGCTGAGCAGGACGGGGCGACCCAGCGCGAGGTCACCGGCGGCGGAGACGACCGACTGGCTCGTCGTTCTCATGACGCGTCGGCCCCGATGAGGCTGTGATAGCGGCTGTCGTGAAATACCAGGGGAGTGCTCGACTCGTTGATGCCCGCGGAGTTCACCTGCAGGATGACCACATCGTGGTCACCGGCCGCGATGGCGGTCGAGATGCTGCAGTCGAACCAGGCCGCCGCGTCGTGGAGAAAGATGGCCTGCGAATCCGAGCTGAACCAGGACAGGCCGCCGAACCGGTCGGCGTTCTTCGCCGCGAGCTGGCGAGAGGCCGCCTGATGTTTCGAGGACAGCACCGAGACGCCTAGGTGATCCCCGCTGGCGAGCACCGGCCAGGTGGTGGACGTGTGTTGGACACAGACCGAGACGAGCGCGGGATCCATCGAGACCGGCACGAACGACGTCGCGACGATGCCGACAGGTTCGCCTTCCCGCAATGCACACAACGCGGCGACACCGGTGGGGTAACGACCGTAGAGTCTGCGCAGTCGGGAGCTGTCCAGTGCAAGATCTCCCGTTCGGACGGGTTCGAGATTGTTCACGGCACGGCACCTTTACTTTTCGGGCCAAGTGTTTTCCGGTGGGATGGCTGCCGGTGGAGGTCAGGCGCCACGTTCGCGCGCATAATCGGCGATCAACGCCGAGACCGTCTCCAGGCAGGCGGTCCCGATGGCTGCACAGGATCCGGTCGGATCACCGAGTATGCCGTTGGGCGAGACCGAGTGGATTCCGTCCCGCATCGCCGCGTCCACGATGGTGCGGTCGGCGCCGACGGGGTGTCCGGGCATGAACCGCTCGCTGCGCACCTTCTCCGGATCCAGCACCAGCATCACCGAGGTTTCGGCGATATCTGCGTGGCCGCCGACATTCTCGCCCAAACCGGCGACCCTGGCCGCACAGAGCCGCCACGTGTCCAGTATCGCCGCGGCGTCGGTGAACACGATGACAGCCAATGGGGCCAGTTGCTGCTGCAGGCGGGACTCGAAATCCCGCATCACAGAGTAGTTTCCGATGTGCCCGGAGAACAGGATCACCCGCTCGAACCCGTGCTCGGCCAGATGCGCCGTGTAATCGACACAGATCGACTCCAGCGTGGATGCTCGAAGGGACAGCGTCCCGGCGAATTCCAGATGGTGCGGTGAGTATCCGACCCTGACGGTCGGAAGCACCAGCGCGTCGCCGAGCCGACGGGCGATCAGAATGGCGAGCTCGTCTGCATGATCGGCATCCATGGACAGCGGAAGGTGGCTACCGTGCTGTTCGATCGCGGCCAAGGGCAGGATCGCCGTGCGGTATCCCGCCGTCACAGCCCTGCCGATCTCCGGGCTCGTGAGGTACTCGATGCGCACTTCCCCGGACGGGAGGGTGTCGATGCTAGACACGGTCGCCCCTGATGAGGCGGGCCTGCCCGGCGATGACGTCTTGTTCGCTCCCGTCGTACATCTCGTCGACGAGGTGGGCGAACGAGGCGACCACATTCGCGCGGCGGATGGTGCCCTTGAGCGTGAGTTCACCCGCTTCGGGCGACAATTCTCGGGGAAGTACCCGGAAGTCCTTGATCTGCAAGGGTCGCGAGAGTTCGGCGTTGACTCCCTCGATCCATCGGCGCAGCAGGATATCGCGCTCGTCGGTGCTCATCGACTGTGTTTTCGCGCTGACGGCCAACAGCGCAGTGAGGTACTTCCGTCCCTCACCCACCACGATGGCTTCTTCCAGCAGCGGGCTGGATTTCAGCTTCACCTCGATCGGTTGTGGGCTGACCGATTTTCCGCCGCTGGTCTTGATCAGGTCCTTGGACCGGCCGATGATCTTCACCTCGGCATCTGCGCCCAGTTCAACCAGATCCCCTGTGCTGTACCACCCGTCGTGCACCGCTTCCGATGTCGCCTGTGGGTCATTCCAGTAACCGGTGAACAGACTCGGCGTGCGCACCTGCAGCTCACCGTCGGCGGATACCCGCGCCGCCCAGCGCGGATCCGGCATGCTCTTGCCGATGGTGCCGGGCCGGGGAAAGGGCCGGTCCCACTGGGCCAGAACCGCGCCGCAGGTCTCCGTCGTGCCGTAGAGCTCGCGCAGATCGAGGCCCCACATGTGCCACAGCGCGGCCACATCGGGGGGCATGCTGCCCGAAGCGGTCCAGCTGACGTTGATCCTGTCCATGCCGACCCGCGCGCGCAGCGGCAGGAACACGGTCTTCAAGCAGATGCCGTAGAGCACATCGAGGTATCTGGGCGGCCGGCGATCCGCCCATCTGTCTGCACCGATGCGTCGCGCGATCCGCATTGCTGCCGCATACTTGATGCCGAAGAGCCGTCCAGACTGTGTGACCGTCTGCAGAACCTCGCTGGCCAGCTTCTCGTGCATGCGCGGCGGCCAGACCACGGCGGTCGGCCGCACCCCGATGAGGGCCGGCAGACGCTGTTCCATCGTGCAGTAGGTGATCACGAGCTTGGTCATGATCGGCGCGAAAACCCCGATGAGGGCGGGGGCCACGTGCGACAGACCGAGAAACCCGACGAGGTCATGGCGGGTACGACCGATATCGGGGTAGGTCATCGCCACACCCAGCACCGAGAACTGCAGTGTGCGATGGGTGTGCACGACTCCCTTGGGGATTCCGGTGGAGCCCGACGTGGAGAACAGGGCGGCCGGTTGGTCGATATCGCCTTCCGCCACGAGATCGGCGAACCGGGTCGGGTCGGCGGCTGCCAGCGCCCCGCCGGCAGCAAGGAGCGAATGCCACCCGCTGACCGAGACGTTGTCGGGCATGCCTGCGGGCTGTGCATCGAACCCGATCACCGCGCGCAGGGTGTCCAGCCGGGGCGCTATCGCGGCCACCTTCTCGAGCGCCGGTTGACTGTCGGCGAAAACCGCGGATACACCGCACGTTTCGAGCACCTGCGCGAGCTCCTGTTGCGAGCTTGTCGGGTACACCCCGACCAGCACGGCGTTCACGCTGAGGATGGCCAACGCTGCCACCACCCACTCCGCGCGGGCCGACGACATGATGGCTACCCGGTCACCCGCGCCGACACCGAGGTTGTCCAGTTCGAGCGCGGCCCGACGTACGGATTCGGCGTACTCGCCCCAGGTGGTGGGGTGTTGGGCACCCGAGTCCCAGGTGTAGAAGGCGACCTTGTCGGGCTCGTGTCGGGCTCGGTCGTGCAGCAGCTGGGCAAAGGTTCGTGGCACCGCCTGGAACCGCGACGCGTCTTGGAGTACCGGTACCGAGTGGGTGCCGTTGCCCTCGGCCGGGTCCGATGAAGCGGGCGTATCTGGTGCCATCAACGTGATTCCTCTGCGGGCCGCTCATGATGCGGCTGTGGTGTGGCTGCGTGCGTACGTGCTCGATTGCGCTGGACGCTCCAGCCCCCGCGCAGCGCGCGGGCGACGGGATCGTCGAAGTAGGCGGCGGCGTCGGCCAAGGTATTGCGCAGTGATTTCTCGTCCGCAGCGTCGTCCGGGCCGTTCACGCTGCGCTTGAGCGCGCGGTAGAGCACGGGCGCCTCGGCTGATGCGTGCTCGGCGACGGCGATGGCGGACGCCAGCAGTTGGGCGGGTTCGACGATCGTGTCGACCAGACCGAGTGCCGCGGCGCGCTGCACACCGAAGAGCTCTCCGGACAACAGCATCGCGCGGGTGGCGCGGGCCCCGAGAATCCGGATGGCACGCTGGATGCCCTTGTCGGCGGGGAGGAGCCCGTGCTTGATCTCCGGAAAGCCGAACTGTGCATGCTCGACCGCCAACACGGTGTCGCTGAAGAGTGCGATCTCCATGCCGCCACCGACGCAGTACCCGTTGATGGCACCGATCACCGGACGAGGATACCGGTCCAGCACCACCAGCAACGAGTGGAAATCCCGCATTCTTCCGTCGATCTGATCGGCAGCGACCCCGTCGAGTTCTTTGATGTCACCGCCGGCGCTGAAGAACCGATCACCGTGGCCGGTGAGGACCACCGCGGGGGCGTCGGCAGACGCGGTGAGCCCGGCGAAAAGGTGCGTCAGTTCACCGATGACGGAGCGGTTCAGTGCATTGGCCGGCGGGCGGTTCAGCGTGACCACGAGCACCCCGTCGTGATCGGCGAGTGTGAGCCCGGTCGGCGGCATGTCCTCGGGACTGGTCATCGTGTGCTCAGCCGACGGTTGCGTGGTCGGCTGCGGTGGGTTGCGCGTCGTGGCCACCGGCGGAGGGAAACACCGGCGTGCGCCCCTCGCGGAAGGCTTGCCGAGCTTCGAGGTAATCGGCTCCGGCGAACCCGAGGGTCTCCAGGGCAGCTGAAAGCTCCTGTTGGGGAAGCGCATTGGTGAGCCAGCCGGTGTTCAATGAGCGCTTTGTCCAGCGGATGGCCTGTTGGGATCCGCGTGCCAGGTCGTCGGCGATCGCCAGCGCGCGATCCAGCACGGCCTCGGGGCGTTCGGTGATGCTGACCAGCCCGATGCGCTCGGCTTCTCGCCCGGTGAGGCGTGCCGAGGTCAGCTGGTAGAACTTCGCTTTGGCCATCCCGACCAAGAGCGGCCAGATCAGCGAGGAGTGGTCACCGGCGACGACGCCGACCCGAGTATGGCCGTCCATCAGGATGGCATCTTCGGCCGCGACGCTGATATCGGCAAGCAGCCCCATGGACAGGCCCCAGCCCACGGCGGGACCGTTGATCGCGGAGATGAGCGGCTTGTCCATGTTGAGCAGCGCGGAAAGGCGGCGCCGTTCCACCTCCATCAGTGCGATGGCGTCGTCCAGACTCGGGTCCGGCTGCGAAACGTCCATCCCCGTGCAGAATCCGCGGCCGGCACCGGTGATGACGGCCACCTTGGTCAGGGGGTCACGGTCGATATCGACCCAGATATCGGCCATGTATTCGAACATGGGCATCGTCAGGGAGTTCAACTGGTCTGGGCGATTCAGGGTGATCAGCAACACCCCGTTGGGCTTTCGCTCGATCAGGATCTCATCGGGGTAGCGACGGTAGATGTCATCGGCTGCTGTCGTGGTCATCGGCTTTCTCCAACCTGGATGGTGTTGCCGTTCATGGCATGTGCAGATGTGAACGCTTCGAGTTCGGCGTAGTGAGCGGGCCGCAGGCCGCGGATGTCGTCCAGAATCTCCTCGGCGGGACGAACCACGGCGCGCGGGTTCTTGAACCTCGGGATGACGTACTTGCCGAAAAGCTCGATCGACTTCATCAATTCGGCGTGCGGCAGGCCGTCGATACGCATGACCAGTGCATCGGCACCCAGATCCACATACCGCTGGACCTGCGCGATGCAGTCGTCGGGGTCCCCGACGATGAAACCGGCCGAGTCCTCGAACATGTAGCGCTCATCGCTGAAATCGATGTTCTTGACCGCGCCCATGTACTGGTAGTCGGCCGAGAGCTTCGACAAGCGCTCATAGGCGTCTGTCGAGAGTGCGACCGTCTCGGTCAGGTGGCGCGCCCATTGCTGGGCCTCCTCGCGCGTCTGTGCGCAGTGCATGCCGCCGGCAACGGCCACCAGCTTTTCGGCCTGGAGGGGATAGGTGTGGGTGGCGGAGGAAAGGGCCTCGTCGTAGATGCCGAGCATGTTCTCCAGGAAATCGAATCCCAGGTAGAAGCCACCGACGATGGCGCCGACGCCGAGTTCCGCGGCAGCTCTGACAGATTCGGGGCTGCCGGTCGCCATGTGAATCGGCGGATAGGGCGTTTGGATTCCCCTGGGGACCAGCCCGCGCGGCGGAATCTTGTAGTGCTCGCCCACGAAGGAGAAGATGTCGTTGTGTAACGCGCGACGGATCACCTCGAGGCCTTCGAGCTGCTGCGCCTTGTTCTCGGCCGGCGACACTTCGAACGCGCGCAGGGCAAGGGTGGTGTTGCCCCGACCGACACCGAGCTCGACCCTGCCGTTGGACAGGATGTCCTCGGTTGCCAGTCGCTCAGCGACCCGGAGGGCGTGGTTGATGCGCGTCGGCAACAGTGTGACCAGGTGGACGAATCTGATCCTGCTGGTCAGCGCCATCAGATAGGGGTAGATGACCTCGGGTGCGGACGTGGTGGCAGTGCCGATCGCCACGTGCTGCTCCGATGTGCCGAACGCATCGAAACCTACTTCCTCGGCCAGTAGTACCTCGTCTATCAATTCCCGGTACCGATGCTCGTGGGTGTGACCCGGCGCCGTCTCGGCTTCGCTCATGAAGATGAACCGCATCGTTAGATCCTTCCGCGTGTGAGTGACCATTAACCTAAGGCCAGAAATCGGCGCTGTCAACGCCGAAGTCCGAAACCGGGTGGTGTCACGTGCCGATGAGCCGTATTTAACCAGTTCGAAGCCACTTTATCGGCGTAGTTCGCACTTCCCTGAGCGTGCGTGAGGGGTGTCCCTTCGCGCCGCAGTCGGCATCGAGCAATGTTAATGTGTGTTAACTTACGGGTCATGTTCAGATCGCCGAAGAACGCGTCCACCACGCAGCGAGGGAGCCGAGCGGGTTTCGGGTCGGCCACGATGCGGAGCATCGGTGTTCCCGGGGTTACCGTGTGGAGCTATGAGATCTGAGAAGGGGGCAGCCGAGGCCACC
The DNA here is from genome assembly GCF_000317305.3 of Mycolicibacterium neoaurum VKM Ac-1815D. The sequence continues at coordinate 4,634,345 of NC_023036.2, read as the reverse complement.
GCGACCGATTCGCCGCGGCGGGAGAAGCTGCTCGCGGTTGCCGCAGAATTGTTTCTGCACAACGGTTACGACTCGGTCACCGTGGACATGATCTGCGCGAAGGCCGGTATTTCCGGCCCAGCGCTCTACCGGCATTTTCAGAACAAGCAGGCGCTGCTCATCGCGGTGGTGGAGAAAGACCTGAAATCGCTTCATCGGTTTGCGCGCGAGACGGTGGAGTCCCAGCCGGATCCGGCGACAGCCCTGGCGATCATGGTAGAGCACCACATCTTGTCCGTCATCGACGCGCCGCCGACCCCGTTGATCTTCCACAAGAACGAACACGCGTTTCCCGAGGCGGATCGTCGACGGATCCGCCGTGAAATGAATTTGTATGCCGAAGAGTGGATCTCGACGGTGTCGCCACTGCGGCCGGACCTGTCCGAACCGCAGGTTCGCCTGCTCACCCAGTCCGTGTTCTCCATGCTCAATGCGGTGTCCACCCTGAACAAGGGTCTCGACCACGGGGCCATCGTGTCGACGATGTCCTACGCGGCGATCCAGGCGCTCACCGCGATTCCGTAGAACGGCGCTATTGCAGGTCGGGAAGGCGGTCGAAAGTCTTGGGCGCGCGGACCGCCAGGACAAGGACAAGGGTCGCGATCGCCAGTGTGCCTGAGGCGGCCCACGATATGGCGAATGCATTCCAGCTGGGCACCGCATCCGGGTCCACGGTGAGCACAGCGCCGGATACCTGGGCGCCGACGGTTCCCGCAACGGCTTGAATGGCGAAGTTCAATCCGTTGAATTGCGTGACCTTGTCGGCTGGGACGCCATTGATGACAAGGTTCAGGGATTGGGTCATCGCGACGCTCAGGCCGAAGTTCACGGCCAAGGTGGCGACGAAGATGACGGCGATGCTGCCGCGTTGTCCCATGGTCAGCATCACCAGCGCGCCCGCGATGATCGCGATCGGACCGATCGACGACGGGATTCGGGAACCGATGGCTCTGTCCAGGGCGGAAATCAACGGGGCGGTGAGGCCTATCAGCATCGCCGACACCAGCAGCAGGGCGGTCACCGTCGCCGAGGCGCCAAGGCCGTAGCCGGTCGACGCGGGCAACTGCATCTGCATGGGGACGCAGAAGAGAATTGCGTTGATGCAGTAGCCGGCCAAGAACATCAGCCCGGATGCGGCCACCACGGTGAAACTGCGCATCAGCCGGATATCGACGAGGGGCTCGTCAACCGCCAGTTCGACAAGGACAAAGAGAAGGAGGGTGCCGACCCCGGCGCCGAGCAAGAGGAAGAAGCCGGGTGACGACCAGCCCCACGCGGGCGCGAACGTCAGCGCGAGCAAGACCGCCGCAAGGCCCAGGGCCAGCAGCGCGCCACCGGCCAGGTCCACGCGCGCCCGCCCGTCGCTGGTCCTTGGCGTCGGGGGGACGAGGAGCCAGACGGCGGTCATACACCCCAACAAGGCAAGGAACGGCACCCAGAACAACCAGCGATAGGAGAGATGGTCGGCGATCGGACCGGCAATCATGGTTCCGGCCGCGGTGCTGCCGAAAATGGCGCCGACCATCAACCCGTTGGCATGTTTGGTTCTGGCTTCACCTTGCGTGTCACGGATGATGCCGATGGCCAGTGGGGCAGTGCTCAGCCCGATGCCCTGTAGAAGCTGGCCCGCGATCAACATCTCGATGGATATCGAAAGCGCCGATATCAGCGTTCCCGCGGCGACGATCGCCAGTACGCCCAGCAGTGCTCTGCGTTTGTCCCATACTTCGCCGAGCCGGCTCACGATCGGTGTCGCGATGGTGCCGGTCAACAGCACGCCGGTGAGGACCCAGGAGATCGTCGAACTGGGCACGTGGAATTCGTTCTGCAAGATGGGCAGTGCCGGTGGCGTCACCGATTCGTTGAGGCCCTTGAACGCCGCGACGCACGAAACCGCCGTCGCGATGATTGCGCTTGCCCGTGCTCCGTTCTTGTGGTCCGCAGTGCGCAGTTCACGTAGATGCATGAAGCTTGTCCTCGTCAGTCATGGTCATTGAGTTTCGGGGCGAATGTGTCGGGCGGTCGACGCCGGAATCGTTGCGCCGCGGCGTGCTGCGCCGTCAACCGGCAGTGACGCGTCCACCGTCGTGATGTTCTGGCGGTCACCGACCACAACGATCTGCCGAAGTCCGACGAGAGCATCGGGACGGCTTGTCCGGGAACGCTTCTCGCCGTACCGGCGCGGCCGGCAATGCTGGCTGAAAGGGCATCCCTCGAATGTGATGTATCGCTAACCTAGGGTCGTAGTGTGATGTTGTCAACACTGAGGTCGATCCCGGCATCGAAAGGCGGTATCTCTCGACGGAAATGCGCTATTGAACAGCTTGTTTCGCCCCCATGGGCTGGTTGCCACGTCTGTATATGGAACATGCGTATCGCGTCGGGCGCGTTCCCTTGATGTTAATACGCGTTAACTTTCGATCGGGGTGGCTGCCGTGTGTCGGCCCGTTACCCGACGCTCGACCAGGTGGGTCGATGGCGGACTGCCTTGGCATTGTGACAACGCTGTCCGGGTGGCGGGCCCGGATGGTGCGCAGAATGCTCAAAGTACGCAGTCGGTATTGCCCGGAGTGCGATCCCGTGGTCAACTGAACATCGATTTCTCGCAACGGATCTCGAGATTGTCCGCAATGGAGAACAGCCACTGCGACGTGGCCCGCCGGGGGGGACCGCGTACCTGTCACGTCCGATCGGTCCCGCTCACCACGATGTCTGGGGTGGGTCTGATCTCAATACACACAGGCAAGGACCACAATGATGAACGGTGTTCGCACGATCGACCCACCCGCGTCGCTGCAGGCGTCGGGCGCTGTGGATCGAGAAGCTCTGGTGGAGATCGAGAAACGCGTCCTCTGGTTGTCGACGGCGATGGTCCATCATGCCAACCGCGTCCGTCCCAATCCCACGGGACTGAAGGTCGGCGGTCACCAGGCATCGTGTGCCTCGATGGTGTCGATCATGACCTCGTTGTGGTTCGAACAGCTCCGGCCGGGCGACCGGGTCTCGGTGAAGCCCCACGCGTCGCCCGTGTTGCACGGCATCAACTATCTGCTCGGTGAGTTGGCGGAGAAATACCTCACGACGCTCCGGGAGTTCGGCGGCTTGCAGTCGTATCCGAGCAGGGCGAAAGACCCTGATCCGGTCGACTATTCGACAGGATCGGTCGGTATCGGCGCGACGGCGCCGATCTGGGGTGCCATCGCGCGACGCTATGTGGACACCGTGTTCGGTGATGCCGGCACAGGTCGGCAGTACTCGCTGGTCGGCGACGCCGAGCTCGATGAGGGTGCGGTGTGGGAGGCGATCCTCGACACGTCGGTGGCCGAACTCGGCGAGATCGTCTGGATCGTCGATCTGAACCGACAGTCTCTGGACCGGGTGGTGCCGAACATCGCGGCAGGCCGTCTGGAGGCGATGTTCTCCGCCGCCGGGTGGCAGGTGATCACCGTGATGTTCGGCAGGCTCCTGGAGGATCTGTTCACGCGGGCCGGTGGCCAGGCGTTGCGCTCCCGAATTCTCACCATGCCCAACCCGGAATACCAGCGTCTGTTGCGCTGTGATGCCGCTGCACTGCGGGTTCGTCTGCCCGGCAATGGTTCTGATGCGGCCGAGATCGCGTCGCTGTTGGATGACCTCGATGACGACACGCTTCTGCGGGCGATCCGGAATCTCGGTGGCCATGATCTCGACACGCTGCGTGGCGCGTACGAACAGATCGACGACACCCGACCCACCGTGATCATCGCCTACACCATCAAGGGACACCGGCTGCCCACCCAGGGCCACCCGCAGAACCATTCGTCATTGTTGACGATCGAGCAGTATGAACAGTTGGCGGCCGAACTGGGCATGGATCCTGCACACCCGTGGGTGCGCTTCGATCCGGACAGCATCCCGGGTCGGGTCTGTGCTGCCGCTGCGCAGCGGTTGCGCCGAGAGTCCGTCGAGTTGGTCACCGCGCCGGTCATTCCCGCGGACATCGGCCGCACCCCGTCCGGGGTGTCGACCACGCAGGCCGCTCTGGGGCGAGCACTGCTCGACCTGTCCCGGCTGGCTCCGGAAGCGGCGAAACGTGTGGTCACCGTCAGTCCGGACGTGTCTTCCACCACCAACCTGGCGGGTTGGCTGAACAAGGTGGGCGTGTGGTCGCCGAACGAACGGCGAAACTGGTTCGACGATGATGCCGAAACGATCATGCACTGGCGGGAGAAGCCCACCGGACAACACATGGAACTCGGTATCGCCGAGACGAATCTGGTCGGATTGATGGGCGAACTCGGGGCCACCTGGAGCCGGTGGGGGCAGCCGCTGTTCCCGATCGGCGTGATGTACGACCCTTTCGTCGAGCGTGCCCTCGAACCGTGGTCCTACGGCATCTACGCGGGCGGGCAGTCGATTCTGGTCGGGACGCCGTCGGGGGTCACCCTCGCTGCCGAGGGCGGTGCGCACCAATCGATCAAGACCCCCTCGATCGGAATCGAGCAGCCCGGCTGTGTCAGCTATGAGCCGGCCTTCGCGGTCGATGTCGAATGGACGCTGCTCGACAGCATTTCCCGGTTGGGCCGTCCGGACGGATCTTCGTCGTATCTGCGCCTGTCGACCCGCCCCGTCGACCAGACGTTGGCCGGCGTCCCGACCGATCCTGCGGCGCGAGAACGGCGACGACGCCAGGTTGTCGCCGGCGCCTACCCGCTGCGCCGGGCCGAGCGGCCCGCGGTCATGTTGGTCGGGGTGGGAGCAGTGATCACCGAGACTCTCACTGCCGCCGATCGGTTGGCAGAGTTGGGGCTCGATGCCGACGTCGTGTGTGTGACCAGCGCCGGGTTGTTGTTCGAGGCGGTGCAGGCGCGCCGCGGTCTGGGGGACGGGCCGTCGTGGATCCTGGATCAGGTGTTCCCGGCCGACCGGGCAGCACCCATGGTGACGGTACTGGACGGGCACCCGCACACCCTGGCGTTCTTGGCGGGGATCAATCGGGTCCCGGCCGCCGCACTCGGCGTCACACGGTTTGGGCAGGTCGGATCCCTCGACGACGTCTACCGCTATCACGGTATCGACACCGACAGCATCGTTCGCGCCGCTCTCGACCTCGTCGACTGACCAACAAGGGATCACAGGCATGCCCAATCCAGAAACCACCACGACGCTGGTGTTGCCGGCACTCGGCGATCATGTCGACGAGGTCACCATCACCCGGTGGCTCAAGAACGCCGGTGAGCGCTTCGAGCACGACGAGCCATTGCTCGAAGTGTCCACGGACAAAGTCGAGACCGAGATCCCCGCGACGGGTGCCGGAACGCTCCTGGAGATCCTGACGCCCGAGAACGAGGTTGTCCCGATCGGGGCGGCGCTGGCGGTTCTGAGCGGCTCCGAGGTCGCGGATCCCGTTCCCGCGCAGACCCGGGCGATGCCCGCTGCGGCACCGGTGATGGCCGATCCACCGCCGTCGGTCGCGGTGGAACCGGCCACAACCCCCACGGTGCAGAGGCTGTCCCGGGTTCGTCAGACGATCGCGCGGCGAATGCTCGAATCACTGCAGACGTCGGCACAGTTGACGACGGTGGTCGAGGTCGATGTCACCAGCATCGCAGGGTTGCGCGCGCAGGAGAAGGAAGACTTCCACCGGCGCACCGGAGTGAAACTGTCCTTTCTGCCGTTCTTCGTCGCCGCCGCGGTGGAAACGCTCGCCGAGCATCCCGTGCTCAACTCCTCGCTGGACGCCGACTGCACCGAGATCACCTACCACGCCGACGTGCACCTGGGGATGGCAGTCGACAGCGACAAAGGACTGATGGTTCCGGTGCTCCGCGATGCCGCGGGCTTGAGCCTCGTGCAACTGGCACAGGGCATTGCCGCGGTCGCGGAGCGAGTCCGGCTCGGCACGATACGACCCGATGACCTGGCCGGCGGCACCTTCACCATCACCAACACCGGCAGTCGAGGGGCACTGTTCGACACCCCGATCATCAACCAACCCCAGTCGGCCATCCTCGGCGTGGGCGCAGTGGTCGATCGGGTGGTGCCGATTCGGCGTGCGGTCCCCGCACTCGAGATCGGTGTCCGCTCCATGGCCTACCTGTCACTGTCCTATGACCACCGCACCGTCGACGGTGCCGACGCCGCCCGCTATCTGACGGCCGTCAAGCGCCGGCTGGAGCGCGGTTTCACCGCCGATGACCTTCGGTGAACGCACGCATCGACCGATCCCGCTCACTTCTCGGCGATCGGGTCAGGCCAGCAATCCCGAGCCCAGCCAGTCGCCCTCGGCCACCCCGGGGAGCATGGCGAAGGTCGCCGAGCCCACCGTGGTGATCCACTGGTTCATCGCGTCGGACTCGGCCAACCGCGCCTGCACGGGAATGAACTGGCGCACCGGATCGGCGAGGTAGGTGGCGAACACCAGCCCGCTGTCGGTGGTCGCCCCCACCGGTGGCGGATCGTCGTAGTTGTACGGCCTGCGCAGGAACCGCTCATCATCGGTGCGGTGATGTGCCAGCGCAATATGCGAATTCGGTGGGATCACCGGAATCCCGTTGACCCGGGCATCCAGGTCGGGCACATCGCTCTCCCGGGTGCCGGTCAGCGGCGCCCCGGTGTCCAGCCGGCGGCCCACCGCGAATTCCTTGCTGGCGCGGTCGAGTTCGTCCCAGGTGTCCATTTCGGCCCGCACCCTGCGCAGCACCAGGATGGTGCCGCCGGCGAACCATGGTCGGGCCGCTCCGTCGTCCCATACGTAGCGGTCGAACTCGGCCGGGGTCCGCAGGTTCGCGGTACCGTCGACCTGCCCCATGACATTGCGCATCGTGGCCCCGGACACGTCGGCGCCATGGGCGTTGCGGAAGCCGCGCTGCCGCCAGCGCTGCACCGTCATGGCGCGGACGTTCTTGAGCAGCACCCGGCTGGTGTGCGCGACCACCATCGGGTCGTCGGCGCAGATCTGCAACACGATGTCGCCGCCGACGAACCGTGGCTCCAGCCGGTCGGTCCGGAACGGGGGCATGTCGACCGCGGTCGGGGGCCGCTTGTGCGCCATACCGATTCGGTCGAACACCGCCGGGCCGAGTCCCACGCTGACGGTGAGGCGGGCCGGACGAAGGGCAAGTTCGGGTTCGGTGTCGGCCAACGCCGGCCTGCCCTGGGTCAACCGTGCGGCGTCGGCGGTCCACAATCGCAGGATGGCGGTCAGCGTGTCGCGCGGATTGCGGTGCGGGTCGTCACGCAGATCCAGCGCGACGAACAGGGCGTGTGCCTGCGGCGGTGTGTCGATCCCGGCCTGATGCGCACCGTGGAAGGGCTCGACCGTGCCGCCGAAACCGTCGACCGTCGCCGAATGTGCGGCACTGCACTGGGTCAGGGCGGCTCCGGCGGCCAGGGCGGCGGCGCCTCCGGTGAGGAGGCGCCGCCGGTTGACGTCAACCATGGCTGCCGTGGCCGGGTTGGTATTGCTCGTTGGCGCCGGCGAAATCACGCACCTGAGCGGTGACCGGCAGAGTCGAGCCGTCCTCGAACTCGAGGGTGACGGTGACATCGCTGCCCGGTGACAACGGCCCGGTCAGATCCATCAGCATCACGTGGTCGCCACCGGGTGCCAGCTCATGGCTGCCACCCGGGGCGATCACGAATCCACCGGCCTTGGGGCGCATGGTCTTACTGCCCGCCGCGCCGGTGACCTCGTGCAGCTCCACCATGCCTGCCGCAGGCGAGCTGCCCGAGGTGATCCGCACCTCGTTGCTGCCGGTATTGGACAACGTCCCGAACAGCGCGGCCATCCCGCCGTCGGTCCCGGCGGCCCACTGGTCGGTGACCGTCACGCGCTCGGCCATCGGAGATTCCTGTGCGGCGGGGGAGCCGCACGCCGCCAGCAGCAGGGTCACGGCGAGGATGAGCACCTTAGGCATCGGCGTTCTCCTTCCGGGCCTTGGCCGCTCCCACGAGTGCGTCGACCAAAACGAAGCCGGCCAGCGAGAGCCCGAGCAGCGGCAGGAACCATCCGATGGCCACCGCGGTGACGACGATGGTGCCGATTGCCCACGGCGGCAGTCGTTTCCACGTCCCACGCAATGGTGGTCTGCCCACTGCCCAACCGGATCCGCGGGTCGGTCGGCGCTGCCACCACATCCGGTAGCCGCCGATGATCACGGCGACGAGGGCGACCGCGACACCGAGCAGGATCAGCTGGTTGGCCAGCCCGAACAGCAGACCCATATGGCCGCGGATACCCCAGTCGGCCAACATGGCGACCACCGAATAGTCGCGCCAGTAGTCGATCTCGCTGCTGACCGTGTTGGTGGCCGGATCGACCGCGGCCACGTTGGTGGTGAGCCGGTAGGGCTTGTCGAGCTCGGCGACCCGCACCCCGTTGCCCGCCTCGGTGGGCAGGGCCAGTTCGACGGGCTGGTGGACACCGGCGGTGGCTGCCGCCTGCAGCACGGCCTCGTAGTCGATCGCACCGGCCGGGGCACCGGGGGCATCGGCCCCGTGCTGACCGTGGCCCTGGTGTTCACCGTGGCCCCCGTGGTCGCCGTGCCCATCGGCGACCGCCGCGGCGGGATGCAGCGTGGTGTCCAGTACCGGTCGTTTCCAGTCCATGGCCGAGCGCAGCTCGGTGACATGCTCTCCGGCGTAGGTGGACCAGGTGATGCCGGTGGCGGACAGGAACAGCAGTCCGGCCAGCAACCAGACACCGGTGGCACCATGCCAATTCATGGTGCGGGCGCGGCCGCTGCTGCTGCGGTCCACTCGCAGGATGCGGCCCGGCCGTCCCCGGCGTCGCTGCGCGGCGGCCTTGGTCAGCCACAGCGCGAGCCCACCGAGGGCCACCACCCACAGCCAGGAGGCGGCCAGCTCGCTGTACACGCGGCCGGGTTCGCCGAGCTGGAGGTGCCGGTGGAAACCGTCGAGCCAGGTGCTCACCGGCAGGTAGCCCAGCCAGGTGGCCTCGTCGCCGAGGACACGACCGGTGTAGGGGTCCACGAACACCGACCGCAGCAACTCGGGGTCCAGTGCGGGGTCGGCGAACTCCACCCGGGTGGATGCGTCCGCGGCGGCCGGTGGCCGCATGCCGGTCACGGTCAACGCCGGGAATGCCTGCTGTGCGGCGGCGACCTGTTCGGCCAGCGGCAGTGCCTGCCCGGCCGGGGTGACGGTCAGGATGTCGGCGTAGATGATGCGTTCGATCGTCGGCGCCATGGCGTAGAGGCCGCCGGTCGTCGCGGCGATCAGGATGAACGGCGCGATCAGGATGCCTGCGTAGAAGTGCAGGCGAACCACGAAGGGGCGCCAACTTCTTCGGTGGGCGAGGGTGGACGGAGGTGTGGTGTCGGTCGGGTCGATATCGACGGTGTCGTCGGGAATGGTCATGACATGCCTTCGGCTGGAAACGACAGAGGGGTGTGCAGACGCACGCAGCGCGCCGTGACCGGGGGACCGGTCACGGGCGTTTCGATTCGTCGTGGAGTCGTCGACCGTCAGACGGTCGCGACAGCACCCCTCGGCGGGGCCCGCATGCCGAGGCCAGGAGCTAGCAGAACAGACTGCGCGACAACGTTGTCGGTGCGTCGGCGCGCCCGGTGTGCGGGCGCGGGCGCGTGCGCGGTGGCGAACAGCCGCAGCCAGCACAGCACCGAGGCGCACACCCGGTACAGATGTTCGACGGCGGCGATCGCGAAGCCCAGTAGCACCGCGGCGACCGCGTGTGCGGCGATCATCGACGGTGTCAGACCCATGTCGCCGTGATGCCCGCCGGCGACGGTCAACACCAGGTGGCTCAGCAGCTGGGCGGCACCCAGCGCCAGCGCCGGCACGATCACCCCGGCGTATCGACCGGAGACGGTGAGGCTGCCCGCGGCCGCACCGGAGGTGGCGCACACCAGCAGGGCGGCGATCAGGGCCGCACCGTGCGGGACGGTGCCCGCAGCCGCAGCGTGCGCACCGACGGTGGTGGCGGCGGCACTGATCCCGACCAGCACGGCGCGCACCCCGTGCGCGTGTGTGGTCGGCGTGCTCACCAGCGGGACTCTACTACGACGCCTAGTAGGTGCTCAGTCGACGAGCGTGTCGCCGAGGAACCGGTCACCGCCGGTCACGCCGGGAAGGACGAAGAAGAAGCCGCCGCCGACCGGCATGATGTATTCCTCCAGCGGTTCGCCCTTGAGGCGCTCCTGCACCGTCAGGAAGCCCTTCTGCAGACTGCGCTGGTAGGCCACGAAGGCCAATCCCTGGTCCAGGCGCCCGGCACCGTCGAACCCGCGCGAGTAGTTGAACCCGCGGCGCAGGATCAGGTTCTCGTCGGTCTGCGGTGTGCGCGGGTTGGCCAGCCGGATGTGGGCGTTGAGCTTGATGCGCAGACCGTCGGGGTCGTCGGCATAGTCCGGGTCGTCGAATTCGCCGGCCATGCCCAGCGGCGCCCCGCTGACCTTGGACCGCCCGATCAGCGCCTCCTGCTCGACGAGTTGGGTACGGTCCCAGAACTCGACGAAGTTACGGATGATGCGGACCGCCTGATAGCTGCCCCCGACCGTCCACTCCGGCTCGCGGCCGGGGCCGACGTCATCGGGACCCACCCACACGTGGCGGTCCATCACGGCGGCATCGCTGACATCGAGGTTGGCGGTGCCGTCCTTGAAGCCCAGCAGATTGCGCGGGGTGGTGGCCTGGATGCCGTCCTGGGTGGCGGCCTTGCCCGCGCCGATACCGCGGGCGTATCCGTCGATCATCCACTTGAGCACCAGATCGCTACGGGTACGCCGCATCAACTGCCGCAACGCGAACTGCATGGTGTCGTTGTGGCCGGACTCGAAGATGATCGAGATGTCCCCGTGTGACAGCTTGGGATCCAGCCGATCGTTGGCCAGGAACGGCATGGTCTCCAGCTCGCGCGGCTTGCGGTCGGCGAGGCCGAACCGGCCGTCGAACAGCGAGGCGCCCACGCCGACCACGATCGACAGGTTGTCCGGGGGCGGGTGTTCACCGAGAATCCCGGAATCCACCGGCGGGTAGGCCGGGTCGCGCTGCTCGGGCGGGCGGCCGGCCATCAGACCGCGGATCTCGTCGGTCAGTTCCTGCAGCGTCGATTTCAGCTGCGCACGATTCTTGGCGTGCACGTTGAACGACGCGATCAGCCCCTGCTCGGGAATCGGCAGCGCGGTGATACCGGCCTGGTGCGCACCTTCGAACTCGACGAACCGGGCCGCGTCGGGCGGTGCCGCCGGTTCCTGGCCACAACCTGCCAGGCCGGCCGCGCCGACAGCCGCCCCGGCGCCGAGCGCGCCGGCCACGAACCCGCGCCGAGAGATGCCTCGGGGGCGGTTCACTGCAGTTTGAGCACTCCCGAGACCTGGGAGAGGTTCTCCGAGAGGCCCGCGAGTTCAGATTTGAGCGTGTCGATGACGTCGGGGGTCACCGTGACCTCCGGGCAGCGCGCCGAGGGATAGGGGTCGTTCTCGGTGCAGAACAGCACCCAGCCGTCCCCGCGGCGCAGCGGGCCGAGGGTGTCGAACACCGAGTTGATACCGGCCTCGATCTTGCCGAGCAGCGCCGGGTCGGCCTGCACGAGAGCGGGATTGAGCTTGCCGATGGCATCGCGGGCACCCTGCACGTTGGCGTCGAAGTCCCACAGGTCGGTCTTGGCGTACCGATCCTCTTCGCCGGTGATCTTGCCCTCGGACACCTCTTCGATCAGTTCGGCCGCCCCGGTGGCGACATCGACCGGCTTCACCTCGACCGCTGGGAACTGGGCCTTGAGCTCGGCGATATCGGCGTCGAGTTGGTCGGCGAAGGGCGCGCCGCCCTCGGTGGTGTTCTTCTCGAACAGCAGGTACTCCAGCCGGTGCCAGCCGGTGAACCCGGGATCGTCGACACCGGCGAAGTCGTCGACGCGGGCGTCGATCTTGCCGTCGATCTTCTCGACCAGTCCGGCGATGGGTTCGATGCGCTCCCACGGCGCGCGCGAGGGGGCGTAGGCCTCCTGGGCTGCCTTGAGGTCACCGGCGCGGACCGCGTCGGTGAACACCTTGACCGCGCCGACGAGCTCGTCGATCTGTGCGGTGGCGTAGGCCTTGTACTCGACGGCGGCCTTCTCGGTCAGCGGATTCGGGGCAGCCGCCGCCGAACTACTGGTCGACGCGCCCGAGGTCGCACCGCCGCTCGACGTGTCGGTTGCGCTGTTCGAATCACCGTTCGAACATGCGCTGAGCACGAGTGCGATCGCGGCGATCGGTAGCTGCCAGGCGAAATGCCGTTTCATCGAGCCTCCTTGTGGGACATCGAGCACAGTACATGTTCGAGAAGTATTGGGTAGGCATACCTGAGTCGAGATCATCACGGGACAGCCCCTGGCGTTCTCACCGCTACTCTTGACCAGGGGGCGTGAGACTCCGTTGCGTTGTCACAGCGGGTGGTTTTGAGGGAGTGCTTTGTCGGACGTGCGGAGTGGGGCTGGGAGAGTGTCCTCCCCGGCACCGACCCTCGACCCGGAGCCCCCGGCCCCCGGCCACTCGATCACGGCATTCTGGCGCGCCCGTTGGGTGCGGGCCGCGTTGGTCCTCGTGGCGGCACTGCTGTTGCTCGCCTCCAGTTGTTCCTGGCATCGCGGGGAACACATTCCCGACGGGGTGCCGCCGCCGCGCGGTGCCGCCGTTCCCGCCATCGACACCAACGCCGCAGGCCGCCCCGCGGATCAGCTGCGGGACTGGGCCGCCGAGCTGGCACCCAAGACCGGCATCCCGGAGCAGGCCCTGCAGGCCTACGCCTACGCGGCCAGGGTGGCCGAGGTGGTCAATCCCAAATGCAACCTGGCCTGGCCCACCCTGGCAGGCATCGGCATGGTCGAAAGCCATCACGGCACCTACAAGGGCGCGGATATCGCACCCAACGGTGATGTGCGGCCGCCCATTCGGGGTGTCCAGCTCGACGGCACCATGGGCAACATGGAGATCCTGGACACCGATCAGGGCCTGCTCGACGGTGACCCGACGATGGACAGGGCGATGGGCCCCATGCAGTTCATCCCCGAGACCTGGCGGCTCTACGGAGTCGACGCGAACAACGACGGGGTGATCAGCCCCGACAACTTCGACGATGCGGCCCTGTCGGCGGCCGGCTACCTGTGCTGGCGGGGTAAGGACCTGTCCACGCCGCGGGGCTGGATGGAGGCGCTGCGGGCCTACAACCTGTCCAACCAGTACGCGCGCAATGTGCGGGACTGGGCGACCACCTACGCCGACGCGTCGATCTCCTAGATGTCGTCCCGACAGGCAACCGACTTCGCCAACTGCGGCGACCTGGAACACACCAGCGCGGTGCAACCTCTAGGCTCTTAGGCGTTCGCATGCCAGCCCATGACCGATTTCCAGGAGGAACCCGTGCCCATCATCGAACAGGTCGGAGCCCGCGAGATCCTCGATTCGCGCGGAAACCCGACCGTTGAGGTCGAGGTGGCCCTGATCGACGGAACCGTCGCCCGTGCGGCGGTGCCCTCCGGCGCATCCACCGGTGAGCACGAGGCGGTCGAGCTGCGCGACGGTGGCCCGCGCTACCTCGGCAAGGGTGTCGAAAAGGCCGTGGAGGCCGTCCTCGACGAGATCGCCCCCGCCGTGATCGGCCTGTCGGCCGACGACCAGCGGCTGGTGGATCAGGCGCTGCTGGACCTCGACGGCACCCCGGACAAGTCCCGCCTCGGCGCCAACGCGATCCTCGGTCTGTCGCTGGCGGTCGCCCGCGCGGCCGCCGAGTCGGCCGGGCTGCCGCTGTTCCGCTATGTCGGCGGCCCGAACGCCCACATCCTGCCGGTACCGATGATGAACATCATCAACGGTGGCGCGCATGCCGATACCGGGGTGGACGTGCAGGAGTTCATGATCGCCCCGATCGGCGCCCCGACCTTCAAGGAATCCCTGCGCTGGGGTGCCGAGGTGTACCACTCGTTGAAGTCGGTGCTCAAGAAGCAGGGCCTGTCCACCGGGCTGGGTGACGAGGGTGGTTTCGCCCCCGATCTGCCCGGTACCAAGGCCGCGCTGGACCTGATCGGCACCGCCATCGAGGGCGCCGGGTTCAAGCTCGGCACCGATGTCGCGTTGGCGCTGGACGTCGCCGCCACCGAATTCCACACCGAGGGCAAGGGTTACGCCTTCGAGAAGGAGACCCGCACGGCGGCGCAGATGGCCGAGTTCTACGCCGGACTGCTGGACACCTACCCGCTGGTCTCGATCGAAGACCCGCTGTCCGAGGACGACTGGGATGGGTGGGTGGAGCTGACCACCGCCATCGGTGACCGGGTGCAGCTCGTCGGCGACGACCTGTTCGTCACCAACCCCGAACGGTTGGAGGAGGGCATCGACAAGGGTGCGGCCAACGCACTGCTGGTGAAGGTCAACCAGATCGGGACGCTCACCGAGACCCTCGATGCCGTCGCGCTGGCGCACAACAGCGGATACCGCACCATGATGAGCCACCGGTCCGGGGAGACCGAGGACACCACCATCGCCGACCTCGCCGTCGCCGTGGGCAGCGGCCAGATCAAGACCGGTGCCCCGGCCCGCAGCGAGCGGGTGGCCAAGTACAACCAGCTGCTGCGCATCGAAGAGGCGCTCGGGGATGCCGCCCGCTATGCCGGTGACCTGGCCTTCCCTCGGTTCGCGCCCGCGAGCCAGTAACTTCGGTTCATGCCCGACGCGAAACGGCCCGATCCGCGCCGCCGCGGCCCTGCCCCCAGGCCGGGCAAGGCGGGCGGGGCGGGCCGTCCGCGTGCGTCGTCGGTGCGGCGCGACCCCAAGGCCCGCGAGCCCAAGGCGATCGAGAGCAGCAAGTCCCGCCAGGCCGATGGTGCCGCCGGCTTCGCCGATGACACCGGGGGTCCCGACACGGTGGCGGAGGCCATCAGGCGCTCCGTCGCCGAGACCGCCGACACCCACTCGGAGCAGCGCTTCGGGTCGGCGGCCCGGCGAGCGGCCATCCTGGCCGCTGTCGTCTGCGTGTTGACGCTGACGATCGCCGGACCGGTCCGCACCTACTTCGCTCAGCGCACCGAGATGAACCAACTGAAAATGGTTGAGGCACAATTGCGTTCACAGATCGCCGATCTCGAACAACAAAAGATCAAGCTGGCCGACCCGGTGTTCATCGCCGCGCAGGCACGCGAACGGCTGGGCTTCGTGATGCCCGGCGACATTCCCTATCAGGTGCAGTTGCCACCAACCGCCGCGGTGGAACCCGATACCGGTCCCGAGGCGCCGACGGCGATCAACACCGATCCCTGGTACACCTCGCTGTGGCACACCATCGCCGATCAGCCGCACGGCATCACCCCGGCCGTGCCACCGGCGCCACCCGCGCCCGGCGGCACTCCCACCCCGGTGCCCGCCGGTGGTTGAACAGGCCGACCTGGACGCCGTCGCCCGCCAGCTCGGACGCGAACCGCGCGGTGTCCTGGAGATCGCATACCGTTGTCCCAACGGCGAACCCGCGGTGGTCAAGACCGCGCCGAAGCTGCCCGACGGCACCCCGTTCCCCACGCTGTATTACCTGACCCACCCGGCACTGACCGCCGCGGCGAGCAGGTTGGAGTCCTCGGGTCTGATGCGCGAGATGACCGAACGGCTCGCCGAGGATCCGGAGGTGGCGGCGGCCTACCGGCGCGCACACGAGTCCTATCTGGCCGAGCGCGACGCCATCGAGTCGCTGGGCACCGACTTCACCGGTGGTGGCATGCCGGACCGGGTGAAGTGTCTGCACGTGGTCATCGCACACTCGTTGGCGAAAGGCCCTGGGCTCAACCCGTTCGGGGACGAGGCACTGGCGGTGCTGGCCGTCGAGCCGGGGATGGCAGGCATCCTGGACCGGAAGGTGTGGGCGTGAAGGTCGGCGCGATCGACTGCGGTACCAACTCCATCCGACTGCTGATCGCCGAGGGCGGTTCCCCCGGGCTGGTCGACGTGCACCGCGAGATGCGCATCGTCCGGCTGGGCCAGGGGGTCGACGCCACCGGAGAGTTCGCGCCGGAAGCGCTGGCGCGCACCGAGACCGCGCTGGCCGATTATGTCGCGCTCATGCGCGAGCACGATGTGGCCCGGGTCCGGATGGTCGCGACATCGGCCGCCCGCGACGCCGGTAACCGTGACGAATTCTTCGCCATGACAGCCCGATTGCTCGGGACCGTCAGCGACGGGGCGGTCGCCGAGGTGATCAGCGGGACGGAAGAGGCCGAGCTGTCCTTCCGCGGCGCGGTCGGCGAGCTCGATTCGACCGGGGCACCGTTCATCGTCGTCGATCTCGGTGGCGGTTCCACCGAACTGGTCCTCGGCGACGGTGCCGGGGTGAGCGCGTCGTTCTCGGCCAACATCGGCTGTGTGCGGATCAAGGAGCGTTGCCTGCCCTCGGACCCGCCGCCGGCCGAGGAGATCGAGGCCGCCCGGACCGTGGTGCGCGCCGCCCTTGACGAGGCGCTGCGGGCCGTCCCGGTGGAACGCGCGCGCACCTGGGTGGGGGTGGCCGGCACGTTCACGACCCTTGCGGCGCTGGCGCACCGCTTACCCGTCTACGATCCGGCCGCGATCCATCTGTCCCGGACCGGTTTCGGTGATCTGTCGACCGTGTGCGCCGACCTGCTGGCGATGACCGCGCAGGAGCGGCTTGCGCTGGGCCCCATGCACGAGGGCCGCGCCGATGTGATCGCCGGCGGTGCGATCGTGGTGCAGGAGCTGGCCCGGGTGATGGCTGACCGAGCCGGTATCGACAAACTGGTGGTCAGCGAGCACGACATCCTGGACGGTATTGCGCTGTCCATCGCCTAGCGTGTACCGGTGAGGCTGAAGGAGGGAGAGGCGTGAGCACGTGGAATTCGGGCGGAGGGCCGCCGCCGATCGTCCCGCGTCCGCCGTCGCGCGGTGGTCCGAACGTGGCGCTGATCGCCGGTGTCGCCGCGGCGGTGCTGGCCATCGGAGGCGGTGTCGCCTATTTCGTGCTCAGCCCGTCCGATCCGGATGAGCCTGTCGGGCAACAGACTTCGGTGTCGGCGCAGTCCGGGGCGTCGGAGGGTGCGACGACCGAGCAGGACGAGGGCGACAACGACCGTCTGATGAAGGTGCTGCCGCGCGGTTATCCAGACGGGGCGTGCAAGCCGGTGGCCCGTCTCGACGGCGCCCTGGCGACCATCGCCTGCACCGTCAACAAGGATCCCGGCGGGCCCATGTCCGCCACGTACTCGCTGCTGGTGGATAGTGCGGCGCTCAAGGCTGCGATCGACAACCTGGAAACCACCTCGACCGTGGTCGACTGCCCGGGCCGGATCCAGTCGCCGGGGCCATGGCGACACAATGCGTCGCTGCACGAGGTCAGCGGCACACTGATGTGCGGTATCCAGAACGACAACCCGATGCTGGCGTGGACCAATTTCGACGACCAGATGTTCGCGGTGGTGCAGGGTCGCCCGGCGGGCCCGACCCTGGACAACCTCTATGCCTGGTGGAGCACCCACTCCTGAGTTCTGTTCTGCGACAGAAGCACCGGCGCCCCGGGTCCTTTCGGACCCGGGGCGCCGGCGTTGCAGGACGTGCCTATCAGGCGGGAGGTGCCATCACCGGGGTCGTGGTCGGCGCGGCGCCGGCCGGGAGCGGGGTGCCCTGGCTGCCGGCCTCGGCAGGCGCCGGAGCGGTGCCCTCGGCAGGTGCGGGAACCGCGGCCGGGACGGCGCCGGGGGCCGGTGCGGCCGCGGGTGCCGGAGCGCCGGGGACCGCCGCCGCGGCGGGGGCGCCGGGAACGGGTTCGGCCTGCACGCCGGCCGGGGTCATCCCGGGCTGGTCCGCGGGCAGCGGGGTGCCCTGGCTGCCCGCGGGAGCCGGCGCGGTCTCGGGGGCACCGGCGGGCAACGGGGTGCCCTGGCTGCCTGCCGGAGCCGTGGTCGGTGCCGGAGTGGCCGGGGTGGAGGTCGTCTCGGCGCCCGGCTCGCTCGGCGCCGGGGTCTCGGTGCTGGTGGTCGCATCGGCGGCCTCGGCCGCGGCCGGCGCCTGGTAGGTGCGGGCGCTGCCGCCGGACCCGGTGCCCGTGCTGGCGGCCGGCGGCGGGGTGACCCACACGATCAGGTCGGCGGCGCTGGTCGCGTAGACCACGCTGTCGGGCGCTTCGCCGGTGACGTCGAAGTACACCTTGCCGGTGGTCTTCTGGCCCTGCGCCAGCGTCGACGGGTTCACGCCCTGGGCGGTCGCGACGCCCCACAGCGCACGGTAGGTCTCGCCGTTGCGGGCGCGGGCGTTGAGGTTGGACACGATCGGGGTGGCGTTACCCTGCAGCGCCTCGTCGGTCGCGGTCGCTTCCCACAAGGTGCCGTGGATCTGGGCCGGGATGACGTCGGTGCTGACCTTGAGTCCGGTGACGGTCCAGCCCTGGACGATGTTGCCGTCGTGCAGCTGCGCCTGGCTACCCAGATGGGTCGTGGTGACGGCGCTGTGATCGTCGGCGATGGCGGCCGGTGCGGTGAAGGCGGTGATCGCCCCGGCGGCGGCTATGGCAGCGGCCGCAAACGCGGCACCAATGCTCGTGGTCTTCACGGTGATTCCACTCCTGAGTCGTCAGATTGACGGCATCCCCCCGATGGGGTGCATCACAGATCGAAGTTAGCAGGTGGCGTGGGGTGATGGAACCGCCGGCGACCCGGTCCGCGGGCCGAGTGTGCGATCGGAGATGCCTGCCGGTGCTCGCGATGCGGCATCTGAGCAAACAATTCAAGCGTATTGCCGCCGTTTGCTACAAAGGTCAGCACATTATCGGCGCGATCATGCGCAAACTCGTCGAGATTTGCTCGGGGCGGGTCTGCGGGCTAGGAGCGGGCTGTGAAGGCGCTGAGCGAATCTGCTCATGCGGTGTCGTCGCGGGCCCCGAGGCGTAGGTGTTCGATGTGGTAGACGGCCTCGTCGAGTAGCTGCGCCACGTGTGCGTCGTACAGCCGGTAGATGATGTTGCGCCCGGCGCGATCTCCGGCGACCAGGCCCAGCGCGCGCAGCAGGCGAAGTTGGTTGGACACCGCCGATTGCTCCATGCCGACGGCGCCGGATAGTTCGGTGACCGTGCACGGCGCCTGGCGCAGCCGGGTGAGGATCAGCAGCCGGTTGGGGGAGGCCAGCGCCTGCAGTGTCTCGGCGACCTTGACCGCGGCGGCGGCGTCGAGTGATGCCACCGGCGGTGTGCGTCCCTCGACTCCGTGTCCCATGCGCTCATTGAACCACGCGCCACCCAGACATTTAGACATGTAGAACTTTACATGTTTGTATGTGTGGGTGATGATCGGGGTGGAGCGTGTGGAAAGGTCGATCGGTGCCCAGCGGCGCCGTACGGCGTGGTCGCTGGAGTCGGTGCGCTGGGCGGTGGGGGCGCTCATGTTCTTCCTTGCCGGGCTGATCTTGCAGCTCGGCGGTGCACCCGAAATGGTCTGGTGGACGGCCTATCTCGCGTGCTACCTGGCCGGCGGTTGGCAGTCGGCCGTCGACGGGCTGACCGCGCTGCGAAGGCGTCGGCTCGATGTGGATCTGCTGATGGTGCTTGCCGCCCTCGGTGCCGCCGCCATCGGCCAGGTTTTCGATGGTGCGCTGTTGATCGTCATCTTCGCGACCTCCGGTGCCCTCGAAGACGTCGCCACCCGGCGCACCGAGGACTCGGTGCGGGCCCTGCTCGACCTCGCGCCCGAGCGCGCCGTGCGCGTCGACCGCGGCGTCGAGACCGAGGTGCCGGTATCGGAGCTTCGGGTCGGTGACCGCATCCTTGTCCGGCCCGGGGAACGGGTGTCCGCCGATGCCACCGTGATCGAGGGTGCCAGCGATGTCGACCAGGCCGGCATCACCGGCGAACCGCTGCCGGTGGCGGTGCACGTCGGCGACGAGATCTTCGCGGGCACGCTGAACGGCACGGGTGCCCTGGCCGCCGAGGTCGTCCGCGATCCGTCCGACAGTGTGGTGGCGCGCATCGTGGCGATGGTGGGACAGGCCTCGGCGACCAAGGCGCGCACGCAGCTGTTCATCGAGAAGATCGAACAGCGGTATTCGATGGTGATGGTCGGCGCCACCCTCGCGTTGTTCACGGTCCCGCTGCTGTTCGGGGCGGACCTGCGCAGCGCGCTGCTGCGGGCGATGACGTTCATGATCGTGGCCTCCCCGTGCGCGCTGGTGCTGGCGACCATGCCGCCGCTGCTGTCGGCCATCGCCACCGCCGGCAGGCACGGGGTGCTGGTGAAATCGGCCGTGGTGATGGAGCGACTGGCCACCGTCCAGGCCGTCGCCTTCGACAAGACCGGAACGCTGACCACCGGCCGTCCGAGGGTGGTCGGCGAGCCGCCGGAGACGGTGCTCGCCCTCGCGGCGGCCGCCGAACAACTCAGCGAGCACCCGCTGGGTAGGGCCATCGTGGCAGCGGCGCGCGAACGGGCACTGCCGATCGCGCCCGTGACCCGGTTCCGCGCGCTCCCGGGTCGCGGTGTCAGCGCGCTGGTGGGCGGGCGGCGGGTCGAGGTGGTGAGTCCGGCCGCGCTCGGCGGGCCTGCGCCGGAGTCGGTGGCCGCGCTGGAGTCCGCGGGTGCCACCGCGGTGGTGGTGACCGTCGACGGTGAGTGTGCCGGGGTGATCGGATTGCGCGACACGGTGCGCCAGAGTGCCGCCGATGTCGTCGCCGATCTGCATCGGTGCACCGGGCGTGTACCGCTGCTGTTGACCGGTGACAACCGTTGTGCCGCCGCGCGACTGGGCGATGAACTCGGCATGGAGGTTCGTGCCGAGCTGCTTCCCGACCAGAAGGTCGCCGCGGTGCGCGCACGCGCCGAGCGGGTCCTGGTCGTCGGCGACGGTGTCAACGACGCTCCGGCCATGGCCGCAGCTCATGTCTCGATTGCCATGGGCCGCAGCGGTTCCGACGTCACGCTACAGACCGCGGATGCGATCACGGTGCGTGATGACCTGGCGACCATCCCCGCCGCACTGGCGCTGGCCCGGCGGGCGCGGCGGGTGGTGTTCGCGAATCTCGTCATCGCCGCGAGCTTCATTGCGGTGCTGGTGGTGTGGGACCTGTTCTGGCATCTGCCGCTGCCGCTGGGTGTCGCCGGGCATGAGGGATCGACCGTCATCGTCGCGCTCAACGGACTGCGTCTGCTACGAGACAGGGCCTGGTTCATGGCCGTTCGCCAGTCACGCGGTGGCGCCGAAAGTCGCTGTCGCGCCTGATCCGGCGGGCGACGGCCGGCTGAGAAAGCACTCAGGAACGAACCACTTGTTCGGATAGGCTAGCCATGTTCAACCGTGATCGGCTTTCCACGAAAGGTGGCACTGCGCCCATATGTCGGTGAAGAGATTTCGTATGGCCGCCAAAGCCACCGCACTGGCCGGAGCCGCCGCGCTCGCCGTGGCGCTGACCGCATGTGGCTCGGACTCCGGGCAATCCGACGGTGCGCAGGCCGGCGCGAGCGATCAGCTGGTGGTGTACTCGGGTCGCAGTGAGGATCTGGTCGGCCCGCTGCTGGAACGCTTCACCGAGGCCACCGGTATCGGCGTCGAGGTGCGCTACGCCGGATCCGGAGAGCTTGCCGCACAGCTGATCACCGAGGGTGACGCGTCACCGGCCGATGTGTTCCTCTCCCAGGATGCCGGTGCGCTGGGGGCGGTCTCGGCGGCCGGACTGTTCGCGCCCATCGAAGCCGAGACGCTGGCGGCCGTGCCCGCGGCGTACTCGGCGGCCGACGGGACGTGGGTCGGGGTGTCGGGCCGGGCCCGGGTGCTCACCTACAACCCGGAGCTGGCCCCCACCGTGCCCGATACGATCGACGGCCTGCTCGACCCGCAGTGGCGAGGCAAGATCGGCTACGCGCCGAGCAACGCATCCTGGCAGTCGTTCGTCACCGGTCTGCGGGTCCTGCGCGGTGAGCAGGGTGCCAAGGACTGGCTGGAAGCCTTTGCGGCACAGGATCCTCGCGCGTTCGAGGGTAACGGACCGATGCGTGACGCGATCAACTCCGGCGAGCTGCCCATGGGTCTGACCAATCACTATTACCTCTACGAGTTGATCGACAGCACCTCCGCCGACGACGTCGTCGCCAAGAACCAGTACATGGCCGCCGGGGATCCGGGCGGATTGGTGAACGTGGCCGGGGTCGGTGTGCTGAAGTCCGCGCCGCACGCCGAGCAGGCCAACGAATTCGCCGCCTACCTGGTCGGCACCGCCGCGCAGGAGTACTTCGCGACCGAGACCGCCGAATACCCGTTGGTCGAGGGTGTCACGCCCAGCGCGGCGCTGCCCCCGCTGGCCCAGTTGCAGCCTCCCGCCGTCGATCTCTCGCAACTCGACGATGTCGAGACGACGCAGGAGCTGCTGGTCGAGACCGGGCTGCTCACCAACTGAACCTGATCAGATCGCGCCGCGACGGGCGGCCGCGGGCACCGATGACACTGGTGGCCGCGGCCGCCGTCGTCGTGGCCGGGTTGCTGTTGCCGCTGTGGTATCTGGCTCAACGCGCCAACGAGCGCGGTCTCGGATTCGTTGTCCGCGAATTGATCCAGCCGCGCACCGCGGCACTGGTGGGGCGGTCGGCGCTGTTGGTGGTCGTCGTCACCGTCGCCTGTGTGGTGCTCGGCCTCGGGTTCGCGGTGCTGATCAGGCGCACCGATATCCCGGCGCGCCGGGCGCTGACGATCGCCCTGACGTTGCCGTTGGCCATGCCGAGTTATCTGCTGAGCTACCTGTGGGTGTCCACCGTCCCCGGTATCGCCGGCTTCTGGGGCGCCGCGCTGGTCCTGACGCTGGTGAGCTATCCGCTGATCATGATGCCCACCCTGGCCGCGCTGGCGCGCAGCGACCCGGCCCAAGAGGAGGTGGCGAGGTCGTTGGGGCTCAACGGTTTTGCCGTGTTGTGCCGCGTCACCCTGCGGCAGGCCCGGGCGGCCATCGCCGCCGGGGCGCTGCTGGTGGCGCTCTACGTTCTCAGTGACTTCGGGGCGGTCGCGGCGATGCGGTACGAAGCCTTCACCTGGGTCATCTACGGGTCCTACCGATCGGGATTCAATCCGGCCAGGGCGGCGGTGCTGTCATTGGTGCTGTTGGTCCTGGCGGTCGCGCTGGTGCTGGCCGAGCACCGGGCGCGCGGCCGGGCGGCCGCCTCGCGGATCGGATCGGGCGCGCCGCGGCCGGCGCCGGTCAATCGCCTCGGGCGCTGGACGGTTCTCGCGTGGTTGCCGGTGGCGGTGGTGCTGACCGCGGCCCTGATCGTCCCGTTCGTCGCGTTGGGGGACTGGTTACTGGCCGGCGGTGTGCGTTTCGACGCGCAGCGGTGGTGGTCTGCACTCGGCGCGACGGTCTGGTTGTCCGGCGTCGCCGCGGTGGTGTGCACCGCGGCCGCCCTGCCGCTCGGCGTGCTCGCCGCGCGGTACCGCACCCGCACCACCCGGATGCTCGAGGGGGCGGCCTACCTGTCCCACGGGCTGCCCTCGATCGTCGTGGCGATCGCCATGGTCTCGGTCGGGGTGTTGTTGTTGCGCCCCATCTATCAGCGTGAGCCGCTGCTGATCCTGGCCTACGCGGTGTTGTTCGTGCCGCTGGCCGTCGGGTCGATCCGCTCGGCGGTGGAAGCCGCACCCATCCGGCTGGAGGAGGTGGCCCGATCGCTGGGCCGCAGCCCACTTGCCGCGTTCTGCACCGTCACCGCCCGCGGCGCGGCGCCCGCCGTCGCGGCCGGTGCCGCCCTGGTGCTGCTGACCTGTATGAAGGAGCTTCCCGTCACCCTGCTCTTGCATCCCACCGGGACCAGCACACTGGCCACCCAGCTGTGGGGACACAGCTTCGTCAGCGATTACGCGGCCGCCGCACCGTATGCCGCCGCGCTGTTCGTGTTCGCCGCCATCCCCACCGCCGTCCTCGGCCTGTGGAGCGCCGACATCGGTACCGGAGATGGCCGTGACTGAGCCGGCGACCGGGTTACCCAGTGGCATCAGGGTCGAGGGGGTCACCAAATCCTTCGTGGAGCGCACCGTCCTGGACGGGATCGATCTGGAGGTGCCGAACGGCCACATCACCGCGGTTCTCGGGCCGTCGGGATGCGGTAAGACCACGCTGCTGCGCATCATCGCCGGATTCGAGGAGCCCGACCGCGGTGCGGTGAGCGTGGGCGGTGTGCCGGTGGTGGGTGCGGGCACCGGCCGCCGCGACGGCTCGGTACCAGCCCACCGCAGGCGGGTGGGACTGATGCCGCAGGAGGGTGCGCTGTTCCCGCAGCTGAGTGTGGGGCGAAACGTCACCTTCGGCCTGCCCCGCGCGCGCCGATCCGATACCGCCATCGCCGAACACTGGCTGGGCGTGGTCGGCCTGGACGGCCTCGCCGACGCCCGGCCACATCAGCTCTCCGGCGGCCAGCAACAGCGCGTGGCACTGGCGCGCGCGTTGGCCGCCGAACCCAGCGTGCTGCTGCTCGACGAGCCGTTCGCCGCACTCGATGCCGGGCTGCGGGTGCGCGTCCGCGAGGAGATCGCCACCATTCTGCGCGCGACACAGACGACCGCGCTGCTGGTGACCCACGATCAGGCCGAGGCGCTATCGCTGGCGGACTCGGTGGCCTTGCTGATCGCCGGGCGGGTGGCCCAGCACGGGCCACCGGCGCAGCTGTATGACCGGCCGGTGAATCTGGAGGTGGCCCGATTCGTCGGTGGCACCGTCGAACTCGACGGCGATATCCGCGGCGGCATACTCACCTGCGCACTGGGAACGCACCGGCCGGAGGTCGCGCCGGCCGATGGACCGGTCACGGTGGTGGTGCGCCCCGAACGGGTGCACGTCGTCGACCCGGCCTGCGGCGCACAGGCCGTGGTGTCCGAATGCCGTTTCTACGGAGCGGAACTCGGTGTGCACGTGGTGTTGGGCGACGGGACCGCACTGGTGTTGCGCCTGCCCGCCACCCAAAGCTGTTCGGCCGGGCAACGCGTCGGACTCGCGGTGGACGGGCCGATGCTGGCCTATCCGAGGTGAGGACGCAGGGTCTGCTTGAGTGCCTCCAGCACCGAGGGATCCTCGATCGTCGAGGGCACCGGCTCGTCCTTGCCGTCGGCGATACCCCGCATGGTCTTGCGCAGGATCTTGCCCGAGCGTGTCTTGGGCAGCGCGGCAACGACATCCACGAGCTTGAAGCTGGCGACCGCACCGATGTCGTTGCGAACCGCCTCGACCAGTTCGGTATCGAGTCCGTCGGCGCTGAACCCGGACTTGAGCACCACCAGCGCGCGCGGTACCTGCCCCTTGAGATCGTCAGCCACACCGATCACCGCGCACTCGGCGACCGCCGGATGGGTGGCCAGCACGGCTTCGATGGACCCCGTCGACATCCGGTGTCCTGCCACGTTGATGACGTCATCGGTGCGGCCGACCACGAACAGGTAGCCGTCGGAGTCGATGTGCCCGCCGTCGCCGGTCAGGTAGTAGCCGTCGAACGCGCGCAGGTAGGACGACACGAAGCGGTCGTCCTCACCCCACAGGGTCGGTAGCGTGCCGGGGGGCAGCGGCAGCTTCACCACGATCGAACCCTCTTCGCCCGCATCGCATTCGGACCCGTCGGGGCGTACCACCCTGACGTCGTAGCCGGGCATCGGTACGGTCGCCGAGCCCGGTTTGACGGGCAACTGCTCGATGCCCATCGGATCGGCGGCGATGGCCCACCCGGTCTCGGTCTGCCACCAGTGGTCGATGATCGGGATGCCGAGCTTGTCCGAGGCCCACTCGTAGGTGCCCGGGTCCAGCCGCTCGCCCGCCTGGAACAGGTACTTCAGCCCGGACAGGTCATAGTCGCCGAGATGGCGGGCGTCCGGGTCCTCCTTCTTGATGGCCCGGATCGCGGTCGGCGCGGTGAACAACGCCTTCACCTTGTGCTCGGCGGCCACCCGCCAGAACGCGCCGGCGTCGGGGGTGCCGACCGGTTTGCCCTCGTAGAGAACCGTTGTGGCGCCGAACAACAGTGGCGCATAGACGATATAGGAATGCCCGACCACCCAGCCGACATCGGAGGCGGCCCAGAACACCTCACCGGGATTGAGGTCGTAGATGTTGCGCATGGTCCACAACAGCGCGACCGCGTGCCCGCCGTTGTCGCGGACGATGCCCTTCGGCTTGCCGGTCGTGCCGGAGGTGTAGAGCACATAGAGCGGGTCGGTCGCGGCCACCGGCACCGGGTCGACGGGCTCGGCCGTCGCCATGGCCTCGGCCCAGTCGATATCGCGGCCCGCCACGAGCTCACACGGATGCTGCTCGCGCTGCAGGATCACGCATTTCGGGGTGGAGTGCTCGGCCAGTTCCAGCGCGGTGTCCAGCATCGGCTTGTACTCGACGGTGCGGGTCGGCTCGATACCGCAGGAGGCCGATACCACCACGGTCGGCCGGGCATCGTCGATGCGGGTCGCGAGCTCATGGCCGGCGAAACCGCCGAACACCACCGAGTGCACCGCGCCGAGCCGGGCACAGGCCAACATGGCGATGACCGCCTCGGGCACCATCGGCATGTAGATGACCACCCGGTCGCCCTTGGTGACGCCCAGACCCTTGAGCACACCGGCGAACCGGGCGGTCGCCTCGAGCAGTTCGCGATAGGTGTAGGTCCGCTTGGTCCCGGTCACCGGCGAGTCGTAGATCAGCGCGGCCTGGTCACCGCGTTCGTCGATGTGTCGATCCAGCGCGTTGGCGCAGGTGTTGAGCTCACCGTCGGGAAACCAGCGGTAGAACGGCGGATTGCTGTCGTCGAGCACCCGGTGCGGTTCCCTGGTCCAGGTGACGGCCTTGGCGGCGTCGGCCCAGAACGTCTCCGGGTCGGAGATGGAGGCGTCGAAGATCGCGCGGTATCCGGACATGGGGAGAACCGTAATCTGAGTCACGTTGCAACGTGGTTGCAACGGTCGGAAACCGCGTCCTGGTCCGGTATACCCCCACGCCTGCTCGGACGAGATCGGCATGAGGGTCGCGGTATGAGCGGTGGCGCCGCGCACGGACGACCCTGCTGCCGATCTCGTCCCAGCGCTCTGGCGGCGTGTCCGTCAGCCGTGCCGGCCCAGCACCGCGAGCACCCGGGTCTGCCGGTCCGCGTCGGGGCCGACCTCGACGGCCGGGCCGCAGACACCCTCCATGCGGAGGGCATCACCGAACGCGGCGATGCCCTCCTCCAACCGATCCAGTTCGCCGTCGGTGAATCGGTAGCGTGAATCGGTCGCCGCGGCGATATCCCAGCGGTGCGCGATCAGGTCGAATCCGTAGAAACGCAGCAGGGTCTCGCCGATGGTGGTCGGGCCGAAATGGCCGTCGAATGTGCGTGCGGGCACCCGCGGGTCGGCCAGGATCTCGCCGATCGCGGCGGTGTGGGCGGACCAGGCGGCCACCGGATCGGCAAGATCCGGTCGCGTCGGCAGCGGGAATTCGTGACGCTGGAAGAACTCGCGCTGGGTGTCGATCAGATGAGCCACTACATCGCGGGCCGACCAGCCCTCGCAGGCGCTGGCGGCGTCCCACTGCTGCGGGGTCACCGAGGCGATCACGCCTGCCATCCCGTCGGCCAGGCCGGCATAGGTTTCTGCAACACTCGAATCCGTCATGGGCCAGACGTTAGGCGGCGAGATGGCGAGCGGATTGGACAAACCCGACAGACCCGACAACACCGTTGCCGACGAACCCGCGCACCTGCTCGACCCGGCACACCGCGCCGCCATCCACATCGCTCGACCGGCCGCGCCCACCGATCTCGACGGTCTGGTGCGGCGATTCTGGTTCCCGGTGTGGCGGGTGCCTGCGGGGCAGACCTTCACCCAACAGGTACTGCAGTACCCGGTGTGCCTGATGGTGATCACCGACACCTACGCCCGCTTCTACGGGCCCGCCTCGGGATTGGCCGGTACCCCGCTGACCGGGGACGGCTGGGCCGCCGGGGTCATGTTCGAGCCGGCCGCGGGCACGCTGATCACCGGCGGCTCGGTGTCTCGGTGGACCGACACCCACGTCGACCTCGCCGACCAGCTCGGTGCCGCGGGCGCCGCGTTGACCGAGCAGATCCGTTCGATCATGGCGGATGATCCCGCCGCGCCGCGGGCACAGTCGGCGGCCGTCGACTGCTATGCCGCGTTCCTGCGCCGCTTCGGCCCGGTCGACGAGCTGGGGCGCACGGTCAACGACATCGTCGCCCATATCGAGGACAACCCCGACGTCAGCCGGGTGGCCGATGTGTGTGCGCAGTTCGGGATCTCCGAGCGCAGTCTGCAACGCCTGACCCGGCACCGGATCGGACTGAGCCCGAAGTGGCTGGTGCGCCGGCGCCGCATCCAGGACGCGAGCTGGCGGCTGCGCACCGGTGCCACCACCGTGGCCGCGGTGGCGGCCGATCTCGGCTACGCCGACGAGGCGCACCTGAGCCGCGATTTCCGCCGCGTCACCGGACAGACGCCGGGGGCGTTCGCGGCCCGCTACGCCGACTGACGTCTGATCATCGACACCGCCTGCTCGGCGACGGCGCTGAGCACTCGGCGGTCCCTGGTGGTCAACGTCTTTCCCGACAGCAGCAGCCAGTGGTCGTGATCGGCGACATCGATCGCGGTATCGGCGGCCTCGACATCGGTGCAGGGATCGTGCCCGACACCGGCCAACACCGTCCCGTCGGCCGAGACGATGCTCACCGCGCGCTGCCCGTACGCCTCCCGCAACCGGTCCAGCAGCACGTCCAGATCGGCATCGCGTAGTGCCGCATCGGCGAACAACGCCAGCAGTTCGGCCTCCCGGGCCGCCCGCCGCGCCTCGGCCGCGCGATGGGCGGCACGGTCGACCACCACGGCGACGGCCACCGCGACCACCAGCAGCACCGCGATGGTGACGACGCTGTCGCTGTCGTAGACCGCGAAGCTGTGCACCGGACTGACCAGGAAGTAGGTGAGCAACACACCGGACAGCACGGCGCACAGCGCAGCGGGGGCGATCCCGCCGATCAGCGCCACGGCGACCACGCCGGTGAAGAACAGCGCGCTCTGTCCACCGATACCCAGCGCACCCTCGGGTAGTCCGGTGGTGGCCGCGCAGATGATCGCCGGGATGGCCACCGCGGTCAGCCAGGACCAGAACCGCCTGCGGTGCAACGACGATCGCGACCAAGAGATGCCGGTGTGGGCCTCCGGGTGGGTCACCATGTGGACGTCGACATTGCCGGACTGGGCGATCACCTGGGCGCCGATACCCTCGTCGAACATCCGCGCCCACCGCGAGCGCCGCGATGTGCCGATCACCAGCTGGGTGGCATTGGCGCTGCGGGCGAAGTCCAGCAGGGTGGCCGCGACATCCTCCCCGACGACGGTGTGCATGGTCGCGCCGAGGCTGGCTGCCAGTTCGCGCAGCATCTTCTTCTGCTGTGGGGTGATGGCCACCAATCCGTCACCCTGCACGATGTGCAGCACCTTGAGCTCCGCGCCTGAACGCGACGCGATCCGCGAGGCGCGGCGCACCAGCGTCTCGGATTCTGGCCCGCCGGAGACCGCGACGACCACC
The DNA here is from genome assembly GCF_000317305.3 of Mycolicibacterium neoaurum VKM Ac-1815D. The sequence goes on along the minus strand of NC_023036.2, from coordinate 4,604,798 downwards.
CGTTCGCGGGCCTCCCAGGTGTCGGTGATGTTCTTGTCGGTGCGGTACTTGGCCAGTGCGGCATCGACCTGATCGGCCAGCCACAGCAGCGCCAGCTGCCGCAGCGCCGACAGGTTGCCGGGCCGGAAGTAGTCGTCCAGTGCCGCGTCGATGCGGTCACGGCCGAACACATTGCCGTGAGTGATCCTGCGCCGCAGCGCTTCCGGGGTGATGTCCACCAGTTCGATCTGGTCGGCCGCGCGCACGATCTCGTCGGGGATGCGTTGCTGCTCGGTGATGCCGGTGATATGACCGACGACATCGTGCAGGCTCTCCAGGTGCTGGACGTTGACGGTGCTGATGACCGTGATGCCCGCATCGAGGAACTCCTCGACATCCTGCCAGCGATGGGCGTTGCGGCTGCCCGGGGTGTTGGTGTGGGCCAGTTCGTCGACCAGGACGACCTGGGGCCGCCGCGCCAGCACCGCCTCGACATCGATTTCGGCGTGCCGGGCGCCCTGGTACTCGATGACGATCGGCGGGACCATCTCGATACCGGCGAGCTGCTGGGCGGTGTGGCGGCGGCCGTGCGTCTCGATCACCGCGGCGACGACATCGGTGCCGCGGCTCATCCGGCGCTGCGCCTCGCCGAGCATCGAGTACGTCTTGCCGACGCCGGGCGCGGCACCCAGGTAGATGCGCAGATCCGCGCGCTTACGACCGAGGATGCCCACCTGCCCATCATCCCCTGCGGGGCTACTCCTGGAAGCGGTATCCCATCCCCGCCTCGGTGATCAGATGTTTGGGCCGCGACGGGTCGACCTCCAGCTTGCGGCGCAGCTGTGCCAGGTACACCCGCAGATAGTGGGTCTCCTTGGCATAGGCCGGACCCCACACCTCCTTGAGCAGCTCCTCGCGGCCCACCAGCTTGCCGCGGTGGCGCACCAGCATCTCCAACATCCCCCATTCGGTCGGGGTCAGATGCACCTCGGTGCCGCTCTTGGTGACCTTCTTCGCGGCCAGATCGACTGTGAACGAGGAGGTTTCGATGACAGGTTGATCATCCTCGATGGCCGCGCTGGCCCGTCGGACCGCGGCGCGCAGCCGAGCCAGAAACTCGTCCATGCCGAACGGCTTGGTCACATAGTCGTCGGCCCCCGCGTCGAGCGCCTCCACCTTGTCCGAGGAATCGGTCCGCGCCGAGAGCACGATCACGGGGACGGTCAACCAGCCGCGTAACCCGGCCAGCACGTCGATGCCGGACATATCGGGCAGACCGAGGTCCAGGATCACCACGTCGGGCCGGTGATCGGCGGCCGCGCGCAACGCCTCGGCGCCGGTGGCTGCGGTGTGCACCTCGTACCCGCGCACCGACAGATTGATCCGCAGTGCCCGCAGGATCTGCGGTTCGTCGTCGATCACCAGAACCCGTGTCACGGCTGCGGTCCTTCCTGGGGTGCCGCCAGTTCGATGACCACCGTCAGCCCGCCACCGGGGGTGTCGGTCGCCGAGATGGTGCCGCCCATCGCGGTGACGAACCCGCTGGCCACCGACAGGCCGAGCCCGACACCGGTGCTGTTGTCCTGGTCCCCGAGACGCTGGAACGGCGCGAAGAGTTGCTCTTCGGCGCCGCGCGGAATACCCGGTCCCTCATCGGCGACGGTGATCAACACCCTCTCGCCGACGCGTCCGGCGTTCACCCGGACGGGATTGTCGCCCCCGTAGCGCAGCGCGTTGTCGATCACGTTGACCAACACCCGTTCCAACAGACCGGGGTCGGCGAGTGCGACCGCGTCACCGACGTCCACCTTGACCCGATCCCAGCCGGAGTCCTTGGAGCTGCGGCTGATTCCGAGCAGAGCCCGCTGCACGGCCTCCTCCAGGTACACCCGGCGAAGTTCGGGTTTGACCACCCCGGCGGCCAGCCGGGAGGAGTCCAGCAGATTGCCCACCAGTGCGGTCAGCTGGTCGACGGACTCTTCGACGGTGGCCAGCAGCTCGGCGGTGTCCTCGGGGGAGAAGTCGATATCACTGCTGCGCAGGCTCGATACCGAGGCCTTGGCGGCGGCCAGCGGGGTGCGCAGATCGTGGCTGACCGCCGAGAGCAGGGAGCGGCGCAGTTCGTCGGCTCGCGCGACGGCCTCGGCCCGGCCCGCCTCGGAGATCAGCTCGCGCTGCCGGACCAGGCCGGCGGCCTGTTTGGCGACAGCGCCGAGCACCCGGCGATCCTTGGCGGGCAGCTTGCGGCCGGACATCAGCAGCCAGAACTCGTCGTCACCGACTTCGATTGCGGTGTCGGCGCTGTCGACATCGACACACGGTTGCTTGCCGGCGCACGCAACCACGTGCGTCTCCCCGTCACGTTCGCGCAGCAGACTCACCGCGGTCTGCGAGTACACCTCACGGACACGCTCCAACAAGGCGGTGGGGTCGGCGCCACGCAGCACGGAGCCGGCGAAATGCGCCAGCAGCTCTGCCTCCTGGGAGGCGCGGCGCGCCTCGCGGGCCCGTTTGGCGGCGCTGTCGACCAGCGCGGCCACCGCGACGGCGACCATCAGCAGCACCGCGATGGTGATCGCGCTGTCGGGTTCGGAGATGGTGAACGTGTAGCGCGGCTCGGCGAGAAAGTAGTTGATCAACAGGCCCGACAGCACCGCCGAGAGCGCGGCGGGCGCGACGCCGCCCAGCAGTGCCACCGCCAGCACGCCCACGAAGAACAACGCGCTCTCGCCGCTGACCCCCAGATAGCGGTCCAGCCACAGCACCGCGACGGCCGCCAGTGCCGTGGGCACCACCACGGCGGCCAGCCAGGACGCGGCGTGCTGCCGCCAGTTCCGATTCCCGGATCGGGCGGTCGCGCGCCCGGTCTGCTCATGGGTCACCATGTGCACGTCGATGGTGCCGGAGTTCTGCACCACCGCCGCGCCGATGCCCTCGTCGAGGATGCGCGCCCACCGGGTGCGCCGCGATGTCCCGACCACCAACTGGGTGGCGTTCATCTCGCGCGCGAAATCCAATAGGGCGGCGGGCACGTCGTCGCCGACGACGGTGTGCACGCTGGCTCCGAGGCTGGCCGCCAGATCGCGCACTGTACCCATCATCGGGGCCGAGACACCGGCCAATCCGTCACCGCGTACCACGTGCACGATCATCAGTTCGGCGCTGGATTTCGACGCGATGCGCGACGCCCGGCGTACCAGGGTCTCGGATTCCTTGTCGCCGGTGACCGCGACGACGACCCGTTCGCGGGCCTCCCAGGTCGCGGTGATCTTGTTGTCGGAGCGGTATTTTGCCAGCGCGGCGTCGACCTGGTCGGCCAGCCACAGCAGGGCCAGCTCGCGCAGCGCGGTGAGGTTGCCTCGCCGGAAATAGTTCGACAGTGCCGCGTCGATCCGGTCGGGTGCGTAGACGTTACCGTGGGAAAGCCTGCGGCGCAGGGCTTCCGGGGTGATATCGACCAGCTCGATCTGATCGGCGGCGCGCACCACCTCGTCGGGCACCTTCTCCTGCTGCTCGATACCGGTGATCTGGGCGACGACATCGTTGAGGCTTTCCAGATGTTGCACGTTGACGGTGGTGATCACCGTGATGCCCGCCGCGAGCAGCTGCTCGATGTCCTGCCAGCGCTTCGGGTTCGCACTGCCCGGGGTGTTGGTGTGGGCCAGTTCGTCGACCAGGACCACCTGCGGGCGGCGCGCCAATACCGCGTCGACGTCGAGTTCACCGAACGTGGCGCCGCGGTATTCGACCAGTCGTGGCGGAATGATCTCGATGCCCTCCAGGAGCTCGGCGGTCTTGGATCTGCCGTGTGTCTCGACGACGGCGGCCACCAGGTCCGTGCCGCGCTCAAGTCGCCGGTGCGCCTCGCCCAGCATGGCGTAGGTCTTGCCGACGCCGGGAGCCGCGCCGAGGTAGATGCGCAGCTCCCCACGTTTCGGTCGGTCGGTCACCAGCCCATCATCCCCCAAACCGATCCAATGCCAGGTTCAGCTGCAGCACGTTGACGCGCGGTTCGCCCAAGAAGCCCAGCGTGCGGCCCTCGGTGTGCTCGTCGACCAGCGCGCGCACCTGATCGGGGCTGACGCCGCGTGCCGCTGCGACCCGGTCGACCTGTATCGCCGCGTAGGCGGGGGAGATGTGCGGGTCCAGCCCGCTGCCACTGGCCGTGACGGCGTCGGCAGGCACCGCCGGCGTGGCCGCGGCCCCGGCCACCGGCACGATCTGGCCGATCGCATAGTCAGCACCCGGTTCGGCGCATTCGACCCGGACTCCCTCGTAGGTGGCGACGAACGGGACGGCCGGGCAGACCTGGTTCACACTGACCACCCTGACCGGCTCGGTGACGGTGCCGCGCGCATCGCGGGGACCGATGACCGACAGCACCGCGCCGACACCCTCGGCCGTGCAGAACGGCCGGGCACCGTTGAGGTCCTCCAGCTCGCCGACCGCCAGGCTGCGGGTGCACACCTCGGTCAGCAGGCTGGTCCGACCATCGCCCGGTTCGCCGGCGGCGGTGGCCGTGTCGACGATGTCCTCGGGCCCCAGGTTGGATGCGCCGGTGGCCAGCGGGTCGTAACCGCCAGGACGAGACTGGAAGTACTGTGGCAGGGGGTTTCCTGAGGCATCGGTGAACGGCTGTCCGATCAGGCTGCTGCCCAGTACTTTTCCGTCAGCCTCCAGCAGCGAGCCGTCGGCCTTGTCGCGCAGGCCAGGCAACTGGGCCACCAGCCAGATCAGGATCGGGTAGGCCAGCCCGAGGATCGCGGTGAGTACCAGCAGCGCCCGCAGCGCCGCAGTGTGCTGACGGAGCAGATTGGCGAAGTTCATGTCACATTCCCGGGAAGAGTTGGACGACGAGGTCGATCAGTTTGATGCCGATGAACGGCGCCACCACACCGCCGAGACCGTAGATGAACAGGTTGCGGCTCAGCAGCTTCGAGGCACTGCTCGGGGTGTAGCGGACACCCTTGAGGGCCAGCGGGATCAGCACGACGATCACGATCGCGTTGAAGATCACCGCGGACAGGATCGCCGATTGCGGACTGTGCAGCCGCATGATGTTCAGCAGGTCCAGCCCGGGGAATACCGCGACGAACAACGCCGGGATGATGGCGAAGTACTTCGCGATGTCGTTGGCGATACTGAAGGTCGTCAACGCTCCTCGGGTGATCAGCAGCTGCTTGCCGATCTCGACGATCTCGATCAACTTGGTCGGATCGGAATCCAGATCGACCATGTTGCCTGCTTCTTTGGCCGCCGATGTGCCGGTGTTCATCGCCACGCCGACATCGGCCTGGGCCAACGCCGGTGCGTCATTGGTGCCGTCGCCGGTCATCGCGACGAGCTTGCCCCCGGCCTGTTCGGCCTTGATCAACGCCATCTTGTCCTCGGGCGTCGCCTCGGCAAGGAAATCGTCGACCCCGGCCTCGGCGGCGATGGCCTTGGCGGTCGTCGGGTTGTCGCCGGTGATCATGACGGTGCGAATGCCCATGCGGCGCATCTCGTCGAAGCGTTCCCGCATGCCCTGCTTGACCACATCCTTGAGGTGGATGACGCCGAGCGCGCGGGCCCGGCCGTCATGTACCTCACCGACCGACAGCGGGGTGCCACCGGCCGCCGAGATCTGCTCCACGAGGTCGCCGAGTTCGGCGGGTACCGTGCCACCCTCGGCGCGGATCCAGTCGGCCAGGGAGCCGGCCGCACCCTTGCGCAACTTGCGCTCGGACCCGTCATCGGTGATGTCCACGCCGGACATCCTTGTGGTGGCGCTGAATTCGACCCAGTGCGCGTGGCTCAGTTCGCCGGGTGCGCGGGTGCGCAGGCCATGAGCCTGCTTGGCGTACACCACGATCGAACGACCTTCGGGTGTCTCGTCGGCCAGGCTGGACAACTGCGCCGCGTCGGCCAACTCGTCCTCGCCGACACCGGACAGCGGCAGGAACGCGGCGGCTTGCCGGTTGCCCAGCGTGATGGTGCCGGTCTTGTCGAGAAGCAGGGTGTTCACATCGCCGGCGGCCTCGACGGCGCGGCCGGACATCGCCAGCACATTGCGCTGCACCAGCCGGTCCATCCCCGCGATGCCGATGGCGCTCAGCAGCGCACCGATGGTGGTCGGGATGAGGCACACCAGCAGGGCCACCAGGACGATGCCGGTGATCCCGTCGCCGGTGAGGGACAACGAATCCGGCACGCCGGGGTTGTTGGCCTTGGAGTAGATGGCCAGCGGCTGCAGGGTGGCGACGGCGAAGACGAAGATGATGCTGAGCGAGGCGAGCAGGATGTTCAGCGCCACCTCGTTGGGTGTCTTCTGCCGGTTGGCGCCCTCGACCAGGCCGATCATCCGGTCGATGAAACTCTCGCCGGGCTTCTGGGTGATCTTGACGACGATGCGGTCGCTGAGCACCGTGGTGCCACCGGTCACCGCGGACCGGTCGCCACCGGACTCCCGGACGACGGGTGCCGACTCACCGGTGATGGCCGATTCGTCCACCGAGGCGATGCCCTCGATGACATCACCGTCGCCCGGGATCGTCTGTCCCGCCTCGACGATCACGACATCCCCCTGCTGCAGCAGCGGTGCGGCCACCTGCTCCTCACCACCCGAGGCGGTGACCCGGCGCGCCATGGTGTCGGTCTTGGCCTTGCGTAGGCTGTCGGCCTGCGCCTTGCCGCGACCCTCGGCCACGGCCTCGGCAAGATTGGCGAAAACCACGGTCAGCCAGAGCCATCCGACGATGAGCCAGGCGAACCAGGACGGATCGGTGATGGCCAGCAGCGTGCTCCACACGGCCCCGATCTCGACGATGAACATGACCGGATTGCGCCACAGCGTGCGGGGATCGAGTTTGCGCAGCGCGTCAGGAACCGAGGTCCACAACATCTTCGGATCCAGTAGCCCGCTCTGCACGGACCGCTTCGGGGTGCGCGGCGCGGTCGTGGCAGCGGTGTCGACGGTCGCGGTGGACATCAGTGGATTCCTTCGGCGAGGGGGCCGAGCGCGAGCATCGGCAGGAAGGTCAGGGCGACAAGGATCAGTGTCACGCCGGTGACCATCCCGACGAACTGCGGACGGTGGGTGGGCAGGGTGCCTGCGGATTCGGGTGTGCGGGCTTGTGCGGCAAACGATCCCGCCAGTGCCAGCACCAGGATGATGGGCAGGAAGCGGCCGAACACCATGGCCAGGCCGAGCGCGGTGTTGTACCACTCGGTGTTGACGCTGATACCGGCGAACGCCGATCCGTTGTTGTTGGATGCCGAGGTGAAGGCATAGAGCACCTCGGACAGACCGTGCGGTCCGGTGTTGAGCATGCCGTCGCGTTGGCCGGGCATCGCCATGGCCAGCGCGGTCCCGGTGAGCACCAGCAGCGGGGTGATCAGGAAATACGTTGCGGCGAACTTGATCTCCCGCGGTGTGATCTTCTTGCCGAGGTACTCCGGGGTGCGCCCGACCATCAGGCCCGCCACGAAGACGGTGATGATGGCCAGGATCAGCATGCCGTAGAGACCCGACCCGACACCGCCGGGTGCGACCTCGCCGAGCTGCATGTTGAACATGGTGATCAGCCCGCCGAGACTGGTGTACGAGTCGTGGAACGAGTTGACCGCGCCGGTGGAGGTCAACGTCGTGGCGGCGGCATACACCGCCGAATCGGCGACGCCGAAACGCTGTTCCACGCCTTCGGTGGCCGCGCCGACCGCGGTGGGTACGGTGCCGTGGGCCTGCAGCTGCACCAGCATCAGCACGCTGACGCTCAGTGTCGCGATGGTGGCCATCACGGCGACGATTGCCAGACCTTGCTTCTTGTTGTCGACCATCCGGCCGAACGTGCGGGGCAGCGCGAATGGGATGAGGCAGATCAGCAGGATCTGCACCCAGTTCGTCCACGGCGTCGGATTCTCGTAGGGGTGCGAGGAGTTCGCGTTGTAGAACCCGCCGCCGTTGGTGCCGAGCTCCTTGATGACCTCCTGGCTGGCGACCGGGCCGCCGGGCAGGGTCTGCTGTCCGCCGGCGATGGTGTCGACCACCTGATCATGCAGCGCGAAGTTCTGGATGACGCCCCCGGCGATCAGGACGATCGCGCCGATCACCGAGAGTGGCAGCAGGATTCGCAGGCTGCCACGCACCAGGTCGACCCAGAAGTTGCCGAGGTCGCCGGTGCTGCGCCGGACCAGGCCGCGCACGAATGCGATGGCGACGGCCATGCCGACGGCGGCGGAGACGAAGTTCTGCACCGTCAGGCCAGCCATCTGCACCAGGTGACCCTGGGTCGTCTCGCCGGAATAGGCCTGCCAGTTGGTGTTCGTCACGAAGCTGACCGCGGTGTTCCAGGCCAGGGCCGGTGTCATCTCGGTCGCCGGATCGTTCAGATGCAGGGGCAGCTTGCCCTGCACCAGTTGGAAGACGAACAGGAACACGATGCTGACCGCGGAGAAGGCGAGCACGCTGCGGGCGTAGGCGCCCCAGGTCTGTTCGGCCTTCGGGTCTGCCCCGATGAGCCGGTAGATGCCGCGTTCGAGGCGGGAGTCCTCGGCGCGGGTGTAGACGCGGTACATGTAGTCGCCGAGTGGCACGTGGGTCAGGGCCAGCACGAGGACGAGGGCGGCGAGGAAGACGATCCCCGCGGTGGTCGTGGACACTAGAACCTCTCCGGGAACAGCAATGCGGCGAACAGAAACAAGCCCGTGAGGATCGCCAGCACCAGGCCGACGCTGTTGGCGAGGTTCACAGCCGCTCGACCAGCTTCTGGACCAGGCCGAGCAGCGCGAAGACCGCGATGGTCAGCGCCAGGAAGACGAGGGTGGACGCGAGGGTCGTCACGACGGATCAGCACTCCTGCTATTTGTTGACACCCCCGGCCGGATCGGTGTGGGGGCGAAGGCAAAGCTACGACCGTGTTCCGTCGCTGAGCTGGGCATTGACGGTTCCTTGACGGGTGCGAGCGGCATCTTTACGCGGTCTCTACACCGGCGGCGTTCTGGGCGTGGTCTTGGTCTGCGCACAGCCTGCGGACAGCCTGCGGGCGTAGACCGGATTGATGACCGATCTTGATACGCACGCGGGACATCCGCACCGGCTGCGGGTCGCCGTGCGCACTGTGCGACGAGTGCTGCCGAAATCTGGTTGTGGGTTGCCTGCGGCCCTGTTGATCGACCCGCTGGTCTCGGCATGGGTCCGCACCCATGGGGTGACGGTGCATGTCGGTGATGCCGGTGAACTGGGTCTGGTGCGGGCCGGGGGTGTGCCGGCCGATCAGGTGTTGTGGCGGTGCGGCACGTCTGCCGTGGCCACCTCGGGAGCGCTGGCCTGCGGTGTCACCCGCTTCGTGGCGTCGACGCGCCGGCATCTGACCATCCTCTCCGACCTGGCCGGCGGGGTGGCGTCGGTGCATCTCGACCCGGACTGCCTGTTGGCCGGCGGCCCGCCCGAGGGCGTCGATGTGGTCGGTATGCATGTCATCGTCGCCTCCGCCGATCCCGACGCCTGGGCGGTCGCCGCGCATCGGTTGCTCGGGCACATCGCCGGCCTCCGCCGTGACGGCGTGGAGGTGACGCGGATGAGCCTGGCCGGCGGTTCGGCCGAGACCTGGCTGCGCGCCGACAAGCACCAGCTGATGGCGATGGCGTCGGCGGTCGACGAGTCCATCGACGACGGGTGTGCGCGGTGGCGGGTGCCCAGGCCCGCGGTCATGTTGGGTCCCATCGGGATGTGACGACGCGTTAGAGTTTGCGATGACAACGACATCGTGACGATATCTGTGACGCGGAGGTGGTTCCGGTGCGTCTGCACCTGGCGGCGGGTTTCCTGGCATTGACTGCGCTGCTCAGCGGTTGCGGGGGAGACCGGGAGGTCCAGGGTTCGCCGATCGGCTCCGCGAGCACCGCCGCTGAACCCGTCGTCGATCCAGCGGCCGATGCCAAGGCCGTGCAGTCGGTCTTCGACAAGTACCGCACCGAGGCCGCGGCGCAGAACGGTGCGGCGGTCCCGGCGCTGATCAGTCCCGACACCATCGCGCACTACGACACGGTGGTGAAGCTGGCGCGGACGGCCGGACCGGCCGAGGTCGCCACCGTCGGGATGATGGACCGCCTGATGATCGCCCGCATGCGGGTCGAGGTGCCGCCGGACTTCGCCACGATGGACGGGACCGATCTGCTGGTCTACGGCGTCGACGAGGGCATGATCGACTCCGATGCGTTGGAAGGAAACTCCATCGGTGACGTGCGCGTCGACGGCGACCGCGCCTATGCGCCGATGTTGGTCGACGGCGAGCCCGCCGGCGCGGACTGGGAGTTCGTTCGTACCGACGCGGGGTGGACGTTCGACCTGGCAGCCGGTTTCCCGCTGATCAACGAAGCGCTCACCCAGGTGGCCGCCGACGGCGACATGACCGAGGACGAGTTCATCTTCAGTGTCGTCGAGTTGGTGACCGGTACTCCGGTCGATGCCTCGGTATGGGAAGTGCCCACGGCGTAGCGCTCGTCCGTCCTCGCGGGCACCGCATTGAGGGCGGCCGGAAGGATGCCCGGCTGCGTAGCTGTGAAACCGGCTCGATCAGTTTCATCCGCCCCGCAGCGGGTATTTGAGCGTCATGTTTTCCTGACGACCCGGGCCCTGTCCGGGTGGTTGGGTTTATGGGAGGGTGCCATGCCTGATACCTCGAAAGACCCGGTCGACCACGCACGCACGTATCGGCAGCATGCCGGGGAGGCTATGAAGGCCGGCAAGAACGCGCCGGGCATCGTCGCGGTGGGCCTCGGCGTGGTGGCGCTGGTGAGTGGGCTGTTCGCCTTCGCCAACGGCAGCTCGACGGCGGGCATCGTCGGTGTGGTGCTGGCGGTCGTGTTGATCACCGGTGGCCTGTTCTGGCTCAATCGTATTCACCGCAAGGTCGCCGAGCAGCAGATCGAGTGGCACCGCGACCATCCCGAAGTTCCGTACGAGCCGCCCACGAGCTGAGGCACGCTCACTTCTCCCGGCGGAACTGGCGCTGGATGGCGCACCGGACGGCAAGAAGCATGGCGGCGGGTGCGCCGAGTAGCGTCAGCGCGGCGACAAGATCGGTCATCGGACTCCTCCGTATCGGCCGAAGGCCGGAATGGCCTTGGTGGGCAACAAGTTTTCGTAGGCACGGTGCCAGATCACCTCGTGCTCGGCGGCGGTGATCTGGCCCTCGCGCAGTCTGCGGTCAGCCCGCACCATGGCGGTGCCCACCGCCTGCACCTGACGGGCGAGGGCGAGCAGGGCCCGGTCCGAGTTGGGCAGTGGCACAGTGACATCAGCGGTGCGCACCCTGCTGCGCACCGATCCGGCGCGAAGGAACGCGCGAGTCCCGAAGAGAAGTGTCGTCACCGAGGCCACCGTGACCGCGAACCAGGGTTCGGCGAAACCGGACAGGACCGCGGTCACGACCAGCCACCAGGCGGTGCCCCACGCGTAGAACCCTCGCCAGACCCGGACGCGGCGGCGCTCCTCGGCGCTGATGCCCGGCGGGTAGAGCACGATCCGGTAGACCACGCTGCCCCAGCGCTGGGGCCGGATATCCACTGCACCCCATACGGTGTCACCATCGAGCAGTAGTCGGCACAGTTGCCTTGTCGTGTCGGTCACCGCTCCACGATCCGCCCGGGCGGCGGGACGAGGCCCGATCTGTACGGAATCTTGACGGAGCCGGCCGGGTTTCTGACGGCAATCTTGCGGACCGCTACGTGTCGGACCCTGTCTTTAGAATCGTGGTATGCCGCCTCCGACAACGCCTTACGCCGCTGATGTGGTGAATTCGGTGTCTGATCGGTTGTCGGCGCTCTATGACGAGGCTGCTGAGTTGGTGGGGCAGCGGAATGCTCTTGATGGTCGGTTGGTGGAGATTGTCGCCGAGATCGATGGTGGCGATGGGCCGTCGTTGTGGGGTCATACGGGGTGTCGGTCGTTGGTGGAGTTGGTGGCGTGGCGGTTGGGGATGTCACCGCGTAACGCTCAGGTGATGGTGGCCATTGCCCAACGCTTGGAGGTGTTTCCGCGGTTGGCGGCGAACCTGCGCCAGGGGCAGATGTCACTGGATCAGTTCGGGGTGATCGCCGAGCATGCCGCTGATGGTTCTGATGATCATTATGCCGAGCTGGCCACGATGGCGACGGTGACGCAGTTGCGTACGGCGGTCAAGCAGGAGCCTCGCCCGCAGCCGGAGCGGCGGGATGGTTCGGTGCGGTCGTTCAGCAGGTGTGAACAGGATGGGTGTACGACGTATCGGATTCGGTTGCCGAGGTTGGAGGCGGCGAAGTTCGATGCGGCGTTGGGTGCGCACAGGGAGGGGTTGGTCGCGGACTGGCGACGCGACCACGACAACCCTGACGCTGATGGCAGGGATGGCCGGGATGGTGTGGAGGTGCCGCCGTTCCCGGACACCGTGGATGCGTTGATGAGTGTGGTCGAGTCCGGTTGGGACGCCGAAGCGGCGGCGCGTCCGCATGGGGCGCGCACGACGGTGGTGGTGCATTACGACGTCGAGAAGGGGTCGGTGGCGCTGCATCTGGGGCCGGTGCTGGCGGAGTGGGAGCGCCAGTTCTTGTTGTGTGATGCCAGTTGTGAGGTGTGGTTGGAGCGTCATGGCACGCCGATGGGTGCGGGGCGTAGTACGCGGACGATCAGTCGTCGGTTGCGGCGGGCGTTGGAGCATCGCGATGGGACGTGTGCGGTGCCTGGGTGTGGGGCGACGCGGGGTTTGCATGCCCATCATCTGGTCCATTGGGAGCATGGCGGGGCGACCGAACTAGAGAATCTCGTGTTGTTGTGCCCGTTTCATCATCGGTTGCATCACAAGGGGGAGATCACGATCGTCGGGCCGGCGGATCGGCTGGTGGTCACCGACTGTGAGGGTCGCCGGTTGACCGGGGCGTCGCTGGCCCGCCCGCCGACCGGGCCACCACCGGATGTGCCCCCGTGCCGCGGTCCGAAGGGGGAGCGCGCCCAATGGATGTGGTACACACCCTTCGAACCCGAACCGCCACCGGGCACGGATAACTAGCCGCTGTCACTATCCTCGCGGATGTTGGCAATCTCGCCACTGGCGTGTGCGTGTCGGTGACGGCACGCTGGGAGCAGAAACATCCATCCCGCCGTGTCGCGCACCGACGATGAGGAACACCGCCAATGCCGAATTCGATGAAAGCTGTTGTGCTGACGCGGTTCGGAGGTCCCGAGGTGCCGTGGGAGGACAACTATGCACCCATCAACTGAGCCCTCACCTGACGAACCCCAGTCCGCCGCGGAGTGTGAGTTCGCGGCCAGGGTTCTCCAGGAGCTGCTTCATCGGATTGAGGTCCGCAACGCTAACGCCGATGCCCATCCCGGGCCTGGGCGGTATCTATTCTTGGTGTCCCACGCGTGGACGGATGCTTCGTCAATTCGGCTGGTCTACATCACGCCCGCCTCGGATCGCACCTGGGGCTTGGCGCGCGACACCCGAAGGTCACTCATCGACCCAGGTCCTTGGGCCGAGGACGACAACGCGGCGCTGTACTACTACCTGCTGGATCTGGAGGAGGATTGGCCAGGCGCAGAATCTCGGGAGCCCTGCGAAGATGACGATTTGATCTGGTGGCGCGGATACCCGCTCACGCATCTGCCGGGCCGCCTCTCTGAGCTTCCCGCGAACCATCGCTATGCACCGCCGCCTCGCAGCTTGGCGGGCTGCCGAAATCGCAGCCCGCCTCGGGGTGTCCTTCGCGACGGCCTACCGCGAGCTTGCGATGACGTGGGACAGCACCTCACGTCGTTGCTCCATCAAGTATGCCGCTCAGCGCAGCGTGGGCGGCCTTGAGTATTTCGATGCCAGCTTGACTCGGCCTGGCCAGGCCATCTTCGACGAGGCGGCTGGCAACCACCCGCTTTCCCGGCAGCGGGTGTCCCTCGGCCTTGGCCCAATTGCCTATGATCTTCGGCCACAATGACGTTGTGTCCACAGGGAGGTCGGGAATGTCTTCGGCAGTGACCCTTTTGGCACCCGCGGCCTCGTTGATAAGCATCACCACAGCCTGTTTGTACGCGTCTGGGTCCAACAGATTCTCAATGGTCAGCGCTCCAAGTGTGACGATGCGATTCGCTGGAACACCAGCTTCAATGAGTGCATCCCGCAAGTCGCTACCGCCCCCATCGCCGTCGACCAAGAACGCAACCCGGGCACCTTCGAGGTCAAGTTCTGGGTACATCGAGACAGGCACTTCGGAAAGCCCCGGCGCTACTTGGTAATCGAGGTCCGCGGCATCGATTGCCGTCTTGATCAGCGTCGGCAACATGAGCATCTCTGTTGCCCCCTCGGCGAGCACGACCTTGCGTGCTGCCGAGAACGCTGCTGCTCCAGCACCCATCGCGAGCATCAACGGTGTGTATCCAGCCCCTTTCGTCCAGAAGCTGCCCTCGATCACACTCCGTTGTCCGTTGTCGGGATCGGGAGCAACGGCGCGGATATTCGTTCCCAGATCGGGCGGTAGACAAGCTGGCGAATGGGTCGTATAGATGATTTTCGCTGCCCGAGTCTGGGTCATGAACTCGTTTACTAAGTCGGCCTGAGCGTCGATGTGGAGGTGGGTCTCAGCTTCGTCGATCAAGAGAATCGGAGGCACCGCCTGCCCCTTGGTAGTCAGGAACGCCACCAGTGCTACAAACATCTGCAATCCTGCGCTGCGTTCGTGGAACTGCGTGATCGTGCGCCCGTCCTGCTTGATCCGGACTTCTAAGCTGAAACCGTTGATCTTCAGGTGCACCGATACCTTTGACTGGTTCCATGTCTGCTCAAACTTCTTCTGTAGGGTCTGGTTTGCTTGGTCGATCAAGGTCTCACGAGCTCCTTCCTCCCCGTTGTTGATCGATCTCCAAAGCTCGGCGACTGGGAGCTCGGCAATCGCGGCGATGTTTCCTAACGCAGCCGGTGGTTTGTCGACGTTCTCGTCGGTCAGCTCGTAACTCGGGGCCAGAAACCTGTGCTCATCGGAGAACATAAGGATCTCCGGCGAACGGTTGTAAAGAATGGTGGTGACCTGCTCCGTAGGGTCGGTCCGGCCGATCCATTCTTGAACGAGTTCCAATGCGTTCCGGATATCTCCTCCCAGGCCGTATTCGTCGAATTTCTCAATCCACCTGCTTGCGCCAAATTCGCTGGCCTGGCTCTGTATGTTGGACGTGTCATTTAGATCCAGCGCGCCTAGTGCATCTCTCAAGCGGCGAGCGAACGTGGCGCGCTCGTCGCTAATCTCCTGCGAATCGTCGTCCTCTGGCGTGTCAGGTTCCAGATCCGCGATGGCAGCAGTCGTTCCCGCAGACTTAAGAGCCTCAAATGCGGAAACGAGAGTGAACAGATTCTTTCTGGGGCGCGGAATGACCTCGGTACGAATATCACCCGGTCCAGCAGTCCGGGAGAGCCAGAGATCAGTTGGTGCCTCGTTCAGGTCGAGATGGGCAGTGGCGGCCTGATCGTTCTCATTCAGCCGATATTGAACTCGCACCACGACGTGATCGTCAGGGATTCCGCCGGGAAGGCTCCTCGACCGCTCCACAACGGTGAGCGACTGGCCGCTGTCGATGTAGGCGAGCGCCTTCAGGAGCGTTGTTTTGCCAGCCTCATTGGGGCCGACGATGGCGACCACCTTATGGTCGAGATTGATCTGGGCGTTAGCAAGGCGTCCGAAGCCGCTGAACTCCGCTTTCGTTAGTCGCACGTATTCCCCTCCGATTCGACCGCCCGCAGCATATTGCTAAGCCGGGTTCCAGCCGCGCAAGAATCCCAAAATTGTCGCGCCTGTCGCCTATGCCGGCCAACTACCTCCGCGCGAAACCTACCGCGTGATATCCGCGAACCGGAACGTGTGCTCTCATGCTGGCGAGCTACTGTGACCCCATGACTCACGGCTGGCCAGCGGGTGCTCACCACGTCGCGTATGAAAAGCTGCCTGACGTGCTATTGAATGCGTCGTCCCAACACGCACGCCTGGTGCACGAACTGTATCCCGGCTAAACCAGCTGGGATGCACAACGCGTGGCGATTTCGATCGGAACCGCTGTCGAGCTCCTTCTTAAAGATGTCATAGCGCTCCAGAGTTTTCAGCTGCTTCCCGACAATTACAGGATCGAGACAGCAATGACACTGGACGGGAAAGGCGTCGCAGTCGATTACCTGCCTCAGCTCACCACAGTTGCAGGGACGGCCGCCATCGAGCGATTAAGCAAGGCGAGCGAGCTGCAGTTGAAAAAGGAAGA
Source organism: Mycolicibacterium neoaurum VKM Ac-1815D (assembly GCF_000317305.3). The sequence continues at coordinate 4,588,570 of NC_023036.2, read as the reverse complement.
ATTCGAGCTGGCTTTCCGGGTACGCAACTCTGCGATTCATCTTGGCGTGGCATCGACGCAGGCCAACAGGGCCGCGTTCAAGCAGATGGTTCTATTCATTGACAGTTTGTTTACGCACTTGGGCGTCGAAGCTTCGGCAAGGATTGAGTATTGGGGCGGTGAGGAGGCAGAGAAGTTCGTCCGCGCGATTGTCGATGAAGCCATCACCGAAGCAAAGGCCCGGTATGTACAACTACTGCGTCGAGCAAAGGACGACTATCAGACCCTCACGAAGAGCCTCGTCGAAGCAGGCAAAGCTGAGGTCATCAAGCAGTTTGCGGACGTACCTCCGACGATGAACTCACGTTCCGAGGAAGCAATTTCGCACCTCTGCCCGGCTTGCGAAAACATGGGCTGGGTCGTTTACGAGATCCATCGCGGCATACCGACGGTCGAATACCTGGACGAGGAGTTCGGTAGTCGGCAAGGAGATGCATTCGTCGAACGGGAGGGTGTTGCCCGTCGGTTCGAGTGCGGGGTGTGTCGACTGAAGCTGGACCGCCGGGAGTACCTAATCGAAGCCGCAGTGACTCTGCACATAGAGTTGGAGCCAGATGATGCCACGCAAGACGAGCTCGATGAGTACGAGGCCGGGTTAGTCGATGCGCACATCGACTTCATGATCGATGTGGCGCGCGGAAAGTAGTAGAACGGAACTCGTGCCGTAGCCGCGAAGCTGGGCAGCCAGCTAACACGCGAGTCTGTTAGGGATACCGATAAGTCGCCCGGTCCGAGCTAAGGTGCCGACGGCCATCCGCCCGACGGGAGTTGACTGTTCTGGCTCCCACTCGCTGAGGTGACGAGAATCCCCAGTGTGCTCGCGGGGAGGTCCTACCTCTGCACGCGAGACTGGACGGCTTTGGCGGCGAATGCTCGTCGCACCTGAAGATTGGAGACATTCCGCGGCCTCGCATCCCTAGCGACGCCGCACTACAAGTGAGCCAGAAGCGGAAGCCCCATGACAATTTCGTCCGTCGATAGCTCTAGCCAACTGTCCCTCATAGTGCAAGAGGTGTGTGCTTCACCGGAGCGCCCTCGCCGCGGGGTAGGCAAAAACTGGATGTTCGCGCGGGAGGATGAGGATGTCGGTCGAAGCAAATGCGCCTGACCGAATGTGAAGCCGGCGCGTCGGTGGCCCGTCTTCTTGCATGCGATTCTCATCGCGAATCCCGGAGTCGGTTGATCACGAATCTGGTTTGGCGCCCGTGGGTTTTCCCGCGTGCGGTGCTTCTGTAGGCGGGCATGACGGGCTATTCTCATGGGGAACTTCCGGTTGAGCGATCGGGTCTTTCTCAAGAGTGAGCATCACGCGGCGTTGCCGCCTCCGTGTCGGGTTGCACTCTCCCGCTCGAAGATCTATCGCAGAACCTCATCGCGTCGATACACGACCCGGCAGCCCAATGTGAAGCTCGCCGGACCGATGTCCGAATGACGCCAGTACCTCGAAGTCCCAACCGGCACACCGGTCAATTCCGATACCTGTTTGGCTCCATGCAGTTCCATCAATTCCTCGTGGATTGAATTTCTTCGTGCTGACCCACCAGTGAATCGCGAAGGTTCCTGACGTCCACCACCTGAAGCGCATTCGCTTACAACTGGTAGCGGAGCTGACAGCTGCGCGAGAAAAGGTGTCCGGCGGTCACAGTGGTCAGCAGTAGCTTCCACCGGTGAGTGCACCTGGAATGGTTGATCAGTCAGCCTGGCCGTCCATTTTTGCTGTGCAGACACGGTCGATAGCCGCAGTAAACTGCGATGGTTGCAGGGGGTGACATGGGAAAAGACCTGGAAGTGGACGCGGGCGGTTTGCAGTCGGCGGCCGCTGACAGTGCCGCAGCGGCTGCCGAGGTGCTGGCCGGCGGCGTGGAGGGTTCCGTGAGTGCTCGTCCTAGTGGGGCGGGGATAGCGGTGTTTGATGCGGTAAGTACGAGCGTGCGCACGCTTGTATCGGGCCGTATCGCAGATCAGGCCGGAGACGCCGCGTCGGCAGCTGCGCGTTATGAGGCAACGGATGGGGGCAGTGCAGACGTCATCGCGGTGACGCTGTGATCCCGGTCGCCATACCGAGCCGCTCGGAGATCGAGGCATGGGATAGTTCTGAACTCGATGCTGCGGCCACTCGGTGGCGCGTAACCGCAAATGCACTGGAATCTGCGTTCGACCGGCACAGGCAGAACATTCTGGCTGCAGGCGGTTCGACGTGGGAAGGGGACGCCAAGGATACTGCGTCGGCTCGGGTGGCGGCGGACTCCGCAGTGGTTCGCTTACAAAGTGACTTGCACGGAGAAGCCGCCGACGTTGCCACCAGTGGAGCCAACGACATTCAGCGTGCGCGCAGTAGTATCTTGGAGGCTATCGCTGATGCTGAAGGAGATGACTTCAGAGTCAGAGAGGACCTCTCCGTGGTCGATAACCGGCCCTATCTCATCGATACTGCAGCAGCGCGGACATTGGCGTTGGCTGAGCATGCCGAGTTCATTCGCTGGCGTGCTGAACAACTCGTTGCCACCGAAGTCCTTGTTGGTGAACAACTTCGAGGCAAGGCTGCTGAGCTTCAAGGTGTCCGATTCGATGGCGAGGGCGCCACCGGAACTGGGTCTGACCCCACGATTCGGTTGGTGGATAACGAAGAGGAGCACGGGTCGCCGGCTCCGCTGTTGCCTGGCCCTGAATTGTCCGCGAGCCGTCGTGCGGCCGTGGAGTACGCGGAGAAGTGGGCTGACGGATTCAATCCAGAGTATGAGGCGCTCGGAGGGGGAGGGGTGGACTGCACTAACTTCGCCTCGCAAGTCATGCGTGCGGGCGGGTTTGGAGACGTTGGCAACGAAATAGATGACTGGCGCCGCGGGGACAGCGACGATTGGTACTACCAGAACGACGGCGGGGTGTTTCCCGGAAATCGGTTCTCGACAACGTGGACACTGGCGAAGGAAAACCATAACTTCGTTACCCAGCATTCTGGGCGAGGCGAAGTTATCGGGGTGGTGCCCACGCCGAGCAGGGCTGGGTTGGACCCGCTTGCTCCCTCCCGGGCTGGTTTGCTGCCGGGTGATCTGATCTATTACAAGGATGCGGACGGGCAGATCAACCACGTATCGGTGTACGTAGGCCAAGCGATGGTCAACGGCGTGCCCACAGACGTGATCAACCAACACGCAGCTGATGTCAACAGGCACAACGATTGGATGCCCGACTCTCAGGAATATACTCGACCACCTGCTCAAGTTGAGTTCGTTCGTTTGCGGTACCCGGGGGAATGATCAGATGATCTGGTTAAAGGCGCACAGATTCGCGGTCGTTGTTGTAAGTGCGTTTGCCCTGTTGGTGATCGGTGGCGCGATTGCGGCGTACGCATTCCTGTCGAGAGACGCTGGGCCCGTGATGAAAGAGTTTGGCCCCGGTGAACAACGTAACTGGGCAGAGAAATTGGTGGCGGGGCTGAATACCCGTGATGTCGCACAAGTGCCTGTTCTCCGCTCGGGCGGCGAGTCACATGCACGACAGACAGCGAAGAACCGCACAATCGAGTCCTCGATGCCAGAACCCGGTTGCCGTTTCGAGCTGGTGTCGACAGACGACCGTGGTGAACAAGGCCGGCAACCGGTGCCCGGGAGTTCCTCCGACAATCCAAGCTATCGCTTCGACATGGTCGTCGACGTGAACTGTCCAGGAGAACCGACCAGTGCCAAGACGATTGGTGTAATCGCCGTTGCAGAAATGGGTTACTGGGAGCCGTCGTATTTTGTGACGGATTAGTCACTGGCTCGGCATCGGCCGTCCGGCTCCGTATGGCGTTCATGCGGCGGATGATTCTCACGGATTGCCTTTGTACCGTCAGTGTTTCATCACCCGAAATGAACGAGCGGATATCGACGACCGATGGCACAAACGTGTCAAGGAACCGGATGGCGCGATGCGCACGGAACGGTCCGCGATGTACGGCAAGGTCTCGCGGCAGCGTGTCGGATGTGTCGACAGGACAGGCACCGAGCGCGCCAAAAGCTTCCAGTACAAGCCAGATGGCAGGCATACCTTAAACGGACTCACTGCGGCGAGTATGTCGATCTGGGCAAGAGCGCGGAGATATTCGGCAGAGCATCAGCAGGCGGCTGAAACAGCCTGAACTATGCTTTGAGCTGCAACGCCCCCATAGCCCAATTGGCAGAGGCAGCGGACTTAAAATCCGCCAAGTGTCGGTTCGAGTCCGACTGGGGGCACCACAATTGTCGTAGGTAGGGCCACAGGGGTGCGAGACTCCCGGGCGCCCTGCGTCAGCATCGCGCCAGGAGGGGGACATCGCTGGATACCTAGACTTCGAGAATGCGCGTCCCTCGCCGAGTCGCAGAGTTCAACAAGAGAGTCACCAACCCGGCTGCCCGCAGGATCACACCGTGGCTTCCGAACCTCGGGACGCTCGAGCACGTGGGCCGGAAGTCGGGCAAGCGATATCGCACGCCCCTGCTGGTGTTCGCGACGCACGACGGCTACGCCATTCTCATCGGCTACGGCCCACAAACCGACTGGGTGAAAAACGTGCTTGCCGGCGGACCGACCGTGCTGCACAAGCGTGGGCGGTCCATCGAGCTCGTCGACCCACGGGTGGTGAGCAAGGACGAGGCGGCGGAGCTGGTGCTGCCTCGTTCTCGGCTGTTCTACCGGTTGTTTCCATACAACGAGGCAACCCTGCTGCTGACAAAGGCTGGTTCGGCGGACTGACTTCGGTCGTGCACGGCGCTCGCCGCGGGCGCGAACTACGCTGCGGCAACACCGTTTCGATTCGTTACCGGACGCACAGCGCGCGCCTAAGGTTGGCACAGGGGTGACCCACCGGGCGGCCATAACGTCGTGCTTCGTGTGGCGGTGAGGTGCCGCGGCAACACACACGGACGAAACGGAGTCACCCCATGAAGTTCACGCGTCGCGCAGCCGCGCCGATCCTGGCCGGCGGTATCGCGGTGGCCGGCCTGCTCGGTGTCGGCATGGGCACAGCGAGTGCCGAGCCCGGCCCTGGATGCGGTACGCCGAACGCGCCCGCCTGTGCCCCGGGGCCGCAGAACAACAACTGGCAGCAGCGCGGTATCGATCAGGCCCGTGGTGACCATCAGCCCTTCCAATACAACGGCCACCGCGTCGAGCCGATGCGTGCCGGCAACGGCGACGGCTGGGGTTTCTGGTTCCTGGGGCAGTGGATCCGGCTGTAATCCGAAGCTGCGCCCGCACGCAGAATCTGGCCGGATTCTGCGTGCGGCTACCCTCGCGAGCATGGCATCACCACGCGTTGCAGTCATCGGGGCGGGGCTCTCCGGCGCGGCATGCGCACAAGCCCTGCGGGAGCGCGATATCGAGGTCGAGATCTTCGAACGCGGCCGCGCGCCGGGCGGCCGGATGGCCTCACCCACCCTGCACGGCCGCCGCGTCGACATGGGTGCCGCGTACTTCACCGTCAACGACCCGTCGTTCACCGCGATCGCCGACGGATGGATCTCGCGCGGCCTGGCGCGCCCCTGGACGGACACCTTCGACGTGTTCTCCCCGGCAGGCCACGATGTCACCACGGGACCCATGCGCTTCGCCGCTCCGGGCGGCCTGAGATCGCTGGTCCGCGACCAGCTTCCCGATGGTGTCCGCGTCGAATCGGCAGTCGAATCCCTCGGCGATCTCGCCCACGATGCCGTGGTCCTGGCGATGCCCGACCCGCAGGCGGCGCGGCTGGCACCCGAGGCGTGCGCATGGGTGACCTATGAACCGGTGATCGCCGTCGCGGCCGGCTGGCCCGACCGCATCTGGCCGTTCGCCGATGCCGCATTCGTCAACGACGACCCGGACCTGTCCTTCATCGCCGACGACGGTGCCCGGCGCGGTGACGGCGCGGCCGTACTCGTCATGCACACCACCGCGGACCGAGCGCACACGCATCTGGAACACCCGGATGATGCGGTGGCTCCGGTACTTTCGGCGCTTCGACGGGTCACGGGCATCGGCGCAGCACCGTCCTGGACGCACGCGCACCGCTGGACGTTCGCGAAGCCGGCCGGCACCCACGGCGATGCCGAATTCGGTCTGGACACCTCCGGGCGCCCACTGGGAATCTGCGGTGACGCCTGGTGCCCCTCGGGCGCCCCGCGCGTGGAGTCGGCATGGCTATCGGGCCGGCGGTTGGGCGCTGCCCTCGCGGCCGCCCTCACCTAGCAGCCGCGGCACCTCGACAGCGGCGCGAACAGTAGATGATCTGCTCCCACTGCCCACGCGAGCGCCACTTCTTGCGATTGTGGAACGGGCGACCGCATGTCGGGCAGACCTTGACCTCGCTGTTCTTGTCCAACGCCGTCCCTCCCGTCACGCCGACGTCGCGTGCTCCTGCTGGTCACGAGCCGCGGTGAGAACCCACCGGATACCGCCTACCAGCACCCGCCCGGACATCCGCACCACGGTCGCCTCCAGCGGTGGGAAGTACGGCAGCCACAACGGCTTTCGTGCCCAGCTCGGCAACATCGCCACAGCGGTCGTGGCCAACACCCCGTACGGTGCGCGCGCCGGCAGCGGCAACGGCGGCGTCAGCAGCAGGAAACGGGCCGCGTCCCGCGCCGCCGCGGTCCCGCGCAACTCCGGTCTATAGGCCTCGATGCGCGCCTGTAGTTCACGTTCGGTGCGCGGCGGATTCGGGACCCCGAGCGCCTGCGCGACCCGGGCGGTATCGGCGACATATCCGTCGCGCCCGGCCTGATCCAGGGGCTCGGCACCGTAGAGCTGATGCGCCAGCAGGAAGCTGTCGATCTCGGCGATGTGCACCCATTCGAGCAGGTGCGGATCGGAGGCCTCATACGGCGTGCCATCCGGCGCCACCCCGCGCACCCGACGGTGGATACCGCGCACCTTGTCCACTGCGCGTTGCGCGTCCGCGGCCGGCCCGAAGGTCGTCTCGGCGAGGAAGGTACTGGTGCGCTGCAACCGCCCCCACGGGTCACCGCGGTAATCGGAATGCTCGGCGACACCGGCCATCGCCAGCGGATGCAGCGACTGCAACAGCAGCGCACGCAGCCCTCCGACGAACATCGAGGCGTCGGCGTGGACGCGGCGGATCGGACGGTCCTCGTCGAACCAGCGTGGCCCCGGTGTGTCGTGGATCCTGGCCCGGTTCTGCGGCCCGTCGGGCCCGGCCACCAGCCCGAACAGCGCACGTCCCAGGCTGTCCCTGATCGCACCCATTTCCCGCCCCAGCACCATGACTACGACGGTACGTGCCGCTCGGGTGGGGCACTTTGCGAATCTTCCTCCAACGACGACTCCGGGCTACGCGGGCGTCGTTTCACGAACCATTTGTTGATGACGTACAGCACGATGACCACCGCCCAGGACAGCAGGCTCAGAACCAGTTGTGAGCGCAGCGCGGTGTCGATGAACATCTGCACCAGAATCGCGACGATACCCAAGGCCGTGAGCACGGAAAGTGCTGGGAACAGCCACATTTTCACCCGGAGTTCCGAATCCGGTGTGCGGTAGCGCAGCACGATCTGGGATATGGAGATGAGCAGGTAGACGAACAGGATGATCGCGCCGCTGGAGTTCAGCAGGAACGCGAAGATGGTGTCGGGGGAGACGGCCGCGGCGATGACGCACAGGAACCCGATCACCGAGGACGCCAAGATCGCGTTGGCGGGCACGCCGCGACTGGTGATCTTGACCAGGGTCGGCGGGGCCTCGCGGCGCTTGGCGAGCACAAACAGCATGCGGGAAGCCGTGTAGAGGCCAGAATTCAGACAGCTCAGCACCGCGGTCAACACGATGGCGTTCATGACGTGATCGGCGTACGGAATGCCCATCTCGGTGAACGCCGCGACGAACGGGGAGGCGGCGACGCTCTCGTCGTTCCAGGGCACTATCAGCACGAGAACCAGCACCGCGCCCACGTAGAACACCAGGATGCGCAGGATCACCGAGTTGGCGGCCTTGGCCACCGCGCGCTCGGGATCGGCGGACTCCGCGGCCGCGATGGTGGCGATCTCGGCGCCGACCATCGAGAAGATGACGGTCACGATGCCCACGGTGATCACGCCGAAGCCCAGCGGCATGAACCCGCCGTGACTTGTCAGATTGGAGAAGTCCGCGGACTTACCGGGCCACAGTCCGAAGATGAATGCCGTTCCCAGCCCGATGAAGCCGATGATCGCGGCGACCTTGATGCCGGCGAACCAGAACTCGAACTCGCCGTAGGATGCCACCGAGAACAGGTTGGTCGCGGTCATCAGCACCATGAAGATCAGCGCGGACAACCACAACGGCACGTCCATCCAGTACTGGATGATCTTGGCGCCCGCTATCGCCTCGAACCCCACGACGATGACCCAGAAGTACCAGTACAGCCAGCCGACGGAGAATCCGGCCCAATTCCCGAGGGCCTTGCGCGAGTAGTCGGCGAAGGATCCGGTGGACGGGTTGGCCACGGCCATCTCGGCGAGCATCCGCATCACCATGATGATCAGCACGCCGGCCATCCCGTAGGTCAGGAATGCGCCCGGGCCGGTGTCACCGATGACGACGCCGGAACCGACGAACAAGCCGGCCCCGATGACGCCGCCGATCGCGATCATCGTCAGCTGCCGCTGGCTCAACGCCCTCTTGAGACCTGGTGCCTCGCTCATGGGTACCTCCGACGCTGTCGGGCCGAAATTGGACCGAGGGGGAGTACCCACCTGTGAGCGCTCTCACTCCAGGCGGTGTGGGCGGGGGTCGCTCAGGACTCGCAGCCGGTCCCGTTGCCGTCGCGGTCGAGGTCGTAGATATCGTTTCCGATCACCGTCACGGGGCCCTGGACGTACGCCGGTCCGTTGCCACTGCCGCCGGCGCAGTCGACATCGCTGGCGATCGGCACGCAGGCGCCCGAGTAGTTCGGATCGCACGGCGCGGCCTGGGCGCCCGGTGCCACCACCAGACCTGCCGCGAATATCGCGACCATCAGAAACAGCTTCGTCATGACGCCAATGTTATTTGTGCACAGCGAATTTCGGTCCGGCTTTCACCAAGTGGACCGACGCAGTGCGCTATTCGGCTTCCACGCGGCGGCGCCGGATGAAGACGAATCCGACCAATGCCAGCATCGACGACGCGTCCATCGGGGCCAGGGTGTAGCCGAGATCCTGCATGATCGCGCGTTCCACCGCGCTCAGCGTGCGTATCCCGTGGCCGGTGGGAACCTGGGGATTCATCAACTGCCGGTCGGGGCCGCTGAACACCGTGCTGTCCAGATGGGAGATCGAGCTTCCGCCGGCCCAGGTGAAGGGTGCATACAGCGGAACCATGCCGCCGTAGGCCGCTTGCGCGGCACTACCGCCGAAGAACACGCTGCCCGAACCCCCGGTCAGGCTGGCCGCCATCGACGGCGTCAACCGGAAGTCCGAGCCGATCAGCTTGGACCCGCCCGCGGTGCGCAGGAAGCCGTCATAGAGCGTCCACCCGCGCTGCGCTCCCGTGCTGGACGGTTGCGCATAGGACATGAAGCCCAGCGAGTGCAGGAACTCGTGCATGGCGACCATGTCGAAGTCGTACTGCTGAGCCGAGACGTAGTCACCAAATGCCCACGGGTAGGCGAAGTTCCAGTTGATATGCCCGTCGGCGGCGGCGCCGTTGGCGTCGATTCCGGTGAGCAGCTTGTGCTGCACCACGGTGGGGAAGAATCCTGCGCCGGAGGAGATGAGCGCACTCTCGGCCGAGGCAAGGCTTGTGCCGACGGTGTTCTCACCGGTGATCTCGTAGGTGATGATCACGGGCCTGGTGACGATGAACTCACGCATCACGTTGTTGGCGGCCCGATAGAGCGCGGTGCGGGCGTCACTGGTCCAGTACTGCGAACCGGTGGTGTAGTTGAAGATGAACGACACCGCGCGCTCGTTGACCAACAGCGAAGCATGCGTGCTGGCGGCGCGGAACAGGTCGAACAGGTTGATGTGCTCGCCGAGGTCGGTGGCGGACACCACGAAGTTGTCCACCCCGGTGAACCCGGCATTGGGGGTATAGATGAACGACCCGTCCGGCGCGATGACCACGGTGCCCGAGGCGGGACCGGTCACGATCGCGTACCGGATCTCGTCACCCTCCAGATCGACCGCGCCCAGGGTGCCGGAGATCGGTACCCCGCCCTCGGCGCTGATCTGAGTGGGGTTGAGCCACGGCGCCTGGTTGAACAGCGCACGGCGGGTGCCGTTCAACGACGCATAGAGCCACTCCTTGAATTCGTACGGCAGCGGCAGCAGGGAGATTATCGTCCGCCCGGTACCGATGAGCGCTTCGATCTGGCCCGCGACGAACTCGCGCCCGAAATTGGGTGGGTCGAGTGAGATGACCGACGAGGCCGACGGCGTCAATGTTTCGGTCTCGGGCAGCGGCGCCTCGGCCACGGTGTTCTGGCCGCCGGTCGTGGTGGCGGCCGCCGAGTAGGTGTGCGCGGCCGGCTGCGTGCTGTCCCCGGAGGTTTGCTCCTGGATGCGCTCCGCGCTATCGGTCGACGTCGTCGAGGGAGCCGCCTCGGTGACCGGCGGGGTGAGCGCGGCAGCGGGCGGTTCTTCCGCCGGGGGCGTTTCGGTCAGGGACGTCTCGGGCGGGGACGTCCCTGGCGAGGATGCTGTGTCCGCACCGGTCGCCTCATGCAGGCTCTCGGACTCGGCATCCTCGGACGGGGCGGTGTCGGGTTTCTTGAGCTCGGTCTCCCGGTCGTGTTCACGGTCGGTCTCGCGGTTGTCCTCGACCGTCGTGGACTTGGTCGGCCGGTCGGTCTGGCCGTCGTTGTCCGTTCCGCCGAGACCGGAGGTGCGCTTCTGGTCGTCGGTGCCGCCAGAATCGGCTCTGTCGGATCGCTCGGCGTTGCCAGAACTCGACGAGACGCCATCTTCGGCCAAGGCCGTTGCGATCTCGGGGCCGACGGCTGTCAGGCCCAACAGCGTCGCGGTCAAGCTCAGCGAGGCTGCACCCGCGGCGAGCCGACGCTGCGCCGCCGCGCGCTTGGTCCGCCGGCGGTGCTTGGCGGCGCGGGTCGGGTGCTTTGCCGTCACGATTTTCCCCCTCGTCAATTTTGGCAGACTTTATCCTGTGACGGGCGTTCGGTCACTCGATTCGCGCACCGGGTCGTAGCGGATCACCGCCGGTCGCGCGGGAAAACCGGACCTCCGGGTGGGGGATAGCGCCACCCGCACCGGTCACGGCAGCGGGATTGTCGGTTGCTGCAGGTGCGGACAGGGTTGATGTGTCCCCGAATCCCGGCACCAAGGAGCGCGTCATGACCGCCACCGTCCGATCAGATCTGGTCCTGTCCCACGCCGTCGTCACCGCCGATGTCGATGCGCCCTTTGATGACATCGATATCGAGCAGTGGCTCAAGACCCTGCCCACCCACGAGTACCAGCGGTGCGCCCCCGGCGATCACAAGGCGGCGGGCTACACCGTCGATGACGACGGCACCCCCATGTCGATCAACGTCGAGATGATCGGTAGCGGTCTGGTGGTGCAGCAGTACCGGTACGAAATCGCCCAAGCGCATTACTGCAAGATGGTCTCGCTTTCCGACATCCTCACCCCGGCCGGCTGGACCACCACCCAGGTCATCTGGGAGCTGCGGATGGAGCGGCTCGACAACGGCCGGTGCCGCTACACCAACACCGTGACGTCCCATCCGACCGAGGACTTCCTGTCGTTCATCGCCGCGCAAGGCCAGAGCTTCACCGACGCCGCGGCCGCGCGCCAAGAGGCGTCGGGTGCGCACTGCCGGGTGGAGACGCCGCGCTATGCCGACAGCATCGCCCGGTGGGCGACGAGCCGGCGCTGTGGGTCCGTCGGCCTTCGGTAATCCGTCGTGAGAGGGCGCTGCAGGTCGCGCTTTGTTGCGCAGATCGGAGCGACTGGTCCGCTAATGGGGTGCGGGACAGGATGTTTGAGCGTCGATGGGTAGACCTGTGCTGCTTCGGATTTCGTCGGCGCACGGGGTCGATGTGAGCGTGGTTCGGTGTTCCCGCGGATCCGCCGGACGCCTGCTCGTCGGACTTGTACGATCGAGGTGAATGCTCTTTTCTGCTGACCCGGAGGGCCGATGCCGCGCCGCAGTGTGCAACACCCGTGGCGCCCACAGGCGCTGCGTTGCGGGGCGAGGCGCGCACCCATCTGATCCGGCCAAACATGCTGTGATCGAACAACATCGAAGAAAGGTCTGACACATGAGTCTGTACGCAGTGGTTGATCCGGCGACCGGTGAGGTGGTGCGGGAGTATCCGACCGCGACAGATGCGCAGATCGAGGAGGCGCTGGCCGCCGCGGCCAAGACGTTCGGCGAGTGGTCGAAGAACACCACGGTGGCCCAGCGTGCCGATCTGATCCGTAAGGTGGCCGAACTGCACAACGAACGCAAGGACGAACTGGCCAAGATCATCCAGCGTGAGATGGGCAAGCCGCTGGACCAGTCGGTCGGTGAGGTCGAGTTCAGTGCGTCGATCTATGAGTTCTACGCCGACAATGCCGAGCGCTTCCTCGCCGACGAACCCATCGATCTGCTCGAGGGGGAGGGCAGCGCGTTGATCCGGCGCAGCCCGGTGGGCGTGCTGCTGGGCATCATGCCGTGGAACTACCCCTACTATCAGGTCGCGCGCTTCGCGGGCCCGAACCTGGTGCTGGGCAACACGATTGTGCTCAAGCACGCCCCGCAGTGTCCCGAGTCGGCCGCCGCGCTGCAGCAGATCTTCCTCGACGCAGGCTATCCCGAGGGTGCCTACGTCAACGTCTATGCCACCAACGAACAGATCGCCGACGCCATCGCCGACCCGCGGGTGCAGGGGGTGTCGCTGACAGGATCCGAACGGGCCGGCGCCGCCGTCGCCGAGATCGCCGGGCGCAACCTCAAGAAGGTCGTCCTCGAACTCGGTGGTTCGGACCCGTTCATCCTGCTGTCCTCCGATGACCTGGATTCGGCCGTCGAGGCCGCCGTCGACGGCCGCTTCGAGAACACCGGGCAGGCATGTAATGCCGCCAAGCGCATCATCGTCGCCGAGGACATCTACGACGAATTCGTCGACAAGTTCACCCAGAAGGTGCTCGCCAAGGCCGACGGACTGGCGCCGCTGTCGTCGGTGGCGGCCGCCGAGCGGCTCGAAGAGCAGGTGCAGCGAGTGGTGGCCGACGGCGCCACCCTGACCTCGGAAGGGCAACGCAACGGCGCGTACTTCCCGCCGGGCGTGCTCACCGGCGTATCGCCGGACAAGCCGTCGGCCCGCGAGGAGCTGTTCGGCCCGGTGGCCACGGTCTACAAGGTGGCCGACGAAGACGCCGCCGTCGAACTGGCCAACGACACCCCGTTCGGGCTCGGGTCCTACGTCTTCACCACCGATGCCGAACAGGCCAAGCGCGTGGCGGACAAGATCGACGCGGGCATGGTGTTCGTCAACGCCGTCGGGGCCGAGGGGGCGGAGCTTCCGTTCGGTGGCGTCAAGCGCTCGGGATTCGGCCGCGAGCTCGGCCGCTTCGGTATCGATGAGTTCGTGAACAAGAAGCTCATTCGCATCGCAGGCTGAGTGTCGCCCGGGTCGGCCGCGTCGTTCCCACCGCGCGGCCGGCCGGGGTGCCGATCAGCGGCCTCGGCGGACCGCGGATGATGATCGGCGTGGGTGTCCCGGCGTCGAAAACAGAGCTGCTGTCCGCGATGGCGAAGACCTTCGACGCGCTGTCGACGACCCTGGACAGCGTCCCACCGGACGCGGTCCGCAGTCAGGTGATCGAGGGCCACGTCAAGGACACCATGATCAGCCCGGCGGACCAGGTGGCTTATCTGATCGGCTGGAATCGGCAGGTGCTCACCTGGCTGCGGCGGCGATCGGACGGGCTGCCCGACCAGTTCCCCGCGGCCGGGGTGAAGTGGAACGAGCTCGGGATACTGGCCCAACGGTTCTACGCCGAGCACCGAGACGAGTCGTGGACCTCGTTGCGCGCCCAGCTGGTGGACGCCAAGAACGACATCGTGGCCGCGGTCGAGGCCAACACCGATGATGATCTATACGGTGCACCGTGGTACGGGAAGTGGCCGCTGGGCCGGATGATCTCCTTGAACACGTCGTCGCCATATACCAACGCCCGCAAGCGGTTACGGTCCTGGCTGAAGACCCGCTCCGGCTAACCCAATACCCGCAGCGGCAGGCTGACGAAACCGCCACGCCCCGATACCGTCATCAGATAGCGCCCGTTGGTCGGGACCGGCAGGGTCAGCGGGTAGAACACGAAACCGATTTCGCCGCCAAGGCTGGACTCCGGGACGTCGAGGTGCATCTCCAGCGTCGCCGCGGTCGGATCGCTGAATCGCACTTCGATCGTCGGTGCCTGATCCGTTGGCTCGGGCTGGATCAGTACGACCAGTACCGGCGTCACCGTGCGCTCGGGTGTGGCGTGGCAGCTGTCGACGACGCCACCGACGATATCGAGCTTGTTGTCGACCACCGTGGCCGACTCGGCCAGGAACGCTCCCGTGACGATCATGGCTCACCGTATACCCAGCGCGCGATGCCGATGGAACCGGAGAACTTCCGATAGTACAGAAATGAATGTACTGTCAGGCTCGTGCAGACGCTGACCCATATCGATGCGCTGGCCCGCTTCGGGCATGCTCTCGCCGACGGCACCCGCAGCCAAATTCTGCTCAGTCTGCTCCGCGGACCGGGGTATCCGTCCGAGCTCGCCGACCGACTCGGCGTCTCGCGACAGATACTGTCCAACCATCTGAGCTGCTTGCGGGGTTGTGGTTTGGTGGTGGCGGTATCCGAGGGGCGACGTACCCGATACGAACTCGCCGATGTTCGCATCGGCCGGGCGCTCGAGGACCTGATGGACCTGGTTCTCGCGGTGGACCCGGGATGTTGCAGCGACTGCGCGTGCTGCTGATGGCCGTCCCGGTAAGCGCCACACGACGCGCGATACTGAGCCGTCGAATCCGGCTGTTCGTCCTGATCACCATCACCTACAACGTGATCGAGGCGATCGTCGCGCTCACCGAGGGCGCGCGGGTGTCGTCGGCAGCACTGTTCGGTTTCGGTCTGGACTCCACCATCGAGGTTGCCTCCGCGGCCGCGGTGGCCTGGCAATTCGCCGGCTCCGACCCGCAGTCACGGGAAAAGGTGGCGCTGCGGGTGATTTCAGTGGCCTTCTACGGGCTGGCCGCCACCGTCGCCGTGGACGCCGCGCGCAGCCTTGCCGGCGGTACCGAGCCCAGACACTCTCCCATCGGCATCGGGCTCGCCGCACTGAGCCTGGCGGTCATGCCGGTGCTGTCGTTGGCGCAGCGGCGAGCCGGTCGAGAACTCGGATCACGTTCTGCGGTAGCCGATTCCAAGCAGACGATGCTGTGCACCTATCTTTCGGCGGTGCTACTGGCAGGCCTGGTCCTCAACGGCGTGTTCGGACTGAACTGGGCT
Source organism: Mycolicibacterium neoaurum VKM Ac-1815D (assembly GCF_000317305.3). The sequence goes on along the minus strand of NC_023036.2, from coordinate 4,573,103 downwards.
GATCCGATCGCGGCGCTGGTGATCGCCGCCGTCGCGGTCAAAGAGGGTAGGCAGGCATGGCGAGGGCAGACCTGCTGCGCGGCGGCGCAACACTGCGGCTGACCCGTAATACGGTGACGCCATGAGCTTCTACGAGATCATCGAAATCGTCGGCAAGACGATCGACGGTATCGGGGTGGCGGTCATCGCGATCGGCGCGCTGATCGCCACCGCTGCCACCATTCGGCGGATGGCGGGCAAGACCGGAGACGCGTACCGTTTTTTCCGCCAGCGCCTCGGCCGCTCGATCCTGTTGGGCTTGGAGCTCCTGGTCGCCGCCGACATCATCAGGACCGTGGCGGTCACCCCGACCTGGGAGAGCGTCGCGGTGCTCGCCGGGATCGTCCTGATCCGAACCTTCCTGAGCTGGTCGCTGGAATTGGAGATCAGTGGCCGCTGGCCGTGGCAACAGCGCGGTGAAACGCCGACTCAGACGGGCTGAACCGACGGTGCGGGTGCCGGACCGGGGGCGGTATCTGGCCGCACACGAGTCCAGCGGTGCAGCAGCCACGCAACCGGTATCGACAACGCCAGTGTGGTGAGGAACAGGCCCACCATCGAGCCGGTGAACACCGGCCACCGCAGCACCGAAGACATCGCGATCTCCATCAGGATGACGTGGACGAGGAAGATCTCGTAGGAGATCTCACCGAGCCACACCACCGGGCGGCTGCCGAGCAGCCTGGCGAACATGCCGTCCGGGTCGAGCACCAGCGGCGCCAGCAGGCCCACCGCGACGACGGCATACAGCGTCGACCGCACGATCGCCTCACCCGGCTGGACCGGGGCAAGGGTCACCGACCCGGCGATCGGGAGCGCCACGACCAGTAGCGCCGCCGGTGCCAGGGGCAGTAGGAACACACCGCGACAGCGCACGCCGGCGACGTGCAGTACCGCCAGCGCCATACCGCCGACGAAGTGGATCAGGTGTGCGGGCAACCAGATATTGGCCGATGGCGGCAACAGGTCCGTAGCGTGCTGCACCCACAGCCATACCGGCGTCACCGCAGCCAACAGGGTCAGCCCCATCAGCAGCAGGCCCGGTCGCCAGGCCCGCCGGCACAGCACGGTCAGCAGCAGACCGGCCAACAGCGGCAGAACCGCATAGAACGCCACCTCCACCGCCAGGCTCCACATCTGGGTGAGGCCCTGGTGTAGCACCGCCACGGGCGGATAGATCTGGGTCAGCGTCAGATGGTGCAGCAGGCCGGCCCAGGTGTGCCCCGGGTTGGGGCCCGCGTCCCGAAATGCGTAGAGCGCGTATGCGATCAGCACCGTCACCAGATATGCCGGTGCGATGCGGCGAACCCGGTGGCGGGCGTAGCGGGTCACCGACGGTGCCGGGCCGCCGGTGCGAGTCGCCACCAGCCATGGCCGGAACAACAGGTATCCCGACAGTGCGAAGAAGACCGGCACCCCGACCTCGAGCCGGGCATACAGCGCGCCCAGGTACCCGTGCGGCAGTTGGCCGGTTCCGAACGCGGCATGTGTGGCGACGATGAGCAGGGCGGCCGGCGCTCGCAGACCGGTCAGGGCGGCCACCCGTTGCGGCGCCCGCGGCCCCGCATCGGCTGTCACACGCATGATGCCCTCAGGGTACGGACGGCCGTGGCGGCGGTGCCGCCGGGATCTCGACACGCCGAATTGGGTGCGGTCGATATGGCCCGCCTTCCGTTACAAAGAACACAAATTCGGGAAAGGTCGAAATGAGTGGCTTTACGGTGCGCCGTAAAAGGATATTTCCGCGCCGTAAAATGTGGCGGACGGCGGCGGGTGCCATTGTTTCGGCGCTCTGTGTCACCGCACTCGTATCGGTCCCGACCTCGCAGCGGCCCCGGCAGGTCATCGCCGAGGACGTGCACCCACTGAGCTTTTCGGCAACCACCGTGGGATTCGCTGACTCCCAGATCTACTTCTACGACGAGCCGCTGGTGACCCAGACCGTCCAGCGGTGGGTGGCCGACGGTATCCGCCTGGTCCGTATCGGCATCCCGTGGGCCGGGGTGGAGGCGATCAAGGGGCGGATGGACTGGTCGCGCGCCGATCGCGTGGTGCAGGCGGCCTCGGCAGCAGGGATCGCGATCATCGCCTGCATCACGTCGACACCGTGGTGGGCGATGTCCGTCGGATCGCTGCCGCCGCACGGGCGGCCATCCTCACCGGAGGCCTACGGTTCGTTCACCGGTCGTGTCGCTGAACGCTATCGCGGCAAAATTGCTGCCTATGAGGTGTGGAACGAGCCCAACGGTTTCACCGGATACACACCATTTCCCGATCCGGCTGGGTATACCGCGCTGCTGAAAGCCGCATACCCCAGAATCAAGGCCGCCGATCCGGCGGCCGTAATTGTCGGCGGTGTGCTCGGTTCCGGAAAGTCCTGGGGTCCGTTGACCATTGACCCCGTCACCTTTTTGGACAGGATGTACGCCAACGGGGCGAAACCATTTTTCGATGCGTTGTCATATCACCCGTACAGCTACACCATGAAGTTCTCCGAGGGCATGCTGCAACCCGATTCGCCGGTGGAACAACTGGTTCGGATGCGGCGGGTGATGCTGGCCAACGGCGACGGTGCCCGCAAGATCTGGGTGACCGAGTACGGACTACCGAGCAACCGGGTCAGCGATTCCCACCAGGCGGACTTCATCGCCGACGCGATGAGCGCGTGGCAGGAGCTGCCCTACGCCGGTCCGCTGTTGCTCTACACCACCCGGGATCTCAACAGCGGCAGTGGCAACGACGACGAACGGTTCGGTATCTACCGCTCCGATTGGACTCCCAAGCCCGCGCAGCGTGTGCTGCGGTCGCGGCCCGGTCCGCGTGCGGTGTACGGCAGGTTCGCCGCACATGCCGATCCGACCCTTGGCGAGGTGCTCAGTCCGGTCTACTCGGACGCGCAACGGATATGGATCCAGCAGTGGACACTCGGGACGTTGTGGGAGACGGCGCCGGGGAAGTTCATCTCGTCTCCGACGGCGGTCAGCGATCTCGCGCGCTCCCGAAACGCGGGGATGCCGCTGACCACGTTCAAGGACGGCTACCAGGATTTCGGGGGCTGGCAGCCCATGCGTGTCTGGTATTCGCCTGCTACCGGGGCGCAATGGGCCAGCGGCGAGTTCGCGCGCAACTGGGTTCCTGCCCTGGGCCTGGCCACGGTCTCGGAGCGATGGACCTATGGAGGCACCCGGGTGGACTTCCAGAACGGCTACATGATGTGGGTGCCCTGGGTCGGCGTGAAGATCACCATGACGCGAGGCCGCTAGCAACGACCGCGTGGGCGTCTACCCCACCGGGGGCCTCGGTCATTCATGGATGCCTCCGGGTTTCGGTGCTGCCGTCGTCGACGGACGTGTCCGGATGCCGCCTGACTACACCACGGTCGGAGGATTCTTTGCTGATCGCGGGTCCTCGATCTTGAAAATGTGCTGTTAGCAAATTGTGATCCACCTGGGTGTCGAGCCGGTTCTCGGTAGCCCTGGCAACGCGATGATCGTCCGGCGGATGGCCCGCGCAGCGTCGTTGACATGCAGTTTTAGCATCGTCGATGATGTTCCGCTGCGGCCGTCGCGTTCGGGTGTAGCAAAGTAATTTGCGGGCGCGAAAGCTGTGTTTCCGGAAAAATCGATCGTAGTTCTGGCCTAGTGCGCAACGTTCGTGTTAACTTTTCGTTGTTGGTTGGGGAATTTGCTGAAAGGGAGATCAACATGTACCGACGTCAGGGGAAGTCCATCCGCATGATTGCTGCGACCATCGCGGCCGGGGGTGGGATCGCACTTGCGATGGGTGCGGCCACGGTGACCGCCGCGACGGCCGCGGCCGACACCGGGCAAACCTCGTCGCAGCAGGGCGCGAGCACCTCGCCGTCGCAGCGACTGGGTCAGTTCGGCACGAACCTCACCCAGAACATCGGCAAGTTCGGCAGCAACCTGCAGATCAACGGCGGCACCGTCGGCACCAACGGGCTGATCAACGGTGGCACCGTCGGGAGCAATGTGCAGCAGCAGTTCGGCCAGGTCGGCACCAACGGGCTGATCAACGGCGGCACCGTGGGCACCAATGCCCAGCAGCAGCTCGGCCAGGTCGGCACCGACCTGCTGACCGGCCTCGGGTCATTCGGTCGCTGATCCAGCTACGCGACGGCGGGCAGTGGGGACATCCCCACTGCCCGCTTTGCTGTCTGTGGCCCGCAGGGGAATGAAATTTGCTGAATCAGGGTGGCAGGGTGGTGGCTCCAGATCGCCGGCGGCCCTCGTTCCGTGTCGCTCGTGGTACTGGCGCCGGCGGCGGGAAGGGAACGCCCTGATAACGCCGTAGTTTTCGCTAGCGAAAATTCTTGCTGATGTTCATGATCACCGTATGTACTGGTCGAGGCGAGAAGTACCGGCTTTCTGGCTGGGTTTTAGCTAGCGCCCTCTCTCGACGTAGCAAAGAAATTGGTGGTTTGGATCCCCGCAAGCTCGGGCACTTCTCTCAGCGTCAATATGATCTACGCCACACTCATCGGGTCGGTCTCGGGCGGTGCGTGGGGGGTTTGCTGGAGGGAGGCATGTCATGGATCGCAACATCAGGGGGATCGACAAGATGCTCAAAACGTTGATGCTGACCGGCGCGGCCGGTGCAATAAGCGTCGGGATGGCCGTTGCCGGTGCGGGGACGGCCGCGGCGGACGACGGTTCGTCGTCGGAGAACGCCCGCGTATCCACCCGCTCGGCGGCGGCAGCGGCGCTGACCCCCGAGGAAGCAGGGCAGTTCGGCGACAACCTGGTCCGCAATATCGGCAGGTTCGGCAGCGACCTCCAGCAGAACGCCGGCCGCGCCGGTAGCGACCTGCAACGCAATCTCGGTCAGGTCGGCACGGATCTGTTGGTCAACGGTGGGCGATTCACCAATGATCTGACCCAGAACGTCAACAGGTCGGGCGCCGATCTGATTCGCAATGCCGGCGAGGCCGGCGGCAATCTGGTGCGCAACATCGGTGGGCTGTTCGGCGGCTGAGTTCGGCGGCTCGGTGCGATGCCGGCCGGGGTGGCAAGCCAGACTGCCGCCCCGGCCGGTTCATGTTCGGGTGCGGGCAACGTGCCGCCACCCTGGCCGACGTGCGACTTGTCCCGGGATCGCGCGCAGATGCGGGCAACGGACGATAGCGTGAACCCGTCACAGCACACCGGACGGGAGATCAACACATGCGAGCCGATAGTTCGTCGGGTTGTAGGCCCCACCCACCCACCAGACGGAGGAATCGGCTCAGCGCGTTGATCGCGGGTCTGCTCGTCGCCCTGTTCGGGGCCACCCTGCTGACGCCGGCCACCGCAGCAGCCGAAGGCGAGACCTACACCATCGCCACCGATACGACGTTCGCGCCGTTCGAGTTCCAGAATGCCAGCGGTGAGTTCGTCGGCATCGACATGGATCTGATCCGGGCCATCGGCGAGGACCAGGGCTTCAACGTCGACATCAAACCGCTGGGTTTCGATGCCGCACTCCAAGCGGTGCAGGCCAACCAGGTCGACGGTGTCATCGCCGGTATGTCGATCACCGATGAACGCAAGAAGGTCTTCGACTTCTCCGATCCCTATTTCGAATCCGGCGTCCAGATGGCCGTTCTCAAGGACAACGAGGACATCAAGTCCTACGACGACCTGCGCGGCAAGCGGGTATCGGTGAAGAACGGCACCCAGGGCTCGGATTTCGCCAACTCCATCAAGGACCAGTACGGCTTCCAGGTCGTCTCCTTCGCCGATTCGTCGACGATGTTCGACGAGGTCAAGACCGGGAACTCGGTGGCGGTCTTCGAGGACTACCCGGTGCTGCTGTACGGCATCGCCCAAGGCAACGGATTCAAGACCGTGACGCCCAAGGAGGACCCCACCGGTTACGGATTCGCGGTCAACAAGGGCCAGAACGCCGAACTGCTGCAGAAGTTCAACGCCGGACTGGCGAACCTGAAGGCGCAGGGCCGGTACGACGAGATCCTGCAGACCTACCTCGGCGAGCAGGCATCCACCGCCGACGACTCGATCTTCGGTCTGATCAAGAGCACCGCACCGATGTTGTTGGCGGGCTTGAAGATGACGGTCTTCCTGACCGTCGTATCGATCTTCTTCGCCCTCATCCTCGGCGTGGTCTTCGGGTTGGCCAGGGTGTCGCGGTCGATCTGGTTGCGTGCGATCGGCACCACCTTCGTCGACATCTTCCGCGGGACACCGTTGTTGGTGCAGGCCTTCTTCATCTACTTCGGTATCCCCGCGACGATGGGCTTCCAGATGTCGGCGGTGACGGCGGGCATCATCACGCTCTCGCTCAATGCAGGTGCCTATATGACCGAGATCGTCCGTGGTGGCATCCTCTCGGTGGACAAGGGCCAGATGGAGGCCGCCCGCAGCCTGGGCATCGGCTACCTGCCGACGATGCGCAAAGTTATCCTGCCCCAAGCGATCAGGACCATGATCCCGTCGTACATCAACCAGTTCGTGATCACCCTCAAGGACACCTCGATCCTGTCGGTGCTGGGCATCGCCGAGCTGACCCAGAGCGGGCGCATCATCATCGCGGGCAATTACAAGGCGTTCGAAATGTGGCTGATCGTCGGCATCATCTACTTCATCGTCATCATGGCGCTGACCAAACTGTCCGACCGGCTGGAGAGGCGGCTCGTCAAATGAGTGAACTGGTAACCGAAGCCGCGGCCGCCGAACCGGCAGGCACGGTGAAGATCCGGATCGAGGGACTCAAGAAGTCGTTCGGTGACCTTGTGGTGCTCGACGGCATCGACACCACCGTCAGCCACGGCGAGGTCGTCTGCGTCATCGGTCCGTCCGGATCGGGTAAGTCCACATTCCTTCGGTGTCTGAACAAACTGGAGGACATCACCGGCGGCAAGGTCGTCGTCGACGGCTTCGACCTGACCGATCCGAAGATCGATCTGGACAAGGTGCGCCAGCACATCGGCATGGTCTTCCAGCACTTCAATCTGTTCCCGCACATGACGGTGCTGCAGAACGTCACGCTGGCACCGCTGATGACCAAGAAGTCGGACAAGGCCGCCGCCGAGAAGAAGGCGCTCGAACTTCTCGCGCAGGTGGGCCTTGCTGAGAAGGCGGGCGTGAAGCCGGCCACGCTGTCGGGTGGCCAGAAACAACGCGTGGCCATTGCCCGAGCGCTGGCGATGAATCCGTCCATCATGTTGTTCGACGAGGCCACCAGCGCGCTCGACCCGGAGATGGTCGGCGATGTCCTGGAGGTGCTGCGGACCCTCGCCCGCGGCGGCATGACGATGGTCGTGGTCACCCACGAGATGGGCTTCGCGCGTGAGGTGGCTTCCCGGGTGATCTTCATGGCCGACGGACACATCGTCGAGGAAGGCCCGCCCGCGGAGATCTTCGACAACCCGAAACACCCACGTCTGCAGGAGTTTCTGTCGAAGGTGCTGTGAGCTTCGGTGCCCGCGCGCACACCATGGACCGGTGACCCGGTCTGGCTCGTCGACGTGCTTCAAGACGAGGGCCTCAGCCCGGTCGAGTTCCCTGGCTGGCGCACCCGCGGACACGGTGAGTTCAAGGACATCCGTGGGGTGATGGTGCACCACACCGGATCCGACCGTGCCGATGCCGCATCCATCGCCTACGGCCGACCGGATCTGCCCGGCCCGCTGTCGCAGGTGCACATCGCCAGGGACGGCACGGTCACCGTGGTGGCGGTCGGGGTGGCCTGGCATGCCGGCACCGGTATGTATCCCTGGGTTCCGGCGAACATGGGCAACTGGCACCTGATCGGTATCGAGTGCGCCAACAGCGGCACCAGCCCGTCGGCGCCGCATCGCCGGAATTGGCCGGACGCACAGTATCTGGCACTGGTGGATTGCTGCGCGGCGATCAATCGGCGCCTGGGGCAGACATCGAAGCGCACCATCGGGCACCGTGAGTACGCGGGGCGCGCGCAAGGCAAGTGGGACCCCGGGGCCATCGACATGACGGTGCTGCGCAGCGATATCGCCGCGCGCATCGGTGCCGTCGCGGCGCGTCCGGCGCCGCGACCGCCGGTGCCGGTGGGGGAGTACGCCGATGTGCTGCTGTTCCGGGGAAGCACCGGGGCGCAGGTCGCCGAACTGCAGCGCCGGCTCAAATATGCCTATGCCAGGTACGGCGGTGAGCTCGAGATCGACGGTGTGTACGGCGCCGCGACCGAGGCGGTGGTGCGTGAATTCCAGCGGCGTACGCCAGGACTCACCGTCGACGGCATCGTCGGACCCGCCACCGCGGCGGCCCTGCGGCTCACGCTGGTCTGACCGGCGCCGCCCGCTGGTCAGCCTTGTTCGATGGTGTTCCCACTGCCGGACTGGTTGACCGTCGGTGAGCCGTCGCGATAGGTGACCCGATTCTCGAAGCCCGACACCGTGATCTCGTCGGTGGACTGTGCGGTGACGACATTCTCGAAGCCCGACACGGTGACCGCCGTGCAGTGGCCGGTCACGTCGATGGTGTTGTTGGCGCCGCTGATGATCACGATGTGGTCGTCACAGGCTACCGTCCGGTTGGTGCCGATACCGGTGATCGTGATGGTGCCGCCGGATTCGACAGGAGTGTTGGGGCCGCCCGGATCGACGACGATCGGTGGCAGCTCGGGTATCTCGGGCAACCGTGGCACGACCGGCTGGGCTGGCTCGTCGGTCAGCACACCACCGCCGCCGGCCACCTCCGGTGTCGAGTCGTCGGCACTGAACAGCCAGAACGCGGCGGCCGCCCCGCCGAAGAACAACAGCACCAGGGCCAGCGGCACGATCACCATCCAGGCTCGCAGGCCGGAACGCTGCGGCGCCGACGGATACGGCTGGGCGTAGGCACCGCCATAGGGGTCGGCACCGTAGGGGCTCTGGCCATAAGGACTCTGGCCATGGGAGTTCAGACCGTACGGGTCCGGCCCAGGGGGCGACTGGCCGTAGGGCGGCTGCGGCCACTGCTGGGTGGGCGGCGGCAGCGGCGGCGCGGCGGGGGCGTCGTAGGTCGACGGGCTCGGCTGCTCGGCACCGAGCTCGGTCGGCTCCAGTGCGCGGATCCGAGCTTCCGGGTCGTCCTGCGGATTCATACCGGGATGGTCGCATATCGGCCGATATGACGTGCGGCGGTACGGAAAAGGCTGTGGCGCCGGACCTCCGTGGAGGTCCGGCGCCACAGTTCTCGCGCACCCTATGCCGGAACAGCAGCTCCGGTCTTTTCCCGTGCAGGGGGATCGGTTTCGGCGCGCGCGGCGTGATCGTCGAGCATGGTCAGCTCGTCGAAGGGGTCTTTTCCGCTCAGGACGGCGTCGACCTTGGCGCGGTCGATCGTCTTGGTCCAGGTGCCCACCAGCAGCGTCGCCACGGCGTTGCCGGAGAAGTTGGTCACCGCGCGTGCCTCGGACATGAACCGGTCGATACCGACGATCAGGCCGACACCGTCGAGCAGGTCCGGGCGGTGGGCCTGCAGGCCGCCGGCCAGGGTGGCCAGGCCGGCGCCGGTGACCCCCGCGGCACCCTTGGAAGCCACGATCATGAAGACCAGCAGACCGATCTGCTCGGTCACCGACAGCGGGTCACCCAGCGCGCTGGCGATGAACAGCGAGGCCATGGTCAGGTAGATCGCGGTGCCGTCCAGGTTGAACGAGTAGCCGGTGGGTACCACCACGCCGACCGTCGAGCGGTCCACGCCGATGTGCTCCATCTTGGCGATCAACCGGGGCAGCGCGGACTCCGACGACGAGGTCGACACGATGAGCAGGTACTCCCGGGCCAGGTAGCGCAGCAGCTTGAAGATCGAGATCCGCGACACCAGTTGCAGCAGGGTGCCCAGGACGCCGAAGACGAAGATGGCGCAGGTGATGTAGAAGCCGAGCATCAGCGCGGCCAGCTGGCCGACCGCCGCCCAGCCGGTCTGGCCGACGACATTGGCGATCGCGCCGAACGCACCGATCGGAGCCAGCCACAGGATCATCACCAGCACCTTGAACACCAGCTTCTGCAGGTGCTCGATACCGCGCAGGATCGGATCACCGGCCGTACCGAGGCCCTGGATGGCGAACCCGACCAGCAGCGCGATGAACAGCGCCTGCAGCACGCTGCCCGCGGTCAGCGCGGAGAACAGCGAGGTCGGGATGATGCCCTGGACGAAATCGAGCAGGCCGCCGGATTCGTGCGCCTTCTCGGCGAGTTCGGCACCCTTGCCCGCGGCGCTCTCGGTGAGCTTGAGGCCGCTGCCCGGATGCAGGATGTTGCCCACGAGCAGGCCGATGGCCAGCGCGAAGGTCGACATCGCCAGGAAGTAGACGAAGGCCAGCCCGCCGACCTTGCCGATGGTGGCGGCCTTGCGGACCGAACCGATGCCCAGCACGATCGTGCAGAAGATGACCGGGGCGATCATCATCTTGATCAGCGCCACGAACATCGTGCCCAGCACGCCGACGCTCTTGCCGACCTCCGGGGCGTAGATGCCCACGCCGATGCCCGCGATCACCGAGATGATGACGGCGATGAACAGCCAGTGGGTGCGGTCGTGCTTCTTCTTCGGCGCGTCCGGTGCCGGCTCGGGTGCCGGCCGGTCCATCGTGGTTGTCATCGGGTTCTCCTTCGAACACTGCACGGAAATGGGTCTGAAAGGATGGTCGGACACGCACGTGAGGTAGGTCACGTTTTAGTTCATTACGTTCAGCCGGGAGAGGGTTGCGCAATGCGGGTGGGCGGCACGCGGGGGCCGGCTCGGGGCTGGTCCTCGGGATGGCCCAAGTCGTTGGCCGGTCAATCGATCGCGCTGCAGATCCTGGTGATCACGCTGATCGTGGTGGCGGGCAGCGCGCTGGCGCTCTTCGACGCCCGGCGCGACGGCGACGCGGCTGCCCGGGCTCAGGTGCTCGGCATCGCCACTGCGCTGGCCGATTCACCGTCCACCGCCGACGCGATCGTGGCAGGCCGCGCCACCGAGATCCTGCAACCGGTGACCGAGCTGGTGCGCAGGCACACCGACATCGCCTTCATCACCATCATGGCTCCGGACCGCACCCGCTACACCCACACCGATCCGACCCAGATCGGCGGTCAGTACCTGGGCAATATCAGCCCCGCGTTGCGCGGTGAGTCGTTCACCGAGCTCTACACCGGCACGCTCGGACCGTCGATCCGCGCCGTGGTGCCGGTGCCCGACGCGGACGGCCGTGTCATCGGCCTGGTGGCCGCGGGCATCCTGCAGCAGAGTCTGGCCGATCGTTGGCGCGACCAATGGGCGAAGATCGCCACCGTCGGTGTTGGCGCGCTTGCCGTTTCGCTGATCGGGGTGTGGGGGATCCGGCGCCGTTTGCTGCGCCAGACGCGGGGACTACGCCCCGACGAGCTGCGTGTCATGTACGACCACCACGACGCCATCCTGCATTCGGTGTCGGAGGGCCTGATCGTGCTGGACCGCACCGGGGTGGCGTTGGTCAACGACGAGGCCCGTCGGTTGTTGGGGCTGCCCGACGGTGCGGTGGCGCGGGCCGATCTGCCCGAATTCCTCCGGTCCTACAACCCCGGGGCCCGCGACGAGATCCACGTGACCGATGACCGTGTGCTGGTGGTGAACCGGTCATCGGTGCAGTCGGACGCGAACGCCGCGGAGGTGGTGACGATCCGCGACCGGACCGAACTGCAAGGTGCGCTCGGGGAATTGAGCTCGCTGAAGGTCCTCACCGACTCGTTGCGCGCGCAGGCCCACGAGGCCGCCAACAAACTGCACACCATCGTCACCATGGTCGAGATGGGTCACGCCGAGCGGGCGGTCACCTTCGCCACCGCCGAACTGGAACTGTCCCAACAGCTTGTCGACCGTCTGTCCGCGGCCGTCGGTGAGCCCGCCCTGGTGGCACTGTTGCTCGGCAAGACGGCGCAGGCGGATGAGCGCGGTGTCGAGCTGACCATCACCGAGGAGACCGGCCTGCCCGCCGACACCGACGATCTGCTGCTGAGCGGACAGGAGATGGTCACCGTGCTGGGCAACCTGATCGACAACGCCATGGAGGCCTGCGATCCCGAGGACCCGTGGGTGGAGGTGACGGTGCACCAGGACGAGGAGCAGTTGTTGATCCGGGTTGCCGACAGCGGGCCGGGAATGGATGCCGGCACCTTCGAAAAGGCCATGCAGCGTGGCTATTCGACGAAGTCCGACCATGATGCCGGCGCCCATGGGCTGGGTCTGGCACTGGTGGCGCAGGTGGTCAAGAAGCACCAGGGGACTCTCACCGCCGATGTGACGTACGGTTCGGTCGTGACGGTGACGGTGACGCGCCGATGATCAACGTGTTGATCGTCGAGGACGAGAGCCTGATCGCCGAGGCGCACAAGACCTACCTCGGGCGCATCGCCGGCTTCACCGTGGCGGCGGTGGTGCATACCGCTCGTGATGCGATGCGGGTGGCCAGCGAGGCGGCGGCCTCCGATGTGCCGATCGATCTGGTGCTGCTCGATATCGGGCTGCCCGATGCCAGCGGCATCACCCTGGCGTCGGCGCTGTCGGGCATCCAACCGCCCCCGGACATCATCACCATCACCTCCGAACGCGACCTGGAGATGGTGCGTGCGGCCGTCGGCCACGGGGCCCTGGCCTACTTGCTCAAACCGTTCACCTTCGCGGCGTTCCGTGACCGGCTCGAGCGCTATCAGCGCTACCGGGAGGCGCTGCCCGCGGGAACCGACGCTGCCAGTCAGGACGAGGTCGACCGGGCGCTGGCCGAGTTGCGGGTGGGATCCGGCCGGACGGCGGCGCCCAAGGGGGTGGCGCCGGGCACCAACGACGAGATCGCGCGCGCGGTGCGCGATTCCGCCGAGGGGATCACCGCCGATGCGGTCGCCAAGCAGGTCGGGGTGTCGCGGGTGACGGCCTGGCGGTATCTGGAGCGCCTGGCCGAGGAGGGCACCGTGACCCGGCACACCGATTACGGCAAGGCGGGGCGGCCCAAGACCCGCTATCAGTGGCGGTGAGCGCGCCGGGTCGGTAAAACACGCCCGGCAAATGCGGGTTGGCCTCCCAGCAAATGACCACTCGGGAACTTATGCTGTGCGCACCGGTGTCCGAAAGGCTTGCTGTGCACACGACAGTGCTGAGGAACAGGCGGCGTGGTCCGCTGGTCGTGCTCTCGGTTTCGGCGGTCGTCCTGGCCGCGGCACCGGTCGTCGGCGCCGCTCCCGAATCGGTGGCCGAATCGGGGTCGGCAACCGTCACCGTGAACACCGGCAGCCGGGATCTCAACATCCGATCGGCGCCATCGGTCGACAGCCAGAAGATCGGGACGCTGCCCGACGGTGCGCGAATCGTCATCACCTGTTACGCCCGTGGCGCAGTGTTCTCCGGCGGCCCCTATCGGATGTCCACCGATCTGTGGAATCGATTGCCCGACGGCGGTTTTGTCACCGACGCCATGTTGGACACCGGATCGGATGACCCCGTCGTGCCACCGTGTGCCACCGAGTCGATGACAGTGTCGCAAGCACGGGCCACCGGCCGCTCGGTCGCCACCAACCCCGCCGAAAAGGGCAGTGCCGCCTGGGGTGCCATGGAGAAATGGTTCTTCGCCTCGGGGGAGCGGTCCTATCCGGCGCTGCGCGGGGCACCGCGGGACATGGCGGCGGCCGCCCGTGCGGCCGGTTGGACCGTCGTCGGCGAACCCATGCAGCGGTCGCTGGTGGTGATTCCGCCGGGGCTGCTGGCGGCGCCGGAGACCGGGCATGTCGCGTGGGTCGACACCGTCTCGACGCGACCCGATGGGGCCTATCTGGCGCTGACCGAGATGAATGCCGCCGGCAAGGGGCCAAATATCTGGTCGGGGCGGACCGTCAAGGCGGTGACGGGGTTGCTCTACATCCCGTTGCCGTGACGGTGGGCGGGGCGGCCAGCAAAACTTCCGTGCGCGTGCTCGCGAATCCACCATGGGAATGGCGGTGACGACCGTCACAAAGTTTGCTGACGCGCCGCCTGTGATCTGGCGCTCACTTTTGCGCCGACCCCTGAGGAAATCGTGTGGGGCGGGTGGGGTTCGGTGCCCAAGGGCGATTCGCTGACATCTCAAAAGCCCTGATAGGGGTCATCTCTCAGTTCGCTGTGCGGAGGTCACAACTGTATAACGATCTTTTCCTGAGGGATGTCTGAGATGTTGCGCGCCGGTGAACGGCCGGGGCGACAAGATCACGATTTCGGTGTCACCGTCCGTCGCTAGACTCGCTCACAGGAACGCGTCCGACCTACGGACGCGTGGCGTGATCAAGTGCCGGCGTAGCCACCCGGCGGAGGTGTCGAAGAGATGGCAAGTGTTTCCGTGCGTGCCAACGCCGCAGCGCTGAACGACTCGCGAACCGCTTTCGCAGGTTCGGTCACGGTCAACCGCGGCCCCATCGCGGCGGTGGCGGCAAATACCGGTGCCATCGTGGCCGCCAACTTCGGTGATGACAGCGTCGCGATCGTTCGCGCCGATGCCGCCGCCCTGCCGGCCCTCGTCGAGCTCGACGGTGCCCCGGTGGCGATCAGCCTGACCGAAGACCGTGCCTTCGTGGTCACCAGTGCCACCGAGGCCGACAGCCTGACCATCGTCGACATCCGCACCAACGCGGTGGTCGCCGAGTACCCGCTGGCGTTCGCGGTCACCGCGGTCGCGGTCAGCCCCGACGGCAAGCGCGCCTACACGGCCCGCACCGGTGACGATCATGTCGACATCGCGGTCGTGGACACCACGGCCGACCGGGTCGGCACCATCGATATCGCGACCGGTGCCGCCACCTCGATCGACGGCCTGGCCGTCGACCCGTCCGGCCGCCGGCTGTACGTCGGTGTGAGCACCGCGACCGGCAGCCGCCTCGTGGTCGTCGACACCGAGACCGCCCGGGTTCAGCGCACCGTCGCCATCGGCGCGCCGATCCGCGATCTCGCGGTCGCGGCCGACGGCACCGTCCACGTGCTGACCTCTGACCTGCGAAACCGCGGCGTCATCAAGATCGTCGACCCGGCCCGGCTCGTCGTGACCACCGCGTTCCCGGCCGGCACGCTGCCCATCGGCATGGTGCTGTCCGCCGACGGTGCCCGCGCCTACGTCGTCGACTACGACGAGGTGTCGGTCCTGTGCACGCTGACCCACGAGGTGGTGGAGACCATCTCCCTCGGCGCGCGCGCGACCGCGATCGGCCTGAACACCCCCGGCGACCGGCTGTACATCGCCGACGTCGACGGCCAGATCACCGCGCTGCGGGTGCCCGCACCGGCGCCGACTATCGCGCCGTTCGACGCGGCGGCCTTCGCCGATATGCGCGAACTGGCGCAGGTCTGACGTTCGTTCAGCGCGCCGGGAGCTAACGCTCGGCGCGCTGATACGCGGTGACAACGGCCGCGCCGCCCAGCCCGATATTGTGCTGCAGCGCCGCGGTGACGTTGTCGACCTGCCGTTTATCGGCGGAGCCGCGCAGTTGCCAGGTCAGTTCGGCGCACTGGGCCAACCCGGTGGCGCCCAGCGGATGGCCCTTGGAGATCAGCCCGCCCGACGGGTTCACCACCCAACGCCCGCCGTAGGTGGTGTCGTCGTTGTCGATCAGCGCGGCTGCCTCGCCGGGGGCGCACAGGCCCAGCGCCTCATACAGCAGCAGTTCGTTCGCGCTGAAGCAGTCATGCAGTTCGATGACCTGGAAATCCTCCGGGCCCAGTCCCGACTGGTCGTAAACCTGTTGTGCGGACCGCACATTCATGTCGTAGCCGATGATGTTGGCCGCACTTCCGTCGAAGGTCGACGCGAAGTCGGTGGTCATCGCCTGGCCCACGATCTCGACGGCCTGACCGGCCAGGCCGTGCTGATCGACGAATGCCTCGCCGGCCAGGATGGCCGCGCCGGACCCGTCGGAGGTGGGTGAGCACTGCAGCTTGGTGAGCGGATCGGAGATCATCTTGGCGGCCAGGATGTCATCGAGGGTGTACTCGTCCTGGAACTGCGCATACGGATTGTTCACCGAGTGCTTGTGGTTCTTGAACCCGATCTTGGCGAAATGCTCGGCGGTGGTGCCGTACTTCTTCATGTGCTCGCGCCCCGCCGCCCCGAACATCCACGGCGCCACCGGGAAACCGAACTCGTCGATCTCGGCCAGTGCCTTCACATGCCTGCCGAGCGGGGATTCGCGGTCCTGTGCGCCGCCCCCGAGCGAACCGGGCTGCATCTTCTCGAAACCCAGCGCGATGGCGCAGTCGGCCAGCCCGCCCCGGATCGACTGGGCGGCAAGGTAGAGCGCCGTCGATCCGGTCGAGCAGTTGTTGTTGACGTTGACGATGGGGATACCGGTCATGCCGAGCTCGTAGAGCGCGCGCTGTCCGGATGTCGAGTCCCCGGAGCAATAGCCGACATAGCCCTGCTGCACCTGGTCGTAGGAGATGCCGGCGTCCTGGAGGGCCTTGGTGCCGGACTCGCGCGCCATATCGGGATAGTCCCAGCCCTCGCGTGCGCCCGGCTTCTCGAATTTGGTCATCCCGACCCCGACGACGAACACCCGGTTCATAGCTGTCCCTTTCGCGCTGCTTTGCGGTCAGGTCAACATAACCCGCTGTCCCGTCAGCCGAAGGCTTCTGCGTGCTGCGGGCAGTAGTAGTCGATCGAGTTGACCAGGAACGCCGCGGCCTGTCGGGCGTTGATTCCGGTGTAGTCCATGATCTCCAGCCCGATCGCCGTGGCGCTGATTCCCGAGTCGAGCTCGCTGCAGACCTGGTAGGCATTGGCGATCACCTCACCGGCCGATTCGTAGCCGATGCCCTCGGCGCGCAGATCGGACAAAAAGGCGGAGTCCGCCGCCGAGGTGACCGCATTCGCCGGCGCGGCGACCAGCACCGCGATCGCACCCGTGACCAGGGCGGTACCCGTTAGCTGGAGCAGGCGTGTGGTGCTGTACATCGTGGATCTCCGTCAGGGCCGACCCGGCGTGTCCGGGTGTGTGTCCACAGGATCCAACGACGCACTTGGCGGATTCTTGGCGTGCCGATCAGCCGTACGTCAGCCACCACTGGTGCAGGTCTTCGATGGTCGGGCCCTGGGCGTTGCCCAGGATCAGGCCGTCGTTCTTGGTCCAGGTCAGGTCGGGACCGCCCTCGTACATACCGCAGGCGATGGACCCCTCCACCGTGCCGGGGGTCTCGGTGTAATGCCAGGTGGTGGGGGAGTCGAGGTCGCTGGCCGGGCACGGGAACAGATCGGAGGCCTCGGCGATGGCGTCCTCGAAGTGCGCGCGCAACGCGCCCTGATCACCGAACAGCGAGTACCTCGACGTCGCGGGACCGCCGGGCAGATCGGACTGCCCGCAGTCGGCGGTGGCCAGCGCTCCGGTCACCGGCGGTCGCACCGGCCGGCAGACCCCCGGTGCATAACCCTGCGGCAGCATCGCCAACAGCTTGTCCGCCATCGCGGCCGGGTCCGGGGCGCGCGATGTGCGGGTGGCCCGGGTCGAGGACGTGTCGGGGGCAGCCGAGGCGCTCGTTTTCGGGCCGGTGGCCCTGCTGTCCTCGGGCTGCACCAGCAGGAAGATGCCGACGGCACCCAGCACCAGGATCAGGACGCCGGCCACCGCGGCCGCCGGCACCCAGGACCTCTTCTTCCGCGGCGCAGGTGGCGGCACCGGTGCGTTCCACTGCGGCCCGGACGGGTACGGCGGCGCGGTGCGCAACGGTCCCGGCGTCGCCCCGAACCCCGGTGTCGCGCCCGGCGGCGGGGTGGCACCGGGCACCTGCGGCGGCACCCCGAACAGCGGGCCGGGCATGGTGGCTGCCTCGCCGCGTTGCACGATATGGGCGGCTTGATCCTGATCGCGCACGCTGAGTGCATCGGTGGCCGCCGCGGCCAGGTCCCCGGCGCTGGCGAACCGGTCGGCAGGCTTCTTGGCCATGCCGCGGGAGATCACCCGGTCGAACGCGGCGGGGATGCCGGGGCGCACCGTGCTGGGCGCAGGCACCGGCTGCATCAGATGGGCGGTGATGACCATGCTGACGCTGTCGCCCGGAAACGGCTGTGAACCGGTCAGGCACTCGTGCAGCACACAGGTCAGCGCGTAGACATCGGCCCGGTAGGTCACCTCGTCGCTGGTGAAGCGCTCGGGCGCCATATAGGCGTAAGTCCCTACCGCCGTGCCCATTTCGGTGAGCTTCTCATCGCTGGCGGCATTGGCGATACCGAAGTCGACCAGGTACGCGAAATCGTCGCGGGTGATCAGGATGTTTTCCGGCTTGA
Organism: Mycolicibacterium neoaurum VKM Ac-1815D; assembly: GCF_000317305.3. The sequence continues at coordinate 4,554,830 of NC_023036.2, read as the reverse complement.
CGTCACGGTGCATGATGCCGCTCTCGTGTGCGGCGTCCAGCGCGGAGGCGATCTGGCGCACGATGGCGACCGCGCGGGCCGGGGTCATCGGGCCGTAGCTCTTGAGGATCTTGCGTAGGTCGGCACCGTTGATCATGCGCATGTCGACGTAGAGCACCCCGTCGATCTCGCCGTAATCATGGATCGGCACCACATGGGGTTCCTGCAGCCGGCCTGCCGAGTGCGCCTCGCGCTGCAGCCGCTTGCGGAAGACCGGATCGTGGGATACGCCCTGCGGCAACAGCTTCAGCGCGACGATGCGGTCCTTCTCGGTGTCCTCGGCCTCGTAGACCTCACCCATGCCGCCGCGCCCGATCAGTCGGCGCAGCCGGTACCTGCCGAACTCCGTTCCGACCCGCGATGTCGGCTCGCTCATCTACCTGCCCCCGTCCGCAATTCGGTTCATCAGACTAATGCGTCGGCGGGTTACGCACCCCCGGTGGCGCGGTCGTGGCGCACGATCTCGAACACATACTCGTGATCGCACACCCTGATCCGGTCACCGTGGGTGAGGGTGGCGGTGCCCCGGATGCGCCTGCCGCCGATCTCCACACCGTTCGCCGAGCGCAGATCGGTGATCACGAAACTGGTGCCGGTATCGATCAGCACGGCGTGATGGCGGCTGACCCGCACGTCGTCGAGGACGATGTCGTTGTCGGGCAGCCGCCCGATGCGCGTCGCGGCCGCCGCCAGTGGATGCACCCGGCCGGATTCGGCGCGCAACTGGGCGGGCGCGGACTGTGTGCTCACCGCGGTGCGCAGGTCGATCCGAGAGATCTGGTGCACCGCGGTGGTGCGCGCACTGCGGCGGGCGTCGAGCGGCTCCTGGCGCAGGATGCGCTCGGCCAGCAGACGTACCGTCGGGCCTGGGTCGATACCGAGATCGTCGGCCAACGTCGTGCGTAGCCGCTGGTAGGCGTCGAGGGCGTCGGATTGCCGGTCGCTGAGGTAGTAGGCGGTGATCAGCTGGGCCCACAGTGGCTCCCGGTATGGGTGCTCGGACACCAGCTGTTCCAGCGTGCCGATCACGGCATAGCCTCGGTTGCAAGCGATTTCGGCCTCGGCGTGGGCGGTGTGGGCGACCACCTTGTCCTCGGTCAACGCCGTCGCGAACGGGCCGACGAACTCGAAATCGCGCAGATCGTCGAGAACCGGTCCGCGCCACTGCGCCAGCGCGTCGGCGAGGTGGGCGCTGGCCTGCTCGAAACGGCTCTCGGCGGCGGCCTGCACACCGGCGTTCTTGGCGGCCACGAAGCGTCCGATATCGCAGTGCGGATCCGCGACGCTCAGACGGTATCCGGGCGGGGCGGCGGCCAGCACGGACCGGCCGTCGGCGCCGGAACTGCCGATGAGCTTGCGCAGGTTGGAGACGTAAGAATGCAGACTGGCCTTGGGCTCGGGTGGGGGGAATTGCTCCCAGGCCGCGGTCACCAATGCGTCGCTGCCGACCGGACGGTTGCGGCTCATCACCAGCATGGCCAGCACCGCGCGCTGCTTGGGTGTGCCCAGCGCGACGGGCTGCCCGGAGATGCGCAGTTGCAGCGGACCGAGCACTCCGAAGTCCAGTCCTGGGCTGTCCATGGTCAACGATTGTGCCCGGATGCCCCCTCGCGCCGCCCCGCGAGATGGTAGAACGTGTTCTAGTTTTGCGTGTGGTGGGCGATCGGAAGGGATAGCGATGGCGTTGCGAGTCGTGCAGTGGGCCACCGGCGGAGTGGGCACGGCCGCCATCAAGGGCGTCCTGGAGCATCCCGACCTCGAGCTCGTGGGCTGCTGGGTGCACTCGGCGGACAAGAACGGCCGCGACGTCGGCGAGCTGATCGGCGGCGATCCCATCGGCGTGCCTGCCACCACCAGCGTCGAGGACATCCTGGCGCTGGACGCCGATGCCGTCGTCTATGCGCCGCTGCTGCCCAATCCCGACGAGGTGGCCGCCCTGCTGCGCTCGGGTAAGAACGTCGTCACCCCCGTGGGCTGGGTATACCCCAGCGAGAAACAGGCCGCGCCGCTACGTGCGGCGGGACTGGCCGGGAACGCGACCCTGCACGGCACCGGGATCGCCCCCGGCGGAATCAGCGAGAAGTTCCCGATCCTGTTCTCGGCAATGTCCACCGGCGTGACTTTCGTTCGGGCCGAGGAGTTCTCCGATCTACGTACCTATGATGCGCCGGACGTGGTGCGGCACGTGATGGGCTTCGGTGAGACCCCGGACAAGGCGCTCTCTGGCCCGATGCAGAAGCTGCTCGACGGCGGGTTCATCCAGGCCGTGAAGATGTGCGTCGACGCCTTCGGCTTCGCGGCGGACTCCAAGATCGTTGCCCGACAGGAGATTGCGGTGGCGACCGCGCCGATCGACTCGCCGATAGGCACCATCGAACCGGGGCAGGTGGCCGCCCGGAAGTTCCACTGGGAGGCCCTCGTCGGCGACGAGGTGGTGGTCAGGGTGACGGTGAACTGGCTCATGGGTGAAGAAAACCTCGATCCGCCATGGGATTTCGGTCCGCAGGGGCAGCGCTACGAGATGCAGGTGCTGGGCAACCCGGACTTTTCGGTCGCCATCACCGGTTTCCAGGGTGAGGTCGGTGACCAGGGACCCGAGCCGGGTGTGGTGGCCACCGCCGCGCACTGCGTCAACTCGATTCCCGCGGTGTGTGCGGCCCCGCCCGGGGTGGCGACCTATCTGGACCTGCCGCTGTTCGGTGCAAAGGCCGCGCCCGGCCTGCATCGAGGATGACCGGGCTCGCGCTGGTGCTCGCCGGCGGTGGGCTGGCGGGCATCGCGTGGGAGACCGGTGTGCTGGCCGGTATCGCCGATATGTCGCCGGGGACGGCGGCCGCCGTGCTGGACGCCGACGTGCTGGTGGGCACCTCGGCGGGGTCGGCGGTGGCGGCGCAGATCGGCAGCGATACCGCCATCGGCCGGCTGTACGACCGTCAGGTCGCCGCTGACACCCACGAGCTGGATCCGGGCGTCGGCATCGAGGAGATCACCGCGGTCTTCCTGCAGGCGCTGACCGGCACCCAGGACACCGGCGAGCGGCTGCGCCGCATCGGACAGATTGCGCTGGCCGCCGATACCGTGCCCGAGGCGACGCGTCGGGCGATCATCGAGCACCGGCTGCCCTCGCACGACTGGCCGGGCCGGGCGCTGCGGATCACCGCGATCGATACCGCCACCGGTGAGCCGGCGGTGTTCACCGCCGACTCCGGGGTGCCGTTGGTCGACGCCGTCGCCGCCAGCTGCGCGGTACCGGGGGTGTGGCCGCCGGTGACCATCGGGTCGGCACGCTATATGGACGGAGGTGTGCTCAGCACCGTGCACATGCCCGTGGCGGCGGACTGCGCCCGAGCTGTGGTGCTGGTGCCTGCCGGCGAACACGCCCCCGCGCCGTTCGGTGCCGGGGCGGCCGCCGAGATCGCCGGATTCGGCGGTGCGACGTTCGCGGTGTTCGCCGATGACGATGCACTGGCCGCGTTCGGTCCCAACCCATTGGACCCGGCCTGCCGCGTGCCGTCGGCGGCCGCCGGATTCGCACAGGGACGGCGGGTGGCCGCGGCGCTGAGCGAGTTCCTCGGCAGCTAGACCATGGCGTCGAGGGCGGCCGACGCGAGCTCCTGGCCGATCTCGATGACCTCCTCGGCACGGTGATACTCCAGGCTGCGGCACGACGTGCGCGGCACCTCGATCAGCAGATCCGGCGGGTAGGTCGCCAGCGTGTGCCGGGCCAGTGCGGCTTGGGCGATATCGATGGTGCGGTTCATGATCTCGAAGCTGCCCAGCCGCGGTAGCGCGGGCCCACCCTCGGCGGGTTCCTCCGGTGTCTCGTCCAGCGCGCTGCTGAATCGGCCGAGCACGGATTTGGCGGCCGGGCTGTCCATCATCCGCTGTGCGGTGGCGGTGTCGAGCAGTGCCGTTGTGCTGCGCCACATCCTGCCGAGGAACTCGGTGGTGACCCGTGGCTGCGGGGTGTTGATCCCCGGTGCCGGATCATCTCCTGACAGGCTCACCGCGATGGTCAGGTCGGCGTTGACGGCCGCTATCGGCGCCATCGGCAGTGGGTCGAGGATGCCGCCGTCGGCGAGCAGCCGCCCGTCGAGCAGATGCGGGGTGAAGATCCCCGGTATCGCGATCGACGCGCGGATCGCGTCGACGAGCGCGCCGCGCTGCAGCCAGACCGCCTTTCCGCTGATCAGGTCTGTGGCCACCGAGGTGTACGGGATGGGCAGCGCCTCGATGGTGACATCGCCGAGAATATCGCGCACGGCATCCAGGATCTTCTCCGCGCGCAGCACACCGGGGGAGTTCAAGGACGGGTCGAGCAGGCGCAGCACCGCGCGCTGGGTCAGCGAGCTCGCCCAGTGCGAGAATTCGTCGAGCTTGCCCGCGGCGTGCAGACCGCCGACCAGTGCCCCCATCGACGATCCGGCGACACCGACGATCTCGTAGCCCCGCTCCTGCAGCTCATTGATGACCCCGATGTGCGCGTACCCGCGCGCACCTCCGCTGCCCAGCGCCAGCGCAATCCGCATACAGCCATTCTGGTGCACCGGAGTCGTCGATCGCGCGGACTGTGACGATCACGATGCCGCGCCGGCGGGCAGTTCTGCTCGCCGTGATCACAACCTCAGCCGCACTCACCGCGCGACGCGGCGTTGGCGGCCATGATCACCCCGGCCTGGCGGGCCGGGGTCAGCTCCGTCCACGCCGCGTTGAAGCTGCCGGGGCCCGCCGCGCCGTCGCTCTGCAGTGTCTTCAGATACGCCTCCACCGGATCCTTGTGCTCGTCGAACCACCGCTTGGCGGCCAGGCAGGCCTGGCCGTACTCGGATTCGGTGGCGTCGGACGGAACATCGACGACGGTCGTCACCCCATCGGGTGACACCCGCACCGCGCCGCTGACCGCGGCCTCCGCCGGCAGTCGGGGCGACTCGCTCGTCGGGGTCTGAGAGGTCGTCGCGCCGGTCGTCGGCTCGGGTTCCGACGAGCTGCACCCGGCGAGCAGGGCGACGGCGGCGGTGGCGAACAGAGCGGTCGGGTAACGGCGCATGAGGCCAATCTATGCAACACTCGCGTCCATGACCGAGAGGGCTCAGATCGTGGGTGTGCGGGGCTGTTGTCGCGCTCGTTGAGCGTGCCGACCCGTCCCTTTCCCTTTTCTGGAGTCCCTTCCCATGGTTGCCCCACTGCTCGCCCCGCCCGCTGTCTCTGCGCCCACCCGGTTGCGCCTTCCCGACCTGCTCGCCGCCACCGACCGGTGCGCCGACGACGTGCTCTCCGGCCGGTATGACCGGCTGGTCGACAGGGACCGGCTGCCCATCGACGAGCGTTGGTATCGGCGGCTCTACGGGGACGACGAACTCGACATCTGGCTGATCAGCTGGGTGCCCGACAAGTCCACAGAACTACACGACCACGGTGGATCACTCGGCGCGCTGACGGTGGTCTCCGGTGCGCTACGTGAAACCCGTTGGGATGGCACTGAATTGCGCAACCGGCAGTTGGAAGCCGGTGATCAGGCCGCATTCCCGCTCGGCTGGGTGCACGATGTGGTGTGGGCGCGCGAATCGGTGTCGGCGGGCGGGGCCGCGGTGCCGGCGGCGCCGACGCTGAGTGTGCACGCCTACTCGCCGCCGCTGACCGCGATGTCGTACTACTCGGTGACCGAACGCAACACCCTGCGCCGCAGCCGCACCGAACTGACCGACGCCCCGGAGGGATAGGACCCATGCCCAGTCGTATCGACGCGGTGCTCGCCGCCGCCAGGTCCCGGTTGCGCCGGCTCCCCGCCGCCGATGTTCCTGCCGCCCTGCGCCGCGGCGCGCTGTTGGTCGACATCCGGCCGGGTTGGCAGCGGGCGCAGGAGGGCGAGGTCGCCGCGTCGCCGCAGGTCCTGGTCATCGAGCGCAACCACTTGGAATGGCGATGCGACCCGACCAGCGAGGCCCGCATCCCCGAGGCCGTCGACGACGACGTGGAATGGATCGTGCTGTGCTCGGAGGGCTACACCTCCAGCCTGGCCGCCGCGGCGTTGCAGGATCTCGGTCTGCACCGGGCCACCGACGTCATCGGTGGCTATCGCGCCCTGCCCACCGAACTGCGGTCAGCTGTTCTCGTCTGAGCGCAGGATCGGTCGCAGTTTGTCGGTCTTGGCAGGCGTCCAGCCCGGCGGCTGCAGGATCGCCGCCCACGCATTGGCGACATCGCGCACGTAGACGTGGCCGTGGCCGTCGGGCACATCCACCGCGACCGCCATATCGGCGGACACCTGCAGGAAGGTCACCACCGGGATCCACTCCATCCGGGGTGAGACGTCGTAACCGCGCGGCTCCCTGAGCCAATCGGGTTTGGCGAACAGCAGATCCGGGTTCCACCACGAGATCGGATCCGACGCATGCTGCAGATAGACCACACGGGGTTGCCCCCACGGGGCATCCGGCCTGCGCAGATCCTGTTCGGCGCGGGCCGAGAACCGGACGTTCTCCCCGCGGTCGTAGATCGGCAACCACTCGGGGGATCCCTCGTCGCGATCGCGGGTGAGGGTTGTCCAGATGGTGTTCTTGAATGTGGGACCACTGAACAGCGCCCCGTCGGTGCGGGCGATGAGATTGTTCAGCGCCAGGAACGGGGCCTCGCCGCCGAATGAACCCAGGCTTTCGCCGAACACCACCAGCTTGGGGCGTTCGGCCTGCGGAAGCTCGCGCACCAACGCGTCGACCGCCTCGAACAGGGCCTGCCCGGCCTGCAGCGCGTTCTCCTGGTCGACGAGGAAGGAGATCCAGCTGGGCAGGAACGAGTACTGCATCGACACGATCGCGGTGTCGCCGTTGTACATGTATTCCAGTGAGGATGCCTCGGCTTCGTTGACCCAGCCGGTTCCGGTGGTGGTGGCGATCGCGATGACCGAGCGCTCCAGGCCGCCGGTGCGACGCAGTTCCTCGGCGGCCAGCGCGGCGTCGGCCCTGATGTTGTCACCGGAGTTCAGCCCGGCGTAGGCGCGGATGGGTTCGGTGGCGGGCGCACCGTTGAAGGCGGTGAGCTCTTCCACCGTCGGGCCGCCTGCGACGAAATTGCGGCCCTGATGTCCCAGTGATTCCCAACTGACCAGTGACTGCGGGCCACCGGACCGCAAAGTGGATGTGGGAGCGGGATTGTCGGGATCATCCTCGTTGTTGACGTTTTCGAATGTGCTGTTGATGGTCGTCATGGCGAAGCGGACCACGATGCCGTTGAGCAACGCGATGGTCAGCGCGAGCACCAGTGCCACCGCCACCACACCGGACACCCGGGGCGGTGCGATGCGTTCCAGTTGGCGCACCAGGTAACGGATCAGCTTGCCGATCAGCTGACCGAGTTCGACGAAGACGAACAGGAAGACGATCGCCAGTACGGCGGTCAGCGGGTGATCCCAGAAGTCGAGTCGCGGTACCCCCATCAGATCGCGGATGTCGTCCTGCCACACATGGAAGTAGACGATCGCCGCGCTCTGACCGATGACGCCGACCACGACCAGGACCAGCCAGGCCCGTTTCGGTGGCGGCGGCGTGCTGTCCCGCGACAGCATGTACCGGAACAGCCAGACGCCGAAAACGCCGAGCCCGTAGCCGATACCGCCGGCCGCGCCGCTGACGAGGCCCTGGAACAACGGCCCGCGCGGTAACAGCGACGGTGTCAGGGACAGCCAGATGAAGACCAGGCCGACCGCCGTACCGGTGAAGGTGTAGTGCCGAATCCACCACGCGCGCTTGGCTGGCGCGTCGGGTGCTGGCGGTGCGGCGGTGGCGGTCACCGCTCGACCTTAGCGATGGGTGAAGTTCGGCGCGCGCTTCTCGGTGAACGCGGCCATGCCTTCCTTCTGGTCTTCGGTGGCGAAGGCCGAATGGAAGATCCGGCGCTCGTAGAGCAGTCCCTCGGTCAGCGTCGACTCGAAGGCGCGGTTGACCGCCTCCTTGGCCATCCGCGCCGCCGACAGCGACATCCCGGCGATGGTGGCGGCGGTGGCGTTGGCCTCGTCGAGCAGGGTGTCGGCGGGGACCACACGGGACACCAGACCGCTGCGCTCGGCTTCGGCGGCGTCGATGGTGCGCCCGGTCAGGATGAGGTCCATCGCCTTGGCCTTGCCGATCGCACGCGTCAATCGCTGGCTGCCGCCCATGCCGGGCAGCACGCCGAGCTTGATCTCGGGTTGGCCGAACTTGGCGGTGTCCGCGGCGATCAGCAGATCACACATCATGGCCAGTTCGCAGCCGCCGCCGAGCGCGTAGCCGGCGACCGCGGCGATGGTCGGGGTGCGGGTGGCCGCGAATGTGCCCCACAGGGCGAAGAAGTCCTGGCCGAACACGTCGGCGAAGGACAGGTCGGCCATTTCCTTGATATCGGCTCCGGCGGCGAAGGCCTTCTCGCTGCCGGTCAGGATGATCGCGCCGATATCCGGGTCGTTGTCGAATTCCGCTGCCGCGGTGGTGACCTCGTGCATCACCTGGGTGTTGAGCGCGTTGAGCGCCTTGGGGCGGTTCAGGGTGATGGTGCCGACCCGACCGTCGCGGGTCACCAGGATGGTCTCGAAACTCATGATTGCTCCTCGTGGAATGTCAGATCGGGTTCGGCGGAGGCGAAATAGGCGTCGACGGCGGCGTCGTCGACGGCATCCAAGGTGGCCGGCGACCACTGCGGGTTGCGATCCTTGTCGACGAGTTGGGCGCGGATACCCTCGACGAAATCGTGCGACTTCATCGACGCCACCGACACTCGGAATTCCTGGTGCAGAACCTCTTCCAGGGTGGGCAGGTGGGCCGCGCGGCGCACCGCGGTCAGCGTGACGGCCAGTGCGATGGGGGATCGGGTGGCGATCAGCTCGGCGGCCGCGTGGGCGGCCGGGTCGTCATGGCCGCGCAGATCACCGAGGATCTCGGCGACGGTGCCACCCGCGTAGCAGGTGTCGATCCAATCCCGTTGGGCCAGTAGATCGCTGGCCGGTGGCTCCTCGGCGTAGCTGTTCAACGCATCCTGGTGCCCGTCGGTGACGACTGCCTCGGCGAAGTCGGCCAGCCTGGCCTGCGGGACGAAGTGGTCGGCGAACCCGAGAGCGATGGCGTCGGCGCCGGAGAACGGGGCGCCGGTCAGCGCGGCGTGCATGCCCAACGCACCCGGTGCCCGGGAGAGCAGATAGGTGCCGCCCACGTCGGGGATGAAACCGATGCCGACCTCGGGCATGCCCATCTTGGTATTCTCGGTGACCACGCGGACGTTGCCGTGCGCGGCGACGCCGACCCCGCCGCCCATCACGATGCCGTCCATCAGTGCGACATACGGCTTGGCGAAGCGGCCGATGTGGGCGTTGAGCAGGTACTCGTCCCACCAGAACTTGCGGGCATACGAGCCGTCGCCGCGCGCCGAGTGGTAGAGCGCGACGACGTCGCCACCGGCGCACAGGCCGCGCTCGCCGGCGCCGGTCAGCAGCACGGCGGTGATCGCATCGTCGTCTTCCCAGGCGTTCAGCGCCTGCTGCAGCCCGTCGACCATGACGGCGTTGAGCGAGTTGATCGCCTTGGGGCGGTTCAACGTCACGATGCCGACACCGTTACGGACAGTTACTAGGATGTCCTCGTTTTCTGCCACGAATGCAATCTAGTTCGTGGTCCGCGCGTGATGTGCGACGGGTAGGGTTTGCACAGCGTTATCCCAGAAATGGGCTCACCGCCGGTATCTGAGAACGCTCTCAGTGCAGGGGTATCGCGGGAACCCGTTCCCGACAATGATCGTTGACAGTGTGTTCGTCAATCGAACCACCAGTACTGAAGGAGAGGACCTACGGTGCGCGAAAGCAGCAACCCGGTATTCCGATCCCTGCCCAAGGGGCAGCAGGGCGGATACGCGCAATTCGGTACCGGAGCCGCAAGCTTCGGTGCCCAGCAGGTACATGCGGACCCTTATGCCGCAACCCAATACCCCGATCAGCAGCAGGCCGGTGTCTCCCGGCCCATGACCATCGACGACGTCGTCACCAAGACTGGCATCAGCCTGGCGATCCTGACAGCGGTGGCGGTCGTCTCGTACTACCTGGTCAGCACCAACCTCAGCCTGGCCACGCCGTTCACCTTGGTGGGCGCGCTCGGCGGCCTTGCGCTGGTGCTCATCGCGACGTTCGGGCGTAAGCAGGACAACCCGGCCATCGTGCTGAGCTACGCGGCGCTGGAAGGTCTGTTCCTCGGCGCGGTGTCGTTCATCATCGCCAACCTGGCCTCGGTCGGCGGCGTCGGCATGATCGCCCAAGCGATCGTCGGCACGCTCGGCGTGTTCTTCGGCATGCTCGTGGTCTACAAGACCGGCGCCATCCGCGTCACCCCGAAGTTCACCCGCATGATCGTCGCCGGCCTGTTCGGTGTGGTCGCGCTGATGCTGGTGAACCTGGTGCTCGGCCTGTTCGGTGTCGGCGGCGGTGCGGGCATGGGCCTGCGCGACGGTGGCGCCATCGCGATCGGATTCTCGCTGCTGTGCATCGCGCTGGCGGCGTTCAGCTTCCTGATCGACTTCGACGCGGCCGACCAGATGATCCGCGCCGGTGCTCCGGAGAAGGCCGCATGGGGCGTCGCCCTGGGCCTGATGGTCACCCTGGTGTGGCTGTACCTGGAGATCCTGCGTCTGCTCAGTTACTTCAACAACGACTAGCAGTTCGGCCAGAGAAAGGGCGTCCCGCGCGGGGCGCCCTTTTTCGTTGCCCTTTTCTCCGTTGACTCTGGGGTGAGGGTGCGGGCCACTCGCACTCTCGCGCCATCCGCGCAGAGTCAACGTATCCACAGTGCCGGATTGATTCACAGGTTGCGTCGGACGATGGGCGCCTGCCGTATGTCTGTCGGCCCGTGTCGGCACGGTCCGGTCATGGACATCTCGGAGGTCTTCATCGGTAGTGAAGCTTTGGCGGCAGGCACACTCAGCCGCCACGAGCTGCGTGTACTACCGCGCCGTTTTGCCTGACGTGTATGCGGGCAGGCGCGCCGCGCTCACCCTGCGACAGCGCACCATGGCGGCGTGGTTGTGGTCCGGGCGTCAAGCGGTGATCGCGGGTGCGCCAGCATCAGCACTCCATGGCGCCGAATGGGTTGCCGATGATGCGCCGATCGAGCTGATCTGGCCGAACGCCCGTGCACCGCGGCATGTCATCACCCGCCACGATCTGCTGCTCGACGGCGAGGTGCTGGTGCTCGACGGCATGACGGTCACCACGGCCCACCGCACCGCATTCGATCTCGGTCGACGCGGCCGAATCGGCGAGGCTGTCGCACGCCTGGATGCGTTAATTCGGGCTACCGATCTGGCGCCCGCTGATGTACGAGCATTAGCCGATCGGCATCGTCACACCAGGGGACTGCGGCAACTCGAGCGGGTGCTTGAGCTGGCCGACGGCGGTGCTCAGTCTCCCAAGGAGACGCGGCTGCGCCTGATGCTGATCGAGGACGGTTTTCCGCAGCCGCGCACGCAGATTCCGGTCCTCGATCCAGCCGGATATCCCAAGTACTACCTGGACATGGGGTGGGAGGACCACAAGCTGGCCGTCGAGTACGACGGTGTGCAGCACGCGGAGGCACTCGCCTACGACATCGAGCGAGACGACTACATCGCCGGCCTCGGGTGGATTGTCGTCAGGGTGGCGGCGGTCCAACGGCGTCCCAGCATCATCACTCGTGTGGAGCGGGAGTGGAGACGACTATCCGCGTTGACTTTGCGTTGAGGGCGTCGGCTACTCGCACTTTCGCGCCGTCGGCGCAGAGTCAACGGTTAGGGGACGCGCGGGGTGACCCGACTCGCCGCCTCGGCGGCATTGGCCCGCGCCGTGTCGACATCGGCGTCGTAGGCCAGCGCCACGCCCATGCGGCGCTTGACGAAGCTCTCCGGCTTGCCGAACAGCCGAATATCGGTGCGCGGCACCCGCAACGCCTCGTCCACCCCGTCGAACACCACCCCGGAGGCGTCCACGCCGCCGTAGATGACCGCGCTGGCGCCGGGCGTCTTGAGCGTGGTGTCCACCGGCAGGCCGAGGATGGCCCTGGCGTGCAGCTCGAACTCGTTCTGCCACTGCGTGATCATCGTGACCATGCCGGTGTCGTGCGGGCGGGGACTGACCTCGCTGAACCACACCTGGTCGCCCTTGACGAACAGCTCGACCCCGAAAATGCCCTGCCCGCCGAGGTTTTCGGTCACCGCGGCGGCGATCTGCTGGGCCGACTCCAGCGCGGCGGCCGACATCGGATGCGGCTGCCAGCTCTCCACATAATCGCCGCTGACCTGTCGGTGCCCGATGGGCTCGCAGAACTGTGTTTGTATCGCAGCGGACGTGCCGGCACCGCGCACCGTCAGCAGCGTGATCTCGTAGTCAAAATCGATGAAGCCCTCGACGATGATGCGGGTGTTGCTGACCCGGCTGCCCGACATGGCGTATTCCCATGCGGGTTCGACACCGTCGGGTCCGTCGATCTTGCTCTGCCCCTTGCCCGAACTGCTCATCACGGGCTTGACCACGCACGGGTAGCCGATCTCGTCGACCGCGGCCCGAAGCTCCGCCAGCGAATCGCAGAATCGGTACGGACTGGTCGGCACGCCGAGGGTCTCGGCCGCCAGGCGCCGGATCCCCTCGCGGTCCATGGTCAGCCGGGCCGCCCGCGCCGTCGGGATGACCCGCACCGCGCCGGCGTTCTCGAGCTCCTCGAGCACCGGGGTCGCGATGGCCTCGATCTCGGGCACCACCAGATCCGGCTTCTCGGTTTCGATGAGCTCGCGCAGAGCGTCGGCATCGGTCATCGCCAGCACCCGCGCATGGTGGGCGATCTGGTGCCCCGGCGCGTTCGGGTAGCGGTCGACGGCGATGGTCTCGACGCCCAGGCGCTGCAGCGCGATCAGGACTTCGCGACCGAGCTCACCGGAGCCGAGCAGCATCACCCGGGTGGCGTGCGGGGACAGGGGTGTTCCGAGTGTGGTCATCGGCAGGGAGTTTATGCACAACGACGCCGCGGCGGAGGCGCAGTATGCACCCCCGCCGCGGCGTCGTGAGAAATCAGGAGAGGCGCTCGACGACCATCGCCATGCCCTGCCCGCCGCCGACGCACATCGACTCGATGCCGAAGGTCTTGTCGTGGGTGGCCAGGTTGTTGAGCAGTGTCGCGGTGATGCGGGCGCCGGTCATGCCGAACGGGTGGCCCAACGCGATGGCGCCACCGGAGACGTTCAGCTTGTCCTCGTCGATACCCAGTTCGCGCGCCGAACCGAGCACCTGCACCGCGAAGGCCTCGTTGATCTCGACCAGGTCGATATCGGAGATCGTCTTGCCGGCCTTGGCCAGCGCCTTGCGGATGGCCTCGATCGGGCCGAGGCCCATGATCTCCGGCGACAGCCCGGACACGCCGGTGGACACGATGCGCGCCAGCGGGGTCAGGCCGAGCTCCTTGGCCTTGGTATCGCTCATGATGATGACGGCCGCCGCGCCGTCGTTCAGCGGGCAGGCGTTACCCGCGGTGATCGTGCCGTTCGGGCGGAACACCGGCTTGAGCTGGCTGATCTTCTCGTAGGTGGTGCCGGCGCGCGGACCGTCATCGGTGGAGACGACGGTGCCGTCGGGCAGGGTCACCGGGGAGATCTCGCGGGCGAAGAAGCCGCTCTTGATGGCCTCTTCGGCGCGGTTCTGCGACCGCACGCCCCAGTGGTCCTGATCCTCGCGGCTGATGCCGGTGAAGGTGGCGACGTTCTCGGCGGTCTGGCCCATGGCGATGTAGACGTCCGGGATCAGGCCGTCCTCGCGGGGATCGTGCCAGGTGGATTCGTCCTCGGCCTGCTTGATGGTGCGTGCCTGGGCCTCGTCGAACAGGGGGTTCTTGGAGTTCGGCGCACCATCGGCGGCGCCGACGGCGAACCGCGACACCGTCTCGACACCGGCGGAGATGAAGACGTCACCCTCGCCGGCCTTGATCGCGTGGAACGCCATCCGGGTGGTCTGCAAGGAGGAGGAACAGTACCGGTTGACGGTGGTACCGGGCAGGAAGTCGTAACCGAGCTCGACGGCGACGGCACGGCCGATGTTGTAGCCGGCCTCGCCGGCGGGCTGTGCGCTGCCCATCATCAGGTCGTCGATATCGCGGGGGTCCAACGAGGGCACCTTGTCCAGGGCGGCGCGCACCATCTGCGCGGCCAGATCATCGGGACGCATGGTGACCAGCGATCCCTTACCCGCCCGACCGATCGGTGAGCGTGCGGTGGCGACGATGACGGCTTCGGGCATGTTGACCTCCGTGAACAAGTGCTTGGTTGGCTCTACGCTAGCTCGCCGGGACGACGATGGGTGCGGGGACCCCGGTGGAACGACGCCACAGCCGACTGACATTGCCGATCCGGGCCAGCAGCGAACCACTGCCGTCCATCCGCGATTCCAGGGCGGCCTCGGTCTGCGTCTGCGAGTTGAACTCGCCGAGGGCCTGACACAGCGCCGGCAGCAGCTGCTTGGCCGCCAACTCGTACCCGGCCGCCGACGGGTGGAACATATCGGCGGAGAACAACACCTCGGGTGCCTCGTAGAAGTGCGGGGCCAGCAGGTCCGAGAACGGCACCGGCACCCCGCCTGCTGCCCGCACCGCGGCGGCCTGGGCGCGGGCCAGCCGCAGCCCCCGGTTGCGTGTCACCCACCGCAAAGGCTGCGGGATGGCCTTGATGACGCCGAAGTCGGGGCAGGTACCGACCACGACGACTGCGCCCGCGCTGCGCAACCGCTCCACCGCCTGGCCGACGCGGCGCGCCGACGGGCCCAGCCCGTTGGGTTTGGTGATGTCGTTGGCGCCGATCATGATGACGGCCGCATCCGGCGGCGGTCCGGCGACGAACATGGCATCGATCTGCCCGGACAGCCCCTTGGAGGTGGCGCCGACGATGGCCTTGGTGCTCAGCCGGATGCGCTTACCGGACTCCTCGGCGAGGCCACGGGCCAGCAGCACACCGGGCACCTCGTCGCCGCAGGTGCTGCCGTACCCGGTGGCGGTGGAGTCGCCGAAGATCATCAGGTGCAGGTCGACAGGGGTGTCGCGGGTCCACCGTTGCACCGGTCCGCCGCCGGGGGAGTAGACACCGTCGGCGCGCGGGGGCGCGTCCCAGGATTTCGGGATGGTTTGGCGGGCCTGGTCGGCCTGGCCGCTCAGCAGGTTGCGGGCGCCGACGTAGGCCGAACCGGTGGAGACGAGCGCCGCGGCGGCCACGGCGACAGACGTGATGCGACCCACGATCACGATTTTAGGTCTCGATTTCACAAAGTCAGTAGGCGCGCGAGTAACCGCGGTCACATTGGGGTATCGAACGCGGTATCAAATTTGAATCAGGGATTGTTTAACGAATTGACGGCGAGCAAGCTAAATTCAACCCCCTGGCTAACAACTTATCGGCCAACGGGCACTACAACGGCGTAGGAAGTGGTGGCGATGACGGCACCAAGCAGGGTCTCCGCGGCCCCACATGCAGCGATAATCCCTGCTAGGGCGCGTCAATCGCGGCGTTTCCCGGTCGGCGACTGGCGTCCTGTCGAGATCGTCGAAGACGGTGCCGGACTGGCGGGCAGGCTTGCCGGACTGGTAGCCATGATGACGATCAAGCCGACGTTGGCAATCGGATCGCACGTGCCGAAGCTGCCGTGGCCGTTCGGTCTCGTCGACTTCGCCGCCCGCGTCCTGCGGCCCGCGCCGGGCACGGTGCGCGCCACGATCGCCCTTCCGCACTGCACGGCCCAACTGATCCGCGCCGCCGGGGTGTTGCCCGCCGACGGCAAGCGTTCGGTGATCCTCTACCTGCACGGCGGGGCGTTTTTGACCTGCGGGGCCAACACCCACGGCCGGATGGTCACCGAACTGTCCAAGTTCGCCGACAGCCCGGTGTTCGTCGTCAACTACCGGATGATCCCCAAGCACTCGATCGCCAGCGCCATCGACGACTGCTACGACGCCTACAAATGGCTGCGGCTCACCGGCTATGACCCCGCCAACATCGTCCTGGCCGGCGATTCGGCAGGCGGCTACCTCGCCCTCGCCCTCGCCCAGCGCCTGCAGGCCGAGGGCACCGAGGTGCCCGCCGCGGTGGTCACCATGTCCCCGCTGTTCGAGATCAACAGTGACAGCCGCGCGCAGCACCCCAACTCGCGCACCGACGCAATGTTCCCGCCGCGCGCCATCGAGGCTTTGGGCGCCATCGTCGAGGAGTCCGCCAAGCGGCACGGCCAGGAGGTCTACGAGCCGCTGGAACACATCGAACCGGGCCTGCCCCGCACCCTGATCCACGTATCGGGTTCGGAGGTTCTGCTCAACGATGCGCGAAAGGCGGCCCGGATGCTGGCCGAGTCCGGCGTTCCCGTCGAGGTGCGCATCTGGCCCGGTCAGATCCACGTTTTCCAGTTGTGTTCGCCGTTCGTGGGGGAAGCGACGCGCTCGCTGCGCCAGATCGGTGAGTACATCCGAGAGGCGACGTGGTGAGTCTGCGCGCAGCCTGACACGATAGGTGTCATGCGCATCGCCAGCCATATCAGTGAGCTCATCGGCAACACCCCGCTGGTCCAGCTGAACTCGGTGGTCCCACCGGGTGCCGGTGTGGTGGCGGCCAAGGTCGAATACCTCAACCCGGGCGGCAGTTCCAAGGACCGCATCGCCGTCAAGATGATCGACGCCGCCGAGGCGTCCGGCGAGCTCAAGCCGGGTGGCACCATCGTCGAGCCCACTTCGGGCAACACCGGCGTCGGGCTGGCCCTGGTGGCCCAGCAGCGCGGTTATCACTGCGTGTTCGTCTGCCCGGACAAGGTCAGCGAGGACAAGCGCAACGTGCTGCGCGCCTACGGTGCCGAGGTGGTGGTCTGCCCGACCGCGGTGGCCCCGGACGATCCGGCGAGCTACTACAGCGTGTCCAATCGTCTTGTCGAGGAGATCGACGGGGCGTGGAAGCCCGACCAGTACTCGAACCCGATGGGTCCGGCCAGCCATTACGAGACCACCGGTCCGGAGATCTGGGCCGATACCGACGGCAAGATCACCCACTTCGTCGCCGGCGTGGGTACCGGCGGGACCATCACCGGCACCGGTCGCTACCTCAAAGAGGTGTCCGGTGGACGGGTGAAGATCATCGGTGCCGACCCGGAGGGCTCGGTGTACTCCGGCGGCACCGGCAGGCCCTATCTCGTGGAGGGTGTCGGCGAGGATTTCTGGCCCAGCGCCTACGACCCGGCCATTCCTGACGAGATCATCGCCGTCTCCGACGCCGATTCCTTCGATATGACCCGACGGCTCGCCCGTGAGGAAGCGCTGCTCGTCGGCGGATCATGCGGTATGGCCGTCGTCGCCGCGCTGCGGGTCGCCGAGAAGGCCGGACCCGACGCGGTCGTGGTGGTGTTGCTGCCCGACGGCGGGCGCGGCTACCTGTCGAAGGTGTTCAACGACTCGTGGATGTCCTCTTACGGCTTCCTGCGCAGCAGGCTCGACGGCTCCATCGATGAGCCGACCGTCGGGGAGGTGCTGCGGCACAAGTCCGGAGCCCTGCCGGATCTGGTGCACACCCATCCGTCGGAGACGGTGCGCGACGCCATCACCATCCTGCGTGAGTACGGGGTCTCCCAGATGCCGGTCGTTGGCGCCGAACCGCCCGTGATGGCGGGCGAGGTCGCCGGCAGTGTCTCCGAAAGGGAGCTGCTCTCAGCGGTTTTCGAGGGCCGGGCCAAGCTGGCCGATGCGGTGTCATTGCACATGAGCGCGCCGTTGCCGCTCATCGGTTCCGGCGAACTGCTGGGCACCGCGGCAAAGACGTTGCGGGACTGCGATGCGGTGATGGTCGTCGAGGACGGCAAACCGATCGGTGTGCTGACCCGCCACGATCTGCTCGGCTCGCTGTCCAAGGGCCCGGTGGGGCACTGACCGCTGGAAGCGGTCGATACCGGCACTGACCGCTGGAAGCGGTCGGTGCCGGGACCGACCTGGACAGCGACTTCTCCGGTAGGGTTCTGGCCGCAGAGCCGGCTAATTCCTCACCAGGAAGGCGTCCCATGACCGAGCAACCGCCACCACCTGCTGGGGACTATCCGCCGCCGCCACCCGGTGGCTACCCGCCGCCCCCGCCGCCCGCGGGCGGTTTCGCGCCCCCGCCGCCCGGTCAGCCGGGCGTCGAGGCCGCCGCGTCGTTGCCCAAATCGGCCTACACATCGTGGATCACCCGGGTGCTCGCATTCCTGATCGACGCCGTCCCGGCGCTGATCTTGCAGGGAATCGGCTACGGTTTGCTGCTCGGTACCCGGGAGACCGTGTGCCTCACCGAGACTTCGCAATACGACCTCGGCGCGTTCTGTGCCACAGGGGCTTCCACGCTGGGGCAGGTTGCCGTTGCGGTGTGCGGGGTTCTCGCACTGGCCTATTACGTGTGGAACTACGGCTACCGGCAGGGGACCACGGGTTCCAGCATCGGCAAGGCCATCATGGGATTCCGGATCGTGGGAGAGGCCACCGGCCGTCCGATCGGCTTCGGCATGTCGGTACTCCGTCAGCTAATCTACTTCGTCGCCAACGTGATCTGTTTCCTGCCATGGCTTGTCGCCGTGTTGTTCCCGCTGTGGGATCCCAAGGCGCAGACGCTGGTCGACAAGATCGTGAAGACGGTCGCGCTCCCGGGCCGATGACCGGCACCATGAGCGGCGACGATTCCTCGTCCTCGGCGAATGCCTACACCCCGTGGTTGAGCAGGGTGCTGGCATTCGTCATCGACCTCATTCCCTTCGCCGTGCTGCAGGGCATCGGGTATGCGTTGCTGCTGGGCACGCGGGAGACGGTGTGTGGCAGCAGTGATTCGGGATATGCCCGCGCCGAATCGTGTGCGGCGGGGGCGTCGACGTTCGGGCAGGTGGCATTTGCCGTGACCTGGATCCTCGCGGTCGCGTACGCGCTGTGGAACTTCGGATTCCAGCAGGGCAGGACGGGCTCGAGTCTGGGTAAGGGGGTGCTCAGGTTCAAGGTCGTCGGTCAGAACACCGGGCAGCCAGTCGGATTCGTGACATCGGTGGTGCGCCAGGTGGCGCACGCCGTCGACGCTGTCATCTGTTATGTCGGCTTCCTGTTTCCGCTCTGGGATGGGAAACGACAGACGTTGGCCGACAAGCTTGTCAAGACGGTCTGCGTGCCGCTGTGACGAGGTTGTGACGGAGAGGTGCCGCGCGTCGGTGCCTTCCAAGAATTTTCCAAGTGCGGCACCGCAGACTTCATCTGAAACTCATGTCGATCTTGAGCGCCGCGACACCGCCGGCGTGACATAGGCTCACCTCACGCGCCGACGGCGCGGCGTTTGTCGGTACTCAATTCTCACGAGAAGGTGAAATGACACAACCGCCTCCTCCGCCGGGCAGCACCCCGCCCGGTGGATTCCCGCCACCCGAGAACGTCCCGCCGGGCGGCTATCAGCCGCCCTCGCAGGGTGGTTACCAGCCGCCCCCGCCGCAGGGTGACTATCCGCCCCCGCCCGGGAACTTCCCGCCGCCGCAGGGCGGCTACCCGCCTCCGCCACAGGGCGGTTACCCGCCGCCCCCGCAGGGCGGTTACCCGCCTCCGCCGCAGGGTGGTTACCCGCCGCCCCCGCCCCCGCAGGGTGGCTTCGCACCGCCGCCTCCGGGATACCCACAGCCGGGCTATCCGGGTGGTGCCGCGCCCTACAGCGTCGGCGATGCGTTCTCCTGGGCGTGGAACAAGTTCAGCAAGAATGCCGGCGCGCTGATCATCCCCACCCTGGTCTACGCGCTGGTGGTGGGCATCTTCGGCGGCATCGTCTTCGGCATCGCCGCGGCGGTGGCGCCGAGCGGGGTCACTACCTACGACTCCTATGACAGCGGCTTCAGCTACGAGTACAGCGCAGGCCTCGGTGGGGCCAGCATCTTCGTGCTGGTGATCGGCCTCATCGTGCTGCTGGTGCTGTTGGCGGCGATCTCGTCGGCCTATTTCGGTGGTGTTCTGGACATCGCCAACGGGGTACCGGTGACGGCGGGTTCGTTCTTCAAGCCCCGCCTGATCGGCCCGGTGATCATCGCGACCCTGCTGGTCGGTATCGCGGTCAGCATCGGCAGCGTGCTCTGCTACATCCCCGGCTTGATCGTGTCGATCTTCGCCTTCTTCGTGACTCCGGCGCTGATCGATCGCAACCTGTCGGCCATCGATGCGATCAAGCTGAGCATCGACGTCACCAAGAACAATTTCGTTCCGGTGCTGCTGAGTTGGCTGCTGTACTCGGTGATCCTGGCCGTCGGATCGTTCCTGTGCTACGTCGGTCTGCTCGTTGCCGCGCCGCTGGCGATCCTGTTCCAGGTGTACGCCTACCGTCGCCTCACCGGTGGACAGGTAGCACCGCTGACACCTTAATCGGGCATAGCGCAACCGAACGGGGTGGACCGAACCGGTCCACCCCGTTTCTGTTGTCCGGGCACCACTACCCTGGACGGCATGGGTGAACAGCGCAGTGCTCACGACGCACACCGGTGGCAGGGTCTGGCGACCAGGGCGATCCACGCGGGCTTCCGGCCCGATCCGGCCACCGGCGCCGTCAACGCCCCGATCTACGCCAGTTCGACCTTCGCCCAGGACGGTGTCGGGGGACTGCGCGGCGGCTTCGAGTACGCGCGCACCGGTAACCCGACGCGCGCCGCGCTGGAGGCCTCGCTGGCCGCGGTCGAGGAGGCCGATTTCGGCCGTGCTTTCGCCTCGGGAATGGCGGCCACCGACTGCGCGTTGCGCGCGGTGCTGCGTCCCGGTGATCACGTGGTCATCCCCGACGACGCCTACGGCGGCACCTTCCGCTTGATCGACAAGGTGTTCACGCAGTGGGGGATTCGCTACACCCCGGTCGCCTTGGCCGACCTCGATGCCGTTGCCGCCGCGGTGACGCCCGAGACCAAGTTGATCTGGGTCGAGACACCGACCAACCCGCTGCTCTCGATAGCCGATATTGCGGGTATCGCCGAGATTTCCCGCACGGCCGGCGCGAAGCTGTTGGTGGACAACACCTTCGCTTCTCCGGCGCTGCAGCAGCCGTTGACCCTTGGCGCGGATATCGTGCTGCACTCCACCACGAAGTACATCGGCGGACATTCCGATGTGGTCGGCGGCGCGCTGCTGACCAACGACGAGGAGCTCGACACGGCGTTCGCGTTCCTGCAGAACGGGGCGGGCGCGGTGCCCGGCCCCTTCGACGCGTACCTGACCATGCGTGGCCTGAAGACCCTGGTGCTGCGCATGCAGCGGCACAGCGAGAATGCGGCCAAGGTGGCCGAGTTCCTTGCCGAGCATCCGGCCATCGACTCGGTGCTCTACCCGGGCCTGCCGAGCCACCCCAACCACGAGGTCGCGGCCAAGCAGATGTCCGGTTTCGGCGGAATGATCTCGGTCCGGCTGCGCGGCGGGGTGGCCGCGGCACGCGATTTCTGCGCCCGTACCGAGATTTTCATTCTCGCTGAATCGTTGGGCGGGGTGGAATCGCTGATCGAGCATCCCGGCGCGATGACGCACGCCTCGACTGCAGGCTCCCAGCTGGAGGTGCCCGCGGATCTGGTGCGCCTGTCGGTCGGTATCGAGGAGGTCGCCGACCTGCTCGGCGATATCGAACAGGCGCTGCGGTAGTCCGGTTCCCCGGCGAGCAGACGCAAATACCCCTGGATCGTCGGGAATCTGGGGGTAGAAGCGTCTGCTCGCGGTCAGGACTGCAGCACGGGCCGCAGCGCTGCCGCGGTCACCGCGACATTGATCTCCGGCAGCGCCGAGGGTGATTCGTCGAGCCAGCTGCCCAGGGCGATCTCCCCGGCGCGGGCGTGCACCCAGCGCCACCCGCGATCGTTGAGGCTCAGCACCGCGCCGAGTCCGTCTGCGGCATGCAGCAGCGTGATCGCCGCGGCCGTCGGCGTCGACGGCGGTCTGCGGTCGAACAAGGCCGCCAGCAATGCCTCGCGAGCAGGCCCGACCCGTGCGCGTGTCCGCAGCGGATAACTGAATTCCTTGGGCCCCACCGGGACCCGCTGAATCTGCCCGGCCCGCTCCAGCTGGTCGAGCAGCTGTTGTTCGGCATCGCGGCTCAGCTTGGCCACCGCCGCGCCCACCTTCAGCGGTCGCCGCGTCAGCAGCGTCCACGCCGGGCCGGTCGACAGGTCCAATGCGGCATCGCCGGCCAATGCGACCAAGCGACCGGCGGGGACGGAATCCCCGTCGGCCGACGGTCGGACCCGGCAGGCGCGGGCCAGGTCCAACAACACCGCAGCCGCGAGTACGCGTTGCCTACGGCGTTGTTCGATGCCCGGGCGCGCTGCCGCATTGTCGAGCAGAAGCAGCAGCAGATCCTCGGCGATCTGGGCCATCTGGAGCCGATCGTCCCGACGGGTCAGGCGTGGTAGGGCTCCGCGCTGATCAGGGTGACCTTGACGGTCTTGCCGCTGGGCACGGTGTAGGTACGGCTCTCGCCGACCTTGGCATCGATCAGCGCGTTGCCCAGCGGGGAGTTCGGGGAGTAGACCTCGAGCTTGCCGTCGCTGACGCCCTCTTGGCGGGTGGCGATCAGGAAGGTCTCGGTGTCCTTCTCGTCATCGTCGTAGTAGACCTTGACCACGGAACCGGGCAGCGCGACGCCGGACTGCTTGGGGGCCTCGCCGACCTTGGCGTTGTTGAGCAGTTCCTGCAGCTGACGGATGCGTGCTTCCTGCTGGCCCTGCTCTTCACGGGCGGCGTGGTAGCCACCGTTCTCGCGCAGGTCGCCCTCTTCGCGGCGGTCGTTGATCTCGGCGGCGATGACCGGCCGGTTGGCGATCAGCTGATCCAGCTCGGCCTTCAACCGGTCGTAGGCCTCTTCGGTCAGCCAGGTGACCTGGGTATCGGTCATGTCCTCGCGCTCCTGTCGTTGGTCATTCCCCCGCGACGTATCGCGTGAAAAGGTCGTGTATCGCCGCTGTTGCAGGCGCTGATCGCGCGCAAATGCAGCAATACACGGCTCCAGTGCGGAACCGTGTATGAGTCCAGCCTACCACCGCCGCGTTGCCGGGTTTTCATGTTTGTGCAGCCCGGCGTCGGTTGTGCCCCGCGGATCAGGGAGCTACGAGATACCCCGGAACGTCGATCCCACACCCGTAGATATCGCCCACCACCGGCGGCTTCGTCGACTTGACCTCGGCGTCGATCACCACCGAATCGGCGGTCGAGGGCGGCACCAGGATCTCGCGGCGCCCGGTTTCGGCGCCGTCGATGGAGCGTGCGCGCACGATGCAGACCGCGGGCACCGAAGGATCCGCCCGCGTCACGGTGATGGTCACGGCGACGGTCTGGTCGTCGATCAGCCGATACCCGCTGAGTTCACCCTTGGCGTCGGCGGTGCCGAAGCGCTGGAAGGCGATGATCGCGATGCCCACCCCGACCGCCACTATCAGCAGAAACAGGCCGATCACCAGCCCACGCCTGCCGTTGCGGGACAGCTTCTGGCGCCCGTAGCGGGCGGTGGGACGCTCGATGGTCAAGGTTTTGGGTGCCCGTCGGTCGGTGGCTTCTCTTAGACCTGGAACTATAGGGGGCGTGGGCATAAGCGAGAGGGACGCCTTCGTTGAAGAGACACGATGACTGAATTGCGTTTGATGGCGGTGCACGCCCACCCCGACGATGAGTCCAGCAAGGGTGCGGCGACGACCGCGCGCTACGCCGATGAGGGCGCCAGAGTGATGGTGGTGACCCTGACCGGTGGTGAACGGGGTGACATCCTCAACCCGGCGATGGACATCCCCGAGGTACACGGCCGTATCCACGAGGTGCGCCGCGACGAGATGGCGCGTGCCGCGCAGATCCTCGGCGTCGAGCACCACTGGCTGGGCTTCGTCGACTCTGGGCTGCCGGAGGGCGACCCGCTGCCGCCGCTGCCGGAGGGCTGCTTCGCCCTGGTGCCGCTCGAGGAGCCCGTCGAGCGGCTTGTTCGGGTGATCCGCGAGTTCAGGCCCCACGTGCTGACCACCTATGACGAGAACGGTGGTTACCCGCACCCGGACCACATTCGTTGCCACGAGGTGTCCGTCGCGGCCTACGAGGCGGCCGCCGACCACGTCCGGTACCCCGACGCCGGGGAACCCTGGGCGGTGTCCAAGCTGTACTACAACCACGGCTTCCTGCGGCAACGCATGCAGGTGCTGCAGGACGAGTTCGCCCACCACGGCCAGGAAGGCCCCTTCGCCAAGTGGCTGGAGAGCTGGGACGCCGAGGAGGACAGCATCGAGAAGCGGGTGACCACCCGCATCGAGTGCGCCAAGTACTTCGCCCAGCGTGACGACGCCCTGCTGGCCCACGCCACGCAGATCGACCCCAAGAGTTTCTTCTTCACCACGCCCATGGAGTGGCAGCAACGGCTCTGGCCCACCGAGGAGTTCGAGCTCGCGCGGTCCAGGGTTCCGGTGCAGCTGCCCGAAACCGATCTGTTCGCCGGAATCGAGCCATGACCGACCTGATTTTGATCGCCGCCACCCTGCTCGCCGAAGACGGCGGGCCCCGCCAGACCGGACCCGATTTCGGCAAGGCCAGCCCCGTCGGCCTGTTGGTGCTGATCGTGCTGCTGGTCGGCACCTTCGCGCTGGTGTTCTCGATGAACCGGCACCTCAAGCGGTTGCCGGAGTCGTTCGACCCCGATCACCCCGAGCCGGACCAGGCCGTCGACGAGGGCACGACGAACGAGTTCAAGGGTGACGCCAAGGATTAACGTCCTGGGCGAGGCGATCAGCCCGTATCTGCGTCAGCATGCCGACAACCCGGTGCACTGGCAGCAGTGGACGCCGGCCGCGCTGGCCGAGGCGGTCGAGCGCGATGTGCCGATCCTGCTGTCGATCGGCTACGCGGCATGTCACTGGTGCCACGTGATGGCGCACGAATCCTTCGCCGACCCCGAGGTGGCGGCGGCGCTCAACGACGACTTCGTCTGCATCAAGGTCGATCGCGAAGAGCGTCCTGACCTCGACGCCGTCTACATGAGCGCGACCGTCGCAATGACCGGTCAGGGTGGCTGGCCGATGACATGCTTCCTCACCCCGGATGGCCGGCCGTTCTTCTGTGGTACCTATTACCCGAAAGACGGTTTCCTGCAGCTGATCTCGGCGGTCCGGGAAACCTGGCGGCAGCGCCGCGACGAGGTGGAGCGGGCATCCGACGAGATCGCCGGTGAGCTCCGCGCGATCAACCTGGGGCTACCGGGCTCCGATTCGGCGCCCGACGCCCGGTTGTGCGATGACGCGGTCGCCGCGGTGCTGCGCGATGAGGACGTCGAGCGCGGGGGCTTCGGGCAGGCACCGAAGTTCCCACCATCGATGACGCTGGAGGCATTGCTGCGACACCACGAACGGACCGGGTCGGCCGATGCGCTGGCCACGGTGCAGCGCATCGGCGAGGCGATGGCGCGCGGCGGCATCTACGATCAGCTGGCCGGTGGGTTCGCGCGGTACAGCGTCGACGCGGCCTGGGTGGTTCCGCATTTCGAGAAGATGTTGTACGACAACGCATTGCTGTTGCGCTTCTACGCGCATTGGGCCCGTCGCAACGCGGATGCGTTGGCGCGCAGGGTCACCGACGAGACCGCCAGGTTCATCATCGACGGTCTCGGCGCGGACGGTTTGTTCGCCTCGTCCCTGGATGCCGACGCCGGCGGCGTCGAAGGCCTGACCTACGCCTGGACGCCTGCCGAGTTCGGCGAGGTGCTCGGAGCCGATGCCGACTGGGCCGCAGCACTTTTCGGTGTCACCGAGGCGGGCACGTTCGAGCGGGGGAGTTCGGTGCTGCAGCTGCGGGCCGATCCCGACGACTGGGCCCGTCATGAGCGGGTGCGCGCGGCGCTGCTGGCGGCGCGGTCGCAGCGGCCCCAACCCGCGCGTGATGACAAGGCGGTGACGGCATGGAACGGGCTGGCGATCACCGCGCTCATCGAGGCCTCGGTGGCGCTCGGTCGCCGCGAATACCTCGAAGCGGCCATCACGTGTGCGCGCGAATTGTTGCGGTTGCACCTGGTCGACGGTCGGCTGCGGCGGGCCAGCCTCGGCGGTGTGGTCGGTGACAGCGCGGCCATCCTGGAGGACTACGCGGCGCTGGCGTCCGCGTTGTGCGCCGTGTACCAGCAGACCGGTGAACAGTCCTGGCTCACCGCGGCCACCGGACTGATCGACACCGCGCTGGACCATTTCGCCGATCCGCAACGACCGGGCCATTGGTTCGACACCGCCGACGACGCGGAGGCGTTGGTGCTGCGCCCGGCCGACCTGATCGACGGTGCGACCCCGGCAGGTGCCTCCGCGGCCGCCGAAGCGCTGCAGCTCGTCGCACACCTGAATGCCGATCCGCGCTATCGCACGGCCGCCGACGCCACGCTGGCCGCCGGGGTCACGGTGTTGGCGAAGGCACCGCGCTCGGGCGGGCATTGGTTGGCGCTGGCCGAGGCCGCCGTGCGCGGCCCGATCCAGATCGCGGTGGCCTGCGACCCCGCCGACTCGGATCTGCTGGCCGCCGCGCGGATGCTCGCGCCGGGTGGGGCGGTGGTCGTCGGCGGCGAGCCGGACTCCGGTGAACTGTTGCGCGGCCGGGACCGGGTGGGTGGTCGCGATGCGGCCTATGTCTGTCGCGGCCGGGTGTGCGACCTGCCGGTCCGCACAGTGGAAGATCTCGATACCGCGCTGCGGCGTGCCGTGTAGCGTGGCCGGTCATGAGCTTCGAGCCTGATGCCTTGCAGGGTTTCGTCCAGCGCTATCTGGACACGGTCTCCGGCGGTAGCGCCGACGATGTCGCCGCCCTCTACGCCGAGGACGCCACGCTGGAGGATCCGGTGGGCGGCGGTGAGGTGCACATCGGACGGCAGGCCATCGCCGGCTTCTACAAGAACGTGCAGGGCGCCGAGATCTCGACCGAGCTGTTGTCGTTCCGCGCCGGTGGGACCGAGGCCGCGTTCGTCTTCGCCATCACCGTCGGCGGGGCGATGCGCATCGAACCCATCGAGGTCATGACCTTCAACGGCGAGGGCCTGATCACCTCGATGAAGGCCTACTGGGGTCCGGCGAACATCACCCAGCTCTGACCCTTCTCCCACCGGGAACGTGACGAGCAGGAATCAGAAGACCGCGAACCACATCGCGATGTAGTGGCATACCGCCGCGACCGCGGTGCAGGCGTGGAAGAACTCGTGATGGCCGAATGTCGCCGGCCACGGGTTGGGCCATTTGAGTGCGTAGAGCACGCCACCGACCGAATAGAACGCCCCGCCGACGATCAGCAGTACCACCGCGGCCACGCCGGCCCCGTCCATGATCGGCCCGATGAACCACGCGGCCACCCAGCCCAGCAGGATGTAGAGCGGCACCCCGAGCCACCGCGGCGCCGACGGCCAGAACATCTTCAGCAGCACACCGGCGATGGCCCCGCCCCAGACGATCCAGAACAGCACCATGCCCTTCTGCGAGGGCAGTGCCAGCAGGGCGAACGGCGTGTAGCTGCCGGCGATGAAGATGAAGATCATCGAATGGTCGAGGCGTTTCATCCAGGTGCGCGCCTTGACCGACTGCCAGGTCACCCGGTGATAGGTACCGCTGACGGCGAACATCGCCACGATGGTGAACGTGTAGATCAGTGTGGCCACTCCGGCGCGGGTGGACTCCGCCGACCATGACACCGCCACCAGCGCGGCGCCTGCGATGAATGCCACGACCGCGGAGTAGACGTGAATCCAGCCGCGGGCGCGCGGGCGGCCGAGGAACTGCGCGACACCGTCGGCGAGTGCCTCGGGTAGATCCTCCGCGGAATGCGCCGCCGCCGACCGGTAGGGCCGGCCGGAATCGATGGGCGTGGACATCTCACCTCCGCTGAGTGGCTTAGACCTGGGCCAGGATCACAGTAGTCTGGATCGCTGTGGAGATCATTCCGCCGCGACTCAAGGAGCCGGCCTACCGGCTGTATGAAATGCGGTTGCGCCGCGAATTGGCGCAGTCCCGGTCCGAACTCCCACGTCACATCGCGGTGTTGTGTGACGGAAATCGCCGTTGGGCACGCGATGCGGGCTTCGACGATGTCAGCTACGGATACCGCAGGGGCGCGGCCAAGATCGCCGA
Source organism: Mycolicibacterium neoaurum VKM Ac-1815D (assembly GCF_000317305.3). The sequence goes on along the minus strand of NC_023036.2, from coordinate 4,526,674 downwards.
GATGCTGCGCTGGTGCCAGGCCGCCGGCATCGAGCTGACGACGGTCTATCTGCTGTCCACGGAGAACCTGCAACGCGACCCCGACGAGTTGGCGGCGCTCATCGAGATCATCACCGATATCGTCGAACAGATCTGCGCGCCCGAAAACCGTTGGAGCGTACGCACGGTCGGTGACCTGGAGTTGCTCGGCGAGGAACCGGCCCGGCGGCTGCGTGAGGCGACGGAACGGACGGTGGGCAGCACCGGCGCCGCCGGCCCCGGAGTGCTGCAGGTCAACGTCGCCGTCGGCTACGGCGGTCGGCAGGAGATCGTCGACGCGGTGCGCGGACTGCTCAGCAAGGAACTGGCCAACGGCGCCACCGCCGAGCAGCTGATCGAATCGGTCACCGTCGACGCGATCTCGGAGAACCTCTACACCTCGGGCCAGCCCGATCCGGACCTGGTCATCAGAACCTCTGGTGAGCAACGACTCTCCGGATTCCTGTTGTGGCAGAGCGCCTACTCGGAGATGTGGTTCACCGAGGCGCACTGGCCAGCCTTCCGACGGGTCGACTTTTTGCGCGCGTTGCGCGACTACACCAATCGGCACCGCAGGCACGGGTTGTAGCAGCGATGTCGGGGCTGTCGGCGGTCGTCTTCGCACTCAGCTGGTGGCTCGGGTTGTACCTGTTGGCGCGCGACCCCCGCAAGCCGGTGCTGGTGCTGGCCGCGGCCGGGTTGGCCAGCTTCGCCGCCGTCGTCGCCCTCGACGCGGTGCGCACCGTGACGGGTTCGGAGCTGCTCGGCCGCATCGAGGTGTTCCTGGTGGTGGCGCCCGGCATCTTCTGGTTCGCGGTGCTCGTCGAGCTGTCCAGACCGATCGACACCTGGCGCAGCCGGGTCGGTGAGATCGCCTGCGTGTGCGGTGTTGCCGTCATCGCGCTCGGTGGCGCGGCACTGGCCGGCAGTGTCGACGGACCGTTGCGCGCCGGCCACTGGCTCATGTTCGGGGCGGTCTCGTTGCCATCGCTGGCCGCGATGGTCACCACCATGCTGCGGCCCGCCCAGCCCGTCTCGGTGGTGCGGTTCGTCCTGGTGGCGACGTTGTTCTTCGCCCTCGGCAACGCCATTCTGGTCATCCCGCTGGGACTGCTGCCCAGCGGACTGGCGCTGGCCTCCACAGGATTCGACGTGGCCCTGCTCGGCGTTGCCGTCGCGCTGTGGGACGCCTTCGACGAGGGGCAGGCGCTCAAGGCCGATATGGCGCGCTCCTTCGTCGGGACGGCCGCGGTGGCGACGGTCTTCGGCGGACAGGCCGTGATCGGCCTCGCGGTCGCGGGGGAGTCGGCCCAGCCTGCGCTGACCGTGCTGCTGTTCACCAGCCTGGCGCTGGCCATCGCGATCAACGTGCTCGCCGATCCGCTGGCCGGGGTGCTGGACCGGCTGACCTTCTCTCCCGCGCTGCGGGCCGACCGGGCGACCCTGCGCGGCACCGAGGCGGCGCTACCGCTGCGGTCGGACAACCCGCTCGACGAACTCGACGATGACACCTTCGCCCGGCTGACCCGCCGCGCCCTTGGCCACTACGGTGACCTGTCCAAGCTGGTGGCCAGCCCGCTGTGCGCACTCCCGGCGATCGACGCCCGGCTGGCCGCCCGCGGCGCACCGGATCAACCACTGGAGCGGGCGAACGAATTGCGGGCACTGCTGGCCGACCGGATCGCCGCGCTCAAACCGCGCGATGGCGGAGCTTTCGGCACCGGGGAGCAATGGCGGCATTACAACTCGCTGTATTTCCCCTATGTCGTCGGTGTGCGGGCGTATGCGCAGAACGCCACCGCCGCCGGTCTCGACCCCGTCGCCCGACAGGCCTGGCAGTGGTTCGTGACCGAGGTTCCCCAGCGCTCACTGCACAACTGGCAGAACGCCGCGGCCCGGATGATCGCGGCGGATCTGCGCGGCGCCCAGCCGGTTTCGGCCGCCTGACTTCGGCCGACAGGTCGCTTCTCCTCGGACTCCGCCCTCGGCCGCATCGGCGCTGACCTGCGGTTGGCAGTAGTTGGCAGTGTTCGGCGTCGAGCTGGCAGCGGTCGCTGAGCAGTCTCAGAGGTGGCAGAAGCAATTTCGGCCAACCGGTGCGGGGACGTCACGCACACGGCGGGAGCAGGTGCCGGCGTGTCGAGGCTTGCGGGGCGCTCCCGCACCGGTCTCCTCCTGTTCACCGTCGAAAGGAAGACCATGTCCGCCATCACCGCTGGAGTCACATCCACCCGATCCGACGCGTTCCTGAGGTTGGCCATGCGCGCCGACGCCCTCATCAGCGGTATCGCCGGCGTCGGCCTCCTGCTCTTCGCGCCGCGTGTTGCCGAACTGTCGGGCACCACGGCCGCGACCGAGTATGCGACAGGCGCATTCTTCGTCGGCTTCAGCGTTGTCGTCCTGGCGTTGGCGGCTCGTGACGCAGTGCGCACCTCCGGGCTGATCCTGGCGATCGGCAATTTCCTGTTCACCGTGCTGACGGTGGGTGTGGTGCTGGCCGGCGTCTGGCCGTTGACGACCACCGGCGTGGTCCTGGTGCTCGGAACCGGCGTCTACACGTTGGTGATGGCCGAACTGCAGTACGTCGGCGTGCGCCGCATCTGATACCGCGCAACTTCGGCGCGCTGACGTTCGCTCACCGAACGTTTGCGCGCCGAAATCGGCGGCTCTACAGCTTGCGCAGGCGCAACCGGTTGATCGAGTGGTCGGAATCCTTGCGCAGCACCAGGGTGGCGCGGGGCCGGGTCGGCAGGATGTTGTCGATCAGGTTCGGGCGGTTGATCGAATGCCAGATGTCACGGGCGGCGAACACCGCCTGCTCATCGGTCAGCGTGGCGTAATGGTGAAAGTGCGACGCCGGGTTGGCGAACGCGCCCGCCCGCATCGACAGGAATCGGGAGATGTACCACTTCTCGATGTCTTCGATGCGGGCGTCGACGTACAGCGAGAAGTCGAACAGGTCCGACACCATCAACGCGGGCCCGGTCTGCAGGACGTTGAGTCCCTCCAGGATGAGGATGTCGGGCTGGCGGATGCGCTGCTTGTCGCCGGGGACGATGTCGTAGATCAGGTGCGAGTACACCGGCGCGCAGGCCAGATCGGCACCCGACTTGACCGCCGTGACGAACCGCATCAACGCCCGGCGATCATAGCTCTCCGGAAACCCCTTGCGGTGCATGAGATTCCGCCGAGTCAGCTCGGCGTTGGAGTAGAGGAATCCGTCGGTCGTCACCAGGTCGACGCGCGGGTGGTGCTCCCAGCGGGCCAGCAGCGCCTGCAGCACGCGCGCGGTGGTCGACTTACCGACCGCCACGCTGCCTGCCACCCCGATGACGAAGGGCACCGGCCGGTGCGGGTTCTGCTCGCCGAGGAACTCGGCGGTGGCGGCGAACAACCGTTGGTGGGCGGCCACCTGCAGATGGATCAGCCGCGCGAGCGGCAGATAGACGTCTTCGACCTCGGCCAGATCGATCTGCTCACCGAGACCGCGCAGGCCGATCAGTTCGGCCTCGGTCAACGCCAGTGGGGTCGACATGCGCAACGAACGCCACTGGGTTCGATTGAACTCCACATACGGGCTCGGCTCGCTGGGCCGCGACATCCGTCAAGTCTTGCATCTACCGTTGAGGCCATGAACGCCAGCACCCTCATCGATGAATATCTGTTGCTCGGGCTGCGCTTCGACCGGGTCGAGGAGGGTTACGTCGACTCGTTCACCGGCGACCCCGCGTTGCGCCGGAAGGTCGCCGACGAGCCGGCGCCCGATCCCGCGGATCTGGCCAGGACCGCCCAGCGGCTGCTAGCCGAGGTGCCCGCCGCCGAAGGGCTCGACGCCCAGCGCCGCGCCTACCTGTCGGCCCACCTCAAGGCGCTGGCCTGCGCGGGCCGCAAATTCGCCGGTGAGGATGTCGGGTTCGTCGAGGAGGTGCGCGAGTACTTCGATGTCGACATCGTCAAGGGTGACCAGGACCGCTACCGCGACGCGCACCGCAGGCTCGATGAAGCGCTCGGCGGCAGCGGGCCACTGGCGCAGCGGCTGCAGTCCCACCGCCAGGCCGAGGAGATCCCGCCGAACCGGCTTGAGGAATGCATTCACGCGTTCTCCTCGGCGCTGCGCGACACGGTGCGCACCACCTTCCCGCTGCCCGACACCGAGACCGTCACCTATGAGGTCGTCACCGACAAGCCGTGGTCGGGCTTCAACTACTACCTCGGCGACTACGCCTCGACGGTGGCGGTCAACGCCGACCTCAAGCAGCAGATGTCCAACCTGCCGCGACTGGTGGCCCACGAGTCCTACCCCGGGCATCACACCGAGCATTGCCGCAAGGAAGCCGGCCTGGTGGCCGGGCTGAACCAGCAGGAACAGACCATCTTCCTGGTCAACACCCCGCAGTGCCTGATGGCCGAGGGGCTGGCCGACCTGGCTCTGTACGCGGCCATCGGACCGGACTGGGGCGCCTGGGCGACCGAGATCTACGCCGATCTGGGGTTGCGGTTCGACGGTGAGCGTTCGGCGGCGGTCTCCGAGGCCGCCGCGGCGCTGGCCGATGTCCGTCAGGACGCGGCGCTGATGCTGCACGACGAGCACCGCGATGTCGACGACGTGGTCGCCTACCTGAGCCAATGGTTGTTGGTGTCCGACGAGCGGGCCCGGCAGATGCTGCGCTTCCTGTCCTCGCCGCTGTGGCGGGCCTACACCTCCACCTACGTGGAGGGCTATCGGCTGCTGCGCGCGTGGCTGGACGATCGGCCTGCCGAGGTGTCGCTGACCGAGCGCTTCACCAGGCTGCTCGACGAGCCACTGATCCCGTCCAGCCTGCGGTAACTGTCGCCGCCGGTGGGGCGATAGGCTTGCCCCATGACTGCTGATTCGTCGATCGCCGCACCCGGCACTGATTACGCCGCCACCGCCAGCGAGGCCTACCGCGCCGCGCTGAAGGTCATCGAGTCGGTCGAACCGCGGATCGCCGAGGCCACCCGCCAGGAGCTCGCCGACCAGCGTGATTCGCTCAAGCTGATCGCCAGCGAGAACTACGCCTCACCCGCGGTGCTGCTCACCATGGGAACCTGGTTCTCCGACAAGTACGCCGAGGGCACCATCGGTCACCGCTTCTACGCGGCGTGCCAGAACGTCGACACCGTCGAGGCGCTGGCCGCCGAGCATGCCCGCGAGCTGTTCGGCGCGCCGTACGCCTACGCCCAGCCGCACTCCGGTATCGACGCCAACCTGGTCGCGTTCTGGGCCATCCTGGCCACCCGCGTCGAGGCGCCGGGCCTCGCCGAACTGGGCGCCAAGCATGTCAACGACCTGTCCGAGGCGGACTGGGAGACGCTGCGCGCCAAGCTGGGCAACCAGCGGCTGTTGGGCATGTCGCTGGACACCGGCGGCCACCTCACGCACGGGTTCCGGCCCAACATCTCGGGCAAGATGTTCCACCAGCGCAGCTACGGCACCGACGCGCAGACCGGCCTGATCGACTACGACGCCGTCCGCGCCGCGGCCAAGGAGTTCAAGCCGCTGATCCTGGTGGCCGGCTACTCCGCGTACCCGCGCCGGGTGAACTTCGCCAAGATGCGCGAGATCGCCGACGAGGTCGGTGCCACCCTGATGGTCGACATGGCCCATTTCGCCGGTCTGGTCGCGGGCAAGGTGTTCACCGGTGACGAGGATCCGGTGCCGCACGCCCACGTCACCACCACCACCACGCACAAGTCGCTGCGCGGCCCGCGTGGCGGTCTGGTGCTGGCCACCGAGGAGTACGCACCGGCCGTCGACAAGGGCTGCCCGATGGTGCTCGGCGGACCGCTCTCGCATGTGATGGCCGCCAAGGCCGTGGCGCTGGCCGAGGCCCGCCAGCCCGCGTTCCGCGATTACGCGCAGGCCGTCGCCGACAACGCGCAGTCGCTGGCCGAGGGGTTCACCTCCCGTGGCGCCCGGCTGGTCACCGGGGGTACCGACAATCACCTTGTCCTGCTCGATGTCACCTCCTTCGGGCTGACCGGCAGGCAGGCCGAGTCGGCACTGCTGGACGCCGGAGTGGTGACCAACCGCAACGCCATCCCGGCCGACCCGAACGGGGCCTGGTACACCAGCGGTATCCGGTTCGGCACCCCGGCGCTGACCACCCGTGGTTTCGGTGCTGCCGAGTTCGACAAGGTCGCCGAGTTGGTCGTCGAGGTGCTGTCCAATACCCAGGCCGAGGGGACCTCGAAGGCGAAGTACGCCACCGCCGACGGTGTCGCCGCCCGTGTGCACGCCGCTTCGTCGGAGATGCTGGCGGCGAACCCGCTGTACCCGGGTCTGACGCTGTCGTAGTCGCGACCGCGAGGTCCGCGGCGTGACACGCGGCACGGAATTTCGGGGAACGTGTGTCGACGGGTTACAGTTACTTTCATGGCTGAGAAACCCGTTGCGAATGCGCTGACCCTCGAACTCGAGCCGGTCGTGGCGGAGAACCTGTCGCGACACCTCGCGACCGAGGAGCCCTGGTACGGGCACGATTACGTGCCGTTCGACCAGGGCGAGAACTTTGCCTTCCTCGGCGGCAAGGATTGGGACCCGTCGGATGTGACGCTGCCCAAGCCGGTCACCGACGCCTGCGAGATCCTGCTGATCACCAAGGACAACCTGGCCGGCTACCATCGCGAGCTCGTCGAGCACTTCATCCTCGAGGACAAGTGGGGACGCTGGCTGGGCCGCTGGACCGCCGAGGAGCACCTGCACGCCGTCGCGCTGCGCAACTATCTGGTGGTCACCCGTGAGGTGGACCCCACCGCCAACGAGGATGTCCGCGTCGAGCACGTCATGAAGGGCTACCGCGCCGACCGTCTCACCCAGATCGAGACGCTGGTGTTCATGGCGTTCTTCGAGCGTTCGCATGCGGTGTTCACCCGCAATGCCGAGGCACAGACTCCCGAACCGGTGCTGCGCGGGCTGCTCGGGCGGATCGCCGCCGACGAGGAGCGCCACACCGTGTTCTTCGCCAACCTGGTCGGGTACCTGCTGGACGGGGACAAGCGGGAAGAGACCATCGCCGCCATCGCCTCGCAAGCCGCCGCCCTCGACGTCGTCGGCGGGGATATCGACGCCTACGGTGACAAGCGGGCCACGGTCGCCGAGGCAGGCATCTTCGATGAGGCCACCAAGCGTGCGGTGGTGGCCGAGCTGATCACCTCGTGGGGACTGGCCGAGGTGCCGGAGTTACGAGAGTTCACCGGCGCGTAACCTGTTGTGCCGGTTGAGTCGGCGCGCCTGGCGGGCGGACGCCGCGCCGCGGGAGTAGCGTCGAGGTCGATGGCTAGCGAATTGCTTTGCTGTCCGGGCGGTACCGAATCTCTTCACGAGAACAGGACCGGCCCCGGTCCTGGTACCGCGCGCGCCCGCCGAAACGCCTTCGCGGGGCTCGCGGAGGTTCTAGGAGCGCCTCGTGACCGATTCGCCGATCCGGACCTACGTGCTCGACACCTCCGTGCTGTTGTCCGATCCCTGGGCAATTACACGGTTCGCCGAACATGAGGTGGTCGTCCCTCTCGTGGTTATCAGCGAGTTGGAGGCCAAACGGCACCATCACGAACTCGGCTGGTTCGCCCGCCAGTCACTACGATTGCTCGACGATCTCCGGCTGGATCACGGCCGCCTGGATCAGCCCATTCCCATTGGTACAGAGGGCGGGACGCTCCAGGTCGAGCTGAACCACAGTGACCCGAACGTGCTGCCCTCGGGCTTCCGCAACGACAGCAATGACGCCCGCATCCTGACGGTCGCCGCCAACCTGGCCGCCGAGGGCAAGTTGGTGACGCTGGTCAGCAAGGACATTCCGCTGCGGGTGAAGGCCGGCGCTGTCGGTCTGACCGCCGACGAATACCACGCCCAGGACGTCGTGACGTCGGGGTGGACCGGGATGGGTGAACTCGACGTCTCGGCCGAGGAGATCGACACGCTGTTCGCCGAGGGTGACCTGGATCTGGCCGCGGCGCGGGATCTGCCGTGTCACACCGGTATTCGCCTGCTCGCCGGGAGCTCGTCGGCGCTGGGCCGGGTCAACGCCGACAAGCGTGTGCAGCTGGTGCGAGGTGATCGCGAAGTGTTCGGCCTCCGGGGAAGGTCCGCCGAACAGCGCGTCGCGCTCGATCTGCTGCTCGACGAGTCCGTCGGCATCGTGTCCCTCGGCGGCAAGGCCGGCACCGGAAAGTCCGCCCTGGCGTTGTGCGCCGGCCTGGAGGCCGTGCTGGAACGCCGCACCCAGCGCAAGGTCGTCGTCTTCCGGCCCCTCTACGCGGTCGGCGGGCAGGACCTGGGGTATCTGCCGGGCAGCGAGAGCGAGAAGATGGGGCCGTGGGCGCAGGCCGTCTTCGACACCCTGGAGGGGTTGGCCAGCCCGGCGGTGCTGGAGGAGGTGCTCTCCCGCGGGATGCTGGAGGTGTTGCCGCTCACTCACATTCGCGGCCGGTCGTTGCACGACTCGTTCGTCATCGTCGACGAGGCGCAATCGTTGGAACGCAATGTGCTGCTGACCGTGCTGTCGCGGCTGGGTTCGGGATCGCGGGTGGTGCTCACCCACGACGTCGCCCAGCGCGACAACCTGCGCGTCGGCCGTCACGACGGGGTCGCCGCCGTCATCGAGAAGCTCAAGGGTCACCCGTTGTTCGCGCACATCACGCTGACCCGCAGCGAGCGGTCGCCGATCGCGGCGCTGGTCACCGAGATGCTCGAGGAGATCAGCCCCAACGCGCTGCCATGAGAGTGATTTGTGGAGTCGCAGCCGTGCTGCTGGCGGCTGCGACTCCGCAAATCGCAGAGGCACAGACCGTCGACTGTGCGGTGGTCAAATGCGTCGCGCTGACCTTCGACGACGGGCCGGCAGCCCCGACCGACAGACTTCTCGACGTGCTGACCGCCAACGGTGCCGGCGCGACCTTCTTCCTGATCGGGGACAAGGTCGCCGCCGACCCGGCCGCCGCCGCGCGGATCGCCGCGGCGGGAATGGAGATCGGCAACCACACCTGGAGCCATCCCGATCTGACGACCGTGCCGGCCGACCAGATCGCCGGCCAGCTCATCCGGGCCACCGACGCGATCGTGGCGGCCACCGGACAACGGCCCACGCTGATGCGACCGGGATTCGGCAAGGTCGACGACCGGGTGCTGGCTGCGGCAGGAGAGCAGAGCCTGGCCGTCGTCAACTGGGATGTCGTGCCGTACGACTGGATTCACGACCGGGACATCGCGGCCAGCCGCGCCCTGCTGATGAGTCGGGTGCAGCCCGGGTCGGTGGTGCTACTGCACGACATCTTCGACTCGACGGTGGATCTGGTCGAGCAGTTCCTGCCGGTGCTGCGGGCGAACGGCTACCACGTGGTCAGCGTCGGACAGCTGCTCGGGCCGCAGGCACCGGGCACCCTGTACGGCGGTGTCGAGAACGGACCCGCGGTCAACGCGCTGCGCTGACGTTTACCGATTTCGCCGATCGGATATCCGAAGGCATGGCGACTTTGGTGGAGCAGTACGTCGGAGCGACCGTGTACGACGTGGCGGGGGAGAAGATCGGCAAGATCGACAAGCTGTTCGTCGACGACAAGACCAGGGAACCGAAGTGGGCCCTGGTGCGCTCCGGGTTCATGGGCATGTCACACGCGGTGGTGCCGCTCAAGGCCTCCCGCCGAGGTGAGGGCGCGGTAAGCGTCACGGTGACCAAGGACGCGGTCAAGGACGCGCCCACCGTCCAGACCGACGAGGGCATCACCCTCGACGAGGCCGACCAGCTCAGCAGGCACTACCGGCTCGATGAGGAACACCCGGAGGCCCCGGAGCCGCCGCCGCCGAGCAGCCACTCCTCGGTGCTCGACATCGCTTCCGCCGCAGCAGGTATCGGCGGCACGGCGGTCAACACCGCGGCCTATACCGATACCACCGCCGACGATGCGGTCGACACCCCGCCGCGCTGATCGTGCCCACCAGACGCATGTGCCCCCGAAAGCCGCAGCTTTCGGGGGCACCGGCGTGTGCTCGCGGGGTGGGTTACTCGCCCGGCGCGACCTTGGCCATGGCCAGCACATCGAGACGCTTGTCCAGCTCGGCTTCGGAGAGCTTGTCGCCGATCAGGCCGCGGTCGATCACGGTCTGGCGGATGGTCTTCTTCTCCTTCAGCGCTTCCTTGGCGACCTTGGCGGCCTCCTCGTAGCCGATGGCGGAGTTCAGCGGCGTCACGATCGACGGTGAGGACTCGGCCAGCTGCAGCAGATGCGCGTCGTTGGCCACCAGGCCCTCGATGCACTTCTCGGCGAACAACTTCGACACGTTGGCCAGCAGGGTGAACGACTCCAGCACGTTGCGGGCCATCATCGGGATATAGACGTTGAGCTCGAACGCACCCGACAGACCACCCACGGTGACCGCGGCGTCGTTGCCGATCACCTGCGCGGCGACCTGCGTGACGGCCTCGGGCAGAACGGGATTGACCTTGCCCGGCATGATCGAGCTACCCGGCTGCAGGTCGGGCAGCTGCAGCTCGCCGAGCCCGGTGAGCGGCCCCGATCCCATCCAGCGGATGTCGTTGGCGATCTTGGTCAGTGAGGCGGCGATCGTCTTGAGCGCACCGGACGCCTCGACAAGACCGTCACGGGCGGCCTGGGCCTCGAAATGGTCGACGCACGGCCGCAATTCGGCGATACCGGTCTCGCTGACCAGGACCTCGACCACCTTGTCGCCGAACCCGTCCGGCGCGTTGAGGCCGGTGCCGACGGCGGTGCCGCCGATGGCGAGCTCACCGAGGCGGGGCAGCGTCGCCTTGACCCGTTCGATGCCAGCCTCGACCTGCCGGGCGTAACCGCCGAACTCCTGGCCCAGGGTCACCGGGACCGCGTCCATCAGGTGGGTGCGACCGGACTTGACGGTGGTCCGCCACTGCTTGGCCTTCGACGCGAGTGCGGCGTGCAGCAGCTCGAGCGCGGGGATGAGATGGCGCACAGCGGCTTCCGTCGCGGCGATATGGGTCGCCGTGGGAAAGGTGTCATTCGAGCTCTGCGACATGTTGACGTCATCGTTGGGATGCACGGTCACGCCGTTGGCGGCCGCGATCGAGGCGATGACCTCGTTGGCGTTCATGTTGGAGCTGGTGCCCGAACCGGTCTGGAAGACGTCGATCGGGAACTGGTCGTCGTGGCGGCCGTCGGCGATCTCGGCGGCCGCGGCGATGATGGCGTCGGCCTTGTCGGCGGCCAGCAGGCCCAGGTCCTTGTTCACCTGCGCGCAGGCGCCCTTGAGCAGACCGAGGGCGCGGATCTGGGTGCGCTCCAGCGGCCGGAAGGAGATCGGGAAGTTCTCCACCGCCCGCTGGGTCTGGGCACGCCACAGGGCGTTCTTGGGCACCCTGACCTCGCCCATGGTGTCGTGCTCGATGCGGTATTCGGTGTCGTCGACAGCGCTGTCGGGCATTGTGCTCCCTGTTTCGTTGAGGTGTGATCGATTACGGAAGTGGATGGGCGGCCGAGCTGTCGCCGGTGAAGTTGACCGCGGAGTATTCGTTGAGCTTGGACAGCCGGTGATAGGCGTCGATCATCCGGACGGTCCCGGACTTGGACCGCATCACGATCGACTGAGTGGTGCACCCGCCGCCGAAGTAGCGCACGCCCTTGAGCAGGTCGCCGTCGGTCACACCGGTGGCGCAGAAGAAGACGTTCTCGCCGGCCACCAGGTCCTTGGTGGTCAACACGCGGTCCAGGTCGTGGCCGCGGTCGAGCGCCCGCTGGCGCTCCTCGTCATCGGTGGGGGCCAACGTTGCCTGGATCTCCCCGCCCATACAGCGGATGGCGGCGGCGGCGATGATGCCCTCCGGGGTGCCGCCGATGCCGACCAGCAGGTCGGTGCCGGAATCGGGCCGGCAGGCCGCGATGGCGCCGGCGACGTCACCGTCGGAGATCAGCCGGATGCGGGCCCCGGCCGAGCGCACCTCCTCGATCAGCTTGGCGTGCCGGGGGCGGTCCAGGATGCAGACCGCGACATCGGAAACCGAGGCCTTGCGGACCTTGGCGATGCGCTGGATGTTGGCCGCGATCGGGGAGGTGATGTCGATGAAGTCGGCGACATCGGGTCCACCGGCGATCTTGTTCATGTAGAACACGGCCGACGGGTCGAACATGGCGCCCCGCTCGGCGACCGCGAGCACCGAGATGGCATTGGGCATGCCCTTGCTCATCAGCGTGGTGCCGTCGACGGGATCGACGGCGAAATCGCAGTCCGGCCCGTCCCCGTTGCCGACCTCTTCACCGTTGTAGAGCATCGGGGCGTTGTCCTTCTCGCCCTCGCCGATGACCACGACGCCCTTCATCGAGACCGAGTTGACCAGCTCGCGCATGGCGTCGACGGCGGCACCGTCCCCGCCTTCCTTGTCACCGCGGCCGACCCAGCGGCCGGCGGCCATGGCACCGGCCTCGGTGACACGGACGAGTTCGAGGGCGAGGTTGCGGTCCGGCGCTTCCCGGCGCGTAGGCGTCATAGCTGCAGATTGTCCCATTAGCGGGGTCGACTGAGGGAACTGGGATACTGGCTGTCATGAGCACCCCGGAACCTGGCCAGGACGGCGGCCGCGACGAGACCGTGGTCGTGCCCGTCGCACGACCGGCCAAGGACCGGCTGTTACACGACGGCCGCGATATGTTCTGGTCGATGGCGCCCCTCGTGGTGGCCTGTGTGGTGCTCGCCGGACTGCTCGGCATGTGCTCGTTCCAGCCCAGCGGTCCAGGTCAGGGAGCCGTGCCCAGCTTCGACGTGCCGGCCGCCCTGAAGTCCGATGCCCAGACGCTGAAGTTGGCGGTGCGGCTGCCCGCCCTGCCCGAGGGCTGGCAGGCCAACTCCGGTGGCCGCGGCGGCATCGACGGCGGGCGCACCGATCCAGCGACCGGACAGTCGGTGCGTGCGGTGACATCGCGGGTGGGCTACCTGGCGCCCGACGGGATGTACGTCAGCCTGACGCAGAGCAACGCCGACGAGGCCCGGCTGGTCGGCTCGATCGACGTCGAGGCGGTGCCGACCGGGGCCCAGGATGTCGACGGAGTGACCTGGGTGGTCTACGAGCCCGGCGAGGGGGAGCCGATCTGGACCACCCGGTTGTCGGGTCCGGCCCAGATCGCCATCACCGGCGCGGGTACCCCCGACGACTTCCGCACGCTGGCCAAGGCCGTGCAGACCCAGCAGCCGCTGCCCACGAGCTGACCTCGCGCGCCGACGGTGCGTACAGATCGAGTTCTCAGCCGCTTTCGCGGTCTGATGCCACCGTCGGGATATCGGCACTGGCCGGTTCCGGAGTTGCCGGCGCCTGCCGGCGGGCCGTCCTCGCCCGCGCGATGAGCCTGCGCAACACACCGGGCTCATCGGGCTCGTCGTCGGCCTCCGTCCCCATGTCCATCGGCACGCCCTTGTAGACCCACAGATAGACGCTGATGGTGGTGACGATGACGATCATCACGACCGGCCCGATCACGATGCCGAGGAACCCGAACATCGTGATACCGGCGAAGACCGACAGCAGCATCAGCGCCGAATCGAGCTTGGCCTCCTTGGGTACCAGGATCGGGCGCAGCACATTGTCGATATTGGTCACCACGATGATGTGGAAGGCGATGACGAAGATGCCGCCGATCACGTTGCCGAACAACACGAGCCCGATACCGAACGGGATCGTCACGATGCCGCTGCCCAGCGGGATCACCGACAGCGCCGACAGCAGGATCGCGAAGATGAAGAAGCCGTCGTGGAAGCCCGCGATGTAGATCGAGATGGCGCCTGCGACGCCCTGGACCACCGCGATGACGAACTGTCCGCGCACGGTGCCGCGAACCATGGCGGCCATCTTGGCCAGGTAGAGATCGGTGGCCTCCTCGCCGAGAGGGTTGAGGCGGCGGATCAGCAAGCGCAGCTCGTCGCCGTTGACCAACAGCGAGATGAACACGTAGAGGAAGATGATCGCCGCGGTCAGCCCGCCGAACAGGCCGCCGAGGGCGCCCTGCAGGAAATCCAGACCCCATTCACCGGCGCGCTGGGCGAAGGTCACCACCCAGTGCTGCACCTGATCGGTGGTGATCTCGGTGCTCTTCATGAACGGCACCTTGTCGAGCAGGGTGTTGACCGCTTTGAGGGTCTTGTCGCCGAGTCCACTGAGGTCGGTGCGGCCCACCCAGTCGGACACGCTGCGGATCATGTTGCTTATCTGCATCACGCCGAAGGCCACCGCACCGCAGATCGGGATGATCACGACGGCCAGCGCGGTCAGCAGCGTCAGCGTCGCCGACATGCTGGAACTGAATCGGGCGGTCAGGCGGTCATACAGCGGGTTGAACAGATAGGCCACCACCGCGGCGACCACGATGAGGATGAAGAAGCCGCGCAGGAAATAGGCACCGAACACCAGGGCGATGACGGTCGCGACAGCCAGGGCCCGCTTCTGGCTGAGAGTGAACTCAGTTTTCACGGCTCTATTTGACCGGTTGATTCACTGTTGCGCGAGCTTCGCGATGTGACCGAGCAGATCCGGGTAGCGCAACATGTGCGAGCCACCGTTGAGGTCGAGCACCTCACCGGTCAGCCAGGCGGACTTGGTGAGGAAGACGACGGCCTCGGCGATGTCCTCGGGGGTGCCCGCCCGGCCCAGCGGCGTGTTCTCCACGTACTCCTCGACGACACCGGGAATCAGTGCCGCACCCTCGGTCAGCGGGGTGTGCACGAATCCGGGTGCGATGGCGTTGACCCGGATACCGCGCGGTGCGAACTCCAGCGCGGCGACCTGGGTGAGCATCGACAGCCCGGCTTTGGCCGCGCAGTAGGCGCTCATCCCGGCGGCGGGCTGGCGGCCGTTGAGCGAGGACATCGAGATCAGCGAGCCGCCCTCGGTGAGGTGTCTGCCCGCGTACTTGGCGACGATGAACGCGCCGTTGAGACAGACGTCGATGACGTCACGGAAGTCCTGCACCGCGAGGTCGACGATGAGGCCGATGGTGGAGAACCCGGCGCAGCTGACGACGGCCTGCACGGGACCGACACTGTCGAAAAGCGTTGCCACCGAGTCCTCGTCGACGACGTCGACTTCTGCGGCCCGGTGTGGGTCGCCGAGTTCGGCGGCGCGGGCATGTGCGCCGTCGCCGTTGCGGTCGGCGATGACGACGCGGTAGCCCTCGGCGGCCAGCGCCTGCGCGGACGCCCAGCCGATACCGGAGGCGCCGCCGACGACGATCGCCGTTCTGTCTTTGCTCATGCCTCGTCTTCCGTTCGCTCCGGTCCTCGCTCGTTCCTCGCTGCGATCCTCACTCGCGGTCGACTTCGTGGGCTCATGCCTCGTCTTCCGTTCGCTCCGGTCCTCGCTCGTTCCTCGCTGCGATCCTCACTCGCGGTCGACTTCGGGGGCTCATGCCTGCGCTCCGTCCGGTCGGGGGTCGCCCCACTTCTCCGTGATGGCCGCCCACGGGTCGGCGTATCTACGTCCGCTGCCGTGATTGGGGCTCACCCTGGTCAAGATCTGTTTGGCCAGCGGTGCCACCAGCCGCAGCAGCGGCCGTTTGATGCCGGCGTTCTCGGCCGTCTCTATCAGCATGTCCGGCCACGAATGTTGTTGGAATCGGAGCACTTCTTGGGCCCGGGTGGTGTCCATCCAGTCGGTGTTGAACCAGGCGGCGTCGTTGCCGGGGTCGCCCTTGAGCCCGGTCGGCAGCCCGCCGACCAGACCCAGCGCGGCGGCCATCGCCGGTGCGATGTCACCCTGCACGAGCCGATGGGTGGCGTCATCGCCACCGACCAGCAGGGTCTCACCGACGGCGTCGGCGGTGGTGGCGGCCGCGAAGGCACGGGCCACGTCGCGCACGTCGACGGTCTGGATCCGGCCGTCGATGGGCAGCATCGCCTCGAAGGTGAAGTTGTCGAGCTTCATGTAGGACCCCGGGTCGGCCGTCAGCACGCCGCCCAGGCGCAGGATCACCCAGTCCAGATTCGAGGTGCGCACGATCTTCTCGGCCTTGACCTTGTGATCGCCGTAGATATCGGCCGGATTGACGGGCGTGTCCGCGGTGAGCACGCCATCGACGGTGTGCGGGTTGCGTGAGCCGTACACCGCGATGCTGGAGGCGAGAACGAATCGGGCTGGCTGCGAGAGCTTTTCAGCCGACCGCACCAGGCTGGCGGTGGCCTCGACATTCACCTTCTCGGCAAGACCGCGACGCTGGTAGATGAAGGGCGGGATGACCGCCGCCAGGTGGATGATCGCCGCGGGTGCGGTCTGGGTCACCAGCGCCCCGACGGCCGCGGGGTCGGTCAGGTCGGTCCAGCGCACCGTCACCCCGGCGGGAAGGGATTCGGCGGCTTTGCGATTGGGTGCATTGTCCAGATCGGTGGCCACGACGCGGCGCCCGTCGGCGGCCAACCGGCGAACGGTCGCGGAGCCGACCAACCCAAAGGCCCCGGTCACCAGCACGGTATCGGTCATCACAACCCCATCAGCCGCTGGACAGAACGCCTGTCACAGTAGCGAACAAGATCGCCGTTGGTTAGGTAGTCTTCGGAACTTTTCCCTGGCCTGGCGATATCAGATCATTGCGGGTCGCGTGGGATCGCACGGCAACCGGTTGATCGGGCTACCCTGGTCGTAGTCGTGGGTTTCTCGCGTGCCCGATTCATCGGTTGCCGTCTGCGATTGCTCTGATAGTGATGGGAGCATCGCCGGTGGTCGATGTCGAATGTCAGCCCGATACCCGACTCGCGATCTGCGGACGCACCGATCTGCAGGGCAGCGTCGACGGCGCGTGGTGGCCGCCGAACTATGACTTACGGACCGAACTTCCGGACCTGGTATCGGTGATGGGCCGTTGGTTGGGCCCCGTGCGCCGAGTTCTGTACGACGCCAGTGTGTTTCCTGCGGCCCCCGCACGGGTGATCCGTGGCGGCGCGGCGATCTCGGTTGATCGATACTCCATGGTTGCGCCGGACACGCTGTATTTGGTCGGCAGCCACTCGCGCACGGCGTTGCTGTGGGTGATGCCACCGCAGACGCCGGCGACCGATGCGCGCACACTGCTCGCCACCGTTGCTGAGGCGGCGACGCCCATGACTGTCCGGCGATTGCGCGCGATCGTCGGCGGAGATCCCCTGAACTGTGAACGGATGGGGTGAGTTTGGCTTCCCGGTGCGGCGTCACGTACCCTGGTGGGCAAGCTTCCCCGGTTCTGTAGACTCCGTGCGGGAAGCCAGAGGCCGGGGCGCTACAGCGCCACCGGCCTTGTCCATATTTCGGGCATGTTCGGTGTGAACCGATCGACGACGGTCAGCTCTTCGGTGCTGCGGTCACGGCGGGCTGGGCGCCCTGGGACACCATCGTGTCGAACAGCTCGGTGTAGTAGGGCATGCATTCGGCCATTGCCTGTTCGGTGGTGAACAACGGCTCGTACCCGAGATCGCGCCGCGCTTTGGCGATCGAGAAGTAGTTGTTCAGGTAAAGCCGTTCCACGGCAAGGGGTTCCACCAGAGGCTCGCGAATGCCGTACTTGAAGTGCAACCACTGCCAGCCCATCATCGCCTTGTGTACCAGCCGACCAGAGACGCGGAAGTTGGGAAGCTTGCGACCGCACGCCACCACCACCGGGCGGGCGAACTCGAACATGTTCAGCGGCTCACCGTCGTTGATGAAGTAGGCCTGTCCGGGTGCGGTGCCGCCTGGCACCAGATGTTCGCCAGCCAGGATGAAACCATGAATGAGGTTGTGCACGTAGGAGTTGTCGAGCTTGATGTTCTTGCTGCCGACGAGCACCTTGACGTGGCCGGCCAGCACGTTCTCGAAGACCTTGCGGAACATGGTCTGATCACCGCGGCCCCAGATGCCGCTGGGCCGGATCGAACACGTCAGCATGCCGTGCTCGCCGTTCTGGCTGAGCACGAACTTCTCGGCAACCACCTTGGTCTCGGTGTAGAGATCGTTGAATCGTGCTGTGTAGGGCAATTTTTCGTCACCGTTGACGATGTCCTGGCCGCCCATCACGACACTGTTGGAAGCTGTGTAGACGAATCGCTTGACCCCGGCCTGCTGGCCGGCGTGCACCAGATTCTTGGTGCCCTCTACGTTGACCGAGAAGCTGCGCTGCCGGTATTGCTCGGTGACGGTGGCCCCGCCCATCAGGTCGATGATGGCCGCGGTGTGGAAGATCGTGTCGATATCCGCCACGGCGGTGCCGACGTCCCCGGCGTTGGTGATGTCACCGACGACGGTTGTCAGCCTGGGGTGGGCGGGCAGCGGCGAACGCACCCGGTCGAAGGAGCGGACCTCGTGTCCGCGTTCGAGCAGTGTGGTCACCAGGTTGGCGCCGACGAAACCGGAACCGCCCGTCACCAGCACTCGGCCCAGGTCAGTACGCAAAGTTGGGTCACCCATGTGGCGAGGATAACTGAAACGTGTTCCAGTTTTGAAGTCCTGGCCGATAAATCCGACTAATGCGGCTGCGTCGTCACTCGTCGTCGGTGGTGCCGGCGGCCAGCGTGTCGGCGACCTTTTGGCGGGCCCCGGCCAGGTGTTCTTCACAGCGTTTGGCCAGTTCCTCACCTCTTTCCCAGAGCTTGAGGGAGGCGTCGAGGTCCAGTCCGCCGTGTTCGAGCTGGCGCACCACCTCGATCAGCTCGTCACGCGCCTCTTCGTACCCCAACTTACTAATGGGCTTCATCTGCTCCCTCGCTGACTGCGGTGAGGGCGCCGTCGGCAACGCGCACCCGAAGTTGTCTACCGGCCGGCGCATCCGCGGTCGATCGCAGCACCTGGCCGCTGGAACTCCCGTCGAGCAACTGCACCACCGCGTATCCGCGGGCCAGCGTCGCCGCCGGTCCGAGCGTGCTCAGCCGCGCGGACAGATGCTCGAGCCGATCGGCCTGCACCGCGATCATCCGATTGATGTCTCGGCGTGCGGTGGCCCGCGCCCGCTCGATCTCCTCGGCGCGGGTATCGAGTGCCCGCAAGGGGTGCGCCAGCACCGGGCGTGAGCGCAGCCCCTCGATGATGTGTGCCTCGCGCCGCACCCAGTTGCGCAACGCTTGGGCACTGCGCCGTCGCATCTCGGTCACCCCGGCCTGCTCGGCGGCGGCGTCGGGCACGACGCGCTTGGCGGCATCGGTGGGGGTGGCTGCGCGCAGATCGGCCACCAGGTCGCAGACCGGATTGTCCGGCTCGTGGCCGACGGCGCTGATCACCGGTGTGGTGGCCGCGGCGATGGCGCGGCACAGCGTCTCGTCGGAGAACGGCAGCAGATCCTCGACGCTGCCCCCGCCGCGCGCCAGGATGATCACGTCGACATGCGGATCGGCGTCCAGCTCGGCCAGCGCCTCGACGATTTGAGCCACCGCGTTGAGCCCCTGCACGGCGGTGTTGCGGACCTCGAAGTGCACGGCGGGCCACCGTGCCGACGCGATGGCCATCACGTCGTGTTCGGCGGCCGACGCCCGGCCGGTGATCAGCCCGATGGTGTTGGGCAGGAACGGGATGGGGCGTTTGAGCCGCGGGTCGAACAAACCCTCGGCGTCCAGCAGTCGGCGCAGCCGCTCGATACGGGCCAGCAGTTCACCGATGCCGACGGCGCGGATATCGGTCACCCGCAGCGAGAACGTCCCACGGCCGGTGTAGAACTGCGGCTTGCCATAGACGATGACCTGCACACCCTCGGCCAGTTTGACCGGCGCGTTGGCCACCAGGTCCCGCGGGCAGGTGAGGGACAGTGACATGTCCGCGGCCGGGTCGCGCAGGACCAGCCACGCGGTGTTCGAGCCCGGACGCATGGTCAGCTGCGCGATCTGCCCCTCCACCCACACGGTGCCCAACCGGTCGATCCATTTGGCGACCCGTGTCGCAACCGCGCGGACCGGCCACGGGTTCTCCGGGGACTGGCCGGGCTCGCTCACTTGGCCGACGCGCGGGTGATCCTGTTGGCGATCAGCGTCTGGAACGGAGCGCGTGCCTTGTTGGCCTCCTCGAAGGCCAGTAGCGCCTCCAGATCGGTCAGCTTCAGTGAGGTCAACCGGGCGCGCAGCTGCGCCAATGTCAGCGTCTCGTAGCCGATCTTGTCCACGATCGCCGGAACCTCGCCGTTGCTCGTCGGCGCGGTGGCCGCCCCCGGCGCCTCCGGACGAACCTCGCCCTCGCTGAACAGCGCGAACCGGCCTTCGGAGCGATTGGCGACCTTGTCTCCGGTGAGACGTGTCACCGACGCGAGGTCGTCAGAGTCGTCGGCATCGGCGGCGTCGGAGAAGCGATCGCGCGGTTCGTCCTCGTCGAACGTCGCCCACTCCGGCTGTTCGTCCTTGGGCGGGAACAGTTCCTCGAGTGCCTCGTCACCGCGATTGACCAGGTCGGCGACGTCCTGCTGCACCTTCATCACCAGATGCGCCAGCTGGCTGGCCACCGTCATCGGATAGGTGAGGATGGTCTGGGGGAGTTTGCGGGTCTCGTCCAGGGCGGTCACTGCCGCACCCACCAGCAATCGAACTCCGTATGGTGCTGTTGCCATGGGGTCAGCCTACGGCTGGCCCGTGACGGGTGCGGGTAAGTACCCTGGATGCATGCCACCAACCGTCAACATGGGAATTCCCGGTGCCACCAGCTCGGTGGCCGCGCGGGTTGACGGCAAGCGCGTGCTGCTGGCCGAGCCACGCGGCTACTGCGCGGGCGTCGACAGGGCCGTCGAGACCGTCGAGCGTGCGCTGGAGAAGCACGGCGCCCCCATCTACGTGCGGCACGAGATCGTGCACAACCGCTACGTGGTGGACACGCTGGCCAAGGCCGGTGCCGTCTTCGTCGAGCGCACCGACGAGGTGCCCGAGGGCGCCATCGTGGTGTTCTCCGCCCACGGTGTCGCCCCGACCGTGCACGTCGAGGCAGCCGAACGCAACCTGCAGACCATCGACGCGACATGCCCGCTGGTGACCAAGGTGCACAACGAGGCCAAACGCTTCGCCCGCGACGATTACGACATCCTGCTCGTCGGCCACGAGGGTCACGAGGAGGTCGTCGGCACCGCCGGTGAGGCCCCCGACCATGTCCAGGTCGTCGACAATCCCGATGCCGTGGACAAGGTGACGGTGCGCGATCCCAACAAGGTGATCTGGCTGTCGCAGACCACGTTGAGCGTCGACGAGACCATGGAGACCGTGCGCCGGTTGCGCGAGAAGTTCCCGACGCTGCAGGACCCGCCGAGCGACGACATCTGCTACGCCACTCAGAACCGTCAGGTCGCGGTCAAGGCGATGGCGCCCGAATGCGATCTCGTCATCGTCGTCGGCTCGAAGAACTCGTCGAACTCGGTGCGGCTGGTCGAGGTGGCGCTGCTGGCCGGTGCCAAGGCCTCGCATCTGGTCGACTACGCCGACGATGTCGATCCCGCCTGGTTCTCCGGGGTGACGACGGTCGGTGTCACCTCCGGTGCGTCGGTGCCCGAGATCCTGGTGCGCGGCGTGCTGGACCGACTCGCCGAATACGGTTACGCCACTGTGCAGCCCGTGACCACGGCCAATGAGACGTTGGTGTTCGCCCTGCCGCGGGAGATCCGTCCGCCGCGCGGCTGACCCGGGTACGTTCGGGCGTTGTGGGCTCTCTGCGACGCATCATTCCCGCGGTCCTGGTGGCCGTACTCCTGCTGGCCGGCTGTAGCGACAGCGACGACCGGCTGGCCGATGCCACCGACGGGTTCGCCGATGCACTCAGCCGCGGTGACGCCACCGCGGCAGCAGCGCTGACCACCGATGCCGCAGCTGCCTCGGGCACCCTGGACGCGCTCTACGCCAGCCTGGGCACCGATGTCCGTTTCGCGGTCTCCGAGGTGCGACGCGAGGAGGACAAAGCGACCTTCACGCTGGCGGCCACCTGGAAGTTCGGGCCGCAGAAGACGACCGAGTGGACCTACACCACGACCGGGTCGGCCGCCGCCGAGGGCGATGACTGGAAGGTCCGCTGGGATGCGGCGACCGTCGCGCCCGGTCTGGACAAGGGCCCGCTGTCCTTCGGCACGCTGGCCCCACAGCCGGCGGCCAGGGTGCTCGATCGCACCGGTGCCGACCTGCTCACCCAGCACATCGTCACCCTCGTCGACGTCGCCCCCGGCGCCGATGTCAACGCCGTTGCGGCACTGGTCAATCCGATCGCGCCGACCGTCACTCCGGAGTGGCTCGGCGGGGAACTGGCCAAGGGGGCGCCCGTCACCGCCGTCACACTGCGCGATGAGGACCTCGCCCCTATCCGGGACCAACTGGCCGCGCTGCCGGAGGTGACCCTGCGCCCGCAGACCCGGCTGCTGGCCACCGACCGCGCACTGACCTCGCCGACCCTGTCCGGATTGTCCGAGCTGTGGCAGCAGCGCACCGACGAGGCCGCCGGCTGGGCGGTGTCCGCGCAGACCCCCACCGGACCCACCCGTGTCGGTGGGCAGGACCCCGGCTCCGTCGGCGATATCGCCAGCACACTCGATATCGGCATGCAGCTGGCCGGGGAGACGGCCCTTGCATCGCTGACCACGCCCGCGGCCATTGTGGCAATCCAGCCGTCGACCGGCAATCTGCTCGCCGTCGCGCAGAACGCGCCCGCCGACGCGCAGGGCCCGATCGCGCTGACCGGGCTGTACCCGCCGGGATCGACCTTCAAGACCGTCACGGTCTCGGCCGCCCTGCAGGCCGGGCAGGTCACCCCGGACAGCGTCGTGGGCTGCCCGGGCACCGAGAACATCGAGGGCCGCCAGATCCCCAATGACGACAATTTCGATCTCGGCGAGGTGCCGCTGCACACCGCGTTCGCGCGGTCCTGCAACACCACGATGGGCAGGCTCGCGGTCAACCTGCCGCCCGACGGGCTGACCAAGGCCGCCGCCCAACTGGGTCTCGGCATCGATTTCGTCGCACCCGGCATGACTACGGTGACCGGTTCGGTGCCGGCGGCGGACACCTCGGCGCTGCGCGTCGAGGAGGGCATCGGCCAGGGCAAGGTCACCGCCTCGCCGTTCGGGATGGCGCTGGTGGCCGCGACGCTGGCGAAGGGATCGGTGCCCGCCCCGACCATCGTGCAGGGGTCCCCGGGTGTGCCCGACCGCACGCCCGAACCGTTACCGCCGTCGGTCGACGAGCAGGTGCGGGCGATGATGCGCGAAACCATCACCGGTGGCACCGCGACGGCGCTGCAGGACATCCCTGATCTGCTCGGCAAGACCGGGACCGCCGAATATATCGACGACACCCATGCGCACGGCTGGTTCGTCGGCATCCGCGGTGACCTGGCGCTGGCGGTGTTCGTCAGCGATGCGGGGAGTTCGGCGCCCGCGGTCGAAGCGGCGGGCACGTTCCTGCGCGCCGTGCCCTAGCTAGTCCCAGTCGTCGCGACGGTGGCCGGCCCGCGGGCGGGTGCGGTGCTCGGTGCGTCGCTCGTCGTCGGTGCTGCGATAGCGGACCCGTGACACCGGGTGATGTGCCCCCTCGGTGGCGGCGCGACGCGGCGGCTCCGGATAGTCCGGGTACTCCGGATAGCGGTCCTCGGGGCGAGGCGGCCGGTAGCCGGGCTGGTAATCGGCGTACGGGCTGTCGTACTCGCGGCGGCGGCGCGGGCGCTCGTAGGGATCTGGGGTGTCTTCGGCGCGGGTGCGGCTCGGTGGCGGCGTGCGGCGGGGCTGACGGGGTTCGCGTGGATCGCGTGCGGCCGCATCACGGGTCCGGCGTGCGCGCCGCGGCGGGTCCGCACGCAGTTCCTCGTCGGGACGGGGACGGCCATAACGCTCCCGGGTGGCGGCACGTTCGCGGCGGTCGGCCGCGGCGGCCGAGGCCGCGATATCCGACTCCGGCGGCCGGTTGTGCCGGGCGCGCGACGGCTGGCCGGTGCGGGTGCGGCGGGGCTCTTGGGCGGCACGGGCGGCGGTCTCGCGGGGTCGCCGCGATCGGCGAGCGGGGCGCGGTTGCGCCTCGGCATCGGGATCCGGCGAGCGGCGCAGCCGTCGGGCGACACGCTCGGCCAGATCGGGGCCGTCGGAACCAGTGGACTCGGAGACCTCGGCGGAATCTGCGCTCTGCTTGTCCAGGTACCAGCGCGCCCCGCCGATCGCCAGCACCGCCACCGAGGTGAAGAACATCAGTGGGAAGCGCTCGATCAGGGGGTAACCGCAGTTGATCAGGACGTCCTTGAGGCCGCTGATCTGGCCGCTGTGCATCAGGAAGTACGCAGACGGTACCGAGATGAACAGGATCAGCGGGGGCTGGATGACCGTGGCGAAGATGCCGGAGCGACGCACCAGCAGAACCGCCGCCAGGCAGCCCAACACATAGAACGTGGCGAACACCGCACCGAGCTCGCCGGCGCCGGCGCCGGCGTGGTAGGCGAAGCCGACCAGGGTTGCCGTGACGGCCACCAGAACAGCGCCCCACCAGGGCAGCAGTCCCGATGGCCAGCCCGGGATGCGGGGGAGGACGGCGCGGTGGGACACCGACTCCGTCGGCTCGGGCTGACCTGACACATGTTGACCGTACCGGCTGACGCTGGGTGGGCGCTGCCAGCACGCGCTGGCGAGCCTGTCACACCCTCTAGACTCTGGAGTCCGTGAGCTTGAACCTCGGAATCGTCGGACTCCCCAATGTCGGCAAGTCGACCCTTTTCAACGCGCTGACGCGGAACGACGTGTTGGCCGCGAACTACCCGTTCGCGACCATCGAACCCAACGAGGGTGTGGTGGCGCTGCCCGACCCGCGGTTGGACAAGCTCGCCGAGATCTTCGGCTCGGAGAAGACCGTGCCGGCACCGGTGACGTTCGTCGACATCGCCGGCATCGTCAAGGGCGCTTCCGAGGGGGCCGGGCTGGGCAACAAGTTCCTGGCCAACATCCGCGAGTGCGATGCCATCTGCCAGGTGGTGCGAGCCTTCGCCGATGACGATGTGGTGCACGTCGACGGTCGGGTGGATCCGCGCTCGGATATCGAGGTCATCGAGACCGAACTGATCCTGGCCGATATGCAGACATTGGAGAAGGCCGTCCCGCGGCTGGAGAAGGAAGCCCGCAACAACAAGGACCGCAAACCGCTGCTCGACGCCGCGGTGGCCGCCCAGGCGGTGCTCGATTCGGGCAAGACCCTGTTCTCGGCGGGGGCGGATGCCACGGTCCTTCGCGAACTGAACCTGATGACCACAAAACCGTTCCTCTACGTGTTCAACGCCGACGAGTCGGTGCTCACCGACGAGGCCAAGAAGGCCGAGCTGCGTGAGTTGGTGGCCCCGGCCGATGCGGTGTTCCTGGATGCCAAGATCGAGTCCGAGCTGATCGAGCTAGACGACGAGTCGGCGGCCGAGTTGCTGGAGTCCATCGGCCAGACCGAGCCCGGGCTGGATGCGTTGGCGCGGGCCGGTTTCCACACCCTGAACCTGCAGACCTACCTGACGGCGGGGCCGAAAGAGGCCCGCGCGTGGACGATTCACCGCGGCGACACCGCGCCGAAGGCGGCCGGGGTGATCCACACCGATTTCGAGAAGGGCTTCATCAAGGCCGAGGTGGTGTCCTTCGATGATCTGGTCGAGGCCGGATCGATGGCCGCGGCCAAGGCCGCGGGCAAGGTGCGTATGGAGGGCAAGGACTACGTGATGGCCGACGGGGACGTCGTGGAGTTCCGTTTCAACGTGTGAGCCCGGCCAGCGAGGCGATCTGCCATTCGCAATGTTCCGCTGACAGCGTCACAACGCCTATCTATCCATGGTGGAGCTGTCAGCGGAACATTGCGGGCGGGTCGGCCTCTGGTAGACGGTCGAGTTCCGGTTCAACGTCTAGGGCTCGGTAGTACATTGGCGGCCGTGAGTGCGGATTGGCGTATCGATCGTGTCGAGCTGCTCCGGTCTCTGATCAACCAGGCCGAACCCGATGTCGTCGAAGAGGTCAAGTGGCGCAAGCCGTCCAACCCCGACGGTGTGCCCACGTTCTCCCTCGACGGCGTGATCTGCACCGTGGAGACCTATAAGGACAAGGTCAAGTTGACCTTCGCCACGGGCGCGTCGGTGAACGATCCGGACCACCTGTTCAACGCCAGTCTCGACGCGTCGGTCCGTCGCGCCATTGATCTGCGCGAAGACGATCGACTGGACACCGAGGCCTTCAAGGCCCTGATTCGCGAGGCTGTGCGAGCCAACCGCGGTTAGCCCAGGGGAGGGGATGTGATGTCCCAGTTCGGACCAAGGTGTACGTATAGCGCGGGCTGGGACTGGCGATGATCGTCTGGCTCAACGGTACTCACGGTGTCGGTAAGACGACGACCAGCCCGCTCGTCCAACAACTGATTGCCGGGTCGCGGGTCTTCGACGCGGAGATGATCGGCGAGGTGCTCATGAACATCCAGCCCGGTTTACCCGAGACGGACAACTTCCAGCATTGGCCGCCGTGGCGTCCGCTGGTGGTCGAGACCGCCCGCCGACTCGTCGAATACACCGGCTGCCCGTTGGTGGTGCCGATGACGGTGTTGGTGGAGCAGTATTGGCGCGAGATCAGTCAGGGCCTGGCGCACTATGGCGTGCCGGTGCGGCATTTCGTACTGCATGCGGACCAGGACACGCTGCGTGCGAGGATCAATGAGGATCTCGTCATGGGGCCTTCGGAGTTCCGTCTGGACTATCTGGACGCCTATGCGGAGGCAGCCAGAACGTGGCTGCACGACGAGGCGGAGGTCATCGACACCGCACACGCGGCGCCGGCCGAGGTCGCCCGACAGATAGTGGACGCGCTGAACGGTTGAGATACGCGCGTGGCCCAGCTCATTCAGCGGCGACCCTGCACGGCAGCGCTTTCGGGGCGGTGATGCAGCGGGTCCAGATACCGGTGGGGTCCCGTCTCGGCCGCTAGCCGATCGCAATGTTCCGCTGACAGCTCCGTGACGCCTATATATCCACGGCTAAGCTGTCAGCCGAACATTGCGTGCACGCAGACGACACGATGGAGGTGTGTGCGGTGAGTCACCGCATCAAACGCGCAGCAGCGACGGATCTGGAAGCGGCGGCCGCCACCCTGGCCGCGGCCTTCGATTCTTATCCGTGGACCAGGTGGTCGATTCCGCAGGACGGCTACGCCGAACGCCTCGAGCGACTGCAGCGGCTGTACCTGGAGTTCGCACTCCAGCACGGCATCGTGCTGGTCGCCGACGAGGTGCGCGGCGTGCTGGCGCTGCTGCCGCCCGATGCGCCCGAACCGCCGCCGGACTTCCAGCAGCAGGTCGCCGATCTGCACGGTGATCGACTGGAAGTGCTTGGCCAGGTGGACATCCCGGCCCAACCCGAGAACGCATGGAACCTGGCCACCCTCGGTGTACACCCGGACAGCCAGGGCCGGGGCCTGGGTGGCGCGCTGGTCGAGGCCGGGCTGGCGGCGGTGAGCGCGGTCGACGCCGCCGCAGGCACGGCGTTGGAGACGTCGGATGAACGCAACGTCCGCCTCTACGAGCGGTCGGGGTTCGCCGTCACCGCCACGACATCGATACCCGATGGGCCGGTGGTGTATTCGATGTTCCGGCCCGCTGCGCACTGAGTCTTACCGATCTCTCGGCGCGTAGCGCAGGAGGATCGTGCCGCCGGGAAACACCCGATGCTCCAGCAGTTGCAACGGCATCCACGATGGCAGCATCGGGAAGAACGAAGTGCCGCCGCCGACCGCGGTGGGGGCGATGACCATTCGGTACTCGTCCACCAGCCCCGCCCGCACGAGCGGTGCCGCCAACGTCGCGCCGGCCACTTCGAGTTGACCGTCGGTGTCGGCCTTGAGTCGCCGCACCACCTCGACCGGGTCGCCACGTTCCAGCCGGGAGTTCCACGCGACGGATTCCAAGGTGGAGGAGAACACGACCTTCGGCATGGTGCACCACACCCCGGCGAAGTCGGCGGCGATCGGGTCGGCATCGGCCGACTCGCGGACGGCCGGCCAGTAGTCGGCCATCAGTTCATAGATTCGTCGGCCGTAGAACGACATGGCGGTGTTGCGTTCGAAGTCGTTCCAGTACTGGTGCAGTTCGTCGCTCGGATCACTCCAGTCGATGTTCCCGTGCGCGTCGGCGATATAGCCGTCCACCGATGTGGTGAACCCGTAGATGAGTGTGCCCATACAGATCAGACTCGACCACGACGCAAATCTGAGCGCGTACGACGCGTGTTCACGGCGAGTCGTCGACGACGGCCCCGAAGCCCGGGCCGAGGAACCGGCGCACCATCTCCTTCTCGGCGTCCGGGTCGGGCACCGGCCAGTGCCACAGGGCCAGGAACGAACGGATCAACCACTGTGTGGCCAGCGGGTCGGGTGTGCTCAGCCCGACCATTTCGGCTGCGAATCGCGACACAACCGGCGATCCGGTGATCCACTCGTCGCCGGACACCGTGACCATCGAGCGCATGATGCCGGCCAAGGGGTCGGCGCGCATCCGGCGCAGCGCGACGAGCGTGGCGGTGACGACTCTTTCCTGGCCGGTCAGATCGGCGATGGCAGAGCGGACCGCGTCGAGGATGCGCTCGGCTTGCCTGGTGAGCACGGCATCGCGGAGCGCCGCCTTGCCGCCGGTGTGGCGGTAGACCGTCGCCGGTGAGCAGTGCACCGCCGCCGCCACGGCGTCGACGCTGAAATGCTCGTACCCGTGCCGGGACAACAGTTCGGCAGCCGCGGTGTAGATGCGTTCGGCGGCCTCGTCGCGGCGGTCGCGGCCGAGCAACCAGTCGCCGGATGCGGTCGTCCGGGTCACCCCAGTGCGCGAAGCCATCCAGAACACTTATCACCATGAGAGGAAACCGCGGGGAATTCTCACCGAACACGCAGGTCCCTCGGCTCGCGTGAGAATCGGTGCGCCGACCCTGCTCCGCGCGGGTTATCGCCTTTGTCGCGCACCGTTGACCAGCTACTTCTCCGACGTTCACGCTGGGCGGATGACCTTCTCAGCGGATGCCGCCGAGATCTTCGGCACCGACGCCCTGCACGATCCCTATCCGCACTACGCCCGAATGCGCGGGCGCGCCCCCGTGCAGCGCATCGGAGATTCGACCTTCTACGCGGTCTGTGGGTGGGATGCCGTGGTCGAGGCCGTCGCTCGCGTCGAGGACTTCTCCTCCAACCTGACGGCCACCATGGTCTATCACGACGACGGCCGCGTCACCCCGTTCGACATGGGTCCCTTGGGTGGCCCGATGCATGCCCTGGCGACCGCGGATGACCCCGCTCACGATGTGCACCGCACGCTGCTCCTGCCGCACCTGTCGGCGCGGCGAATCCGCGTCATCGAACAGTTCGCCGAAGCGACCGCCGGTCGACTCTATGAAGACGGCCAGTGCGGTGGCCGGATCGAATGGATGAGCATGGTCGCCAACCGGCTGCCGATGATGGTTGTCGCCCGCTTGCTCGGGTTGGCCGACGGCGATGTCGACACCCTCATCAGGTTGGGTTATGTCACCACGACATTGCTCGACGGCATCGTCGACGCGGAGCAACTGGAGGCCGCGGGCGTGGCGGCCGTGCAGCTCTCCGGGTATGTCTTGGACCATTTCACCAGGGCCGCAGACGGTCGCGCGCCCGGGCTCGTCGCGGACCTCGCCGCCCGCTGTGCGGCCGGGGAATTGGAACAGTTTCCGGCGCTGACGATCATGATCACGTTGTTCAGCGCGGCCGGTGAATCCACGGCCTCGATACTGGGCAGCGCAGCGTGGATTCTGGCGACGCACAGCGCCGTTCAACGACAGGTCCGCGACAACCCGGAGCTGCTCGGTGCGTTCATCGAAGAGGTGCTGCGCTACGAATCACCGTTCCGCGGCCACTACCGACATGTGCGCAGGGACACCGAGCTGGCCGGGGTGCACCTGCCCGCGGACTCGCGTCTGCTGCTGATGTGGGGAGCGGCGAATCGCGACCCGCAGCACTTCGACGATCCCGACGTGTTCCGACTTGATCGTCGAGAGATGAAGGGACACATCGCGTTCGGTAAGGGCGCCCACTTCTGCGTTGGCGCCGCGCTGGCCCGTCTGGAGGCCAGGATCGTGCTGCGGATGCTGCTGGAGCGCACGGCCTGGATCGACGCCGCCGAGGTGGGCGCGTGGCTGCCGAGCATCCTGGTGCGCAGGCTCGATCACCTGACCCTGGCGGTGCGCTGAGCGACCGTTCGATCAGCGCGGGGTGAGCCGGAAGATCGGGATCGTCCGCCCCTCCGGGGCGGTCTTTTCCCGGTAATCGTCATAGCCGGCGTACACCCGGCCGGCCAGACCGAAGAGTCGGTCGTACTCGTCGGGGTCGGTCACCTGGGAGGCGGTGAAGGGTTCCATACCGAACTCGCAGTCCGGGTTGGCCTTCAGGTTGTAGTACCACTGGGGATGCTTGGCGCCGCCGTAATTGGACGCCAACAGGATGACGTCCGGGCCGTCGTTGAAGTAGGTCAACTGCACCTGACGGCGTTTGCCGGACTTGGCGCCGGTGGTCACCAGCGGGGCGTTGATGATGGGGCCCATGTTGATGCGACCGCGGGTCAACCGGAAGAGATACGGGTCGGTGCGCCGGGCGATGTGCCTGGCGATGAACTGCCCAATCGGCGAGCGCCCGAAGCGCACACTGGCGTGGTACTTGGAACCTCGGGGCCTCTCGGGATCCACATGGCGCAACGGCATGTACTGCACCGTACGCGTAGGTTCTCGGTGGCATCAGCAGGCTGCGCAACTCCTGCGCATTGCGTACCGCGCGACCGCTGAGATCATTGTCGAAGTACGCCAGTACATCTCGCCCCGCCGTGCCATGGGCACCGGTTATCCGCCAAACCGGCCGCCAGTCGCCGCGCGAGGTGGACAATCGACGCATGCCGATCCACGTCGACGCCGACAATTTCGTCCGGGCCGAAACCCACCGGATGTTCCGCGACAATCAGGCCGTTGCCGGCGGTGTCGGGCGGTTCCGGCACAACCGGACACCGGCACGCATCGAGGAGCAGACCGTCATCCGGCTCAATCGCGACACGCTGTACAGCTTCGCGGTGGTCGACCTTGCCGAGGCCGTGCGGCTGACGCTGCCGGATGCCGGCGAGCGGTATCTGTCGGCGATGATCGTCAACGAGGACCACTACGTCAATCGCGTCCTGCACCAGCCCGGTGAGCATGTGCTGACCGCCCAAGAGTTCGGCTCCCGCTACGCATTCGTCGCAGTCCGGATCTTGGTCGACCCCACCAGCACCGACGACGTCGCGGCGGTCGCGCAGCTGCAGGACGCGCTGCGGCTGGTCGGTGACGCACAGCAGCCGTTCGTCATGCCCGATTACGACACCGCCGGGCTGGACGCCACCCGTGACGCGCTGCTGGCGCTGGCCGCCGGGTTGCGCAACTTCGATCGAACCTTCGGCACCCGGGACGAGGTGGACCCGGTGCGCCACCTGATCGGCTGCGCCGCCGGCTGGGGCGGTCTGCCGACCAGCGAGGCGGCCTATATCGGGGTCGACCCGAAACTGCCTGCGGGGCAGTATCAACTCGTGTTCGCCGACGTGCCGGTCGACGCGTTCTGGTCGGTGTCGGTGTACAACGCCAAGGGCTTTTTCGAACCCAACGCTGCGGGCCTGTATTCGGTCAACAGCGTGACCGGTGTGCGGGGGACGGACGGTTCGGTGACGGTGCGGTTCGTGCCCTCGGCCGACGGCGAGCTGCCGCCGAACGCGATCATCGTCCCGGACGGCTGGAATTACCTCATCCGGTTGTACCGGCCGCGTCCGCAGATCCTCGACGGGAGCTGGGCCGCACCGGAACTCACGATGATCTAGTCGACCCGCACCGCAATCTCGTCGCCGAGCGCATAGCCCGGCGCCAGCCGCAGGGTGTCCCCGCTCCAGAATTTGCCGGGGTCGAAGTAGTTCTCCCGTTTTTCGGTGGTCAGCAGACCCATCTCTTCATAGGTGATGGCCACCGTCTCCGCGCAGTAGGCCGTCTCCAACCCGGCCGACCTGCGCTGGACCTTGTCGCGCTCGGCCGATTGGCGGACCTTGCGGTGGATGACCGGCAGACCGCGGGTGAAATCGCTGACGATCGGCAGCCGGCCCCGCAGCCACCGGCCGGTCAACCGCGCCGTCGAGGGAAAGGCGGTGCCGTCCATCCGGGCGATCACCTTGAGCATCCGGTCCTCCTGTGTCCGGTCGGCCGGCGGTGTCAGCTGGCGCAACCAGGCCTTCTGCCCGTATTCGTGGACCCAGCGTTCGACGACTTCACGGGCGTCGTTGAGTTGCACACCGCGGTGGTGGGTGCCGGTCCACAGGTCGAGCAGCTTCTGACCGAGTTCGGCGTGCCAGATCAGCGGCGGCAGATCGTCGATGGCCACCGTCATCCCGACATGGTTGACCGGCGCGTTGGTCAACGCCTGGATGGCCCGGTCAGGGCCCGAACCACCCCGGAACAGCCAGATGTCTCCGGTGCGGGTCTCCTGCAGCGCGCGGGTCAGATCCACCGTGTGTGCGTCCACCCGGGCAGCTTAGGCACAATCGCAGCATGCGAAGCATCTGGAAGTGGGTCGGACTCGCCGGTGTCGCCGGTGTGGTGGCCGGTGGCGTGCTGGTGGCCAGGGATCAGCGGATCCGCCGCTCGTACACACCCGCGGACATCCGGGCCCGCCTGCACCAGCGCCTGGAAGAGGCCGAGAAGCCCTGATCGGCGGGCTCGCCAGGATTCAGGTTTCAGGAGAGCTCGGTGAGCGCGCGGTCGAGCATGTCGACGTAGAAGTCCGCGCCCGCGGTGTCGATGCACAGCGGCGGCTTGGTCTTCAGGATGTTCTGATGGTCGCCGGTCGGCTGGATCACCACCCCGAGTTCCAGCATCCGTTCGCAGATCGCCATCGTCTCCTCGGTGGCGGGTTCCAGGGTCACCGGGTCGCGGACCATCTCCACACCGAGGTACAGACCCATCCCGTGCACGGTGCCGATGATCGGATGCTTGGCGGCCAACGCCTCCAGCCGCGACTTCAGATACCCGCCGGTGCGCAACGCGTTCTCCTGCAGACCCTCATCACGCAGCGTGTCGAGCACCGCGAGCCCGATCGCACATGACAGCGGACTGCCGCCGGTGGAGGAGAAGAAGTACCCCTGTGAGCGGAAACCCTCGGCGATGGCGCGGGTGGTGATGACCGCGCCCAGCGGATAGCCGTTGCCGGTCGCCTTGGCCACCGACACGATATCGGGCACGACCTGTTGTTGCGGGAAGCCCCAGAACCACTGTCCGAGACGGCCGTAACCGACCTGGACCTCGTCGGCGATGGCGACGCCGCCTGCCGCGCGCACCGCGCCGTACACCTGCTCGAGATAGCCGTCGGGAAGCGCCATCCCGCCGGCATTGCCGTACACCGGTTCGCAGATGAACCCCGCGGGCGGTCGCCCGGCGGCCGTCATCTGTTCGATCTGGGCCACGGCCTCCTCGGCGTACCGATATGCCTGCGCGCCGCGGTACTTGCCGCGGAAGCTGTTCGGGGATTCGACGGTGTGCACCCAGTCCGGCCGGGTGGACAGCGCGTTGGGGTTGTCCGCGGTGGAGGTCGACACCGCGTCGGTGGCATAGGTCCACCCGTGATACGCCTCGCGGACCGCCACCACATCGCGGCGTCCGGTCACGGCCATCGCCAGTCGGATCGCGAGATCGCTTGCCTCCGAACCGGAATTGACGAGGAACACGGTGTCCAGCTGCTCGGGCAGGGTCGCCGCGATCCGTTCACTGAATTCGACGACGGCCTCGTAGTTGAATCGGGAGTTGGTGTTCAGTCTGCGCAGCTGCCGCGATGCGGCGTCGGCGACCCGGGGGTGCGCGTGTCCGAGCACCGCGACGTTGTTGACCATGTCCAGGTAGATCCGGCCCGCGGTGGACATCAGGTAGTGCCGGTGGCCGCGTTCGATCCGCGGCGGGTTGCGGTAGTAACGCTCCTGCACCGAGGCGAAACTGTCGTCACGGCGATCCAGCAGATCACGCTGGGGCGGCTCGTGCAGGGGCTCGAGACCCAAAACGGTTCGGGGGTCGCATGACAACGCCAACCAGCCCGGTGCGAGCTCGGCGGTGCAGAATGCCGGCGCGACGGGCGCGCCTGCCGGACGGACCGCCAGCTGCGTCCAGCGGTCGGCCCCGAGCACCCCGAGGTGCTCGCCGGCGCGCATATGCCCCGGTGCCGCGCTCGACCCCATACCCGTGAGGGTCAATTCGAAGTCGATGCCGCGCAACGTGATCCGGTCGTCGGTTCGGTCGATGACCTCACCGTCCCACGGCGCGAGCACCCGGATCGTCGTCGCCGACCACAGCGAGATACCGGTCTCGACAACCTGCGGACTGTCGGGCGACAGCAGCGGGGCCAGGCCCAGCCGGGGTTTGCCGAACCGGGTGAGCACCAACGCGCCGCCCGCGCGCACCGCCTCGGCGGCCAGTTCGTCGGCGTCATCGAGAGTGTCCGACAGATCCAGCGTCACCACGGTGTCCGGGTCCAGATCCGCGATCAGCCGGTTGTCGATCTCCGGCCGGACGGGCGGCTCGGCCAGCCCGAGCTCACTGAGGATCAATGCCGTCATGACATCGGTAGGCACCGATGTCGCGGTATCGAACATCCGCCATTCGTCCTCGGACTGTTCGGTGATGTAGCTGTTGTCCGGATCCAGTACGCCCTGCTGGGCGCCGCTGACGATGAGCACGGCGGTCCGCAACACCAGCAGCGGCCACAGCGCCCGCGCCTCGGCGGGCCGCAGCGGTCGGATCGCGTGAAAGGCCTTGACACCGGGCAGAATCGACGTCGCATCGGCGCCGGGATGTCCGAGCACCGAGGACAAGGTGATGGCAATCTCCGACACCGCCCAGCTGCGGGAGAGATCCCCGAAATCGATGACACCGTCGGGAATGCCCGACGGGCCCGCTATTACGTTGGCGTCGGTGAGGTCCAGATGCACCGCCTGCTGCGGCAACTCGTCGGCAACGGCGGAGATGCGTTCCCAGGCCTCGTGTGCGGCCGAGGCGACCTCGTCCCGTCGGTCGGCGACGTGGGTGATCAGCTCGTCGACCACGCAGCCGCCGTACCGCAGATCCCACTGCAGGATCCGGTCCAGCCCGGGGTGGGTGAAGTCGGCGAGTGCCACGCTGACGCGTCCGGCGATATCGCCGAGTGCGGCCACCACCGCGGGCGACAGATAACCGCGGGCATTGAGGGTCCCACCCGACAGGTAGGGCAGCAGCCTGATCTGGCCCGCGCCCGAATCGGGGTCTGCGACCGCGAACTTCTGTCCGTCGGTGGTGTCCAGAGGCACCGCCACCCGCAGGTCGGGCTCGGCGTGGGCGATCAGCGCGGCCGCGACGTCCTGGGCGACGAGTTCGGCTTCGGTGAACGCCGGATTGGCGATCTTGAGCACCGCCACCGGGACGTCTTCCTCGATGACGGTGAAGTTGCAGTCCTGCTGACTGCCCAGCGATCGCACCGTCTTGCGCAGCGCGTAATGCGTTGCCAGCAGCTCGGTGGCCTGGTCCTCGGTGAGCTGGGGTGCGGGCAGGGCGGGCTGCTCCAGGAAGTTAAAGCCCGAACAGCCCGCGCCGGCGGAGGTCATGGCGCTCACTTGTCGACGAAGGCGACGACGGCGTCGGTGAAGGCGTCATTGTCATCCCCGGCGGCGGTGTGCCCCGCATCGGACAATTCGACGAACTCGGCGGCAGGCACCTGTTTCAGGAAGCTCTGCACGCCCTCGACGGACACCACATCGGACAACTTTCCCCGGATCAGCAGGATCGGCACACGCAGATTCTGGGCCGCTTGCTCCAGCATGTCCACCCTGGTGAACGGGTCGTCACCGGGTTTGGTGAGAAATGCCGGATCCCAGTGCCAGTACCAGCGGCCGTCGCGCAACCGCAGGTTCTTCTTCAAGCCCTCGACGCTGCGCGGCCGTGGCCGGTGCGGAAGGTAGGCGGCCACCGCGTCGGCCGCCTGCTCCAGCGAATCGAACCCGTGTACGTGGTTGAACATGAAATCGCGGATGCGCGCGCTGCCATCCTTTTCGAATCGTGGTACCACATCGACGAGCACCAGCTTGGTCACGACGTCGGGGCCGGCCTCGTGAGCGGCCAGGATGCCGGTCAGCCCGCCCATGCTGGCGCCGATCAGCACGACGGGCCTACCGATCTGCAGCAGCACCTGCTGGACGTCGGCGCTCAGCGTCTCGACGGCGTAGTTGGCGGTGGGGGAGTACTCGCTGTCGCCGTGGCCCCGGCTGTCCATCGCGATCACATGCTTGCCGCGGGAGGCCAGGATCTGGCCGGTGTTCTTCCACGAATGCCGGTTCTGACCGCCCCCGTGCAGCAACAGGATGGTGGGTCCGTCCTGCTCGGACACCTCGGCACGGTTCCACTCGTCGGCCACCAGTGCCAGGCCGTCGACTCCGCGGAAGGTCACGGTGTGCGGTGTGCTGCCGACAGTGCTCACGGGATTCCTCTCGCCGATCCGCGAATCTGTGAGCCACGTTACTGACCGGTCGGTTGACCGCGGCGGCCGGTCTCTAGAATCCCCACCGTGCTGTCCAACGACCCCGGAGGCGCCGAGCGCGGCTCCATCGTCGAGGCGACCTTCGCGTGCCTGGCAGAACCGCACGACGGTCCCATTCCCGTGGCGGCCATCCTGTCCCGCGCCGGGGTGTCCAGCCGCGCCTTCTATCGGCATTTCCAGTCCAAGGACGAGTTGTTCCTGGCGATGCTCGACGATGTCACCGAGCGGCTGGCGGTCCTGCTGGACGCCATCGCCGCTGGAGCGGGCATCGCGCCGCTGGACCGGCTGCGGGCCTGGCTCGACCAGATGTTCACCCTGGCGATGGATTCGGACCTGCACCGCTACCTGGCCGTACTCGACTGCGACGAGATGCGCTCGGCGAAGGGGTACCGCGAGGCGCGCGAACGATCCCGTTCGCGAAGGGAATCGTCGTTGAGCGACATCCTGGCCGCCGGACTGGCCGACGGATCGTTCCCGCTGGCCGAGCCGGAATCCGATGCCATCGCGATCGCGGCGCTGGTCAGCCGGGAGCTCACCTCGACCAGGATCTTCGATGCCGAGCAGGTCCCGGTGGCGCGGGCGCGTGTCGAGGGTTTCGCGCTACGCGCGCTCGGTGTGTCGGGATACGTTTCCGGTGGTGATGGGCCGTGACGGGGGTGCGGGGCGGCGAGCACGCCAGTTGTGACTGTGAAAATCCTTATGTACGTTCTTCCGCATCCATAGCGACGACTGTGGTCATATCGTGTTCGGACCGGCCGGTACCTGCCGGCCCCGCGGACAGCGGGCACCGTCGAAGGGATTTCATGGCCATGCGGAGGTTGTGCGGCGTGGAGGCAACCCGCTGATGGCTGCGCAAGACGCCATCCCGAACGTCGTCGCCAAACCCGTTCGTTCCTTCGGCGGATTCTTCTCGATGACGCTGGACGTGTTCACCCTGATGTTCCGTCCGCCGTTCGCCTGGCGCGAGTACATTCTCCAGTCCTGGTTCGTCGCGCGAGTTTCGTTGCTGCCGACGCTGATGCTGACCGTTCCCTACACGGTCTTGCTCACCTTCACCTTCAACATCCTGCTGACCGAATTCGGCGCCGCCGACTTCTCCGGGACCGGCGCGGCCCTGGGCACCGTCACCCAGATCGGGCCCATCGTCACCGTTTTGGTCATCGCCGGGGCCGGTGCGACCGCCATGTGCGCCGATCTCGGAGCGCGCACCATCCGCGAGGAACTCGACGCCCTACGCGTGATGGGTGTGAATCCGATTCAGGCGTTGGTCATCCCGCGTGTGCTGGCCGCCACGACGGTATCGCTGGCACTGTCGGCGACAGTGGTGCTGGTCGGTCTGACCGGCGCATACCTGTTCTGTGTGTATGTCCAGCACGTGTCACCGGGCGCCTTCGTGGCGGGCCTGACCCTGATCACCGGTCCGTCGGATGTGTTGGTCGCGTTGGTGAAGGCCGCGCTGTTCGGTCTCACGGCCGGTCTGATCGCCTGCTACAAGGGTATTTCGGTCGGCGGTGGCCCGGCGGGCGTCGGTAACGCCGTGAACGAGACGGTGGTGTTCACGTTCATGGCGCTGTTCGCCATCAACGTGGTCGCGACCGCGGTCGGTGTGAAGGCGACGATGTGACGACCACGGTGGGCCTGCGGGTCAAGCGAAGCGTCAACAGCGTCGTCGATTCCTGGAATCAGGTCGGCGAGCAAACCCAGTTCTTCGGTCGCACGCTGGTCTCCATCGGTGACGTCTTCATCCGGTACCCGAAGGAACTCGTCCGCCTCATCGCGCAGATGGGCCTGGGGACCGGTGCATTGGCCATCATCGGCGGCACCGTGGCGATCGTCGGCTTCCTGACCGTGAGTACCGGTGCGCTGGTCGCCGTCCAGGGCTACAACCAGTTCTCCGAGATCGGCGTCGAGGCGCTGACCGGGTTCGCGTCGGCCTTCTTCAACGTCCGCCTCATCGCGCCGGCCACCACGGCGATCGCCTTGTCGGCCACCATCGGTGCCGGTGCCACCGCACAACTGGGCGCCATGCGCATCAACGAAGAGATCGATGCGTTGGAGGTCATCGGCATCCGCAGCATCGCCTACCTGGCGTCCAGTCGCGTCATCGCCGGTGTGATCGTGGTGATTCCGCTGTACTGCGTCGGCGTGTTGATGTCGTTCTACGCGGCCAAGCTCGGCACCACGGTGATCTACGGTCAGTCCAGCGGCGTCTACGACCACTACTTCGACACCTTCCTCAACCCGATCGACCTCATCTGGTCCTTCGTCCAGTCGATCGCCATGGCCATCGTGATCATGCTGGTGCACACCTACTACGGTTTCACCGCCAGCGGCGGGCCCGCCGGCGTGGGTGAGGCGGTCGGTCGGGCGGTGCGCACCTCGCTGGTGATCTCCGCGTTCGTCGTCGTGATGATCTCCCTTGCGGTGTACGGGCAATCCGGCAACTTCAACCTGGCGGGTTAGCCATGGCAGCCACGAAACGTAACTCAGGGATCGCGCCGGGCTGGTGGACGCTGCTGCTGGTGGTGTTCGTCATCGCCGCCATCTGGTTGTCCTTCTCGCTGTTCACCGGAAGCCTGCGCAGCACCGTTCCGGTGACGCTGACCTCGGATCGCTCGGGTCTGGTCATGGAGACCAATGCCAAGGTCAAGCTGCGCGGTGTCCAGGTGGGCAAGGTCGCCGCCATCAGCGGCGGCGACACCGAGAGCGCGTCGCCGGTGAAGCTGCGCCTCGATATCGATCCCGACCAGATCCGGTTCATCCCGTCGAATGTCGAGGCCAGGATCCGGTCCACCACGATCTTCGGCGCCAAATTCGTCGACCTGGTGTACCCGGCCAATCCGAAATCCGAACGGTTGAGCGCCGGCCAGGTACTGGTGTCGCAGAACGTCACCACCGAGGTCAACACCGTTTTCGAGAACCTCGTCGGCGTGCTCGACCAGGTGGACACCGCCAAACTGAACAGTGCGCTGGCGGCGCTGGCCGAGGGTGTGCGGG
Organism: Mycolicibacterium neoaurum VKM Ac-1815D; assembly: GCF_000317305.3. The sequence continues at coordinate 4,487,173 of NC_023036.2, read as the reverse complement.
GCCGTGGCGAGGTCATCGGCCGGGCCACCACCGACGCCAACCAGGTGCTCATCGCGCTCAACGACCGCAGTGACACCATCCGGGCCGACTGGCAGGCGCTGCAGGGCTTCAGCGCCGCCTACGGTGATGCCGCACAAGACATTCTGGCCACCCTGGATGCCGCGAGTACCACCGCGGTCACCATCAGCGAGAACTCCCGGCAGCTCGATGCCCTGCTGTTGGCCACCACCGGGTTGTCCAACACCGGAATCGAACTGCTGGCACCGAATCAGCAGAATCTGATCAAGGCGATCAACACCCTGCAGCCGACAACGGACCTGCTGTTCAAGTACAGCCCGTCCTACACCTGCCTGCTGACCGGCGCGAAGTACCTGCTCGACCACGGCGGCTACGACGCCACCGGTGGTAACGGAAAGTCGTTCATCCTGGATACCGCGCTGATGCTCGGCGATGATCCCTACTCCTATCCGCGCCATCTCCCGATCGTCGGCGCCAAGGGCGGACCCGGCGGCAAGCCGGGATGCGGCTCGCTGCCCAACGTCGACCAGAACTGGCCGGTGCGACAGCTGGTCACCAACACCGGCTTCGGCAGCGGTCTGGACTGGCGGCCCAACCCGGGCATCTCCTTCCCGTTCTACGGAAACTGGTTGCCCGTCACCCGCGCGGTTCCCGAACCGCCCAGCATCCGGAACACCTTCGGCGGCCCGGCAATCGGACCGATCCCGTACCCGGGCGCGCCGGCCTACGGCGCACAGCTCTACGCCCCCGACGGCACGCCTTTGTGGCCGGGGCTGCCGCCCGCCCCGCCGCCGGGCGCTCCGCGCGACCCCGGTCCCCGGCCGGGCTCGGAACCGTTCATCGTGACCAACCCCGGCGTTCAGCCGACGCCGTTGCCCCCGCAACCGTTACCGGTACCGGCCGCACCCGGCCCGCCGTCCTGAAAGCCCTACCCGCACCAGAGGAGACGTAGTCAGTCATGAAAGACAACTTGGGAGGCGCCATCTGGCGGCTCACCATCTTCCTGGCAGTGTGTCTGCTGGGTGTCTTCGGGCTGTTCGCGATCTTCTCGCAGCTGCGCTTCGGGGAGACCGAACAGGGTTACAAGGCCGAGTTCACCAATGTCAGCGGCATGGAGCCCGGTGACTTCGTCCGCATCGCCGGTGTCGAGGTCGGCAAGGTCGGCGATATGCAGATCCGCGACGACGGCACCGTGCTGGTCAACTTCAGCGCCGACTCGTCGGTGGTGATGACCAAGGGCACCCGCGCCGTCATCCGCTACGACGACCTGATCGGCGGGCGTTACCTCGGTCTGCAGGAGGGCGCGGGCGATACCGAGCGACTGCAACCCGGTTCGACCATTCCGCTGGCCCGCACCGCACCCGCGCTGGATCTCGACGCGCTCATCGGCGGTTTCCGGCCGCTGTTCAAAGCCCTTCAGCCCGATCAGATCAACGCGTTGTCGGGCACGCTGATCAGCGCGTTGCAGGGGCAGGGCGCCACCATCGGTTCGTTTCTCAATCAGACCGCCGCGTTGACCAACACGCTGGCCGACCGCGATCAACTGATCGGAGAGGTCATCGTCAACCTCAACACCGTGATGGGTTCGCTGGGCGACCAGAACGAGCAGTTCGCCAAGGGGGTCGACGGACTGAGCCAGCTGGTCGACGGGCTCGCGGAGCGCCGCACCGATATCGCCAACGGTGTCGCCTATGTCAGCGCCGCGGCGGGCAGCATCGCCGACCTGCTCGAGCAGGCCCGGCCGCCATTGGCCAAGACCATCACCGAAACCGACCGGGCGGCGGGAATCGTCGTGGCCGACGCGGACTACTTCGACAACCTGATCAACACCCTGCCCGACGCCTATCAGGCCCTGGCACGCCAGGGCATCTACGGCGACTTCTTCAGCTTCTACCTCTGCGATATCGTGCTCAAGCTCAACGGTAAGGGTGGTCAGCCGGTCTATGTGAAGGCGGCGGGGCAGAGCACCGGGAGGTGCACGCCGCGATGAAATCGTTCGCAGAGCGCAACCAATTGGTGGTCGGCGCAATCGGTTTGACGGTGCTGGCCGCCATCATCCTGGGTGCCCTGAACTACGACAAGCTGCCCTTCCTCAATGGTGGCCGCAGCTATTCGGCATATTTCGCCGAGGCCGGCGGAATCCGCGAGGGCGCCACCGTGCAGGTCTCCGGTATGCGGGTGGGGCAGGTCTCGGGTGTCGAACTGCAGGGCCAGCAGGTGCTGGTCACGTTCAAGATCGACAACGATGTGCGCATCGGTGATCGCAGCGAGGCCGCGGTCAAGACCAAGAGCCTGCTCGGCACGAAATACCTTGAGGTGACACCGCGCGGGGACGGACGGCAGGACGGCACCATCCCGATGGACCGCACCACCCCGGCCTATCAATTGCCCGACGCCCTTGGCGATCTGGCCTCGACCATCAGCGGTCTGAACACCGACCAGCTCTCCGACTCGCTGCGCGTGCTCTCGGAGACCTTCGCCGACACCCCACCGGAGTTGCGCGTCGCCATCGCCGGTGTGTCCCGGTTCTCCGAGACGCTCAACGAGCGTGATGCCGAACTGCGCAGCCTGTTGGGCAATGCCAACAAGGCCACGACCGTGCTCGCCGAGCGCAGTGCGCAGATCGTCACGTTGGTCCGCAGCAGCAACGCGTTGCTCGCCGAACTGCGCACCCAGACGGCCGCCCTGGATGCCATCTCGGGCAACATCTCGGCGCTGAGCCGCCAACTGCAGGGCTTCATCGCCGAGAACGACGAAACCATGAAGCCGGCGCTGGAAAAGCTCAACGGGGTGCTGACCATCCTGGACAACCGCAAGCAACGGCTGCAGCGCTCGCTGAAGCTGATCGGGGACTACGCGATGTCCCTCGGTGAATCCGTCTCGGGCGGACCGTTCTTCAAGTCCTACGTGGCCAACCTGCTGCCCGGCCAGTTCGTGCAGCCGTTCATCGACGCCGCATTCTCCGACCTGGGCCTTGACCCCAATGTCCTGCTGCCCTCGGAGCGCACCGACCCGCAGGTCGGCCAGCCCGGCACCCCGGCCATGCCGAATCCGTACCCCCGCACCGGACAGGGTGGTGAACCGCGCCTGACCCTGCCCGATGCCATCACCGGCAACCCGGGCGATCGGGGTTGTGGCCCACCGGGAATCCCGCTGCCCGGACCCACCGGTTGCTATCCGTACCGCGAGCCGCTGCCGGCACCGCCGCCCGGCGGCCCGCCACCGGGTCCGCCCGCGATCGCCCCGCCGGGCATCGCCTCCACCCCGACCCCGCCGGGGCCGGTGCTCGTACCCGCACCCGGCGAGCCCGTCACGCACGGGTCCGGCGCACTACCGGGAGCAGGCCAGTGACGTCATCTTCGGCTCCGTCCCGGCACAACGCCGTGCGCATCACACTGGCGCTTGCCCTGGTCGCGATCCTCGGCGCCGGTGTGTACCTCGTGGTGCGCACCGCCGAGACGCTCCACCGCGTCAACGTGGTCGCCTACTTCGACAGCAGCAACGGCATCTTCGTCGGTGACGACGTGGTCATCCTCGGCGTCCCGGTCGGCCGGATCGAGAAGATCGAGCCGGAACCGGAGCGGGTCAAGATCTCGTTCTGGTACGACGGCAGCCACAAGGTGCCCGAGAACGTCAACGCGGCCATCCTCTCGCCGATGCTGGTGACCTCACGTGCCATCCAGCTGACCCCGACCTACTCCGAGGGGCCGGTCCTGCAGGACAACGCCGTCATCGGCCAGGACCGCACCGTGGTCCCCGTCGAATACGACGATGTCCGTGAGCAATTGCACCGCATCACCGAGACACTGCAGCCCACCGAACCCGGCGGCGTCAGCGAGCTGGGGGCGTTCATCAACACCGCGGCGGACAACCTGCGCGGTCAGGGCGCCGATATCCGCGCCACCCTGGTCAAGCTGTCCCAGGCGATCTCGGCGGTCGGCGATCACAGCACCGACGTGTTCGCCACGGTGAAGAACCTGTCGATCCTGGTCTCGGCGCTGCAGGACAGCACTGATGTGATGCGCTCGCTCAACCAGAACCTGGCTTCGGTGACCGGCACGCTGGCCGACAATCCCACCGAGGTGGGCAATGCGGTCCAGGACCTGTCCGAGACCGTCGGCCTGGTGCAGAATTTCGTGGCCGACAACCGCGAAACGCTGGGCACCACATCGGACAAGCTCGCCGGGGTCACCACGGCGCTGAACGAGAGCCTCGGCGATCTCAAACAGTTCCTGCACGTCGCACCGACCAGCTTCCAGAACTACATCAACATCTACCAACCGGCTCAGGGCGCGGTGTCCAGCGTCCCGGTGATCAACAACTTCGCCAATCCGATCAGCTTCCTGTGCGGCGCGGTGCAGGCCGCGTCGCGGCTCAACGCCGAGCAGTCCTCCAAGCTCTGCGTGCAGTACCTGGCGCCGATCGTGAAGAACCGGCAGTACAACTTCCTGCCGATCGGCCAGAACCTCGGTGTCACCGCCTCGGCACGGCCCAATGAGCTGACCTGGAGCGAGGATTGGCTGCGACCGGATTACATCCCGCCCGCCGGTCCGCCGCCACCGCCCGCGCCGGTGGATCCGAACAGTCCGGCGGCGCCGGTGCCCGGCCCGCCGCTGGCTGCCGAACTGGCGCAGCCGACCAACCCGGCCGCCGGGCTGCCCGGACTGATGGTGCCGACAGGACCCGGCTCATGAGGACACGGATACTCGGTTCGCTGCTGATCGTCGCGGCGGCCGCCACCGGATGCCAGTGGAAGGGCCTGAATTCGGTGGCCCTACCCGGTGTGGAGGGACGCGGGCCCGGCTCGTACACCATCCAGGCCCAGATGCCCGATATCGACCACCTCTCCCCGAACTCACGGGTGCGGGTCGGGGATGTGACCGTCGGCAATGTGACCGGTATCGAACGACAGGGTTGGCACGCGCTGGTCACCATGAGCCTCAACGGTGACGTGGTGCTGCCCGCCAACGCGACCGCCACGCTCGGCCAGACCAGCCTGCTCGGATCGCAGCACATCGAGCTCGCGGCCCCATCCGACGCGCAGGGCCGGCTGCAGGCCGGCGCGGTGATCCCGCTGGCGTCCAGTGGTGCCTACCCGACCACCGAGCAGACGCTGGCGGCAATCTCGTTGCTGCTCAACGGCGGTGGGCTCGGCAACGTCCAGGACATCACCGCGGCGTTCAGTCAGGCGTTCACCGGCCGCGAGGCCGACCTGCGCAGCCTGATCGAGCAGCTGGACAGATTCATCGCCTACAACAACGACCAGAAGGGCGATATCATCGCCGCCGCCGAGAGCCTGAACTCGCTGGTCGGTCAGGTCGCCGAGCAGAAGCCGGTGGTGGACAAGGCGTTGCAGACCCTGCCCCAGGCCGTCGAGGTGCTCAAGGATCAACGCGAGATCCTCGCCGAGGCGCTGGTGCAGCTCGGCCGGTTCAGCGCGCTGGCCGCCGACTCGACCAACCAGACCCGCGATGCGCTCGTCGCCGAGCTGAAAGCCCTTGGGCCCACGCTGGAATCGCTGGCCAATGCCGGTCCCGCGTTGACCAGGGGACTGAGCTTCCTCACCACCTACCCGTTCCCGAAGGAAACGATCACCAACTGGATGCGCGGCGACTACGCCAACCTCACCCTGGTGGTCGACCTGACCCTGAGCCGGATGGACCAGGGCCTGTTCACGGGGACCCGGTGGGAGGGCGATCTCACCGAGTTGGAGATGCAATGGGGTCGCACGATCGGGCAGCTGCCCAGCCCGTACACCGCGGTGAATCCCCTTGTGGCGCCGTACCGATGGGATCAGGGGCGATGACATGGTGCTGACCAGGAGGATCCTGATTCAGGTGGCGGTCTTCATCGCCATCTCCATCGTCGCCATCGGCATCATGGCGTTCAGCTACATGCGGCTGCCCAACCTGCTGTTCGGCGCCGGGCACTACCGCGTCACCCTTGAGCTGCCCGAGACCGGCGGCCTCTACGAGCGCAGCAATGTCACCTACCGCGGTTCGCAGGTGGGCCGTGTCGAGAAGGTGGGACTGACCGAGCGCGGCACCGTCGAGGCGGTGCTGTCCCTGGAGTCCGGCGTGGCCATCCCGGCGGACCTGGACGCGGCGGTGCACAGTCAGACCGCCGTCGGCGAACTGTTCGTCGAACTGCTGCCGCGCACCTCCGATGGGCCGGACCTGCGCGACGGGGATGTCATCCCGCTGGACCGCACCACGGTGCCGATGGACGTCAACACGCTGCTCGATGCCACCAACCGTGGGTTGCAGGCGATCCCTGGCGACAACCTGCGCACCGCCGTCGACGAGGCGTACCTGGCCGTCGGCGGGTTGGGACCGGACCTCAACCGTCTGGTGAAGGGTTCCACCGCGCTGGCCATCGACGCCCGCGCCAACCTGGACCCGCTGACCGCACTGATCGATCAGTCCAAGCCCGTGCTGGACAGCCAGACCGACACCGCGGGCTCGATCAGGGCGTGGGCGTCCAACCTGGCGACCGTCACCGCCGAGCTGCGCGATCACGACGGCGCGGTGCGGTCGATCCTGCAGGAAGGTCCGGGCGCGGCCGAGGAGGTGCGTGCCCTGCTCGACCGGTTGCAGCCGACGCTGCCGATCGTGCTGGCCAACCTGGTCAACATCAACGAGGTGGCCATCGCCTACCAGCCCGCGCTGGAGCAGCTGCTGGTGCTGTTGCCGCAGGGCACCGCGACCACCCAGGCCACCGGTACCGCCAACCGCAACACCAAGCAGGACTACAAGGGTGCGTACCTGAACTTCAACCTGAACCTGAACCTGCCTCCGGCGTGCACCACCGGCTTCCTGCCTGCTCAGCAGCAGCGGGTCGCGGCACTGGAGGACTATCCCGACCGACCGGCCGGCGATCTCTACTGCCGCATCCCGCAGGATTCGCCGAACAACGTTCGTGGTGCCCGCAACCTGCCGTGTATCACCGTCCCGGGCAAGCGGGCGCCCACGGTGGCCATGTGCGAGAGTGACGAGACCTACGTCCCGCTCAACGACGGCAACAACTGGAAGGGTGACCCGAACGCCACCCTGTCCGGTCAGGCCGTTCCCCAACTGCGTCCGGGCCAGCAACCGGCGGAAACGGTGCCGGCCCCGGCACCGGAACCGCCCGCCGTCGCGGCCGCCGAATATGATCCGGCGAGCGGCACGTACGTTGGACCGGACGGCAAGGTGTACACCCAGTCCAATCTGGGCAGCACCGCGAATGAGGAGCAAACATGGCAGACGATGCTGCTACCCCCACCGGGGCGGTGAGCGAGTCCGCAGCAGAGACCGCAGCGAAAGCCGAGGACACCGAGTCGGCCGAGGGTGTCCAGGAGGCTGCGGTATCGGAGGAGCCCGAGAGCTCGCAGGATCCCGAGGGGGTTGAAGACTTCGACGCGGCGGAGAAGGCCGCGACGGCCGACAGCGGATCACATCTGCGGTTGGCCACCATCCTCGGACTCGTCGTGGTGCTCGCCCTTGCCGGGCTGGTCGGCTGGCTGGGATTCCGGACCTACGAGTCCCAGAAGCTCGAAGCCAAGCGTGAGCTGTTCCTCCAGGTCGGCAGGCAGGGTGCGATCAACCTGACCACCATCGACTGGGAACATGCCGAGGGCGATGTCCAGCGCATTCTCGATTCGGCGACCGGGTCTTTCTACGATGATTTCGAACAGCGTGCCGCGCCGTTCGTCGACGTCGTCAAGCAGGCACAGTCGAAATCGGTGGGTTCGGTCACCGAGGCCGGACTGGAGTCCGACACCGACACGGAGGCCCGTGTGCTGGTCGCGGTGACCGTGCAGACCTCCAACGCCGGTGCCGCCGAACAACAACCCCGACTGTGGCGGATGCGTGTCACCGTGCAGGACGTCGGCGATGATCAGGTGAAGGTGTCCAACGTGGAGTTCGTGCCGTGACCGAGAACAAGCCCGAATCCGACACTCCGGACGTGGAGTCCACCGCGGTCGAGCTCGACGACGCCGTCGCGTCGACAGCGAGCCCGGAGGGCACCGAAAGCGTCGAGAGCACCGAAGCCGCTGATGAATCCACCGGCGCATCCGCCGCGCAGGGGACCCGGTGGGGCCGCGTGCTCGCCTACGGCATCCTGCCCGGTCTGGCGCTGATCCTCGGCCTGGTCGCCGGATTCCTGAAGTGGCAGGACAACTCGGTGCGCGACGGTGATCTCGCCCGCATCGAATCGGTCCAGGTGGCCAAGGACAGCACCGTGGCGCTGCTGTCGTATCAGCCCGACACCGTCGAGCAGCAACTGACCGATGCCCGCTCCCTGTTGACCGGAGATTTCGCCAACGCCTACACCGACCTGACCACCGACGTGGTCATTCCCGGTGCCAAGGAGAAGCAGATCTCGGCGGTGGCGACGGTTCCCGCGGCCGCCTCGGTGTCGGCGGATCCGAACAAGGCGGTGGTGATCGTCTTCGTCAACCAGACCGTCGTGGTCGGCGGTGACGCCCCGACCGATACCGCCTCCAGCGTGCGGGTGACCATGGAGAAGCACGGCGACCGCTGGCTCATCTCCGGTTTCGATCCGGTCTAGCGCGTGACGGCGGGGCCCCTGGAGATCGTCACCGACGATGTCACGCTGCGCGCGCTGACCTGGGGTGACTGGACCGACGCGGCGGCACCGGTGGCGGTATGTCTGCACGGTTTCCCCGATACCGCCCACGGCTGGCGCGAGGTGGCGCCGCGGCTGGCCGAAGCGGGCTGGCGGGTGGCGGCGCCGTTCATGCGCGGATACGCACCGTCGTCGCTCTCGGCGCTGGACAGTTATCACGTCGGCGCGTTGATGGATGACGCGCTGCGGGTACTCGACGCCGCCGGACCGACCGGTCGCGATGTCATCATCGGGCACGACTGGGGTGCGATGGCGGCCACTGGGTTGGCGGCCATGCCGGACAGTCCGTTCGTGAAGGCCGCCATCATGTCGGTACCGCCCTCGGCGGCATTCCGGTCGCGCGCTGGTCTCGCCGATGCCGGCCGGCTGATGGCACGCCTGCCCCGCCAGCTGCGCCGCAGCTGGTACATCCTGTTCTTCCAATTACCGTGGCTGCCCGAGCGAGTCGCCGAGCGGGTGGTCCCGCGACTGTGGCGCGACTGGTCTCCGGGATATGACGGTGCCGAGGATGTCGACCGGGTCCTGCGCGCCATCGGTGCGCCGGCCAACTGGCGGGCGGCGCTGGGCTACTACCGGGCGATGGTGCGCAACTCGCGGCCGCCGGCCCGCTACGCCGAATTGCAGCGGTACTGGTTGCAGGCGCCGGTGTTGCCGACGTTGTATCTGCATGGCAGCGATGACGGTTGTGCCTCAGCCGATTACACCGAGTGGGTGCGTCGGGTGCTGCCACCGGGAAGCTCCGCGCAGGTCGTCGGCGGCGGCGGGCATTTCCTGCAGCTCGATCAGTCCGAGGCCACCGCGCACCACATCTTGGAGTTCATCGGAAGTGGCCACCGATAGGTTGACCGCGGTCGACGCCCAGATGTTCTGGATGTCGGCCACGATTCCCAACGACACCTTCCTGCTCTATGCCTTCGACGGTGTGCCCGACGATCTCGACGCGGCCATCGCCGAGCTGATCGTCGCTGCGCGTACCTCGGTCGATCTCACGCGCCGTGTGCACGACGAGTCCCGGCTGCATTACCCGGAGTGGGTGCCCGCCACGGTGGGTCGAGAGTGCATCGTCACCCATCTGGCCGACGGCTGGGCGGACTGCCTGTCGGTCGTGGTGGCGCTGGTCGACGATCAGCTCGATGCGCGGGTGATGCCTTGGCGGATACACCTTTTCGTCGGCATCGCCGGCGTTCCCGGTATCGCCGGGCCGGCAACCGTTGCGGTACTGCAGATCACCCATGCCCTCGGCGGGGGCGGGCGGACCTGTGCTCCGGCCGCGGTGATGTTCGGCAGGCGCGCCGTCGTGGAGCCGATCCGACCCAGGTACGGTCACCCGGCGCTGTTGGTGTGGCGCAGCATCGAGGCGGCAGGGGCGCACCGGGAGTTGGTGCGCGACAGCGAGATGGGCCGCGTGCCTGGTCCAGCTCCGACGCGACCGCCGTTGCGCACCAACGCCAGTCCGGCAGGCCTGCGCAGCATGCGCACGCTGGTGTTCGACCGGGCCGAGCTCGCAGGGGCGACAGTGACGGTCGCCGCGTTGTCGGCCATCTCGGCGGCGCTGGCCGCCCATTTGTCCACACTGGGAGAGGACACGTCGACGCTGGGAGCGGAGGTCACGATGGCCAAACCGGGCCCGCGCCGTGCCTACAACCATTTCGGCACCGTCGGCGTCGGCCTGCATCCGGATCTGACTGTGCTCCAACGCCGTGCGGCGATTGCCGGCGAACTTGCCGACCGCCGCGCCCGCGCCGCGCACCCGGCGATGCGCGCCTCCGATCGCGCCTTCGCGGCCACCCCGGCGCCCCTGCTGCGGTGGGGGGTGAGCAAGTTCGATCCGTCGGTGCGGGCGCCGGCGGTGACCGGCAACACCGTGGTCTCCAGTGTCAAATGTGGCCCGGCGGACTTCGCCTTCGGTGGGAGGCCGGTGCGGATGGCGGCGGCGTTCCCCGGGTTGTCGCCGATGGTCGGATTGACCCACTGTGTGACCGGCGTCGGTGACACCATCGCGATCAGTGTGTTCGCCGCCGAGTCGGCGGTCGGCGACGTCGACGAATACCTGGAGCGGTTGGGCTCCGCTTTCTCCTAGATTTGTGGAGTCGCACCCGCCCTGATGACGGCTGCGGCTCCTCAGATCACCGCGGTGGCGGTGAGCTCGATCAGCTGTGCGGGGTGGATGAACCCGGCCGCACCGATCCAGGTGCTGGCGGGCCGGTGTTCCCCGACCCAATCACGCAGCATGGGAAGACATCCCGACAGTGCGGTCAGGTCACGGGCATAGATGGTCCAGGCCACCAGCCGGGTCCGGTCGGTGCCCGCGGCGACGAGCGAGCGATCGAGCACGTCGAGCACGAAACGTAGTTGCTCGGCGAGATCCGGACCGACCACGTCGAATTCGGGTGTCAGCGGTGCGATACCGGACACGTAGACCGTCCCACCGGCGGTGACGGTCTGCGAGATACCGAGTTCGGCAAACGACTGGGGGCTCAGATAACCGATCTCCGGTGCCGACCGGACGATATCGGTCATCGCGCGCCCGGCGATATGCTGCGCCCGGTCGCGCACATCAGTGTTCTCAGCGGACAACTCGGGCGGGTCGGATACTGGAATTGCAGGTCCATTCTCATCGGCCCGCTCGTGGACTCATGCGTCCGAACACTACGCGTTTCACCGCTCGTAGAGCATCGATCACCGGCTTCGATGCCGCCGCGGTCCGCAATGTGTACGGGGGATGGGCAGCGACCTGACAGATGGCCTAGATTCCGTCAGGTGGCTGATGCTCCTCACGATGTTGCGCTGTTGGTCCTGCGGCTCGTCCTCGGCCTGACCATGGCCGCCCACGGGTACAACAAGTTCTTCGGCGGCGGCCGGATCCCTGGTACCGCCGGCTGGTTCGACAGCATCGGCATGAAGCCGGGCCTGTTCCATGCCCGGGTTGCCGCCAGCACCGAGATCGCCGCAGGCCTCGGCGTGGCGCTGGGCCTGCTGACCCCCATCCCGGCGGCCGGGTTCGTCGCGCTGATGCTCGTCGCCGCGTGGACCGTGCACCGCCACAACGGCTTCTTCATCGTCAAGGAGGGTTGGGAGTACAACCTGGTGCTCGCGGTCGCCGCGGTGGCCATCGCCGGTACCGGACCCGGCCGCTACAGCCTCGATCACCTGCTGTTCCCAGATATCGGTTGGCTGTCGGGCTGGGCTGGCCTGGCCATCGCGGCCGGGCTCGGGTTGGCAGGTGGCATCGGCCAATTGGTCCTCTTCTTCCGACCCCCGAGCACCACCTCTCGGTGATTTCGGTGAGGATGCGGGCGCTCACCGCACGTATCCTCACCGAATTCACGAGGGGGTCAGCGCAGCAGCCGCAACCGCTGCTGCGCCAGCCCGACGGTGATCCGCTGACCCCAGGACAGGGTCAGCGCGTCGGATTCCACCCCGTCACCGAAGGCGACCAACCGATCGGATTCGACACGCAGGGTCATTGCCGCACCCGCCAACTCACCCTCGACCAGTGTCGTCCCCGTCGCGCGTGACGGCCATGCCTCGCGGACGAACCACGCCAGCCGCGCGTCTTCCGGATCGGGCAGCCGGACACTGCGCGCCTGTTGCTGCCAGATCGAACGGCACCACCCGGTGGAGCCCGTCCCGGTCGAGACGATCACCCCCGAGGACGCCTGCTGCTCGACCCGGCCGTCGGGCAACCCCAGGGTGTAGCGGGCCGTCTGGTGGCCGGCGTGCCCGACGAAGATTTCGTTGAGCGCGGTCAACTGCTGACCGTCATCGGTGCGGGCGGCAACCATGGCCCGGAACTCGGCGTCGGCGTCGGGGTGCACAGCCGCCCGCAGCAGGCCGGCCACCGCCGCGGGCTGGTGGCCCACCAACACCCCCGCGTTGCGGCCGGGATCGGGGTTGATGCCGATAACAGGTTGTCCGAGCAGATATTTCGCGACGTTGGCGACCAGCCCGTCCTGCCCGACGATGATCACGACGTCCTCGGGCTCGAACAGGAACCTGGACAGGTCCGCGCGCTCGACCCGGCCGCGGCGCCACTCCACGGGCAGCGCGGCGCTGACCGTGGTCAAGGCCTCCTGTACCAGGCGGTGCCGCTGCTCCAGCTCGGCAATGTCCTGCCCGCGGCTACTCAGGAAGTAGGCCGCCTGACCGTGCGTGCCATGCCGGGCCAGCGCGTCATCGAGTTCGGTGCGGCGGTGCACGATGACCGCCCGCGGTGGCAATGTCATGGCTCGACTCCTGCTCGTTCCGGTCCTCGCTCGTGCCTCGCTGCGATCCTCGCTCGCTTGCGTCTCGCGGTGCTCATGACGTCGCCCCCAGCCGTGCCAGCACCGGCGCCAGCAGATCTGGTGTCAACACCAGGTGCTCCACCTTCGGCAGGTTCGCCGCCAACTCCTTGACCGCCAATCCGATCAGCGTTGCCTCGTCCAGATCGCGATAGGCAGCCAACCGGGCGGCCTCGGCATCGGCTTCGGCCGCGCCGACCAACCGCGCGGCCTGCGCCTGCGCCTCGGCCAACGCGACCTCGCGTCGCGCCTTGGCCTCGGTGGCGATGGCATCGGCTGCCCAGGACTCCTGGGTCTTGAGCCGGTCGTTGGCGCCGTTCTGAGCCACCAATTCCTCTTCGCGACGGGCCAGTTCGATCTTGGTCTGCAACTCGTTCTCACCGATGGCGCGCTCGCGTTCCACGGCCAGCGCGCGGCGCTCGAAGGTTGCCTTGTCGGCGTCCTGCTGCACCTTCTCGCGGGTCGGCGTCTGCAGTGCACGCTCGACCTCCGGTTCGGGCCGGATGGCCACCACCCGCACGCCGATCACGGCGATACCGGTTTCGGCCAGGCGCGGATCGGCGGTGAGCCCGCCGCTCATCCGCTCCCGGACCGCGGTGATCCCGTCTACCAGTGCATCGGTCAGCGCCGTGCGCGCCAACAGATCCAGCGCGTGCTGCTGCGCCGATTCGGTCAACAGGCCGGCCACCTGCTCCAGCGGCGCCGCCCGCCACGCTCCGGTGTCGACGTCGATCGCGAAATCGATACGGGCGGCCGCCAATGCGGGATCGACGATGCGGTAGGTGACCGTCGCCTGCACGGTGACGTCCTGGAAATCGACGGTACGGGCGTGGAAGAACAACGGCAGTTCGCGGTCGTCGAGCGGAATCTCCGACAGCGCCGCGGTGAGCGGACGGAACCAGAACGCCAGCCCGGCCCCGTCGTGGCTGACCTTCCCGGACCGCAGAGCGCGGATGTGTGTGGTCGGTGCCACCCGCAGGTGACGGATCAGTGGGTATCGGGTGATTACGGCCATCGGGCCACCTCCTGGTTGATTATCGTCATTTCGACGATAAGCCTGTCCGTGGCTTTACGTCAAGATGACGATTAAGCTGCTGGGGTGTCCTACGACTCGGGTGACCATCCGGCGGTCGCCGTCGCCGTCGATCTGGTGACGCTGACCATCCGATCCGACGAGTTGTGCGCGCTGATGGTGCGCCGCGGCGTGGAGCCGTTCCGTGACCGCTGGGCGTTGCCCGGCGGCTTCGTGCGCCCCGACGAGGATCTCGATGCCGCCGCCGGACGCGAGCTGGCCGAGGAAACCGGCCTGACGACCGACCGCCTGCACCTCGAGCAGCTCGGTAGTTACGGTGCGCCGCAACGTGACCCGCGGATGCGGGTGGTTTCCGTCGCCTACCTCGGGTTGGCGCCCGATCTTCCGCTGCCCATCCCCGGCGGCGATGCCGACGGCGCGCAATGGCTACCGGTGGCCGCTCTCGCCGGTCTGGCGTTCGACCATGATCGGATCCTGGCCGACGGGGTCGAACGCGCAAGGGCCAAGCTGGAATACACCCCGCTGGCCACGACGTTCTGTCCGGCCGAATTCACCGTGGCCGAACTGCGTCGCGTGTATGAGATCGTCTGGGGGACAACCTTGGACAGTCGCAACTTCCATCGCAAGGTGACCGGGGCCGACGGATTCCTGGTGCCCACGGGTCGCACCACCGGACGCGATGGCGGCAGGCCTGCCCAGCTGTACCGGCGGGGAGACCTGCAGCTGTTGCACCCGCCGATGATGCGCGCCGGGTGAGATCGCGGAAGTGCTGGCGGTCGCACTAGAACACGTTCTAATCTGACCGGCATGGGATTCCTGAAGCAGAACACTCCGGTGATCGACTTCGAGGAGTGGAGCAAGGGCACCCGCGCCGAACGGATCGTCCCGATGGCGCGGCACTGGGCCGAGGTCGGCTTCGGCACGCCGGTGGCCCTGCATCTCTTCTACGTCGTGAAGATCCTCGCCTACATCCTGGTGGCCTGGGTGCTGGTGTTGTCCACCACCGATGGCCTCGGCGGGTTCACCGACGTCACGGCCTGGTACGCCGAGCCGATCCTGTACCAGAAGGTCGTCTTCTACACGATGCTCTTCGAGGTCATCGGCCTCGGCTGCGGATTCGGGCCGCTGAACAACCGATTCTTCCCGCCGATGGGATCGATCCTGTACTGGTTGCGACCCGGCACCATTCGCCTGCCACCGTGGCCCAACCGGATCCCGCTGACCCGAGGGGACGGCCGCACCGTGCTGGACGTGGTGCTCTACGCGGCGCTGCTGGTGATGCTCGTCGTCGCCCTCTTCTCACAAGGGACCGGACCCATCCCGGAACTGGGCACCGACGTCGGGGTGCTGCCGGTCTGGCAGACCGCGACGATCCTCGGCCTGCTGGCGCTGGCCGGGCTGCGCGACAAGGTGATCTTCCTGGCCGCCCGCGGTGAGGTGTACGGATCGCTGGCGTTCTGCTTCCTGTTCAGCGGCGCCGACATCATCATCGCCGCGAAGCTGGTGTGCCTGGTCATCTGGTTGGGCGCGGCCACATCGAAGCTCAACAAACACTTCCCGTTTGTCATCTCCACCATGATGAGCAACAACCCGATCTTCCGGTCGCCGGCGATCAAACGAAAGTTCTTCGAGCACTTCCCCGACGACCTGCGGCCCGGCTGGCGATCCCGATTCATCGGACACTTCTCGACCGCCGTCGAGGGGCTGGTGCCGTTGGTGCTGTTCTTCAGCCACGGGGGTGTGGCCGGCGCGGTTGCCGCGGCGGTCATGCTCATCTTCCATTTCGGCATCCTGAGCTCCATCCCGATGGGTGTGCCGCTGGAGTGGAACGTCTTCATGATGTTCAGCGTGCTGACGCTGTTCGTCGGCCAGGCGCCGATCGGGCTCGGCGACCTTAACGGCCCGTGGCCGCTGGTGCTGTTCGCGGTCGTCGCCGGCACCGTCGTGCTGGGAAATCTGTTCCCGCGCAAGGTGTCCTTCCTGCCCGGCATGCGGTACTACGCCGGGAACTGGGACACCTCGCTGTGGTGCATCAAACCCTCGGCCGACGCGAAGATCGCAGCGGGCATCGTCGCGATCGCCAGCATGCCTGCCGCCCAGCTGGAGAAGTTCTACGGCAGCAAGGAGGCCGCGCAGATCCCGATGTACATGGGGTATGCGTTCCGCTCGTTCAACACCCATGGTCGCGCCCTGTTCACCCTGGCCCACCGGGCGATGGCCGGGCACAACGAGGACGACTACACGCTGACCGACGGCGAGCGGATCGTGTCCACCGCCATCGGTTGGAACTTCGGTGACGGCCACATGAGCAACGAACAGTTGGTGGCGGCCCTGCAGTCGCGCTGCCACTTCGAGCCCGGCGAGGTGCGGATCGTGATGCTCGACGCGCAACCCATCCACCGCCAAACCCAGCAGTACCGGCTGGTCGACGCCGCGACCGGAGAGTTCGAGCGCGGCCACGTCAAGGTCGCCGACATGGTGACCCGCCAGCCGTGGGACGACACGGTGCCGGTGCACGACGTGGTCAGCTCATCGACCCTGCGTCAGGGGCGGGAAAGTGCGGATGGCTGAGGCCCTGACCGCAGAGACAACGGGAAGAACTCAACCCATGACATCGCGGACCTTGACGGTCTCCATGCCCTTCAGCAGTAGTTCGCGGGCGGTGTCGAGATGTTTGCGCCAGTGCGCCTCGGCGGCCCCGCCGTCACCCGAGCGCATCAACGTCATCAACCGCTTGTAGGACCGCATCAGGATCTCGAAGTCCGACTTGGAAAGCGGTCGGTTCTCCTTCATGGCGAAGGCGGTGTGCCGCACCGTGATCTCGTGCAGCATCCCGGCCATGATCGTCAGCGTCGCGTTGCCCGACAACTCCACCATGCGCTGGTGGAAGTCGCCCGTCGTCTCCGCCATGCGGCCCGTCTCGCGCCCGGACGGGACATACTCGGTGATCATCGTGTCGAGTTCGTCGAAGGCCGCCGTGTTCCCCGACTCAGTGAGCAGGCGCACCGCCATCGGCTCGATACCGGCGCGAGCGGTCATCACATCGGCGATGGTGGCCCCGGACAGCTCCAGGAGAAGACCCACCGGGCGGGCGACGATCTCGGGGCCGGGCACGCGGACCCGGGCGCCGGTGCGTGAACCGCGGCGCACCTCGACGAGCCGCTCGGACTCCAGCACCCGCACCGCCTCGCGCAACGTGGGGCGGCTGACCCCGAAATGCGCCATCAGTTCGGCCTCGTTGGGCAGGAAGTCGCCCTCCTTGAGCTGGCCGTCGACCACCATGCGCCGCAGGGTGCCCGCGACCAGCTCGGCGGTCTTCGGGCTCCGGATGGGCGCACCGGCTACCGAGGGGACGGCATCGCGGCCGATCATCGGTGAAAGCGGGGTGCTGCCTGCCACGGTGGGCTCCTCTGGGCTAACGTGCGTCTAGGTGTTCAACTCAGTAAACCATGTCGGGGCACGCGCGGACGGTATCCGAGTTCACCGGTCGTCTACCAACCAGTAGGTTGACCTAGTAAACCTTCTGCTCTACCTTCACCTATATATAGCGCCTACAACCTTCGAAGGAGAAGTTCATGGCTGAAGCGGTCATTGTCGAAGCGGTGCGGTCACCAGTCGGGAAGCGCAACGGCGCCCTGTCCGGTGTGCACGCCGCCGATCTGTCGGCACAGGTGCTCAACGGCCTGGTCGAGCGCGCCGGTGTCGACCCTGCCCTGGTCGACGATGTCATCTGGGGCTGCGTCATGCAGGCCGGCGAGCAGGCCCTCGACATCGCGCGCACCGCGGTGCTTTCCGCAGGCTGGCCCGAGACCGTTCCCGGGGTGACCGTGGACCGCCAGTGCGGTTCCAGCCAGCAGTCGCTGCACTTCGCCGTCGCCGGTGTGATCGCCGGACATTACGACGTCGTGGTCGCCGGTGGCGTCGAGTCGATGTCGCGCACGCCGATGGGTTCCTCGCTGGCCAACGGCGGGCACCCCTACCCCGATGCGTTCCGGGCGCGCTACGAGCAGACCCCCAACCAGGGTGTCGGCGCCGAGATGATCGCCGACCAGTGGGGCTTCTCGCGCACCCAGCTCGACGAGTTCTCGCTGCGCTCGCATGAAAAGGCTGCTGCCGCACAGGATTCCGGTGCATTCAAGGACCAGATCGTCGGCATCAAGACCAAGGACGCCGACGGTAACGACACCGTCGTGCTCGAAGACGGCGGCATCCGCCGCGGCGGCACCGTCGAGTCGATGGCCAAGATCAAGCCGGCCTTCCGCGAGGACGGCGTGATCCACGCCGGTAACTCCAGCCAGATCTCCGACGGCTCGGCCGCACTGCTGGTGATGTCGGCAGAGAAGGCCAAGGATCTCGGTCTCAAGCCGCTGGCCAAGGTGCACACCGCGGTGCTGGCCGGCGCGGACCCGGTCATCATGCTGACCGCGCCCATCCCGGCCACCCAGAAGGCGCTGGCCAAGTCGGGTCTGAGTGTCGATCAGATCGGTGCGTTCGAGGTCAACGAGGCGTTCGCTCCGGTTCCCATGGCGTGGCTGAAGGATATCGGCGCCGACGAGAACAAACTCAACCCCAATGGCGGCGCCATCGCGCTGGGCCACCCGCTCGGCGGTTCCGGCGCCCGCATCCTGACCACCCTGCTCTATCACATGCGGGACAACAACATTCAGTACGGCCTGCAGACCATGTGTGAGGGTGGCGGCCAGGCCAACGCGACCATCCTGGAGCTGTTGTGAGCGACGAGCAGCCGGGCAGTGCCCCCGGGGCGCTTACAGAACGTCGGGGCAATGTCCTGATCATCACGATCAACCGGCCCGACGCCCGCAATGCGGTCAACGCGTCGGTGTCGACCGCCGTCGGCGATGCCCTGCAGGCAGCCCAGGACGACCCGGACGTACGGGTCATCGTGCTGACCGGCTCGGGGGACAAGTCCTTCTGTGCCGGAGCTGATCTCAAGGCGATCTCGCGCGGGGAGAACCTGTTCCACCCGGAGCATCCGGAGTGGGGCTTCGCCGGCTACGTGCGGCACTTCGTCGACAAGCCGACGATCGCCGCGGTCAACGGCACCGCCCTCGGTGGCGGCACCGAGCTGGCCTTGGCCAGTGATTTGGTGGTTGCCGAGGAGCGCGCGAAATTCGGTCTGCCCGAAGTGAAGCGCGGTCTGATCGCCGGGGCGGGCGGGGTGTTCCGCATCGTGGCGCAACTACCGCAGAAGCTGGCACTTGAGCTTGTGTTCACCGGTGAGCCGCTGTCGTCGGCCGACGCGCTCAAATGGGGTCTGATCAACAAGGTCGTCCCCGACGGCACCGTCGTCGACGCGGCACTGGAACTTGCCGAACGCATCGCGGTCAACGCGCCGTTGGCGGTTCGGGCCAGCAAGCGGGTGTCCTACGGAGCCATCGACGGCGTCGTCGCCGCCGACGAGCCGTTCTGGAAGCAGACGTTCGGCGAGTTCGCGACGCTGCTCAAGACCGAGGACGCCATGGAGGGACCGTTGGCATTCGCGCAGAAGCGCGAGCCCGTCTGGAAGGCGAAGTAAGCAGTGAAGAGACTGGTTTTCGAAACCGAACACGAGCAGCTCCGGGAGACCGCAAAGCAGTTCCTGGAGAAGGAGTGTCTGCCCAACGTGGAGAAGTGGGAGGCCAATCGTCTGGTCGACCGCGAAGCCTATGTGGCGGCAGGCAATTACGGCCTCATCGGGTTCAACATGCCCGAGGAGTACGGCGGCGGGGGTGTCGACGATTTCCGCTTCAACGCGGTGATCGTCGAGGAATTCGCCAAGTTCGGACTGGCATGCCCGGGCATCAGCCTGCAGAACGACATCGTCGGCCCGTACTTCAAGAACCTGGCCACCAAGGAACAGCTGGACCGCTGGATGCCCGGCTTCGCCAGCGGTGAGCTGATCGGCGCCATCGCCATGAGCGAGCCCGGCGCCGGAAGCGATCTCGCCGGTATCCGCACCACCGCGGTGCGCGACGGTGACGACTGGATCGTCAACGGCTCCAAGACCTTCATCTCCGCGGGTATCAACTCCGACCTGGTGGTCGTGGTGGCCCGCACCGATCCCGAAGCCGGCCACAAGGGCTTCTCGCTGCTGGTCGTCGAGCGTGACATGGAGGGCTTCACCCGCGGTCGCAAGCTGGACAAGATGGGCCAGCATGCCGCCGACACCTCCGAGCTGAACTTCGAGGACGTCCGCGTCCCCGCGGCGAACCTGCTCGGCAAGGAGGGCAGGGGCTTCTACCACCTGATGGAGAACCTGCCGTCCGAGCGGCTGTCGATCGCCATCGCCGGTGTCGCCGGAGCGCGCGCCACCTTCGACGAGACCCTGCAGTACGTCAAGGACCGCAAGGCCTTCGGGCAGCCGATCGGCAGCTTCCAGAACAGCCGCTTCGTGATGGCCGAGCTGGAGACCGAACTCGACATCGCCGAGCAATATGTGGATCGTTGCTTGCAGGCCGTCGTCGACGGTGAGCTGACCGCGGTCGAGGCCGCCAAGGCCAAGTGGTGGTGCACCGAGCTGGGCAAGAAGGTCGTCGACCAGTGCCTGCAGCTGCACGGTGGCTACGGTTACATGAACGAGTACCGGGTGGCCAAGGATTACGTCGATGTGCGGATCCAGACGATCTACGGTGGCACCACCGAGATCATGAAGGAGATCATCGGCCGCGACCTGGGTCTGTAAAGATCCGACAACGAGAGCGGCGCCCGACTCCCTGGGGGAGCGGGCGCCGTTTTCGTGTCTACGACCACCTGGTTTCAGCCGGCGGACCGTCCGAGCCCGTGAGACCGAGCGCACGCAGAAACGGCGCCCGACTCGTGGGAGTGGGCGCCGTTTCGACGGAAAGTGGAAGACCTATCCGGCTGCGGTTTCGGTGACGGTGACGGTCGCCGGGGTCTCGGCGGCACCGGAGGTCGGCGTCGCCGACGTGGTGGTCTCGTCTGCCGAGGTGCTCGTCGTGGCGGACGTGCTGCTCGAGGTGGTGGTGGGCGTGACGCTCGCGGGTGCGGTGTTCGGATCCAGCACGGTGTCGATGATGTAGACCCGCATGTGGTCGGCGCCGATCCCGCCGCAGGTGACCTTCGCCTGCTCGTTGACGGTCAGGTTGTTCTCGTCGCCCTTGACGGTCACCGGCTTGCCCTGCTGGGTGTAGATGATGCCCTCGATGTCGTTGGGGGTCAGGATGCCCAGCGCCATGTGGTAGTAGACGGTGGCGGTCGCGGCGACCGGGTCGGTCTTGAGCGTCTCGAGCTGCTCGGGCGTGAGCTTGGCGAAGGCCTCATTGCTGGGCGCGAACACGATGTAGGGGCCGTTGTCGAGCACGGCGGCCACGTTCACGGCCGGGTTCAACTGCCCGGACACCAGCTCGCTGAAGGTCGAGATCTCCGGGATGCTGGCCAGCGCGGCCGAGGACTGCGCCTTGGACAACACGGCCAGCGATCCGGGGCCGGATGCCACGGACTTGATGGCCTCGCAGCCCGGTCCCTTGGGCTCCGGGATCACCATGTTCGGGGTCGTGGGTTCTTCGGCCTGCGCCGTGACCGCGGTTCCCGCGAAGACGATGGCCGCCGATGCGACGGCGACGCCGAAGAGCTTTCCGGTGCGAGCGTGCACGTATTTTCCTCCGCTCAAGACAGGGTGTCTGTGTCCCTGGGTTGGTCGGCGCGCAGCAGCGGAAACTCTGAGATCTCCAGCGTTGCCCACCGTCAGCTAACTGATGTTGACGAGCCATGGCGTCCCCGCAGCGCCGGTTGAATCGTATGCGGCGGCCCCGGTGAGGCCAAATGCAGAGCCGTCAACGTGCCGGGCGGCGCACTGCCGCGCACAGCAGTGCCGCGATCAGACACAGCCCGGCGGCCAGGTAAAACGCCAGGTCATACTGGCCCTGGAGATCACGGATCCAGCCGGCACCGGCCGCGGCGGCGGCGGCCCCGAGCTGATGCGCGGCGAACACCCAGCCGAACACGATCGGCGCGCGGGAGCCGAAGAACTCCCGGCACAGCACGATCGTCGGGGGCACAGTCGCCACCCAGTCCAGCCCGTAGAAGATGACGAAAACCCATGTGCTCGGCTCGGCCTGGGGAGACAGCAGCGACGGCAGCAGCACCAGCGACAAGCCCCGACCCGCGTAATAGACACACAACAGGATGCGCGGGTCGATGCGGTCGGTCAGCCACCCCGAGAAGATGGTCCCGACCACGTCGAGCACCCCGATGGTCGCCAGCAATCCCGCGGCAAGCGTCGTCGGCATCCCGTGGTCGTGCGCGGCCGGGATGAAGTGTGTGCCGATCAGCCCGTTGGTGGTCATCCCGCAGATGGCGAAGCTGCCTGCCAGCAGCCAGAACGCCCGTGAACGCAGGCCGATGCGCAAGCCCTCGAACGCGGCGCCGAACGATCCGCCTGCCACCGCCGCGGGCTCGTCGGAGATCGCGCCGTACGCGGTCAGCCCGACGTCCTGCGGACGGTTGCGCATGAACACCGCCACCAGCGGGACCACCGCCAACGCCGCTCCCGCGACGATCAGTGCCGCCCAGCGCCAGCCGTGCGTTGTGGTCACCTGCGCCACCACCGGCAGGAAGATCAGCTGCCCGGTGGCGCTCGCGGCGGTCAGCACTCCGGTGACCAGACCGCGGCGGGCCTCGAACCACCGGGTGGCGACGGTGGCCACGAAGCCCATGGAGATGGCGCCGGTGCCGATTCCGACCAGTACGCCCCACAGCAGCACCAGTTGCCAGCCGGTGGTCATCACGACGCTCAGCGCCGATCCGGCCGCGATCAGGGCCAGCGCGCCCGCCAGCACCGGGCGGACCCCGAGACGGTCCATCAGCGCGGCGGCGAACGGCGCGGTGACGCCGAACAGCGTCATGTTGACCGACATCGCCAGCCCGATGGTGCCGTGGCTCCAGCCGAACTCCCCGTGCAGCGGCACCATGAACACCCCGGGGACCGACCGGAACGCCGCGGCGCCCAGCAGCGCGACGAAGCTGACGCCGGCGATCACCCAGGCCCAGTGGACCCGGCCCGGGGCACGCACAACTGTCATGCCATGACTGTCTCCGACGGCAGTGCCGTCCACCAGTGGCATAAATGACAGCACCCATCAAAAACGTGCCAAACTGGATCGCATGCACCGCGTCGCCGTACTGCTGTTGCCGCCGGTGGTGGGCTTCGACGCCACCATCGCCCCGACGCTGTTCGGCAGCGCCGCCGACACCACCGGCGATCCGCTGTACGAGGTGATCACCTGTGCCGTCGAGCCGGGTCCGGTGCCCTCGACCAACGGGTTCGCCCTGTTGCCGACGGCCGGACCCGACGCGCTGGCCGACGCCGACACCGTCGTGATCCCCGGAACCCGCTACGCGCCGGCCCGGCTCGACGGCACCCTGGAACCCGCGGTTCGCGCGGCCCTTGCCGGAATCCGCCCGGGCACCAGGCTGGTCTCGATCTGCACCGGTGCGTTCGTGCTGGCTGCCGCAGGCGTGCTGGATGGGCGGCCGGCCACCACGCACTGGCGGTACGCCGACGCGCTGCGTGCGCTGCACCCGGCGGTGTGTGTTGACGAGAACGTGTTGTTCGTCGACGACGGTGACGTGCTCACCTCGGCCGGGCTGGCCGCCGGAATAGACCTGTGCCTGCACATCATTCGGTCCGATCACGGTGTCCAGGTGGCCAACGATGTGGCGCGTCATTGCGTGGTGCCGCCGTGGCGCGAGGGTGGCCAGGCGCAGTTCATCGATCGGCAGGTACCGGTGCCCGATCGCGCCTCGACGGCGGCGACCCGGCAATGGGCGCTCGATCACCTGGACGAGGAGCTGACCGTGCAGCAACTGGCACGGCACGCGCATATGAGCCCGCGCACGTTCAATCGCCGCTTCCGCGCGGAAACCGGTGAGGCACCGGCGAGTTGGGTCCGCAACCGGCGCCTGGACCATGCCAGAGAACTGCTCGAATCACAGGACCTGGCCATCGACGAGGTGGCTCGCCGAGCGGGGTTGGGCACGGGCGGAAATCTGCGTCACCATCTACGCCGTGGCGTGGGGATGTCGCCGTCGAGTTACCGCAAGGTGTATCAGGGGAGCCGGTCGCGGCCCGTTTACCATGACGGCCATGGCTGAACCGCTGATCATCCCCATCCAGGGCCGCGCCCCGCAGTTGCACGCCGAATCCTGGGTGGCCCCCAATGCCACCGTGATCGGGCAGGTCACCCTGGCCGCGAAGGCCAGCGTCTGGTACTCGGCCACCCTGCGGGCCGAGTTCGAACCCATCGAGATCGGTTTCGGGTCCAACCTCCAGGACGGCGTCACCGTGCATGTCGACCCGGGCTTCCCGGTGCGGGTGGGCTCCGGGGTGAGCGTCGGCCACAACGCGGTGCTGCACGGCTGCACCGTCGAGGATGATTGCCTGATCGGGATGGGGGCGATCGTGCTGAACGGAGCCGTCATCGGCGCCGGTTCGCTCGTCGGGGCCGGTGCGGTGGTACCCCAGGGAACGGTCGTGCCACCGGGATCCTTGGTTGCCGGTGTCCCCGGCAAGGTACGCCGCGAACTCAGCGATGAGGAAAAGGCCGGTAATCAACTGAATGCGCAGGTCTATCAAGGCCTGATCGAGCTGCATCGCTAGCGGCGCTTAAGTTCGGCGCGGCCTGGGTACGTTGGGGCGTATGCGGATCTTGATGACCGGTGCGACCGGATACATCGGCTCCCGCCTGGTCGGCGAACTGCTCGACGCGGGCCATCAGGTGGTGGTGACCAGCCGGAAACCCGAACGCCTGCGCGCGTACGGCTGGTTCGACGGGGTTTCCGTCGTGCAGTTGGACGCGCGCGAGAAGGATTCGACGACAAAGGCATTCGATGATGCCGGGCAGATCGACACGGTGTTCTACCTGGTGCACGGTATCGGTGACCCCGGATTCCGGGAGGTCGACAACCGTGCCGCGGCCAACGTGGCGAAGGCGGCCAAGGCCGCCGGTGTGGGCCGCATCGTGTACCTGGGCGGGTTCGTGCCCGGTGACGAGGAGCTCTCCGACCACCTGGCCGGCCGGGCCGAGGTCGCCGAGGCGCTGACCGAACCCGGGGGAGCGGAGCTGGTGTGGCTCGGCGCGGCATTGATCTTCGGCGCCGGGTCGACCTCGTTCGAGATCCTGCGCTATGTCGGCGACCGTTTCCCGGTCCTTCCGATACCGAGCTGGATGCACAACCCGATCGATCCGATCTCCATCCGGGATGTCCTGCACTATCTGGTGGCCGCGGCCGATCCGGAGCGCGTCCCGGCCGGCTCGTATGACATCTACGGTCCCGAGCGAACGACCTATCGCGATCTGCTCGCCGGCTATGCCAGGTTGGCAGGCAACATCAGGGTCGAGATCCCGGTGGGCCCGGTGCCGACCGTGCTCGCCTCCAAGGTGTCCGCGCTGGCACTGCCGGTGCCGGGCAGCCTGACCGCGGACCTCACCGCCTCCCTCGACTATCCGATGGTGGCCACCGACGCGGGCCTGCGTGACCTGGTTGCCGACCCCGACGGTGGTCTGCTCGGCATCGATGAGTCGATCCGCCGTTCGCTGGCCAGGCACCGTCGCCGCCCGGTCAACGATCTGGCCGACCCGCATCATCTTGCCGACACCGACCCGGATTGGGCGGGCGGAGATTCCGCCCGCATCCGAGAACTGACACCGGCGATCGTGCGACCGGCGCTGGGCGTCCTGGCGCCGTTGCCCGGGCCTGCGCGGGCGACCGTCCGCGCGGGTCTGGACGTCCTCGCCGAGATCGCGGCCAAGGTGGATCCGAGGTGAGCCCGTGGTGACGAACCGGACGAAGTGGACCGGTGAGCTCCGTCGGATCGCAGGCCGCAAGGCACCGCCCTCGGACGAGCCGGCCGCGGTGGTCGGCCGCCGCAAGTTCGTGGTCGGTGCGGTGCTGCTGGTGGGAGCCGCGCTGCTCGGCTACTCGCTGAGCAGGCCTCCCGGCGACGATACGTTCATCTGGCTCACGCTCGCGCTGGCGGGCGTGTGGGCCATCGGCGCGTATCTCTCCGGACCATTGCACATGGGCCGGGTCGACTTCCGTGGGCGGATGCGCCGTCCCGTCATCACCGGGACGGCGATCGGGCTCGGGCTGGCTGCGGTGTTCGTTGTCGGTGGGTTGGTGGCGCGCGAGATCCCCGGCGTCGACGACTACATCCGCGACGTGTTGGAGTACTCGAAATCGGGGCCGCTGTACCTGATCGTGTTCATCACGGTGATCAACGGACTCGCCGAGGAGATGTTCTTCCGCGGGTCGCTGTACACGGCGCTGTTGCGGCACCGTCCCGTACTCACCTCGACGGTGCTGTACGTGATCGCCACCGCGGCCACCACCGGCAATCCGATGCTCGGTTTTGCCGCGATCATTCTGGGCACCGTCTGCGCGTTTTTGCGTCGGGCCACCGGCGGGGTGCTGGCCCCCATGCTGGTGCACTTCTTCTGGGGACTGGTGATGGTGCTGGCCCTGCCGCCGATCTTCGGGGTCTGATCTCAGCCGTCGAGCGGGTGCTCGATCTCGTCGCGCGACATCCGGGCCATCAGGTACGCCGCACCACCCAGCAGCACCGGGCCCACCCCGGCCGCCAGGAAGATGGTCTCGACGGCGATCACCTTGGACAGCGGGCCCACCAGCGCCATCGATACCGGCATGAACACCAGTGATACGAAGAAGTCCAGGCTGGATACCCTGCCCAGCATCGCCGGTGGCACCCGGCGCTGCAAGAGCGTGCCCCAAATGACCATTGCCGCACCGCTTGTCGCTCCGACGACGAAGGACGCCACCGCCATCCAGGCAAACGATGTCGTGTAACCGATGACGATGATCGGGACGTTGCCCACCGTCCATGACACCATCATCACCGTCAGGTAGCGGCGGGGCAGCATCCGCGAGGACACCGCGAGTGCACCGATTGCGCTGCCGAGTCCGAACGCGGCCAGCACGAATCCGAAGATGCGCTCGCCGTGCTCGAAACGCGCGTTGGTGATGAACGGCAGCAGGACCTCGATCGGTCCCATGATCAACAGGATGAACCCGCTGGCGAACAACAGGGTCGCCAGCAGCCACGGTGTGCGCACCATGAAGCGGAATCCCTCGCGCAGATCGGCGAGGGCGTGTGTCTTCGCCCGGGTGACCTCGCCGGGTTGCGCGACCGGACGGGTGGCGATCAGCAGGCACAGGCCGAGACCGAAGAGCACCGCGCAGACGACGGCACCGACCGTGGGGAAGGTGGCGCCGATCAGCACACCGGCGACCGCCGGGCCGATCGCCTGTTGCAGTGTCGGGCGCATGACGCCCTCGATCCCGTTGGCGGCCAGCAATTGTTCGGCAGGCAACAGCCGCGGCAGGATGGCGCTGTAGGCGGGGAAGAAGAATGCCGCCCCGATGCCGAGTGCCGCCGCCGCGACGGCCATGTGCCATAGGGCGAGCTCGCCGAGAAGACCGAGTGCGGCCACGGCCGTCACCGCGGCGGTGTTCACCGTCTCGACCGCGATGATGATGGCGCGCTGCGGGAATCGGTCGGCAGCGATACCGCCGACCAAGACAAACGCCACCAGGCCGATGGCCAGGCAGCTCGCCACCAGGGACAGCGCCGCGGGGTCGTTGCTGATCGCGATGACCTGGAGCGCCATCACGACGGTCCACATGCCGGTGGCGAAGATCGAGCATGCCACGGCGGCGATCAGCAGCCGGTAATCGCGGATCCTGAAGGGTGCGAGTACGCGCCAACCGCCGGCTTCCACATGCGCACTCACGTGGTCGATGGTCGCGCAGTGCCGACGCTCAGTCCACTGATTTAACTATCGCGGAAGGCGGGTTTCCTACCTTGCTGGAAGGCCTTGGCGCCCTCCACGAAGTCCTTGGCGGCGAGCAGGGTCAACTGACCCTCCCGCTCGCGCTCGATCGCCGCCTCCAGTTCGGTGAGCGTCGCCTCGTTGATGGCCTGCTTGGTCTTACGCAGCGCCACCGCGGGCCCGCCGGAAAGTGTTGCGATCACGGTGTTCACCGCGTCGTCGAGATCCTCGGGCGCGTGCACCGAGGTCACCAGGCCCCAGTCGTAGGCCTGTGCGGCGGTGATGCGCTCGGCGAGCAGCGCCATCCGTTGCGCACGGATCCGCCCGACGGCCGCGGCCACCAACGCCGAGGCGCCGCCGTCGGGCATCAGGCCGATCTTGGTGAAGGCCAACATGAAGAATGCCTTCTCCGAGGCTAGGACGATGTCACAGGCGATGGCCAGCGACACCCCGACGCCCGCAACGGGTCCCTGCACCACCGAGACCACCGGTTTGGGCAGTGCGACGATGGCCCGCACCGCGCGGTTGGCGCCGTCGAGGGCGCGGCGGGGACCGTCGGTGTCGGTCTCGGAGACGTCATCGGCGCCGATGCTGGCGCCCGAGCTGAAACCGCGGCCCGCGCCGGACAACTTCACGACGCGGACGTCCACGTCGGTGGCGGCCTGTTCGAGCGTGTCGGCGATGCCGTTGAGCATGTCCTCCGTCAACGAGTTCAGCGTGTCGGGGCGATTCAAGGTCACCGACAGCACGCCGTCGGCGAGCTGTACGGGGAGCTGATCGATGCTGCGGTAGGTCATCTGTTGCCTTCACGTTCGGCGGGCGGGTGGCCCGAAGCCGGTCGACTTGGTTATACAAGTAAGCTATGTCGGCGGTCAACTAATCAGGATTTGAAACTGCGGAGGACGGTAGCCATGGCAGGACCATTACAGGGTTTGCGAGTCGTCGAGCTGGCCGGTATCGGCCCAGGTCCGCACGCGGCGATGATTCTCGGCGATCTGGGCGCCGAGGTGGTCCGCGTGGACCGCCCCTCGTCGAAGAACAGTCCGGGCAAGGACGCCATGCTGCGCAACCGGCGTTCGGTCACCGCAGACCTGAAATCCGATGAGGGACGGCAATTCGTCCTCGATCTGGTCGCCAAGGCCGATGTGCTGATCGAGGGCTTCCGCCCCGGTGTCACCGAGCGCCTCGGTCTGGGTCCGCAGGACTGCGCCAAGGTCAACGAGAAGCTGGTCTACGCCCGGATGACGGGATGGGGCCAGGAGGGCCCGCGGGCACTGCAGGCCGGTCACGACATCAACTACATCTCGCTCAACGGTGTGCTGCACGCGATCGGCCGCAAGGGCGAGCGCCCGGTCCCGCCGCTGAACCTCGCCGGCGATTTCGGCGGCGGCTCGCTGTTCCTGCTGCTCGGCATCCTCTCGGCACTGTTCGAGCGCCAGACCTCGGGCAAGGGCCAGACCGTCGACGCCGCCATGATCGACGGCTCCTCGGTGCTGATCCAGATGATGTGGGCGTTCCGCGCGCAGGGCATGTGGAGCGACGAGCGCGGCACCAACATGCTCGACACCGGCGCTCCGTACTACGACACCTACGAGACCGCCGACGGCAAGTACTTCTCGATCGGTGCCATCGAACCGCAGTTCTATGCCGAACTGCTCACCGGTCTCGGCCTGGACGCCGCCGAGCTGCCGGGGCAGAACGACATGAGCCGCTGGGACGAGCTGCGCTCGGTGTTCACCGCAACGTTCAAGACCAAGACCCGCGACGAATGGGCCGCCGTCTTCGCCGGTACCGACGCCTGCGCGACCCCGGTGCTGAGCTTCGGCGAGGTCCTCGACGAGGCACACGTGACGGCTCGCTCCACCTTCTACGAAACCGCCGACGGGCTGCAGCCGATGCCGGCCCCCCGGTTCTCGCGCACGGCGCCGGATGTGCCGAGTGCGCCGCCGGTGATCGGTGCCGATAACGACACCATCCTCAAGGACTGGGCCTGACGGCTCTCTCCATCGCTGGTCATCTCGAAAATCACCATCCAGAAAGGACATTCAGCACGTGGAAATCAAGGATTCGGTAGCGGTCGTCACCGGAGGGGCCTCGGGCCTGGGACTGGCCACCACCAAGCGGCTGCTCGACGCCGGTGCTTCGGTCGTCGTCATCGATCTCAAGGGGGAGGAGGCCGTCGCCGAGCTCGGTGAGCGCGCGAAGTTCGTCGCCGCCAACGTCACCGACGAGGACGCCGTCAGCAAGGCACTCGATGTGGCCGAGTCGATGGGGCCGGTGCGCATCAACGTCAACTGCGCCGGGATCGGCAACGCCATCAAGACCCTCGGCAAGGAGGGGCCGTTCCCGCTGGACGGTTTCCGCAAGGTCGTGGAGGTCAACCTGATCGGCACGTTCAACGTGCTGCGCCTGACCGCCGAGCGGATCGCCAAGCAAGAGCCGCTCAAGAACGAGGAGCGCGGCGTCATCATCAACACCGCCTCGGTCGCCGCGTTCGACGGCCAGATCGGCCAGGCCGCCTACTCGGCCTCCAAGGGTGGCGTCGTCGGCATGACCCTGCCGATCGCACGTGATCTGTCGCGCAGCCTGATCCGCGTCAACACCATCGCGCCGGGCCTGTTCAAGACCCCGCTGCTGGGTTCGCTGCCCGAAGAGGCGCAAAAGTCGCTCGGCCAGCAGGTGCCGCACCCCGCCCGCCTCGGCGATCCCGACGAGTACGGCGCCCTCGCCGTGCACATCGTGGAAAATCCGATGCTCAACGGTGAGGTCATCCGCCTCGACGGTGCCATCCGTATGGCTCCCCGGTAAGTAAGGAACCGATATGTCTTTGGTTACCAAGTTCACCGAGGCTTTCGGTGTCGAACATCCGATCGCCCAGGGCGGTATGCAGTGGGTCGGTCGCGCGGAACTGGTTGCGGCCGTGGCCAACGCGGGCGGCCTGGGTTTCATCACCGCGCTGACCCAGCCGACTCCGGCCGATCTGGCCAATGAGATCGCCCGCACCCGGGACCTGACCGACAAGCCGTTCGGGGTGAACCTGACGATCCTGCCGTCGATCAACCCGCCGCCGTATGACGAGTACCGACAGGTGATCGTCGACTCCGGCGTCAAGATCGTCGAGACAGCGGGGTCCAATCCCGGTCCGCACCTGCCGATGTTCCATGACAACGGCATCAAGGTGCTGCACAAGTGCACCTCGGTGCGGCACGCGGTCAAGGCGCAGACCCTGGGTGTCGACGGCATCAGCATCGACGGTTTCGAATGTGCCGGCCACCCGGGTGAGGACGATGTACCGGGTCTGGTGCTGATTCCGGCCGCAGCCAAGGAGATCGAGATCCCGATGATCGCCTCGGGCGGATTCGCGGATGCGCGCGGCCTGGTGGCCGCCCTTGCGCTGGGCGCGGACGGAATCAACATGGGCACCCGCTTCATGTGCACGGTCGAGTCCTGCATCCACCAGAACGTCAAGGATGCGATCGTGGCCGGCAACGAGCGCGGCACCGAGTTGATCTTCCGCAGCCTGCACAACACCGCGCGGGTGGCGTCCAACGCGGTCTCACGCGAGGTGGTGCAGATCCTGGCCGATGGTGGTCAGTTCGAGGACGTCAAGGATCTGGTGGCCGGGGTGCGTGGCCGCAAGGTGTTCGACGACGGCGATATCGATGCCGGAATCTGGACGGTCGGCACCGTGATGGGTCTGATCGACGACATCCCGACCTGTGCGGAGCTCATCAGCCGCATCGTCGACGAGGCCGAGGACATCATCACCGGTCGGCTCGGCGATATGGTCAAGCTGGACGACCCCGCGTAGGCGTCGGCCCGCTCCAGACGAAGACCGCCCGGTCGGCACCGCAGCGTCGCGGTGATCGACCGGGCGGTCTTTCTTCGTCGACAGGTGGCACCACGCCAAGGCGTCGACTCCAGAGACAGAACACCGCCCGGCCGGACCCGCTAGGGGCCGATCGGGCGGTGCTGTGCGTCGCAGAGGCGTGAGCGCATACAGAACTGAGGAGAGCCTGACGTCTCCGGGTGGGCCGCGTCAGGGCCTCGCTGTCGAGCAGCTGGCGTCAGACAGCTTCAGCGAGATCTGGGAACTGCTCGGAGGTGTCACCCTCGACCAGGACGTCCCCGTGATAGAGGGCGTCGAAATCAACCTTGATGACATCGGCACTGGTGTCGTCGATCCACATGACACTGAGCGTATGACCGCTCATTAAGGGTTCTTTGAGGCTGCGCTCGCAATTTCGTGGCAATTCTTACCGGCGGGTAGGTTACCGCTGCTGGCGTGTTTCAAACATGCATTTTCCGCACTCCTGAAAGTATGCCTGAGCTGCTTCTTAGCGGTGTTTTGCCGGGCCAAACCCCGGATTCCGAAGTTTGCCGGGACCATCGGTTTCGAGGGGTGTCTCAGCAAATCCTTACTCACGAGTAGGGCGACGGCCCTGTGAGCGTGTGACAGAAGTGATTTTTGGGGCTGATGTGACTGAAGTGACTTGAGTGTTCCGGTAAGCCGGAGTCGGAGCGGGTCGGGTGGATGGACGCGTCGCGGGTATTGCCACACCTGACTTATCGCTGTTAACTTAACGTCGATATGTCAATTGAGGGGGGACCATGTTGAACCGAGTCGCGCAGCTCTCGATGGCCGCATCACGCCGCGTGCTGGCCCTCGCGGGACTTCTGCTGGCCGCCGCCGCCATCTTCGGCGTCCCTGTCGCATCGACACTGTCCGCAGGCGGCTTCGGTGACCCGACGTCGGAATCGTCGCAGGCGGCCGCACTGCTCGCGGACAAGTTCGATCAGAGCGATATGCAGTTGCTCGTCACCGTCGCCTCACCGCAGGGCGCACTCGCCCCGGACGCCACCGCTGCCGCCACCGAGATCACCGACCGCCTGAGCCGGTCGCCACACGTCGCACAGGTGACCTCGGCGTGGACGGCTCCGCCGGGCGCCGCCGCCGAACTCCTCAGCAAGGACGGAACCGCGGGATTGATCATCGCGGGCATCACCGGCGGTGAGAACGACGCGCAAAAGTACGCTGCGGCGCTGTCCGACGATATCGACCACGACCGGCCCGGTGTCACCGTGCGTACCGGCGGCAGCGCGATGGTCTACGCGCAGATCAACGCCCAGACCGAACGTGATCTGCTGCGCATGGAGTCCATTGCCATCCCGCTCAGCTTCCTGGTGCTGGTGTGGGTGTTCGGCGGCCTGGTCGCCGCCGCGCTGCCCATGCTGGTCGGACTGTTCGCGATCGTCGGGTCGATGTCGGTACTGCGTCTCATCACCTTTGCCACCGACGTGTCCATCTTCGCGCTCAACCTGTCCATCGCGATGGGTCTGGCATTGGCCATCGACTACACGCTGCTGATCATCAGCCGGTACCGCGACGAACGCGCAGAAGGCTTTTCCCGCGACCGCGCGCTGACCCGCACCATGGCCACCGCCGGGCGCACCGTGCTGTTCTCGGCCACGACGGTCGCGTTGTCCATGGCCGCGATGCTGCTGTTCCCGATGTACTTCCTCACGTCCTTCGCCTACGCCGGGGTGGCCACCGTCGGTTTCGCCGCCCTCGCGGCCATCGTGGTGACGCCTGCCGCGATCTGGTTGCTCGGCGACCGGTTGGATGCCCTGAACGTCTTCCGCCGCAGCGCCACTCCCAAACCGGTCCAGACCCAGTTCTGGTACCGGTGGACGCACGGCGTGATGCGTCGCGCGCTGCCGCTCGGACTCGCGCTGGTGATCCTGCTGCTGATGCTCGGAGCGCCGTTCCTCGGGGTGAAATGGGGTTTCCCGGACGACCGGGTGTTACCGGCATCGGCATCGGCACATCAGGTCGGCGACCAGCTGCGCACCGACTTCGCCGACAACTCCGCAACCGCCGTCACCGTCGTGATCCCCGACTCCGACGGTCTCGGTCCCGCCGATATCGAGCAGTACGCCGGCGCGTTGTCCGTCGTGCCCGACGTGGCCGCCGTCTCGAGCCCGACGGGCACCTTCGTCGACGGCCGCAAATCCGGTCCACCGGTGGCGGCCACCGGCATGGCCGACGGCAGCGCCTTCCTGACCGTGGCCAGTACCGCGCCGCTGTTCTCCGACGCCTCCGAGCGGCAATTGGACGCGCTGCATGCCGTTCCCGGACCGGGGGAGCGTCCCGTACAGTTCACCGGCACCGCGCAGGTCAATCGTGACAGTGTCGACGCCATCACCGACCGGTTGCCATGGGTGCTCGGTCTGATCGCGGTGATCACCTTCGGGTTGCTGTTCCTGATGACGGGCAGTGTGGTGCTACCGGTCAAAGCGATTGTGCTGAACGTGCTTTCGTTGACGGCCGCATTCGGCGCCCTGGTCTGGATCTTCCAGGACGGCCATCTGTCGGCCCTCGGGACAACTCCGACGGGCACGCTGGTGGCGAATATGCCGGTGTTGCTGTTCTGTATCGCCTTCGGCTTGTCCATGGATTACGAGGTGTTCCTCCTTGCCCGCATCCGGGAGAACTGGCTGGCCCTTGGTGCCGGCGGCGGTGCTGCGCGGGTACGCAACGACGAGGCGGTGGCGCTCGGTCTGGCCCGCACCGGGCGGGTCATCACCGCGGCGGCACTGGTCATGTCTATCTCGTTCGCGGCGCTGATCGCCGCGGAGGTCTCGTTCATGCGGATGTTCGGGTTGGGGCTCACGTTGGCGGTACTGGTGGACGCGACCCTGGTGCGCATGGTGTTGGTGCCCGCCTTCATGCACGTCCTCGGTGGCTGGAACTGGTGGGCGCCGCGACCGCTGGTATGGCTGCATCAGCGGATCGGGATCAGCGAATCCGGCGCGCCCGAGCCTGCCCGGACGACGTCGGCGCCGGTGGCGGACACTGGATAACGTGTCCGCCCCACGACTGAGACGACGCCGCGCCGCACGCGGGTCCGGCGATCAGCTGCGCGACGAGATCCTCGACGCCGCCACCGAGTTGCTGTTGGAGACCGGGCACGCCAAAGCGGTGTCCATCCGCGCCGTCGCCCAGCGGGTCGGGGTCACCCCGCCGTCGATCTACCTGCATTTCGCCGACAAGGACGCCCTGCTGGACGCCGTCTGCGCCCGCTACTACGAGAAACTCGACGAGGAGATGCAGCGCGTAGCGGCCGACCAGACCTCGACCATCGAGGTGCTGCGGGCCCAGGGGCTGGCCTATGTGCGATTCGCCAGGCAGACCCCCGAGCTGTATCGCATCGCCACTATGGGCGAGGGCAATCCGAACAGTGATGTCGACGTGACACTGGCCAGCTCGGCGTTTCTGCACATGCGCGCCTCCGTCGAGGCATTGATTGCCGAAGGTATCTACCCGCAGGGGGATTCGACCGCCGCAGCACTGGAGCTGTGGGCGGCGGTGCACGGGGTCGCCGCCCTGCTGATCGCCAAGCCGTACCTGCCGTGGGGCGACGCCGAGGAGTTCGCCGACCGGGTCCTCAGCGCGGTCTGCTGCGGCCGGATCGTCTACGGCATCGTCGGCGCCGATTCGACGCCGGAAGAGACCATCGCCAAGCTCGGTACGCTGAGGACATGACTGCCGCGGTCGACAATCCGTTCTTCGCCCGATTGTGGCTCGTGACCAGTGGACATGAACCGGAATCGGTGCGGCGGCTGCGCGTGGAGAACCTGGCCGGCCTGCGTGGCCGCGTGCTGGAGGTCGGCGCGGGAACCGGCACCAACTTCGTGCACTACCCGGGCGCGGTCAGCGAGGTCGTCGCGCTCGAACCGGAGCGGAAGCTGGCCGAGGTGGCCAGGGAGGCGGCCGCCACCGCGCCGGTTCCGGTATCGGTCAGCACCGCCACCATCGAGGAATTCGAGGCAGGCGAGCCGTTCGACGCCGTGGTCTGCTCGTTGGTGCTCTGCTCGGTCGATGACCCGGATGGTGTTCTGCGCCAGCTGTTCTCGATGCTGAAGCCCGGCGGTGAACTGCGTTATCTGGAACATGTCGCCGGCACCGGATGGCGTGCCACGCTGCAGCGGGTCGCCGATGCCACGATCTGGCCGCGACTGCTCGGTAACTGTCACACCCACCGCAACACCGAGACCGCGATCGCCGACGCCGGGTTCACGGTGGCCGGGTCGCGGCGCGAACAGAGCGTGCCGGCCTGGGTGCCGGTACCGGTGTCGGAGTTGGCGATCGGGCGCGCCGTGCGCGGATAGCCTGCGGCTCAGAGGAGCTGGGGCAGGCGCTGCAGCAGGGTGGGTAGCGCGGTCGCCGAGGTCTCCCGCACCACCGCGGTGCAGGCGGCCGAGAGCGGAGTCGGCTGCGGATTGACCTCGATGACCGGGATTCCGTTGGCCACCGCGGCCTCCGGGAGACCCGCGGCCGGGTAGACCACCGACGATGTGCCGACCACGATCACCACATCGGCCTTGGCGACCGCCTCCACCGAGCTGTCCCACGCATCATCGGGCAGCCCCTCGCCGAACCACACCACGTTCGGTCGGATCAGGCCGCCGCACGCGCACCGCGGCGGTTGCACGACCTCCACCGGTGCGGGCATCACGGGCAGCTCACCGGTGAACGGTGTCCCGCACCGATCGCAGCGGAACTCGAACAGGCTGCCGTGCACATGGTGGACCCTTGTGCTGCCCGCGCGCTCGTGCAGATTGTCGACGTTCTGGGTCACCACGTGAACTTCGGCGTAGTCCTCCCAGGCGGCGACCGCCAGGTGGCCGGCGTTCGGCTCGACGGCACTCATCATGTAGTGCCGCCACAGATACCACGCCCACACCCGTTCCGGGTGGCGCTGCCAGCCGTCGCTGCTGGAAATCTCGTAGGGATCCACGTTGGCCCACAGACCGGTCTCGACATCGCGAAACGTCGGCACACCGCTCTCGGCGGACATGCCGGCCCCGCTCAGCAACGTCACTCGCACCTCACCAAACTAGCGCGTGTGCGTGATACTGGACTCGTGGGAGGTCTGGGGGACTGGATACACCTGGAAGCCGATGCGGGCGCGCCGCTGTTCGACCAGTTGCGCACCCAGATCATCGCCGGGGTGCGCGACGGCCGACTGGCCCCGGGTACCCGCTTGCCCACGGTGCGTGATCTGGCGGGACAGCTGGGCCTTGCGGTCAACACCGTGGCCCGCGCCTACCGCGAGCTGGAAGCGGCCGGCGTACTCGAAACCCGCGGCCGCTTCGGCACATTCGTCGCACGGGTGGATCCGGCCGATAATGCGATGGCGGCCGCGGCCCGTGCCTTCGCCGAGGTGGCCCGCGCCCAGGGCCTCAGCAAGGACCGTGCGCTGCGTTATCTGGACGGGCTGCTGGACTGACCCGTCCAGCGCAGGACGTCCAGGGCGACGGCCACCTCCACGCTGCACGCCGACAGCGGGGCGGGCAACAGTTCCTCGGCGCGGGCCAGTCGGCGCAACAGGGTGTTGCGATGGGTGTACAGCTGGGTGGCCGCGCGCGCCGCGTTGCACTGCGCCGCGATGAACACGCCCACCGCGGTGTGCACTTCGGCAGGCGCATGGGCGAAGTCACCGAGGACGCGTTCGACGAACCGTGCCGCGCGGTCGGGATCGGCGGTCACCAGGGCGACCAGTTCGATATCGGTGAACCGCGCAACTTGCTGTCGGGAACGCAGTCGCGCCACCATCTGCTGGGTGGTGATGGCCTCGAAGTGGCTGGTGCGGAAACCCTCGACACCCTCGCCTGCGGTGCCCAAGGCCACCCGGACCGAGCCGATCGAGCCGGTCAGATCATCGACATCCACCTGGCCGGGCACCCAGACCCATCGCGTCGCGCTACTGGGCAGCACGCTCAGCGGCCGCGCCCCGGCCGCTCGGCCGATCGCCTCGGCCGCGTGATCGAGTTCGGTGAGGTTGTGATCGGCCTCGGCAATCCAGAGCACCGCCGCGGTGTGGGTGCCGGTCAAGGCGTAGCCGAGGCGTCCTTCGGCGCGGTCGCGGGGGATGGGAGCGCCCTCCAGCAGCAGAGCAACAGTTTCCCGCCGCTCGGCGTGGGTGCCATGGGTGAGTTCGTGACGCTCCAGCTCGATCTGGGCAGTGATACCGGCCAGGGTGGCCTCGACGAAGGCGCTGATCGAACGCGAGCAGACCTGCAGCAGCTCGCGGAGTTCGGCCGGATCGGAGGTCAGCTCGAAGGCGATGTCCATCAGGCGCCGCCACGCCACTCCCTCGCCGATCCGATAGGCGTCCATCGGCAGTGAGTTGACCCCGCGGCGCACCAATTCGCGGGCGATGCTCAGCGGTTCGGGACCGGTGTTCGGCGGGACGGGCCCACCCGGATCCCGGATGTTGGCGGTCGCCCAGTAGGCCAGATTGGCGCGGTTGCTGCGGCTCACCGCCGCAGCCAGTTCGGGGTCGGCGGCGATGGCGGGGCTGCCGGCAAGGATGGTGGTGTCGAGTTCGTCGAGCCATTCGGGGCGCGCGTTTACCACGATCTGCGCGCACTGGCGGATCAGTTCCCGCACGGCGGGTGATGGTCCCGGCGGGTTCATGACCACACCGTAGGCCAGCGGGTGCAGATGGCACCAGTGTCGGCGCATTGTGGGGGCATTTCGCCCTATCGCCGATGGTGTCGCAGTCGGCACCATCGGTTGATGGACACAGTTGACGTGCTGATCGTCGGAGCGGGCATCTCCGGTATCGGAGCCGCCTACTATCTGCAGCGCGAGCATCCAGGCCGCGACTACACCATCCTTGAGGCGCGCGAGGCCACCGGCGGTACCTGGGATCTGTTCCGGTACCCGGGTATTCGGTCCGATTCCGATCTGCACACCTTCGGTTACGAGTTCAAACCGTGGCGTGACGAGTATGCGATCGCCACCGCGGACAAGATCTTGGCCTACCTGCGCGAGACCGTCGACGAGAACGGGATAGCCCAGCGAATCCGCTTCGGGCACAAGGTGCTTGCTGCGGCCTGGAGCAGCGCCGACGGACGCTGGGTCGTCGACGTCGAACGTGACGGTGAGCTGATCCAGATCGGTGCACGCTGGCTGTTCTGCGCGGGCGGCTATTACCGATACGACCAGGGATACACCCCGGACTTCGCGGGCCGCGACCGGTTCGGCGGCCGGATCATCCATCCGCAACACTGGCCGCAGGACCTGGACTACACAGGCAAGCGCGTCGTGGTGATCGGTAGCGGCGCGACGGCGGTGACGCTGGTGCCTGCCATGGCAGCCCGTGCGGAGCACGTGACCATGTTGCAGCGATCGCCGACCTACGTCATGCCGGTTCCGGCCAAGGACACCTTCGCCAATATCGCGCGCCGAGTGCTCGGTGACGACCGTGGTTACGCACTGGCCCGGCGTAAGAACATTCTCAAACAGCGTGCCGTGTACACGTTCTGCCAGCAGCATCCGGTGCTGGCGCGGCGGCTGATCCGCCGGATCAACGCGAGTAAGCTACCCGGCGGGTATCCGGTCGACCAGCACTTCAACCCGGCCTACGATCCGTGGGACCAGCGGTTGTGTGCGGTACCCGACGGCGACCTGTTCGCCGCCATCAGCGATGGCAGCGCCTCGGTGGTGACCGACCGGATCGCGACGTTCACCGAGACCGGTATCCGGCTGGAATCCGGAGCGGAGCTGGCGGCCGACATCATCGTCACCGCCACGGGACTGAACATTCAGCTGTTCGGCGGGGTGACGCTCACCGTGGACGGAGAGCCGGTCGATCTCGCGGAGACGGTCGCCTACAAGGGCATCATGCTCAGCGGCGTGCCCAACTTCGCCTTCGCCTTCGGCTACACCAACTCGTCATGGACGCTCAAGGTAGGTCTGCTGTGCGAGCACTTCTGCCGGCTCTTGTCGCATATGGATGCCCAGGGCGTCGACCAGGTGCGCCCGGTGTTCACCGACCCGGCCATGCCGACCCTGCCGCTGCTGGACTTTGCGGCGGGTTATGTGCAGCGGGTGATCGACCGCCTACCGCGCCAGGGCACCCGCGGGCCGTGGCAGATGACCATGAACTACACCGTCGACGCCCAGGTGCTGCGCAACGGACCGGTCGTCGATGACTGCTTGCGGTTCAGCCGAACTCCAGCCGGGTCAGCACCGGCCGTACCGGATCCAGCAGTGGCAGCCGGTGCGCGGCCCACAGCAGCGCGTTGAGCACGGTGCCACGTCCGGTGGGCATCGGCACATCGTGGGCGGCGCGTACCCCCGGCACCGTGTTGACCAGGTCGACGGCCTCGGCGACCGACAGGCTGAACGGCATCGGCGGCACCTTGTAGCGCAATGAGGGGCGCAGCAGCCCCTTCCGGGCCCACCACGCGAACCAGGAGGGCGGTAGGTCGAACATCATCTGACCGCCGGGAAAACGCTTGGCGCATTCGGTGATCAAGCCCATCGCCTCGGCCGGCTGCAGGTACATCAGCAAGCCCTCCGCGGTGATGAACACGCCGTCGGTGTCATCGACGGTATCCATCCAGCTGTAGTCCAGCGCCGACTGCGCGCTGACGGTGATGCGCTCCGATGGTGGGAGCAGCTTCTCACGCAATGCGATGATCGGTGGGAGATCGACGGTGTGCCAGCGGAATTCATGCCCGACATCACCGTTGTCGAGCCGGTAGAAGCTGGTCTGCAGGCCCTCGGCCAGCGCCACCACGGTCGCCGATGGATGATCGCGCAGGTACTTGCGGGTCTGTTTGTCGAACGCCAGGGCGCGCAGCGCCATGTCCTGACGGCCGACGAAACCGAACTTGGCGAAGTCGAAATCGATGGCGTCGACCAGATCGACGGCCACCGGATCATCGATGACCCGATCATCTCGGGCGGCCTCGGTGGCGCGCACCTTCAACGTCAACAGTGCGGTCTCGGACACGCCGGTCAGCGACCGCGCATCGGCTCTCGGGGAGGTCACTACATCGAGGGTACTCAGCGCCCGGCGAATTCCAGCAGCGTGATACTCGGCCGGTTTCGCCGGAACGCGCCGATGCGGTCCCAGCGCTCGGGGTTGGCCAGCCGCCAGAACCCGCGCCCCGGCGGATACGGCACATCGCGGGCCGACCGGACGCCGTCGATGGTGCCCGCCAGCGACACCGCCTCGTCGGGAGTGAGCGCGAACGGCATGGCCGGGGTGAGGTAGCGATCGGACAGTCGCATACCTTCGAGCGTCCTGCGGCTGAACCAGTGTGGGATCGAGTCGAACATGAACTGCGCACCGGGAAAACGGGCAGCGCAGTCGGCGATCAGCCCCAGCGCATCCTCGGGCTCCAGGTACATCAGCAACCCCTCGGCGGTGATGAACACGCCATCCTGCGCATCCACCCGGTCCATCCAGCTGCGATCCAGCGCCGACTGGCCCAGTTCGGTGATCCGGTCATCGCGGGGCAGAAGTTGGCGGCGCAGCTGCATCACCGGTTCCAGATCGATCGAATACCAGTGCAATTCGTCGGCGACTCCGGCGCGGGCCAACCGCCAGAAACTGGTTTGCAGACCCTCGGCCAACGCCACCACCGACGCCCTCGGATGAGCTTTCAGGTACGCGGTGGCTGCCGCGTCGAAGGCCAGCGCGCGCAGCGGATGGGACTGGTTGGGCTTACCGAACTTGCGGTAGTCGTAGTCGATCGAATCGAGCAGGCTGACCGCCCACGGGTCGCGGATCACCCCGTCGGAGCGCCTGGCCTCGGTGCCGCGGTTGTGCAGTGTCCACAACGTCGTCGCGGACACTCCTTCCAGACTGGTTCCGTCGATCCGGCTCATGCTCCCGATCGTAGAGTCGTACGCTCGACTCATGGGGCGTCAGGTGTTCGACGACAAGCTGCTGGCATTGATCAAGGGCAACGCGCTGGGGGTGCTGGCCACCATCAAGCGCGACGGTCGGCCACAGCTGTCCAATGTGTCCTACTGGTTCGACGCGCCCAACACCGCGTTGCAGGTGTCCATCACCGAACCGCGTGCCAAGACCCGCAACCTGCGTCGCGACCCGCGCGCCTCGATACATGTGTCCGCCGACGACGGCTGGTCCTATGCGGTGGCCGAGGGTGACGCGGTGTTGACGCCGCCGGCGGCCAACCCGCACGACGACACGGTCGAGGGGCTTATTGCGTTGTATCGCAACATCGCCGGTGAACATCCGGACTGGGCCGACTACCGGCGTGCGATGGTCGACGACCGCCGCGTACTGCTGACGCTGCCGATCGCACACCTGTACGGAATGCCGCCAGGGCTGCGCTGACGGAAATACGTCGCACGTGCGTCTAGGCTGATCGCATGGCCGACGAAACTCCGGAAGACGACACCAAGCGCAAGTTCCGGGAAGCGCTGGAGCGCAAGAAGGCGCAGGCCACCGGGGGCGCCTCGCACGCCGATGGTGGACGCAAGAAGGCCCGCGCGCACGGTGCCGTGGAGAACCGGCGCGAGTTCCGGCGCAAGAGCGGCTAGGTGAGCGCCCGGGCGGCGGCCAGCGCCACCAGCACGGCCGCCACGCAGTAGAGGCCGAGATCCTTCAGGCCCCACACGCACGAGGCCAGCGTCGCAGCCCCCGCGACGCACAGCAGTATCCCCACCGCCACGCTCCGATCGGCGCTTACCACGCCGCCGTCCCAAAAGGGCAGCGGGTTGTTCTCCAGCGGTCGCAGCGCGACGAACAACACCGCCACCAGCGCACCCATGATCAGCACCTGGGCGATGCTCAGTGCCAGGAAATGCGGCTGACCCGGATACCGGGGAAACCCGGCGATGTCGAACGCCAGATGCACGGCCAGCAGTGCCGGAATGTGCCAGAGATACAGCGTCATCGCACCGCTGTTGCCGATCGCGGTCAGCCACCAGACCCGCGGCCGGCGGGCCCACCGGCCGATCGCAGGTGCGGCGGCAATTGCGAAGGCGCACATCATGATTGCGTGTCCGGCCAGTAACAGCGACGGCGGCATCATGTTCTTGAGCTCTTGGCCTTCGATGCCCACCAGGCTCAGTTCGTACGGACCGAAACGCAGCAGCGTCATGTTCGCCGCCAACATGGCGCACCCCAGCAGCGCGGCCTGTGAGACGGTCAACAACCGGTTGCAGTAGGCCACCCCGAAGATCCCGGGGATCAGCCACACCGCCAGGTTCAGGTAGCCCAGCGTGGCCCAGCCCGGGTCGTTGACCCGGATGGCGTCGATCGTGGCGATCAGCGTGTAGATCACCACGACGCCACCCGTCATCCGGCCCACGGTCGTGATCGCGCGCAGCAGCGGCACCGCGGCGAGAACCAGGACGTAGGCGCCGAGGAACCAGAGCAGCTGAATGGAGATGCCGGCGATCGGTTGGTAGACGTGCGTCGGCAGCACCCGCTGGCCGATGGCGAGGGCGACGGCCCAGAACGCGAGATAGGAGAACACCGGTCGGTAGAGCCTGGTGCAGCGCTTCAGCAACCAGCCGCCCCAGTTGCCGGCATACGACCCGGCGGAGGCGGCGACACCGGCGAAGAAGAACAGCGGCATGATCTGGAAGATCCAGGTCAGCGCCTGGAACATCACCGATGTGGTGAGCAGGTTCTCCCAGACGAAGACGTCGTCGCGGATGATGCTGGTGGCCATCACGGTATGGCCGGCGATCACCCCGAGTAGTGCGGTGATCCGGATGACGTCGAGTGCGCGGTCCCGCCCGGCGGGCGTGGCCGCGGCGACGTCGTCGACGCTCGGGAAGGCGGAAACGGGCATGTCCCGAATGTAGGGTGCCCGATCCCGGTCAGGCCTGAGTAGAACCACTCAATTGACGGGTCCGGCGTTCCTGGACCAGGACCGCGGCCAGGCAGATGAGGGCGAGCACCGCGATCGCGGCGGCGAAACTCTCCCCGGCGGTGCGCAGGCCCCAGGACTGCGCGGCCAGACCCACGCCCACCACCGGCAGCGCGATCGCCACATAGGCCACCACGAAGTAGGTCGAGCTGACCGCCCCGCGCTGCCGGTCGGGGACCTGCTCGACGACGGCCGCCAGCCCGCGGCTGAAGCTGATGCCCTGCCCGATCCCGGCGATGACCGCCGCGGCGATGATGCCAGGCAACGATGAATGTGACAGTGCGACAGCCAGAATGACCATCCCGACGACCAGGATCGCGCAGCCCACCGCCACGGCGAGGGTGGACGGGATGCGACGCCCGAGCAACTGTGCCACGGCCGAGGACAGGAAGATCGAACCGGCCACCGTCCCGCCGACAGCATGGTTGGTCACCCCGATGACCTCGGCGAGGAAGGCCGGCGCGACCGCGGCGAACAGCCCGGTGACCGCGAACCCCGCGAAGGCTGCGGTGGCCGCGGTGAGGAACACGGCGCGGACCTCGGCGGGCACCGCCAGGCGTTGCAACGCGATGTGGCCGGTCCCGCCCGAGGTCTCCGGGGCCAGCAGCACCGCGGGGATGGCGAGTGCCAACAGCGCGATGTGCACCAGGAACGAGAG
Organism: Mycolicibacterium neoaurum VKM Ac-1815D; assembly: GCF_000317305.3. Next base: position 4,443,028 of record NC_023036.2, on the reverse strand, counting down.
CAGCAGCGGGTGCGGCGCGTACTGCACCAGCAGACCGGCGAGCAGCGGCCCGCTGCCCAGCCCGCCGATGTTGACCATGGTCGCCACGGTGGCCGCCCGGTCCCGCCGTTCGGCGGGCACCGATTCCACGACGGCTGCCGTCGCCGTTCCGGTGAACAACCCTGCCGACAGTCCGGACAGCAGACGGCCCACCAACAGCAGCGCGATGTTGTCGGCGAACAGGAACACCGCCGAGCTGGCCAGCGCGAAGGCCAGGCCGGCCAGCAGCACCGGGCGGCGGCCGAGGACATCGGACCAGCCGCCGGCGACCAGCAGTGCGGCGAGCACGCCGAGGGCATAGACGGCGAACACCACCGTCGTGGTGAACACCGCGAAGTGCATCCGTTCGCCGTAGAGCGCGTACATCGGGGTCGGCACGGTCGTCCCGAGCATGGTGACGGCGAAGGCGTAGGCCAGGGCGGCGAACGCGAACCGGCGGCGGGTGTCCATGAGTGTGAACAACGCCGCCGCCGGTCTCGGTAGTTCCGGATGTGAACTAGTGCGCCCGGTTAGTGAGTGACTGCCTTCTCGGCGCCCACACCGGTCAGCGAGCGGACCTCCATCTCGGCATTGACCGCCGGATCGCCGGTGTCCTTGGAGGTCAGGGTGCCGATGATGCCGAGTGCGAAGGCCAGCGGGATCGACACGATGCCCGGGTTGGCCAGCGGGAACCAGGCGAAGTCGGCCGCGGGGATCATGGCGGTCTTGCTGCCGGATACGGCGGGGGAGAAGACGATCAGCACGATGCAGGAGATCAGGCCGCCGTACATGCTCCACAGTGCGCCGCGGGTGTTGAACCGCTTCCAGTACAGCGAGTAGACGATGGTGGGCAGGTTCGCCGATGCGGCGACCGCGAAGGCCAGCGCCACCAGGAAGGCGACGTTCTGTCCGTTGGCGAGGATGCCCAGGCCGATGGCCAGGACGCCAAGGACCACCGCGGTGATGCGGGAGACCTTCACCTGTTCCTCCTCGGTCACCTTGTGGGACTTGAGGACCGAGGCATAGATGTCATGGGCGAAGGAGGCCGAGGCCGTGATGGTCAGACCCGCGACCACCGCCAGGATGGTGGCGAAGGCGACCGCGGAGATGACGCCCAGCAGCACCACGCCGCCGAGTTCGAGCGCCAGCAGCGGGGCCGCGGAGTTCACCCCGCCCGCCGCGCCGAGGATGCGATCGGGGCCGACCAGGGCGGCCGCGCCGTAGCCGAGCACCAGGGTGAACAGGTAGAACGCGCCGATCAGCGCGATGGCCCACACGACCGAGCGTCGCGCCTCCTTGGCCGTCGGCACCGTGTAGAAGCGCATCAGCACGTGCGGCAGGCCCGCGGTGCCCAGCACCAGCGCCAGCGCCAGCGAGATGAAGTTGATCTGGCTGGTCAGCGAGCCGCCGTACTGCGCGCCGGGGGCGAGCACGTCACGGCTGGCCACGGCCTCGGTGGCGGACCCGGAGATGGCGGCCTGCGCGGAGGTCAGGATCTCGGAGAAGTTCAGGCCGAACTTCGTCAGCACCATGACGGTCATGAAACCGGCGCCGACGATCAGCAGCACGGCCTTGATGATCTGCACCCAGGTGGTGCCCTTCATGCCGCCGACCAAGACGTAGACGATCATCAGCAGGCCGACGACGGCGATGACAACGGCCTGTCCGCTCTTGCTGTTGATGTTCATCAGCAACGCGACAAGGCCGCCGGCGCCTGCCATCTGGGCCAGCAGGTAGAACAGCGATACCGTCAGCGTGGAGGTGGCCGCGGCGACCCGTACCGGGCGCTGCTTGAGCCGGAAGCTCAGTACATCGGCCATGGTGAATTTGCCTGTGTTGCGCAGCAATTCGGCCACCAGCAGCAGAGCCACCAGCCACGCGACCAGGAAGCCGATCGAGTACAGGAATCCGTCGTAGCCGTACACGGCGATGGCCCCGGCGATACCGAGGAAGCTGGCCGCGGACAGATAGTCACCGGCGATGGCGACACCGTTCTGCGGGCCGGAGAAGCCGCGGCCGCCGGTGAAGAACTCCGCCGCGGTGGCGTTCTTCTTGCTGGCGCGGATCACCACCACCATCGTGACGACGACGAAGAGGCCGAAGATGGCCATGTTGGCGACCGGGTTGCCGACGGACTCGGTGGCGGCCAGATAGGTCGTTGCGGTGTCGATGTTCACTGGGCAGGTCCTTCCAGTTCCTCGCGGATCGCGGCGGCGCGCGGATCCAGCTCGCGGTTGGCGAACCGGACGTACAGGCCGGTGATGACGAAGGTGGTGAGGAACTGACCGAGGCCGATGATCAACCCGATGTTGACGTCACCGAAGACCTTGGTGGCCATGAAGTCGTGGGCGAAGGCGCCGAGCAGGACGTAGATCCCGTACCAGACCAGGAAGAAGGCCGTCATGGGAAAGACGAACCGGCGCAGCCGACTGCGCAACTCCTGGAATTCCGGGCTCGCCTGCATGGCGATGAACTCTTGACCGGTGGGGGCCGGCCGACTTTCGGTGGTGGGCACCGTATTGCTCCTGACTGATCGAGTGTGTTCCGCAGCGTGGTCAGAGCGTATTGAGACTCAGGTCACAATCGAAGCGTCAGCCGAGGTCAACCTGTCGGACGCCGGATGCGCTGCGGTGAACGGCGCGCTGACCACGATGAGCGGTTCGGTGCCCGGCGGGCCGGCGTCATGCGCCGGGAAGGCGCTCGATTCCCATGCCGAGCCGTTCGGGGACGTGCATCCTGGCGAAGATCTGCGCGACGCCCGGGGTGGCCGTGGTGAATCGGCTGACCAGGATCATCGTCGCGAAGGCCACCGGCACGCTGACCGCCGCCGGGTAGCCGATCATCACCGCGGGCCAGCCGCCGAGCGCGTGCTCGTCGACGGCCCCGGTGATGGCCACCAACACCGCGCCGCCGCAGACCATGCCGCCGACGGCCAGTCCGCAGGCGGCCCCGGTCGCGGTCAGGCCGCGCCACCAGATGCCGAGCACCAGCAACGGGCACAGTGTGGAGGCGGCGACGGCGAATGCCAGGCCCACCGTCCGGGACAGTTCGAGGTCGGAGACCAGCAGCGACAACGGAATCGGGATGAGCCCGCCGATCACCGCGGCCACCCGGAAATCGCGGACCCGACCCCGCAGTACATCGGTGGCCAGCGCGCCGGCGATGCTGACCAGCAGTCCCGACGATGTCGCCAGGAACGCGGCGATGGCACCCGCGGCCACCAGCGCCGCCAACAGCTCGCCGAAGATGCCACCGATGGCCGCCCCGGGGGCCAACAGCACTGCGGCGTCGGCGGTTCCGGTGATCAGCAGTTGCGGTACGTAGAGGCGTGAGAAGACGCCGAGCAGGATGGGAAACAGGTAGAACAACGACAGCAGGGCGATCACCGCCAGCGCGGTCCGGCGGGCGGCGCGTCCATCGGGGTTGGTGTAGAAGCGCACCAACACGTGCGGCAGACCCATGGTGCCCAGGAACGTCGCGATGATGATCGACAGCACCTGATACAGCGGGTGTTCGCCACCGAGTCCGGTACCCGAGGCGATCCATTCGCTGCCGGTGCCCGGGGTACCCGCGACCACCGGCGTTGCCGCGCCGGCGGCCAGGGTGAGTCGGGTGTCGGCGCCGAGCGTGTGTTGCCCGGGCGTGCCGAAGCCGCTGTCGCGCACGGTGTTACCGTCCAGCTCGCCGGTGATGGTGATACCGGCCGGGTCGATCACCTGGACCACCACGTCGGTCTCGACCAGCACGGTGGTCTGCTGCTCCACGCTCGGTGGCAACGGTCCGCCGAGTTCGCCGCGGTCGCTGAGGAACAGGCCGAGCAGCGCCAGGGCGGGGATGGCGACCGCAGTCAGTTTGAGCCAGTATTGGAAGGCCTGCACGAAGGTGATCGACCGCATGCCGCCGCCGACCACATTGGTGATGACGATGGCACCGACCAGTATCGGGCCGATCCACACCGGCATGCCGAGCAGCGTCTTGAGCGCCAGCCCGGCGCCCTGGTACTGCGGGGCGAGGTAGAACAGGCAGACCACGACCACCACGAGCATGGCGACCTTGCGCAGACGTGGTGAGCCGAGCCGGAACTCGGCGAAGTCGGGCACGGTGTAGGCGCCGGACCGGCGCAGCGGTGCGGCGACGAACAGCAGCAGGCCGAGGTAACCGGCGGTGAAGCCGACCGGATACCACAGTGCGTCGGCGCCGTATTTCGCGATCAGCCCCGCGACGCCCAGAAAGGATGCGGCGGAGAGGTATTCACCGGAGATCGCGGCGGCGTTCCAGCGCGGTCCGACGCTGCGCGAGGCCACCAAAAAATCGGAGGTGGTGCGCGACAGTCGCACCCCCCAACTGCCGATTGCCACGGTGGCGATCGCCGCGGCCAGCAGCGCGGCGGCCGTCAACGGTGAGCCGGTCACGGTTCGCTGTCGACGACGCGGACGAAATCGCGTTCGGCCTGCTCGGCCAGTCGCACATAGAGGCTGCCGACCGCGTAGAGCATGGGGAACGCCAGGATGGCCAGCAGCAGCCAGTTCAACCGCATTCCCAGCACGGTCAGATCGGGAAGTGTGGAGGTGAGTACCAGGATGCCGCCGACCGCGCACACCACGACCACGCTCAAGCGCAGGGCCAGCCCGAGTTGCGCACGCACCAGCCCACGCACCAGGGCATCACCGACCTGGGTCTGCTCCTGCACCTCGACGCGGGTGCGGACCATGCGGGCGCCGCGCCGGTGCGCCAACACGACACGCTGGCGGGCTCCGGTGGGCCGGGTATGGGGCGCGGGACGCTCATTCATCGGCGCCCGCCGGTTTGAGGTTGCGCATCGGGTCGCGGACCAGCCGATCACGCAACTCGCGGGCCTGGCGCCGGCTCACCGGCAGCTCCACCGCCGGTGAGGACCCGTTGGCGCGCAACCGGACCAGGACCGCACCGTCGGCGGTGCGCAATCCGGTGACCATGCGCAGCGACACCAGATAGGACCGGTGGATGCGCTGGAAGCCGTGATCGCGCCAGCGGGTTTCCAAGGTGCTCAACGGTATTCGCACCAGGTGCGCGCCGGTCGCCGAGTGCAGCCGGGCATAGTCGCCCTCTGCCTCCACCCAGCCGATGCTCTCCCTGGGCACCAGGTGGGTGATGCCACCGAGTTCGGCGGGGATGACATCGGAATCGTGGGCGTCCTCATCGGGCGCGTCGGCGGTCCTGGCGGTGGCCACCCTTCGCACCGCCTCGTCGAGGCGGTTCTGCCGGATCGGCTTGAGCAGATAGTCCAGCGCGCCGACATCGAAGGCCGCGACCGCCTTGTCATCGTGGGCGGTCACGAACACCACGGCGGGGCGATGGGCGAAATTGGTCAGCACCCCGGCCAGTTCGATACCCGAGAGGCCCGGCATGTTGATGTCCAGAAAGACCGCATCGATGGTGTGGGCGTTGAGCTCGCGCAGCGCGGAGGTGGCGTCGGACGCGGTGTAGACGGTGGCGATATCGGCATGTTCGCCCAGCAGATAGGCCAATTCGTCGAGGGCGGGTGCCTCGTCGTCGACGGCGAGCACGGTCAGCTCGGCAGTCACCCGAAACCACCTCCGTCGGCGCGCACACCGGACCGGAACTTCGGTACCCGCATGATGACCTTTGTCCCCGCTCCGATCGCCGTTTCGACCACCAGACCGTAATCGTTGCCGAATGCCGCGCGCAGCCGATGGTCGACATTGGTCAGGCCGACGTGCGCGGACTGATCGTGTCCGGCGGACGGGGTCCGCTCGGCCAGCGCGTCACCGGGCCCGGACCGCAGGCTGTCGGGATCCATTCCGGCACCGTCATCCTCGACGGTGATGACGCAGTCCGAACCGGCGTCGTTGGCGATGATCTCCACCGATCCGCCGCCCCGTCCGGCCAGGCCGTGCCGGACCGCGTTCTCCACCAACGGCTGCAGCGCGAGGAACGGCACCACGACATTGAGCACCTCGGGGGCGACCTGCAAGCGCACCGTCAACGCCGTACCGAACCGTGCGCGCTCCAGCGTCAGGTACCGGTCGATATTGCGCAGTTCCTCGGCCAGGGTGGTGTATTGCCCGGCGGCACGGAACGAGTAGCGGGTGAAATCGGCGAATTCCAGGATGAGTTCCCGGGCGCGGGTGGGGTCGGTGCGCACGAACGAGGCGATGGTGTTGAGCGCGTTGTAGATGAAATGCGGACTGATCTGCGCGCGCAGGGCCAGCACCTCGGCCTTGTCGAGGCGGGCACGGGAGGCGTCCAGCTCGGCCAATTCGATCTGACTGGCGGCGTAGCGGGCCACCTCGCCGATGGCGCCGAGCATGCCGGGTCCCGGTGTGCCGGTGGTGACGACGACCAGCACGCCGAGAACATCGCCGGCCTCGGCCAGCAGGGGTTGGGCCACCACCGTCGTGGTGTCGATATCGTCGAGAACCCGGCGTTCACCGTCGATGGATGCCGCCGCGGCGGTCGCTGCCGTGTCGGCGACGCTGCGGCGCCAGATGAACTTGTCTTCAGGATCGGCGGCGAGCAGCTGTCCGTCGCCGTCGAAAAGGGCTATCCCGTCCGTGCCGGTGAGATCGCGAAGGAAGGGCGCTGCGGTGGCAGCGGATTCGGTGTCCAGGCCCCGGCGCAGGGCGCGTGCGGCGAGCGACGCGGTGTGCAGCGCGGCGTGCACGGCCCGCTCGGTGGGGGTGGCCACCACGCGCCGGGTCCGCACCACGAACACGGCCGCGACGGCTGCCAGCAGCAGCGTCGCGGCCAGCGCGAGTGTGAGCTGACCCGACATGGTGGCGCCAACCCTATGCCGCGGCGGCTACTGAACGGGGCAGGCGTACTTTCTGGCCACGTCGAACACCCGCTCCTGCGCGCCGGGCCCGATCGCGCCCTGGGCGGCGAGTTCCAGTCCGATGTAGCCGGGAAGCCCGCCGACGCAGGCCTGGTGCATGGCGCGCCAGGCGGTGTCGGGGTTGAGGTTGTAGCCGTTGCGCTGCAGACCGGCCATGTACTCGTCGAAGGCCGGGGTGCCCTGGTCAGGGATGGCCTGGGCGGTGCCGGCGAACGTGATCGATGCGGCCGCGGCGATGGCGGCCGCGGTGACCGTCAGCAGCGGTGCGATCCCGCGTCTCATGGGCCGTCTCCTCCGGTTGTGTGCTGGTCAGGGGATCACGGTCGCACACCGCGCCGAGATCGTCTCGGGAATCGCGGTTCTGGAGAACGGACGCCGGCGCCGGCGGGACCTAGGTCGCCAACCAGGCCAGCGCGGCGACCACGAGGGCCTGGGTGCCGGTGTCCAAGGTGGGCTGGATGACGGGCGCGAATGTTGGTGAGTGATTGACCGGGATGTCCTGAGCGACACGGCCGGAGTCGACCGCCTCGCGGTACAGCCGTTCGTCGATGCCGCCGATACCCCAGAAGGTGTACGGCGCGCCGAGCGCACGGGGGAGGTCGCTGAAGTCCTCGCTGGCCGCGCCTGCCCCGATCGGCCCATGCCGTTCGCCGAAGAACCCGGTAAAGGCGTCGCCGACCCGTGCGGTGACGGTTTCATCGTTGACGGTCGGGGGGAACCGGTCGTACAGCTCGAAATCGGGTTCCTTCGCGGAATTCGATGCCTGGCATTCGGCGGTGACGACGCGCCGGATCGCGGCCAGCACCGTCTCGCGGACGCCATCGTCGTAGGTGCGCAGATTGACCTCCAGCACGGCGCGGTCGGAGATCACGTTGCTCTTGCTGCCGGCGTGAATGGCGCCGACGGTCAGGACCACGGTGTCGGTGGCGGCGACCTCCCGGGACACGATGGTCTGAAGGCGCAGCACGATCATCGCCGCGAGCACCACCGGGTCGACCCCGGACTGCGGCATCGAACCGTGTGCACCGCGGCCGTAGACGGTGATCCGGATGCTGTCGGCGGCCGCCAGGATCGGGCCGGGGTGCGTCACGACCCGGCCTGCCGGTATCGGGAAAACGTGTTGGGCCAGTGCGACATCCACCGGCGGGAGGAGATCGGCCAGGCCGTCCTCGACCATGCCACGGGCACCGTCGCCGGTCTCCTCGGCTGGTTGGAAGAGGGCGATCAGGGTCCCCGACCAATCCTTGGTGGCCTCGGCGAGCAAGCTGGCGGCGCCGAGCAGGCAGGTGACATGCACATCGTGGCCGCAGGCGTGCATGACGGGCACGTCGCCGCTGCGCGCGGAGCTTGCATACGGCAGGTCGGTGGCCTCCTGGACGGGTAGCGCGTCCATATCGGCGCGCAGCAGCACCGACCCACCGCTGCCGTTGCGCAGGATGCCGACGACCCCGGTGCCTCCGATCCGCTCGTGCACGTCGTAACCGGTGGCGCGCAACCGGTCGGCGACCAGCCGTGCGGTGCGGTGTTCGTGGTGGGACAGCTCGGGGTGCTGGTGCAGATCGCGGTACAGGTCCTCCTGCCAGGACCTGATCTCGGCGAGCCGGTGCAGCACCGCGGAGGCTGCGCTCATGTTCGCCAGTCTGGCAGGAGTCGCGCTGCCGTCGGCGGTTCTGGCGAAACTGGACGTCGTAGGCTTGCCGGCATGACCGGGAATCTGTGCCTGACCCAAGATCCAGCGGCGGACGCATTACTTGAATCGAACCCGTTCGCGCTGCTGGTCGGGATGATGCTGGACCAGCAGATCCCGATGGAGGTGGCGTTCGCCGGGCCGAAGAAGATCGCCGACCGCATCGGTGACGTGGATGCGCGGGTGATCGCCGACTACAACCCCGACGAGTTCACCGCGCTGTGCTCGGAAACCCCGGCGATCCACCGTTTCCCGGGTTCGATGTCCACTCGGCTGCAGGCGCTGGCCCAGGCCATCGTCGACGAGTACGACGGTGACGTGAGCCGTCTGTGGACCGAGGGAGATCCCGATGGCGCGGAGGTGCTGCGCCGGCTCAAGCGGCTACCGGGCTTCGGTGACCAGAAGGCGCGGATCTTCCTCGCGCTGCTGGGCAAGCAGTATGGCGTGACGCCGAAGGGATGGCGAGCCGCGGCAGGGGATTACGGCAAGGCGGGCACGCACATGTCGGTCGCCGACGTCGTCGACGCCGACTCGCTGCAGGAGGTGCGGGCGTACAAGAAGAAGATGAAGGCCGCCGCGAAGGCTGCGAAGCAGGCCTAACACCAGCTGACTCTGCACTTGCGGCGCGAAAGTGCGAGTAGCGCGCGCCGTCACCGCAGAGTCAACCGAACGCGGGGCCGTCGAAGCGCTCCCGGGTGACGAACTCCGAGACCGGTTTGCGGGTCAGTCTGCGGACCTGTGTGACGGGCTTACCCAGCGGCAGCACCGCGGCCAGCGCGTGGTCATCGGGAATCGCGAGCAGTTGCTTCACCGCCGGTTCCTCGGCGATGGCCATCGTCGTCAAGACACCGCCGAAGCCCTCGTTCCGCGCGGCCAGCAGGATGTTCCACACCAGCGGATACACCGAGGCGCCCGCCACCACGCCGATGCGGTCGAGGTCCTGGTCGAAGGCCGCGACCACGCCGAGGTCGACGCAAATCACCAGCAGCACCTCGGCGTCGAGCAGATGGGTGGCCCGCGGCACCTGCACCGCGGCCAGGTCCTCATCGGTCACACCCATGGGATGCAAGGGATTCCACGGGCTTTCGCCGTGGCGCTTCTGGGCGATATAGCGTCGCGCGCCCGTCACGCTCAGATCGGCCAGCGCCGACTTGGTGGCCTCGTCGCGGATCACGATGACGTGGGTGCCCTGCCTGTTGCCGCCGCTGGGCGCGAACCGGGCGTTGTCCAGGATGCGGGTCAGCGTCTCATCGGGCAGCGGTTCACCGGTGAACTGGCGTACCGCGCCGGTCGTACGCATGACGTCGTAGGTGTCCATGCTCACCATCTTGGCGTGTATGCGATTGTGGACATATGGCCAAGACACATCTGAACTGCCCCTGCGGAGAAGCCATTCAGGGCGCCGATGAGGACGACCTGGTCGCCAAGGCGCAGGCGCATCTGTCCGAATCACATCCCGGGCGTGAGTACGACCGCGAGATGATCCTGTTCATGGCCTACTGAGGCAGCCGATCTAGGGCACCACCGTCGAGCCGATGGTGGGCATGAACTGGCACTGCTTCTCGGTGGTGGTGACCTGACCGAAGATGGTCGACATGATGCTGCCCGAACCGGTGTCGGCGATGGCGGTCAGCGTGGTCGGGCCTGCCGGGTTGATATCGGCCTGCGGTTTGAGCGTCGCGGTGCCGGACTTTCCGGTGCTCAGGTTCACCCAGGTGACATTGAGGGGCAGCTTCTGTTCGGCGGCCGGTCCCGGTGTGCCCATGGCGGTGAAGATGTAGGCGGTCTGGCCGGGTCCCGGGCCGGGCGCGGGAATCTTCGCCGGACCGGCGACCGAGATCGCGGCGGCCAGCACGTTGCCGCCGTCTTTGAGGCACCCGTTGCTGATCGACGGGTACATGAAGTCTTGTGTGGTGGGCGCGTCCGGGCCGAAGTCGGGCATCGCGCCGGGCGCCGGCACCGGTCCTGGCGCGGGAGCGGGTGCGGCCGCCGCGGCCAGCGGTTCGGCCGGGGCCGGGGCCGGGGGCACCGCTTCGGGTGCCGGGACCACGGGCGCGTCGACGGCGGCCTCGGGGGCCGCGGGCATGGCATCGGGGATCGGGCCCACCGAGTAGGCGGGGTTGATCCCGGCGGGCAGGTGCGCTTCGGCGCCCGCGCCGGCCGCAGGGGTGTGTACCTGCGGCGCGGCGGCGAATTGGTTGACCGCGGTGGCCAGGTTCTGCGAATCAGCCGGGGCCGCCGCGTTTCCCGCGAACGCGGCGGCGGCCGCCATCAGCATCGACGCCGCATCGCCCGGGTTGGCGGCGGCCTGCTGGATGGCGGGTCCGAGAGTCTCCATCGCCGGTAATCCCGGTGCCTGCAGATTGTTGATCGGCAGCGGCATGGGCGCGGCCGGATCAGCGTGGGCAGGTATCACCGAGCCCCCGCCCAGCATCACGAGCGCGGTGGCCGTGGCACTGGTCAGCGTGGTCCGGATCGATGGCATGTCTCCCCCTGGCTAGGTGGTGGTTGTGTCGGCGGCGTTGCTGATCAGGGCAGGCCCGACAGCGGAACGAACATCGGCACCAGCGACTGGGCGGCATCCGAGGGGTTGGGCAGGCCCGCCGCCGGTGCGGCGGGTGCACCCGGTGCTGCCGGTGCCGCGGCGGGAGCGACGCCGGTCGCGGGGAGCAGACCCGCCAGCGGGGTGCCGGCAGGCATCAGGCCGGCGAGTCCGGGCACCAGGTTCTGCATTCCGGCCATCGCGGCGGCGGGAGCGGCAGCGGCGGCGGGGCCCGCGGCGGCAGGCACGGCGCCGGGCAGGGTGGCCGCGGCCTGGGTCAGCGGAGCACCGGCCGGGGTGATCGGATCGACCGGCAGGGTGCTGGGGGCCTGGTTACCGCCGGTGAGCACCGAGGCGAAACCCTGGATGATCTGCGGGGCGACGGTCTGGATGCTGGCCAGTTGCGGTGCGAACGGCACGTTCGGTGCGCCGGGGATCGCCGGCGGGTTGGGCACCGGGGGAGCCGGTTCGGCCACCGCGGCCGGGCTCAGGGTCAACGCGGCCACGGCCGCGCCGGCACCGGCAATCATGCTGGTGGCAAACAGTTTTCTGAAAGATGACACGGTTCTCCCCGTTTCGTTGGCGGCACGTCTGAAACCGAAGGTAGCGAGTTACTGGTGTTACTCAAGTGACAGGAGTGTGGTTTATTCAACCGTTACGGAGGCGTGCGCCGATGGTGATCGGAACCGCGTTCCGGGCGTCGAGCGCGAGTCCTCGCCGGGATCTGATGTCCCCGGGCGTCGGGGATTCACCTACGGCGGGAGCGCAGCGGCACCGTCTGCGTCTCGGTCGATAGAGTCGGGCCGGTAAACACCGACCGTGACACCTCCCCGACCGCGCAGCTCCATCGCTGGGCGCCGCTGCTGTTGGTGTTGAGCATCCTGGCCCGGCTGGCGTGGACCTACCTGGTGCCCAACGGGGCGAACTTCGTGGATCTGCACGTCTACGTGGGCGGCGCCGACACGCTGGAAACCCCGGGCGCGCTGTATGACTACGTCTACGCCGAGCAGACCCCGGACTTCCCGCTGCCGTTCACCTACCCGCCGTTCGCCGCCGTGGTCTTCTACCCGCTGAGCCTGTTGCCCTTTGCCCTGGTGGCGTTCATCTGGCAACTCGGCATCTTCGCCGCCCTCTACGGTGTGGTGCGCATCAGTCTGAACCTGCTGGGCTGCACCGATACCCGGCCGGCCATGGCCTGGACCGCCGTCGGGATCTGGACCGAACCTCTGCGCAGCACCTTCGACTACGGCCAGATCAACGTGGTGCTGGTGCTGGCCGTGCTGTGGGCGGTGCAGAGCAGCAGATGGTGGTTGTCGGGTCTGCTGGTCGGCCTGGCCGCCGGTGTCAAACTGACCCCCGCGGTAGCGGGTCTGTACTTCGTGGGGGTGCGGCGCTGGGGTGTCGCGGTGTTCTCGGCCGTGGTGTTCGCGGCCACCATCGGCGTGTCGGCTCTGGTGGTCGGGGAGCAGGCCCGCTACTACTTCACCGATCTGCTCGGCGACGCAAGCCGGGTCGGGCCCATCGGCACCTCGTTCAACCAGTCATGGCGCGGCGCCATCTCGCGCATCGTGGGCCATGACGCCGGGTACGGGCCTGCCGTGCTGGTGGCCCTTGCGCTCACCGCCGTACTCGCCGTCCTCGCATGGCGCGCGGTCGGCACCGGTGATCGCCTCGGCGGCATCCTCATCGTGCAGCTGTTCGGGCTGTTGTTGTCGCCGATCTCGTGGACGCATCACTGGGTGTGGTTGATCCCGTTGATGATCTGGATGGTGCACGGACCGTTGCGCGACAGCCTGGGTGCCCGGGTGCTCGGCTGGGGTTGGTTGGTGCTGACGCTGATCGGCGTGCCCTGGTTGCTGAGCTTCGCCCAGCCGACCATCTGGGAGATCGGCAGGCCGTGGCAGCTGGCCTGGGCGGGTCTGGTCTACCCGGTGGCCACCGTGCTCACCCTCGGGTGGTTGGCCGCCCGCAGCCGCCCGTTCAGTCGACGAGCAGCTGATCGATCGCCTTCGCCAGCTCCACATCCTTGTCCGTGATCCCGCCTTCGGAATGCGTGACCAGCGCCAGTTTTACTGTGCGCCAACGAATATCGATGTCGGGATGGTGGTCTTTTCGTTCGGCGAGCTCGGCGATGCGGCTGACCGCGCCGATACCGTCCAGAAACGTCGGGAACTCCACCGATCTGCGCAACGCGCCCTCGGACCGCTCCCAGCCGTTCAGCTCGCCCAGCACCGCGTCGACGCGGTCGTCGGTCAATACAGCCATGGATCCGACGGTATACCGTCGGACCCGATGACCGAGCAGATCGTCGTTGCGGGTGCGCTGATTTCCGGCGGCGCGCTGCTGGTGGCCCAGCGGCTACGTCCCGTCGAACTGCGCGGGCTGTGGGAGTTGCCCGGCGGCAAGGTGGCGCCCGGAGAGAGCGAAGCCGACGCGCTGACCCGTGAATTGCGCGAAGAACTCGGTGTCGAGGTCAGCGTCGGCGACCCGCTGGCCGCGCAGGTGGTGCTGAGCCCGACGATGACGATGCGCGCCCATCTGGTGACCCTGCGGTCGGGAAGTCCGCATCCCCATGACCACCAGGCATTGCGCTGGGTGCGTGCCGCCGACCTCGACGGGCTGGCCTGGGTGCCTGCCGACCGTGCCTGGATACCCGAGCTGACGGCCGCGTTGAGCTGAGGGTTCTTTTTGACGGTGTTTGCTACCAGCTGCCCAGCGGTGCGCCGCGCCGGAACTGACCGTTGGGGCGCACGCCGAAGGGGTTGGAGGTGGTGCCGGGCACGGCGATGACGCCGTCGCGGACCTCGCCCTGGGTTTGGATGCCGCCGCCGTCGGCGCGACGGTTGTCGGCCAGCGCGCCACGCGCGACACCGTGACCCGAGCGACGCAACGCGTTCTTGTCGAACTCCGAAGCCTGCCGACTGGTCACGTTGGGCCGCGGGGTGATCTCTTTGACGTCCGCGGCGGCGGTGGCCGCGCCGACGGTGGCGAACGCGGCGGCGACGGCAGCGGTGCCCAGGCCCATGGCGGTCATCTTGGTGGCGAGGCGCCACACGCTTCTGGTGTTCTCCGGCATCGGCTCGAACCCTTCGTCACATCGGACCAATATGGTCGCTCTACTCGTCGCTCAGGAACGGCGAACGTTACCATCAGGGGCCTCGCCGATTGGCGCCTTCGGGTCGCGTGTACGGCTTTGCTGCCCGAGATGTATTGACGAGCAGGGTAATTGGGAATCTGAGAAGTTCTCAGTAGCAGGGCGTGTGCGAATGCCCGTCAATCGACGGTCCATTGGCCGCCGTCAGGTTTGCTCAGCGGCGCGCTCTCCTCCGCCGATGTGCACCGGCGGGCGCGGTGTCGGGTTGCCGGCAACACCGCTGCGGGTGCCGTCGGAGACTCTCGGTCGCGAGCCCGCCGGTAGTGACATGCGGCACATTCCGAGCGGTGCGCGGGGCCGCCTGGAGGATCGTCGCGACCGGTGTGCGGCCGGCGATGTGGCCGGCTCGCACGGGCGTGGCCGGGGCCACCGTGGGCGGTGTCCACACCGCCGCCCGGATACCGTCGACAGGGCCGTCGCGATGCGGGGGTGCTCCCGGGTGAAACCCGCATCACCGCAGCTCACTAGGCCTTTCTGGCGAGCTTGTACACCTTCTCCAGATCCTTGCCCCGTATCCCGTTGTGCGCCGCCTTCTGTACCTTGTGCAGGACCAGCGGGCACTTCTTGCACCGGGGCTTGCTACGGCAGCACTTTTTCTTCGGCTTGGCCAAGAGCAGCTTCTTCACGCACGCCTTCCGCTGAATCCCGTCGTTTTCGTGATCGGGTACTCACACTGCGACAATCACTGACGTGGATTCTCGCCCTAACTTTCGCAACGTAGCCATCGTCGCGCACGTTGACCACGGTAAGACAACGCTGGTCGACGCCATGCTGCGGCAGTCCGGTGCGTTGTCGCACCGTGGCGATGATGCCGTTGAACGCCTGATGGACTCCGGTGACCTGGAGAAAGAAAAAGGCATCACCATCCTGGCCAAGAACACCGCGGTGCACCGGCAGAACCCGGACGGCACCATGACGGTGATCAACGTCATCGACACCCCCGGCCACGCCGACTTCGGTGGCGAGGTGGAGCGCGGCCTGTCCATGGTCGACGGTGTCGTGCTGCTGGTCGACGCCTCCGAGGGCCCGCTGCCCCAGACCCGCTTCGTGCTACGCAAGGCGCTGGCCGCACACCTGCCGGTGATTGTGGTGGTCAACAAGACCGACCGCCCGGACGCCCGGATCGCCGAGGTGGTCTCGGAGAGCCACGACCTGCTGCTCGATGTGGCCTCCGACCTCGACGACGAGGCGCAGACAGCCGCCGAGTTCGCTCTCGGTCTGCCGGTGCTCTACGCATCCGGTCGCGCAGGCATCGCCAGCACCACCGAACCGGCCAACGGGCAGAACCCCGACGGGGAGAACCTCGACCCACTGTTCGACGTGCTGATGGAGCACATCCCGCCGCCGCAGGGCGATCCGGACGCCCCGCTGCAGGCCCTGGTCACCAACCTCGACGCCTCGGCGTTCCTCGGTCGTCTGGCGCTGGTCCGCATCTACAAGGGCAGGCTGAAGAAGGGCCAGCAGGTCGCCTGGATGCGTGAGGTCGACGGGCATCCCGTCATCACCAACGCCAAGATCACCGAACTGCTCGTCACCGTCGGTGTCGAGCGCACCCCGACCGACGAAGCGATCGCCGGCGATATCGTCGCCGTCGCCGGTATGCCGGAAATCATGATCGGCGACACCCTTGCCGATACCGAGCACGCGCATGCGCTGCCCCGCATCACGGTCGACGAGCCCGCCATCTCGGTCACCATCGGCACCAACACCTCGCCGCTGGCGGGCAAGGTGTCCGGGCACAAGCTGACCGCGCGGATGGTCAAGAGCCGGTTGGACGCCGAGCTGGTCGGCAACGTGTCGATCAAGGTCGTCGACATCGGCCGGCCGGACGCCTGGGAGGTCCAGGGACGTGGTGAGCTCGCGCTGGCCATCCTTGTCGAGCAGATGCGCCGCGAAGGCTTCGAACTGACCGTCGGCAAGCCGCAGGTGGTCACCCAGACCATCGACGGCAAGCTGCACGAGCCGTTCGAGGCGATGACGATCGATACTCCCGAGGAGTTCGTCGGCGCCATCACCCAGTTGATGGCCGCCCGCAAGGGCCGCATGGAAGACATGACCAACCATGCCGCCGGGTGGGTTCGGATGGACTTCATCGTGCCCAGCCGCGGACTGATCGGGTTCCGCACCGACTTCCTGACGATCACCCGCGGCACCGGTATCGCCAACGCCGTGTTCGACGGCTACCGGCCGTGGGCCGGCGAGATCCGGGCCCGCCACACCGGGTCGCTGGTGTCGGACCGTTCCGGCAAGATCACCCCGTTCGCGATGACCCAGTTGGCCGACCGCGGCCAGTTCTTCGTCGAGCCGGGCCAGGACACCTACGAGGGCCAGGTCGTCGGGATCAACCCGCGCGCCGAGGACCTCGACATCAACGCCACCAAGGAGAAGAAGCTCACCAACATGCGGTCGTCGACGGCCGATGTGTTCGAGACGCTGGCCCGGCCGCTGGAACTCGGTCTGGAGCAGGCCATGGAGTTCTGCGCCGAGGACGAGTGCGTGGAGGTGACTCCGGAGATCGTGCGGGTGCGCAAGGTGGAGCTGACGGCGAGCCTGCGGGCGCGCGCGAAGTCGCGAGCCAAACAGCAGAACTCCTGACCTGCGGCGCGGATCGACCGGCAGATCTTTGCGATCGGCAAATCTTCGACGGATGCCGATGGTCGGAGGTCGCTGGATCGAGGTCCGTTGAAAACGCTGTCGCGCGAACGGATTTGCTCGCTCGATCGGCCACGCGGTGTCAGCCGTTACGGTGCTGCATCGGGCTGAGCAAACGCTCGATATCGTCGAAAGGGCCGTTCGTGCGGCGCTGATCGCGTTACGCTTCGCAACGTCCGGGCGGGGCGGAGGGGGCATCCGATGGCACAGCGATCTGATATCGGGCGGCATCGCAAGGAACCGGCGGCACCGTTGCGCCGGCCCATCGGCCGGGCGGGCGCACTCGCCGTGGCGCTCGGGGTGGGGGTGGCGCTCTCCAGTGGGCTGAGCGCTGCGGTGGCGCACGCCGAGGACGCCCCGAACACCGCCGACTCCGCGAACGCCGGCGGCGTCGACACGGCCACACCGGATCCCGGTCAGACATCGGGAATCGGTGGTGAGGACGACTCCGAGCGACCATCAGCCGACCCCGTCGCCGAGTCCACCGGCGAGGGCGAGGCCGCCGACGAGTCCGCCGAGGAGCTCGAGCCGCCCGACGATGCCGAGCCGAACCGTCAGCGCGAGCGGTCGCAGGAGCGGGCACCGATCACCGGCGACGCGCACGAGGATGATCACGGCCAGGACCCGGTCGAGGGGGCGACCACCGAACTGTCCGTCACCGAACCAGCACCCCTCGAACCCTTTCTCGAGCTCGAATCGACGTCAGCGCAGCCGCCCCTAGAGGTGGCGCCGGTGCCGCTGCACGAGCTGGGCGCCGCGGCGACGCTGCAGGCCAAGCTGATCCCCGAATCTGCTGCGGTGCAAGATAATTCCCTGGCCGTCATCGCCACCTCCGGTGCGCCCGCCGCATCGAATGATCCATGGGGTCAGGTCGGGGCACCGTTGCTCTGGGCGGCCCTGTCCTTCGCCCGCCGTGAGGTCGCCGCCGACAGCGAATCAGCGACCGGCGCCGGGTCGCCGGTCGCCGCGCGCACGGTGTCACCGACGGCCACCGCACCCGTCGGCGCCGCCACATCGGCGGCCGGCGCCGCGCCGAACCTGTTCGAGGTCATCGGTACGACGGTCGGCCGCATCATCAACGGTATCGGGACCTTCATCAGCACGGCCCTGTCCAATCTGGTGGCCGGGCTGCAGAACATCATCGCCCGGTTGTTCAACGCACCGCCGGTGGCGCGCGCGGACGGTTACAGCACCATGCAAGACGCCGCACTCACCGTGGCGACGGGCGACGGTGTGCTGGCCAATGACACTGATGCCAACGGCAATCCGGTCACGGCCCGGTTGGTGACGGGCCCGTCCCACGGGACGCTGACGCTGAACTCCGACGGGTCGTTCACCTACACCCCGACCGCCGGCTTCGGCGGCGCCGATTCGTTCAGCTACCGCGCCGATGACGGGTTCGCCGCGAGCGGGCCCGCCACCGTGACACTGACGGTGACGCCGGTGGCGCAGCCCAATCAGCCCCCGGTCGCAGTCGACGACTCCTACACCACGGCCGAAGCCACCACCCTGGTGGTGCCGGTGGGTTCCGGGATTCTGGCCAATGACACCGATGACGGCACCACACCTCTTGCGGCGCAGCTGGTTACGGGGCCGAGCCACGGTGATGTGACGCTGGCGGCGGACGGATCGTTCACCTACACCCCGGACGACAATTTCAGCGGTACCGACTTCTTCACCTACAGCGCAGATGACGGTGCCGTGACCGGTAACAGCGCCACGGTCAGCATCGTGGTCACCGTGCCGGGCGGTGTGCCGCCGGTGACCACGGTGGGTGAACCAGACCAGGCCAGCGGGCTGGTCACCGGCCGGGTCACCGTGGTCTCGCGCACCGGT
Source organism: Mycolicibacterium neoaurum VKM Ac-1815D (assembly GCF_000317305.3). Next base: position 4,424,304 of record NC_023036.2, on the reverse strand, counting down.
AACCCGGTCGCGTATTCGCTTGCCGCACCTATCGATCCGACACTCGGGACGGTCACCGTCGATCCTGCCACCGGGCAATGGACCTTCACGCCCAACCCGCAGGCCCGGCTCGACGCCAACCCCGCCCCTGCGGCAGCGGTCTTCACGCGCGCGGCCGCGGCCACCCAGCAGACCGTCACCTTCGTCATCGTGGCCACCGACGGGGTCAACGTGGTGGCGGTGCCGGTCGCGGCACCCATCGACCCGACCACCGCGGCAACGACCGCGACCATCGAGCTGGGCGCCGCACCGACCGACGCGGCGGTGATCGGAGACCGGTTGTATGTGGCTGCCGGTGGTCGTGTGCTGGTGTTCGACACCGCGACCAACGCGAAGATGGGGGAGTTCCAGGCCGGCACCAACCCGACCACCCTGACCGCCGTCGGCAACAAGCTCTACATCAGCGAATCGCCCCCGGCCGGTGGCAACGGAACGGTACGAGCCTATGACACCGTCACCGACACCGTGGTTGCCGTCATCCCGGTGGGGGAGAGCCCATCGGACATGCAACTCGTCGGGTCGCTGCTCTACGTCGCCAACGTCGACAACGCGGGATCGCCCGCCACCGTCATCGATACGCTGACCGACACCGTCGTGGGCACCGCGCCGGTCGGTATCGCCCCCTTCGGACTGGCCGCGACCGACACCCGGCTGTTCGCGGCGAACTACGTGTTCGGCACCGTCACGGTCGTCGACACCATCGACAACACCCAGATCGACGTCGACCCGTCGACGCCGGCGATCGATCCGATCGTGTTGACGGCTCCCTTCACCAACCCGCTGGTGGCGCTGGCGATCAGCGGTGATCAGCTCTACGTCGCCAACGTCGGGGGCAACACCGTCCTCGTCATCGACACCACGACCTACGCCAAGATCGGCGAGATCGACGTCGGGGCGACGTCGCTGGGCGTGACCGCGGCGGGTGACCGCGTGTATGTGGGCCTGAGCGACGGCACCGTCGCGGTGATCGACACCTCGTCCAACACCGTCGTCGACCCGGTCGCGGTGGGCGCCGGCCCCAATCGATTCGCGGTCGGTGACGGCCGGATCTACGTCGTGAATGCCCAGGCCACGACGGTATCGGTGATCACCGATACCGGCCTGTAGACCGTCTGGGCGAGGTCCGGCGGTACCGCCGGATACCCTGAACGGCGTGCCGACAGCCCGACGACTCACCACCACTGTCGCCGTCCTGTCGGCGTTGCTGCTGGTGGGCTGCACGGTCAGCCCGCCGCCGGCCCCGCAGAGCACCGAGACGACGCAGACCCCGCCACCACCGCCGGCGAAGGCCATGCAGATCATCATGGCCATCGACGCGATCGGCGCCGGGTTCAACCCGCATCTGCTCTCGGACCAGTCCTCGGTGAACGCCGCCGTCGCCGCGTTGGTGCTGCCCAGTTCGTTCCGGCCGATCCCGGACGCGAACACGCCCACCGGGTCCCGCTGGGAGATGGACCCCACCCTGCTGATCTCGGCGGAGGTCACCAACGAGGAACCATTCACGGTCACCTACAAGATCCGCCCCGAAGCGGCCTGGACCGACAACGCGCCCATCGGTGCCGACGACTTCTGGTACCTGTGGCGCCAGATGGTCAGCGTTCCCGGGGTCGTCGACCCGGCGGGTTATGACCTGATCACCGGGGTCCAGTCGGTCGAGGGCGGGAAGACCGCCGTGGTGACGTTCGCCCAGCCCTATCCCGCCTGGCGCGAGCTGTTCAACAACATCCTGCCCGCGCACATCGTCAAGGACATGCCCGGCAGCTTCGGTGCCGGGCTGGTGCGCGCCCTGCCGGTCACCGGTGGCCAGTTCCGGGTGGAGAGCATCGACCCGCAGCGCGACGAGATCATGCTCGCCCGCAACGACCGATACTGGGGTCAGCCCGCCGCCCCCGACCAGATCCTGTTCCGGCGGGGCGGATCACCTGCCGCCCTGGCCGATTCGATTCGAAACGGCGACACCCAGGTAGCCCAGGTGCACGGTGGGCAGGCCGCGTTCGCCCAGCTGTCGGCGATCCCGGATGTGCGCACCGCCCGGATCGTCACGCCGCGCGTGATGCAACTGACCCTGCGCGCCCAACAGCCGGAGCTCACCGATCTGCGGGTGCGCAAGGCGCTGCTGGGCCTGCTCGACGTCGACCTGCTGGCCGCCGTCGGCGCCGGCTCGGACAACACCGTGACGCTGGCGCAATCGCAGGTGCGTTCCCCGTCGGATCCGGGTTATGTGCCCACCGCCCCGCAGGCGATGAGCCAGCAGGATGCGCTGGCCCTACTTGCCGACTCGGGGTACCAGATCACCCCGGTATCTCCCACCGCGACGGCGACGCCGGGAACACCGGCGCCCGATGAAGCGCGCGGTCAGCTCATGCGCGACGGCGAACCGCTGACATTGGTGCTCGGTGTGGCCGCCAACGACCCCACCTCGATCGCCGTCGCCAACACCGCCGCCGACCAGTTGCGCAGTGTCGGCATCACGGCCTCGGTGTCCGCGCTGGACCCGGTGAAGCTCTATGGCGATGCGCTGGTCGACAATTCGGTCGACGCGATCGTCGGTTGGCATCATGCCGGCGGCGATCTGGCCACCGCACTGGCCTCGCGCTATGGCTGCCCGGCGCTGGAGGCCACCGCCGTCTCGACCGTCACGCCCACCCCCAGCGTCACGGTGACCACCACGACGCCCACCTCCGGCACCCCTGCCAGCCCGGCGCCGCCGCCCAAACCGCCGACGACCACGGCACCGACAACGCCGACGACGACCGTTACGACCGCGCCCCAAACGCCCAGTGGTCCAGGAGAGTTGGTGCAGGCGCCCAGTAACCTGACCGGGATCTGCGACCGCGGCATCCAACCGAGGATCGATGCCGCGCTGCGCGGCACCGAGGAGATCGGGAAGGTGATCGACGCCGTCGAACCGCGGCTGTGGGAGATGGCCACGGTGCTGCCCATCCTGCAGGACACCACCATCGTGGCCGCCGGCCCGCATGTCGCCGGGGTGAGCCTGAGCGGAGCGGTGCCGGTCGGTATCGTCGGCGACGCGGGCAAGTGGGTCAAACAGCCCTGACGCTCAGCCGTCGATCAATTCGGCGAGCTTGGCGCGCACCGCACATCCCGGCGCCGGCCGTCGATGCGCTCGACGATGGCGGTGAGCACCACGACGACGGCCAGTGCGCCGGGATCGGTGGTGCCGATCGCCTTGTCGCCGACATAGCTGGACCGCCCGCGCTTGCCGACCATCGAACTGGTCGCGGCCGCACCGTCGAGGGCGGCGGTCAGCGCGTCGTCGTCGAGCGCGCCCCGTGGCGACTTGCCGTCCCAGCCCGCCGGATGCAGCGCGTCGACCATGGTGCGATCACCGACGCGCGCGCCCCCGGCGCGGGTGATCGCCGCCACCCCGTCGCGCAACCCCTCGGCCGCGCCCGCTGAGCCTTTCGCGTGGACACTGGCCGCGACCCTACCGAGGACCAGGCCGAACAGCGGCCCGCTGGAGCCGCCGACGTCCTCGGCGAAAGCCGTTGCCAGAGAATGCAGATCGGCGGTGAGGTCGGCGTCGGCGCCTGTCCCGCGACGGACCGCCGCCTGCAAGGCGTTGTCGAGATTGGTGCCGATATCCCCGTCGCCGGCCCGCCGGTCGAGATCGTTGAGTGGCTCGCGGATCCGGGCCACGTCGTCGGCGAGCTGACCGAGCCATGGCGACGGTTCACCCGCCGGCTGCCTCGCCTGGTCCCCGGTGATGATCATGTCGGCGGGCACCGGCGACGGCAGAGCGGCGGTGCGATGCGGTGCACACCAGTCCTGGAGCCATTGCTCGTCGCCCACCGCGGTCACGGTGATCGAGAACCCGGCCATGTCCAGTGCGGAGACGAACGTGCCCGCCACCGCACTGCGCAGCGGCACCCCGCGATCGGCCAATGCCCGCGCGACCTCGGCCAGCACATGCCACAGCTCCAGATCCCCGGTGCCGCCGAGGCCGTTGACCAGGACGAGAACCCCGGCGTCGGTGATGTCGAGATCATCGAGCAGCTCACCGACCATCCGCGTCACCAGCGCGTCCAACTCGGGGCGGACGATCGACTCACGGGCCGCCTCACCGTGGATACCGACGCCGTATTCCAGGGTCCCTGGTGCCACATCGAAGGCGGGCCGGTCCGCGCCGGGCGGGGTGCAGGCGCGCTGAGCCACCGCCAGCGAGCGCGATGATGCGACGACCGCCTGACCCAGCTCGACAAGCTCGGGTAGCGAGAGACCGCGATCGGCGGCGGCGCCGAGGATCTTCTCCACCACCACCGTCGCGCCGGTGCCCCGCCTGCCGACATCCTGGCCCTGCGAACCGAGATCGTCATCGACGAGCACGCGATCGACCTCGATACCGTCCGCGCGCAATCGTTCGGCGGCGATCGCGAAGTTCAGCACGTCGCCGGTGTAGTTCTTGACGATGTGCAGTACGCCACCGTCGCCGGCGACTTTCGCACTCGCCGCGTGGATCTGGCGATTGTGCGGTGAGGTGAACACCTCACCGGGACAGACCGCATCGAGCCCGCCGCGACCGAGGAAACCGGCGTGCATGGGTTCGTGGCCCGCCCCGCCACCGCTGACCAGCCCGACCCGGCGCGCCGGATCGGGGTCCCTGGCCCAGGTGTAGATCGGGTCGAGGTGCACCCCGACCCGGGTGCCACCGGTCGCGGCCAGTGCGGACAATGCGTGCCCGGATGCCGATGGCACCGCCGAGTAGAAGTTCGTTCCCATCAGGTAGTCCTTCCGGTGGGTGGCCGATGCCCTCGACCGTACCGATCACGCACGATCGGCGGTGCGGTGCCACACCTGGGTGGCCGTGAAGGCCGCAAGGGCGAACACCGCGAGCAACCAGATCGGTGGGTGTGCCAACTCCCAGACGAACACCGCGGCGAAGACCGGTGAGCGTTGGGTGATCGCCAGCACCCCGGCCGCGCACGTCAACGCCAGCGCCGCGGTGTTGACGTGGACTCCCGTCATCGGCGTGAGCTCGTTGATCAGCAGTGCCACAAGGCATCCCGCGGCAGCGCCGGTGGCCAGCGCCGGTGTGAGCAGACCGCCGACGGCACCCGCGCGCAGGAACAGTGCCGTCAGAACGGGTTTGAGTAACAGGATCGCCAGCGCGGAGGGGATGCTCAGCTGGGTGTCGATGCTGACCACCAGGATGCTGTGCCCGTTACCGGGCAGCTGCGGCCACCACAGTGAGCAGATGCCGGTCAGCAGACCCGCACCGGCGATGGCAGGCACCAGCCACCGCCCTGCAGGCGGTGCGCCGCGGGTTGCGGTGACACGGAGGAACATTGCCGCGACACCGGCGGACAACGGTGCGATCAGGATGGCCAGGGCGACGAACAGGTAGGACAGGCCTGCGTCGGGCCAGCGCAGTGAGTGCTCCAGGTGGGTGACCGGGGCGGCGACGGCCACCGCGAGGCTCGAGGTGATCAATGCGGTGCCCACCACCCGCGGGTGCCAGCTGCGCGCCAGGATGCTGATGGTGAACAGGGCACCGCCCAACGGCACGCTGTACACCGCGCCCAGCCCGGCACCGGCGGCGCAGAACAGCAGGATCTCCTTGTCCCGCGCAGTCAGATCCAGCCGCGCGGTGGCGGCGTCGGCCAGTACCGCGGCCAACTGGCGCGGTGCACCTTCGCGGCCCAGCGATGCCCCGGACCCGACCACCAGCACCTGCAGTCCGGCGTCGACGGCCATCGGGCCGCGGGCCAGCGGCCGGTGCGAGGCAATCGAGGCGGACAGCCCGGGCACCGCGGTGCGCCGCCGCAGCCACCACCAGCCCAGCCCGGCGAGCACACCGCCGACCGCAGGCCCGAGGACGCGCCGCAGCGGATCGCTGGCGCTCACACCCTCGAGTAGGCTGCCGAACCGGTAGTGATAGGTCAGGTGCTCGATTCCGTGCAGCGCCACGGTGGTCGCCGCCCCCGCCACGCCGGCGAGCAGGCCGGTCGCCAGGATCGCGCAACCGAACTGCAGACCTCGGCGTCTCGCATCGGGTGGCGGCACACGGTAAACCTAGGGGAGTGGAAACGCCGCGGCTTCTCTTTGTCCATGCCCACCCCGATGACGAATCGCTGACCACCGGAGCGACGATCGCCAAGTATGCCGCCGCCGGTGCCGACGTGCGGGTGGTCACCTGCACGATGGGCGAGGAGGGCGAGGTCATCGGCGAGCAGTGGGGCGGACTGGCCGTCGACCACGCCGATCAGCTCGGCGGCTACCGGGTCGGCGAGCTGACCGCGGCGCTGGCCGCCCTCGGCGTCGGGGCCCCGCACTATCTCGGCGGAGCGGGCCGCTGGCGGGACTCCGGTATGCCCGGCACGCCGGCCCGGCACCGGCAGAGCTTCGTGGCGGCGCCGTTGGCCGATCCAGTGGCCGAGTTGGTCGCCGTCATCACCGATTTCCGTCCGCATGTCGTGGTCGGCTACGACCCCAACGGCGGGTACGGCCATCCCGACCACATCCGGGTGCACGAGGTCAGCACCGCCGCCGTGGCCGCGGCCGCCGAGGCCGGGTGGGCGGTGCCGAAGTTCTACTGGACGGTCATGGCGGTGTCCGGGTTCGTCGAGGGGTTCCGCAACATCGGTACCCCGCCCGAGGATTGGGTGGTCATCAAGGCCGAGGACTTCACCTTCGGATTCCCCGACGATCAGGTCGACGCCGTCATCGACGCGACCGACCACCTGCCTGCCAAGGCCGCGGCCCTGCGTGCCCACGCCACCCAGGTGATGGTCGCCCCGGACGGGCGCTCCCTGGCGCTGTCGAACAAGATCGCGCTGCCGCTGTGGGGCATCGAGCATTACGTCCTGGTCGCGGGCGACCGGGGGGCCGACGGTGTCGAATCCGATCTGTTGGCTGGGCTGAATCTGCAATAGCCGGGCGCGGACGCGGTATGGTCACCGTCATGGACCCGGACTTGGATCCCAACCTGCAGCATCAGCAGGATCGCGCCGACAACTTCCAGTGGGTCGTCGGCTCGTTGGTCGCACTGCTCGACAGCATCCCGACCTGAGGGCCGATCATGCGGACGGGCCGGCCTGGCTGCCGCCCGTCGTCCTCGGTGTGCTCGCCCTCGACGGTGTGCTGACAGCGCTCGTTTCGGCGTTCTTTCTCCCGCTGCGCATCGGCGCGGTGCCCTTCCCGATCACCGTGGTGGTCAGTGGCGCGGTCAACGCGGCGCTGGTGTGGGTGGCCTTGCAGTGGACATCCTCGCCCCGACTCGCGGCCGTGCCGATGTGGGCCTGGCTGGCCACCGTGCTGGGGCTGGCGCTCGGCGGCCCGGGCGGGGACGTGGTGTTCGACGGCGCAGGTGTGATGGCTTACGCGGTGCTCCTGCTGATCGTCGGCGGGCTACTGCCGCCGGCGGCAGTGCTGCGTCGCCACCTCTGACCGCAGGTCAGCTTTCGGAACCCCCGGTGTCCGACGTGCCGTTCCCGGCGGCGCGGTCGGTGGGCTTGGTGTCATCGCCGGGGCTCGTGCGGTCACCGGTCGAGTTCTCCACGCTGCCGCCGGCCTTCTCGTCCGCACCGGCGGAGGTGCCGATATCGTCCGTGTCGAGGCCACCCGCCTGCGGGGCGGCCTGCTCGCGCAGTTCTTCGCGCAGCGTCTCCCGGAGGTCGTCCTGTTGCTCGTCGGCCTCATCAGAGACGTCTTCGTCATCGATCTGGCCGGATGTCTCGGGGGCGATATCGGGTTCCGGGCCGGTCTCGACGGGGGACTGCGGACTCGGGGTGCCGGCCTCCGGCTCCGGGGTGCCGTCCTCCGGGGTGGCCGAATCCGGCGTCGGGGTCGATGCCTCGGGCTCGTCCGGCGCGCTCTGCTGCTCGTCCGAAGACTCCGGTGCGGATTCGGGGGTGGCGGGGATCTGCACCGCCGTGCGCGCCCCCTCGACGGCCATCACGGCCTGAGACGCCGCGGCCAGGGGAAAGAACGGTGGCAGCGGCGGGAACAAGCTCAGGAACCAGTTGATCTCGGTGTTGACGAAGTTGCCGGCCGCAGCCACCGACTCGTTGAAGAAGTTCGTCAACCCCTGGCTGAAGTCGAGGGCGCCGCCGACCCAGTAGGCGAAGTTGAACACGCCGCTGGTGATGATCGGCCGGATCAGTGAGTAGTAGAAGATGTCGATCTGCGGGGTCAACAGGTTGACCAGCGGAATCCACTCGGTGGCGTACACCGCCAGGTTCACGCCCCAGTCCACCCAGGGCATCACCGTGTAATAGGCGTCGATGATGGCGTTGCCCAGTCCCGGTAGCGCAAGCGCGCTCGCCTGGGCGGCCGGTGCGGTGTCCAGTGCTTCGGCCAGCAGCTTCGGCAGCTCGGTCGGCCCGGCGTCGGGTGTGTTCGGGCGGACGGCAACCAGGGCGGCCGGCAGTGTGTCGAAGGTGCGCGTCTGGGCGGTCAACGCGACGCTGTCGTGGCGGACGGTCGGCGCGCTGGCCGGCGTCACCGAGGACGGTAGCGAGATACTTCCGGCGGCTACCACCGCGACGCCTGCCATCAGATATGGACGAACGCGTAACCGCATGACAGCTCCTGTGATCAGTCCCGACGTCGGATAACTTACGCGCTAGTCAGCGAGCTGGGAGGTATTCGGCGGACGGGTCGCGTCGCGGTGTCTCGTCGGAGGCTATCGTGACCTCTATGCCAGTGGCAGCTGTTTCAGATAGTGAGACGCGCGGATGATCCGCGCCGACAGCGGGGTTACACCGGAGTGGCTCTGAACCCCCAGCACGGCTCCGATCTGCCCAGCCCGGTGGTCCCGCCGAAGTCGAATCCGTCCGCGCTGCGGCGTGTGCTGCGCCGCGCCCGCGACGGGGTGACGCTCAACGTGGACGAGGCGGCCATCGCGATGACCGCCCGCGGTGCCGACCTTGCCGACCTGTGTGCCAGCGCGGCCCGGGTCCGTGACGCCGGTCTGGAATCGGCCGGCCGGCGTGGCGGGACCGGACAGTTGCCGGTCAGCTATTCGCGCAAGGTCTTCATCCCCGTGACCCACCTGTGCCGCGACAAATGCCACTACTGCACCTTTGTCACCGTCCCCGGCAAATTGCGTGCCGAGGGCAAGGGCATGTTCATGGAGCCCGACGAGATCCTCGACGTAGCGCGCCGCGGCGCCGAGCTGGGTTGCAAGGAAGCGCTTTTCACTCTCGGTGACCGCCCGGAGGCGCGCTGGGACGAGGCCGCGCAGTGGCTCGACGAGCGCGGTTATGACTCCACCCTGGACTACGTCCGGGCGATGGCCATCCGGGTGCTCGAGGAGACGGGCCTGCTGCCGCACCTCAATCCGGGTGTCATGAGCTGGACCGAACTCTCCCGGCTCAAGCCCGTCGCGCCGTCGATGGGCATGATGCTGGAGACCACCTCGCGACGGCTTTTCGAGACCAAGGGACTGGCCCACTACGGCAGCCCGGACAAGGACCCCGCGGTTCGGTTGCGGACCCTCGATGATGCCGGCAGGCTCTCCATCCCCTTCACCACCGGCCTGCTGGTGGGTATCGGCGAGACGCTCACCGAGCGGGCCGAGACGATGCATGCGATCCGTAAGTCGCACAAGGAATTCGGTCACGTCCAGGAAGTGATCGTGCAGAACTTCCGGGCCAAGGACCACACGGCCATGGCCGGTGTACCCGATGCGGGTATCGACGATTTCGTGGCGACCATCGCGGTGACGCGACTGGTGCTGGGGCCCAAGATGCGCATCCAGGCGCCGCCGAACCTGGTGTCGCCGGCGGAGTGCCTGGCCTTGATCGGTGCCGGTGTCGACGACTGGGGCGGGGTGTCCCCGCTGACGCCGGACCACGTGAACCCGGAGCGACCGTGGCCCAATCTCGACGATCTGGCCGCCGTGACCGCCGAGGCCGGTTACGACCTGGTGCAGCGACTGACCGCGCAACCGCAGTATGTGCAGGCGGGCGCGGCCTGGATCGACCCGCGGGTGCGTGGGCATGTCGACGCGCTGGCCGATCCGCAGACCGGTCTGGCCCGCGATGTGAACCCGGTGGGGCGACCCTGGCAGGAACCCGACGAGGCCTCGGAATCGTTGGGCCGCACGGATTTGCACACGGCCATCGATTCGGAGGGTCGGCGCACCGACACCCGCAGTGATCTCGACAGCGCGTTCGGGGACTGGGAGTCCATCCGGGAGAAGGTGTCCGAGCTCGCCGCTCGCGCGCCCGAACGTATCGACACCGATGTGTTGGCGGCGTTGCGTTCGGCCGAACGCAACCCGGGCGGTTGTACCGACGACGAGTACCTGGCGCTGGCCACCGCAGACGGCCCGGCGTTGGACGCGGTTGCCGCGCTGGCGGATTCGCTGCGCCATGAGGTGGTGGGCGATGACGTCACCTTCGTGATCAACCGCAATATCAACTTCACCAATATCTGCTACACCGGTTGCCGGTTCTGCGCGTTCGCCCAGCGCAAGGGTGACGCCGATGCGTTCTCGCTGTCCACCGACGAGGTCGCCGACCGCGCCTGGGAGGCGCACGTCGCCGGGGCCACCGAGGTGTGCATGCAGGGCGGTATCGATCCCGAGCTCCCGGTCACCGGGTATGCCGATCTGGTGCGGGCCGTCAAGGCCAGGGTTCCCTCGATGCACGTGCATGCGTTCTCGCCGATGGAGATCGCCAACGGCGTCACCCGCAGCGGGTTGTCGGTGCGCGAATGGTTGACCGAATTGCGCGCGGCGGGCCTCGGCTCCATTCCGGGTACGGCCGCGGAGATCCTCGACGACGAGATCCGCTGGGTGCTGACCAAGGGCAAGTTGCCTGCCTCGGAGTGGATCGACGTGGTCACCACCGCGCACGAGGTGGGGCTGCGGTCGAGTTCGACGATGATGTACGGGCATGTCGACACCCCCAAGCACTGGGTGGGTCACCTGAACGTGCTGCGCGATATCCAGGATCGCACCGGCGGTTTCACCGAGTTCGTTCCGTTGCCCTTCGTGCACCAGTCCTCGCCGCTGTATCTGGCCGGTGGTGCGCGGCCGGGGCCGACGCACCGCGACAACCGCGCCGTGCATGCGTTGGCGCGAATCATGTTGCACGGCAGGATTCCCAGCATTCAGACCAGCTGGGTCAAGCTGGGTGTCGAGCGAACCCAGGTGATGCTCAACGGCGGGGCGAACGATCTCGGCGGCACGCTGATGGAAGAGACCATCTCGCGGATGGCCGGATCGGAGAACGGGTCGGCCAAGACCGTCGCCGAACTCGTCGCCATCGCCGAGGGCATCGGCAGGCCTGCCCGGCAGCGCACCACCGACTACACCCCGCTGGCGGCCTGATCACCGACCCGGGCGGGCGGGGTGAGCGTAGCCTTGCCTGTGTCGGATCATGTTGCCGGAAAGGGTGTTTGGTGCGACGCTCGGCGGTCTGAGGGGGTATCTTCTGGATGCGCATATCCGAGGAGCGACGCCATGACCACTATTGCCGGAATCCCCGCTCATGCCCTGCTGGTGCATGGTGTCGTGGTGCTGGCGCCATTGACGGCCGCGTTGCTCATCCTCTGTGCGTTCTGGCGGGCCGCACGCACTCGTCTGGTGTGGCTGGTGCTGGCCCTGGCTGCCGGCGTCATGGTGCTCACACCGCTGACGACGTCGGCGGGTGAGTGGCTGTACAACCGCGAAGGTGAGCACAGCGCGATCCTCGAGCTGCATGAGGAGCGCGGTGAGTGGATGATCTACTTCGCGATCGGGTTGTTGCTCGTGGCGATCCTGCAGGCGGTTCAGCATGTGCGGGAGTCGCGCGCGGAGCGACCGAGTCGCGGGCTCGCGGTCGGAGTGGCGATCCTCGCCGTGGTGGTCGGTGTGTCCTCGACGGTCGGCGTGGTGCTGATCGGGCACTCGGGAGCCGAGGCGAAGTGGGGTGTCATCACCGAGTAGCCCGCCCGGGTGCGGGCTCAGCCCGTCAGTAGTCCCAGGTCGACGGGACGAAGCGGAAGGTCCCGCCGTGGGCGGCCACATGACATACCGACGGGAACGGAAGGTGCGTGGCCACCAACTGTTCGCCGCTGGCCGCCAGATCGGTCAACAGCGCAATCCGGACCCGGGTCGCCTCCTCGGGATCGTGTTCGAACCCGTTCTGCCACTCGGGGTTGTCGAACCCCGGCTGGAACACCGCATCACCGGCGAATGTCAGCGCCTCGCCTCCCGACTCGATACGCACGACGCTGTGCCCGGGGGTGTGTCCACCGGTGCGCCGCAACACAACTCCCGGTGCCACCTCGTAGACGTCCTCGAATGTGCGCAGTCGGCCGCGGTAGAGGTCGAGGAACTGGCTGGCGGTCCGTCGCAGCACGGGCGGTATCGAAGCCGGCATGACGGTGCGGGAGAAGTCCGGGGATTGCCAGAACTCGGCCTCGGCGGCGGCGACGTGCACCCGCAGATCGGGGCGCAGCTTGTTGCGCAACCCGTCGACCAGCAGACCGCCGATATGGTCCATGTGCAGGTGGGTCAGCACCACGTCGGTGACCGAGGACGGCTCCACCCCGGCCGCGGACAGTCGCATGCCCAGTTGACCGGCCCGCGGGAAGTCCGGGAACTCGGTGCCGAGACCGGAATCGATCAGGATGGTCCGGCCCGCGCTGCGCACCACGGCGACGTTGAGCGGCCAGTCCAGGATCTCCGGCGGCAGGAACATGTCCTTCAGCCATGCCGAGTACGCGGTCGGTTCGGCGTTGGTGGCCATCGTCGATGCCGTGATCGGCAGTACGCCGTCGCTGATGATCAACACGTCGATATCGCCGACGCGCAGGGCATATCGCGATGGCACCAATTCGTCGAGGCCGTTGTCGCCGCGGGTGAGGTTGTCCAGGCTCATGGTTTCTCCGATGCTCACGAAGGTGCGGGCTGCACACTCCTGGTCGGTCGAACGCCCGCGTGGCGCGGGAGTCATCCCCGAGTCGCCGGCGGTCGGTAGTCGTTACCATCGACGGCTATGTCGGTGAGGCTGCGCGGCCGCGAGCGTGACTGCGCGGTCCTCGACGCCCTTACCGACGATGTGCGGTCGGGCCGCAGCAGGGTCCTGGTGCTGCGCGGTGAGGCGGGCGTCGGGAAAACCGCGCTACTCGATCACCTGGCCTGTGGTGCAAAAGGATTCACGTTATTTCGGTTGGCCGGTGTCGAGTCCGATATGGAACTTGCCTTCGCCGGGCTCCAACAGCTGTGCGCGCCGATGTTCGCCGATATCGCAGCGCTACCGCCACCGCAGCGCGCCGCCCTGGAGGTCGCGTTCGGATATGGCACCGGACCCACGCCCGACCGGTTCCTGGTGGGATTGGCAGTACTGAGCCTGCTGGCGGGCGCCTCGGCCGCACAGCCCGTGCTGGTCCTCATCGACGACGCACAATGGCTCGACCAGGTGTCGGTGCAGGTTCTGGCGTTCGTCGCGCGGCGGCTGCTGGCAGAGCCGGTCGCCATGGTGTTCGCCGTCCGCGACGGCTATCCCGATGTGCTCACCGGGTTGCCCGGACACACGGTGGCGGGACTGAGCGACGCCGCGGCGCGTGACCTGCTGGACTCGGTCATGATCGGCGGTATCGACCCGCTGGTGCGTGATCGTATCGTCGCCGAAACCCGCGGTGTGCCACTGGCCCTGATCGATGTGCCACGCAGTGTGTCGGCCGCCGAATTGGCCGGTGGTTTCTGGATCTCCGGCCGGCGTTCCTCGACGGCCGCCCTCGAAGACGGCTACATCGCCCGCATCCGGACGCTGCCCGCGCCCACCCGGCAGCTGCTGCTGCTCGCCGCTGCCGAGCCGGTGGGTGACGCGGCGTTGTTCCTGCGTGCCGCAGCGATTTTGGGGGTCGCCATCGATGCTCTGGGGCCGGCCGAGGCGGCGGGCATGATCGAACTCGGCGCGCAAATACGGTTCACCCACCCGCTGATGCGATCGGCGGCCTACCGGGCCGCCGATCTCGGTGAGCGTCGCGACGTCCATCGCGCATTGGCTCGGGCGACGGACCCGCACGCCGACCCTGACCGGCGGGCCTGGCACGCCGCCAACGCCGCGGCAGAGCCCGATGATGCGGTAGCGGCGGAACTGGAGGCGTCGGCAGACCGTGCGCAGCGGCGCGGTGGCATGGCGGCCGCGGCCGCGTTCTTGGAGCGCGCGGCGGTGCTGACCAGGGATCCGCACCTTCGCGGAGCCCGTGCCATCGCCGCGGCCCAGGCCAAACGCGAGGTGGCCGAGTCGGATTCGGCCTTCACCCTGCTGGCGATGGCGGACTCCGCGCCGCTGGATGCGGTGCAGAAGGCCCGGGTGGACAGGATGCGGGCGCAGATGGACTTCGCCCGTAGCCGGGGCGGAGCATCGGGCGCGCCACCGGTAGGCGAGGCCGCATTGGGACTACTGACCGCCGCACGTGGTCTGGCCGGCCTCGACGACGAACTCGCCAGAGAAACCTACCTGGAGGCGCTCGCGGCGGCGATGTACGCCGGGCGGCTTGGGCCACCGACGTTGCTGACGGAGGTGGCCACCGGCGGCGCCGAGGCCGCACGCAACGCCCGTGAGCCGGCACGGTCGATCGATCGTCTCCTCGCCGGCATGTGTGCGCGCATCATCGACGGTCCCGGTGCCGGATCGGCGGAACTCGTCGCCGCATTGGAGATGTGGAATGCCGATGCGGAGCAGAACCCGGCCCGCCGGCTCTATTGGCCGTTCCCGGTGATCCAGGAATCGGCCGCCCACGAGTTGTGGGACGACGCGGTGCTCGACCGCATCGCCACCGACACCGTGCGACGCGCCCGTGACGCCGGTGCCTTGGCGGCGCTGCCGCCGGCACTGGGTTACCGGGCCGGCGTGCACTTCTACCGAGGTGAGTTCGGCGCTGCCGCGGATGTTCTGGAGGAGTCCGCGGCGCTCGCCATCGCCATGGGTCAGGTGCCGGTGCGATATCACTCGCTGAATGTGGCGGCCTGGCGAGGCGTACCGACGGAGGCCCTCGGGCTCATCGAGAGTGCGGCCGCCGACGGTGCGGCGCGCGGTGAAGGCCGGCTGATCGGACTGGCGTCGTTCTGCGGCGCGGTGCTGCACAACGGCCTCGGTCGGTACGCGGAGGCGTTGGCCGCCGCCCGACACTGTTGCGAGTACGAAGATCTCGGGTTCCACAGCTGGTGCCTGTACGAACTGATCGAGGCCGCTGTGCACGTCGGTGACCGGACGACCGCCGCCGCGACGCTCCCGAGTTTCGTCGAACGTGCCACCGCCGGCGGCACCCGGTGGGGCTGGGGTGCGGTGGCGGCCGCGCAGGCACTGCTGGCCGATGATGCCGACGCCGACGCGATGTTCCTCGATGCGATCGAGCTGTTGGATCGCGCCGGTATCACGCTGCTGCTGTCCCGGGTGCGGCTGTCCTACGGCGAGTGGCTTCGCCGTGCGAACCGCCGCACCGACGCCCGGTATCAGCTCGGTGCCGCTCATGACCTGTTCACCGCGATGGGCGCGCAGGCCTTTGCGGAGCGCACGCGGCGCGAGCTGGTGGCGGTCGGTGACAAGGTGCGCACCCAGTCGTTCGGGGCGGGGGACGCGCTCACTGCACAGGAGGCGCAGATCGCCGGGCTGGCCGCCGACGGGCTGACCAACGCCGAGATCGGCGCCCAGCTGTTCATCAGCACCCACACGGTGGAGTGGCATCTGCGCAAGGTGTTCGTGAAGTTGGGTATCAGGTCGCGCCGGCAGCTGCGCACCGCCACCCGTTGACCACGTGGTCGCGCAGACTACGGACTTTCAAGGGCTCGGTGCGCCACCGCATCGCGACAGTCTGGTTCCGGACAAATACTCGGAACTGGAGGAACTTGTGAAAATCGTGGTTATCGGTGGCACCGGGCTGATCGGCTCACGGGTGGTCACCGAACTCCGCAGGCAGGGCCACGACGTGCTGTCGGCATCCCCGGCGTCGGGGATCGACATCCTGACCGGCGCGGGGTTGGCCGATGCGCTGACCGGCGCCGATGTCATCGTCGATGTCGCCAACTCGCCGTCCTTCGAGGATGCGCCCGCGCTGGACTTCTTCACCCGTGCCGGTGAGAACCTGCTCGCTGCAGGCAGGGCCGCGGGGGTCTCGCATTACGTCGCACTGTCGGTGGTGGGGACCGACCGTCTTCAGGACAGCGGCTACTTCCGCGCGAAATTGGCCCAGGAGAAGTTGATTCGGGACGGGGGGATTCCCTTCACCATCGTGCGGGCCACCCAGTTCTTCGAATTCGTCAGCCGCATAGCGGATTCGGCCACCCAGGGTGGGTCGGTTCGGATCACCTCGGCGGCGAGCCGACCGATGGCCGCCGACGATGTCGCGACGGCGGTGGCCGGTGTCGCGGTCAGTGCACCCGCCGACGCCATCATCGAGGTGTGCGGACCGGAACTCATCGGACTCGACGAGCTGGTGAGCCTGCAGCTGCGGGCGACCGACGATGACCGCGAGGTCGTCACCGATCGCGCGGCGCCCTACTTCGGGGTGGTGCTCGAGGAGACCACGCTGGTTGCCGGTGCCGAGGCGACGGTTTTCCGAACCCGGTTCGCCGACTGGCTGGCCGATTTTGCGCCGGTGCACCGGTAGGGGGCCGGCCGATATGACACTGACATCGGTACCCGACCCATACCTCGCGGTACGTTTTGCGGCGGAGACCCGACCGCTGTTGGAGATGCTGCAACGCGGTGCCCGACGGTTGACCCGCTCCGAGGCCGACGCCGAGGATTTGTTCCAGGACACCTTGTTACACGCCTACGCGGGGTATCCGAGATTCCAGCCCGGAACCAACCTCAAGGCGTGGTTGTTCAAGATCATGTACAACCGGTGGGTCAGCAACCACCGTGCCCAACAACGTCGACCCACCGAGACACCGGTCGACGAGATCACCGACCGGATGCTGGCACGTGCGGGTGCCCATGTGTCGGCCGAGGCCGAGGTGCTGAGCGCGCTGGCGCATCCCGAGCTCAGCGATGCGCTCGGTGAACTGCCGGACGGCTTCACCAACGTGTTGTTCTACGCGTTCGTCGAGGGCTACACCTACGCCGAGATCGCCGCGATCATGGACATCCCGGTGGGAACGGTGATGTCGCGCGCGTCGCGTGCCCGGCAACGGCTTCGCCTGGCGCTGGTCGACCAGGAGGTCGCCTGATGGAACTGGCAGGGCAACGGGCACTGGTCACCGGGGGCACCGCGGGTATCGGGCTGGCGTCGGCACGGCTACTCGCCGAGGCCGGTGCCGCCGTCGTCATCACCGGGCGCGACGCCGATCGCGGTGTGGCGGCAGCGGATCAGTCGGGCGCGCATTTCGTACAAGCCGATCTCGGCGCGTCCAGTGGGGTGGAGCATCTGATCCAGACCGCGGGGGAGGTCGACATCCTGGTCAACAACGCGGCGTACTTCCCGGCTGCGCTGACCGTCGACCAAGATCCGGACTCCTTCGACGAGACGTTCGGCATCAATGTCCGCGGACTGTATTTCCTCACCGCGGGGATCGTCCGCGGCATGCTGGACCGTGGCCGCGGCAGCATCGTCAACATCACCACGATGGTCGCCACCAAGGGCGTCGCTCGGGCGTCGGCATACAGCGCGTCGAAGGCGGCGGTGGAGTCGCTGACCCGTACCTGGGCCGTCGAATTCGGCGCCTCGGGCGTCCGGGTGAACAGTGTGGCACCGGGACCGACGAGAACCGAAGGGGTGCAGGCGGAGTGGGGCGATTCCAATGAGGAGTTGGGTCGCTCGATGCCGTTGGGCCGCACCGCGGACCCGATGGAGATCGCGCAGGCGGTGTTGTTCCTCGCCTCGCCGCGATCGAGCTTCATCACCGGTTCGACCCTGCACGTAGACGGCGGCGGTGCCGCCCTGTGACCCGGCGGCGGTGCTGCCTTATGACTACCGAGGAGTGAAGGTGACCGTGAAGTACGACCCAGGTTGGGAAGATGCCCTCACCGTGGTGGGTGAGGCGATACCGCCGGCCATAGCGCAAGGCGCACATGCCATGACGGTGGTCATCGAGTATCCGCCCGGCAGTGCCGGGGCGCCGCCGCACAAGCACCCCGGCGGACCCGCTTTCGGCTATGTGCTCGACGGGGAGGTGCTGTTCGAGTTGGAGGGATCGGCGCCACGTGTCGTGCGAACCGGTGAGACGTTCTGGGAGCCCGGCGGTGATGTCATCCACTACAGCGATGCCAACAACCGGGACGATATCCCGTGCCGGTTTCTCGTCACGATGTTCTGCACGCCGGGAACGCCGATGCTCGTACTCGTCGACACCGACGAGTTGGCGGCCCGGGCGCACTTGCGCGTCACGGAGTGAGAACGATGGCCAGGATCCTGCTCCAGACCACGATTCCGCTCGATGCGCAGGATTGGCCGGTCGAGCGCTTTTCCCTGCTGGCCTACGTGCTGCGGGCCGCGGGGAATTAAATCGGACCGCGGTCCGTTTATCTCCCTGAGAGGTGTCCGGAGAGCCGGCCCGACGACGCGAGGAGACGACATCATGACCGCAGCCACCGACCTGACCACCGGGACCTGGGCAATAGATCCCGTGCACTCCTCGGTGAACTTCTCGGTCCGCCACCTGATGGTCAGCAAGGTGCGCGGCACCTTCGACTCGGTTGCCGGCGCCATCACCGTCGCCGAGGATGGCACGCCGTCGGTCACCGCCACGATCGACATCGCCTCGATCAACACCCGCAACGAACAGCGTGACGCGCACCTGAAGGCGGCCGATTTCTTCGACGCCGAGCAGTTCCCGACGGCCACGTTCACCTCGACCGGCGTGCGCGCCGACGGGGACGATTACGTAGTCGACGGCGATTTCACGCTCAAGGGTGTCACCAAGCCGGTGACGCTGAACCTTCAGTTCAACGGCGTGAACCCGGGTATGGGCCACGGTGCGGTCGCCGGGTTCGAGGCATCGGTGGTGCTCAACCGCAAGGACTTCGGGATCGACTTCGACGCCCCGCTGGAGACCGGCGGCGCCGTCGTCGGCGACAAGGTGACCGTCACCCTGGAGATCGAAGCCCTCAAGCAGGCCTGATTCCTGCCGCGAGCGTGCGGAAACTCTGTGCTGGACACGGCGTGTCAGGGTGCAGACACGCACGCTCGCGGGGAACGGGAGTCAGAGGCGGGCGGCGAGTTCGGTGCCCTGACGGATCGCGCGCTTGGCATCCAACTCCGAGGCCACGGCCGCCCCGCCGATGACGTGCGGCTCGACACCGCGTGCCCGCAGGCCGTCCTCGAGATCGCGGACAGATTCCTGTCCGGCGCAGATCACCACATTGTCGACGGCCAGCACCCGAGGTCGCACATGCTCGGATCCGAAGCTGATGTGCAGGCCCTCGTCGTCGATGCGCTCATAGTTCACGCCCGAGAGCTGTTCGACACCTTTGGCTTTCAACGACGCGCGGTGCACCCAACCCGACGTCTTGCCCAACCCGCGGCCCTGGGGCCCCTTGCTGCGCTGCAACAGGAACACCTGGCGCACGGGCGGCAGCGGCACCGGCGTGGTCAACGCGCCGCGCACCGCGGGCGCCTCGAACGGATCGAGTGCGCCCCACTCGGCCTTCCACTCCTTGACGTTGAGCGTGGGGGACTGGTCGGTGACGAGGAACTCGCTCACGTCGAAACCGATCCCGCCGGCCCCGATCACCGCCACCGCGTTGCCCACCGGTGCGCCCGCAAGCACCTCGGCGTAGGTCAGCACCATCGGATGCTCGATCCCGGGAATGCCCGGCACACGCGCGGTCACCCCGGTGGCCAGCACCACATCGTCGAATCCGGTCAGTGTCTCCACCGTCGCCCGCACGCCCAGACGCACGTCGACACCGTGCACCTCCAGCATCCGGGTGTAGTAGCGCACGGTCTCGTTGAACTCCTCCTTGCCCGGCACCCGCCGGGCGAGGTCGAACTGGCCACCGATCGTCGACCCGGCCTCGAAGAGGGTCACACGGTGCCCACGCTGCGCGGCGCTCACCGCGGCCGACAGCCCGGCCGGTCCGGCTCCGACGACCGCGACGGAGCGGGCCCGCCGGGTCGGTCCCAGGATCAGCGTCGTCTCATGCCCCGCCCGCGGATTGAGCAGACACGACACCGTCTTGTGCACGAACGCGTGGTCCAGGCAGGCCTGATTGCAGGCGATACAGGTGTTGATCTGGTCGGCGGCATCCTCGGCGGCCTTGCGCACCCAGTCCGGATCGGCGAGCAACGGGCGCGCCATCGAGATCAACTGCACGTGCGACTCGGCGAGGATCTGCTCGGCCGCCTCGGGCATGTTGATCCGGTTCGACGCCACCACCGGGACACCGACATGTTCGGCCAGCGCGCTGCTGGTGCCGGCGAACGCCCCGGATGGCACCGAGGTGACGATCGTCGGGATCCGGGCCTCGTGCCAACCGATTCCGGTGTTGATGATCGTCGCGCCGGCCTCCTCGACCTCGGTCGCCAGCGCCACGATCTCCGCCCAGGTCTGGCCGTCGGAGACATAGTCGGCCATCGACAGCCGGTAGACGATGATGAAATCGTCTCCCACCGCCTCACGCACCCGGCGGACGATCTCGACGGCGAAACGTCGCCGTTTCTCCGGCGTCCCACCCCAGGCGTCGGTGCGCTTGTTGGTACGCGGCGCGAGGAACTGGTTGATCAGGTAACCCTCGCTGCCCATGATCTCGACGCCGTCGTAGCCTGCGGATCGCGCCAGCAGCGCGGCGTGCACGAAATCGCCGATGGTGCCCTCGACATTGCGCAATGCCCGCGGCCGGAACGGGTTGATGGGCGCCTTGATCGAGGAGGCACTGACCGAGAGCGGATGGTAGGCATAGCGTCCGGCGTGCAGGATCTGCAGCGCGATCTTGCCGCCCTCGGCGTGTACGGCCGCGGTGATCTTCCGGTGCCTGCGCGCATCGGACTCCGAGCGCATCTCGGCGGCGAACGGCAGCAGCCACCCCGTGCGGTTCGGGGCGTACCCGCCGGTGATGATCAGGCCGACCCCGCCACGGGCGCGTTCGGCGAAGTAGGCGGCCAGCCGGTCGGTATCGCGGGCACGATCCTCCAGGCCGGTGTGCATGGAGCCCATCACCACCCGGTTGCGCAGCGTGGTGAAGCCCAGATCCAACGGCGAGAGCAGGTTCGGATACGTCGCTTTCGGATACGTCGCTTTCGGATACGTCATTGCACACCTCCGAGTGCCGACACGACTTCTGACAACCATTCGATGGCGCCCTCTTCGGCGCGGATACCACCGCGCAGGACGAGGTACTGGTGCAGCTCGGCGCCGGTGAGCCGGGCCGGGTCGGGGAACTGGCGCTTCTCGAAACCGCGGTAGGTGTCCAGCAGTGCCGCCCGCTCGGCACGCAGCGCGACCGCCTGCGCCCGGACGGCCTCGATATCGCCGTAGCCGCAGCCTCGGATCTTGACCGCCAGGTCGCGGGTGCGGTTGTCCGCCACGGTCGAGCCCCGTCCGGACAGTGGCGCGGCGATCCAATGCGCCAGCTCGGCCCGGCCCGCCGGGGTCACCGAGTACACCTTCTTGTCCGGGCGACCGCGCTGCGCGACCTCGCGGACCTGCACCCACCCCTCGGACTCCATGGTGCGCAGCGACCGATAGATCTGCTGATGTGAGGCCGACCAGAAGTACCCGATGGAGCGGTCGAAGCGGTGGGCCAGCTCGTAGCCCGAACCCACCTGTTCGCACAGCGAGACGAGGATGGCGTGCGGCAAAGCCATGAGCGAAGGCTAGACGGTACCGGTGGTTCTATGCAACAAGTTGCAGAGCCGCAATGCTGCGCGTGGTGACTAGGCCTTCTGTATGTGCGACGTCTAGTATCAGTAACCGCGCGCCGCCGCGGTGAGGGTGGCGTGTGAAGTTAGGGCACACTGAGACGCACGTCCAGTTACGGGCCGTTCATACTGGCCCGCGGGCGTTCGCTGAGCGTGCCCACCCAGTACTGAAACCCGGACCAGCAGCCCACTGGACAGGAGAAACATCAGTGACGTACGTCATTGCCGAGCCCTGCGTCGACGTCAAAGACAAGGCGTGCATCGAGGAGTGCCCGGTCGATTGCATCTACGAGGGTGGCCGGATGCTCTACATCCACCCGGACGAGTGCGTCGACTGCGGCGCCTGCGAACCGGTGTGCCCCGTCGAGGCCATCTACTACGAAGATGACGTGCCCGACCAGTGGAGCAGCTACACGCAGAGCAACGCCGACTTCTTCAGTGAGCTCGGCTCGCCCGGTGGCGCGTCGAAGGTCGGCCAGACCGACAACGATCCGCAGGCCATCAAGGACCTCGAGCCCAAGGGCGAGTGACCGCGTCACGATCGGCCATATCGGCCACGTTGCCGGTGTTCCCCTGGGACACGCTGGCTGACGTCACCGCAGCGGCGAAGGCACACCCCGACGGCATCGTCGACCTCTCGGTCGGCACGCCGGTCGACGAGGTGGCCCCGGTCATCCGCGATGCGCTGGCCCAGGCCAGTGGCGTGCCCGGATACCCGACGACCGCGGGCACATCGGCGTTGCGTTCGGCGATCCACGCCGCGCTGGCGCGTCGGTTCGGCATCACCGATATCGCGGCGGAGGCCGTCCTGCCGGTGATCGGCAGCAAGGAGCTCATCGCCTGGCTGCCCACATTGCTCGGCGTGGGCGCCGAGGACACCGTGGTGATCCCCGAACTCGCCTATCCGACCTATGACGTCGGCGCCCGGCTGGCGGGTGCGCAGGTCATGGCGGCGGACTCGTTGACCCAGATCGGTCCGCAGGTCCCGGCGTTGATCTACCTGAACTCGCCGAGCAATCCCACCGGCAAGGTCTTGGGAGCCGACCACCTGCGCAAAGTGGTGGGCTGGGCGCGCGAACGCGGTGTGCTGGTCGCCTCCGACGAGTGCTACCTCGGCCTGGCCTGGGACGCCGAACCTCTGTCGGTGCTGCATCCCTCGATATGCGGCGGCGACCACACCGGCCTGCTGGCCATCCACTCGTTGTCCAAGACGTCATCGCTGGCCGGATACCGCGCCGGATTCGTCGCGGGCGATCCGGCGGTGGTCACCGAGCTGCTGGCGGTGCGCAAGCATGCCGGGATGATGGTGCCCGGACCGGTGCAGGCGGCCATGGTCGCCGCACTGACCGATGACGAACACATCGCCGTGCAGCGCGAACGCTACGCGCGCCGGCGGGCCCTGCTGCTACCCGCGCTGCTGGCGGCCGGCTTCACGGTCGACCATTCCGAGGCGGGCCTGTACCTGTGGGCCACCCGTGGGGAGCCGTGCCGCCAGACCCTGGCATGGCTGGCGCAGCGGGGAATCCTGGTGGCACCCGGCGAGTTCTACGGCCCGGCAGGCGCCCAGCACGTGCGCGTCGCACTGACCGCCACCGACGAGCGCATCGCCGCGGCCGTGCAGCGGCTGGGGCAGTAGCCCCTGGGCGCGCGACTCACGGGCACTGCTGATACACGTGGCCTGCCGCACCCGGCGGGGTGAGGTCGCGGTCGCGAAGAATGGTCAGTGGGGCTCGATCCGGCGCGGCGCACACCGCCGCGAACGGGGCGGGCAGGTTGTCGACGTACTCGATCTGCAGCACGTGCGGTCCGTACGGTCCGGTGTAGGCATTGCACTCGTCGTAGGCGGCGCACTCCTCGGTGACGGCGAAGTCGAAACCCAGCTGTCCGCGCCCGATCCCGGCCAGTTCGGCGGCATTCTTCTGCCCGATCGCCAGTCCGCGGCCGTGGGCCAACGCGATATAGCTGCGGGCCAGCTCCATCGCGCCGGCCCTCTCGATGGCGGGAAAGCGGGTGAAGGTATCCAGGTTGTCGATCTCGACGGCATCGAATCCGTTGGCCGCGCAGCGGTTCAGGCCGGGGGTGAGCACCTGCAGGATGGTGGTGCGCTGCGAGGGGGTAGACGGATCGAGGATGTACTCGTCGGGCCAGTCGGCATCGGCGACGGGCGTGCCGGACTCATCGCGCAACAGTGCCGAACCACGGTCGCCGGACCAATCCGCTCCCGGCTGGGTCTGAAAACCGTTGAGATAGCAGATGTTGTATGCCCCGGCCAACGGCTGCGCGGTGGAATCGCGCACCACGACTGCCAGAGCCGGGACGTCCGACGCTCCGCCCAGTTGGTAGTCGAACCCGCCCGTGGTGGGCGGGAGCGCGGCCGGCGCCGCGGACGCGTGCGGCCCGACGACCGTGGTCGACACGGCCAAGCTCGATACGGCGACGGCCAGCAAGCGTCTCACCCTGGCAATCCTGCCCCACGACGGTCGTCCCGGTCAGGCCGTGGCGCGCAGGCTCAGCGTCATCAGCAGGCGCACGTCGGGCTCGGCCAGGGACGCGCCGAGGATTCCCTCGATGCGGCGCACCCGGTAACGCACGGTGTTGGGGTGCACGTGCAGCGCCGCGGCGGCGGACGCGACATCGCCGAAGCTGTCCAGATACACGGTCAGGGTGTGCGCCAGCACCGGTTCGTCGGCGCGCAATGCCCTGATCCGCGGATCGACGAGGCGCCCGTCGGCGGCGATCATCGTGACGATCTCGTCGAGCAGAACGGTGGTGCGCGCCTCGGCCGGGGAGGTGATCGCCGCCAGGCTGCCCGGCCTGCGCGCAGCGCTGTCGAGCACTCGATCGACCTCGGCTCGCGCGGCGGCCGCACCGGCCAGACCCTCGAGCTGCGCGGCGGTCACCGCCCGTAGCTCCAGGCCCAACTCGGTCCGTAGCGCGGACACCGTGCTGCGCACCCACGAGGGCAGGCCCTTGCCCGCATCCGGGAACAGTACGTACACTCGGCCACCGGCCGCGGCGACCTGGGCGTCGGGTCGAAAAGCGCTGGCGCTCAGGGCAAGGACGTCGGCCAGCCGGGTGCCCTCGGTGGTGGAATCGATGCCGATGACGGCCGCCCGCCCGGTGGCCGGGATACCGAGCTCGCGACTGATCGCCTCGATCTCGGGCGGGTCCCCGGTCAGCCCGAGCATGTCCTGGACCAGCACCGCGTGACCGGATGGTTTGGCCGTCAGCCGGGTGATGAGCCGACCCGCCAATACCGCGGCGCCACGCAGCACCTCCTCGGTATCCTCGGCCAGCGGCCGATCACCCTGCTGCAGCCAGATGGTGCCGAGAAATGCCGGTGCGCGCCGGGTGTCGCCGGTGGCAGCGAAGATCCCGATGGCCAGCCGCGGCCGCAGCCCGAGCTCGGGGCGTTCGGCGACCCGGACCGGATCGGGCTTGGCATGCAGCGCGTCGAAGATGCCGCGCCGGGCGATCCAGGCCAGGTGTTCCGGCGGACCCGCGCGGCCGAGGATCGACAACCGGCGCAACTCGTCGGCCTCCTCGTTGGACGCCGAATAGGCCAGCACATGCGATTCGGCGTCCTCGATGCTGACCATGCCGCGGGTGCGCTCGGCGATCGATTGGGCCAGGCCGAACAGGTCGGTGCCCGAGTCGTGTGCCGAACCCGCGCCGTGATGGTCGAAGACGTGGTCGACCAACCGGTACAGCCGTTCCCAGCGGGCGCGGGGTTCGACCGCCACCACCGCGATACCCGCGCGGGTGGCTCGCCGAATCACCTCGGGACTGGGGTGCTTGGCGAAGATGGCGACGGGGGAGCGCCCGTGCTGGTCGAGCCAGCGGATGGTATCGGGGTGGTCGATGCCGAGAAGGAAGAAGACGTCGGCGGATCCGAAGGCCGGGGCCACGCCGAGCTGGATGTCCTCGCGGTCCAACAGTGCGGCCGAGGCCACCGGCAGATCCAGGCCGCGCGGCGCCTCGACGAGCGACACCAGGGTGGCATCCAATGCCAGCAGCAACTGGCCGAGACGGACGCCACTCATGCTGTCCGATCGTACTATCGAGCGGAGGATGTGTTGGCCGTTCGGCCAAAAGATTCCGTACCTCGCCACGTCATCCTGAGGGTCATGAACGCCATCACCGGCATCGCGCAGGTGCCCGCACCCACCAACGAGCCCGTGCACGAGTACGCACCCGGTTCCCCCGAACGCACCCGGCTGACCGCAGCGCTGAACGAACTGTCCGGCAACGCGATCGACCTGCCCCACGTGATCGCCGGTGTCCATCGGATGGGCGGCGGCGAGTCCATCGATGTGGTGCAGCCGCATCGACACCGCGCGCGGTTGGGCACCATGACCAACGCCGGGCACGCCGAGGCGCAGGCTGCCATCGAGGCCGCCGAAGATGCAAAGGCGCAGTGGGCGCACCTACCCTTCGAGGAACGGGCGGCGGTGTTCCTGCGGGCGGCCGACCTGCTGGCCGGACCGTGGCGGGAGAAGATCGCGGCGGCAACCATGCTGGGCCAGTCCAAGACGGCGTATCAGGCCGAGATCGACGCGCCCTGCGAACTCGTCGACTTCTGGCGGTTCAACGTGGCGTTCGCGCGGGAGATCCTTGCCCAGCAACCCGTGAGCGGTCCCGGAGTGTGGAACCGTACCGATCACCGGCCGCTGGAGGGTTTCGTCTACGCGATCACCCCATTCAACTTCACCGCCATCGCGGCCAACCTACCCACCGCGCCCGCTCTCATGGGTAACACGGTGATTTGGAAACCCGCACCCACCCAGACGTTCTCGGCATACCTCACCATGCAGCTGCTGGAGGCAGCGGGACTGCCGCCCGGCGTGATCAACCTGCTCACCGGTGACGGGCAGGCCGTATCGGAGGTGGTGCTGGCCGACCCGCGGCTGGCAGGCATCCACTTCACCGGATCCACGGCGACGTTTCGACACCTGTGGCGGCAGGTCGGCACGCACGTCGAGCGCTACCGCAGCTATCCGCGCCTGGTGGGCGAGACCGGCGGCAAGGATTTCGTGCTGGCCCATTCCAGCGCCCGGCCGGATGTGCTTCGCACCGCGCTGATCCGGGGCGCCTTCGATTATCAGGGCCAGAAATGCTCGGCGGCATCGAGGGCGTATGTGCCGCGGTCGGTCTGGCAGCAGATGGGCGATGACCTGCTGTCGGCCACCGAGGCGCTGCGCTACGGCGATGTCACCGATCTGAGCAACTATGGCGGCGCGCTGATCGATGCCCGCGCCTACGCCAAGAACACCCGCGCCCTGCAGCGGGCCAAGAGCACACCCGGGCTGACCATCGCCGTCGGCGGCGAATATGACGACAGCGAAGGGTATTTCGTGCGGCCGACGGTGCTGCTGGCCGACGACCCCAGCGACGAGTCGTTCGCCACGGAGTACTTCGGACCGATTCTTGCCGTCCACATCTATCCCGATGGGGAGTTCGACCGCATCCTGACCGTGGTGGATCAGACCGCGCCGTACGCGTTGACCGGCGCGGTGATCGCCGATGACCGCACCGCCATCGTCACCGCCCAGGATCGCCTGCGGCATACGGCGGGCAACTTCTACGTCAACGACAAACCCACCGGTGCGGTGGTCGGCCAGCAACCGTTCGGTGGCGGGCGCGCCTCGGGCACCAACGACAAGGCCGGATCCCCACTGAATCTGCAGCGCTGGACGTCACCGCGATCCATCAAGGAGACGTTCGTGCCACCCACCCGGCATGAGTATCCGCACATGGGAGACCTGTGATGAGTGTGTTCACCCGGGTGGCGCGCCCGGCGATCCTGGCCGCCGGCCGGCGCGACGGTCTACGCCGCACCGCGCAACGATTACCGATCACCCGTGCGGTGGTGCACCGATTCGTGCCCGGTGACACCGTGCAGGACGCCATGGCATCGGTGGCAGACCTCCGGGATTCCGGCCGGATGGTGTCCATCGACCATCTCGGTGAGGATGTCGACGATATCGCGACCGCCCAGGCCACCGTGCGGGCCTATCTCGGCCTCCTGGATGCGCTGCACGCCCGCGCCGAGACCGCCTCGGCGATAAGGCCGTTGGAGATATCGCTGAAACTGTCCGCCCTCGGACAGGCCCTCGAACGCGACGGTGAGAAGGTGGCGCTGGAGAATGCCAGGGTCATCTGCGAGCGGGCCGCCGCGGCCGGGGTATGGGTGACCGTCGATGCCGAGGAGCACACCACCACCGACTCGACACTGACGATCGTGCGCGATCTCCGGGCCGACTTCGGGTGGGTGGGCACGGTGCTGCAGGCCTATCTGAAACGCACCCCGGCCGATTGCGCCGATCTGGCGGATTCTCGGATCCGGCTGTGCAAAGGCGCTTATGACGAACCGGCCTCGGTGGCCCATCGCGATGCCGGGGAGGTCACCGAGTCCTATCTGCGGTGCCTGCGGATCCTGATGAAGGGACCCGGCTATCCGATGGTCGCCTCTCACGATCCGGCGATCATCGAGAGGGTGCCCGGTCTGGCGGCCGAATACGGCCGTGGCAACGATGATTTCGAGTATCAGATGCTCTACGGCATCCGCGACGATGAGCAGCGCCGGCTTGCAGGCGGCGGCGGACGGGTTCGGGTGTACGTGCCCTTCGGCTCGCAGTGGTACGGCTACTTCGTGCGTCGCCTTGCCGAACGACCCGCCAACCTCATGTTCTTCCTGCGCGCATTGCGGGACTGATCGTCAGCGGTGTCAGGGCGCGGGGAATGCCGCGGCCGGAATCAGCACGTTACCGCGGCACGGGCCACTGAGGATGTCGGTGTACCAACTGCCCTGCAATGAACCGTCGGGCTGCGGTGTGTAGGTGACCCACGACTGTGCGGGGCTGTATAACCGCGGTAACCCCTCACCGCGGAAGCACTCCCACTGCCAGTTGTAGCTGAAGGTCCACTTGCCTGCGCTCCAGGTGTAGCGCTGCGGTTGCGGGATGGTGGGATTCGACGGTGCCGGCCCGTCCACGACGGTCGCCACACAGGCGGTGCCGCAGGCGGTGGCGAATGTGTAGAGCGCCGTCAGGTCACCCTCCGGCTGGCGCGCCGCGACGCTGGTGCCGTTCTTCTGCGACGCGTAGCTCACGACCTGATAGCGACCGTTCCACCACTGGGCTGCAGCGCCGGCCGAGGGTGCGGGAAAGAGGCCGGCCACCATCAGGGCGGCAAGCGCGGCGCACAGTCGACGGACCAACATCCCTTTCCCATTTCAGTCGTGGAATCAGCTCTGTCCAACCGTAACTGCGGATTCTGACAAAAATGCGGATCGTCATATCCGCTGCGTCAATTAGAGACCACATTGTGACGCAATTCCGGTGTCAATTCCGTTCGGACAGCAGGACCATGGCCCATGCCGCAATGGTCTGCGCGTCGGTGATCGCGCCGCCGCGGATCATCTCCTCGATCTGGGCGGCCGTGAACCACTCGCTGCGCATGTCCTGCTCTTCGTGCTCACGCTCATGAGCGCCTTCGTGCAATCCGGTGGCCAAGAAGACCCAGCCGCGTTGGCTGCTCATCCCGGGGGCCACGTCCAGCATGCCCAGCCGCACCAGGGATTCGGCCCGCAGCCCGGTCTCCTCTCGCAACTCGCGAGCGGCCAGTTCCTCGGGTTCCAGGTCGGCCAGATCCGGTGCGGTCCCTTGCGGGAATTCCCAGCGCCGCAACCCGATCGGATATCGATACTGCTCTACCAGGTGGAACCGGTCCGAGTCGCGGGCGATCACGAGTGCGTACGTGGGCTTGTCGATGACGCCATAGATGCCCTCGCTGCCGTCGGGCCTGCGGATGGCATCCTCGCGCACCGTCATCCAGTTGTTGCGGTATACCTCACGACTGGACAGTCGTTCGATGCGGGCCATGGCCCAAGAGTAACCTCGCATGGGTGTTGCTGACCTCGTTGGACCCGGCCGCGGTCGCCGCCGGGCACGACCTTGCCGACGCCGTGCGCATCGATGGTGTGAGCCTGAGCCGCAGCGACCTGGTGGGCGCGGGAACCTCCGTCGCCGAACGGGTCGCGCGAGCACAGCGGGTCGCCATCCTGGCCACCCCGACGGCCACCACGGTGCTGGCTGTCGTCGGGTGTCTCATCGCGGGTGTGCCGTTCGTCCCGGTGCCGCCCGACGTCGGTGCCACCGAACGCGCGCATTTGCTGTCCGATTCGGGTGCGCAGGCCTGGCTCGGTGAGCTGCCCGCCGAAACCGAAGGCCTGCCCCATATTCCGGTGCGCATGCACGCGCGGTCCTGGCATCGCTACGCCGAGCCTGCGCCGCAGTCGACGGCGATCATCATGTATACGTCGGGAACCACCGGGCTGCCCAAGGGCGTGAAGATCAGCAGGCAGGCCATCGCCGCCGATATCGACGGACTCGTGCAGGCCTGGCAGTGGACAGCCGAGGACACCCTGGTGCACGGGCTGCCGCTGTTTCACGTGCACGGTCTGGTCTTGGGTCTGCTGGGCTCGCTGCGGATCGGAAACCGGTTCGTGCACACGGGGAAACCGTCACCGGCCGGTTACGCCGAGGCGCGCGGTTCGCTGTACTTCGGGGTGCCCACGGTGTGGTCGCGGATCGCCGCCGACGAGCGGGCCGCGCGCGCACTGGCAGGGGCGCGGCTGCTGGTGTCCGGCAGCGCGGCCCTTCCGGTGCCGGTGTTCGAGGAGTTGGTCCGGCTGACCGGGCATGCGCCCGTCGAGCGGTATGGCAGCACCGAATCGCTGATCACGCTGAGCACCAGGGCCGACGGTGAGCGGCGTCCCGGATGGGTCGGGCTGCCGCTGGACGGGGTGCAGACCCGCCTTGTCGACGAGGACGGTGCGCTCGTGCCGCACGACGGCGAGACGATCGGGCACCTGCAGCTCAAGGGTCCCACCGTGTTCACGGGCTATCTCAACCGCGAGGATGCCACCGCCGAGGCCTTCGATCCCGAGGGTTGGTTTCGTACCGGTGACGTCGCGGTGATCGATGCCGATGGCATGCATCGCATCGTCGGCCGCGAGTCGGTGGATCTGATCAAGTCCGGTGGATACCGGATCGGTGCCGGTGAGATCGAGACCGTCTTGCTCGGGTATCCCGGCATCGACGAGGTGGCGGTCGTCGGGCTGCCCGATGCGGATCTGGGACAGCGCATCGTCGCCTTCGTCGTCGGGGATGTCGAGCCGCAGCAGGTGATCGACTTTGTGGCCGAACAGCTTTCGGTGCACAAGCGGCCGCGTGAGGTGCGCATCGTCGAGAGTCTGCCGCGCAATGCGATGGGCAAGGTGCTCAAGAAGGAGCTGGCCAAGTGACCCGAGAGTCGACCGAATGTCGCGGGAGACGGGCGTGAGTGAGGATCGCAGCGAGGGACGAGCGAGGACCAGAGCGAACGCGGGAGTCGACCGATGTCGCGGGAGACGGGCGTGAGTGAGGATCGCAGCGAGGGACGAGCGAGGATCGGAGCGAACGCGGGAGTCGACCGATGTCTTTGACGTTTGACGAGATCTGCATCGACGCCCATGACCCGGAGGCGCTCGGCCAGTGGTGGTCACGGGTGCTGGACTGGCCCACACACACCGACGCCGACGGCGATGTGGTGCTGACCCCGACACCCGGCCAGGGCCCGAAGTGGCTGTTCCTTGCCGTCGACGACGACAAGGTGGTCAAGAATCGCATCCATCTGGACTTCCGGCCCGACGATCAGGCCGCCGAGGTGGCCCGGGTGCTCGCGCTGGGCGCCACCCATGTCGACATCGGTCAGGGCGAGCAGAGCTGGGTCGTGCTGGCCGACCCGGAGGGCAACGAGTTCTGCATCCTCTGATCCCCGGCGAGCAGACGTAGAACTGCTGCTTTCAGCGCGAAATCGACAGTTTTACGTCTGCTCGCGGGTTTACGTTCCCCCGCAAGCGGGAGGTGCCCCCAGCTCGCGGGAGAAATCCGGTCGCGACGATCAGTTGGCGTGCAGCGCCTCGTTCAGCGTGATGCCGGTGCCGTCGCGCTTGACGACCTCCACCGCGCCGGACACCGAGTTGCGGCGGAACAGCAGGTTGTTCGACCCGGACAGCTCCTTGGCCTTGATGGTCTGGCCGTCACCGGTGGTGACCTTGGTGCCGCCGGTGACATACAGCCCGGCCTCGACGACGCAATCGTCGCCCAGCGAGATGCCCACACCGGCATTGGCGCCCAGCAGGCAGCGCTTGCCGATCGAGATGACCTCTTTGCCGCCGCCGGACAGCGTGCCCATGATGGACGCGCCGCCGCCGACATCGGAACCGTCGTCGACGACCACACCGGCGGAGATACGTCCCTCGACCATCGAGTTGCCCAGCGTGCCCGCGTTGAAGTTGACGAAGCCCTCGTGCATCACGGTGGTGCCGGGGGCCAGGTGCGCCCCCAGACGGACGCGGTCGGCATCGGCGATGCGCACCCCCGCGGGCAGCACGTAGTCGACCATCCGCGGGAACTTGTCGACCCCGTAGACCGCGACCGCGCCGCGGTTTCGCAGCTTGGCGCGCACCAGTTCGAAGCCCTCGACCGCGGCCGGGCCGAAGTTGGTCCAGACCACATTGGCCAGCAGTCCGAAGATGCCGTCGAGGTTGGCCTCGTGCGGCTTGGTCAGCCGGTGGCTGAGCAGGTGCAGCCGCAGGTAGGCGTCATAGGTGTCGACGGGCTTGTCGTCCAGATCGGCGATGCTGGTGCGCACCGCCACGACCTCGACATCGCGATCGGCATCCGGGCCGGTCAGTGCGCCGAGGGACTCGGGCAACTCGGCCACCGACAGTCGCACGGTGCCGGTGCTGCCGTCGCCGGTCAGCTCGGGGGCGGGAAACCAGGTGTCCAGTACGGTTCCGTCGGCGGCGATGGTGGCCAGGCCGACGCCAGATGCGGCAGTCACGTCGCCCTACGTTACTGGACTACGGTTGACCGTCATGGGGCTAGACCTGCGCGCCGACCCGATCACACTGACCGCCGCCCTGGTGGACATCCCCAGCGAGTCGCGTCACGAGCAGCGCATCGCCGACGAGATCGAGTCCGCACTCCGGGCGCAGGCCCCGCACTTCGAGGTCATCCGCTCCGGCAACGCGGTGTTGGCGCGCACGAACCTGGGCCGCAGCTCCCGGGTGCTGCTGGCCGGGCACACCGACACCGTGCCCGCGGCCGACAATGTGCCAAGCCGTCGCGACGGTGACCTGATGTACGGCTGCGGCACCTCGGACATGAAATCCGGGGACGCGGTGTTCCTGCACCTCGCCGCCACCATCGCCGAGCCCGCCCATGATCTGACCCTGGTCATGTACGACTGCGAGGAGATCGAGTCGAGTGCCAACGGACTGGGCCGCATCGAACGCGACCTACCCGCCTGGCTGGCCGCCGATGTGGCGATCCTTGGGGAGCCCTCCGGCGGTTTCATCGAGGCGGGCTGCCAGGGAACCATCCGCGTCGTGGCCACGGCCGCCGGAACCCGAGCGCACTCGGCACGATCATGGCTGGGCGACAACGCCATCCACAAACTCGGCGCCGTGCTCGACAGGCTTTCCCGGTATCAGGCCCGCAGCGTGGACATCGATGGCTGCGTGTACCGCGAAGGGTTGTCGGCTGTGCGGATCGACGGCGGTATCGCGGGCAATGTCATCCCCGACGCGGCGTCGGTGACCATCAACTTCCGCTTCGCGCCCGACCGCAGCGTCGAGCAGGCGGTGGCGCACGTGCACGAGGTGCTCGCGGGCCTCGACGTGACCTGCGAGACCACCGACGCGGCCGCCGGCGCGCTGCCCGGACTGGCCAACCCCGCTGCGGCGGCACTGGTCGCCGCGGCCGGGGGACAGGTGCGCGCCAAGTACGGCTGGACCGATGTGTCCCGCTTCGCCGCGCTGGGCATCGCCGCGGTGAACTACGGGCCGGGCGACCCGAACCTGGCGCACAAGGTCGACGAACATGTCGACATCACCGCGATCACCGCGACCACCGAGACGTTGCGGGCGTACTTAACCGCTTGACCCGATGGGTAGCATGATTTTCGTGCTGGGAATCGACGACATCTCCGGGTAAGTCCCCGAGATTTCTGCTGTCGTCCACCATCCTCTTCGTCTCCGTGGAGTTCCCGCATGTCTATTGTGCTGTCCCATCTTTCGTTCAACTGGCCCGATGGCACCGTCGTGTTCGACGAGCTGTCGTCTGCGTTCGGCCGTGGCCGTACCGGCCTCGTCGCGCCCAACGGCGCGGGCAAGACCACCCTGTTGCGGCTCATCGCCGGAGAACTGACACCGACCGCCGGCAGCCTCACGGTCGACGGGGTGCTCGGCTACCTGCCGCAGAATCTGCCATTCCTGGCCCGGCACACGGTGTCCGACGTCCTCGGCATCACCGCGGTGCTGACGGCGCTGGATGCGCTGGCCGCAGGCGATGCGAGCGAGCAGGTGTTCGCCGCGATCGGTGACGACTGGGACATCGCCGAACGGTCGCGCGCCCAGCTCGACCGGCTCGGCCTTGCGGACCTGGAGCTGGACCGGCCGCTGTCCACACTCTCCGGTGGGCAGGTGGTCTCACTCGGGCTGACCGCGCAGCTGCTGCGCCACCCTGATGTGCTGTTGCTCGACGAACCCACCAACAATCTGGATATCGATGCGCGGCAACGTCTCTACGCGGCTCTCGACGATTTCGGCGGATGCCTGCTCGTGGTGAGTCACGACCGGGTGCTGCTGGACCGGATGGACGGTATCGCCGAACTGCGGAACGGTGAGGTGTCGCACTTCGGTGGCGGTTTCACCGACTACCAGATCGCGGTGCAGTCGGCACAGGAATTGGCCGAGAACAACATCCGCAATGCCGAACAGGAGCTCAAACGGCAGAAGCAGCAGATGCAGCAGGCCAGGGAACGCGCCGACAAGCGGGCATCCACCGCCAAACGCAATCTCAAGGATGCCGGCCTGCCGAAAATTGTTGCGGGCAAGTTGAAAAGGGATGCCCAGCAGTCCGCGGCCAAGGCCGACGATGTGCACGCACGGCGCATCGGCGACGCCCGAAGTCGCCTCGACGATGCCGAGCGTGCCTTGCGTGAGGATGACCTGGTCGCCCTCGATCTGCCGGAGACCGAGGTAGCCGCCGGCCGGGTGTTTTTCAGCGGAACCGGCTTGTCGTCAAGGGTTTTCGCGGATATCGATCTGGACATCCGTGGCCCGGAGCGCATCGCACTGACCGGTGGCAACGGGGCCGGAAAGTCGACGTTGCTGCGCATCATCGCCGGTGATCTCGAACCCGGTGGCGGCGTCGTGCAGCGTGGCGACGGACGGATCGCCTACCTGTCCCAGCGTCTGGACCTCCTCGAGGAGCGGGCCACGGTGGCCGACAGTCTGGCGGTCTCCGCGCCCGGTCTGTCGATCACCCGGCGGCGGCACCTGTTGGCGCAGTTCCTGTTCCGGGGTGACCGCATCGACCTGCCGATCGCCGCGCTGTCCGGTGGCGAGCGGCTGCGGGCAACCCTGGCGTGTGTGCTGTTCGCCGAGCCCGCGCCCCAGCTATTGCTGCTCGACGAGCCGACCAACAATCTCGATCTGGCCAGCGTCGCGCAGCTGGAGTCCGCCCTGAACGCCTACCGCGGCGCCTTCGTCGTGGTCAGCCACGACCGGACCTTCCTGGACAACATCGGCATCCAGCGGTGGTTGCGGCTGGCTGACGGGGTGTTGGCGACGTAGTCGACGGCCGGCCTAATCCACCTGGGGACGCGTCGGCGCGGGCTGCGCCGGGGCGGGGGCCTCCACCGGCGCCCGCCCGGAACCGTCCTGCCCGCCCTGCGCGTCGGTGGCTTCGGTGCGCTCGCCGGTCTCACCGCGTTCGGCCCGATCGGTCTCCTGGGCCGTATCGGCCTTCTCGGCGACGGCCTTCTCTGCGTCCTTCAATTCGTCGCCGGACGGTAGTTTCACGCCCGCGCCGCCGGCAGCACCCGAGGCACCGGCACCGCCGGCCGCCTGGACGGCCTGCTGGACACCCTGCATGATCTGCTGCGGAACCTGTTGCAACCCTTGGGCCAGGCCCTGCAACGGTGCGGTGACGGACTGGGCGAGCTGGCCGACCTGCTGGCCGACCTGACCCATGATCTGGCCCATCTGGCCCATCGCGTCGGCCCCACCGGCGCCCGCCGCGCCGGCGGCACCCGCCCCGCCGGCACCGGGCTGCCCGCCGTCCAATGCGTCGGCGGCTGCCCGCAATCGTCGGCCGCCTTCCTTGTCGCCACCGGCGTAGGCCCTGGCCGCCTGCTGCAACAGATCCGAGATCGTCGATGCCGAGGTGGAAGTGGCGCCCATGGCACCGCCGCGCCCGCTCAGTGCCGTTCCCAACGCGGTGCTGACCGACGCCGCGATGGCGCCGTGGCTGTTGTTCAGGCCGGTGCCGTCGAGAGCGGGCAGCCCGACCAGCCCCGAGTTGACGTCCGAATGCGTCTGCGCATAGTTACGCACCCCGTCGGTCTGGACGGAAAACTGATCGGTCATGAGCGGCCCCCGTTCGATATCGCCATAATTCTATGGCGGCACCACGGCGGTGAGCTGCACGAATCTGGTCAGCTCCGACCGGCCTGCCGCGCCGCGTCGCGGGCGGCCGCACCCCAGCCCAGGCCATCCCACCGCGCGGCCACAGATTCGAGTCCGGCGATATCGCCTGACGACAGCGCCTGCGCATGCTCGGCGGTCAGCCTGCCGAACACACATTCACACGACACACCGGCGACCGCCTCGGCGGCGCGGGTGTCACCGAGACGGACCGCATCGTGCAGCGCCCGCAACGCCACCGCGTGTTGCCCGCCGCGCAACGCCGCGCGCGCCGCCTCGCGGGCGGCCCGCACCGCGCCCGGCTGATCCCGTCGGGCCGCCGCCGTCCAGGCCTTGGCGAGCGCCAACTCCGGGGCGAACAGCATGGACTTCAAACCGTGCCGGGACTCTGCCCGCGACAGGGCCTTGGCGGCGTCGACCGCCCGCCCCTGCTGAGCGTGCGCCTGCGCCAACAACATCCACGCCAGCTGCCCCCACGAGTATCCGGTCGTCGACAGCGCCGGCGCCGCTTCCCGCAACGCCTCGACCGCCTCATCGAGCACCCCGCGTGCCAGTGCGATATCGGCGCGCAGCACCAGCGCGATCGCCCGCGACGGCCCGGTATCGCAGACCAGCCCGTCGGCCACGTCGTCGGCGGCACCGATGTCACCGGTCAGCAGCCGCGCGGTGATCTGGCCATAGGTCGAGGTGAAGCGCAGCACTCCGGGGTGCCCGGCCGCGCCAGCCCGGGCGGCCAGTCCATCGACCTGGTCGAACCGGCCCATCCTGGCCGCAGACAGCCCGGCGGCCGCCGCGGCCCAGCCGACCGCACGATCCTCGGCGTGGTCGCAGGACAGCACCGACTCGGCGATGTCCAGCGCCCGCTGTGGGCTACCGGCGTTCATCGCGAACGTGCACAGCAACGCATCGATCGTCACCGCCGAAGACAGCCGGCCACGGATCGCCCGCAGGAATGCCGTTGCTCGTTCTGGCTGGTCGAGCATCCAGAACTGATTGGCCGCCCGCGGCAGCGCCCACGCGATGAGGTCTGCGTCGCCGAGACCAGCGGGATCCACCCGCGCCAAGACCGTGTCGGCATCGGTGCCGCGGCCCTGCCAGGCCAGCGCCTGGGCCAGGATCAACAGGGCGGGTAACGACGTGCCGTCGGCCAGCGCGCTGCGCGCCTGTTCCTCCGCAACGGCCAGGTCACCACGGGCCAGCGCCGCAGCGGCAGCGTCGACCAGATCCGGCACAGCCGCAGTCTAGGGCGAATGTCGATGGAACCTCGGCGAAACCGTCGGTACGTTCTACCCGTGCCCGAAACCCGCCCCTGGGCCGTCTGCGTGTACTGCGCATCCGGCCCCACCCATCCCGAACTGCTCAAACTCGCCGGCGAGGTCGGACGGTCCATCGCCGACCGGGGCTGGACCCTGGTCTCCGGTGGCGGCAACGTCTCGGCGATGGGCGCCGTCGCCGACGGTGCCCGCCAGCACAACGGAGCCACCATCGGGGTCATCCCGAAGGCGCTCGTCCACCGCGAACTTGCCGACGTCGACGCCGACGAACTGGTCGTGACCGACACCATGCGGGAACGCAAGCAGGTCATGGAGGAGCGTGCCGATGCCTTCATCGCGCTGCCCGGCGGGATCGGCACGCTCGAGGAGTTCTTCGAGGCATGGACGGCCGGCTACCTGGGCATGCACGACAAGCCCATCATCATGCTCGACCCGTTCGGCCACTACGACGGTTTGCTGACCTGGCTGCGCGGCCTTGTCGCGACCGGTTACGTCAGCGAAGGTGCGCTGGACCGATTGGTGGTCACCGCCGATGTTGAGACGGCTCTCAGCGCATGTAGCCCGAATCACTAAGGTGTGGTCATGAGTGACGACACGACGCGCACCAGCGTGGGACTGCTGGAAATCGCCACCAAACTCCCAGGCTTCCTCCGCGATGCGCCTGCCATTGCCCGCGGCGTCCTGACCGGCATGAGTGCCCGGCCTTCGGCCAAGACGTCCATCGGCAAGGTGTTCCAGGAACGCGCCGCACAGTACGGCGACAGGGTGTTCCTGAAATTCGACGATCAGCAGATCACCTATCGCAAGGCCAACGAGACGGTCAACCGATACGCGGCGGTGCTGGCGGCCAAGGGTGTCGGCCACGGCGACGTGGTCGGCATCATGCTGCGCAACTCGCCCGACTCGGTGCTGTTGATGCTGGCGACGGTCAAGTGCGGTGCCACCGCGGGCATGCTGAACTACCACCAGCGCGGCAACGTGC
The DNA here is from genome assembly GCF_000317305.3 of Mycolicibacterium neoaurum VKM Ac-1815D. The sequence goes on along the minus strand of NC_023036.2, from coordinate 4,385,711 downwards.
TGGCGCACAGCATCGGTCTGCTGAACGCCAAGGCGATCATCGCCGAGTCCGATCTCGTCGAACCGATCACCGAGAGTGGGGTTCAGACAACCGGTCTGACCACTCTGGAGGAGATGCGCCAGGCCGCCACCACCGCGCCCACCACCAATCCGGCGACCACCGCCGCGGTGCTGGCCGGGGACAAGGCTTTCTACATCTTCACCTCCGGCACGACCGGTATGCCCAAGGCCAGCGTCATGACGCACTACCGCTGGCTGCGCGCGTTGGCCGGCTTCGGCGGACTGGGGCTGCGGCTCAACAGCAGCGACACCCTGTACTGCTGCCTGCCGCTCTATCACAACAATGCGCTGACGGTCTCGGTCGGTTCGGTGCTGAACGCGGGAGCCGCACTGGCCCTTGGCAAGTCGTTCTCGGCATCACGCTTCTGGGATGACGTCATCCGGTTCGACGCCACCGCGTTCGTCTACATCGGCGAGATCTGCGGATATCTGCTCAACCAGCCGCCCAAGCCCACCGACCGGGCGCACAAGGTGCGCGTCATCGTCGGCAACGGGTTGCGGCCGGCCATCTGGGACCAGTTCGTCGAGCGGTTCGGCATTCCGCGGGTCTGCGAGTTCTACGCGGCCAGCGAGGGCAACACCGCCTTCGTCAACGTCTTCAACGTGTCCAAGTCCACCGGTATCTGCCCCAGCCCGGTGGCCTACGTCGAATACGACCTGGAATCCGGCGAACCCGCCAGGGGCCCCGACGGGCGGCTGCGCAAGGTCAAGCGCGGCCAGCCGGGTCTGCTGCTGTCCAAGGTCAGCAGTTTCCAGCCGTTCGACGGTTACACCGACAAGTCCGCCTCGGAGAAGAAGCTGGTCCGCGACGCGTTCAAGGACGGCGACGTGTGGTTCAACACCGGCGATCTGATGCGCGCGCAGGGATTCGGCCACGCCGCCTTCGCCGACCGGCTCGGGGACACCTTCCGCTGGAAGGGCGAGAACGTCGCCACCACCGAGGTGGAGGCCGCCATCTCGGCCGACAGCCAGGTCGAGGAGGCAACCGTCTTCGGCGTCGAGGTGCCCGGGGCCGGCGGGCGCGCGGGCATGGTGGCGCTGCAGCTCAAGGACGGCCAGGAATTCGACGGCGCGGCGCTGGCCAAATCGGTCTACGCGCACCTGCCGGGGTACGCCGTGCCGCTGTTCGTCCGGCTCGTCAAGGAGTTGGCGCACACCTCGACGTTCAAGAGCCAGAAGGTCGAGCTACGCAAACAGGGCTACGGCGAGGAGGTCGAGGACCCGCTGTACGTGCTGGCCGGCAAGGACGAGGGTTACGTGCCGTTCTACCCCGAGTACGTCGACGAGGTCGTCGAGGGCAAGCGTCCCAAGTAGGTGATTCGGCGCGCGCCGGGGGCAGTCCTCGCGCACGGCTAGCCTGGTCGTGTGCAGCGGACCTTCCTCGGCCGCCCGGTCGCCGGTGACCGGGCCCTGATCATGGCGATCGTCAACCGCACACCCGACTCCTTCTACGACCGCGGGGCCACCTTCTCCGACGAGGCGGCCAAGGAGGCCACCCACCGCAAGATCGCCGATGGCGCCGACATCATCGATATCGGCGGGGTCAAGGCCGGGCCCGGTCAGACCGTCGATGCGGACGAGGAGATCGCCAGGGTCGTGCCGTTCATCGAATGGCTGCGCGGTACCTACCCCGATCAGCTGATCAGTGTCGATACCTGGCGTGCCGCGGTGGCCAAACAGGCCTGTGCGGCGGGCGCCGACCTGATCAACGACACCTGGGCCGGTGCCGATCCGGGCCTGCCCGAGGTCGCCGCCGAGTTCGACGCCGGGCTGGTCTGCTCACACACCGGTGGCGCGGTTCCGCGCACCCGGCCGTTCCGGGTCCACTACGGCGTCACCGAGCGCGGTGTGGTCGACGATGTCATCGCCGAGGTGACCGCCGCGGCCGAACGGGCGCAGGCGATCGGTGTCGCCAGAGATCGGATCTTGATCGATCCGACCCACGATTTCGGGAAAAACACTCATCACGGTCTTAGTTTGTTGCGCCACGTAAAAGATCTTGTAAACACGGGATGGCCGGTCCTGATGGCCCTGAGCAACAAGGATTTTGTCGGGGAGACTCTGGGTGTGGGACTGACCGAACGCCTGGAGGGCACGCTGGCGGCGACGGCCTTGGCCGCCGCCGACGGAGCCGCCATGTTCCGGGTGCACGAGGTCGGCCCCACTCGACGCGTACTGGAGATGGTCGCGTCGATACAGGGATCGCGTCCGCCGACGCGCACGGTGAGGGGACTGGCATGACGTACAGCGAGCAGCCGAACGCGAGATTGCACATGACACCCAGCGAGCAGCCGAAGGTGGGCTTGCGCATGACACCCAGCGAGCAGCCGAAGGCGGATCGCGCATGACTCTGATATCTGAGCTGACACCAGAACTGACCGATATCGACAAGACTGATGCGGTGGTGGGACACCCGTGGTTCGCAGACCACAGCTTCGGCCGTCCTGCGTGGACGGTCGAGGAACTCATCGAGGCCAAACGGGGCCGCACCATCTCGGTGGTGCTCCCGGCGCTCAACGAGGAGGAGACCGTCGCATCGGTGGTCGAGACCATCACCCCGCTGCTGGGCAACCTGGTCGACGAGCTGATCGTGCTGGACTCCGGTTCCACCGACGACACCGAGATCCGCGCGGTGGCCGCTGGTGCCCGGGTGATCAGCCGCGAAACCGCCCTGCCCGAACTGGCGCCGCGGTCCGGCAAGGGTGAGGTGCTGTGGCGCTCACTGGCCGCCACCACCGGTGACCTGGTGGTCTTCGTCGACTCGGATCTGATCGATCCCGACCCGATGTTCGTCCCCAAGCTGTTGGGTCCGCTGTTGACCGTCGACGGCGTGCACCTGGTGAAGGGTTTCTACCGGCGCCCGCTCAAGGTCAGCGGCAGTGAGGACGCCAACGGCGGCGGGCGGGTCACCGAACTGGTCGCGCGCCCGTTGTTGGCCGCCCTGCGCCCCGAGTTGACCTGTCTGTTGCAGCCGCTGGGCGGCGAGTACGCAGGCACCCGTGAACTGCTGACCTCGGTGCCGTTCGCACCCGCCTACGGTGTGGAGATCGGCCTGCTGGTCGACACCTACAACCGGTACGGGCTGGACGGTATCGCGCAGGTCAACCTGGGGGTGCGGACACACCGCAACCGCCCGCTGACCGAACTGGCCAGCATGAGCCGACAGGTGATCGCCACCCTGCTCAACCGCTGCGGGATCGAGGACTCCGGGATGGGGCTGACGCAGTTCTTCGCCGACGGCGACGACTACACGCCCCGCACGTCGGGGGTGTCGCTGGCCGACCGGCCCCCGATGAACACACTGCGCCCGTAGGTCGTCGCACAGGCTTGTCACACCGGTAGGGCAGTATCGATATCGTGACGCTGATATTGATGTACCTGGTGGTGCTGATCCTGGTCGGCGCGGTGTTGTTTGCCATCGGAAGTGTGCTGTTCGGTCGCGGTGAGCAGCTGCCGCCGCTGCCGAAGGCCACGACGGCGACGGTCCTGCCCGCCTCGGGTGTCACCGGCGCCGATGTCGACGCGGTGAAGTTCACCCAGACCCTGCGCGGATACAAGACCAGCGAGGTCGACTGGGTGCTGGACCGCCTCGGTGCCGAACTCGAGTCGGTGCGTGGCGAGTTGGCGGCATTGCGGGCCGCCTACGGTGTCGAGGACCCGACCACGTTCCCGGCCGAGCACGAGGCCGCCCACGCGCGCAGCGAGCAGTCGTGACCGCCGCGGAGGTGGACACCCGGGTTCGATGCGGTTGGGTGCCAACGGATTCGGCGCCGAATTCGGTGCTCTACCGGGAATACCACGACACCGAGTGGGGCGTGCCGTTGCGCGGCGAGCGTGCCTTGTTCGAGCGCGTCAGCCTCGAGGCGTTCCAGAGCGGGCTGTCCTGGTTGACCATCCTGCGTAAGCGTGACGGGTTCCGCCGCGCCTTCGCCGGGTTCGACCCCGAACAGGTCGCGCGCTTCACCGATGCCGATATCGCGCGCCTGATGGATGATGTCGAGATCGTGCGCAACCGCGCGAAGATCGAGGCCACCATCAACAACGCGCGTGTCATCGGCGATCTCGACGTCGACTTCTCGGATTTGCTGTGGTCTTTCGCGCCGGCCCGGCGGCCCCGCCCGGAGGTGATGGCCGACGTCCCAGCGGTCACTGCGGAATCGACCGCGATGGCCAAGGAACTGAAGCGTCGCGGCTTTCGCTTCGTGGGGCCGACGACGGCCTATGCGCTGATGCAGGCGACCGGGATGGTCGACGACCATATAGCGACGTGCTGGGTGCCCGGTGCAGGCTAGCTCGCCTCGATCCGGTCACGTTCCGTCAGTTTTGCCGGGTCTTTTCACACCGCGCCGTCGCGATAGGGAACAATAGGATGAGTTCACTGGCAATTCTGTGCCGGCACACGCCGGTCTTGATCGGGTCCGTTTCACAGCGGGCCGGCTCACGCGGAGGGAGCACACGATGGCGGCGATGAAGCCCCGGACTGGAGACGGTCCATTGGAAGCGACCAAGGAGGGGCGCGGCATCGTGATGCGGGTACCACTGGAAGGCGGTGGACGGCTCGTCGTAGAGCTGACCCCCGCTGAGGCGGCCGCCCTCGGCGACGAACTCAAAGGCGTCACCAGCTAGGGCTACGCCCTCGGTATCGCGCTGACCGTAGGTCAGCGCGATACAGCTTCGTAGATGCGAAGCGTCTGCTCGGCGATCTGCGCCCAGGAGAATTCCTCGATGCACCGCTGTCGACCGGCTGCGCCGTAGCGCCGGGCGCGCTCGGGATCGGCGACGAGGGCGTTGACGGCACGGGCCAAGCCGTCCTCGAAACCGCGGGCATCCGCGGCGTCGTAGTGGACCAGCAGCCCGGTGCTGTTGTCGGCGACGACCTCGGGGATGCCGCCGACATCGGAGGCGACGACCGCGGTCCCGCAGGCCATCGCCTCCAGGTTGACGATTCCCAGCGGCTCGTAGACCGACGGGCAGACGAAAGCGGCTGATGCGGAGAGAATTTCGCGGATCTTGGGTACCGGCAGCATTTCGCGCACCCAGAACACCCCGGATCGCGCGGCGCCGAGCTCCTGCACGGCCGCGCTGACTTCGGCGGCGATCTCTGGAGTGTCCGGGGCACCCGCGCACAGCACCAATTGAATCGCGGGATCGAACTTGTGGGCGGCGGCGACCAGGTGTGCCACGCCCTTCTGCCTGGTGATGCGCCCGACGAATGCCACGATCGGGCGGGACGGATCGACGCCGAGCTCGGCGAGTACCGAGGCGCCCGGTTCGGGCGCGGCCGGATACCAGACCTCGGTGTCGATCCCGTTGCGCACCACGTGCACCCGGTCGGAGTCCAGCGCCGGGTAGGTGGCCAGAACGTCGTTGCGCATCCCGGAGCTCACGGCGATCACCGCGTCGGCCGCCTCCACGGCGGTGCGCTCCACCCAGGAGGACACCCGGTATCCGCCGCCGAGCTGCTCGGCCTTCCACGGCCGCATCGGTTCCAGCGAATGGGCGGTCAGCACGTGCGGAATGTCGTGGAGCAGCGCCGCGAGGTGCCCGGCCATGCCGGTGTACCAGGTGTGCGAATGCGCCACCGTTGCAGACGCGGCGGCGTTGGCCATCACCAGATCCGCCGACAGCGTGGACAGCGCGGGATTGGCCGACTGTAGTGCGGGGTCCGGCTGGGCGACGATCGCGGTATCGCGCGGAGCGCCCATACAGTGCACGTCCACCTCGCACAATCGGCGCAACTGCGAGACCAGCTCCGTCACGTGCACACCGGCTCCACCGTAGATCTCCGGCGGATACTCCCGAGACATCATCGCCACCCGCATGGTGTGCACGGTAACGGGCAGGGGCGGGCCGGCGCACCCCTGTGCGCTTTCTGGACATCGCGTGGATGTCGCGACGGGCCCAAACACCTTGACATGCAGCCTGTTGTTCGGGCGATTGGCTAGCCGCACCGCGGTCAGCCCGATAGGTTGGGACCATGAGGGAAGCGCCACATGTGCTGGGCATCGTCCTCGCTGGGGGGGAGGGTAAGCGCCTTTACCCTTTGACGGCGGACCGGGCGAAGCCCGCGGTGCCTTTCGGCGGCGGATATCGGTTGATCGACTTCGTACTGTCCAATCTGGTGAACGCGCGGTTCCTCCGCATCTGTGTACTCACGCAATACAAATCGCACTCGCTGGACAGGCATATCTCGCAGAACTGGCGACTGTCCGGATTGGCCGGTGAATACATCACCCCCGTTCCGGCGCAACAGCGTCTTGGACCGCGGTGGTACACCGGATCGGCCGACGCGATCTATCAATCGCTGAACCTGATCTACGACGAGGACCCGGACTACATCGTCATCTTCGGTGCCGACCACGTCTACCGGATGGATCCCGAACAGATGCTCGCGCATCACATCGAGAGCGGTGCCGGCGCGACAGTCGCCGGCATCCGGGTCCCGCGGTCGGAAGCGTCGGCGTTCGGCTGCATCGATGCCGACGAATCGGGTCGCATTCGCAGCTTCATCGAGAAGCCCGCCGACCCGCCGGGCACCCCGGACGATCCGGAACAGACCTTCGCCTCGATGGGCAACTACATCTTCACGACCAAGGTGCTCATCGACGCGATCCGCGCCGATGCCGACGAGGACCATTCCGACCACGACATGGGCGGGGACATCATCCCGCGACTGGTGGCCGACGGGATGGCTGGCGTCTACGACTTCGACGACAACGAGGTGCCCGGCGCCACCGAACGTGACCACGGGTACTGGCGTGACGTCGGAACGCTGGACGCGTTCTACGACGCCCACATGGACCTGGTTTCGGTGCACCCGGTGTTCAACCTGTACAACAAGCGCTGGCCGATTCGCGGGGGCTCGGAGAACCTGGCGCCCGCCAAGTTCGTCAACGGCGGTTCCGCTCAGGAATCGGTGGTCGGTGCGGGAAGCATCATTTCCGCGGCGTCGGTGCGCAACTCGGTGCTGTCGTCGAATGTGGCCATCGAAGACGGCGCGATCGTCGAGGGCAGCGTGCTGATGCCCGGGGTGCGGATCGGTCGGGGCGCGGTGGTGCGGCGAGCGATCCTGGACAAGAACGTCGTCGTCGGCCCCGGCGAGATGGTCGGTGTCGACCTGGACAAGGACCGCGAGCGATTCTCCATCAGCTCCGGCGGTGTGGTGGCCGTCGGCAAGGGTTTGTGGATCTGACCGACCGAGGCGCGTCGTTCCTCGACACGCTCTGCCGAACGGTCCGGACGGCACTGGATTGTCGGCATGCGATGGTGCTCGGCGATCGGACCGACATCCCATCGAGCGCGGTGTTCATCGACGACGCGTCGGGTCAGGGGTACCCGGTGCCGAGCGCGCTGGGCGAGGCCAGGTTCGTCGCCGCCGTGCCGGTGATCATCGATTCGACCGCCGAGCGCGCGCTCTGGGTCGCCGACCCGCAGCCGCGCACCATCACCGCCGGTCTGCGGGACCAACTCGAGGCGTTCGGATCGTTGGCCGCCCATCACCTGCAGCTGACGGCCGCCGCGGGCCTGTACCGGCTGGTTGCCGAGAACTCGGCGGACACGCTCATCCGCGGCAGCATGGACGGCATCCGCCGCTACGTCTCGCCCTCGATCCGCTCGCTGCTGGGCTACGAGGCCGCCGAGTTGGTCGGTGAACGGGCCAGCGATATCACCCACCCCGATGACGTCGGCGCCTTCGGGCGCAAGATGCTGGCGATGCGAGAGGGTCAGGTCGACAGCTTCACCACCGAGCACCGGATGCGGCACAAGGACGGCGGCTGGGTGTGGATCGAGGCATTCGTCCGCGTCACCCGGGATGCCGTTACCGGTGAGCGTGACGGTTACGTGGTGTCGGTGCGCGACACGTCGCGCCGTAAAGAGCTCGAAGAACAATTGGTGCACAACGCCTCCCATGACCCGCTGACCGGCCTGCCGAACCGGGCGCTGCTCTACCAACGTCTCGCCGAACACATCGAGCGGGCCGCACCGTTCGCGCTGCTGTGCATCGATCTGGACGGGTTCAAGCAGGTCAACGACCAACTCGGGCACAGTACGGGCGATATCGTCCTGACCACGGTGGCGAAGCGGCTGGTTGCCGGCGTGCGGACCGGCGATACGGTGGCGCGCCGAGGCGGTGACGAGTTCGTGGTCATCCTGTGTGACGCACCGCTACCCGAATCCGCAATGGCACTGGGACGCAGGCTCATCGACACCGTTTCGGCCCCGATGACGGTCGGCGATTGGACCGGTGCCGTGGGTCTGAGCGTCGGGATCGCCATCGCCCGCGCGGCGGACGACGCCGAGGAACTCCTGCTTGCCGCCGACCGGGCGATGTACGAGGCGAAGGCGGCCGGCCGCAACGGGTGTCGGCTCGCCGACATCGGTCACTAGTACGTCGGTGACTGGTTCGCCGTCCGGGCTGCGCGAGCAGGCTTGTCGTGCCGCGGTACCTGGGGCAGGTCCGTGATCTTGCGGCCCCGGCCCGCCACCGTGGCCAGCGAACGACGGCATTTCGGGCAGATCGGCTTACCGGCGATGTCGACCGTCCACTTCTTGCCGCTGCCCGGACACGCTCTGTCTGCCATGCCGGCAACTCTATCGACGCTCACCACACGTGCGGAATCAGCCTGAACCGCACCGTGTCCATGTACTCGCGGTACCCGGCCAGCTCGGCGGCGAGCAGCTGTTCCTCGTCACGGATGCGGGCGACGATCACCGGTGCCGCCGCCGCGACGCCGAGCAGACCCCACAGCGAATCCAGCGCAAGGGGCGTGCCGAACATCATGATCGCGGCCCCGGTGTACATCGGGTGGCGCACCCAGCCGTAGAGACCGGTCGAGACCAGCGGTTGATCGGCTTCCACCCGCACGGTGGCCGCGGCGTAGTTGTTCTGTACGACGACCAGTTGCGCGATTGCCAGTCCGACCGCGACCAGGATGTTGCCGATGAGGACGAGCCACACCGGCACCGACGACCAACCGAACCGGTGATCCAGCGCGCACAGGACGAACGTCACGGTCACCGACACCAGGATGAGCGACATGATGATCCGTTGAGCGGGTCGGCTCTCGGCGGTCGGGCCCGCCTGCATGCGGCGGGCCAGCGCCGCCGGGTATCGCACGGCCAGGTAGATGCTCGGCAGCGTGGTGGTGGCCACGAACACCGCAAGAAACACCCAGGCCTGCCAATAGGCGAATGTGCCTGCGGGCCAGAACAGGACGGCGACGAAGAACAACAGGCCCGCACACGTCTGGATCGCGAATCTCATGCGACGTCCCGACGACGATAGATGGATCCGGCGGCCGCGGTGAGCCCTGCTGCCACGACCACCATGACCGCGAGGGCGAGGGTGGGCACCTCTGTTGGTGCGGTCGTCTGCCCCACCGGGGAGAGATCGACAAGCCATCGGGGCAGCCGCAACAAGGCGCCGAGATACAGCGCCACCACCACGAAACCCACAGCGAGCCAGCCGATCAGCGGTCGCCGCAACGCCGCGGCGAGGGCGGCGATACCTGCCAGCACCGCCATCGCCGGCAACTGCGCCAGTGCGGCGCCGGTCAGCCGCCAGACCTCGGCCGGCGCACCGGTTGCGATGCCGGCGCCCAGACCGTTGCCCAGTCCGGCGGCTGCCAGCAAGACGGTGGTGCTGACCAGTGTCGCGGCCACCGCGCTCAGCAGCCAGGCCCAGCGCGAAACCGATGCCGCCAGGACCGGCTCGGCCAGGCCCCGCTGTTCGTCGGTGTGGATGCGCAGCACGGCGGCAACCACGAAAGCGCCTGTGGCGGCGGCCAGGAACTGCGTCATGGTGGTGTAGGCGCCGTCGGCGCCGGCGTCGGTCAACACGCGGGCCAGCAGTTCATTGCCGCGGGCCGCGTCGAGCAGCGATCGGGTCATCGATCCGAACGTCAGGCCGGCCAGGAACAGCGCGACACCCCAGCCGATGCGCTGCCCCCGTTGCAGAACGAGGTTCAGCACGAACAGATTCGGGATGGTCATCGCACGGGGACGCTCACCGGTCGAGGTGATGATGCCCGCGTCGTACTCGCGACGGCCCTCGCATGCCAGCGCCACGGCGACCAGCGCGGCGGCCAACCCCGACAGCATCGCCAGGGGCCACCAACGCAGTTCGACGAAAGACCTCATCTGCTGCGCCCAGGCGATGGGGGACAGCCAACTCACCGCGCTGCCCGAATGCTCGATGACATCGCCGATGCCACGGATCAGGGCCGCGAGCGCCAGTCCGCCCATGGCCGCGCCGGTGGCGGTCCGCGACTGACGCAGGAGTTGGGCGGTGACGGCGGCGAGGGCGCCGAACACCATTGCCGTCACACAGATGCCGAGGCTGAACGCCGCGCTGTCGGCGACGTCGAACCCGCCGAGGATCAGCGCCGCGGTCATGGTGAGCGCGAGCACGGCGTTGGTGGCGGTGACCAGAAGCAGCGCCGCGACGGTGCGGGCGTGGCGTCCCACCACCGAGGACTGCACCAATTCGGCCGTCCCGTCCTCCTCTTCGGCGCGGGTGTGCCGGATCACGGTCAGGATGGCCAGAATCGAGGTCGCGATGATGAGGGTGAGCATCAGCTCGTTGGCGATCATCGCGCCCAGCGCGGTGTGGTGGGTCCCGAACATCGGACCGCTGAGCATGATTCCGGCGGGGGTCTGCATCAACTCGATGCGGGCCAACCGTTGCTCGTGGTCCGGATAGGTCATGGCCAGTGCGGCGGGGGTGTAGGCCGGCAGTGCGGTCAGCAGCACGATCCATACCGTCAGCCGAATCCGGTCACGGCGCAGGGCAAGTCGCAGCAGCGTGGCGACACCCGTCAGTGACCCGGTCGCGGTATGGCGGCCGGTGCGCTCGATGACGGCGTTCATCAGCCGGCCGCCTGATACTCACGCATGAACAGGTCTTCCAATGACGCCGCGGCGACCTGTAGCTCGGTGATGCCCAGTCCGGTGAGGTGTTCCATGGCGATGTCCAGGTCGGCGCGATCGACCGAGAAGCAGACCTGGCCGTCGTGCTCGGCGAAGTCGTGGACGAACGGCAGGTCCGCCCACCCGGTGCCCGCGGTACGGGTACGCGCGGTGACCGTCGTGCGCATCAGATGGCGCAGGTCGGTGAGCGACCCGGAGCGCACGGTCTTGCCGGACCTGATGATCGTGACGGTGTCACAGAGCTGCTCGACCTCGGCGAGGATATGGCTGGACAACAGCACTGCCGCGCCACGGTCGGCGACCTCGGCGACGCACTTTTGAAAGTTCTTCTCCATCAACGGGTCCAAGCCGGAGGTCGGTTCGTCGAGGATGTAGAGCTCGGCGTCGGTGCTGAAGGCGGCGACGATGGCGACCTTCTGCCGATTGCCCTTGGAGTAAGTGCGCGCCACCTTGTCAGGGTCGAGTTCGAAGCGCTCGATGAGCTCGTCGCGGCGACGGGTGTCGACCGCGCCGTTGCGCAGCCGGGCCAGGAAATCGATCGCCTGTGCGCCGGTGAGGTTGGGCCACAACGTGACATCGCCGGGGACATAGGCGATGCGCCGGTGCAGGGCGACGGCATCGCGCCAGGGATCGCCGCCGAGCAGTCGGACGTGTCCGCCGTCGGCGCGCAACAGGCCGAGCAACACCCGGATGGTCGTCGATTTCCCTGCGCCGTTCGGGCCGAGGAATCCGGTCACCTCCCCGGGCGCCACCGTCAGGTCCAAGCCATCGAGTGCGATGCTGCGGCCGAACCGCTTCGTCAGTCTCTGGATCTGTACTGCGTCGGTCATCATCGACTCCCTTCGGTGGGATGGCTGAACGGGATGCCCTGTCGGCGTTGGGCGATGAAGGCGTCGTACATGGTGGTGTCGGTCAGCAGGCCGCGGGTGTAGATCTCCAGGGCGGGCAACACCATGTCCTCGGCGTAATCGCGCAGTACTGCGCGGATATCGGTGGGGTTGTCGTGTAACTGGAGGTAGAGCAGGAATCCGCCGCCGCCGAGCATGCCGAGGAATCGTGCCCGCGCCTTGGGGTCGTCACTGGGTTTGATGGTGCCTGCGCGCACACCGTCGTCGAGGTACTGCTCGGTGTTGTCGAGCATCCGCTGCCAGAACGCCTTGGCCAGGTCGCCGCCGGTCTGCATGCTGCGCACCAGGTAGACCATCAGCGGTGCGTACTCCTCGATCTCGGCCATCTGCGCGAGCCAGGTGGCCGGGTCCGAGGACTGGATGGACTCGGATTTGGCGGTGCGGATGTACTCGGCGATGTAGTCGTCGCATGCCTTGCGAAGGCCGTCCTTGGAGCCGAAGTGGTGGATCACCAGACCGGGGCTGACGCCGGCCGCGGCGGCGATGGCGCGAACCCCGGTGGTGAACCCGTGCGTGCCGAACTGCTCGATCGCCGCGTCGCGGATGCGGGCCGCGGTGGTCAGGTCCTCGCTTGAACGCATGTTCAACAGATTAAACGCCCGTTCAGTCGGTGGTCAAGGTTCTCCCGCGAGCAGACGCGTTTACCCCCTGAAAAGCCTGTCAACGGGGGTAAACGCGTCTGCTCAGCTCGCGCGCTGCGCCATATGGAGGCCCAGTCGCGCCACCAAGTCGTCGGGATGGCGCCGGACGTCATCGACGACCAGTGGGCTGGTCAGCCAACCGCACTCCTGCAGTCGCGCCACCTTCATCCGGTCGTGGCGCAACGAGACGGGGTTGGCGTGCCATTCCATGCTTTCGTACTCGGCGACCAACCTGAACTCGGGCCACGCGAAGTCGACGCGCCACAAGCGCCCGTGCAGGTCGACGATCTCGTATTGCACTTGCGGTGCCGGTAGGCCGCCATCGTGAAAGGCCAGACGGGCTTCGCTTTCCATGGGTGATTCGGCGCGACCGTCGGCGAGCGAGACCAACTCACGCACCTGCACGATGCCGCGTCGGCCGCGCTGCTCGTCGATGGCAGCGGTGAGAGCGCCCGCATCGCAGGTACGCGAGCGTAGGGCCGAGTCGAGGACGGCAAGCGCTCGCGGACGCCGAACCGAACGCGCGATCTCGACGGCTGTCCATGCCGGGGCGGTGCACAATCGGCCACCGACGAGTTTCAGTGGTGCACCAATTCGTTGATGCACCATGACATCTGGAGTCGGACGCAATCGAATGCCAGGGTCGAGCACATGGATGCGATCGTCGGGCTCGGTGTTGAAGCCATAGAGCTCGGCCGCGGTGTTCATGCACGCGACGACCCGTTCACCGGCGCAGATGTCCAATGCGGCGAGGCGCGCAGCGACGTCGGGAGTGTGCAACGCGTAGATGCCACGGCGGACGCGTATCAACTCGCCTTTGCCCAACATGACTTCGACGCGCTTAGGTGTGGCCACGCTCAGGATCTGCTGTCGTGTCACGACTCCGCCGCACGCGGCGAAGAGCTCGTGCAACGACATGACGTGATACTTGCCGTCGTCGCCCGGAGATGCCAGGCACCGGCCACGATGCCTGTTGATAACTCCACGAGCAGACCCATGTACCCCTGGAGGGGGTCACATTTGGGGGAATATGCGTCTGCTCGCGGGAGGAAAGACTCGCGGGAGTAGGGGAGGGTCAGTCGCGGGCGGCGGCGAGCAGCCCGTCGCCCAGCGGCACCAGCACCGGGGTGAAGCGCTCGTCCTCGGCGATCAGCCTGGCTGCTTCGCGGACCGCGCTGACCTCGGCGTCATTGGCCGACGCGTCACCGGCCCGGCCGCCGAGCGCCGCGCGATGTACCACGATGGCCCCACCGGCCCGCAGCAGGCGCACACCCTCGGCGACGAACTGGGGTTGGTCGGCGGGCGCGGCGTCGATGAAGACCAGGTCGTAGGACTCGTCGGCCAGCCGGGTCAGCACCTCTTGGGCGCGGCCGCCGATCAGCCGGGTGCGCGAGGCGCCGACGCCCGCTTCTGTGAACGCCTGCTTGGCCAGGCGCTGGTACTCGGGCTCGACGTCGATGGTGGTCAGAACGCCGTCCTCACGCATGCCGGCCAACAACCACAACCCGCTCACGCCCGCGCCGGTGCCCACCTCGACCACGGCCTTGGCGCCGGTCAACCGCGCCAACACCGACAACAGAGCGCCGACCGCGGGGGTGACGGCGCCGGCCCCGCTGTCGACGGCGCGCTCGCGGGCCGCGGCGGTCACGGCGTCCTCGGTGATCGACGCCTCCGCGTGCGAGACGATCGACTGGGCGGCGTCGTCGGTGCTGGCCATGCCCGCAGCGTAGAGCAGCGGTGCTCAGACGCCCGCCGACACGCCCGCCCCTGATGCGGAGATCACAACGAAAATGTGCCCGTTTTGCCTGGTTGCGGCGTGGGTATCTGCTTTCTCAGGAATTGTTCAGTTTGCTCATATGCCTGGCACACCCCGGCGGGAGAACGTACTACGCATGGAACACGGCGACAGCTTGCGTCTTCGGAATACGGCCGATACCGGCCACGTTTCCCCTAGCAACGAGCAGACGTCCGCCTGCCATCTCGATTTGGAGGATCCGATCACCGCTTCAGTGAGCACCACGAGCAGCCCGGCTGCCAGTCCCGTCACCATGCCCCACCTGGAGCAGTTCACCGACGGCGAGTGGGTCGAGCCCTCCGACGAGCTGACCGGCACCGCGGTGTTCGACGCCACCGGCGACAAGGCGGCCATGCCGTCTTGGGATGAGCTGGTGCGCCAACACGCCGACCGCGTCTACCGGCTGGCCTACCGCCTTTCCGGTAATCAGCAGGACGCCGAGGACCTGACCCAGGAGACCTTCATCAGGGTCTTCCGCTCGGTGCACAACTACCAGGCCGGCACCTTCGAGGGCTGGTTGCACCGCATCACCACCAACCTGTTCCTCGACATGGTCCGTCGCCGCACCCGCATCCGTATGGAGGCGCTGCCCGAGGACTATGACCGGGTGCCCGCCGAGGACCCGAACCCGGAGCAGATCTACCACGATTCGCGGTTGGGCCCCGATCTGCAGGCAGCGCTGGACTCACTGCCGCCGGAGTTCCGCGCCGCCGTCGTGCTGTGCGATATCGAGGGTCTGTCGTATGAAGAGATCGGCGCCACCCTCGGCGTGAAGCTCGGCACCGTCCGCAGCCGGATCCACCGCGGTCGCCAGGCTCTTCGTGAGCACCTGGCCAAGAACTCCGACCAGCTGAGCGCGTCGGCCTGAGCGGTCGTGGGTGTGCGCTGCGGCGTACCGCGCTACATTCAGATGAGTGTTGTCGGTGTGACGATGCGGCGATCCGGAAGGAGCGGGGCGATGGCCGACCCTGGCGATGTATTCCGTCGCGCATTCTCCTGGCTGCCGACCCAGTTCGCGTCGCAGAGCAGCGCCCCGGTCGGCCCGCGCCGGTTCGGCTCCACCGAGCATCTCTCGCCCGAGGCAATTGCCGCCTTCGTCGACGGTGAGCTCCGGATGACGGCACATCTGCGCGCCGGCCACCACCTCTCGCTGTGCCCGATGTGCGCCGACGAGGTCGAGGCCCAGCGTCAGGCCCGTACCGCATTACGCGATTCCTGCCATATCGCGATGCCCAGCTCTCTACTCGGCCTGTTGTCCCAGATCCCGGACCGGGATCCACCGGAGCAGCCGTCCAATGAAGACCCACAGCGCGTCGCAGACGGCGTCGCCAGGGCGCGCCGTAAGCGCCGGTAGGGTTGCAATCGAGACCAGTAGTCGCGCGTGCCAACCGAGGATGCGTGCTGTGACCGGGGAGTGATGCACGGGTGAGCAACAAGGACGAATCGGGTAACAACCCTCGGTTGGCTCCGCGCCCGGTGTCGCGTCCGCCGGTGGATCCCGCCTCGCAACGTGCCTTCGGCCGCCCCGCCGGTGTGTCCGGTTCGTTCCTGGGTGCCGACAAGCACGTCGACCAGGGGGAGTACACCCCCAAGAGCCTGAACCCGGACCCGGTACTGGCCGAGGCCTTCGGCCGGCCGTACGCCGGCGGCGACTCGTTGCAACGTCATCCCGCCGACGCCGGTGCGTTGGATGCCGAGAACCTCTCCGATGAAGACGACACCCCTGACCCGTGGCGCGACCCGTCCGCGGCCGCAGCGCTCGGTGCGCCGGCCGTCGTGGCCTCCGCGCCGGTGGTGGTGCAGGCGCCCCAGGGCAAGCTCGGGGTGCGCGACGTGCTCTTCGGTCGCAAGGTCTCGGTCGTCGCGCTGGTGATCCTTGCGCTGATCGCCCTGCTGATCGGCGCGCTCGGCGGTCTGGTCGGCAACAAGACCGCCGAGGTCGTCGAGGCCTTCACCACCTCCAAGGTCACCCTCGAAACGAGCGACCTACCCGCTCAACCCGCGGGCCGGCTCGCCGAGGTGGCTGCCGCGGTGGCCGATTCGGTGGTCACCATCGAGGCCACCAGCGATCAGTCGGGATCCCAGGGATCCGGTGTGGTGGTCGACGGCCGCGGTTACATCGTGACCAACAATCACGTCATCTCCGAGGCCGCCAAGAACCCGGCCAAGTTCAAGATGTTCGTCGTCTTCAACGACGGCAAGTCGGTGCCCGCCAACCTCGTCGGCCGCGATCCCAAGACCGATCTCGCGGTGCTCAAGGTCGACAACGTCGACAATCTCACCGTGGCCCGGCTCGGTGACTCCGAGAAGCTCCAGGTCGGCGAGGAAGTCATCGCCGCCGGTGCGCCCCTGGGCCTGCGCAGCACCGTCACCAGCGGCATCATCAGCGCGCTGCATCGGCCGCTGCCGCTGTCCGGCGACGGTTCGGACACCGACACCGTGATCGACGGCGTGCAGACCGACGCCTCGATCAACCACGGCAACTCCGGTGGCCCGCTGATCAATATGAACGCTGAGGTCATCGGCATCAATACGGCAGGAAAGTCGTTGTCGGACAGCGCCAGTGGCCTCGGCTTCGCCATTCCGGTCAACGAGGTCAAGGATGTCGTCCAGAAGCTGATCGAGGCGGGCAAGATCGAGCACCCGTCGCTGGGCCTGACGGCCCGTTCGGTCAGCAACGATCTGGCCTCCGGAGCCCAGATCGCCAACGTCAAGGCCGGTGGGCCTGCCGAGCGGGCGGGCATCCTGGAGAATGACGTGGTGATCAAGATCGGTAACCGCAAGGTGGCAGACGCCGACGAGTTCGTCGTCGCGGTCCGTCAGCTGAAGATCGGCGAGCCGGCGCCCGTCGAGGTGCTGCGCGACGGACGCCCGGTCACGTTGACCGTCACGCCGATCGGCGACGGCACGGCCTGAGATGTTCGCCAATGTCGGCTGGGGCGAGATGCTCATCCTGGTGGTGGCGGGTCTTGTCATCCTCGGCCCGGAACGGTTGCCCGGAGCGATCCGGTGGACCTCCAACGCGGTGCGCCAGGCCCGCGAGTATCTCAGCGGCGCAACCAATCAACTGCGTGAGGATCTCGGCCCCGAGTTCGACGACCTGCGTCAACCGTTGAGCGAGTTGCAGAAGCTTCGCGGTATGACGCCGCGGGCCGCGCTGACCAAGCATCTGCTCGACGGTGACGATTCGTTCCTGACCGGCAACTTCGACAAGCCGGTCAAACCGGTCTCTCCCGACGCGCCCACACCGGCCGTCCCGGAGACCCCGCCGAAGCCGCGGGAACCCGGGCCCACCAGATTCGACGCGGACGCGACCTGAGGCGGTCGGTGTCCGGCTAGCGTCCGGCCGGGTCCAGACCCAGTGACATACCTGCCAGTCCGCGCTTGCGCGCACCGAGGGCGTCGGCGACCTTGCGCAGTTCCCTGCCCGCGGCGGAATCGGGCGCCGACAAGACCAGCGGCACCCCGGAATCACCCGCGGAGACCAGCTCGGGCTCCAGTGGCACCTGTCCCAACAGTGGCACCTCGGCACCGACCGAACGGGTCAGCGACTCGGCGACCTGCCGGCCGCCGCCCTCACCGAACACCCGCATGACGGTGCCGTCTGGCAGTGTCAGACCGGCCATGTTCTCGACGACGCCCACGATGCGCTGGCGGGTCTGCAGCGCGATGGCACCGGCGCGTTCGGCGACCTCGGCGGCGGCGGACTGCGGCGTGGTGACGACCAGGATCTCCGCGCCGGGGATCAACTGGGACACCGAGATGGCGATGTCACCGGTGCCCGGCGGAAGATCGAGCAGCAGCACGTCCAGGTCGCCCCAGTAGACATCGGCGAGGAACTGTTGCAGTGCCCGGTGCAGCATTGGACCGCGCCACACCACCGGCGTATTGCCCTGGGTGAACATCGCGATCGAGATGACCTTCACGTCATGGGCGATCGGCGGCAGGATCATCGAATCGACCTGGGTCGGTCGATCGACGATGCCCATCATGCGCGGCACCGAATGGCCGTAGATATCGGCGTCGAGGACACCGACCTGCAGCCCGCGTGCGGCGAGCGCGGCGGCCA
Organism: Mycolicibacterium neoaurum VKM Ac-1815D; assembly: GCF_000317305.3. The sequence continues at coordinate 4,367,310 of NC_023036.2, read as the reverse complement.
GGTTCACCGTGACACTGGACTTGCCGACGCCGCCTTTACCCGAGGCGACGGCGTACACCCGGGTCAGCGAGTTCGGCTGGGCGAACGGGATCACCGGCTCACGTGAATCGCCGCGCAGCAGCTTGCGCAACTCGGCCCGCTGTTCGTCGTTCATCACATCGAGGGCGACGCTGACCGCGCCGGTACCGGGCACGTCGGTCACCGCGGCGGTGACCTTGTCCACGATTTCGGTCTTCTTCGGGCAGGCCGAGGTGGTCAGGTAGATCTCGACGGCGACGGAATGGTCGTCGGCGATGGAGACGCTTTTGACCATTCCGACCTCGGTGATCGGACGGCGCAGTTCGGGGTCGACGACCTTGTTCAGCGCGGAGCGCACCGCGGCTTCCAGGTCGGTATGTGTCGAGGACATTGCCACCGAGTCTAGGCCGCTGTCGCCGACCGTCGGACCGCCGGGCCGACTCGTCGGTTGGTGACCTCGGGTGCCTCAGGCCGCCGGACCGGGCGCGGGGCCCGGAGCCGGACCGGGTGCCGCCGGGAGCGCCGGTGCGACCGGGGCCGGTGCGGGCGGCGGCGGAGCGAACGGATTGAACGGCGCGGGCGGGGCAGCCGGGGGCGCGAACGGATTGAACGGCGCGGGCGGGGCAGCCGGGGGCGCGAACGGATTGAACGGCGCGGGTGGGGCGGCCGGGGGCGGCGCGAACGGGTTGAACGGTGCGGCCGGTGGAGGGGGTGCGAACGGGTTGAACGGTGCCGCCGGGACGGGCTTGTTCTCCCCGATGCAGAAGACGGCGCAATTCGGCACGGCCGCAGGCTGATCCGGTCCTGGCGGAACCGGCAACCGGTCGGCGACGTTGGCCCGGCCCAGATCGAAGAAGGGCATCACGGCCATCGGATCGGTCGACGGCAGTCCCAGTGCGTTGAGCGGCAGGCCCGGCCCGAGCCCCTCGGCGTTGGTCGCGAGGTGGACGTTGGCGTCGCGCAACTGCGGCACGGACCCGGTGATCGGCGGCAGATCCACCGGCACCACCCCGGTGGCGTAGGCCGCCGCCCAACCGAGCACGTTGCGGGCATAGGCCACGGAGTTGTTGTAGCGCAGGATCGCCGTCATCACCTGGCTCTGATCCCGCATGTTCAGTCCGCCGCTGCACAGGTAGCGGGCCGCGGCCAGGGTGGCGTCGAAGAGATTCTGCACCTCGACCTTGCCGTCACCGTTGCCGTCGGAGGCGTACCGCGACCAGGTCCCCGGCAGGAACTGCATCGGACCCATCGCCTGGGCGTAGGTGATCCGGTCGTTGTTGCGGCTCTGCACGATGACCTCGTTGCCGGGCAGCGAGCCGTCCAGCGCCGGGCCGAGGATCGGCCGCACCGCGGTGCCGTTGATATCGGTCGCGCCGTTGCTGGCGTGCATGGACTCGATGCGGCCGATACCGGCCAGCAGGTTCCAGCTCATCCCGCAGTTCGGCGCGGCAGCGGCCATCATGCGTTCGGCGTTGCGGTAGGCGTTGAGGGCAACCGTCGGGATCCGCAGGCTGCCCGGCGAGCTGACCACCGCGGCGGGCGGGGGAGCCGTCAGCGCGGTGCCGGCAGTCTGGAACGGACGCGGCGCCCGGTAGACCGGAACCACGACCGCGCCGGCACTTTCGTCGGGCGTGGGCACCACCGCGGCCAGCGGGGTGACGGTCGCCTCGAGTACGGGTTTGACCGACGGCCCGGACGCGCCGACGCCGAGCGTCAGCACCAGCGGGGCGAGCACGGCGACGCCCAACAACCCGCGTGAGCTGGGAGCCGAATCGGCCACGGACCGGAGCGCCTGATCAGCGCGGCGCCGCGCCGCTGCGAGGGCGGCGCTTCCCCGTTTTGCCACTCAACCGTCCTAAATCCGTTACCCGACCGTTGTGAACCAGGTCACCATACCCATTGCGAGGTCGGCGTGGTGGGCCAATGGGTTCACTGATCCTGTTCGGAGTCGTCGGCACCGTCCGGCTCGGCGCTGTCGGCCACCGCTCGTTTGCCCTTGTTCTTCTTCGGTTTCGGCGGCACAAGTTCGACCAGCATGTCGCGCAGGTCCTCCAACTCGCGTCGCATGTAATCGCGGGTGACCACCTCGCCGACGGCCAGTCGCAGTGCCGCCAGCTCCCTGGCCAGGTACTCGGTGTCGGCCTTGGTCTGCTCGGCGCGCCGGCGGTCCTCCTCGAGCGACACCCGGTCCCGGTTTTCCTGGCGGTTCTGGGCCAGCAGGATCAGCGGTGCGGCATAGGCCGCCTGGGTGGAGAACGCGAGGTTGAGCAGGATGAACGGATACGGATCCCACTGCCAGGCGAAAGCGCCGACATTCAACAGGATCCAGACGATCACGACGATGGTCTGGATGGCCAGATAGCGGCCGGTGCCCAGGAACCGCGCGATGCGCTCGCTGACGCGCCCCACCGCCTCGACATCGAAGCGGGGGCGCAGCGAGCGTGATCGGCGTGGTGTGTCGAGACGCTGGCGTGCCGAGTCGCTCATGCGACGCCTTCCCTGGACGCGTTGCTGTCGGTCCGGGTCACGTCGTGGACTCCTTCATGATCACCGGCTCACCCTCGTGCTCGCGCCAGTCATCGGGCAGCAGGTGGTCCAGCACGTCGTCGACCGATACCGCGCCCAACAGGTGGTTTTCCTCGTCGACCACCGGCCCGCACACCAGGTTGTAGGCGGCGAAGTAGCGGGTCAACGCGCCGAGCGGTTCGTCGGGGCGCAGGCTCGGCAGGTCGGTGTCGACGATGCCGCTGACCAGCGCCGCCGGCGGTTCACGAAGCAGTCGCTGCAGGTGCACACAGCCCAGATAACGGCCGGTCGGGGTGGCCGTCGGCGGGCGCACCACGAACACCAGCGAGGCCAGCGCCGGGGTGAGATCCGGGTCGCGGACCCGGGCCAGCGCCTCGGCGACGGTGGTGTCGGGCGCCAGCACCACCGGTTCGGAGGTCATCAGACCGCCGGCGGTGTTCGGCGAGTGGCTGAGCAGGCGTCGGACGTCCTCGGAGTCCTCGGGATCCATCCGGCGCAGGAACTGTTCGGCATCGGCGGGTGCCATCGACCCCAGCAGGTCGGCGGCGTCGTCGGGATCCATCGCCTCCAGCACGTCGGCGGCGCGATCGGTCTTGAGCTGGCGCAGCACGGTGGCCTGCTCGTCTTCGGGTAGTTCCTGGAGTACATCGGCCAGCCGCTCGTCGTCGAGGGCGTTGACGACCTCGAACCGACGTTTCGCCGGCAGGTCGCGGATCGCGTCGGCGACCTGGACCGGGCGTTGGCCCTGGAACTGTTCGAGCAACTGGGCGACGCCCTGATCCGGCATGGCCAGACCGGATGGTGTCAGGCCGTGCACATGCTTCCAGTCCACCGAGTAGACGTTGCTGCGCCGGCCCAGGCGGCGTTGCGGGCGGACGGCGACCTTGGTCACCATCCAGTCCCTGGTGCGGGTCTGTTCGATACCCAGATCGACGACGACGACGTCCATCCCGGCCAGCTGCTCCAGATCGGGATCGTCGACCCGCACGCGGGTTTCCAGCACCTGGCCCAGTGCCAGCACCTCACCGGGGCGCTGGGAGAACCTGCGCAGCGAGACGTTTCCGGTGGACAGCGTCACGGTGCCGGGCTCGATCGCGGTGACACGCAGAATCGGTACGAAAATCCTTTTGCGGGTGAGCAATTCGACGACCAGGCCGAGAACGCGTGGTTGTTGGCGGACGATGCTGATGCTCACCACGATGTCGCGGACCCGCCCGACGGATTCGCCGTCCGGGCCCAGCACGACCATGCCCGCAAGGCGGGCCGCATACACCCGGGTGACCGCAACCATGGGACAAAGCGTAGAGACTTGAGCCGTGGACAACCTGTATCGCCCCCGCCGAACCTGCCTGTCCGTTCCGGGTAGCAGCGACAAAATGATCGAGAAGGCCAAAACGCTCGCCGCCGACCAGGTGTTTCTGGATCTGGAGGATGCGGTGGCGGCCGACGCCAAGACCGAGGCGCGCTCGCGCGTGGCCGCCGCGCTCGCCGAGCCGGGTTGGTCGGACCAGGCGCTGCGCGGGGTGCGGGTCAACGACTGGACCACGCCGTGGACGCATGCCGATGTCATCGAGGTCGTCGCCGCCGCCGGCGCGCAGCTCGATCTGATCGTGCTGCCCAAGGTCTCCGACGCCACCCATGTCCATGCCCTGGATCTGCTGCTGACCCAGCTGGAACGGTCGCATGACCTGCCCGTCGGGCGCATCGGTATCGAACCGCAGATCGAGGACGCCAAGGGCTTGGTCAACATCAACGCGATCGCCGCCGCACCGCGGGTGCAGGCGCTGGTGCTGGGCCCCGGTGACATGGCGGCCAGCCTGAACATGCGGACCCTCGAGGTTGGTGGGCAGCCCGACGGCTATGACATCGGCGACGCGCACCACCATGTGCTGATGACGATCCTGGTCGCCGCCCGTGCCCACGGCATCAACGCCATCGACGGCCCGTACGTGAAGGTGCGCGATGTCGAGGGTTTCCGCCGCGTCGCGGGCAGGTCCGCCGCCCTGGGGTACGACGGTAAGTGGGTGCTGCATCCCGACCAGATCGCCGCGGGCAACGACTTGTTCAGCCCGCGCCAGGCCGATTACGACCGTGCCGAACTGATCCTGGAGGCCTATGCGTGGCACACCTCGCGGGCCGGCGGTGCGCGCGGGGCGGTGATGCTCGATGACGAGATGATCGACGAGGCCAGCCGGAAAATGGCATTGGTGGTGGCGGGCAAGGGCCGCGCGGCGGGTATGGCCCGCACCGGAGAGTCCTATCGGCCGCCGGCGTAGCGCCTCAGTGCAGGGCCACGCTGCCGGCGATCAGTCCGATCCACAACAGCGCTCCGAGGACCATGACGACGGTCGCCAGCGCGCCGACGATCGTCGCGGCCAGTGCCAGCCCGTAACCGTCCTGACCGGTTCTCTTGGTCTGGCGCATGGCGATCACCCCGAGGATCAGCCCGGCCACCGACGGAAGTCCGCAGAAGACCAGCCCGGCCAGTGCGCTGACCAGTGCCGCGATCGCCATGCCGTTCGTGCCCGGCGGGCGGTGGGGCGGATAGCCCGCGTACGGCGGGTAGCCCGGGTAGGGCGGATACGGCGCCCAGGTTGCGGGCGGGTAGCCCTGTGGGGGCAGCGGCGGCGGAAGGCCGGGATCGTCGGGATGGCCGTACGGGTGACCGCCGGTCATGGGGAGACGCTGGCGAGCGCGCCGATGAAGATGCCCAGCGCTATCCCGGCGGCCAAGACCAGACCGCCGAGGACGATGCCGGAGATGGCCAACTCCTTGCCGCGCTGTCCGGTCCGTTTGATCTGGTTGAGCGCGACGATTCCCAGCACGATGCCGGCGATCGTTGCGGGGATCCCCATGATGAAGCACAGGAAGAACAGCGGGACGGCCAGCCCGGAACAGACCAATGAGGCGACCGCCATGCTGTTCTGCGGGACCGCCGCGGGCCCGCCGTAGGGTGCCGGATATCCCGGGGGATAGCCGCCAGGGCCGCCATAGGGTGGCGGTGTGCCGAACTGGGCCTGCGGCATGGGCGGTGGGCCGAACCCCGGCGGCGGATACGGCGAGCCGATGCCTTGCGGGGCGCCGTAGCCCGGTGGCGGCGGCGGGTATCCGGTGGCCGCGTAGTCAGGGGTCGTGTATCCGGGGTTCGCATATCCGGGGGTGGCATAACCCTGCTGCGGATAACCCGGCGGCTGGACCGGTGGGGGCGGCTGGCTGTACCCGTATGCGGGCGGCGGGGTGTAGTCCGGGTAGCCCGGCGTCTCGGCTGGACGCTCGATCGGTGGCGCCTCGTATCCGGAGGCGGACGGTTGCGAACTCGACTCGGCCTGCGAACCCGGCTCCGACGGCGGGGTGGCTGGTGCGTCCTCTCCCGGATTGCTCATGCCCCAAACGTAGCGTACGTGCTGGTGGTGGTGTTGATTCGGCGATCGGGACGCGGGTACCCATGATGGCGCGCAGCGGCATAGGGTTGTTCGCATACCGGCTTGTCTACGTGAGGAGAGCAGAGTCATGACGGGTCCCCTTCGACCAGGCCAAGATCCGGGTGCTCGCGGGCCCGCCGCGCTGCCGACACCACCCAAGGGCTGGCCCATCGGCTCCTACCCGACCTACGCCGAGGCCCAGCGTGCGGTGGATTACCTCTCCGATCAACAGTTTCCGGTGGAGCAGGTCACGATAGTTGGCGTCGACCTGATGCAGGTCGAGCGCGTCACCGGCCGGCTGTCATGGCCCAAGGTGCTCGGCGGCGGTGTGCTGTCCGGGGCGTGGCTGGGGTTGTTCATCGGTTTGATCCTCGGCTTCTTCAGCCCGAGCCCGTGGGGTGCACTGGCCACGGGTCTGATCGCCGGCGTGTTCTTCGGCCTGATCACCTCGGCCATTCCGTACGCGATGGCGCGTGGCACAAGGGATTTCAGCTCGACACTACAGCTGGTCGCCGGCCGCTACGACGTGCTGTGCGACCCGCGCAGTGCCGAGCAGGGGCGGGATCTGCTGGCACGCTTGACGATCTGATGGGCCGACGCGCCCGGCAAGTGGTTGCATAGTACGCGCCTATGGCTCTACGTTGGCCCCGCGGAGGTTTCTCCTGCAGGTCGCCACGGCGGCGACATCGGACGCAAACGGAGGCCGGTAGTGCGCACACGACGGCTTTGTGCGGCGGTGATGGCTGCATTGACGGCCGGGTCGGTCATGACGGCGTGTGGTTCCGCCGACGACGGCATCGTCATCAGCTATTACACACCCGCCAATGAGATGGCAACGTTCACCGCTGTTGCGCAGAAGTGCAATGAGCAACTCGGCGGCCGCTTCACGATCAGGCAGGTGTCGTTGCCCAAGGGCGCCGACGACCAACGCCTGCAGTTGGCCCGCCGGCTCACCGGCAACGACAAATCGCTGGATGTGATGGCCCTCGACGTGGTGTGGACCGCGGAGTTCGCCGAAGCCGGTTGGGCACTTCCACTCTCGGACGATCCGGCCGGGCAGGCCGAGGCCGACGCCACCGAGAACACGCTGCCCGGGCCGTTGGAGACCGCCAAGTGGCAGGACAAGCTGTACGCGGCACCGATCACCACGAACACCCAATTGCTCTGGTACCGAGCCGATCTGATGCCCGCTCCGCCGACGACATGGGATCAGATGGTGGCCGAGGCCAAGCGCCAGTACGCCGCGGGCGGGCCGAGTTGGATCGCGGTGCAGGCCAAGCAGTACGAGGGTCTGGTGGTGTGGTTCAACACGCTGCTGGAAAGCGCCGGGGGACAGGTGCTCTCCGATGACGGTCAGACCGTCACCCTGACCGACACCCCGGAGCACCGTGCCGCGACGGTGAAGGCGCTGCAGACCATCAAGGACGTTGCCACCGCCCCGGGTGCGGACCCGTCGATCACCCAGACCGACGAGGGCACCGCGCGGCTCGCGCTCGAACAGGGCAAAGCCGCGTTGGAGGTCAACTGGCCGTTCGTGTTGCCGTCCATGCTGGAGAACGCGGTCAAGGGCGGCGTGCCGTTCCTGCCGCTGAACCAGGACCCGGCGTTGACCAGTGCGATCAACGATGCGGGCAGCTTCTCGCCGTCCGACGAGCAGTTCAACATCGCCTACGACGCGAGCAAGAAGGTATTCGGGTTCGCCCCATTCCCAGCCATGGTCGACGGTGAGCAGGCCAAGGTCACCCTCGGCGGGCTCAATCTGGCCGTCGGCAAGAACACCCAGCACAAGGCCGAGGCCTTCGAGGCCATCCGTTGCCTGCGCAATGTCGACAACCAGCGCTACACCTCGGTGGAGGGCGGGCTGCCCGCGGTGCGGGCCTCGCTCTACGACGACCCGGCCTTCCAGCAGAAGTACCCGCAGTACGAGATCATCCGGCAACAGCTGACCAACGCCGCGGTGCGTCCTGCGACGCCGGTGTACCAGGCGCTGTCGACCCGGATATCGGCAACGCTGGCCCCGATCACCGATATCGATCCGGAGCGGACCGCCGACGAGCTGACCGAACAGGTGCAGAAGGCGATCGACGGGAAGGGGCTCATTCCGTGAGCGCGAAGACGGGCACGGATGACCTCGCCGCGCAGCGACGACTTGCCTTCTGGTTGATCAGCCCCGCGGTGTTCCTGATGTTGGCGGTCACCGCATACCCGATCGGCTACGCGGTCTGGCTGAGCCTGCAGCGCTACAACCTGGCCGCGCCCGACGATGTCGAGTTCATCGGCCTCGGCAACTACCAGACCATCCTCACCGACCGGTATTGGTGGACGGCCTTCGTGGTGACGGTCGGTATCACCATCGTCTCGGTGGTCATCGAGTTCGTGCTCGGCATGGCGCTGGCACTGGTCATGCACCGCACCATCTTCGGCAAGGGCACGGTGCGCACCGCGATCCTGGTGCCCTACGGCATCGTCACCGTCGCGGCGTCCTACAGCTGGTATTACGCATGGACGCCGGGGACGGGATATCTGGCCAACCTGCTGCCCGACGGCAGCGCGCCGCTGACCGAACAGCTTCCCTCACTGGCCATCGTCGTGCTGGCCGAGGTCTGGAAGACGACGCCGTTCATGGCGCTGCTGTTGCTCGCCGGGTTGGCCCTGGTGCCCCAGGACTTGCTGAATGCGGCCCAGATGGATGGCGCCGGGCCGTGGAAGCGGCTGACGAAGGTGATCCTGCCGCTGATCAAACCGGCAATCCTGGTCGCCCTGTTGTTCCGCACCCTGGACGCGTTCCGCATCTTCGACAACATCTATGTGCTCACCGGTGGCGCCAATGACACCGGGTCGGTGTCGATCCTGGGCTACAACAACCTTTTCAAGGCATTCAACCTCGGGTTGGGCTCGGCGATCAGCGTGCTGATATTCCTGTGCGTCGCGATCATCGCGTTCATCTTCATCAAGATCTTCGGAGCTGCGGCGCCGGGTAGCGACGAGGAAGGGGCGCGCCGATGAGCGAGCAGGTGAATGCCCGCCGCGCGACCGGGTGGGCGATCGTCAACGTCATCGTCGTCCTGTATGCACTGATCCCGGTGCTGTGGATCCTGTCGCTGTCGCTCAAGCCGACATCGTCGGTCAAGGACGGCAAGTTCATCCCCGAGCAGATCACCTTCGACAACTACAAGGCGATCTTCGAGGGCAACATCTTCACCTCAGCGCTGGTCAACTCGATCGGCATCGGGCTGATCACCACGCTGATCGCGGTCACCATCGGTGGGATGGCCGCCTACGCGATCGCCCGGTTGGCCTTCCCCGGTAAGAAGCTGCTCGTCGGGGTGGCGTTGCTGATCGCGATGTTCCCGCAGATCTCGCTGGTGACACCGATTTTCAACATCGAGCGCCGGCTCGGGCTGTTCGACACCTGGCCCGGCCTGATCATTCCGTACATCACGTTCGCGCTGCCGCTGGCGATCTACACCATGAGTGCCTTCTTCAAGGAGATCCCATGGGATCTGGAGAAGGCGGCCAAGATGGATGGCGCCACGCCGGGCCAGGCGTTCCGCAAGGTGATCGCGCCGCTGGCCGCGCCGGGCATCGTCACCGCGGCCATCCTGGTGTTCATCTTCGCCTGGAACGATCTGCTGTTGGCGCTGTCGTTGACGGCGACCGAGCGGGCCATCACCGCACCGGTGGCGATCGCCAACTTCACCGGCAGCTCGCAGTTCGAGGAGCCCACCGGCTCCATCGCGGCGGGCGCGATGGTTATCACCATCCCGATCATCATCTTTGTTCTCATCTTTCAGCGACGGATCGTGGCCGGGTTGACCTCCGGCGCGGTGAAGGGGTAAGTCATGGCCGAAATCGTGCTGGAAAACGTGTCGAAGAGTTATGCCGGTGGCGCCACCGCGGTCAAGGACCTGTCGCTGACGATCGCCGACGGTGAGTTCATCATCCTGGTCGGGCCGTCCGGTTGCGGGAAGTCGACCACGCTGAACATGATTGCGGGGCTGGAGGACATCAGTTCCGGTGAACTGCGCATCGGCGGCGAGCGGGTCAACGACAAGGCGCCCAAGGACCGCGATATCGCGATGGTGTTCCAGTCCTACGCGCTGTATCCGCACCTGTCGGTGCGGCAGAACATCGCCTTCCCGCTGACGCTGGCCAAGGTCGGCAAGGACGAGATCAATCGCAAGGTCGAGGAGACCGCCAAGATCCTTGATCTGGCGAACCTGCTGGACCGCAAGCCCGCTCAACTGTCCGGCGGGCAGCGGCAGCGAGTTGCCATGGGGCGGGCCATCGTCCGTAACCCCAAGGCGTTCCTGATGGACGAGCCGCTGTCGAACCTCGATGCCAAGTTGCGCGTGCAGATGCGGACCGAGATCGCGCGGCTGCAGAGCCGGCTGGGCACCACCACGGTCTATGTCACCCACGATCAGACCGAGGCGATGACGCTCGGTGATCGCGTCGTGGTGATGCTGGCCGGTGTCGCGCAGCAGATCGGCACCCCCGAAGAGCTGTACAACACCCCGGCCAATCTCTTCGTCGCCGGGTTCATCGGCTCGCCGGCTATGAACTTCTTCCCGGCTTCGCTCACCGACGGGGGCATCGAGCTGCCGTTCGGTGAGGTGATGCTCTCCGACGAGGCGCAGCGGGTGTTGGAGCAGCATCCCGCGCCCCGCAACGTCATCGCCGGTATCCGGCCCGAGCATTTCGACGATGCCGCGTTGATCGACACGTACTCGCGGATCCGGGCGGTCACCTTCGAGGTCGACGTCGACCTGGTCGAATCGCTGGGCGCCGACAAGTACCTGTACTTCCGCACCGAGGGTTCCGGGGCCAAGTCGGCGCAGCTCGAGCAGCTGGCTGCCGAATCCGGAACCGGTGAGAACGAGTTCGTGGCTCGGGTTTCCGCGGATTCGAAGGTGCGCGCGGGAGGCAAGGCCGAGCTGGCGGTGGACACCTCCAAGCTGATGATCTTCGACGCCGACTCCGGGGTGAATCTGTCGATCCCGCCGGTGGGCTAGTGACCGACGTTCTGGCCGAGGTGCGCCGGGGGGTGCGAGAGCACTTCGCCGATGCCGGTGTGCTCGGCGACCCCGGCGAGGCCAGCGTGACCTTTCTCGGCGCCGACCGGATCGACATCCTGCGCTTCGGTCCCGACGGCGCTGGTGTCAATCACTATGTGTCGCTGGGCTGTTCGCGATATCCGATGGCCGATCCGACGGATCTGGTCGCCGACGGGGTGCGCGGGCCGCGTGCCGAGGTGATGGTGTCGTTGCGCCCGCCCAGCCCGGTCGGCTTGGCCAAGTCCATCGCCATACTCGCCGCCGCCCCCGCGGTCGAGGGTCTGGTGCTCGAACCCGACGCATTGATCGATCTGAGCGGCCCACTGTTCGAGGCCGCGCCGTTCACGGCATTCCTGTTGAGTGCCGGCCCGGTTGCCGATATCGAGCTGGGGGAACCGTTGTCGGCGGTGACAGTGCTGCAGGCCACGCCGATCACCCCCACCGAGGCGGCCTGGGTGCGGCTCAAGGGCGCCGAGGCGATGCGTGAGGCCTGGCGCACCGACGGCGTCGACGTGTTCGACCCGCACCGCCGGGCATCCGAGCCGTCCTGATTTCGGTGATTTGTGGAGCCGCAGCCGCGTCGGTCACGGCTCAGACTCCACAAATCGCAGGAAAACTAGAGCCAGTGGTTGCGGCGGAACTGCCGATACAGCAGCGTGCAGATGGTCAGCATCGTCAGCAGCACGGCCGGGTAGCCGTAGGTGGCCTTCAGCTCCGGCATGTTCTCGAAGTTCATCCCGTAGATGCCGGCCATCGCGGTGGGCACCGCGGCGATGGCCACCCATGCCGAGATCTTGCGCATATCGGTGCTCTGCTGCATTCCGACCTTGCCGACGGCGGCCTGCACCAGTGAGCTGAGCACCTCGTCGTAGCTGGCGATGCGGTCCGAGGCGCTGGTGTTGTGGTCCAGGACATCGCGCATGTAGCGACGGACCTCTTTGGAGATCAGGTCGTTGTGGTCGGATCCCAGTCGCTGCAGGGCCGTCGTCAGCGGACTGACCGCGCGACGCAGCTCGACGATCTCGCGCTTGAGCATGTAGATGTTCTCGATATCGGTCGGCGAGCTGGGGGAGAAGACGTTCTCCTCCATGGCGTCGATATCGGTCTCCACCCGATCGGTCACCTCGAGATAGCCGTCGACGACATGGTCGGCGATCGCGTGCATCACCGCGTACGGGCCGAGCGCGCAACTGGCCGGCGAGTTGTCCATCGCGCGGCGCACCCCGGCCAGCCCGCTGTGGTCGCCGTGGCGGACCGTCACGACGAAATCGGTACCCACGAAGATCATGATCTCGCCGGTCTCCACGATCTCGGGGGCGCTGGCCACCGAGTCGTGCTCGACGTAGTTCACCGTCTTGAGCACCAGGAACAGGGTGTCGTCATAGCGCTCCAGCTTCGGGCGCTGATGGGCGTGCACGGCATCCTCGACCGCCAGTTCGTGCAACCCGAACACGTCGGCGACGGCTTGCATCTGGTGTTCGTCGGGTTCGTGCAGACCGATCCAGACGAACGCCGTGGTTCCGGTGGCCTCGATCTCGCGGACCTTGTTCAGGGCCGCGGCGTGGGTGTATTTGCCGGGCAGGCGCGCGCCGTCGCTGTAGACCCCGCAATCGACCATCGCTTGCGAGACCGGCACGTGGATGCTGCGGGCATCCGGCTCGGCGGTGGCGCGGCGCGCGGCAGGGCGCAGCTTGGACGGTGACGGCGTGCGGAACGTCGGCATCGCTACCTCCCAGCATCACAGGACAATCCGGGCAGAATGTTACTCGTCGGTCGCATTTCCAACCTCTCACCAGCGGGGTTGGGGTGCCGGTGAGTTGAATGGATGAAGTAGCGTCGAGCGCATGTCCGAACTGGTGCGAACCCCACAGGTTGTCGTCGACGACGCCGAGATCTTTGCCGCCCACGAGGGTGGAAAGCTCTCGATCGATCTGAAAGCGCCGCTGGATACCCAGCGTGCACTGTCGATCGCCTACACCCCGGGCGTAGCCCAGGTCAGCCGCGCGATCGCTGCCGATGCGACGCTGGCCAAGAAGTACACCTGGGCCAACCGGCTGGTGGCCGTCGTCAGTGACGGCAGCGCCGTGCTGGGCCTCGGCGATATCGGCCCGGCCGCCTCGCTGCCGGTCATGGAGGGCAAGAGCGCGCTGTTCAAGACCTTCGGCGGCCTGGACTCGATCCCGATCGTGCTGGACACCAAGGACCCCGACGAGATCGTCGAGACGCTGATCCGGCTGCGCCCGACGTTCGGGGCGGTGAACCTGGAGGACATCTCGGCGCCGCGCTGCTTCGAGATCGAGCGCCGTGTCATCGAGGCGTTGGACTGTCCGGTCATGCACGACGACCAGCACGGCACCGCGATCGTGGTGCTCGCCGCCCTGCTCGGTGCGGTCAAGGTCCTCGATCGGGAGATCACCGACCTCAAGGTCGTGGTGTCCGGGGCCGGCGCCGCCGGCGTGGCCTGCACCAACATCCTGCTCAACAGCGGGATCAGCGACATCATCGTGCTGGACAGCAAGGGCATCGTCGAAAGCGGCCGGTCCGACCTGAACTCGTTCAAGGCCGAGCTGGCGCAGCGCACCAACCCGCGCGGACTCACCGGCGGGGTCGCCGAGGCGCTCGACGGCGCCGACGTGTTCCTCGGTGTGTCGGCCGGGCTGGTCCCCGAGGAGTTCATCGCCACCATGGCGCCGGGCTGCATCGTGTTCGCGCTGTCCAACCCCGACCCCGAGATCCACCCCGACGCGGCCCGTAAGTACGCCGCGGTGGTCGCGACCGGTCGCAGTGACTTCCCGAATCAGATCAACAATGTGCTGGCCTTCCCCGGCGTGTTCCGCGGTGCCCTGGACGCGGGCGCCCGTCGTATCACCGAGGAGATGAAAGTGGCCGCCGCGCATGCGATCTTCTCCGTCGTCGGGGACGACCTCGCCGTCGACCACATCGTGCCGAGCGCGCTGGATCCGCGGGTCGGTCCCGCGGTCGCCGAGGCCGTGGCCGCAGCCTCCGGGGTCTGAGATCGGTTCGGCGATCCGGTATCTGGCAGTCGCGCTGATCGCACTGCTGGTCGCCGGTTGCGGTGGGCAGACGCCGCCGCCACCCTCGGTGGCGGTGGGTGCCGGCCCCGATGCCGAATCGGCTCTGCTTGCCCACCTCTATGTCGCCGCGCTCGGCTATTACGGCAGCGCAGCGCATATCAAGGAAGTCCGGGACCCGTTGGGCGCGTTGGACTCCGGGGATGTCGACGTGGTGCCGGCCTTCACCGGCCGGGCGCTACACCGGTTCGCCCCCGACGCGCCCGCCCGCTCGGCGGCACAGGTGTACCGCGCGATGGTCGGATCGCTACCGGAGGGGCTCGGTGCCGGTGACTACACCGAAAGCGCCTCGGACAAGCCGACTGTGGCCGTGACCGGGCGTACTGCCGCGGACTGGGGGGCCACCGATGTGCTGGCACTGGTCGGCCGGTGCGCGGAACTGGAACCCGGTGCGGTGCGCGGTGCCCAGGTGCCCACCGTGCTGGGAGCCTGCACGCTGCCCGCGCCGCGCGAGTTCGCCGATGCCGTGGCGATGCAAGCCGCGCTGCGCAGCGGCCGGATCAACCTGGCCTGGACGACGGCTGCCGCACCCGATCAGCCCGAGGACCTGAGCGTGCTGTCCGACCGCACGGCGCTGATCCGGGCCGAGAACATCGTCCCGGTGTTCCGGCGCAACGGATTGACCCAGACCCAGCAGCGGTCGGTCAACGAACTGGCCGGTGTGCTCGATACCGATGCGCTGGCCCAGATGCGGTCCGAGGTCACCGCCGGGGGTGAGCCCGGCGCGGTGGCGGGTGCCTGGCTGGGCACCCACCCGCTGGGGCATTAGGCGCCTACTTGGGGATCAGGCCCTTGGCGACCGACGAGAACAGCTTCTGATAGCCGCCGGAGCCGGTGATCCTGATCAGCACGTCCAGGATCTTGGCGTCGGCGCCGACGAGCACCCGGGCCCGGTCCTTGCGGACCGCTTCCAAGATGATCTGGGCGGCCTTCTCCGGGCTGGTGCGGGCAAGTTTGGTGTCGAAGGCCTTGGCCATCTCGGCGACGTCGATGCCCTCGGCCGCGGTGGCGTTGCGCGCAATCGCGGTCTTGATGCCGCCGGGGTGTACGCAGGTCACCCGGACCGGGTGCTTGTTGATCGCCATCTCCTGGCGCAGCGCCTCGGTGAAACCGCGCACCGCGAACTTGGCCGAGTTGTAGGCCGCCTGGCCGGGCACCGCGAACAGGCCGAAGACGCTGGAGACGTTCACGACGTGCCCGTCACCGGAGGCGATCAGGTGGGGCAGGAACGCCTTGGTGCCGTTGACGACACCCCAGAAGTCGACGTCCATGACGCGTTCGATGTCCTTGAAGGAACTGACCTCGATATCGCCCTGGTAGGCGATGCCTGCGTTGTTGTAGATCTGGTTGACCTTGCCGAAGTGTTCCTTGACGGCATCGGCGTAGAGCTCGAAGGCCTCACGCTCGGTGACGTCGAGGCGGTCGGCCTTCACCGGGGCGCCGATGGCCTTGAGCCGCTCCTCGGTGACGGCCAGGCCCTCGGTGTCGACATCGCTGATCGCCAGCTTGGCGCCCGAGCGGCCCAGCTCGACGGCCAACGCCTGCCCGATTCCCGACCCGGCTCCCGTGACGACGGCAACTTTTCCGGCGAAGCCCTCCATGCACGCACTCCTCTGCGATCGACTGTCTACGCGATTGTGTCCGACCTTAGCCGTTACCGGCGGTACCGAGCCCGACAGGGTCGGTCCGTTCTCCACGAAAGCGGTGACGAGCTCGGCGAACTCGTCGGCCCGCTCGATCTGCGGCATGTGCCCGGTCGCGGTGAACAGGTGGACCTGGGCGTCGGGGAACTGTCGCCGTGCCGCGGCCAGATGCGCCGCGGGAAGGATGCGGTCGCGGTCACCCCAGATCAGCAGGGTGGGCCGGGGATGCGCGGCGACGGCGTCCAGCAACTGGGTTCGCCACTGGGGCCGGACGCCGCGCATGGTGCCGAGGTGGTTGGCCATCTCGAGCAGGAATTCACCGGTGCCGGGCTGGGCGGCGATGCGCAGCGCATGGTCGATGCGTTCGCGGGTGGCCAGCGACGGGTCGGCGAACAGTCGCCGTTCCATCAGCCGGGCACCGGCCGGGGTGCTGCGGGTGGCGAGGTAGCGCCCGATTCCGGGAAGCGAGAGCATCCGCAGCAGCGCGGTGACCTCGGCGCCGAAACCGGCGCTGTTGACCAGGGTGAGGCTGGCGACGCGGTCGGGGTGCGAGGCCAACAGTTGCATGGCCACCGCACCGCCGAGTGAGTTGCCGATGACATGGCACGGTCGGTCCTCGTCGAGCGCGGCCAGTGCCCCGGCCACCCCGTCGGCCACGGTGGCCAGGTCGGCGGGGCCGTCGCGACGTGCGGACCGGCCGAATCCGGGCAGGTCGACCGCGATCACGTAGAAGCGCCCGGACAACCGCTCGATCTGCTCGGTCCAGTCCTCCAGGCTGCGGCCGATACCGTGCAGCAACAGCAGCGGGGTGTCGGCTCGATCACCGGCGGTCAGGGCGCGGACGGTGCGGCCATCGACGTTCACGACGTGCATCCGATCATGATGTGATGACTGTTACCCGTTGGCCAGAGGCAAAACGCACCCGATCGAGGTTCATGCGGTGCACTCTGTGCGATCCGGTTGTAATGATCCGGCGCTCGGAAGCGATTTCCCACCATGATGCGTTTGCGATTGGCGGCTGCCGCCGGTGCCGCCCTGTCCATCGGTCTGCTGGCCGCAGCCCCCGCCCAGGCGGACCCGGCCGGTGACTTCCTCAACACCCTCGACGGCACCGGCCTGAGCACCCTCAACCCTGCCGATGCCGTGGCTGCCGGGCAGTCCGTCTGCCCGATGTTGGCCGACGGCGGCCAGAACCTGGCCGATGTCGCCGGCCGGGTGTCCGAGACCATCGGCCGCCCGATCGGGCCCGCCACCATGTTCACCGGGTTCGCCATCTCGGCGTTCTGCCCCGGCGCGGTCACCTCGATCGCCAACGGTGAGTCGCCCGTCCCGCTGGGGCTGCTGGGCTTCTAGCGCCACGAGCGTGCACGAACTGCGCCCCGACACCGAAGTGTCGGGGCGCAGACACGCACGCTCGGCGGGATCAGGTCAGGGCGCGAACGCCTCGTCGAGGATCTCCTGCTGTTCGACGGCATGGACCTTCGACGACCCGGACGACGGCGCGCTCATCGCACGCCGCGAGATCCGCTTGATGCCGGTCAGCTTCTCGGGCAACAACTCCGGCAGGGACAGCCCGAAGGTCGGCCACGCACCCTGGTTGGCCGGCTCCTCCTGCACCCAGAAGTACTGCTCGACATTCGGGTACTGGTCCAGCGTCGCGTTGAGCCGGCGCCGGGGCAGCGGGTAGAGCTGCTCGATACGCACGATGGCGATATCGTCGCGCTTCTCCTTGGCCTTGCGCGCGACCAGCTCGTAGTAGATCTTGCCGCTGGTCAGCAGCACGCGCTTGACCTTCGACCGGTCGCCGTCGCCGTCCTCGTAGGTCGGCTCCTCGAGCACCGAGCGGAACTTGATCTCGGTGAAATCGCGTACCTCGGAGACCGCGGCCTTGTTGCGCAGCATCGACTTCGGGGTGAAGACGATCAGCGGCCGATGGATGCCGTCGAGCGCGTGGCGGCGCAACAGGTGGAAATAGTTGGCCGGCGTGGACGGCACCGCGACGGTCATCGACCCCTCGGCGCATACCTGCAGGAAACGCTCGATCCGCCCCGAGGTGTGGTCGGGGCCCTGGCCCTCGTGGCCATGCGGCAGCAGCAGCACGACGTCGGAGAGCTGACCCCACTTGGCCTCACCGGAGGAGATGAACTCGTCGATGATGGACTGGGCGCCGTTGACGAAGTCGCCGAACTGGGCCTCCCACAACACGATCGCCTCAGGGTTGCCCACCGAGTAGCCGTATTCGAAGCCGACCGCCGCGAACTCCGACAGCGCCGAGTCGTACACCTCGAGCCGGCCGCCGTTGGGGTTGCCGTCGGCGTCGGTGGTCAGCAGATCGATGGGGGTGAACTCCGCACCGGTCTTGCGGTCGATGATCACCGCGTGCCGCTGGGTGAAGGTGCCGCGGCGCACGTCCTGGCCGGTCAGCCGAACCGTCTTGCCTTCGGAGACAAGCGATCCGATGGCCAGCAGTTCGCCGAACGCCCAGTCGACCTTGCCCTCGTAGGCCATCTCGCGACGCTTGTCGAGCACCGGCTGCACCCGCGGGTGCACGTTGAAGCCCTCCGGTACGGCCAGGTGGGCGTCGCCGATGCGGGCCAGCACGGACTTGTCGACGGCGGTGTTGAGGCCCTTGGGCGTCTGCTGGTCGGCCTCTACCGATTCGCTCGGCTCGATCTCGTGCTTCTCCAGCTCACGGACCTCGTTGAACACCCGCTCCAGTTGGCCCTGGTAGTCGCGCAGCGCGTCCTCGGCCTCCTTCATCGAGATGTCACCACGGCCGATCAGCGCTTCGGTGTAGGACTTGCGGACACCGCGCTTGGTGTCGATGACGTCGTACATGCCGGGCTGGGTCATCGACGGGTCGTCACCCTCGTTGTGGCCGCGGCGGCGGTAACACAACATGTCGATGACGACGTCCTTGTTGAACTTCTGGCGGAAGTCCATGGCCAGCTTGGCCACCCACACACACGCCTCGGGATCATCGCCGTTGACGTGGAAGATCGGCGCGCCGACCATCTTGGCCACGTCGGTGCAGTACTCGCTGGAGCGCGAGTCGTGCGGCGAGGTGGTGAAACCGATCTGGTTGTTGACGATGATGTGGATGGTGCCGCCGGTGCGGTACCCGCGCAGCAGCGCCAGGTTCAGCGTCTCGGCGACCACACCCTGGCCTGCGAAGGCGGCATCGCCGTGCAACATCATCGGCACCACCGAGAACGCCGGCTGCTCGTTGCCGGCCTCGAAGTCGATCATGTCCTGCTTGGCCCGGACCAGACCCTCCAGGACCGGGTCGACGGCCTCCAGGTGGCTCGGGTTGGCGACCAGCGAGACGGCGATATCGTTGTCGCCGAACATCTGCAGGTACGTGCCGGTGGCACCGAGGTGGTACTTCACGTCACCGGAACCGTGGGCCTGGCTCGGGTTCAGGTTGCCCTCGAACTCGCTGAAGATCTGGCTGTAGGGCTTGCCGACGATATTGGCCAGCACGTTGAGCCGGCCGCGGTGCGGCATACCGATGACGACCTCGTCGAGACCGTGCTCGGCCGCCTGGTCGATCGCGGCATCCATCATCGGGATGACGGTCTCCGCACCCTCCAGCGAGAAGCGCTTCTGCCCGACGTATTTGGTCTGCAGGAACGTCTCGAAGGCCTCTGCGGCGTTGAGCTTGCTCAGGATGTACTTCTGCTCGGCGACCGTGGGCTTGTCGTGCTTGGTCTCCACGCGCTCCTGGATCCAGCGCTGCTGCTCGGGCTCCAGGATGTGGGTGTACTCGACCCCGACATGGCGGCAGTAGGCGTCGCGCAGCACCGAGAGCACATCGCGCAGCTTCTTGTACTCGGCGCCGGCGAACCCGTCGACCTTGAACTCGCGGTCCAGGTCCCACAGCGTGAGGCCGTGGGTCAGCACGTCGAGGTCGGGGTGGCTGCGGAACCGCGTCTTGTCCAACCGGAGCGGATCGATATCGGCCATCAGATGCCCGCGGTTGCGGTAGGCCGCGATCAGCTCGATGATCCGGGCGTTCTTGTCGAAGATCGAGTCCGGGTTGTCGGTGCGCCACCGGACCGGCTCGTAGGGGATACCGAGTTCGCGGAAGATCTCGTCGTAGAACTCGTCGTCGAGCAGCAGGGTGTGCACGGTCCGCAGGAAGTCGCCGGACTCCGCACCCTGGATGATGCGGTGGTCATAGGTCGACGTGAGCGTGATCAGTTTGCCCACACCCAGTTCGGCGATGCGCTCCTCGGAGGCGCCCTGGAATTCGGCGGGGTACTCCATGGCGCCTGCGCCGATGATGGCGCCCTGGCCGCGCATCAGCCGCGGCACCGAGTGCACCGTGCCGATGGTGCCGGGGTTGGTCAGCGAGATGGTGACACCGCCGAAGTCCTCGGCGGTGAGCTTGCCGTCGCGGGCGCGCCGGACGATGTCCTCGTAGGCGGCGATGAACTGCCCGAAGGCCATCGTCTCGCACTTCTTGATGGCGGCGACCACCAGCGTGCGGTTGCCGTCCTTGCCGGGCAGGTCGATGGCCAGGCCGAGATTCGTGTGAGCCGGTGTGACCACATTCGGCTTGCCGTCGACCTCGGCGAAGTGCCGGTTCATGTTGGGGAACTTCTTGACCGCCTGCACGATGGCGTAGCCGAGAAGGTGGGTGAAGCTGATCTTGCCGCCGCGGGTGCGCTTGAGGTGGTTGTTGATGACCACGCGGTTGTCGATCATTGCCTTGGCCGGAATGGCCCGCACGCTGGTGGCGGTGGGCACCTCCAGCGAGAAGTTCATGTTCTTCACGACGGCGGCGGCCGCACCGCGCAGGACGGCGGTCTGGTCATCGGTGGCCGGCGCGGCAGTGGGCGTCTTGGGCTTGGCCGGTTCGGCCTTCGCAGCAGGCTTCTCGGCGGGCTTTTCCGCCGGCTTCTGGGTGGGCTTCGATTCCGGCTTGGTGTCCGACGTGGTGTCCGACTTGGCCGCGGACTTGGCGGGCTTGTCGGCCGGGGCAGCCGGCTTGGCGGGAGCGGAGCCGTTGGAGGAGGGGGCGGCGGTCGTGTTGGTGGTGGTCTTGTTGGTGGTGGTCGGGGCAGGCGCTGCGCTCTTGGCGGGCTCGCTGCCCCCGTCGACCGGTTCCGGCGCGTAGTCCACGAGGAACTCGTGCCAACTCGAATCGACCGACGAAGGATCCTCGCGGAACTTGCGATACATCTCTTCGACGAGCCACTCATTTTGTCCGAAGGGTGAAGGTGCACTGCTCACAGCAGCTTTTCGCCTCGATTCCATCTGCTCACGGCAGGCGTCGTGCTACGCCACCCGCCCCCTGGATATGTGCGGTTTACCCGCGTTTTGCCGCCCTAAAGGCTACGCCTCGGAGTACACCCCCACCATGAGAGTGGGACTTGTCACTCAGAGTTAGCCGCGGGAAGTACGTGCAGTGTCGATGGCCAGCGCGCGGGCGGTTTTCCGAACGCCAGCCGGGCGTTGCCGACGATCTTCTTGCCCATCAACCGGTTGCCCATCCCGCCGACGACGGCACCGACACCGACCGGGAGCAACTTGCCGAACGCCAGCGCCCCGCGCTTGAGCGCGTACTTCTTGACGAAGTACTTGACCAGCCGGTTGTTCAGCTGGGACACCACAGGCAGCGGCAGGGTGGCCGCGCCGTCGGAGATCCACGCCCCGCTGGTACGTCCACCACCGACCAGGTCGGCGACCGCACCCTTACCGTCCTCGCCGACCAGCACCGCGAGCACCAGCGCGCGCCGGCGCTCGCGGTGATCGGCGGGAATGCCGTGTATCTCGGCCACCGCCAGCACGAACACCGCGGTCGCCTCCAGGAACACCACCGTCTCACCGGCCACCGCTGACAGCGCGGCCAACGTGCCGATACCGGGGAACGCGGCGGCCGAGCCGACCGCGGCACCGGAGGCCATCACCGCGGCCAGGTAGTGCTTCTCGCACGCGGTGACGATCTCGGCCGGGGTGGCATCGGGACGCTGGCTGCGCAGCCGCTGCACGTAGGCGGTGACCGCCGGTCCCTGCAGACGGTTGCTGCGCTCCAGGATCTGGGACAGCGCCTTGGCGGCGGCGCTGGGGTCCTCGTCGACGCGGTCGCGGGTGGCTGGCAGGTTCTTGCTGGAGCGGGCGTTCATCGGCGCACTTCCCTTCGCATCCTCGGGTCATTCCCGCGGTGCCTGTGGAATACCCAGGCTAACGTGCCTTCAACGTCTGAGATGGCGCTCTGGTGCCCGGCGCGCCCGCGGCCGTCAACCGGGCCGCCTTCGCGGTGAGTCGCGGTGGTCGGGAAGAAAAAACCGATGTGCGTTGCTGTCCCTACCCGTGACACCATCGCCGACCGTGACAACCGAGACCCGAACGGATGGTGCGCCGAACCGGCTGCGGATGATCGCGGTGCTGGGACTGATGGTGGCGCTCGGGCCGCTGACCATCGACATGTACCTGCCCGCGCTGCCGCGGATCGCACAGGACCTCACGGTGTCCTCCTCGATGGTGCAGCTCACCCTCACCGGCACGCTGGCGGGGCTGGCCCTCGGCCAGTTGGTCATCGGCCCGCTGTCGGATTCGTTGGGCCGTCGGCTGCCGCTGATGGCGGGCATCGCCATCCATATCGTGGCCTCACTGATCTGTCTGTTCGCCCCGAATATCGCGGTGCTCGGCGCCGGCCGCGTGCTCCAGGGTTTCGGTGCGGCCGCCGCCTCGGTGGTGGCGGTCGCGGTGGTCGGTGATCTGTACGTCGACAATGTGGCGGCGACGGTGATGTCGCGGTTGATCCTGGTGCTCGGGGTGGCACCGGTGATCGCGCCGTCACTCGGCGCGGCGGTGCTGCTGCACGCCTCCTGGCATTGGGTTTTCGCGGTGCTGGTGGTGCTGGCCGCCGCGCTCTTGCTACTGGCGGCGCTGGCCCTGCCCGAGACCCTGCCCGTCAGCCACCGGCGTCCGCTGCAGGTGCGCGGGATCGCGCGCACCTATGCCGGTCTCCTGCGCGACCCGCGCTTCGTGACGTTGGTCGCCGTCGCGGGATTGAGCATGGCCGGGCTGTTCGGCTACATCTCGGCCGCGCCCTTCGTCCTGCAGGGTGACTACGGGCTGAATCAGCAGATGTTCGCGTTGGTGTTCGCAGGCGGGGCGGTTGTCCTGATCGGCTCCACCCAGTTCAATGTCGTGCTGCTGCGCCGGTTCGCTCCGCAGCAGATCATGGTCGCCGCCCTCGGTGTGTCGGTCGTGGCGGGCATCGTGTTCATCGCGCTGGCGTTCACCGGTGCGGCCGGCCTGACCGGATTCCTGGTACCCGTCATGGTGATCCTCGGGGCGATGGGGCTGGTGCTGCCCAACGCGCCGGCGGTCGCGTTGTCGCGGCACTCCGAAGCCGCGGGCACCTCGGCGGCGTTGCTGGGTGCCGCCCAGTTCGGCATCGGCGCGGCCGTCGCCCCCTTGGTCGGGGTGCTCGGCAACAGTGAATTCGCCCTCGCCCTGGTGATGTTGGTGGGATCGGGTGTCGCGCTGCTCGGCCTGCTGACCGTCGGCGCGCCCGCCCAGCAGGACGGATCGGCGTCGTCGGCCGCGATCGCGACCGATACGGTCTGACCGAGGATCTCGACGATCCGACCCGACTTGTCGGGAAACGGGCCGAACCGTACCGTCGGTCCGGTCGCCACACCCCCCGATGACGAGTAGATGTTCGAGAATCCCACTGATCGCCGATCACCCTCGGCCTCCCGGATGACCGGGCAGGCCCGTCCTGCCAACCCGTGGCACGCCCTGTGGGCGATGCTGGTCGGCTTCTTCATGATCCTGGTCGACTCCACGATCGTCGCGATCGCGAACAAGCCGATCATGGACGCGCTGGGCACCGACTACGACGGTGTCATCTGGGTGACCAGCGCCTACCTGCTGGCCTACGCCGTTCCGCTGCTGGTGGCCGGGCGCCTGGGCGACCGGTTCGGGCCCAAGAACCTCTACCTGATCGGCCTCGGCGTGTTCACCGCCGCATCGCTGTGGTGCGGGTTGGCCGGGTCCATCGAGATGCTGATCGCGGCCCGCGTCGTGCAGGGTCTTGGTGCGGCGCTGCTGACCCCGCAGACCCTGTCCACGATCACCCGGCTATTCCCGGCCGCGCGCCGCGGCGTCGCCATGAGCGTGTGGGGCGCCACGGCCGGGGTGGCGACCCTGGTGGGGCCGATCGCCGGCGGGGTGCTCATCGACGGCCTGGGCTGGCAGTGGATCTTCTTCGTCAACGTGCCCATCGGCATCATCGGTATCGGGCTGGCCATGTGGCTGGTTCCCTCCCTGCCCACCGAGCGGCACGATTTCGATCTGCTCGGGGTGGCGCTGTCCGGGCTGGCGATGTTCTTCATCGTGTTCGGTCTGCAGGAGGGACAGTCCCACGATTGGGCACCCTGGATCTGGGCGACGATGGCCCTCGGCTGCGCCTTCCTGGTGGGCTTCGTCTATTGGCAGTCGGTGAACCCGCGGGAACCGCTGATCCCGCTGCGCATCTTCGCCGACCGCGATTTCACCCTCTCGACCGTCGGCGTCGCCGTCATCAGCTTCACCGTCACCGCGATGATCCTGCCGGTGATGTTCTACGCCCCGGTGGTGCTGGGGTTGTCCTACACCCGCTCGGCCCTGCTGACGGCGCCGATGGCGATCGCTTCGGGTGCGCTGGCGCCGTTCGTCGGCCGGATGGTCGACCGCAAGCCGCCGACGCCGATCATCGGCTTCGGGTTCTCGCTGCTGGCCATCGGGCTGACCTGGTTGTCGTTCGAGATGACGCCGTCCACCGCGATCTGGCGGTTGCTGCTACCGCTGACGGTCATGGGTGTCGGCATGGCGTTCGTCTGGTCGCCGCTGGCCGCGACCGCCACCCGCAATCTGCCGCCCGAATCCGCCGGTGCGGGGTCGGGGGTCTACAACAGCACCCGTCAGGTCGGCGCGGTGCTCGGCAGCGCGGCGATGGCGGCCTTCATGACCAGCCGGATCGGAGCCGAGCTAGGCGGCGGCGGGCAACCGGTCTCCGGCGAGGGCCCGGCCCCGGATCTGCCGTCCTTCCTGGAGGCGCCGTTCTCGGCGGCGCTGGCCCAGTCGCTGCTGCTGCCGGCGTTCATCGCGTTGTTCGGGGTGGTGGGGGCGATCTTCCTGCGCGGCGGGGACCGCGGCGACGTGATGCCCGACCATCCGCTCGCGGCGACGCCGCTGGCCGACCAACATTCCCTCGGCGAGGACTGGGCCGATGGTGACCACTATGACGATTACGACGACGACTACGCCGACGACGAATACATGGAGTGGTCGGTGTCGGATCCGCACGCCGACATGCAGCACGACATGCCCACCGATGTCGTGCCTGCCGTCACTCACGAGTTCGCCGACGAGTTCGCCGAGGATGTTGTCGCGGGCGATGACTCGGTGACCGATCAGCTGAGCCTGCGGCACGGCGACACCGGGCAGGTGGCATCGGGCGGACCGCTGGGCGCACACCGCGTCGACGACTCCTGGTCCGCACCGGCCGAGGACTGGTCGAGCCTGCCGGTGGCGCGCCCCGCGCGGGGCAGGCACTCCCGCGGGGACTGACCCGTAGCGGGTGGCTACACCGGATCGGTGAGCGCCAGGAAGGCGCCCAGCTCGATCAGTCCGGCAGGGGTGGCGGGAAGGTAGTCGGTCAGCGTCGCCGAGCGCACGATCACCGCGGCGTACTTGGCTCGGCTGATCGCGACGTTGAGGCGGTTGCGGTTGAGCAGGAACGACACTCCGCGCGGGACGTCATCGGCCGAGGAGGCCGTCATCGAGACGAACACCAGCGCCGCCTGACGGCCCTGGAACTTGTCGACCGTGCCCACCTCGACCTCGTCGAGCCCCGCCGCGTCGAGCCTGCGGCGAAGCGTCACCACCTGGGCGTTGTACGGGGTCACCACCAGGACGTGGTGCTGATCCAATGCGGCGGTGCCCTTTTCGTCGGTCCACTCACTGCCCAGCCTGGACGTGATCTCGGCGATGATCGCGTCGGCCTCCTCCGGGCTGTCGGTGGAGTTGCCGGTGTGCTCGACGGTCAGCACATGCACCCCGGGTTGCACGCCGGCCAGCCTGCGGGCCCCGCTGACCTCCGCCATGGCCTGCAACCGCCCGTCGTAGGACAACCGTGACACCGGACGGCACACCGCCGGGTGCATCCGGAAGGAGCGGTCCAGGAAGTAGCCGCGCTCCTCGGGCAGGGTGGCGTGGCCGTCCACCAACCAGCCCAGCGCCGATCCGTCGACCGGCTCGGGGTGGGTGCCCTGGCTGACCTGCGGTAGCTGCTGCGGGTCGCCGAGCAGCAGCAGGGTGCGCGCCGCCGAGGCGACGGCGATGGTGTTGGCCAGGCTGTACTGGCCGGCCTCCTCGATGACCAGCAGGTCGAGGGCCCCACGAGGTATCCGCGAAGGATTCGCGAAATCCCATGCGGTGCCGCCGATGACACACCCGGGTGTCTCGGCGATGAACGCCGGATAGTCCTTCTCGGCGATCTCGCGCCAGGGGCGGTCCGGGCTCTTCTTCTTGCCGACCCGCTCGGCGTCCACACCGGCATCGATGACCCCGCCCAGCAGGTTCTCCACCACGGCATGGGACTGGGCGACCACGCCGATCCGCCAGCCGTGCTGGTCGACCAAGCGGGCGATCACCGCCGCCGAGGTGTAGGTCTTGCCGGTGCCTGGTGGGCCGTGCACGGCCAGATAGGAGGAGTCGAGATCCAGCAGCGCCGCGGTGATATCGGCGCAGACGTCCTCGGTGCGGGGGAGCGGGCCGCCGCTGCGGGTGCGCGGCGGGCGGCGCAACAGGATGTCGGTGACGGCGGTCGCGGGCAAGGTGGGCAGCCCGGTGGCCACCGTCGCCGCGGTGTCCGCGATCGACTCCTGCAGCGGTTTGGTGTTGATGGGTCCGGGTGGGGTGAGGGCGAACGGCAGCCGGTCGAACGGCTCGCTGTGTTTCTCGACCGCGACGACGGATGTCGGCGCCTCCGGGTTGTCGCAGTCGGTGACGACGACGTTGCCGAAGGCGCGCCGGTCGGGGTCCTCGGACAACCCGGTCGGCGACGGCGGGTCGTACAGGGCGAACATCTCCCGGCACAGCTCACCGTTGGCGAGTTCGCCGGTGAGCCGGATGTGCCGCTGCGGCTTGCGTGCCCGCGGCGGGGTGTGCCAGTCGGCGATGATCTCCGCTGTGTCGGCGACGAACACGTCGCTGTTGTCCGACCATTCGTCGACCGGGTTGTTGACCCGGTCGAAATGCGACCACCAGAACGGTTTGTCCTCGCGTTTGTGATAGCCGCGGGCGGCGGCGATCATGGCCACCGCGGTCTGCTCGGCGCTGCGCTCGGTCGTGTTGTCCCCGGCGAACTTCAGCAGTGCGCGGTCGGTACCGTCGATGACCGTGACGGCGGCCTGGGTGCCGGCCCGGGATCCGTTGTCGCGCACCGATTGCGGGCCGCGCGGGGGGACCGCGGATTCGATGGCGCGGGCCACCAACCAGTCGCGTAGCCGTCGTGTCGAGCGGCAGTCGTAGCGGTTGTAGTCCTCGATCTGTTTGAGCACGATCTCGGCGTCGGCGGTGCGCCCGTCGGCGTTCAGGGCGCAGAACTTCGCGTACTGGGTGATCGAGTCGGTGGCGGTGGTGACCTCACCATCACGCAGTTCGTTGCCCATGTAGAGCGGTTCCAGGTACTTGATGCTGTAGCTCTCCGTGCCGACCCGAATGCTCTTGCGCACCAACGGGTACAGATCGACGAGCACCCCGTTGCGCAGCAGGTCGTCGATATCGTCCTCGCCGACTCCGTAGCGGCCGGCCAGCCGCAGCAGCGTGCTCTTCTCATAGGCCGCGTAGTGGTAGATGTGCATGTTCGGATAGCGCTTGCGCCGTTTGCGGACCATGGCCAGGAAGTCCTGCAACGCCTGCTTTTCCGCCGCCCGGTCATGCGCCCACAACGGGGTGAACTCATCGTTGACGGTCAGCACACCCCACAGGTATTCCAGACCCCAGTCGACACCGTTGCGGGTCCACAGCGGGTCGCCCTCGAAGTCGAAGAACAGGTCACCCTTGTCGGCGTCGGGCAGCACCATCAGCGGTTGGGCGTCGACGATCTCATAGGGCGGCTTACCGTCGGTGCGCTCGGCGATCTGCAACCGGGCCTGCGCGGTCAGCGCGGTGACTGCCCGTGCCGACAGTTCGGGAACGGGGCCGTGATGGCCTGCCAACTCGTGCACGGTGGTGATCCCGGCGTCCAGCAGCCGGGCCCGCTGGCTGACCCGCATCCCGGCGACCAGCAGCAGGTCGTCACTGTCCTTGACCTGCACGCTGCACTCGGGGCAGCGGAAGCAGGCCCGCACCCCCGAGTCGGTCCAGGACACCGGTCGGCCGCCGGCCAGATGCTCGTCGAGCAGCCGTTCCAGCGCGGCGCGGCGCGGTCGGTACACCGGCAACAACTCGTCGACGCGGTAGGTGGCTACCGCGCCGTCGCCGAGCAGCAGGTCGATCTCGTCGGCGACCGGGACACCGGCGGCGGCCAGGGTGTCGGCGTAGGCGGCCAACTGCAGCAGTGCCTCGACCTTCACCGAGCGGGCGAGCTTGGTATCGCGCAGTCGGTAGCTCCCACCGCGGGGGCCGGCGTGCAGCGTGAGAAAGTCGGCGAAACCGGCGAACCGGCCGTCGAACATGGCCGCCTGGTAGATCGCCGGTGCGCGGCGTTCGATGGCGTCCATGGTCTGGGCGGCCGCCGCGGTGAGCCCGGCGACCGTATAGCGCGGCCGCCCGATCACGGTGACCTCGACATCCTCGCGCAGCGACTCCAGGTGACGCTGTTCGTGATCGTCACCCAGATCGGCCGTGCGCGCGAGTAGTTCGTCGTCACCGGAGATCTTCGGGCCGCGGCCGAGGTGCGCGTCGAAGGAGCGCAGCAACGCGTATTCACACCGGGCGGCCGCCGCGAGGTCGGAGGCGCTGTAGACCACGAGGCCTTCGGTCGCGGGGTCGGTGAACACGCGTCCAGGCTAGGGGACGCCTCCGACATCGCCGGGCCTGGCTCAGACCGGCAGTAGCCTCAACAAAAGAGCTGCCGGAGCACAACCAAGACTATCAATAGTCTTGGCCAATGGGTGATGGCTAACGGAGTTGACGAATTAACGGGTCCGCCTAAAGTCCCAAATCAAAGCGAAAAGCTCGAAATTCACTCTAAGTCGGAACCGGCTGTACGAAGCTGACTTTGTTCTCAGCCCATTCGGTAAGCACATTCTGATGGTGAGTGCCGATTGGCAATCGAGCCACCACTTCATCTGTACTCAGCCCGTCAGTATCATGACCGCGCCGTCGGTCCATCAACGTTTGCAAAGGGTCTGGATAACGTCTCATGAATATTTGTCGCTCGGAGCTTGATTGGATACTTAACTCCCATTCAATCAAAAGGATAACGACTGCAATCCACAAATATTCTGGTTTAATAGTGCTTAAACTTGTGCGTTTACGGGCCAATCGAAAGCGGCGGCCATAGATAGCTTGATCTTGTTTGAGAAATGGCGGTCCACCGCTCGATTCGATTGCCGTTCCGATCGCTTGAAGGCGTTGTTCATGCCAAGTGCGAATTGAGTCCTCGAGGTCGGCCGGTTCGATACTCAAGCGTTCTGCTGCATGCAGGGTTTGCTCGCAAAGCGCTGAGTAAGTCATCCCTGACAGTTCCGACCAACCACGAACGAAAAAAGCATCAATCAACCGATCGAATCCCAAAATATCAGATAAGTTTTTCGCAGCTTCCATTGTTGTTACCAGCTTTTGTTGCTCGCCTAGAAGCCAGAAGTTGACTGTTGTTAAGCTGTTATCGCCGAAGTACTTTGAAAACTCTCGCCTCTGCTTGGCACTCCAAGTCCGCCAACTAGGGTGTACTGGGCCAGGAAGGTCCCGCTGATTCAAAACAATTGCGGGCGTTGAAAGAAGTTCAGTGACAATAAATCGACCTATTCTTTGCTCTTCATCTGAGCCTGCAAATAGATCGACTAGTGATTCTTCCATCTGTTGCTGTATCGCTGGAATCAGCTCTTCTCGGGTTCGAAGTAGACGCACTATGGACGAGATTGGCCAATTGAAGCCTGGTCTGGTTGGCAGTGTATTACGGATACCGTCGGTCGAGTTCGAAATTATTTCAATCGTCAGCTGTTTGGCGAATGTCTGCGAGACTGGTATGAAGGCGATGCATCGAACTACAAAACTAAGAATTGCGTCGCGCCGCGCTGAGGATCTGCGGCGACGATCTTTTATAAAATAGTTAAACACACGCTCAGCGCCATCTGCACGGGATTTGTCAAAGATCTGAATTGCTAATTGAGCAACAACATCCCATTCCTGACTACTTATTCTTGGTAGTAGGATTCGACCGATGGTATTCGGCGTATCAGCAATCCTCGTCAAGTGGAATGCAGCGAAGTACTCCATGAATGTTTGATGCGTAAATCGGTATAGTGGCTGACCATCAGCCGTTGAGCCGGCATCAGAGAAAACCCAGGCCCTTCCGCGACAGAACTCGATAAATTCGACCGCGGCGTGGCGCGCTTCGGTTTCGTTCTGAAAGTTCTTCGCGAGTAACTGTGTGCATTCATCGACTAGGTCGGCCTCAATTACGCCCACCGGCTCGTTTTGAGAATTGAGCATCCAATACGCAAGATGCTTCATTGCAGCATCTACGTAATCTGCTGCTCTAAGTTCCACATGAATACGCCTGCTGCTGTCCCACTTTTCAAACAAGAGCGTTGCGCATTTTTCGTAAACGGCCGGCCGATTTTTGGGTATGAAATTTTCACCGCGATAAATGATGCAGATCAACGCTAGCATGAGTGGATTCTGTCTCAAGTCTGGAACGTTGTCGCTTTCTGCTATTAGCGCTGCGGCCATAGACTGTGCTGCATCTTCTGCTAACTGTTCGTTTGTAGCGAACCATTTACGTACGTAATGTTCGACCTTGTCCTCTGAAAAATCGGCTAATCCGTATGTCGCGAATATATCGGGGTCTAAGCGAGCTTGCTCGTAACCGACTCTGCGGGAGGTGACTAGAATCCTTGCGAGCGGATAACGTCGGGAGAATAGTTCGACCCGTTCGGTAATCTCGCGGCGTTTTCCAGTATTTATCAGCTCGTCTAGGCCATCCAGAAGTACCAGAGCTCGACCTGAATAGAGAATGTCCTCGACGCAGCCAGCCGGCGCGGGCGTTTGATAATGGATATTCAACCACGCCTCGATATGATCTAATAATGACTCGTCTTGATCGTTAGGCGAATCGTTAATTTTCAGGTTTCGCAATATCACATAGAAGGGGATAAAGTCGCCCAACTCTTTGGACGCTGCCTTGAACGCAATGTAACGAGAAACGGTGGACTTTCCACCGCCCGGATCGCCTAAGATCACCGTTCGATCAATGGTCGCCATCAATGAGGCTAGGGAAATTACCTCAGGATCGTCGGGCTCACGTTTATCTATAAAGTCTGGACTGACATAGAGTTGATCAAAAGGTATCTTAGTTTTTCGATCAAAGTCTGGCGGTTCGAGGTATCCGTGAGCATCCACGGCGACGTTAAGATACGTTTTCTCCCACAGTCGGTAGGTTTCAGTCTTGGCCTGCGAATTACGTAGCTCAACTGATTTCAAATGTTCTTCGATAGATTGTGAGGACGAGATCAAGGTGTGGAATTGTGACGAGAGGCTAAGTTTTTCAAACAAAGCTGGATCTGCCTCGCGTAGCTTCACTACGAGCTCACTGCATGAAGATTGCAACTGATCAAAAATTGCCAACCCTATCTCGCGCAATTCCTCGATAGAGTTGGTGCTAACGCTTCTGGTGAAACAATCCCCGAAATTAGCCTTGATCTTGGAGGTCATCTGGGATGGTAGATCGGCAACCTCTGCTGCCATGAGTTCTTTGACGATCCCAGAAAGCTCTGGCATCGCGAGAGTCTTTTCTATGTCCCTTACAGAGACGTCGTCAGGCAGTTCGAAATACAACGATAGCGTGCTGAATGTTGCTAGTAGGTCGCCCGGGTCCAATGTCTGCATCATCGTTTTCTCGGTGCGTGAGATCCCAACCCGGCGTCGCCGAGCGTCCTGGAGTGCTGCTTTCACGCCGCGCGCCAGAGCTTGGCCAATAACGGGACCTACGATCTTTCCAACGGGTATCTCAACGCCTGTCAGCACGAATCGAGCTCCTTGGTCCGATATCAAAGCGACCGGTGTCGCCTATCGACTTCTCATTATCCGATGAGAAGGAGCTGATCTGGATGATGTCGTCAGCCTGTGTTGCCGATCAGTTCGACACCGGCGCCGTTCCACCGGAACCGCACCACACTGTTCACCCCGGGCACGCCACCGGTGAACATCAGCGCCACGGTGTCCCCGGTGCTGGCGGTGGTGTCGATATCGTTGAACCCGTAGGTATCGGGCACGCCGGTGGGGATGAACTTTCCGAGGTGGAACATCACCGCACGGGTGTTGGCGTTCTGGGCATTGGTGTTGGCCTTGACGATCACCGCCGACAGCTGGGCGCACTCGTTGTAGTTGCCCGCCAACGGTTCCGCGCTCCACGGCTGATTGCTGCGCGGGTCACGCGGCAGCTCGGACACCGCGCGGACGACCTCGGGGGCGGCCAGGTTCACCGCACACGGGTCGGCGGCCGGGGTGGGTTCCGGCGGTGGTGGCGGCGGGGCGGCCGTGACCGTCGCGCTGGCCGGCGCCGACACCGGCGCCGGTGCGTCCGGGGTCTTGGACACCGTGGAATCGCTGGACCCGCAACCCGCCAGTAAGAGGGCGGCTGCCAGTACCAGTGCACCGTTGGCAGTCGTCATCACAACACCGCACCGTACCGGTGTGCCACGTCTGGTCGGGGGTGGCGACGCGCACACATTAGACTGCTCGTGAAATGACCTCGATCGATGAACCCAGCCCCGCCCCCGAACTGACCTTTGCTGACCTGCAGATTCACCCGTCTGTGCTGCAGGCCGTCACGGAGGTCGGCTACGAGTCGCCTTCGGCGATCCAGGCGGCCACCATCCCGCCGATGCTGGCGGGCTCCGATGTCGTGGGCCTCGCCCAGACCGGAACAGGTAAGACGGCGGCCTTCGCCATCCCGATCCTGTCCAAGATCGACGCCGGCAGCCGCAATACCCAGGCCCTGGTCCTGGCCCCGACGCGGGAACTGGCGCTGCAGGTCGCCGAGGCCTTCGGCCGCTACGGCGCACACCTGTCGGTCAACGTGCTGCCCGTGTACGGCGGCTCGTCCTACGGGCCGCAGCTGTCCGGTCTCAAGCGGGGTGCGCAGGTGGTCGTCGGCACGCCGGGTCGCGTCATCGACCATCTGGAGAAGGGCAGCCTGGACCTCTCGCATCTGGATTACCTGGTGCTCGACGAGGCCGACGAGATGCTGCAGATGGGCTTCGCCGAGGATGTCGAACGCATCCTGGCCGACACCCCCGAGTACAAGCAGGTCGCGCTGTTCTCGGCGACCATGCCGCCGGCGATCAAGAAGATCACCTCCAAGTACCTGCACGATCCGGTCGAGGTCACTGTCAAGGCGAAGACGCAGACCGCCGAGAACATCACCCAGCGCTACCTGCAGGTGTCCTACCCGCGCAAGATGGATGCGCTGACGCGGCTGCTCGAGGTCGAAGAGGGCGACGCGATGATCGTGTTCGTCCGTACCAAGCAGGCCACCGAGGAGGTCGCCGAGAAGCTGCGTGCGCGTGGTTTCGCCGCGGCCGCCATCAACGGTGACATCGCGCAGGCCCAGCGTGAGCGCACCATCGCCTCGCTCAAGAGCGGTGCCATCGACATCCTGGTCGCAACCGATGTCGCGGCCCGCGGCCTGGATGTCGAACGCATCAGCCACGTGGTCAACTACGACATCCCGCACGACCCGGAGTCCTATGTGCACCGCATCGGGCGCACCGGTCGCGCCGGGCGGTCGGGCAACGCCATGTTGTTCGTGACACCCCGCGAACGGCACCTGCTCAGTTCGATCGAGCGGGTCACCCGTCAGAAGCTCGTCGAGATCCAGCTTCCGTCGGTGGACGATGTCAACGCCCAGCGTGTCCAGAAGTTCCGCGACTCGATCAGCGAATCGCTCAACTCCCCGGGCATCGACCTGTTCCGCCGCCTCATCGAGGACTACGAGCGTGACAACGATGTGCCGTTGGCCGATATCGCCGCGGCGCTGGCGTTGTTGTCCCGTGACGGCGAAGCGTTCCTGATGACCGAGCCGCCGCCGGAGAAGCGCAAGGAGCGCCCCGACCGCGATGATCGGGGTGCCCGTGAGGACCGCCCGCGCAAGAAGCACAGCACCCGCACCGATCTGGCGACCTACCGCATCGCGGTGGGCAAGCGGCACAAGGTGGCGCCCGGCGCGATCGTCGGGGCGATCGCCAACGAGGGTGGGCTGAACCGCAGCGATTTCGGTCATATCGCCATTCGGGTCGACCACTCGTTGGTGGAGCTGCCGGCCAAGTTGCCGCGTGAGGTGTACAAGAAGCTGGAGAACACCCGGATCCAGGGTGTGCTGATCAACCTGCAACCCGACCGCGGGAGCGGCACCAGCAAGCCTCGCCGCAAGGACTCGTGACGTCGCAGCGCGACGCCCAGGGCGGTTTGGAATCGGTTTCTGCCACCGGGCGGGTCGACGCGCTGACCGGTGTGCGCGCGGTCGCCGCGCTGTTGGTGGTGTTGACGCACGCGGCGTACACCACCGGAAAGTACCCGCAGGGGTTCACCGGGTCGTTCTGGTCGCGCGCCGAGATCGGTGTGCCGATCTTCTTCGTGCTGTCGGGTTTTCTGCTGTTCCGCCCGTGGGTGCGCGCGTCTGCTGCCGGCCTTCCGTCCCCGTCGGTCCGGCGTTATGCCTGGCATCGGGTGCGCCGCATCATGCCTGCCTATGTGGTGACCGTGCTGGTGGCCTACGCGGTGTATCACTTCCGCGAGGCCGGGCCCAACCCCGGACACACCTGGGAGGGGTTGCTGCGCAACCTGACTCTGACCCAGATCTACACCGACAACTATCTGTATTCGTATCTGCACCAGGGCATGACGCAGATGTGGAGCCTGGCCGTCGAGGTGGCCTTCTATCTGGTGTTGCCGGTGCTGGCCTGGCTGCTGCTGGTGGTGCTGTGCCGGCGACGGTGGCGACCGGGTCTGCTGCTGACCGGGTTGGGTGTGCTGTTCGCGATCAGCCCGGCGTGGCTGTGGTTGGTGCACAGCACCGATTTCCTGCCCGACGCCGCACCGCTGTGGCTGCCGACCTATCTGGCCTGGTTCGTCGGCGGCATGCTGTTGGCGGTGTGGGAGGCCGCCGGTGTTCGCGCTTACGCGATGCTGTGCCTGCCGCTGGCGGTGATCTGTTATCTGATCGCCGCCACACCGCTGGCCGGTGCGCCGACCACCTCGCCGGCGTTGTTGAGCGAGGCGGTGGTGAAGACGGTGTTCTACATGGCGATCGCCACGCTGGTGGTCGCGCCTTTGGCGCTGACGGGGTCGGCGCCTTTGGCGCTTACCGGGTCTGCGCTGACGGGGTCGGCGCCGGGGCAGACCGGCTGGTACTACCGGGCGATGGCGAGTCGGCCGATGGTGTTCCTCGGTGAGATCTCCTATGAGATCTTCCTGATCCATCTGATCCTGATGGAGCTGGTGATGGTCGAGGTGCTGCGCTTCCCGATCTACACCGGCTCGATGTGGGCGCTGTTCTTCGGCACCATGGTCGCCACCGTCCCGTTGGCCTGGTTATTGCACCGGCTGACCCGGGTGCGAGACCGTCCGAGTAGAAATTAGGCTACCCTTACCTAAGCATCGACTTAGGAGGGCTCATGATCGATCTGAAGCCGTCACGCGGTATCGAGGGCGTGCTGGTCAAGCTGTGGCGCGGCGGGGATTACGAACTGACCGTCACTGGCCGTACCGATATCACCGACAACTTCCTGCGGTTGCACTTCTCTGCACCCGAACTGCTGAGCGAGCAGTCCATCCACCCGACGATGTGGGTGCGCGGCTGGTTCCCCGACGGGGCGCGTTCCCATCAACGCGGTTACACCCTGGTCAATCCGGACCCCGAAAAGGGCACCGTCGATATCGATTTCGCCATGCACGACGGTGTCGCCACCCGGTGGGCGCGCAACGCCGCGGTCGGTGACACGCTCGAGGTGACGGTGCTGGGCAGTGATTTCGCCATCCCGGAACCGGCGCCCGCGGGGTATGTCATCGTCGGCGATGCTGCGTCGTTGCCCGCGATCAACTCGTTGCTGGCGGCCATCGGCGACGCACCGGCGCAGGTCTTCCTCGAGTCGTCCCATGACGACGACCGCGAGATTCCCACCGGCAGAGCCGATGTCACCTGGGTCGACCGGGTCGACGGCGGTGCCGAGTTGGTGCGGGCCGTCGCCGAGGCGGCCTTCGACGCTCCGGACCACTTCGGCTGGGTGGCGTGTGACAACCGCACCACCAGGGCGGTGGCCAAGGTGCTGCGCGAGGACTACAAGATCCCGCGCAAATCGGTCAAGGCGCGCGCGTACTGGGCTGCGTGAGGAAGCCGCCGACCGTCGGGGCGACGAACGTTTCCAACATGGCGCGTTCATCGGCGTCGTCGTGGCCGGGAAACTGCAGCAGTGAGATCAGCACCCGTACCAGCCAGCGGGCGCGCAGCGTGGCGCCGGGTTGATCATCGCCCATCGACAACAGAAAGGCCTCGGCCAGCGTCCTGATCACCTCGGAGCGTTCGGCCATCTCGCCGCCGATCGGGCGGGCCGAATGAGCGAACCATGACGCCAGCGCCGGGCTGTTCCGCACCCGGTGCAATGCGCCCAGCGCGCCCTCGACCAACCGCTGCCGTGGGTCGGTGATCGTGGCGAGTTGTGCGCCGATCTCACCGAACAGTCGATGCGTCTCGCGGTGCACATAGGCGGTGTAGAGCGCATCGCGGCTCTCGAAGTAGCGATACAGCGTGGCGCGCGAACAGCCTGCGGCGCGGGCGATCTCGTTCATTCCCACGGCGGCCGCGTCGTACTGGGTGAACAGTTCCTCGGCGGCATCGAGAATGCGTTCGGCGGCGGCCTCGGTCCGCCGGTCGGCCAGCCAATCGCTCATCGGCATACGGTGAACGGTACCGACAGTGGCCGCCGCACATAGCTGCCACCGGCCCACGTCACCCTGTCCAGGTCGACCTCGAAATCCGGTATCCGGCGCAGTAATTCCTGCAGCGCGACCCGCGACTGCATCCTGGCGGCCGCGGCCCCCAGGCAGTGGTGCGCACCGTGGCTGAAGGTCAGGATGTTGCGCGGCCTACGCCGGACATCGAGTTGCTCGGCGTCGGAACCATATTGGCGTTCGTCGTGATTGCCCGAACCGTAGAGCAGCAGCACCTTGCGGCCGGCGGGAATCGTGGTGTCGCCCACCGTGGCATCGCAGGTCGTGGTGCGCGCCAACCCCTGTACCGGTGAGGTCAGCCGGAGGAACTCGTCGACCGCATCGTCGATCAGGTCCGGATGTTCGACGAGTAACCGGCGTTGGTCGGGGTGTCGGTGCAGCAGTTGCACCGAGCCGCCCAGCATTCCGGTCGTGGTGTCGTTCCCACCGGTGACCATGGTGAAAGTGAAGGCCAGGATGGCCAGCACCCCGGCGATGTCCCCGTCGGCGCCGACCCCGGCGGCCACCAGATGTGACACGGTGTCGTCCGCCGGTTCGGCGCGCCGCTTCTCGATCAGCGCGGTGAAGTAGGCCATCATGGCG
Source organism: Mycolicibacterium neoaurum VKM Ac-1815D (assembly GCF_000317305.3). The sequence continues at coordinate 4,329,790 of NC_023036.2, read as the reverse complement.
CCGAGCGCGTCGCCGAGGCTTTCCAGTGCGCCGCCGATGCCCCCGTCGGCGGTGTTGGCGGCGACAATCGCGTCGGTCCAGCCGTCGAACTGACCGCGGTCCTCGTCGGGCACCCCAAGGTAATGGGCGACGACCATCGACGGCAGCGGTTTGAACAGCTCGGCGACGATGTCGCCGCCGCCGTCGGCGCGCAACCTCTCGATGCGGTCGACGACGAAGTCGCGCACCTTGGGCTCCGCCGCCTCCACCTGCCGCGGGGTGAAGCCGCGTGCCACCAACTTGCGAAATTCGGTGTGCACCGGTGGATCCTGCATGACCATCGGCGGATTGTCGGTCAGTCCGATCATCTCCAGCTCGCCGTAGTTGACCGTGAGGCCCTCGGCCGAGGAGAAGGTGCGGTGATCGCGGGCGGCGGCCCAGATGTCGGCATGCCGGGACAGCACGTAGTAGTCGTGGCCGGGGTAGTCGCGGTCGGGGTGATCGGTGCGGACATGGTGCACCGGGTCGTGGTCACGCAGGGCCCGGTACATCGGCCACGGATCGGGCCAGGTCTGGGCGGTCGCCAGCTGGAACACCGCATCGTGAGACATTTGAGCCGTCATGTCTCATAACTACGACAATTGGAAAGGACTGTCAAGAGCTCGTCGCGCGGGTATGGCAACAACGGGGCCGTCTGGCTGACATTGCGTCGGCCCCACCGACGTCGACGGGAGGACCGGACAGGTCCGCTCGGCCGTCACCGCGGCGGCCACGATCCCGGAGGTGGCCGCGCCCCGTGTGCTCACCAGCGTCTCGCGCCGCGACGGACCGCCGACCCCGGTGAGCACCAGCACGACGGCGAATCCGTCATGGTCACCGGTGGTGGTGGTCAGGCTCTGATAGGCATTGTCCAGCGCGACGAGACCGCCGAACGTGGCGTGCCCGCTCGTGACCAACGCCGTCGCCAGCGAATCCCGCGCCTGATTCGACGAGACATAGGCATGGCCGGGAAGCCACCCGGTGAACGCGACCCGCTCGGTGGAGAACGCGCCACTCCAGACGAACCCGGTCGCGGTCTCGATCGGATCCGGCCCGAATATCCGGCCATGGTGGTTCTGGCGCAGGAAGAAATCGTCGGAGTAGCTCAGCAGCACCCCGCCCGGCTGTTGGCCGTAGGCGACATCGTCGATGCGTCCCTGGAACCCGAAGCTGTGCAGCGGCTGGGCCGGGAATCCGGACGCGAACATCGCCTGGTTGAGCCGACGCCCGGCCTGCCCCGGCGACGTCGACCGCGGATCGACGATGATCACGTTCACCGCCTCCAACAGCGTCCGGCCGTCGTGTTGCTTACCGCCCCAGTCGGAGATCTGGCCCGCGGGCGTGAGCATCCACTTTCCGATATCACCGTGCGCCGTGGACATCTCGTCGGTCGGTGCGGGCAGGGTCGCCGGTTCGGCGCGCGCAGCGGCCTCGGCCAGCGGGTCGTCGTCATCGAGCAGCGCCCGCGCGCGCGTCGCGACCCGGCCCGTGCTCGGGTGATCGGTACCCACCGCGGCATCGCGGTCGTGATCGTCCGGTCCGGAGATCGCACCGCCGTCGGCCAACCGCACGGAGGCCGTCTCGGGCGCCGGATCCGATGCGGTCGCTACGTCCTGCTGCGCGCTCGCCGTGCTCGTGGAACTCGGCTCGTCGGCCTGCGCCATCCCGGCCCCGCCGATTCCGAACAGCAGAGCGGCCGCAGCCATGGCCGCGGCCGCCCCCGCACGCCGCATCACATACACACGTCCGCCCCCGCGCACCGCCATCCCCGTCCGCCTCCCCAAGCGAAACACCCGTGTCCAGGAGCGTAACGGCGTACTCGTGCCTTCGTGGGCCGGTTCGCCACGCCGCTGCTGCAGAATGGCCAGATGGCCGACAGCGCTGACACCGTCCGAGTCGCGATCGCTCAACTCGACGTCGCCGCACGCGATATCGCGCGCAACAGCGCCCGGCTCAGCGCACTCGTCCGCCGGCACGCCGACGCCGATCTGGTGGTGGTGCCCGAACTGGCCCTCACCGGTTACGAGATCGACGATCTCGACGAGTTGGCCGCCCCGCCGGAGCAGGCAATGGCCGAGATCGCCGCGGCCTGCGCCGCGGCCGGCACCGCGTTCGTGGGCGGTTACCTGGAGCCAGGGCCGGGCAAGCCCTACAACTCGATGGCCGCCATCGACGCCTCCGGCGTGTTGGTCGCCAACTACCGAAAGACACACCTGTTCGACGCCGAGGCACAGGCGTTCACCGCCGGGGACCGGCTGGTGGTCGCGCAGCTCGGCGAGCTGCGGGTGGGCCTGGTGAACTGCTTCGACATGGAGTTCCCGGAGGTGGCCCGCACCCTGGCCGACGGCGGGGCGCAGCTGCTGGTGGTCAGCTCGGCCAACATGGATCCGCTGTACAACGATCACCTGATCGCCGCACAGTCCCGCGCGCTGGAGAACCGGTTGCCGCTGGTCTACGCCAACCGGTGCGGTGCCGAGATCGGGCACCGATTCTGCGGTGGCAGCCGCGCGGTCGACCCCGACGGCCGGGTGGTGGCCGAACTCGGCCGCGACGACGACGTCCTCACCGTCGACCTCGCGTTGCGCAGCGCGCTCGGCGGGCACGTGAACTATCTGCGGTTGCGCCGCCCGGAGCTCTACACCCACTGAGCGCGCGCCGAGGTGCGCCCGGATCGGGCGGCGGGTAAGGCTAGCCTAAACTCCTAACGGATGCAGACCGGTGGCATCTGAGAAGGAGGCCCCGAGATGGCACGCGGATTCCAGGGCGTGATGATGCGCGGTTTCGGTGCGCGCGATCACCAGGTGACCGTGCTGGGTACCGAACGGTTGGCCCCGCACTGTGTGCGCATCCAGATGGTGTCACCGACGATCTTCGAGGACTCGTCCGCCGAACCCACCTCGTGGCTGCGCTTCTGGTTCCCCGATCCCGACGGCACCGACACCGAGTTCCAGCGCGCGTACACGCTCTCGGAATCCGACCCGACCACCGGACACTTCGCCATCGATGTGGTGCTGCACGAGCCCGCCGGCCCGGCATCCCGCTGGGCCGCCGATGTCACACCCGGTGCCACGATCGCGGCAATGGTCATGGGATCCAAGGGTTTCTCGGTCCCCGAGGATCCGGCGGACCGGCCCGCCGGCTACCTGTTGATCGGCGACAGTGCCTCCCAGCCGGCCATCAACGGCATCATCGGCGCCGTCCCGCACGACATCCCCGTCGAGGTGTACCTGGAGCAACACCATGACGACGACCCGCTGATCCCACTGGCCGAGCATCCGCGGTTGCGGGTGCACCGGGTGCCGCGGACCGATGCCGCCGCGATCACCGCTGCGATCGAATCCCGCGACTGGTCCAACTGGTACGCCTGGGCCGGCCCCGAGGCCGGCACGCTCAAGGGTCTGCGGACCCGGCTGCGCGACGAATTCGGCTTCCCCAAACAGGAGATCCACGCCCAGGCCTACTGGACCGAGGGCCGTGCCATGGGCAGCACGCGCGGTGACGAACCGACGGTCGAGACTCCCGTTGCGGCACCCGAGCCGGCGCACACGCCGCGGCCGGCGCCGACCGGTACCTGGCGGGCGCAGGCCGCGGGCCGGCTGTTGGCGCCGCTGAAGAAGACCATGATCATCTCCGGCGTCCTGCAGGCGCTGATCACCCTGGTCGAGCTGGCGCCGTTCGTGTTGCTGGTCGAGTTGGCCCGGCTGCTGCTTGCCGGTGCCGACGCGGACCGGCTGTGGGACCTGGGTATTGCCGCGCTCGCGCTGTTGGGTACCGGCACCTTCCTGACCGCGGCCCTGGCGCTGTGGCTGCACCGGGTGGACGCGGCGTTCGCCAGGGACCTGCGCGGCAGGCTGCTGACAAAGCTGTCGCGACTACCGTTGGGTTGGTTCACCGCCCGCGGATCGGGATCGATCAAACAGCTCGTCCAGGACGACACCCTGTCGCTGCACTACCTGATCACCCACGCCATCCCCGACGCGGTCGCCGCGGTCATCGCGCCCGTGGCGGTGCTGGTGTACCTCTTCGTCGTGGACTGGCGCATCGCCCTGGTGCTCTTCGGCCCGGTGCTCGTCTACCTGGTGCTGATGTCGGTGATGACCATCCAATCCGGCAACAAGATCACCCAGGCGCCCAAATGGGCCGAACGGATGAGCGGGGAGGCGGGCGCCTACCTCGAGGGTCAGCCCGTCGTCCGCATCTTCGGCGGCGCCGCATCGTCGAGTTTCCGCACTCGGCTCGACGACTACATCGCCTTCCTCGTCGATTGGCAGCGCCCTTTCATCGGCAAGAAGACGCTGATGGACCTGGTGACCAGGCCGACGACGTTCCTGTGGCTGATCATGGCCGTGGGCACCCCGCTGGTCATCGGCGGTGCGCTCGACCCCGTCGATCTGCTGCCATTCCTGTTGCTGGGCACGACGTTCGGGGCGCGGCTGCTGGGTATCGGCTACGGGTTGGCCGGTATCCAGGGCGGCACGCTCGCCGCCCGCCGGGTGCAGAGCGTGCTGGACGAACCCGAGCTGACCGTCCGCGAGAATCTCGCGACCGGCGCCGACGGCGTCGCACGCGCGGTGGTCTTCGACCGCGTGAGCTTCGGTTACCGACCCGAAGTTCCGGTGATCAAGGATGTTTCGCTGACCCTGGCACCCGGGACGGTCACCGCCCTGGTCGGGCCGTCGGGCTCGGGCAAGTCCACACTCGCCGCGCTGCTGGCCCGGTTCCACGACATCCAGCAGGGCGCCATCAGTATCGGCGGTGACGATATCCGCGCGCTGTCGGCCGACGAGCTGTACCGGCGGGTGGGATTCGTGCTGCAGGACGCACAGCTGGTGCACGGTAGCGTCGCCGACAATATCGCTCTCGCCGATCCGGACGCCGATATCGACCGGATCATCGCCGCCGCCCGCGACGCCCGCATCCACGACCGTATCGAGGGCATGCCGCAGGGCTACGACACGGTGCTCGGCTCCGGTGCGGGACTGTCCGGTGGGGAGCGGCAACGCCTGACCATCGCCCGCGCCATCCTGGCCGACACCCCGGTGCTGATCCTCGACGAGGCCACCGCATTCGCCGACCCGGAATCGGAATACCTTGTGCAGCAGGCGATCAACCGATTGACCAAGGACCGGACCGTGCTCGTCATCGCGCACCGTTTGCACACCATCACCCACGCCGACCAGATCGTCGTCCTCGACGACGGCGTGATCGCCGAGGCCGGAACCCACGAACAACTGCTCGCCGCAGACGGGCGCTACCGGGCGCTGTGGGAATCGGCGCACCCCACCGCCGAAGCCGCGGAGGCCACCCGATGATCCGCACCCTGTTGGCCCTGATCCCCGCCGACCGGCGCAACAAGGTCGGCCTGTACACCGTGCTGGCCGTCGTCTCGGTGGTGCTGCGGGCGGTCGGCGTGGTGCTGTTGGTGCCGCTGGTCGCCGCGCTGTTCAGCACCACACCCGGTGACGCCTGGGGTTGGCTTGGCTGGCTGACGGCGGTCACCGTGGCCGGCTGGGTGATCGACACCCGCACGGCGGCACTCGGTTTCGATATCGGCTTTGCCGTGCTGGACAACACCCAGCACGATATGGCCGACCGGCTCCCGGATATCCGACTGGATTGGCTGTCTCAGGACAACACCGCGACCACCCGGGCGGCCATCGCGGCCACCGGACCGGAGCTGGTCGGCCTGGTGGTCAACCTGCTGACCCCGCTGATCGGTGCCGTGCTGCTTCCCACGGCGATATCGCTTGCCCTGTTGACGATCTCGGTGCCGCTCGGGCTGGCCGCACTGGCCGGCGTCGCGGTGCTGCTCGGCGCCCTGTGGTGCTCGGGTCGGCTGACCCGCGGCGCCGACCGTATCGCCGCCGACGCCAACACCGCGCTCACCGAACGGATCATCGAGTTCGCCCGCACCCAGCAGGCGTTGCGTGCGGCACGCCGCGTCGAGCCCGCCCGCAGTCTGGTGGGCTCCGCGCTGCAGGCCCAGCACGGAGCCGGCCTGCGGCTGCTCACCATGCAGGTTCCCGGGCAGCTCCTGTTCAGCCTGGCCAGCCAACTCGCGCTGATCGTCTTCGCTGCGGCCGCAACCATTCTCACGGTGCGCGGTGCGTTGACGGTGCCCGAGGCGGTCGCGCTCATCGTGGTCATCGCACGCTATCTGGAACCGTTTACCGTCCTGAGTGAGTTGTCCGGTGCGCTGGAATCCACCCGCGCCACGCTGGCCAGGATCCAACAGGTGCTCGATGCCCCCACCCGCAGCGCGGGCGCCGATGTGTTGCCCGGTGACCGCGCACCCCGCATCGAATTCGAGCGGTTGTCTTTCGGGTACGGCGAATCGACGGTTCTGGACGGGCTCAGCTTCACCCTCGAACCGGGTACCACCACCGCGATCGTCGGACCGTCCGGTTCGGGTAAGAGCACCATCCTCGGCCTGATCGCCGGTCTGCACGAACCCGACAGCGGCCGCGTGCTGTTCGACGGACAGGATTTGGCGCAACTCGACCCGGCGGCGCGGCGCGCGGCGATCAGCATGGTGTTCCAGCACCCCTACCTGTTCGACGGGTCACTGCGTGAGAACATCCTGATCGGCGAGCCACATGCGGGGGGGCAGTCCTACCGTGCGGCAACCGCACTCGCGCGGGTCGACGAGCTCACCGAACGATTGCCCGACGGTGATCGCACGGTGGTGGGGGAGGCCGGCTCGGCCCTGTCCGGGGGTGAGCGTCAGCGGGTGAGCATCGCTCGTGCGCTGATCAAACCGGCTCCGGTGCTGCTTGTCGACGAGGCCACCAGCGCGTTGGACACCGAGAACGAGGCCGCCGTCGTCGCGGCGTTGACCGCCGACCTGCGCGACCGGACCCGGGTCATCGTCGCGCACCGGTTGGCCAGCATCCAGGGAGCCGAACGCGTGCTGTTCGTCGAGGGCGGGCGGATCGTCGAGGACGGTTCCATCGACGAGTTGCTGGCTGTCGGTGGCCGGTTCGCCCGGTTCTGGACCGAGCAGACCGACGCATCGGCCTGGCAGGTTGCCGGTCGCTGACGCGGCGCCTCGATCAGAGCCCGGCGCCGGGGTTGAGGATTCCGGCCGGGTCCAGGGCAGCCTTGATCCGGCGGTTGAGTTCCATCGCCTCGGGGCCCAGGTACCCGGCCAGCCACGGTTTCTTCAACCGGCCCACCCCGTGCTCACCGGTGATGGTGCCGCCCAGCGACACCGCGAGATCCATGATCTCGCCGAACGCGATCTCGGCGCGGCGGGCCATATCGGTATCGGCGGGGTCGAACACGATCAGCGGGTGGGTGTTGCCGTCACCGGCATGAGCGATCACCGAGATCAGCAGATCGTGCTGCGCGGCGATCTTCTCGATACCGGCGACCAGATGCGACAGCGAGGGCAACGGCACGCCCACATCCTCGAGCAGCAGCGACCCCTTGGCCTCGACGGCGGGAATGGCGTACCGGCGGGCCACCACGAATGCTTCGCCCTCCGCCGGGTCCGATGTCGAGAACACCTCGGTGGCACCGGCCTCGGTGAACACCTCGGCCATGAACTCCGCGTCGGCGGCCCCGGCCGGTCCGCGGTCATCGGAGGCGGCCACCATCATGGCGGCCGCGGTGCGGTCCAGGCCCATCTTGAGTTTGTCCTCGACGGCGTTGATGGCCGCGGCGTCCATGAATTCCAGCATCGAGGGCCTGATCTTGCCGGTAATGGTGACGACCGCATTTGCGGCGGCCTCCACCGAGGCGAATGTCGCCACCACGGTGCACGCCGGGTGCTGCGGGGGCAGCAGCCGCAACGTCACCTCGGTGATGATGCCGAGGGTTCCCTCGCTGCCGACGAACAACTTCGTCAGGCTCAGTCCGGCAACATCTTTCAGGCGCGGGCCACCGAGGCGGACGGCGGTCCCGTCGGCGAGAACCACCTCCAGGCCCAGCACGTAGTCGGTGGTGACGCCGTACTTCACACAGCACAGCCCGCCGGCGTTGGTCGCGATGTTCCCGCCGATGGTGCAGATCTCGAACGAGGACGGGTCCGGCGGGTACCACAGTCCGTGCTCGGCGACGACCTTCTTCACCTCGGCGTTGAGCAGTCCCGGCTGCACCACCGCCGTGCGCGTAGCGGTGTCGACGGTGATATCGCGCATCCGTTCGGTGGACAGCACGATGCTGCCGTCCTGCGCCGTCGCACCACCGGACAGGCCGGTGCCCGCGCCACGCGGGATGACGGCGACCCCATTCGCCGCGGCCCACCGGACGATGGTCTGCACATCCTCGGTACCCCGGGGGCGGAGCACCGCCAGCGCGGTGCCCGCATCGGGATCGGCGGCGCGGTCCTGGCGATAGGAGGCGACGATATCGGGGTCGGTGACGACGGTGCCCTCGGGCAATGCGGCGATCAGGCCGTCCAGCGCGGAACTCACCACTTGAGTCTATGGGCGCCGCCGGCGCAGCAGTTCGGCCAGCTCTTCGCGGGTCGTGGTGCCGGTCTTGTTCATCGCGCGGTAGATGTGGCCCTCGACGGTCCGGATCGACAGGCTCAGCCGGTCGGCGATATCGCGGTTGCTCGGCAGCGGTGTCACCGCCGCGAGCACGGCGACCACCTCCCGTTCCCGGCCCGTCAGCGGTATCTCCTCGCTGGCCGACTCCTTGGTCGGGGTGCGCACACCGCACTCGGCGGCCAGGGCGTCGGCCCGGGTCGAACAGGTCAGGCCCGATCCTCGCTTACCCTGATTTCGGAAGATCGTCGCCGCGTGGGCGGCGGCGTCGAGTGCGGCCACGCGGTCGCCGATCTTCTCGAATTCCTCTGACACCGAGCACAGTTCGGCCGCATCACCGGCGCGCAGTGCGGTGGCGAATCGGGCGGCCAGTCCGGCCCGTGGGCCTTCCACCAGGTCGCCGAGCTCGGTCAGCCGTTCGGCGTGGCTGCGGTCGCCGAACTGGGTGGCCAACTGTCGGCACCACACCTCCGCGGCGAACCTGTGCTCGGCGCCGGCCTGCTGCGCGGCCGTCGACAGGGTCGCGGTGGCCTGGCTGACCCAGCCGCGCGCTGCCGCCACCCAGGCACGGGCCACCGCACGCTCGTAGCGCAACGGGCGGAAGGGGCGGTCCAGCGCATCGAGCCGGTCGAGGATGGCCTCGGCATCATCGGCCGCGCCCCGCATGGCCAACGCCGTCGCATGGGCGATGTCGTAGCGGAAACCCCACCCCTTCTCATGTCCGGCCATCACCGCGGCGATCTGCTGGAAAAGCGCTGTCGCCCCGATGATGTCACCGTCTGCCAGCGCGGCGCGGGCGGCTATGGCCGGGCCAAGGGAGTGCGCGGTGCCGGGAAGATCGGTGGCCTCGGAGACGACCCGCTCAGCCACCTGCCGGGCATCCTGGATCCGGCCGGCCAGCACCAGGGCGGTCAGCTCGGAATCGGCGAGGTTGAACCTGATGTGGGGTGTGTCGAAGGCACCGTGCACCGCGGTCCGGTAGCCCAGTGCAACGAGCTCGCCGGCCGCGGTCATCCGGCCGGCGTCGGCGGCGATGGTGGCCAAGGCCCATGCGGTCTCGGCGCGCAGCACCTCCGGCAGGGCGTCGAGGTCGACCGATTCGGCCACCCGCTCGGCGTCATCGGGTCGGTCCATGGCAAACCAGTACACGGTGCGAAAGGCGTCCAACCACTGCCTGCCTGCCGGGTCGAGGCCGGCGGCGACCGCGTCGGCGTGGGCCTTGGCTTCGTGGGGTCGGTGCAGCGCCCAGAGCAGGTTGGAGGCGCGCAGGTGGGCGAACCCGGCGCGTTCGGTATCGGACAGCGTCGTGGTGTCCAGCGCCGCCAGGATGTCCTCGGCTTCTCGCCCACGGAACAGCCAGGACAGCGCGTGCGCCCGAAGGTAGGTGGCCTCCGGGCCCGCGCCGGCCTGATGGGCGGCCGTCGCCAACCGCTCGGCCAGCGCGAGGTCGGCAAGTCTGATGGCACCGCGGGTGGCCCGCACCAGCAGGTCGGGATCGGGGGCCAGGTCCGAGTCGATGAGCAGGGTGGCGCGCCGGACCGTCGCCCGCAGGTCGTCGGTCTGGTTGCGGGTCGTCAACTCCGTGGCGATGCGACCACGAAGTCGGCGCAGGGTGGCCGCCGGGCAGCGGCTGCGCCGCAGTTCGCCGTAGAGCGGATGCGCGATGCGGACCTGTACCCCCTCGGCGGTGTCCTGCAGCACCACCAGTTCGCGGACATTGGCTGCTTCGACCGCGTCGACCGAGGTGACCCGTTGCAGGACCGCGAGTTCGAGCGGTTCGGCGACCGCCAGGGCGTCGATGGCCTCACCGACCGAGGGCTCGAGATCACGAAACCGGGATTCGATGAGCTCGACCAGGCCGGTCGGCAGCACCGGACGGCCCAGCCACTGCCAGCGGCCCTCGCGTGACACCAGCCTGCCCTCGGCGAGTTCGTGTTCGACGATATTGCGCAAATAGAGCGCGTTTCCCTGGGTCAGATCCCAAAGACGTTGCGCCGCAGACTCGTCAACGGTCCCGCCGAGCACCGCCGTCAGCAGCGCCGAACTGTCGGGCTGGCGCAGCGGACGGAGCTCCAGCCGATCGAACGGATGGTCCTTCCATATCTCGCGGACGGTGTCGGGGACCGGTTCGCCATCGCGCACGGTCAGTACGACGCGGCCGGTTCCGCGCTGCACTATCTGATGCAGCACGAACGCGGACAGCTCGTCGAGCAGATGGGCGTCGTCGACACCGATGACCGCCGGTTCGCCGGTCGGGGTGGCCGTCACGGCGTCGATGACGCCGCGCACCAACTGCAGCCGGTCACCATCAGGGTCGGGGGCCCATTCGGCAAAGGCGCCCAGCGGCAGGGTACGCGCCGCCGTGGTGCCGACGATCCACCGTGCCGAGCTACCGTGCAGCGCATCGCGTGTCAGCCGGCTCTTGCCGACGCCGGCCGGCCCGGACACCACGATGCCGCGCAGCTCCGGGGACGTGACGGCCTGGCGGATCGTCTGGATCTCCGCCGCTCGTCCCACCAGTGGCCACTTCAACCGCACTCGCAAAGCCTAGTCGGCGATCCACGTCCGGCACGGCGGCAGTTCCGGTTCCGGCGCGGGGCGCACTACCGGTCGACGCGGCGATCGCGGTCGAGGTCGCGCAGCGCGGGTAACCCGATGGCGACCAGGCCGATCAGCAACATCGGCACCGCCAGCGCGAGGAAGGTGGCGTGCAGACCCGCGGAATCGGCCAACGGACCCGCCAGCAACAGTCCCAGCGGCCCGGCGGCGTAGGCCAGCGAACCCATCACCCCGACCACCCGGCCACGCAGATGTGCCGGCGCGTTGGTCTGCATGACGTAGTTGTAGATCGGTTGGATCGGTCCGTAGACGAAGCCGACGATCGCCGAGAGCCCGAGGATCAACGGCAGCGGCGGCAGGAACGCGATGATCGTCATCGCCACGCCCAGGGTGATGACCGCGATCAGCATGGTGGTGCGCCGCTTCATGTACTTCGACAGCACCGCATAGCTGAGCGCGCCGACCAGCCCGCCGACCGAGAGGGCCATCAACACCCAGCCCAGTTGGGCGGGTTCGTCGCGGTCGGTGAAGTACTTCGGGAACAGCACCGCTTCCATCGGCATGTACAGGCCGGTCACCGCCAGGTCGATCAAGGCCAGGGTGCGCAGCACCTTGAGGTTCCAAACGAACCGCAAGCCCTCGACCACACCGGCCCAGACCTGTTCGGGCAGCTGGGAGCGGTCCGGTGGTCCGGCGCCGTCGAGGCGCAGCACCGAGACGGCCAGGATCGAGCAGCCGAACGCGGCCGCGGTCACCCACATCGTCTCGATACCGCCGACGGTGGCGATCAGCATGCCGCCGATGCCCGGACCGACGATATAGGCCAGGTTGAAGACCGCCTCGTACACGCTGTTGGCGTGATCGAGGGTCCACCGGGCGCGCGTCGCGGCCTCGGGCAGCATGGTTTCGCGGGCGGTCATGCCCGCCGGGTCGAATGCTGCGCCGAGTGCCGCCAGCGAGGCCAGCACCGCGACGTTGACCCCGTCCACCCCGAACACCAATGCGATCACCGGTACGGCGGCCACCGAAAGCCCCGACAGCGCATCGGAGATCATCGAGACCCGCCGGCGGCCGATGTAGTCCACCGCCGCGCCCGCGATGACGGTCGAAGCCAGCAGCGGCAGGGTCCCGGCCATCGCGACCAGCGATGCCTCCCAGGCCGACCCGTTGCGCTGCAACACCAGCCACGGGAACGCGACCATGGAGATGCCGTTGCCCGCGCCGGCCATCAGCGCGGCGAACAAGATGAGGTACGCCGGGCCTCGGCTGGGGGTCTGCATGGCTATCGCGGCGAATCTAGCAGCGGTATCGGCGTCCCCGCGACCGATTTACCGACCGCGGGGCAGGATGGATCGGTGCCTGGAAAAGAGCCGAGACTGCCGCATCCGCGCACCGGGCAACCGTTCTGTTCGCCGGTGCCTCCGGGCTCTGGCTGGCCGGGTGATCCCGCCAAGCGGACCACTCCGGTGGCGCGTGCCGCCGCCGATGTCGAGGTGCTGGCCGCCGGTGCCCGCTCGCTGCCCGTCCTGGACGCCGAGGTGAGTGTCTGTCGGGCATGTCCACGGCTGGTGACCTGGCGTGAGGACGTCGCCGTGCAGAAGCGCCGCGCGTTCGCCGACCAGCCGTACTGGGGCAGGCCCATCCCCGGCTGGGGTACGCGCCGGCCGCGGGTGCTGATCGTCGGATTGGCACCGGCCGCGCACGGCGCCAATCGCACCGGCCGGGTCTTCACCGGGGACCGCTCCGGTGATCAGCTTTTCGCGGCGCTGTTCCGGGCCGGACTGGTCAGCGCCGGGGTCAGCGTCGACGCCGCCGACGGGCTGAGCACCGAGGCGGTGCGGATCGTCGCGCCGGTGCGGTGCGCGCCACCGGCCAACAAGCCGACCCCGGAGGAGCGGACCACCTGTGCGCCGTGGCTCACCGCGGAGTGGCAGCGGGTCAGACCATCGGTGCGGGTGGTGGTGGCCCTCGGCGGATTCGCCTGGCAGGTGGCGGCCGGACTGGTGGCCGACGAGCTGGCCGCGGGGCCCAAGCCGGTGTTCGGCCACGGTGCGCAGGTGCGATTGACCTCCGGCGCGGTGCTGCTGGGCTGTTATCACCCCAGCCAACAGAACATGTTCACCGGCCGGCTCACCCCGGCGATGCTCGATGATGTCTTCACCACAGCGGCCCGGATCGCGGGGAAAGAAACGGGGCCGCGGCGACGTTGAACCGTTAATGCGTCTATCTGTCCTGGACCTCGTTCCTGTCCGTACCGATCAGAGCACCGCCGACGCGGTGGCGGCGACCGTGCAGGTCGCCCAGACCGCCGACCGGTTGGGCTTCACCCGTTACTGGGTGGCCGAACACCACAACATGCCCGCCGTGGCGGCGACCAGCCCGCCGGTGCTGCTGGCCTATCTGGCCAACCAGACCGAGCGGATCCGGCTGGGGTCGGGTGGGGTGATGTTGCCCAACCATGCGCCGCTGGCGGTCGCCGAACAGTTCGCCCTGCTGGAGGCGATGGCCCCCGGCCGTGTCGACCTGGGCATCGGCCGAGCCCCGGGATCCGATCCGGTGACGTCGATGGCGCTGCGCGGGGCCCGTGCCGCCAACGACGAGGACATCGAGCGGTTTCCCGAGTACCTCGACCATGTTGCGGCGCTGATGAGTACCGGTGGTGCGCGGGTGGGACTGTCGCGGGGGATGCTGGCCCAGCAGGACTACACCCTGAAGGCGACGCCGGCCGCGGTCGGGGAGTGCACGTTGTGGCTGTTGGGTTCGTCGATGTATTCGGCGCACCTGGCCGCCGCCAAGGGGCTGCCCTATGTGTTCGCCAACCACTTCTCCGGTCAGGGGACCGCCGAGGCGCTGGCCACCTATCGTGCCGAATTCCGGCCCAGCCCGGAGCTTTCCGCGCCGCGGACCTTCCTGACCGTCAACGCGTCGGTGGCCGACACCGCCGAGGAGGCGCACCGGTTGCTGCTGCCGAACCTGCAGATGATGGGCCGATTGCGGACCGGCCGTCCGCTCGGGCCGCTGGACCTGGTCGAGGACGCCGAGGCCACTTCGGTATCGGCGCAGGAGCAGTTGATCATCGACTCGTCGGTGGCGCGAACCGTCGTCGGGGACGCCGCCGGCGCGGCCGATCAGATGCGGGCGCTGGCAGCGGAATTCGACGTCGACGAGGTGATGGTGAACCCCGTCGCATCGGCGTTCGCCGGCACCGCGGCAGGCACCGCGCCGGCCCGCGAGCGCACCCTGGAGCTACTGGCCAAGGAACTGCTCTAGGGGCTCAGCACGATCACCGGGATGGGCCGCGATGTGCGCTTCTGATAGCCGATATAGCGGTCCTTGTTGCCGCGCATGTCGTTGACGATCCGCCACAACCGGTCGAAATCGGGATCGCCGGGAAACACGGCCCTGGCCGTCACCGGAATGCGCCGCGGACCGACGTTGATCTCGACCTGCGGGTTGGCCTTCAGATTGTGATACCAGCCGGGCGCCTTGGGCTCGCCGCCCTTGGAGGCCACCACCAGGTAGTCCTCGCCGTCGCGGGCGTAGGTCAACGCGTTGGCCCGGGCCAGTCCCGTCTTGGCGCCGACGGTGTGCAGGATCAGGGCCTTCGGGCCGAAGGGGATCGTATGGCCGATCCGGCCGTCGGTGGCCTTGTACAGCTTGTCGTGCAACAACAGCAGCGGAAGCCCGATGTATCGCTCCCATGGCGGCATGCTCATGGGTCAATCCTGCTCGGCCGCGTCGAGTTCCGCCAGTGCGGTGCGCAACAATCGCCCGGACTCCTCGCGGTCGGGGTCGCGGCGCACCAGCATGCCCTTGGCGAAACTCAGTTTGTCGCCGGCGCGGCGCGGCACGACATGCAGGTGAATGTGGAACACCGTCTGGAACGCCGCTTTGCCGTCGTTGATGGCGATGTTGTTGCCGTCGGCGTGCAGCCCGGAGCGCCTGGCGGCGCGGGCGATGCGCTGGCCCAGTGCCGCCATCGCCGCGACGGTGTCGGGCGCGGTGTCGGTCAGATCGACGCTGTGGGTCTTGGGGATCACCAGGGTGTGGCCGCGGGTGAAGGGGCGGATGTCGAGGATCGCCAGCAGGTCGTCATCCTCGTGGATGCGGACGGCGGGCGCCTCACCGGCGACGATGGCGCAGAACACGCAGGACATGCAGACACCGTATCCGCCCGCCCCGGCCGGTCTGTCCGTCCCGCGGTCAGCCGAGCGCGTCCCGCCAATGCCGCAACTTCTCGGCATAGGCCATCGTGTGCGCCGGGCTGGTTGACGGTAGTTGCACGGTCGGCAGGTCCGGCGCACCGACGACCAACCTGCGATGGTTGCGTTCGGCGGCCTTGCCGTTGAACACCAGCAGGCCGATGCCGGGGTGGTCGGTCAGCAGCGCGCCGATATCGTTGGCCACCATGCTGGCCGGCTCGATGGCCGAGTCGAGGCTGCCGATCCGCCGGCACGACTTCAGCACATCCCACACCGCGACGCCGTGCCCGGCCAGCGCCGCCGCGCGGTGCGGGTAGGGCGCGTCCGGCTCGAAACCGTAGATGTCGGCGCAGATCCGCCAGAAGGCGTTGCGCGGATTGCCGTAGTACTGCCGGTGCTCAAGGGACAGTGCACTGGGCATATTCCCAACACCAGGATGGTGGGGTGCGCGCCGATGATGGGCGCGAGGCCGTGCAGCACGTCGCTCACCGCCCCGATCTTGCCCGCCGCCGGTATAGGTTGGCCCGGTGGGTAGCGACTCCGATATCGACTTCGACGTCGAGGCCTCCGGTCTGCTCGACGGGTTGACCGGTCAGGCCCGTGCCGACCGGGCCGAACTGATCCCATGGTTGCTGGACCAGGGTGTCACGGTCGAACAGATCCGCGACTGCGACGAACCGGTCCTGTTGGCGTCGCGCCGGATCCTGGGCGATGACGGCGATTATGTGTCCGCCCGCGAGATCTGCGAGAGCACCGGGATCGATCTGGAGCTGCTGCAGCGGGTTCAGCGGGCGCTGGGCCTGCCACGGGTCGACGATGTCGACGAGCCTGCGCACCTGCGCGTCGACGGTGAGATAGCCCGCTATGCAAAGCAATTCGCCGACATGGGTATCGACGAGGACAATATCGTCCTGGTCGTGAGGGCGCTCGCCGACGGATTGTCCAAGACGGCCGAGGCGATGCGGTTCACCTCGATGGCTGCTGTCATGGCCCCGGGGGTCAGCGAGCTGGATGTCGCGGTGGCATCCGAAGCGCTGCTGCGACAGGTCAACCCGCTGCTCGGCCCGCTGATCGAGGACATGCTGCGCCTGGAACTGCGCCGCACCATGGAGTCCGATGCGGTGACCGCAGGCGAGCGTGCCGAGGGACGGCCACTACCTGGTGCCCGAGAGGTGACCGTCGCGTTCGCCGATCTGGTGGGCTTCACCAAGCTGGGCGAGGCGGTGCCGCCCGAGGAACTCGAAGGCCTGGCCAACCGGCTGGTGCAGACCACGCACGAGGTGGTCGCGCCGCCGGTGCGATTCGTCAAGTCTATCGGCGATGCCGTGATGCTGGTCAGTCCCGAACCGATGGCGTTGTTGACGGCGGTGCTGGCGCTGCTGGAAGCCGCGGGCGCCGATGACGAATTCCCCCGACTGCGGGTGGGTTTGGCCTCGGGGAAGGCGGTCAACCGGGCGGGCGACTGGTTCGGCAGCCCGGTCAATCTGGCCAGCCGAGTCACCGGCGCGGCCCGGCCCGGCGCCGTGCTGGTCACCGAGGCGGTGCACGATGCGATCGGCGAGGACGCCGGCATCGAGTGGTCCTTCGCGGGCGCCAAACGGCTCAAGGGCATCAAGGACGAGGTCAAGCTGTTCCGGGCGCGCTACTGTCCCGGTTAGCCCACCCGACCGCCTGCGGCGTCCGTGCTCGGCGAGAACCGGCGCAGCCGCAGACTGTTGCTCACCACGAACACCGAACTGAAGGCCATCGCGGCGCCGGCGATGATCGGGTTGAGCAGGCCGACCGCGGCCAGCGGTAAGGCCGCGACGTTGTAGGCGAACGCCCAGAACAGATTTCCCTTGATCGTGCCCAGCGTGGCGCGGGACAGCCGAATGGCATCGACGGCGGCACGCAGATCCCCGCGCACCAGGGTCAGATCCGATGCCTCGATGGCAACATCGGTGCCGGTGCCCATCGCCAGGCCGAGATCGGCGGTGGCCAGCGCGGGTGCGTCGTTGACTCCGTCGCCCACCATGGCGACGACATGGCCCTCGGCCTGCAGCGCGGTGATCACGTCGACCTTCCCTGCGGGCAGGACCTCGGCGACCACGCGTTCGATACCCAACTGACCGGCCACCGATTCGGCGGCCCGGCGGTTGTCGCCGGTCAACAGGATCGGGGTCAGGCCGAGCGCGCGAAATCCGGAAATCGCTTCTGCGGCGGTGTCTTTAACCGTATCTGCCACCACGATGACGGCGCGGATCTGCCCGTCGGCGGCGAACCAGATCGGGGTATGCCCATGGGTGGCAGCCTCGTCGGCGATCTGCACCAGGCGCTGCGGCGCATCCAGCGACCAGTCCGCGCGCAGCCAGCTGATCCGGCCGGCGGCCACCGCCCTGTTCTCGACCACCCCGGTGACGCCGAGACCGCCGTGATTGGTGAACGCGTCGACCGCGGGCAGCGGGCCGCGCCGGGCCGCATACTCGCTGACAGCACGTGCGATCGGATGTTCGGAGCCGTGCTCCAACGCGCCGACCGATCTGAGGATCTCGTCGACGTTCTCGCCGTCGGCGACGTGCACGTCGACCACCGACATCCGGCCGGTGGTCACGGTCCCGGTCTTGTCCAGGACGATGGTGTCCACCCGGCGAGTGGATTCCAGGATCTGAGGTCCCTTGATCAGGATGCCCAACTGGGCCCCGCGGCCCGTGCCGACCAGCAGCGCGGTCGGGGTGGCCAGGCCCAGGGCGCATGGGCAGGCGATGATCAGCACGGCAACTGCCGCGGTGAAGGCGGCGGCCGGCGCACCTCCGGCCAACAACCAGCCCACCAGGGTGGCCAGCGACAGCACCAGCACGATCGGGACGAAGACCGCCGAAACCCGGTCGGCCAGCCGCTGGACGTCGGCCTTACCGCTCTGGGCGTCGGTGACCAGGCGGGCCATCTGCGCCAGTTGGGTGTCGGCGCCGACGTGGGTGGCGTGGACCTCCAGCCGCCCGGACACGTTCACGCACGCACCGACCACCGAGTCGCCGACGTTGACCTCGAACGGCACCGACTCACCGGTGAGCATCGACGCGTCGACGGCCGAGGTGCCCGCGGTCACCACACCGTCGGTGGCGATCTTCTCGCCGGGGCGCACCACGAAGGTGTCCCCGACGGCGAGTTGCGCTATGGGGATGCGGATCTCACCTGCCCCGGTGTTTTTCCCCGTCGCTTCGCTCGCCCCGGTGCGCAGCACGGCCACATCCTTGGCGCCCATGTGCAGCAGCGCCCGCAGCGCGGCACCGGACTGCCGTTTGGCCCGCGCCTCGAAATAGCGCCCGGCCAGCAGGAAGGTCGTCACGGCGGCGGCGACTTCGAGGTAGAGATGTGGTTCGTTGCTGCGCGAGATGAACTCGAACGGCATCTTCATACCGGGCATGCCGGCGTGGGTGAAGAACAGCGCCCACACCGACCAAAGGTAGGCCGCGGTGACGCCCACCGAGATGAGCGTGTCCATGGTGGCCGCCCCGTGGCGCAGGTTGGTCCAGGCGGCCCGGTGGAACGGCCAGGCGCCCCACACCACCACCGGGGAGGTCAGGGTGAGGGTCAGCCATTGCCAGTTGTCGAACTGCAGTACCGGGATCATCGACAGTGCGACCACCGGCAGGGACAGTGCCGCCGAGATCAGCAGCCGCTGTCGCCAGGGCGCGGACTCGTCGGGTTCGGTTCCGGTGCCGTCGGTTTCGGTGCTGTCGGTCCGGGCGGCGGGCACCGCCGCGGTGTACCCGGTGGCCTCGACGGCGGCGACGAGATCCTCCGGTGTGACGGTGTCGGGGTAGTCGACCCGCGCCTGTTCGGTGGCGAAGTTGACGCTGGCTTCGACACCGTCGATCCGGTTGAGTCGCTTCTCTATCCGGGCCGCACACGATGCGCAGGTCATGCCTCCTACGTCGAGGGTGACGGTACTCATCTCGCCTCCGGTTCTCTGGCGTTGTGGTGGGGGTGGCGGCGTACGGGCGCTTGCAGGTCAGTTCAGGCCGGTACGGCCACGTCGTAGCCGGCGTCCTCGATGGCGGCCGCAAGAGATTCGGTCGCCGCGCTACCTGCGACGGTGACGGTTCCCGCGCTCAGATCGACATCCACCGAGGTCACACCCTCGACGGCGGTGAGTGCGGCGGTGATGGACTTTACGCAGTGGCCACAGGTCATACCGTGGACGTCAAGGACGATGCTCATGCCGCCATGGTATACCGGTAGGGGGTATGGGTAAACGTCTACGTCCACGTCTGTAGGGAGGAACACATCGATGAGGAAAACGGCGATGGCGATCGCAACAGGAGCGGCCGCCGTCCTGCTGCTGGCAGGCTGTACCAGTCAGTCCGAACCCGCCGCCGACGGTCACACCGACCACGGCCATGACACCGGTCAGGAGAGCGGTCACAACACCAGTCACGATGGCAGCGGGGCAAACCCCGGCCCCGGCGCCGACGCCGGCACGCACAACGGTGACGACGTCGCGTTCGCGCAGCACATGATTCCGCATCACAGCCAGGCCGTGGAGATGGCCGACATCTTGCTGGCCAAGCCCGACGTGGATCCCCGGGTGGTCACGCTGGCCGAGCAGATCCGCGCCGCGCAGGCGCCCGAGATCGAACAGATGCAGGGCTGGCTGGACCAATGGGGCAACCCGCCGATGCCCGCCATGGACCACAGTTCGATGGACGGCATGGTCGCACCCGCCGATATCGAGAAACTGCGCGCGGCACCGGGTCCGGAGGCCACCAAGCTGTTCCTGGAGCAGATGATCGGACACCACGAGGGTGCGGTCACCATGGCGCAGAGCGAGATCGACGGCGGGCAGTACCCGCAGGCCGTCGACCTGGCCCGGGCCATCATCGACAGTCAGCAGAAAGAGATCGACGAGATGAAGTCGATCCTGAACAGCCTCTGACTATTGCACGGGGATGGTGATGCCCTCTGAGGGCTGCACGATCACGAATCCCTGGCCGTGGAAGGCGACCTGCACGGCCTCACCGGAGCCGCGACCGATCAGGGCACCCGCCTTGAAGCTGGTCTTGAGCTGGGTCTGCAGGTTCGCCGACCAGGCCACCACCGCGTTGGTGTCGGCGTAGGTCGGCGCCTCGGCGGCATTGAGCACCACCGGCGGTCCGTCGGTGGTCAGGGCAACCCACCCACTGCCTCGCAGCGTGGTGTTGAACAGGCCACCGACGGCGATGCTGCCGCCCTTGACCCGCTCGATGTTCCAGTCCAGGCTCGCCGAGAAGGCCAGCACGTTCTTACCGCTGATCGACAGCCCCGAGTTCGTCAGATGCAGCAGGTGCACGTAGTTGGCCTGCTCGGCCAGGAACACGTCACCCTGGCCCTGGACGCGCATCAGCGGAAGTCCTTCGCCGGTCAGTGCCTTCTTGAGGAACTTGCCGGCCCCGCCGCCCTCGAAGGCGAAATCGACGTTGCCCTGGTAGGCGACCATGGAACCTTGCCGGGCCATGAAGGGTTCGCCGACCCGGACCCGTAGCAGCCGCTCGTTCTGGAGCGCGATCGCCGACGACTCCTTCTCGCTGAACCGGCCGTCGATCAGGTCACCACTGATACCGCTGAAACCGTCACCGCCGCCCTGCGGCTGGGGATCCTGGCGAACCGGTGCGGCCTGCTGCTCGTCCTGCGGGTGGCCGCCGGCGCCGGGCGGCGGGCCCAGCGGGGACGCGAACACCTGGCCCTGGTGGGATACCTGGTCGGTCCAGTTCTGCCCGTCGTACCAGCGGTACTCGTAGCGTCCCTCGGGATCCCGCAACCACTGACCACTCACCGTGTGCTCCTCAACGTCAATCGTCTCGCCCAGTATCCGATCACCACATATCCAATCACTTCACGCTGGCATGCTGGGTCGCATGGCAGCTGACGAAATCGATCGGGTCCGGGGTAGAAGCGCGTTGGCGGTGGTCAAGCAGCATCCGGGCATGGTGTTGTTCCTGGCCTCGCCGGCGATCATCGGGTTGATCGCGGTGTGGTGGCTCGCCGGAGTGGGGTGGGCGGCATTGCTGTTGGTGGCACTGGTTCTGGGCGGGGGAGTCGCGGTGCTCGTCAAACGCTGAACCGTCAGGCCTTGGCCATCTCCCAGTACTCACCGCGCCGGGCCAGCAGCTCGGCATGAGTGCCGCGCTCGACGATACGGCCGGCCTCCATCACCAGGATCTGGTCGGCGTCGCGGATCGTCGACAGCCGGTGGGCGATGATGAAACTCGTCCGGTCCCTGCGTAACTCGGCCATCGCCTGTTGGATCAGCAGTTCGGTGCGGGTGTCCACCGAGCTGGTCGCCTCGTCGAGGATCAACAGCTGGGGTCGGGCCAGCACCGCTCTGGCGATGGTGATCAGCTGCTTCTCGCCGGCACTGATCGCACCGCCGTCATCGCCGACGCGGGTCTGGTAGCCCAGCGGCAGCGTTCGTACGAACCGGTCGACGTGGGCGGCCCGGGCGGCCGCATGCACCTCGTCGGCGCCGGCATCGGGTCGCCCGTAGGCGATGTTGTCGTAGACGGTCCCGCTGAACAGCCAGGTGTCCTGCAGCACCATGCCGATCCGCGAACGCAGATCGGCCCGCGGCATGGTGGCGATGTCGACATCGTCGATGGTGATGCGGCCGGAGTCGGCATCGTAGAACCGCATCAGCAGGTTCACCAGCGTGGTCTTGCCGGCCCCGGTCGGCCCGACGATCGCGACGGTGGTGCCGGGCTCGGCGATCAGCGACAGCTCGTCGATGACGGGGGAGTCGGGCCGGTAGCCGAAGGACACCCGCTCGAACCGCACCCGACCAGGGCCGACCGGTCGGGTGGCCGGCGGCGCGTCCGATGGCTCCTCCTCGGCATCGAGCACTTCGAAAATCCGCTCTGCGCTGGCAATCCCGGACTGCAGCGCGTTGTACATCGCGGCGACCTGCGTCAGCGGCTGGTTGAACTGGCGGACGTACTGGATGAAGGCCTGGATGCTGCCGAGGGTGATCTGCCCGGTGGCGACCTGGATGCCACCGACCACCGCGACGGCGACGTAGCTGAGGTTGCCGATGAAGGTGGTGGCGGGTCCGACCAAGCCGGAAAGGAACTGCGCGGCAAGGCTGGTGCGGTGTACATCGCCGTTGAGCGTGTCGAACTGCCGGCCCGCCGCGGCTCGGTGGCCGTAGGTCTTCACGACAGTGAAACCGCTGTAGGTCTCCTCGATATGGGCGTTGAGCCGGCCGGTGTTGGCCCACTGCTCGGCGAACAGCTTCGCCGACCGGCGGGCGATGGCGCGGGTCGCCCACAGCGACAGCGGGACGGTGAGCACGGTCAGCGCCGTCAGCAGCGGGGAGATCGTCAGCATCGCCACCAGCACGGCCAGCACCGTCAGCGCCGACGTGAGCAGCTGGCTGATCGCCATGCCCAGCGTGGACTGCACATTGTCGACATCATTGGTGACGCGGCTGAGCAGTTCGCCGCGCTGACGGCCGTCCACATAGGACAGCGGCAACCGGTGCACCTTCTGCTGGATTTCGGCGCGCAGCGTCATCATGGTGCGTTGCACCACCACGTTGAGGATGCGTGCCTGCAGCCATACCAGCAGGGCGGCAACCAGATACAGCCCGAGCGCGAGCAGCAGGGTGTGCGCGACCGCGGTGAAATCGACCCCCTTGCCGGGTACGACGTTCATCCCGGACAACAGGTCGGCCAGGGTGTCGTCACCGCGGGCCCGGGCGGCGGTGATCGCCTCCTCCTTGCTCAGCCCGGCCGGCAGTCCGCGGCCGATGACACCGTCGAACAGCAGGTCGGTGGCGTGGCCGAGGATTCGTGGGCCGATCACGCCGATCGCGATACCGCCGACGGCCAGCATGATCACCGTCGCGGTCAACATGCGTTGCGGGGTCAGTCGTTTCAGCAGCCGCAGCGCCGAACCGGTGAAATCTCGGGAGCGGACGGTCGGCGGTTGCATCCCGCGCGCCGGGCGCGTCATGCGATCCCCACCGTCTGGGAATCCACGAACTCCACATATGTCCGGCAGGTCTGCAGCAGCGACTCGTGGGTGCCGCTGCCCACCACGATGCCGTCCTCGACGACGATCACCTGATCGGCCTGGGCCACGGTGCTGATCCGCTGCGAGACAATGATGACGGTGGCCGACCCGGACACCTGCCGCAGCGCGGTCTGCACCCGGGCGTCGGTGCGGGTGTCCAGCGCCGAGAAGGCGTCGTCGAACAGGTACACCGCGGGACGGCGGATCACCGCGCGGGCGATCGCCAGTCGTTGCCGCTGACCGCCGGAGAAGTTGATGCCGCCCTGCGCCACCCGCATGTCCAGACCGTCGGGATGAGCGCGCACGAAATCGTCGGCGGCGGCCACCCGCAACGCGTCCCACATCTCGGCTTCATCGGCGTCGGCCTTGCCGTACCGCAGGTTGTCGGCGACGGTTCCGGAGAACAGGTAACCGCGCTGGGGCACCAGCCCGACGGCCCCCCAGAGATCCTCGGTGTCATAGTCGCGCACGTCGACGCCGTCGAGGCGGGCCGATCCACCCGTCACATCGTAGAGCCGGCAGATCAGCGACAGCAGCGTCGACTTTCCCGAACCGGTGCTTCCCACGATCGCCGTCACGGTGCCGGGCCGGGCGGTCAGCGAGACTCCTTGCACGACAGCACGGTCGGCGCCCGGATAGCTGAATGTGGCATTTTCCAGCGTGATCTCACCGCGCAGATCGGTGCCGTCGACAGGCTCGGCGGGATTGCCGATCTGTGCGACGGTGGACAGCACCTCGGTGATCCGCTCCGCGCATGCCGAGGCACGTGGCAGCAGTACCAGCAGCAGGGTGGCCATCACCACCGCCATCAGGATCTGCATGAAATAGGCCAGGAACGCGATCAGCGAGCCGACCTGCATCTGGCCGGTATCGATGCGCTGGCCCCCGAACCAGATCAACGCGACGCTGGAAATGTTGATCACCAGCGTCGTAGCGGGCAACATCAGCGCCTGCCATCGCCCGGCGATCAGTGCGGTATCGGTCAGTGCGGTATTGGCCTCGGCGAACCGTTCTCGCTCCAGCGGCTCCCTGGCGAATGCGCGGACCACGCGGATACCGGCGAGTTGTTCGCGCATCACCCGGTTGATGTTGTCGATCAGCCGCTGCATCGACCGGAAGATCGGCAGCAGCTTGGACACCACCCACCAGTTCGCCACCGCCAGGACCGGGACACTGACCAGTAGCAGCCACGACAGGCCGGCGTCCTGGTGGATCGCCATCGCGATCCCGCCGACGCCCATGATCGGCGCGGTGATCAGCATCGTCGCCGTCATCTGCACCAGCAGCTGGATCTGCTGGACATCGTTGGTGGTTCGGGTGAGCAGTGTCGGCGCACCGAACCGGGCACTCTCGGTGGCCGAGAACGTCAGGACATGGCCGAAGATGGCGGCGCGCAGATCGCGGCCGAACCCGATCGCGGCCCGGGACCCGAAGAACACCGCGCCCACCGCGCACACCACCTGCAGTGCGGTCACCCCGAGCATCACCAGGCCGAGGTCGACGATGCGGCCGGTGTCACCCTTGGCCACGCCGTCGTCGATGATGGCGGCGTTGACCGTCGGCAGATACAGCGATGCCAGCGTGCTGACCACCTGCAGCACCGCCACCACCGCGAGCAGCCCGCGGTAGGGCCGCACGTGGTGGCGGACCAGTGCCAGCAGCATGTGGTCACTCTTGCACACCGCGCTGTCCGGACCGCTCATCGGCCGAGACACGAAAAGGCAGGTCAGTCCGTATGTCAACGGTGTGGTGCGGGTCGGCCGCTACAGTGCATGTCGTGATCTTCCGACGCGGTGACGGCCGACTCAGCTGCGCGGCGAAGATGCTGGTTGTCGCCACTGCGGTGCTGCCCGTCGTCGTCGCGTGTTCGGATTCCGAGAGCCCGAGTACACCCTCGGTGCCCTCCACCACGGAGTCCGCCCCGGAGGCCCAACACGGGCCGGTGTTCCCCGAGTGCGGTGGCATCAGCGATGAGACCATCGCCCAGCTGACCCAGGTCCGTGGGCTGGTCAACACCGCGCGCACCTCGGTGGGGTGCCAGTGGCTCGTCGGCGGTGGCATCATCGGCCCGCACTTCTCGTTCACGCACTTCCGCGGCAGTCCGATGGGCCGCGAACGCAAGACCATGGAGCTCTCGCGGGCCAGCGTCGAGGATGTCAGCATCGAGGGACACGACGGTTTCGTCGGCATCGGCGAGGACCTGGTCCTGGGCCGGAACCTCTGCGAGGTCGGCATCGGATTCGGCGACGACTTCATCGAGTGGTCGGTGAGCTACACCCAGAAGCCGTTCCCCGATGCCTGTGAAGTGGCCAAAGAATTGACCCGCCAATCGATTGTGAATGCGCAGCGATGAGCATGATGAAGCGTCCGTTGACGGTGGTTGTGGCGTTGCTCGCGGCGCTGACGATGGTCCTCGGGGTGCAGGGCTGCTCGCGGGCGGTCGACGGCACCGCGATCAAGTCCTCGGGTGCGGGGCCGCGTAACAACGACTCCCAGCGCAGCTACCCGAACCTGCTCAAAGAATGCGATGTGCTGACCGAGGACATCCTTGCCGAGACCGTGGGCGCCGACCCGCGTGACATCCAGAGCACCTTCGTCGGTGCGGTGTGTCGCTGGCAGGCCGCCAACCCGAACGGGCTGGTCGACATCACCCGGTTCTGGTTCGAGCTGGGCAGCCTGGACTACGAGCGCCAGGTCGCCCAGGAGCTGAAGTTCGGAGTCGAGGAGCGCCGCATCGCCGGTGTGCAGTCGATCGTCATGCGTAACCCCACCGACGCCAATGCCTGCGGGGTGGCTAGCGATGCCAGCGGTGTCGTCGGCTGGTGGGTCAATCCGCAGGCACCCGGCATCGATGCCTGCGGGATGGCGATCAAGCTCATGGAACTGACGCTGGCCACCAACTCCTAGCGGGGTACGTGGAAATCGGCGAGTTCCGCGCCGCCGAGCTGTAGATCGCGCCACGACCCCGGCACGCGCAGCAGCGAGATCGCCGAGGTCGGATACTTCGACTCGATCTCGGCCACGGTCGCGGGATCGCTGTCGTCACCGGCCAGGCCGAGCGCCAGACCGGACATCACCGGCTCGTGCCCGACCACCAGCAGCGTGGACACCTCGTCGCCGATGTCGTTGATCTCGGCCAGCACGATCCCGGGTGTCGAGTCATAGAGGCGATCGACAAAACTCACCGGTGCGTCGATGCCGGTGCGCTCCAGAGTCAACCGAGTCCTGGTGGCCGTCGAACACAGCACCGCGTCGACGGCCGGTGCGTGGGACCGCAACCACTCGCCGGCCAGTCCCGCCTCACGCTCACCGCGCGGGGCCAGCGGCCGCTGGTGATCGACGGTATCAGCCGGGTAGTCCGACTTGGCGTGGCGCAGCAACAACAGGGTCCTCATCGCAACCAGGCTAGGCCACAGCGAGGCCATGCCGATGCACCTCCCGGGACTTGTCGGGGGCCCGACCTAGACTCACCGCGGGGTCTTATCCAGGACCGGGAGACGAACACGGAAGGGAGTGCACCGATGCGCTTTCTGCATACTGCCGACTGGCAACTCGGGATGACGCGCCACTTCCTCAGCGCCGCCGGCGGTGAAGCTCAGTCGCGCTACGGTGCTGCCCGGCGGGAGGCGGTCGCCGGGCTCGGTGCGCTGGCCGCGGAGGTGGGCGCCGAGTTCGTCGTGGTGGCCGGGGACGTCTTCGAGGACAACCAGCTCTCGCCGCGGGAGGTAAGCCTGGCGCTGGAGGCCATGCGGGCCATCGAGGTCCCGGTGTATCTGTTGCCCGGCAACCATGATCAGCTCGACGCCGGTTCGGTCTACACCAGCGCGCTGTTTGCCGCCGAGCGCCCGGCCAATGTCACGGTTCTCGACCGGGACGGCGTGTTCCGGGTGCGCCCCGGTGTGGAGATCCTCGCTGCCCCATGGCGTTCCAAGGCCCCGACCACCGATCTGGCCGCCGCCGCCACCGCGGGTGTGGTGGCCGACGGCACGGTCCGGGTGCTGGTCGCCCACGGGGGTGTGGACGTCCTGGATCCCGATTCGTCCAAGCCGTCGCTGATCAGGTTGGCCGCGCTGGAGGAGGCGCTGGCCGCCGGCGCGGTGCACTATGTGGCATTGGGGGACAGGCACTCTCGGACCGAGGTCGGCTCGACGGGCCGCGTCTGGTACTCCGGGGCTCCCGAGGTGACCAACTACGACGATGTCGAGACCGACCCGGGACATGTCCTGGTGGTCGATATCGACGAGGACGATCCCGCCCACCCCGTGCAGGTCACCGCGCGCCGGGTCGGCAGGTGGCGCTTCGTCACACTGCGCCACGATGTCAACGACGACCGTGATATCGCCGGGCTGGACATCAACCTCGACCAGTTACCCGACAAGGAGCGCACCGTGGTGCGTTTGGTGCTCACCGGGTCGCTGACCATCGGGCACAAGGCCGAACTCGACGACTGCCTGGATCGCTACGCCCGGTTGTTCGCCTCGCTGCGCACCTGGGACCGGCATTGTGATCTGGCGGTGCTGCCCGCCGACGGCGAGTTCGACGAGCTGTCGATCGGCGGTTTCGCCACCGGGGCAGTGCAGGAGTTGGTCGCCGCCGCGCGCGCCGACGGTACCGATGCCGATGACGCGCGGTCGGCGCTGGCATTGCTGCTGCGTCTGAGCGCGCCGCACGGACAGGGGAATGTCGCGTGAAGCTGCATCGGCTCACCCTCACCAATTATCGCGGTGTGCTGCACCGTGACATCGAGTTCCCCGAGCGTGGTGTCGTGGTGGTCAGCGGTGCCAACGAGATCGGCAAGTCCTCGATGATCGAGGCGTTGGACCTGTTGCTGACCGTCAAGGACCGTTCGTCGAAGAAGGAGGTCAAGGCCGTCAAGCCGACCCACGCCGATGTGGGTGCCGAGGTGAGTGCCGAGATCTCCACCGGGCCATACCGTTTCATCTATCGGAAACGCTTCCACAAGAAGGCCGAGACCGTGCTCACCGAGCTGGCGCCAACCCGGCGCCAGCTGACCGGGGACGAAGCCCACGACCGGGTACTGGCGATTCTCGACGAGACGGTCGATACCGCGCTGTGGCAGGCACAGCGGGTGCTGCAGGCCTCGGCGACCGCACCGGTCGACCTCTCGGGCTGCGATGCCCTTTCGCGGGCACTGGACGTGGCGGCCGGGGCGGCCGAGGTCTCCGATGCCCCCGGCGGGCCGGCCGGGGATGCCGATCCGCTGTTGATCGACAAGATCGAGCGCGAGTATCTGGAGTACTTCACCGCGACCGGCAGGCCGACCGGAGTCTGGGCGGCCGCCACGTCTCGGTTGCGCACGGCCGACGACGCCGTGGCCCGATGCACCGCCGAGCTGCGCGAGGTCGAGCACGCCGTCGCCCGGCACGCGGTGCTGACCACGGAGTTGTCCGGGCTGGCCGAGCGGATCAGCACCGCCGAGGCGCGGCGCGGCGCGGCGCGGCAGTCCGCCGAGGCCGTCCGCACGCTGGCGGCCGCCCGGGATACCGCCAAGTTGCTGGCCGATGCCGCCGGTGCCGCGCACAGCGCGGCGGCCGCCGCCGTGACCGAACGCCGCCGTTTGCGCATCGATATCGACGAAAGATCGACTGTGGCAGCGGAACTGGTGGCGACCGCGGCCGAATCCGCGCAGGCGCATCGGTTGGCGGGTGAGGTGGTCGAGGCCGCCGAAGCCGAAGCCGAGCAGGCCGACGCCCTCGCCGCGGCCGCCGCCGTGGCCGTCGACGCCGCACGGACCGAACTGGCCGCATGCGTGGCCCGTGACGAGGCGGCAAGGCTCGCCGCGCGGATCGCCAAGCTGGACACCGTGACAGGTGAGCTCGCCGGCATCGACCGCGAGCTGGCAGACAATCCGATGACCGACGCCCTGGTCAAGGACATCGACATCGCGGCCCGCGCGGTGGAGCGCGCCGCGGGCCGGGCCGAACTGGCCTCGGCGCACGTGGAACTCGTCGCGCTGGGCGATATCACCGTGCGCAGCGGCGACACGGCCGTCGACCTGGCTGCCGGTACGGAGTGGGGCGCCGCGATCGCCGAGCCCACCATGATCGAGGTGCCAGGGGTACTGCGTGCCCGGGTGTCACCGGGGGCCGATGCGTTGCAGACCCACGCCGAACTCGATGCCGCGCACCAGGTGCTGGCACAGCTACTCGAGCGGGCCGGAGCTGCCGATGTGGCGGCAGCCCATACGCTCGCCGAACGCCGCCGCGAGCTGCGTGCCGCGCGGTCCGCCGCCCAGGCCACGGTCGCCGCGCTCACCGACCACGAGACCGCGGCGCAGCTGCGCGCCCGCCACGCCGAGTTGACCGCCGGCCGGCCGCCGGCCGGATCCGAGGTTGCGGGTCATATGGGCGACACCGATACCGCGCGTGCCGCGCTGACCGATGCCGTGTCGGCGCACACCGCAGCGGCCGAGCAGGCCACCCTGCGGCGCAACGTGGTCGCCGCGGCCACCGCGAAATGCAATGACGCTGCCGTAACCGCCGGGATGCTGCGCCAGAAGCTCGAAGGTGTACAGGCCGAGCTGGACGCGGCCACCCAGCGGTTGACGGTCGCGCGGATGGCCGCGACCGACGAGCAGCTGAGCCTGCAGGCCGAGGCCGATGCCGAACGGGCAGGCCGGGCGACCGCGGAGCTGGTCCGCCTCGAGGGCGAACTGGCCGCAGCGCAGCCGGATGTCGTTGCCGCAGAACTCCGGTCGGCCACCGCGGCGTTGGAGGTCCTGCTGGGTGAGCGCGAGACCGCGGCCACCGCACTGGCCGAGATCTCCGCTGCGCTCAAGGTCTACGGCAGCCAGGGGCGCCGCGGCGCGCTGGATGCCGCCGAGGCCGAACGTGAGCATGCCCACGGCGAGTTCCTGCGGGTCGGTCGGCGCGCCCGCGCGGCGGCGTTGTTGCGTACCGTCATGCTGCGCCATCGGGAGTCGGCCCGGCTGCGCTATGTCCAGCCGTTCCGGACCGAGATCGAGCGACTGGGGCGGTTGGTGTTCGGGCCGGACTTCGAGGTCGATATCGACACCGATCTGACCATCCGCAGCCGCACGCTGGCCGGCACCACCGTCGGCTACGAATCCCTCTCCGGCGGCGCCAAGGAACAGATGGGTATCGTCGCGCGGCTGGCCTGTGCCTCGCTGGTGGCCAAGGAAGATACCGTGCCCGTCGTCATCGACGACGCGCTCGGGTTCACCGACGCCGAGCGGTTGACCAAGATGGCCGCGGTGTTCGACGCCGTTGGCGGTGACGGTCAGGTGATCGTGCTGACCTGCAGCCCCGACCGGTACGCCGCCATCGACGACGCCCAGCTGATCGAGCTGACGGCCTAGTTGTCGTGACCTAGGCGACCGCCTCCACCCGACCGGCGCCGGCCGATGCGGTATCGAGGCCCAGGTGCTCGCGCAGCGTGTCACCGGTGTACTCGTTGCGGAACAACCCGCGCCGCTGCAGCTCGGGCACGACGTAGTCGACGAAATCGTTGAAGGTTCCCGGACTCTGGGCGGCTGACACCATGAAGCCGTCGGCCTCACCCGCGGTGAACGACGCCTCGATCTGGTCGGCGACCTGGGTGGCGGTACCGACGAACTGCGGCAACAGCACCCCCTGGGCATACCACTTGCCGATATCGCGCAAGGTCAGGTTGTCCCGGTTGGCCACCCGCCGGGCGGTGTCGAACAAGCCCTGGGTTCCGGTCACCTGGACATCCTCGACGGGTGCGTCCAGGTCGTATCGGGAGAAGTCGTGGTCGGTGTGCACACTCAGCGTGATCAGACCCGAGATCGGATCGGCCAGCTCGTTGTGGAACGCCTGCTTCTCGCGGGCAATCGACTCGGTCTCACCGATGAACGGGATGAATGCCGGGAAGATCAGGACCTGATCGGGATTGCGGCCGAAATTGCTTGCCCGCGACTTGATGTCGTCATAGTAGGCGCGCCGGCCCTCCGGGGTGGGGTCGATCTCGAAGATGGCCTCGGCCCATCGGGCCGCGAAGTCCCGGCCGGTGTTCGATGATCCGGCCTGGATGAGCACCGGGTGACCCTGCGGGGAGCGGGGCACGTTCAGCGGGCCGCGGGTGCGGAAGAACTTCCCGTCGTGCTCGACGCGGCGGATCTTGTCGGGGTCGGCGAACACGCCGGTGTTCTTGTCGACGACCAGCGCGTCGGGATCCCATGACGACCACAAGTCCAGGGTGGCGCGCAGGAACTCCTCGGCGCGACCTTTCCGTGCGATTTGTGGAGCGCCACCCGCGCTGAGCGCGGGTGCCGCTCCACATATCGCTGATCAGAAGTACGCGTTGGCGGGCAGCGGTGCGTCGTGCAGCAGGTTCTGCCCGATGGCACGCGCCTTCAGCCCGACCGGGTTGTGCAATGTGATGGTGCGGATGTTGCGCCAGTGCCGGTCGAGGTTGCGGGTCCGGCTGGCGGCGCTGGCTCCGCCGAGCTCGAGCAGCCGCGACGCGGCGTCCGGCGCGATGGCATCCAGATGCACCTTGACCTTGGCGACCCGCAGTTGCGCCTCGGTGGCCAGGTCGGCGTCCGGGACACCGTCGATCTCCGAATCGGTGGCCGCACCGATGGCCGCGGCGGCGTCCAGCACCGCGGTGCGTGCCACGTGCGCGGTGCTGGCGAGCTCACCGAGCTGACGCTGCAACAGCGGGTCGTCGGTCGGGCTCTCGGTAACGGCGTGGCTGAAGCTGCGCTGCCGGGAGCGCAGCAACGCCACGCCGTCATCGACCACATTGGCCAGTACCCCGGCCACCACGGCATGGATGTAGAGCTGCAGTGAGGCGTACTGCACGGTCGGGACCGGCTCGGCGTCATAGGGGGTGTCGGCGAGCACCTCGTCCTCGGCCACCGCGACACCGCTGAACGTGGTGGTCCCGGTGCCGGTCCGGCGCTGACCGAAACCGTCCCAGTCGTCGATGATCTTGACTCCCGGCCGGTCGGCGGGCACCACCACGGTGGCCACCGAATCGTGGTCGGTGGTGGCGGTCGCGGTCAGATAGTCGGCGAACAGCGTGCCGGTGCTGTAGTACTTCTCGCCATCCAGGCGGTATCCGCCCTCGGGGTGGGGCAGCAGGCGGGTGTTGAACACCAGGCTGCCGACGGCATTGCCGCCCTTCTCGCTGAAGGCGTTACCGAAGATCTTGCCCGCGGCCGCCAGGTCCAGCCAACTGCGGGATTGCGCGCGCAGCCGCTCCTCGACGAACCAGAAGTGCGCCCGGAAGATGTGGGCGACAATCGGATCGGCACGGGCGACATCGATCACGGCCGAAAACAGCTGGGGCACGGTCAGACCGGCGCCACCGAGCTCCCTTGGCAGGCGCAGGGTGCCGAACCCGGCCCGCTTCAACGCCGCTACCTGATCAAAAGGATTCTCGTCGTTGAGGTCTCGGTCACGGGATCCGGCCCCGATAGTGCTCAGCAGATCGGTCCATTCGGGTGTTCCCGGCAGGATGTGGTGGGTGTTCTCGACGGTCGTCATGCCTCAGTAGTACCGAGGGTGCCCCGATGCCCGCACGGCTTGTGCTCACCACGATCCTGAGAACGGGCTCCGCGGACTCTCATGAGCGGCCGGCGGGGCACAATGAACAACGATGACCTCCACCGCGCGCCGCCGGGCCCACGACAGGCTTGCCGCCCTGGCGGGCGTACGAGCCGTCCGGCGGCCCGTTGTCGCCGGTGCCGGCGGTGCCGGCGATGAGTTTGACCTGCATTACGTGCGTGCGGGCCGCAAATCCGCACGTCCGATCGTCGTCATCCCCGGTGGGCCCGGGGCCGCCTCGGTGGCTCTCTATCGGGCCTTTCGCCGGAAGGCCGCCCACGCCGGTCTGGACGTCATCATGGTCGAGCACCGGGGGATCGGTTTGTCCCGCCAGGACGACGATGGCCGCGACCTGCCACCGGAGGCGATGACCGTCGATGCCGCGGTCGACGATATCGCCGCCGTGCTCGACGATGCCGGGGTCGAGGCCGCCCACATCTACGGCGCGTCCTACGGGACCTATCTGGCCGCCGGGTTCGGTGTTCGGCACCCGGGACGTGTCGCGGGCATGGTGCTGGACTCCCCGCTGCTGTCCGCCGACGATATCGCCGAGGTGCGCGCCCACGTCCGGGCGGTGTTGTGGCACGGCCAACCGGGCACCGAGGAACTCGCGGCCATGATCCGAGAGCTGGTGGCCCGTGGTGACTTCGGGCCGACCGCGGTACTCCGCGCGACGGGGCTCTACGAACTGGCCGGACCCGACGTGTTGCGACGCCAACTGGAGCTGCTGGTGACCGGACACGACTGGTTGTGGGCGGCCGTCGGGCTGGGAACTTGGCTGATGCTCGAACGGGAGACGGCCTTTCATCACGAGCCAGATCTGGTCGAGCGGATCGCCTACCGTGAGCTGAACTACGGTGCCGAGCCCGATGGCCTGCCGCTGGATCCCGCCGTCGCGCTGCGCGAGGTCGCGCTCGGGGATCCCGAGTTCGTGGCCGAGCCCTACGATCTGATCGCGGCGATGCCCGGCTTCTCCTGGCCCACCGCGGTGCTTTCGGGCGGCCGCGACCTCACCACACCGCCCGCGGTCGCGCGCCGGATCGCCGGACTCATCCCGGACGCGACGCTGGTGGACCTGCCGACCGCCGGGCACAGCATGTTGGACACCCGCGAGCGGGCCGCGTTGCGGGTCTGCCGCGCCGTCAGCACGGGCGAGACCGGCGAGCTCACATCCCGGGCAGCCGAACTCGACGCGCTCCCGGCCAATCGCAGCATCCGACTGCTGGTGCGCGGCGTCGAACTGGCCGCCAAGGCAGAAGCTGTGGTGCCCGACGGGGCACCGCGCCTGGCTACTTCATGAAGCCCATCGTCGAGTAGTTGATATCCCCGATGCCGGTCGGGCCGTAATTGGCCAGATTGCTGCGCACCGCCATGTTGCCGGGGGCCTGGAACAGCGGCAGGCTGTGCCCGACGTTCCAGATCAACTTGTCCAGCTCGTTGGCCTGTTCGCGGGCCTTGGCCGGGTCGAGCTCGGCCAGCGTTTCCTCGATCTTGGCATCGACCTCGGGGCTGCCGATCTTGCCGTAGTTGCTCTCACCGCCGGAGGCGTAGATCTGGGTCAGGCTCGCCACCGGGAAAGCATCGCCGCCCCAGGCGAATTGGGCGATATCGAAGTTCCCGGTGGTGACGTACTTGGGGAACAGATCGCCGCCGGCGGCGGGAACCAACTCCAGGTTGATCCCGATCTGGGCCAGCTGATTCTGCGCGATCTGTGCCACGGCGCGGGTGCTCTGGCCGTCATAGAAGACGTTGCGGATCTTGAGCTGGCGGCCGTCCTTCTCCCGGAACTGCCCGTTCATCTTCCAGCCGAGGGAGTCGAGATCGGCCTTGGCCGCCTCCGGATCGAAGGCGATGCTGTTGTCCTGGTAGCCCTCCTGGCCGGCCAGGTAGATGTGGTTGTTCAGCGCCGCCGGGGTGTCGGCCAGCCCGCGCTGGGTGACCTGGGCGATGGCCTGGCGGTCCAGCCCCTTGGCGATCGCGGTGCGCAGTCCGGGGTCGGACAGGATCGCGCCGTCGGCGCCGTTCATCGTGAGGTGGTACCAGTTGGGGGCGGGAGCGCGGCGGATCGTGACACCGGGGGTGCGCCTGGCGTTCTCCAGATCGTCCAGGGAGGCCAGCCCGGCCGCGTCGAGCGCGTTGTTCTGCAGGGCCGGGATCACTGCGGCGTCGTCGAGTACGGAATAGGTGATGGAGTCCAGCAATGGCGGGGTGCCCCACCATTTCGGGTTGCGGGTCAACACGATCCGCTGCGCGGCGCGGTCCACGGTGCTGATCATGAAGGGCCCGGCCGATGCCGAGGGGCCGTTGAGGAAGCCCCGGTTGAATGCCTCCGGGTCGGAGGTGACGGACTTGGGCGCCAGCATGGCGTTACCGGCGAACATCCCGCGCCAGTCGGCGAAATGCTTGCTGAAGGTGATGACGGCCTGGCGGTCGTCGACACCCTTGGTCACCGATTCGACGCGCTCGCTGCCATTGGGGGAGGCGAACAGGAAGCGCTTGTCCTTACCGCTGGTGGCATTGATCTGGGCGGCCATGTCCTCCCAGGTGATGGGGGAGCCGTCGGTCCACTCCGCCTTGGGATTGATCGTGTAGGTCACCACCTGCGGGTCGGTGCTGGTGAGTTCGACGTCGGTGAAGTAGTCGCTGTTGACCGTCATCTGACCGTCGGGCTTGATGACGAAGGCCCGCGGCAGGGTGGCGCGCAGCATCCTGCCGAGCTCGCCGAGGTTGCCGTCGATGTGTAGATAGTTGAAGTTGGGCGGGAATCCGGTCAGCGGAAGACGCAGGTTGCCGCCCTGTTGCAGGGTCGCCGGGTCCTGCGGGTTGATGTCGGCGGTGGCGCCGATCTCGGCATTCCCGCCCGCCGAGGGCACCGAGGTGTCGGGGCTGGAACAACCGGTCAGGGCCAGCGCCGCCACGGACGCCACGGCGAGCAGACGCGAAATCGCACTCATGCGATCTGACTCTAACGGTGATCGGGTGCGGGGCGGGGGACCGCCGACAACAGACGACGCGTGTATTCGTGCTGGGGGTCGGTGAAGACCTGTTCGCTGTCGCCCTGCTCCACGATGCTGCCCCGATGCATGACGGCCACCCGGTGGGCGAGATGACGCACCACCGACAGATCGTGGGAGACGAACAGATACGCCAACCCGAACCGCTCCTGCAGGTCCAGCAGCAGGTTGATGATGCCCGCCTGGATCGACACATCCAGTGCCGACACCGGTTCGTCGAGCGCGAGGATCTTCGGTTGCAAGGCCAGTGCCCTGGCGATGCCGATACGTTGCTTCTGTCCACCGGAGAAGTCGGCCGGGTACCGGCCGGCGTCGGCGCGCCGCAGCCCGACCAGCCCCAACAGCTCGGCGACGCGATCCTGGGTATCGGCTTTGTCGAAGCCGTTGGCACGCAGTGGTTCTGCCAGGACATCGAATACCGGCATGCGGGGATCCAGGGATGCCACCGGATCCTGGAACACCACCTGCAGGTCACCGCGTAGGGCGCGCCGGCTCCGGCGATCCAGGGTGGCGACGTCGGTACCGAGAATCTCGATGCGACCGGACTCCGGTGCGCTCAGGTCGAGGATCTGGTGCAGGGTGGTCGACTTGCCGGAACCGGACTCGCCGACGATGCCCAGCGTGCGGCCCTGCTCCAGGTCGAAGCTGACGCGATCGACGGCGCGCACCTCGCCGATCCGCTTGCGCAGCACCACCCCCTTGGTCAGGGTGTAGGTCTTGGTCAACTCGCGCACCGACAACACGATGTCGCCGACCTCGGCGGGCACCGTCGGGTCGGTCGGCTCGGCAGGCGTGGACACCCCGTAGATCTGCGCGGCGCTGCGGCCGGCGACCTGCTCGTGCCTGATGCAGGCGACCTGATGAGCGGGACCGACGCTGACCAATTCCGGTTCGGCGCTGACGCATTCGTCGACGGCCAGCGGGCAGCGCGGCGTGAACGGGCAACCGCCGGGAAGCGCGGCCAGTGACGGGGGAGCACCCGGTATCGGCACCAGCCGTTCACCCCGTGGCGCATCCAGTCGCGGAACCGATCCCAGAAGTCCTGCGGTGTAGGGCATTCGGCGGTCGCGGTAGAGCCGGTCCACCGGTGCGGTCTCGACCGCGCGCCCGGCGTACATCACCAAGGCCCGGTCGGCGAACTCGGCGACGACCCCCAGGTCATGGGTGATGATCAGCACCCCGGCCCCGGTGACATCACGCGCCGTGCGCAGCACGTCGAGGATCTGCGCCTGCACGGTGACATCGAGGGCGGTGGTGGGCTCGTCGCAGATCAACAGGTCGGGATCGTTGGCGATCGCGATCGCGATGACCACCCGTTGCCGCTCACCGCCGGACAGTTCGTGGGGAAACGCCCTGGCGCGTCGGTCCGGTTGGTTGATCCCGACGAGCTCGAGCAACTCGACCGCACGGCTGCGGGCCTTCCTGGCGTCGGTATCGCGCTGGTGGATCCGGATGGCCTCGGCGATCTGGTCACCGACGGTGTACACCGGGGTCAGGGCCGACATCGGATCCTGGAAGACGGTGCCGATGCGTGCGCCCCGGATCCGCGACATCGCGGTGTCGCCGAGCCCGATCAGTTCCTGGCCCTGCAACCGCACCGACCCCGACACCGCGGCGAATTCGGGCAGCAGCCCGACGACGGCCATCGCACCGGCGGACTTACCCGCTCCCGATTCCCCGACCAGGGCGACGACTTCACCGGCCGCCACCGTGTAGTTCAGGCCGCGCACCGCCGCGACCGTCTCGGTCTCGCCGGGGAATTCGACGCGTAGATCGCGCACCTCCAGCAGCGTCATGCCCGTCGCCTCCCCGGTCGGGCCGCCGGGTCCAGCGCATCGCGCAGACCGTCACCGACCAGGTTCGCGCACAGCACGATCAGTACCAGCACGCCGGCGGGGAACAGGAACACCCACGGGAATGTGGTGACCGACCTGGTGCCGTCGGCGATCAGCGTGCCCAGCGACACATCGGGGGGCTGCACACCGAAACCGAGGAAGCTGAGCCCGGTTTCGGCGAGGATTGCCAGCCCGACATTGAGGGCGGTGTCGATGATCAGGATGGAGGCCACGTTCGGCACGATGTGGCGGACGATGATCCGCCAGTTCGGGACACCCATATAGCGTGCGGCCGCGACGAATTCGCGTTCCCGCAGGCTCATCGTCATCCCGCGCACGATGCGTGAACTGATCATCCAGGAGAAGCACGCCAGCAGCACGATGAGCCACAGGATGGAGCCCGATTCTCGGGTCCGCGGTGTGACGATGGCGATCAGCAGGAAGCTCGGTACCACCAGCAGCAGGTCCACGATCCACATCAGGGTGCGGTCGCGCCAGCCACCGAAGTACCCAGCGATCGCACCGACGGTGGCGGCGATGATCGTCGAGATGAACGCGACCGCCATCCCGATCAGCAGGGACTTCTGCATTCCGCGCAGGGTCTGGGCCAGCAGGTCCTGGCCGATGGCGTTGGTGCCGAACCAGTGCGTGGTGGACGGAGGTTGCTGCAGCGCGTAGTAGTCCAGATCGGTGTGCGAGTAGGGCAGCAACGGCGGCAGCAGCCAGCAGCCCGCGAAAAGCAGGCACAACACGGCGACCGCGACGACGGCGGGCCGGTTGCGCAGGAACCGGCGCAGCACCAGGGTGCGACGTGAGACGAACTGATAGTCGGTATCGGTCACGAGACACGCACCCGGGGGTCGAGGGCGGCGTAGATGATGTCCGAGAGCAGACCGGCCAGCAGGATCGTCACGCCGGTGAACACGGTGATGGCCACCACGATGTTCGTGTCCTGGGTGCTGATGCCCTGAATCACCCACTCGCCCATGCCATGCCAGCCGAAGATCTTCTCCACGAAGACCGCTCCGGTGAACAGTCCGCCCACGCTGTAGGCGAACAGCGTGGCCATCGGGATCAGGGCGGTCCGCAGCCCGTGTTTGAACAGCGCCTGGCGTCTGGTGAGTCCCTTGGCGCGGGCGGTCCTGATGAAATCCTGCCCGAGCACGTCGAGCATGGCATTGCGCTGGTACCGGCTGAAGCCGGCGATGGCGGCCAGCGCGAGGGTGAAGGTGGGCAGCACCAGATGCTGTAACCGGTCGACGAGTTGATTCCAGAATCCGCCCACCGCATCGGACGACGTTTCTCCGGTGTATTCGAACAACTGCACACCCAGCACCGAATTGACCTTGAGAGCGCCCAGGATCAGCAGGTTGGCGACGACGAAGGTGGGCGCGCTGAGGATCAGTAGCGATACGACCGTGATGGCGCGGTCGGAGAATCGGTACTGCCGGATGGCGCCCCACGCTCCGACCACGACGCCGATCACGGTGCCCAGCACCGATCCGATCAGCACCAGCCGCAGGCTCACCCCGATGCGCCGCCACAGTTCCTCGCTGACGGGCTGGCCGGTGACGGTCGTTCCGAAGTCGCCGCGCACCGCACCGGAGACCCAGTCCAGGTAGCGGACCGGGATCGGCTTGTCCAGGTTCAGCTCGGCGGCCTTGGCGTCGATGACGGCCTGCGGGGGGCGCGGGTTGCGTTCCAGCAGGCTGTCCAGCGGGGAGAAGGTCAGCGAGGTCAGCGTGAACGTCAGCACCGACGCCAGGGCCAGCAGGATGGCGTAGTTCAGCAGCCGGCGCATCAGGAAGCGGGTCATGTGGTGGCTCCGCCGCGGTGCTGCATCCCGACAGGTTAGGAGATCTGTCCGGTTCAGGTGCGTTGACCCATGTCCGGCGCGTCGAACGGGTTTTCGCGGGCCGGGCCGCGGGTAGTCCTTGGCGCATGACATCCAACAAGCTGAAGCTGATCTTTGCCGGTGCGGGGGTGGGTGCCGTGCTGGGGATGGCGGGCCTGACGGTTGCCACCCAGATGCCCACCCTGAGCGCCGAGCCCACCGAACCCACGGCCGTCACCACCCCGAGCTCACAGGAGCCGGCCGCGTGGCCGCCCACCGATGGTGCGGCGCCCGAGGTGGGGCCGGTGCCCGAGGAGACGGTCATCCCGACCACGACCACCACGCTGCCGCCCGCGCCCTGACCCGAGGTTTCATAGCGGGCTCACAGGAACGGCACATGTCGCGCCCACCTGGGCGTCGATAATGGAAGGCATGTCCCCCTCAGCCCGCGGGTCGGCCCACGACGCTCCGGTGCGCGCGACGATGCGCAGAGCCGACGGCAAGCCGATCCAGGTGCTGGTTGTCGATGACGAGCCGGTGCTGGCCGAGCTGGTGTCGATGGCCCTGAGATACGAGGGGTGGGACATCGCCACCGCCGGTGACGGTGCCGCGGCGCTCGCCCTCGCGCGTGACAACCCGCCGGACGTCGTGGTGCTCGATGTGATGCTGCCCGATATGAGTGGGCTCGATGTGTTGCGATCGCTGCGCGAACGCCAGCCCGGACTGCCGCTACTGCTGCTGACCGCCAAGGATTCGGTGGAGGACCGCATCGCGGGGC
Source organism: Mycolicibacterium neoaurum VKM Ac-1815D (assembly GCF_000317305.3). The sequence continues at coordinate 4,289,479 of NC_023036.2, read as the reverse complement.
TCACCGCAGGCGGCGACGATTACGTCACCAAACCCTTCAGCATCGAAGAGGTGGTGCTGCGGCTGCGCGCGTTACTGCGCCGCACCGGAGTGGCCGATGATGCCAGCGACGCCCAGCTGGTCGTCGGCGATCTCATCCTCGACGAGGACAGCCACGAGGTCAGCCGGGGTGGCGAGCCGATCACGCTGACCGCCACGGAGTTCGAGTTGTTGCGGTTCATGATGCGCAACGCCAAACGGGTGCTCAGTAAGGCTCAGATCCTCGATCGGGTGTGGAGCTACGATTTCGGCGGCCGGTCCAACATCGTCGAGCTCTACGTGTCCTACCTGCGCAAGAAGATCGACAGCGGTCGCGAGCCCATGATCCACACCCTCCGCGGCGCCGGTTACGTCCTGCGCCCGCCGCGATGAGGCGGATTTTCACCCCCCGGGCTTGGTCGCTGGGTACGCGCCTGGTCGTCAGTCTGGTGACCCTGTTGGCGGTGGTCTGCGTCACCATCGGCGTGGTCAGTGAATTTGCCTTGCAACGCTTCCTGATGCGTCAGCTGGATGGTCAGGTGGTCGAGGCGGCCAATCGCTCGGCGGCCATCCTGGAGCTGCCACCGCCATTCTTCCGCTATCCGCCGCACCCGGGAAGCGTCCCACCCGACCCGGAGGTTTCCGGCGATCCCAATCCGTTCCGGTTCGATCCCGAACGAGGGCCCGGACCCGGTTTTCTCAACGCACCCGGTCAGGCCATTTACACGGTGGGCGTGGTGACCGGCGGGGGGCGGACGGATGCGGGCGTCATCACCGCTGCCGGATCGACCGCCGATATCAGCTCGGCCGCAACAGAACAACTGACGGCGGTTCCTCCGAGCCAGGTGCCCGTGAGCCTGAAGATCGACGGTCTCGGTTCCTATCGGGTGATCGCCATACCTGCCCGGCACGGCCCACAGACTCTCATCGTCGGACTGCCCACCGCCGTCGTCGACGACACCCTGCTGTGGGTGCTGGTGATGTTCTGCGCGGTCTCGGCGATCGCCCTTGCCGCGGCGACCATCGTCGGAAGTGTGATCATCCGACGCCAGATGGCACCCCTGGAGCGGGTGGCGGCGGCGGCCCGCGATGTCGCCGATCTCGAACTCGACACCGGAGAGGTGCGCCTGCCGACGACGATCGTCGCGGTGGACCCGGTCAGCGCGCATACCGAGGTCGGTCAGCTCAGCGCGGCCCTCAACCGGATGCTCAACCGCATCGCCGCGGCGCTGCGGGCGCGCCACGACAGCGAGACCAGGGTGCGACAGTTCGTCTCCGATGCCAGCCATGAGCTGCGCACCCCGTTGGCCGCCATCCGCGGGTATACCGAACTGGCCCAACGCAAGAGCGCCGGGTTGCCGAATGATGTCGCGCACGCGATGAACCGGGTGGAATCCGAGACGCGGCGGCTGACCACGCTCGTCGAGGACATGCTGTTACTCGCCCGCCTCGACGAGGGTCGACCGCTGGAAAGTGAACCGGTGGACCTGGCCCAGGTGGTGCTCGATGCCGCCGGTGACGCGCACGCCGCGGGCCCCGATCACGACTGGACGCTGGACCTGCCCGATGAACCCGTGTACGTCACCGGCGACCGAGCCAGGTTGCATCAGGTCTTGACCAATCTGCTCACCAATGCGCGGGTGCATACGCCGGCGGGAACCACGGTGACCACGTCGGTCGCGACGGACGGTACGGGCGAGGTCGTGCTGACCGTGGCCGATGATGGGCCGGGTATCCCGGATGCATTGCAGCCGGAGGTGTTCGAACGGTTCGCCCGCGGTGACTCCTCGCGGTCGCGCCGGGGCGGCAGCACCGGCCTGGGGCTGGCCATCGTGGCCGCCGTCGTCAAGGCCCACCGCGGTCGGCTGGAATTGCACAGCGTGCCGGGCGATACCCGCTTCGTGGTCACTCTGCCGGCTCATAGCTGAGTCACAGCAGGCTCAAATCGGTCGCGTAGCCATGGTTGCCACGATGAGGGTGATGACTGCCGTCCGGAGTGCCCCGCAACGCCTTGCCCCGCAACGCATTGCCCGGCAACGAATTGCCCTCGGTGCCCTGCTGGTCCTCACCGGCGCGCTCTACCTGTGGAATCTGTCGGTCAACGGCTGGGCCAACACGTTCTACGCCGCCGCGGTGCAGGCGGGCAGTCAGAACTGGACGGCGTTGCTGTTCGGGTCCAGTGATCCCGCCAACGCCATCACCGTCGACAAGACGCCCGCGGCGCTGTGGGTGATGGGTCTGTCGGCGCGGATCTTCGGATTCAACTCGTGGTCGCTGCTGGTGCCGCAGGCGTTGATGGGCGTCGCGTCGGTGGCACTGCTGTACGCGTCGGTGCGTCGGGTCAGCGGCCCGGCGGTCGCCTGGTTGGCAGGCGCGGCCCTGGCGGTGACGCCGGTGGCCACGCTGATGTTCCGCTTCGACAATCCCGACGCCCTGCTGGTGCTGCTGTTGGTGGCCGCCGCCTACTGTGTGCAGCGCGCGTGCGAGCCCGAGGCCGGACGCTGGTGGTTGATGGGCGTCGGTGCGCTGTGCGGATTCGCCTTCCTGGCCAAGATGATGCAGGCATTTTTGGTATTGCCGGCCTTCGCGGTCACCTACCTGGTCTGCGCGGCGGTTCCGCTGCGAACCCGACTGCGGCGGCTGGCCGCGGCAACGGCGACGCTGGTGTTGGCCGGCGGTTGGTATCTGGTGTTGGTGGAATTGTGGCCCGCCGCCGAGCGGCCGTATATCGGTGGCTCACAACACAACAGCATCGTCGAACTCGCCCTCGGCTACAACGGTGTGAGCCGATTGACCGGCGCACAGGCCGGCGGACTGGGCAACCCGAACTTCGATGTGGGCTGGGCGCGACTGGTCGGTCCGGGCATGGGCGCCGAGATCGGCTGGCTGCTGCCCGCGGCGCTGATCGGCATGGTCGCGGGATTCGTGGTGTGCCGACGCGCGCCCCGCACCGACCCGGCGCGGACGGCGCTGATCGTCTGGGGCGGTTGGCTGGTGGTGACGGCCGGGGTGTTCAGCTTTGCCAACGGTATCGTGCACCCGTATTACACCGTCGCGCTGGCGCCCGCGGTGGCCGCCTGCGCCGCCATCGGTGCAGATCTGTTGTGGCGCAAACGAAGCCAACGGTGGTGCCGGTTGGTGATGACCGCCATGGTGGCGGCCACGGCGGGTCTGGCCTTCGTGCTGCTGGCCCGGCTGCCGGATTGGCTGCCATGGTTGCGGTGGCTGATCGTGGTGGCCGGCGCGATCACGGTGGTGCTGGTGATGACGCGCACGCTCGCGCCGGTCGCGGCCGTCCTGGGCGTCGCGTGTGCGCTCGCCGGGCCCGTCGCGTACTCGGTCGCCACCGCGGTCACCCCGCACACCGGTGCGATCCCGACGGTGGGTCCCGCCCACTCCGGCCCGCCGTTCGGCGGACCCTTCCCGGGTCCGCCGCCGGACGGGCCCGGTGACGGTGGTCCCGGCCACGGGGGTCCATCCTTGTTCGAGGGCGGGCCGTTCGGGGGCGGGTTGTTCGCGGCCCCGACACCCGGACCCGATCTCGTCGCCCGGCTGAAGGACGATGCCGACCGTTATACCTGGCCGGCTGCGGTGGTCGGCTCGACCAACGCCGCTGGTTACCAACTGGCCGCCGACGTGCCGGTGCTGGCCGTGGGGGGTTTCAACGGCACCGATCCCGCGCCGACGCTCGACCGTTTCAAACAGCTGGTGGCCGACGGCCGGATTCACTACTTCATCGACGCGCACCTGATGGGCGGCCGCGGTGACCATGCGGGCAGCCACGACGCGGCCGATATCACCGCCTGGGTACACCGCAGTTACACCCCGGTTACCGTTGGCGGCGCCGTCATCTACGACCTGACGGACTCATAGCGTGCACACAGGTCGGTCCCACCGGCGGCACACCCTGAGATCCGACGATGGGGACATGACAGACACCGTCTCCATCGCGCTCCCCAGCGCCGTCCAGGTCGGTCGCGATACCGGCGTCCCCGTCGTCGACGTCGTGGTCCCGGTGTACAACGAGCAGGCAGCACTGCAGAGCTCGGTGCGCAGGCTGCATCAGCACCTACAGGACAGCTTCACCTTCCCCGTCCGGATCACCATCGCCGACAATGCCAGCACCGACGACACCCCGCGCATCGCGGCGGACCTGGCCGCCGAACTCCCCGGTGTGCGGGTCGTCCGGCTCGACGAGAAGGGTCGCGGCCGGGCGCTGCACCACGTCTGGTCACTCTCCGACGCCCCGGTGCTGGCCTACATGGATGTGGACCTGTCCACCGATCTGGCCGCCTTCGCACCGTTGATCGCTTCGCTGATATCCGGGCACTCCGACCTGGCCATCGGCACCCGGCTCAACCGCAGTTCGCGGGTGGTGCGCGGAGCCAAACGCGAGATCATCTCGCGCTGCTACAACCTGATACTCAAATCGACTCTGCGCGCTCATTTCTCGGACGCCCAGTGCGGATTCAAGGCGATCCGCGCCGATGTCGCCCGTCAGCTGTTGCCCCATGTCCGTGACACCGGGTGGTTCTTCGACACCGAGCTGCTGGTGCTCGCCGAACGCAGCGGGCTGCGGATTCACGAGGTGCCGGTGGATTGGGTCGACGATCCGGACAGCCGCGTCGACATCGTGGCGACCGCGAAGGCCGATCTGCTCGGTATCGGTCGACTGCTGCGTGGTTTCGCCGGAGGCAGCATTCCGATCAACTCCCTTGCCGCACAGCTCGGTTCCCGCCGTGCCGCCGCACCGGGATCATTGTTGCGGCAGACGGTCCGATTCGCGGGAATCGGGGTGCTGTCCACCGTCGCCTACCTGGTGCTGTTCCTGGTGCTGCATCCATTGCTCGGTGCGCAACTGGCGAACTTCGCGGCGTTGCTGATCACCGCGATCGGTAACACCGCCGCCAACCGGCGGTTCACCTTCGGCGTGCGCGGATCGAAAGCCGTTGCCCGTCATCATGTCGAAGGGCTGATCGTCTTCGCCGTCGCGTTGGCGATCACCAGCGGTTCGCTGGCCGGGTTACACGCCATCGCCGAGCATCCCGGCAAGGTGCTGGAGACCACCGTGCTGGTGGCCGCCAACCTCATTGCCACCGCTGCTCGCTTCGTCCTGTTGCGCGGCTGGGTGTTCCACCCCCGTCGCTGATCCATTCCACGACCTGAGGAACGCCACAATGACATTGACAGTCGAAGAGCCGAGTGCCACCACCGAGCCGGAAAGCCCGCGCGCCCGCTGGGAGCGCCCGGGCCTGCTGGCCCTGCTGACCGGCACCGCGGTGCTCTACCTGTGGGGGCTGGGATCCAACGGGTGGGGCAACAGCTTCTACGCCGCAGCGGCGCAGGCGGGAACTCAGAACTGGAAGGCCTGGCTGTTCGGTTCGCTCGATGCCGGTAATGCCATCACAGTCGACAAGCCGCCCGCCGCGATGTGGGTGATGGCACTGTCCGGCAGGCTCTTCGGGTTCAACGAGTTCACCATGCTGCTACCGCAGGCGTTGATGGGGGTGGCGGCCGTCGCGGTGCTCTACTTCACGGTTCGCCGCAGCGCCGGTGCGGCCGCCGGCCTGATCGCGGGCGCCGCGTTGGCCATCACTCCGGTCGCAGTGGCGATGTTCCGCTACAACAACCCCGATGCATTGTTGGTCCTGCTGCTGGTGGTCGCCGCATACTGCATGGTGCGGGCCACCGAGGGCGGCAGCACCCGCTGGGTGGCGCTGTCCGGCACCGCTTTGGGATTCGCCTTCCTGACCAAGATGCTGCAGGCCTTCCTGGTGGTCCCAGGACTGGCGCTGGTGTTCCTGATCGCCGCGCCCATCCCGTTCTGGAAACGCGTCACATCGTTGCTCGCGGGTGCGGCAGCCATGGTCGTCTCGGCAGGCTGGTACATCGCGTTGGTCAGCGTGTGGCCCGCGGATTCCCGGCCCTATATCGGTGGCTCGACCGATAACAACCTGCTGCAGTTGGCTTTCGGTTACAACGGCATCGACCGCATCGTCGGTCGGGGTCAGCCGGGCGGCGGACACGATGCAGGTCCGGGCGGTCCCGGTGCCGAGACGCATCAGTTCTTCGGCGGTCAGCCGGGAATCGGCAGATTGTTCGGTTCGGCGATGGGCACCGAGGCGTCCTGGCTGCTGCCGGCCGCCCTGCTCGGGCTTGTCGCCGTGCTGTGGGTGACGCGCCGGGCCGTGCGGACCGATCCGGTGCGCGCCGCGGCGGTGCTGTGGGGTGGCTGGCTGCTGGTCACCGGTGTGGTGTTCAGCTTCATGGACGGCACCATCCATCCGTATTACACCGTGGCGCTGGCCCCGGCCGTGGCTGCGCTGGTCGGGATTTCGGTGGTCCAGTTGTGGCAGCGCCGGGCGCATCTTGCGGCGCGCACCACGCTGGCGCTGGGCCTGGCAGGTACCGGCGGGTGGACGTTCGCGTTGCTGGCCCGGCACGCGGACTGGTGGCCGGCGGTGCGGTGGACGGTGCTCGTCGCCTCGGTGGTGCTCGCGGTCGCCATCGCCGTCGGCGTGCAGAGGTTCGGCCGCGCCGGCGTCGCGGTCGTGGCGGCGGCACTGCTGGCCGGAGCGGGTGGCAGCGTCGCGTGGTCGGTGGCGACGGTCGCCGACGGCGGCAGCGGGGGACCGATGGCCACCGCCGGGCCCGCGCTGCAGCGCGACATGGCCTTCCCGGGTGCACCGGATGGGCCGGGTGGACCGGGCAGGCCGGGTGCGCGCATCGACGACACCGCGCTCGCCCAGATGATGACCGGGCTCGACAACCGTTGGGCCGCCGCGACGGTCGGCTCGATGCTGGCCGGTGACCTGGAACTCAAATCCGGTGCGTCGATCATGGCGGTCGGCGGATTCTCCGGTGGGGACAACTCACCCAACCTGCAGCAGTTCCAGCAGTACGTGGCCGACGGGCAGGTGCGTTACTTCCTCACCGAGCCCTTCGGGATGCACCGGGAGCAGCGCGACGGCGCGGCGACCCAGATCACCGCATGGGTAGAGCAGAACTTCACCGCGGTCGACGTCGACGGGGTGCAGGTGTACGACCTGCAGCCCTGACCCGCGAGCAGACGTGAACCTGCCGGTATCGCGCCGATACCGGCAGGTTTGCGTCTGCTCGCGCGGGGGCGGGAGGCAGGGCGCCGTTGTGGGGCGTTGACAGCACTGGATCGCAGCGGTTTAATACTCAACCATGCTTGCAATTCTGGTCAAATCTACCAACTTTATGGAGATGTGATGACGACCTCCGCCGATCTCGACCCGGCCGCCGCCCGGTACGAGCTGAGCCATCTACGCGCGCTGGAGGCCGAGGCCATCCACATCATCCGAGAGGTCGCCGCCGAGTTCGAGAAGCCGGTGCTGCTGTTCTCCGGCGGTAAGGACTCGATCGTCATGCTGCACCTGGCCATCAAGGCGTTCGCGCCGGGCCGGTTGCCCTTCCCGGTGATGCACGTCGACACCGGCCACAACTTCGACGAGGTCCTGCAGGTTCGCGACGAACTGGTGGCCGAGCACGGGGTGCGCCTGGTGGTGGCCAAGGTGCAGGACGATATCGACGCAGGCCGCGTCGTGGAGACCATCCCGTCGCGCAACCCGATGCAGACCTTCACGCTGCTGCGGGCCATCCGGGAGAACAAGTTCGACGCCGCGTTCGGCGGGGCGCGGCGCGACGAGGAGAAGGCCCGGGCCAAGGAGCGGGTGTTCAGCTTCCGTGACGAGTTCGGCCAGTGGGACCCCAAGGCGCAGCGGCCCGAACTCTGGAATCTCTACAACGGCAGGCACAAGAAGGGTGAGCACATCCGTGCGTTCCCCATCTCGAACTGGACCGAGTTCGACATCTGGTCCTATATCGGGGCCGAGAAGATCACGCTGCCGTCCATCTACTACGCCCACCAGCGCCAGGTGTTCGAGCGCGACGGGATGCTGCTGGCGGTGCACAAGTTCATGCAGCCGCGTAAGGACGAACCGGTGATCGAGAAGACGGTGCGGTTCCGCACGGTCGGCGACGTCACCTGCACCGGCTGCGTGGAGTCGCTGGCCGGCACCGTGGCCGAGGTGATCGCCGAGACCGCGGTGTCCAGGCTGACCGAACGCGGCGCGACCCGCGCCGATGACCGGATCTCCGAGGCCGGGATGGAAGACCGCAAGCGCGAGGGGTATTTCTGACATGGCAACACTGCTTCGCATCGCCACCGCCGGTTCGGTCGACGACGGCAAGTCCACCCTGATCGGGCGGCTGCTGTTCGACTCCAAGGCCGTCATGGAGGACCAGCTGGCCGCCGTCGAGCGGACCTCCAAGGAACGCGGAAACGACTACACCGACCTGGCTCTGGTGACAGACGGCCTGCGCGCCGAGCGGGAGCAGGGCATCACCATCGATGTCGCCTACCGCTATTTCGCCACGGCCAAGCGCAAATTCATCATCGCCGACACCCCAGGCCACGTGCAGTACACCCGCAACATGGTCACCGGTGCCTCGACGGCGCAGTTGGTGATCGTGCTCGTCGACGCCCGCCACGGCCTGCTCGAGCAGTCCCGCAGGCACGCCTTCCTCGCCTCGCTGCTCGGCATCCAGCACATCGTGCTGGCGGTCAACAAGATGGACCTGGTCGACTGGGATGAGGAGCGTTTCAACCAGATTCGCGATGACTTCCACGAGTTCGCCGCGCGTCTGGACATCCACGATGTCACGACCATCCCGATGTCGGCACTCAACGGCGACAACGTCGTCACCAAATCGGACGTGGCGCCTTGGTATGAGGGCCCGGCCCTGCTGAACCATCTCGAAGAGGTGTACGTCGCCGGCGACCGCAATCTGGTCGACGTGCGATTCCCGGTGCAGTACGTGATCCGGCCGCAGACCCGTGAACATGCCGATCACCGCAGTTACGCGGGCACGGTGGCCGGTGGAGTCATGCGCGTCGGCGACGAGGTCGTGGTCCTGCCCGCCGGGAAGTCCAGTCGCATCACCGATATCGCCGGCCCCTCCGGACCGGTGGAGGAGGCGTTCGCGTCGATGGCGGTGTCGATCAGCCTCGCCGACGATATCGACATCTCCCGCGGCGACATGCTCGCCAGGCCCAACAATCAGCCCGATGTCACCAGTGAGTTCGATGCGACGGTGTGCTGGATGGCCGACGGATCGGCGCTGGAGCCCGGCCGCGACTACATCATCAAACACACCACCCGCACCACGCGGGCCCGGGTGTCGGCGCTGGACTACCGACTCGATGTCAACACGCTGCACCGGGATAAGAGTGCAACGGCGTTGAAGCTCAACGAACTCGGCCGCGTGACGCTGCGTACCCAGGTGCCGCTGCTGCTCGACGAGTACTCCCGCAATCCGGCGACCGGTTCGTTCATCCTGATCGACCCGGACACCAACGGCACCGTCGGGGCAGGCATGGTGCGCGATACCACCCCGGCCGCCAACCGGGCCGCCAGCCCGAACGCGGTGCGCCACCAGAACCTGGTCACCGCCGATGACCGACTGTCGAAGGGGTCGACGGTCTGGTTCACCGGATTGTCCGGCTCCGGGAAGTCCTCGGTGGCAATGCTCGTGGAGCAGAAGCTGTTGGCGGCAGGCCGTCCGGCCTATGTGCTCGACGGAGACAACCTGCGCCACGGGCTGAACGCCGATCTCGGTTTCTCGATGGACGACCGGGCCGAGAACCTGCGCCGGTTGGCCCACATCGCGACGTTGCTCGCCGATTCCGGTCAGATCGTGCTGGTGCCGGCGATCAGCCCGCTGGAAGCGCACCGTGAGCTCGCCCGCACCGTGCACGCCGAGCAGGGTTTCGACTTCTTCGAGGTGTTCTGCGACACCCCGCTCGAGGACTGCGAGCGCCGGGACCCGAAGGGTCTCTACGCTAAAGCTCGCCGTGGTGAAATCACCCACTTCACCGGCATCGACAGCCCCTACCAGCGGCCGAAGAACCCCGATCTGCGGCTCACGCCCGATCAGTCGCCGGAGGAGTTGGCCCAACAGGTGGTCGACCTGCTAAGCAGTCGGTCGTGACCGATCACGAGTTGGCGGCTCGGCTCGCCACCGAAGCCGGCGAACTGCTGCTCAGGGTTCGGGAGGAGTTCGCCGAGGCCGAGGCCAAGGATCGGAAGGCCGCAGGGGACAAGCGGTCCCACGACTTCCTGATGTCCGCGCTGGCCGAGCACCGGCCCGGTGACGCCGTTCTTTCCGAGGAGGGCGCCGATGACCTGGTCCGGCTGAACTCCGAACGGGTGTGGATCGTCGATCCGCTCGACGGGACCCGCGAGTTCTCCGAGCTCGGGCGCACCGACTGGGCCGTGCACGTGGCGCTCTGGGAGGGCGGTGAGCTGGTCGCCGGCGCGGTCGCGCTGCCCGCACAGGGTGTCACGCTGGCCACCCCGACGGTGGACACCCCGGCCGCCGAGCCGGGTCCGCCCCGGGTGGTGGTCTCACGCACCCGTCCGCCTGCGGTGGCGCTGGCGGTACGCGACGCACTGGGCGGAGTGCTCGTCGAAATGGGTTCGGCAGGAGCCAAAGTCGCCTCGGTGGTGCAGGGCATCTCCGATGTGTACGTGCACGCAGGCGGACAGTACGAGTGGGATTCGGCGGCCCCGGTTGCGGTCGCGCGGGCCGCCGGGCTGTTCACCTCCCGCATCGACGGTTCACCGTTGGTCTACAACCAGTCCGATGTCTCGCTGCCCGACCTCATCGTGTGCCGGCCCGAGTTGGCCGAGGCGGTGCTGACGGTCACCAAGCTCGAGTGAGATTTGGCCTGCGGCGACGCTCTCCGGGCAACAAAGCGAGTTGAACCGTGGTACTGCCGGTAGTACTGGCCCGCCAGTGATACTGCCGGTAGTACCACGCCTCGCAACGCATTCTGCTCCGGGGGTTACCGGCCGGTCGAACCGTCGATCAGCTCACGCAGGATGTCGGCATGCCCGGCGTGCCTGCCGGTCTCCTCGATCATGTGGGTCAGCGCCCATCGCGCGCTGGGCGACTTCTTACCGGTCACCACCGATTCGGTGAGGTCGGCGCATCGGTCGAGCACGTCGTTGGCCTGCGCCACCGTCGCCCGGTAACGCTGCACCACGTCGGCGACGGTGTCATCGGAGGCGGCGGTGAAGGTCGCCGACCAATCGGAGACGTTGGCGCCGAGGAAGATCCACCGCTCCACGAAGATCAGGTGGTTCAGCAGACCCAGCAGGTTGGTGCCCGAGGGCACCAACGCGGTGCGCACCTGCGGTTCGGGAGCGCCGTCGACCTTGGCCGCGATGGAGGTGCGCAGATAGTCGAGGAACCCCCGTAACACCTCGATCTCACTGCCGCCGGTGCGCGGTGGTGGGGTATCGGTCATCGTCCGAGTCTTGCAGAGGCGGGACGGACCATGCCGCGAAACTAGCCGTTGAGGGAGTACTACCGCGGAACGCACCTCACTAGGCTGAGGCCATGAGTCGCCCCACCCTGCGCAACCTGGAAGATCTGCCCGCCGCACCGCGGCCGCTGAAGGACTCGGCGCTGGTGCTGGTCGACTGCCAGAACACCTATACCTATGGCGTGATGGAGCTCGACGGTGTACAGGCCGCGCTCGAGCAGACCGCGGTACTGCTGGATCGCGCCCGCAGCGCGGGCATCCCGGTGATCCACATCCAGCACAACGGCGGGGTGGGTTCGCCCTACGACATCACCGCCGAGGTCGGCGCGATCGTCGACGCGGTCGCGCCTCGCGACGGTGAGCCGGTGGTGGTCAAGCAGTACCCGAACTCGTTCGTCCAGACCGATCTCGACGACCGGCTCAAGGCCGTGGGCGCCACCGATCTGGTCGTGGCCGGGTTCATGACGCACATGTGCATCAACTCCACCGCGCGCGGCGCATTCAACCTCGGATACGCGCCGACCGTGGTGGCCGCCGCGACGGCGACCCGGTCGCTGCCGGGTCCCGACGGCGCAGACGTGCCCGCCGCGGCACTGCAATCGGCAAGCCTGGCCGCGCTGAGCGACCTGTTCGCGATCGTCGTTCCCGACGCCGCAGCCATACCTGACTGAGAAAACCCGGTGCGAAACCCGCCCGGACCGGCCAAGCTGTGCAGCGTGAGCACCGAAACGCCCTCCACCACGGTCACCCGGTTGCGGGAGAAGCAGCGCACCGACCGCGCCGGTCTGGATCAATTGCTCGACAGCACACCGCTGGCCACGGTGGCATTGATCCGCGACGGACACCCCGTGGCGTTCCCCATCGGATTCGCCCGCCTCGGTGACGATCTGGTGATCCACGGGTCCACCGGGTCACCGTGGCTGCGCGCGCTGTCCGCCGGCGTACCCGCCGCCGTCTCGGTGACGACGCTCGACGGCGTCGTGATCGCCCGCAGCGGCTTCGAATCCTCGTTCCACTACCGCAGCGCCGCCCTGTACGGCAGCTTCGAACCGATCGCCGACGCCGACAAGCTGCCGGTGTTGGAGGCGCTGACCGACGCGTTCATCCCCGGCCGGGTGTCCGAGCTGCGCGTCAGCACGCGCCGCGAACTCGCCGCGAGTCTGGCGCTGCGGTTGCCGATCACGGCCGACAACTGGTCGCTCAAGGTCAGCGATGATTGGCCGGAAGATCCGGACGAGGACATCGCCGCCGGGGCGTGGGCCGGTGTGGTGCCGCTGTCGGTCACCTACGGCACCCCGCAGCGTGCGCCCGACTGCGATCCGGGGATCCCCGAACCCGCGTCGGTCCGGTCGATGACCGGCGAGCTGCGGAGCTGGGCCAACCCGGTATGACATTACGGTCGATCGGGTAGCCGCGCCGCCAACAGTTGCGCAAGGTGCAGTCCGCGCCGGTCGGACAGATCCGAGAGCTGGGTGCGGCACGAGTAACCGTCGGCCAGTACCGCGGTATTGGGGTCCGCGGCCCGCACGGCGGGGAGCAGTTGCTGCTCGGCGACCGCGACCGACACCTCGTAGTGTCCCTTCTCCACACCGAAATTGCCGGCCAGGCCGCAACATCCGCCGAGTCGGACCACCTCGGCACCGGCGGTGGTCAACAGCGCGGCATCGTCGGCCCACCCCATCACGGAGTGGTGGTGACAATGCGGCTGCGCCACGACCCGGCTGCCCTGCATCGACGGCGGCGCCCAGCCGCGCGCGGTCAGCAACTCGGCCAGCGTGCGCGTCGCCCCCGCAACGGTGGCGGCGGCGGGGGAGTCCAGCAGTTCGGCGGCATCGGCGCGCAGTACCGCGGTGCACGAGGGCTCCATGCCGACCACCGGCACACCGCGATCGGCGAAGGGCCGCAACGCCGCCACGGTGCGTCCCAGCACGCGGCGCGCGGTATCGAGTTGGCCGGTCGATATCCAGGTCAGCCCGCAGCATTGCCGTCGGCGGGTCAGGCGGGGCGAGTAACCGGCGTCCTGCAGCACCCGCACGGTGGCGACCCCGACCTCCGGGGTGAAGTGGTCGGTGAACGTGTCGACGAAGAGCACCACCTCGTCACCGGGAGCGTCGGCGGGCACGTTGGCGGCGAACCAGGACCGAAAACTCCTGGGCGCGAACGCCGGGATATGCCTGCGATGGTCGACACCGGCGGCGGCCAGCCCCGCCCGGCCGCCCCAGCGGGCGGCGGTGTTGACCACACCGGGAGCGATGCGGGCCAGCGCCGCCCAGCGGGGCAGCCAGCCCAGTGAGTAGTGCGACGCCGGGCGCAGCCGACCCCGGTAGCTCTGGTAGAGGACCTCGGACTTGTAGGAGCCCATATCCACACCGGTCGGACAATCGGAGGCACATCCCTTGCAGGACAGGCACAGGTCCAGTGCCGCGTGCACCTCGGGTGCGCGCCATCCGCCGCGCACGTCGGTGCCGTTGATCATCTCCTGCAGCACCCTGGCCCGCCCGCGGGTCGAGTCCTTCTCCTCACGGGTGGCCAGATACGACGGGCACATCACGCCGCCGGTGCCGGTGTTGTCGGCGCGGCACTTGCCGACTCCGGTGCAGCGGTGCACGGCCTGGGTGAAGTTTCCTCCGTCATGGCGGTAAGCCAATGCCAGCTTCTGGCGCACCAGCGGGGCCGCCGGGATGCGCAGGTCGGCATCCAGCGGTGCCGGATCGACGATCACCCCGGGATTGAGCAGGTTGCCCGGATCGAAGGCCCGCTTCACCGCGGCCTGCAAGGCCAGCGCCTCCGGGGAGTACATCTTGTCCAACAGTTCCGAGCGGGCGCGGCCGTCGCCGTGCTCTCCGGACAGCGATCCGCCGTAACCGACCACCAAATCGGCTGCTGCGAGCAGGAATTCACGGAACACCGCGGTGCCGCCGGGGCGGTCCAGCGGCAGGTCGATGCGCACGTGCATGCAGCCGTCGCCGAAATGACCGTAGGGCATTCCCGTCACGTCGAACTCGGTCAACAGGGCGTCGAAATCGCGCAGGTAGGCGCCGAGTCGCTCGGGCGGGACGGCGGCATCCTCCCAGCCCGCATGCGCGGGCCGGTCCCGCACGCTGCGCGCCGACAGGCCGGCGCCGTCCTCGCGGATGCGCCACAGCGCCGCCGCCTGCACCGGATGGTCGACCACAAGGAAATCGGTTGCTGCACAGCTGGTTCCCACACGTGCGGCTCGCTGTTCGACCTCGGCGTGGGTGTCACCCACGACCTCGACGAAAACCCAGGCCGCCCCGCCGGGTAACGGCGGCACGGCGCGGGGGCCCTTGCGTTCCCTGACGATGTCGACGATGCGCGAGTCGATTCCCTCACAGGCGGTGGGGCGGTGCTCGAGGATGGCCGGTGTCGCGTCCCCGGCGGTCGCGATATCGGGGTAGCCCAGCACGACAAGCATGCGGTGGGCGGGTTCGCCGACCAGTCGCACCGTGGCCTCGGTGAGCACCGCCAGGGTGCCCTCGCTGCCGGCCATCAGCCGCGCGACGTCGAAGGTGTTCTCCGGCAGGAGGTTTTCCAGGGCATAGCCCGAAACCTGCCGACCGAACCGGCCGAATTGGGTGCGGATGGTCGACAGGCCGGCGCGGGTGATCGCGGCCAGCTCGTCGAGCGCCGGCGATGTCGACTGTCCGGGGCCCAGGACGAGTTCGTCACCGGCGGCGGTGAGCACCCGTAGCCCGGCGATGTTGTCGGAGGTGCGGCCGTAGCCCAGCGCCCGTGACCCGCAGGCGTTGTTGCCGATCATGCCGCCGATGGTGCAGCGGGTGTGGCTCGACGGATCGGGGCCGAAGCGCAACCGGTGTGGTGCGGCCGCCCGTTGCAGCGCGGCCTGCACGACACCGGGTTGCACGACGGCGATACGGCTTTCCGGGTCGACCGAGACGACCTTGTTGAGGTGGCGGCTGAAGTCCAGCACCACGCCGGGCCCGACGGCATTACCGGCGATGGATGTGCCGGCGCCGCGGGCGGTCAGCGGAACACCTCGATCGCGACATACCGACAGGGCCGCGGCGACCTCGTCGGGGTGGGCGGGGAAGACCACGGCCTGCGGGGTGACGCGGTACAGCGAAGCGTCGGAGGAGTACAGGGCTCGTGAGGTGCCGTCGACACGGACGTCTGCGATGCCCGCCGCCCGCAGAGCGTCCCGTAGCATGCTACAAACACTAGCATGCTACGAACTGGCGGATCGGGGGAAGACATGGCCGTGGCCGGGTGCCGATGACCGGCCCGCCGCCGCTGGATCTGGCGCCGCTGCCCGCTTCCGACGGCCGTCGGGCCGAGCAGGTCATGGAGGCCGTTCGGGAGGCGCTCGACGCCGGGGTCATGCAACCGGGGGTGAAGTACTCGGTGTACCAGCTGGCCGCCGCCCTGGGCGTGTCCCGCACTCCCGTGCGCGATGCGCTGCTGCGCCTGGAGGAGGTCGGCTTGATCGGCTTCGAAGCGCGCCAGGGCTTCCGTGTCCGGCTGCCCGACCCTCGCGAGATCGCCGAGATCTTCGCCATCAGGTTGGCACTGGAACCCCCGGCCGCGGCCCGCGCCGCGAGTGGCTGCGACGACGCCCTGGCCGGCCGGTTACGCGACCGGATGGCGGCGATGCAGGCCGCCGCCGACAGCGGCGACGCGCGGATCTTCGCCCACCAGGATCAGCTGCTCCATGACGACATCCTGGTCGCCGCGCACAACGGGCGTGCCCGCGCCATCGTCCGGTCGCTGCGCGAGACGACACGGCTGCTCGGCGCGACGACCGAACGCACGATGTCCGATATCGACGCCGAGCATCGGCCCGTCGTCGACGCGATCATCGCGAATCGACCCTCGGATGCACTGCGCGCCATGCGCTCTCACCTGACCTCGACCGGAGTGCTGCTCGTCACGCAGGCGGTGCGCGATCAGCGTTATCCCATCGACGCCGAGCAGATCTGGGCCGGCGCGGTCGGGGAACCGCAGTAACCGATCACGCAGATGGCACAATTCGCGGTATGCGGATGTCGGCGAAGGCGGAGTACGCCGTCCGTGCCATGATCCAGCTGGCCACTGTGGACGCCGGTGAGCTGGTCAAGACCGACGACCTGGCCAAGGCGCAGGGCATCCCCGCGCAGTTCCTCGTCGACATCCTCTCCGACCTGCGCACCGACCGGCTGGTGCGCAGCCACCGCGGCCGCGATGGCGGCTACGAGCTGGCCCGCCCGGCCGCCGAGATCAGCATCGCTGATGTGCTGCGCTGCATCGACGGACCGCTGGCCAGCGTGCGCGATATCGGTCTCGGGGACCTGCCGTACGCCGGGCCCACTGCCAAGCTCACCGACGTGTGGCGGGCGCTGCGCGCCAGTATGCGTGCAGTTCTCGAGGAGACCAGCCTCGCCGATGTGGCATCGGGTGCGCTTCCCGATCATGTCGCTGCGCTGGCCGGAAGCTACCTCAACCAGGAGGCCCAGCGCGGCCACGGCTGATCGTCGACCGACGGGAGCGCACTGGTGGTCTCGATGGTCACCGCGCCGTTCTCGGTGCCGGCGTTGACCTCGGCCACCGCGGCTGCGGCATCGGTGGTCTCGGGCACGCGCACCCGGGAGGGCCCGTTGGCCGACTGCGCATGCACCAGATAGGGCCCCGGCGCGGGCAACGCGACGGAGACTTCACCGTTGCGGGTGGTGGCGCCGATACGTGGCGGAGCATCGGCGAAGCGGACCTCGACACTGCCGTCGACGGTGCTGGCATCGAACGATTCGGACACCGAGATCGGTTGGCGAGCAAGGACGTCACCGTTCTGGGTGCGAATCTCGCTGCGTCGCAGCGTCCCGCGCAGGAGCACCGACGCGTCCGTCGCGGTGGCCGTCAGTTCGTCGAGATCAGCGTCGACCATGAGCATTCCAGTTTCCTGGCGCACGGTGACGGCCAACCGCCGCCCCAGCTCGGGGGGTAACGTCACGGTGACCTCGCCGGGGTCACCCCAGGCCAGAAAGCTCGTCTGGCCCTCGACGCGCAACACCGTGCCGCCCGGCTCGTCGGTCACGGTCAGTTCCTGCCGGTCGGCGCGGTCGGTGGTGAGCATCCGCACGTCGGCCCGCGGTTCGGTGGCATTGCTGTCGGCGATGATGCGCACGGCCACCGGCGAATCCGCCGTGTCGACGGTCAGCACCCGCATGGCGGCGGGCAGGCTCCGGTGGTCGGTCACCAGGCGGAAGGCACTCAGGCCGGCCGCTCCGGTGGCCAGCAGCGCCAGGGTGCCGGCCAGGATGGTGACACCCGTGATCACCAGCATGGCGCGTACCGCGGTGCGGCCGCCGGGTGACAACTGCGGTGGTGCGGGTGCGGGTGCGGGCGGATCGGTCAGGGTGGTGGTCACGATGTCCCTCTCGGGTCGGGCGGAGCGGATCAGGATTCCAGGTAGCGCAGCACGGCCAGAACGCGCCGGTTCTCGCTGTCATCGGGCGCCAGTGCCAGCTTGGTGAAGATCGACGCGATGTGCTTCTCGGCAGAACCCACCGAGATGTACAGGGCCGCAGCGATCGCCGAGTTCGTCTTGCCCTCGGCCATCAGCTGGAGCACCTCACGTTCGCGAGGGGTCAAGGCGTCCAGGGTCGCGCGCCTGCGGGAGCGGACCAGGATCTGGGACACCACCTCCGGGTCGAGCACCGTGCCGCCTGCCCCGACCACCTCCACCGCGTCGAGGAAGGCGGGGACGTCGGCGACCCTGTCCTTGAGAAGATAGCCGAAACCCTTTGTGTCCGAGGCGATCAGATCGGCGGCGTAGCGTTCCTCGACATAGTGTGAGAGGACGAGCACCGGTGAGTCCGGGTTCTGCGAACGCAGCAACGCGGCGGCGCGTATTCCCTCGTCGGTGAAGGTCGGTGGCATCCGGACATCCAGGATGGCCAGTTGGGGGCGATGCTCGTTGACGATGCGCAGCAGTTCGGTGGCATCGGGCACCCCGGCGACGATCTCGTGGCCGGCGTCGGCCAGGATGCGTTCGATCCCGGCCCGCAACAGCGCCGAATCCTCGGCGATCACGATGCGCATGGCAGCACCGCCGTCACGATCGTGGGACCCGTTGCGGGGCTGGAGACCTCGAACGTGCCGCGGGCGGCTCGCACCCGCTCGGCCAGGCCGCGCAGCCCGGTGGCATCCTCGTCGACACCGACCTGGGCGCCGCCGCGCCCGTCGTCGAACACCGTGACATACAGCGCATTCGATATCGGGTCGAGGCGGACCGTGACGACAGCCTGGCCGGCGTCGGCGTGTTTGGCCACGTTGGTCAGTGCCTCGGCCACCACGAAGTAGGCGCACGCCTCGACCTCGGCGGGCAGACGGTGCGGCAGGCTGATGTCGAGTGTGGTCGGCACACCGGCGATCTCGGTGCGCTGGACCACCGCGGATAGTGCGGCGTCCAGGCCGCGGTCGGACAGGATGGTCGGCGCGATGCCCCGGACCACATTGCGCAGCTCTGCCAGCGCGCTCATCGCCTCGGTGTGGGCTTCGGCGATCAGCGTGCGCGCCGCCGGGGGATCGCTGTCGAGCTTCGTCTGTGCCAGCCCGATCGTCATCGCCAGCGACACCAGCCGGGGCTGCACGCTGTCATGCAGATCGCGTTCGATGCGATGCCGTTCGGTCTGCGCCGAGGTGAGTGCTCCCTGCCGGGCTCGAGACAGCGCCCGCACCTCGTGCTTGAGCGCCGCGGTGGGTGAAGCGGCCAGCAGCCAGCGGTCGATTCGCGCGTCGAGGGTAGGCGCCAGCACCAGGATGGCGACCGCGGCGACGGCGGCGAGGATGGCGAGCACCCAGGACAGCGGGGGCGAGATGAATCCGAGTCCGGCGTCGGCATCGCTGCGCTGGACGGCCGTTGCCGCCGCAGGCCCGAGGAAGGCAAAGCCCAGCAGTGCGGTTGCCATACCCACCGCGATCAGGTCGTAGGTCATGCGCAGGAAGTGCTGTGCGGTGGCCTTCCAGAAGCGGATACCGCTGAAATCGAGCCACAGCTGATGGGCCCATCCCTGTATTCCGGTGTAGCCGGTGATCGGCCGCGGCGGCACCGGGATCTGCATGCCGAACACCGCTTCGCTGCGTATGCGCTCGACCCACTCGACCGCACGCATCAGGTAGACGAAGACGACCGCCGATATCAGGAAGCCGATGATCGAGAAGATCGACGACACCCCGATGATGACGATCGTCACCGGGACCCAGAACCACACGATGGCCAGGAAGGCGTTGGTGAGCATCGAGGCCGTCGGGACGATCCCGATGTGCTCGATGCGACGGCGGGCCGGTGGTTCCACGACATCGGTGACCGGTTGCTCGGGGCTTATTGCGACCATGGGAACAACCTATGGACTGCCGAGCCGGGAGGACACCGCGTTTCCCCGCCGGTCCGGTGGGGGATAACCCCCGGTTTTCGCCTTCCGGGATGGCACCGCGTGCCAGAATCGCCGACGTGCGAGTCGGAATGACGATGCCGGTGATGGAACCGGACCTGAATGCGGCAACCCTGCGGACGTGGGCCGAGGTGATCGACGAGGGTCCGTTCTCGTCACTGTGCTGGGGTGAACGCGTCGCCTTCGACAACCCGGATTCGCTGACGCTGCTCGGCGCGGTGGCGGCCTGGACCGAACGGGTGCGACTGGTGACGACGGTGATCGTGCCGCAACTGCACAATCCGGTGGCACTTGCCAAGGCCCTGGCCACCGGTGATGTACTCAGCGGCGGGCGGTTGACGGTCGGTCTGGGTGTCGGGGGTCGGCATGAGGACTATCTCGCCGCCGGCGCCGATCCGGCGACCCAGACGATCCGGGGGATGAACGAGCGGATCGCGGTGATGCAGCGGGTCTGGGCGGGGGAGAAGGTCACCGATTCGGTGCTGCCGGTCGGCCCGGCCCCGGTGCAGATCGGTGGCCCGGAGTTGATGGTCGGCACCATTGGGCCGAAAACCGTGCGCAGCGCCGCCGGTTGGGCGGCCGGTCTGGCCGGAACGACGCTGGACCTCGACGTCGACAAGCAGAACGAGTTGTTCGATGTCGCCCGGACCGCGTGGGCCGAGGCCGGCAAGCCCAAACCCCATCTGGCGACGTCGTTCTGGTTTGCCATCGGCGAGCGCGAGGCGGCCCGTGCGCAGGTGCGCCGCCATCTACTGCGGTATATGAATTGGATCCCGGCGGAGTTCGTCGATGCGATGGCGCCGACGACTGGTTGGTCGGGTAGTCCTGAGGAGTTGTCGGAAGTCTTGCGTCGTTTCGCGGCGATCGGCACCGACGAGGTGCACCTCATCCCGACCTCGGATGACATCGAACAGGTGCACCGGGTCGCCGAGGTCGTCGCCGCGTTGTGACACGGTGCGGCCGCGCCGTGCTCGTGCACACCGCGGCCGCACCGTGAATCGGTCAGTGTTGCGTCTCGTCCCAGTTGCCCATCGGCGGGTTCTGCATGAACTTGGCGTTCTTGCCGACCCCGAACGGGGTGGCCTTCGTCGAGCCCTCCGCGGCCTGGACGGTGTCGCCGACCTTGCCGTCTGCGCACACCACGTCGATCTTGCAGTCGATCACCGAACCTTGGGCCGTCACTTCACCGATCGGGGCATTGCGCACCGCGTTCTGGCCTTTGAACGCCGGCGTGTCGACGGTGACGTTCGGGCTGGGCGATACCTGGTTGATGCTGGCGCCGGCCACGCCGCCACCGAGGCTGAGCAGCGCGCCCGCACCCAGTACGCCCAGTGCCGAGAGGACGAGGTGTTTGGTCATTGATGCTCCGATCATCGTGTGTCGTGGGACTGATAACGGAAAGTACGGACACCGATGGGCTCACAGCGACCCGAGACGGCGCTTTTCAACGATCTGGCAAGAAACCGTCGGTTAAGGATCAGAAAACAGTGTTCTCCCTGTGTGTTCCACGTCGCTCCTGGTACAGGAAAGGGCTGCCCACGATGGCCATAAGGCACCGTCTGCGGTGACGAACAAACTTCCACAGCAACGCTTTTGACGTTGCTCCCGAGCTGCTGAGCGGAATTGCGTGTCCGGCACCCCGGGTGGCGTGTCCCAGGGCACACCACAGTGGGCCAGACCGTTTCATGTCAGGACACTGGGATGAACCTGAGGCCATTCGGTGGCCGCCATGCTCTACCTGGATGTGGGTCATCTCGGGTAGAACAGACCCATGATGCGAGCGCTGGTGCTGGCCATGGTGATGGTGGGCGGCGGCCTGCTCGCGTCGCCGCAGGCGCAGGCCGATGCGGTGCCGGTGATCGTCCCGACCGTCGTCTCGACCATGCCGCATGATCCCGGCGCCTACAGCGAGGGTCTGGAGTTCGACGGCCCGGCGCTCTACGAGGCCACCGGTGAGGTGGGCAAGTCCCAGCTGCGCCAGATCGATCCCGACACCGGGGCGGTGCTGCGTTCGACGGCGCTGCCCGACGACTATTGGAGCGAGGGCATCGCCATCGTCGGCGACACCATCTGGCAGCTGACCTACCGCGACGGCGTCGTCCTCGAATGGGACAAGGCCACCCTGACCGTGCGCCGCGAGATCCCGCTGGCAGGCGAGGCATGGGGGCTGTGTCGCGACGGCAATCGATTCGTCGTCAGCGACGGCAGCGACCGGCTCCGCTTCTTCGATCCGTCGTTCACCGAGATCGGCAGCGTGCAGGTCACCCGCGACGGTCAGCCCGTGCGGGGCCTCAACGAACTCGAATGTGTCGACGGTCAGGTGTGGGCGGCCGGCTGGCCGCAGGACACCTTTCTGCGCATCGATCCGGGCAGCGGCGCGGTGAACCTGGTGGCCGACGTATCCAACCTGTGGAACTCCGATCAGCGCGACCGCAACAGGCAGGTGGTCAGCGGTATCGCACATATCGCCGGCGACGAGTATCTGATCAGCGGCAAGGACTGGCCGCAGAGTTACCGGGTGCTACTGGGGTAGGGCGCGTTCACGGGCGATCTGCGCTCGCCGCGACCAGCCGCATGCTGGTGTCCCACAGGTCCCTGGCTTTGTCGACGTCGTAGGAGTCGGCCGAGGACCTGATCGCCTTGGTGCCCTCGAAGTAGGCCCCGGTCACCCCGTCATAGCGCGCATCGATGGCCAGCGCGGCCAGCCGTGCTCCAGAGGTCGCCAGCGAGTTCACGTTTGGCAAGACCCGCAGCAGGGGAGAGACGATGCGCCACAAGATCTTCTGCCCCCTGGTGTAGTCACGGGACAATCCCGACGACGGCATCAGACCGGGGTCGAACGCGGTCACGGTGATGCCGTGCGCGCCGTGATCGAGCCGGCGGTCGAGTTCGTAGGCGTGCAGCACATTGCACAGTTTCGAGGTGGTGTAGCGGCGGCGCCCGTCGACCGGGGCGCCGGGCTGCGGGTGGGCCAGCTCCTCGGCGCTGGTGTAGTTGGGGTGCGGCATTCCGGTGAACTTTTCGGGATCGTGGGTGCCGCTGGCTACCAAGATGATTCGCCCCGGAACGACGAGGTGCTCGCGGAGACCTTCGATCAGGGCGAAGTGACCGAGATGGTTCACCCCGAAGGTCGCCTCCACTCCGTCCTCGGTGGTGTGCAGACCGGAGACCATCTGGAGTCCGGCATTGGCGACGATCGCGTGCAACGGCGGGAGGCCGGCGGCCGGGAACGCCGCGGTGAACGCGCGCACCGAGCGCAGCGACGCGAGGTCGCAGGTCAGTATGGTGCAGCGGTCGGGGGCGCCGAGATCGGCGACGGCCGCCTGCCCGCGGCCGACATCGCGGACGGCCAGCACGATATGCCAGGAATCATCGGCGGCGAGAATGGCGCGCGCGCACTCCAGCCCGAGGCCGGCGCTGGCGCCGGTGATGATGACGGTTCGGGTGGTCATTGTTCCTCCAACAGGATCGGTATCAGGGCCCGGACGGCCTGGATCAGCCGTACGTACATGCGGTCGACGTCGGTGACGTCGGGCTCGAGGTGATCGGCGAAGAAGATGCCGTCGGACATGGCGGTGGCGACCGCGGCGAGTTCGCCGACCACCCGGTCGACTCGTGCGGCGGGGACGTCGGCGGGCAGCATCGGCCGGATCACCGCGGCGAATCCGTCGATCGCGGTGTCGCGTACCCGCCGGATCGCGCCGGCCACCGCGGGGTCGTCGCTGCGTTCCAGCGACAGCATGTACATCAGCCGGAAGAAGTCGGTGTTGGCCACCATGAGCTTGGCGACCGCCGCGCGCTGCGTCTCGACATCCGGGCTCTCGCGCGGTATCTGGGCGAAGTACCGCTGCGCGCCGCGTTCCATGACGGCCGCCAGCACGCCTTCCTTCGAGCCGAAATGCCAGTAGATCGAGCTGGCAGGCAGACCGGTCTCGCGGCGAATGTGGGTGATCGAGGTGGCGGCGTAACCCTGTGTGGACATCAACCGTTCGGTGGCGTCGAGGATCCGCTCGCGGGAGTTCTCGCCCTGACGTTGTTTCTGACTGGGGGGCACCGGCCGCTCCTATGTCTGGAATGATCCTTACAGACAAAGTAGCAGGATGTCTGGCAGGCCGCTCGACGCACCGCAGGGTCATCGCCGAGTTCGCGGGTGCAAAAAAGAAGACCGCGGTCCCGAGGGGGGCGCGGTCTTGGGTGTCGTGGAAGTGTGGTGCCCCCGGCAGGATTCGAACCTGCGGCCTTCTGCTCCGGAGGCAGACGCTCTATCCCCTGAGCTACGGGGGCGCGAGCAACTGGTGCTGCGCCGTTGGGCGTGCATAGCGTAACCCATCTCCAACCGGTAATGGATTCGGGACCTGAGGACCCCGCACCATAGGATGGTCCCTCGTGACACCTGCCGATCTGGCCGCCCTGCTCAAGGCCACCGCCGCCGCGGTCCTGGCCGAGCACAGCCTCGACACCAGCGCGCTGCCCGACACCATCACCGTCGAGCGCCCGCGCAACCCCGAACACGGCGATTACGCCACCAACATCGCACTTCAGCTGGGCAAGAAGGTCGGGGTCAACCCGCGTGAGCTCGCCGGCTGGCTGGCCGCCGCGCTGGCCGACGCCGACGGTATCGCCGCGGCCGAGATCGCCGGACCGGGATTCGTCAACCTGCGCATCGAGGCGTCGGCCCAGGGCGTCGTCGTCACCAACGTGCTGGCCGCCGGCGCCGATTACGGCCACTCGACCGAGCTGGTCGATCAGGTGATCAACCTGGAGTTCGTCTCGGCCAACCCGACCGGGCCGATCCATATCGGCGGCACCCGCTGGGCCGCCGTCGGTGACGCGCTGGGCCGGCTGCTGAGCACGCAGGGTGCCGCGGTCACCCGGGAGTATTACTTCAACGATCACGGCGCGCAGATCGACCGGTTCGCGCGTTCGCTGGTCGCCGCCGCGAAGGGCGAGCCCGCGCCCGAGGATGGCTATGCGGGGAGCTACATCAGCGATATCGCCGCCGCGATCGTGGCGCAGGCCCCCGATGTGCTGAGCCAGCCCGCTGAGCAGCAGCAGGAGACCTTCCGCTCCATCGGCGTGGACCTGATGTTCGCGCACATCAAGAAATCCCTGCACGAATTCGGCACCGACTTCGACGTCTACACCCACGAAGACTCGATGCACACCTCGGGCCGGGTGGACCAAGCCATCCAGCGGCTGCGTGACAACGGCGCCATCTACGAGAAGGACGGCGCAACCTGGTTGCGCACCACCGAATTCGGTGATGACAAGGACCGGGTGGTCATCAAGAGCGACGGTAACCCGGCTTACGTCGCCGGTGACCTCGCCTACTACCTGGACAAGCGCGAGCGCGGCTTCACCCTGTGCATCTACATGCTCGGTGCCGATCACCACGGCTACATCGCACGGCTGAAGGCTGCCGCCGCCGCACTCGGTGACGACCCGGCCACCGTCGAGGTGCTCATCGGGCAGATGGTCAACCTGGTCCGCGACGGCCAGCCGGTGCGGATGAGCAAGAGGGCCGGCACCGTCATCACCCTCGACGACCTGGTCGACGCGATCGGTGTCGACGCCGCGCGCTATGTGCTGATCCGGTCCTCGGTGAACAGCCCGATCGATATCGACCTCGGGCTGTGGGCCAGCGCGTCCAACGAGAACCCGGTCTATTACGTGCAATACGCGCACGCGCGGCTGTCGGCATTGGCCCGCAGCGCGGCCGAACTGGGTCTGTCCGCCGATACCTCGCATCTGGATCTGCTGACCCACGACCGCGAAGCCACCCTGATGCGTAACCTCGGCGAGTTCGGCCGGATCCTGAAAACCGCTGCCACCCTGCGGGAACCGCACCGCGTGTGCCGCTACCTGGAAGACCTGGCCGGCGACTACCACCGGTTCTACGACTCTTGCCGGGTGCTGCCCCAGGGCGACGAAGATCCCAGCGACCTCAACGCTGCGCGGTTGGCGCTGTGCGAGGCCACCCGGCAGACGATCGCCAACGGCCTGGCCATTCTCGGGGTCAGCGCGCCGGAGCGCATGTGAGCGGCCACCCCGGCGCCGGTGCGCCACCCCGACCGCAGACCGCCGACGAGGTGATGCTGCTCGCCCCGAACGTCTGGCCGAAGAACCTGATTCGCGACGACCATGGCGTCGTCTCCGTCGCAGGGGTCAGCGTCGCCGAGTTGGCCGCCGAGTTCGGCACTCCGCTGTTCGTGATCGACGAGGACGACTTCCGGTCCCGCTGCCGCGAGATCGCCGCGGCCTTCGGAGGCGGCGAGCACGTGCACTACGCATCCAAGGCGTTCCTGTGCGCCGAGATCGCGCGCTGGGTGCACCAGGAAGGTCTGTCGCTGGACGTGGCCACCGGCGGCGAGCTCGCGGTGGCCCTGCACGCGGGCTTCCCGGCCGAGCGGATCACCGTGCACGGCAACAACAAATCGGTCGATGAACTGACCGCCGCGGTCGCCGCCGGTGTCGGGCACATCGTGGTGGACTCCGAGATCGAGATCGAACGCCTGGAAGCCGTCGCCGGTGCGGCCGGCGTGGTCCAGGATGTCCTCGTGCGTGTCACGCCCGGCGTCGAGGCCCACACCCACGAATTCATCTCCACCGCCCACGAGGACCAGAAGTTCGGGCTGTCACTTGCCAGTGGCGCCGCGCTGGAAGCGGTCCGCCGCGTCTTCGCCACCGAGAACCTGCGTCTGGTCGGTCTGCACTGTCACGTCGGATCGCAGATCTTCGATGTATCGGGTTTCGAGATCGCCGCGCGCCGGTTGCTCGGGCTGCTGCGCGATATCGTCGCGGAGTTCGGTGTCGAGAAGACCGCGCAGATGGACATCCTGGACCTCGGTGGGGGACTGGGTATCTCGTACCTGCCGAGCGACAATCCGCCACCGATGCAGGAACTCGCCGACAAGCTCAAGGCCATCGTCGCCAACGAATCGGCCGCCGTCGGCCTGCCGACCCCGACGCTGGTGGTCGAGCCGGGGCGCGCGATCGCCGGTCCCGGCACCGTCACGCTCTACGAGGTGGGCACGGTCAAGGATGTCGCCGTCTCGGCTGATGAGCACCGCCGTTACGTCAGCGTCGACGGCGGGATGAGCGACAACATCCGGCCTGCCCTCTACGACGCCGAATACGACGCCCGGCTGGTGTCGCGCACCAGCGACGCACCGGCGGTGCTGGCACGGATCGTCGGAAAGCACTGCGAGAGCGGCGATATCATCGTGCGCGATACCTGGGTATCCGAGGACCTGGTGCCCGGTGACCTGCTGGCAGTGGCCGCCACCGGCGCGTACTGCTACTCGATGTCGAGTCGCTACAACTTGCTGCGGCGCCCGGCCGTGGTCGCAGTCAAAGACGGAAGCGCACGGCTGATCCTGCGCCGGGAAACCGTCGAGGATCTTCTGAGCCTGGAGGTGGGTCAATGAGTGAGAAGCCAATCGGAGTAGCCGTTCTCGGACTCGGCAATGTCGGCACCGAGGTGGTGCGCATCATCGAGGAGAGCGCGGCAGATCTGGAGGCGCGCATCGGCGCGCCGCTGCAGCTGCGCGGGATCGGCGTCCGGCGGGTCGCGAATGACCGCGGGGTTCCCGAGGAACTTCTCACCGATGACATCGAAAAGCTGGTCTCCCGCGACGATGTCGACATCGTCGTCGAACTGATGGGCCCGGTCGAGCCCGCCCGCAAGGCCATCATGGCCGCCCTGGAGCGGGGCAAGTCGGTGGTCACCGCCAACAAGGCGCTGATGGCGCAGTCCACCGGTGAGTTGGCCCAGGCCGCCGAAAAGGCCCGCGTCGACCTCTATTTCGAGGCGGCCGTGGCCGGTGCCATCCCGGTCATCCGACCGCTGACCCAGTCCCTGGCCGGTGACTCGGTGGTGCGGGTGGCCGGAATCGTCAACGGCACCACCAACTACATACTCTCGGCGATGAACGACACCGGCGCGTCGTATGAGAGTGCGCTGGCCGATGCCAGCGCGCTGGGCTACGCCGAAGCCGACCCGACCGCCGATGTGGAGGGTTACGATGCCGCGGCCAAGGCCGCGATCCTGGCGTCGATCGCCTTCCATACCCGGGTGACCGCCGACGACGTCTACCGCGAGGGCATCACCAAGGTCAGCGCCGAGGATTTCGCCTCGGCCAAGGCTCTCGGCTGCAATATCAAGCTGCTGGCGATCTGTGAACGGCTGGTCAGCGGTAAAGGCAAGCACCGCGTCTCGGCGCGGGTCTACCCGGCGCTCGTCCCGCTGGATCATCCGCTGGCCTCGGTCAACGGCGCCTTCAATGCCGTGGTCGTCGAGGCGGAGGCCGCCGGCCGGCTGATGTTCTACGGCCAGGGTGCCGGCGGCGCCCCGACCGCGTCGGCGGTGATGGGCGATCTGGTGATGGCCGCGCGCAACCGCGTGCAGGGCGGCCGAGGGCCGCGGGAATCCAAATACGCCAAGCTGCCGATCGCCTCCATCGGCGCCATCCCGACGCGCTACTACGTGAACATGAACGTCAAGGATCAGCCCGGTGTGCTGTCGGCGGTGGCTGCCGAGTTCAGCAGGCACGAGGTCAGCATCGCCGAGGTGCGCCAGGAGGGCATGACCGATCCCGAGGGCGAACCCTGTGGCGCGCGCATCGTCGTCGTGACCCACCGGGCCACCGACGCCGCCCTGTCGGACACCGTCAAGGCACTCGCCGAGCTCGACGTGGTGCAGGACATCAACAGCGTGCTTCGCATGGAAGGTTCCGATTCGTGAGCAACCCCGTTCACCGCCCCTGGCCCGGCCTGATCGCCGCCTACCGGGATCGGCTCCCGATCGAGGACCACTGGACCCCGATCACCCTGCTGGAGGGCGGAACTCCGCTCATCCACGCCAAGCGCCTGTCCGAGCAGACCGGCTGCACGGTGCATCTGAAGGTCGAGGGGCTCAACCCCACCGGCTCCTTCAAGGACCGCGGTATGACGATGGCGGTCACCGACGCGCTGGCCCGCGGACAGCAGGCGGTGCTGTGTGCATCGACCGGTAACACCTCGGCCTCGGCCGCGGCCTACGCCGCTGTCGCCGGGATGACCTGTGCGGTGCTCATCCCGCAGGGCAAGATCGCGATGGGCAAGCTGGCCCAGGCAGTCATGCACGGCGCCAAGATCATTCAGGTCGAGGGCAACTTCGACGATTGCCTGGAGCTGGCCCGCAAGCTCACCGCCGATTACCCGACGATCGGGCTGGTCAACTCGGTCAACCCGGTCCGTATCGAGGGGCAGAAGACGGCCGCCTTCGAGATCGTCGACGCGCTGGGCACCGCACCTGATGTGCACTCGCTGCCGGTCGGCAACGCAGGCAACATCACCGCCTACTGGCGCGGCTACCGCGAATACCATCACGACGGAGTGTCTGATCGGTTGCCGCGCATGCTCGGAACGCAGGCGGCCGGTGCCGCGCCGCTGGTGTCCGGTGAGCCGGTCGCCAACCCGGAGACCATCGCGACGGCCATCCGCATCGGGTCGCCGGCGTCCTGGAACTCCGCGGTCGCCGCGCAGCAGGAGTCCGACGGTCGCTTCCTGGCCGCCACCGACGAGGAGATCCTGGCCGCCTATCGCCTGGTGGCGGCGGCCGAGGGTGTGTTCGTCGAGCCGGCGTCGGCGGCCAGCATCGCCGGTCTGCTCAAATCGATCGAGGACGGCTGGGTCAAGCCCGGCTCGACCGTGGTGTGCACGGTGACCGGCAACGGACTCAAAGATCCCGACACCGCGCTCAAGACCATGCCCGACGTCACCCCGATCCCGGTCGACCCCGCCGCCGTCGTCGCGGCGCTGGGCCTGGGCTGACAGGCGGCGATCTGACGTGTCCCACACCCTGCCCTCTGGACTGCGGGCCGGAGCAGTCGTCGCGGCGTCCAGTGCCAACCTGGGCCCGGGCTTCGACAGCCTGGGTCTCGCGCTGAGTCTGTATGACGAAATCGAAGTCGAGACAACCGATTCCGGGTTGGTCGTCGATGTCGAAGGACAGGGTGCCGGACAGGTGCCGCTGGATGCCGACCACCTGGTGGTGCGGGCGATCCGGCGCGGTCTGGATGCTGCCGGTCTGCACGCCGACGGGATGAAAGTGCTGTGCCGCAATGTCATTCCGCATTCGCGAGGGCTCGGCTCATCCGCAGCGGCAGTGGTCGGTGGTCTCGCTGTCGCCAACGGCTTTGCCGCCCAATCGGGTTCACCGGAGTTGACCCGCGACCAACTGGTGCAACTGTCCTCGGAGTTCGAAGGTCATCCGGACAACGCCGCGGCCGCCGTCCTCGGTGGGGCAGTGGTGTCGTGGACCGTCGACGGAAGTGATCCCGCCCGCTACGACGCCGCCCAATTGCAGCTGCACCCGGATATCCGACTGTTTCCGGCGGTGCCCGAAACCCGGTCCTCGACCGCGACCACCCGCGGTCTGCTGCCCGATGAGGTGAGCCATACCGACGCCCGGTTCAACGTGGCGCGGGCGGCGATGCTGGTGGTGGCACTCACCCAGCGACCGGACCTGCTGCTGGAGGCAACCGGTGACCGTCTGCACCAGACCCAGCGCGGTCCGGCGATGCCCGCCTCCGCGGAATACCTGGCCGTGCTGCGGCGTTGTGGGGTGGCAGCGGTGCTATCCGGTGCCGGACCTGCAGTGATCGCCCTGACCGATGGTCGCGATCTGCCGGCGGAAGCACTGGACTACGGCGCCGCCAACGGGTTCACCGTGACCGAGATGTCCGCCGGCGACGGCGTTCGGTGGAGTTCAGGGACGTAACGAGCGAGACAACACGCAAAGTGTCGCGTTTCTTGCAACCGCGCCTGATGCGGGTTATTCTCGCTTTTGTCCAGCAATCGCAGCATTTCTACCTGCGCCGACACTAGGACGACACCCAATCTTCTCGTGTTTCACTCGTGGACTCATGGTCTGCCGAACCTCGGCCGACCCTGACGATCGCCGTCGCGCACGTGGCGGTGGCGTTGCGAGAAACCACGCGCCCGGCCGCTTGGCTGAGCGCAGCTGACCTCCGGGGATCCCCTCGCGCAACGTCATATGCGGGGGAAAGAAAGGAAATCCGTGACTGATACGGACCTCATCACGGCAGCCGACAGTGGCAGTGCGCCCTCGGAAGCCGTGAACTCGACCAATGCCGCGCCGAGCGCAAGCGCCAGCCGCAGCCGTTCCGGGTCGCTGACGTCGATGCTGCTCCCAGACCTGCGGGCACTGGCCAGCGAAGTAGGTGTCAAGGGCACCTCGGGCATGCGCAAGAGCGATCTGATCGCCGCCATCAGGGAGCAGCGCGGCGAGTCCGCCGGCGCCAAGGCCGCACCCGCCGAGAAGGCGGAGAAGGCACCCAAGGCCGCTCCGGTGGAGCAGCCGACGCTCGATTCGGCCCCTGACCAGCCCGCCGCGGCGGACGCCGGCCAGGGCGGCGACGCCCCGCAGCAGAGCCCGCAGCGCCGTGAGCGCCGCAGCGCCGGCCGCCAGTCCGGTGCGCCGGACAACCGCCAAGACGGTGACGCCGGCGAAGCCAAGGACACCACGGACAAGGGTGGCGAGACCGACAACGCCAAGTCCGGTGGTAACCAGCAGGGCAACCGCAACGAGAACGCCAACCGCAGCGAGAACGCGAACCGCGACAACGCGAATCGGAACGACAACTCGGGTCGCAACGAGAACTCGAACCGCAACGACCGTAATGACAGCGGCGGGAACAACCAGAACGCCAACAATCAGAACGCCAACAATCAGAACAATGCCGACGATGACGACGGCCGCGGTGGCCGTCGCGGTCGGCGGTTCCGGGACCGCAGGCGGCGCGGCGAGCGCTCCGGTGGCGGCGAGGGCGGCGGTCAGGGCGGTGGCGGCGGCGAGCGCGATACCGAACTGCGCGAGGACGATGTCGTGCAGCCCGTGGCAGGCATCCTCGACGTGCTCGACAACTATGCGTTCGTCCGAACGTCGGGTTACCTGGCCGGCCCCAACGACGTGTACGTCTCCATGAACATGGTCCGCAAGAACGGCCTGCGCCGCGGTGACGCCGTCACCGGTGCGGTGCGCGTCGCCCGCGAGGGTGAGAGCAGCGGCGGTGGCAACAACCCGCGGCAGAAGTTCAACCCGCTGGTCCGGCTGGACACCGTCAACGGTGGACCGGTCGAGAATGCGAAAAACCGGCCCGATTTCACCAAGCTGACGCCGCTCTACCCCAATCAGCGGCTGCGCCTGGAGACCACTCCGGATCGCCTCACCACCCGCGTGATCGACCTGATCATGCCGATCGGCAAGGGGCAGCGCGCCCTGATCGTGTCGCCGCCCAAGGCCGGTAAGACCACGATCATGCAGGACATCGCCAACGCGATCACCACCAACAACCCGGAATGTCACCTCATGGTCGTGCTCGTCGACGAGCGCCCCGAAGAGGTCACCGACATGACGCGCTCGGTCAAGGGTGAGGTCATCGCCTCCACCTTCGATCGGCCGCCGTCAGATCACACCCAGGCCGCCGAGCTGGCCATCGAGCGGGCCAAGCGCCTGGTCGAGCAGGGCAAGGATGTCGTCGTCCTGCTGGACTCGATCACCCGTCTGGGACGTGCGTACAACAACGCCTCGCCCGCTTCGGGACGCATCCTCTCCGGTGGTGTCGATTCGACCGCGCTCTACCCGCCCAAGCGGTTCCTGGGTGCGGCCCGCAACATCGAGCACGGTGGTTCGTTGACGATCATCGCCACCGCGATGGTCGAGACCGGCTCCACCGGTGACACCGTGATCTTCGAGGAGTTCAAGGGCACCGGTAACGCCGAGCTCAAGCTCGATCGCAAGATCGCCGAGCGTCGGGTGTTCCCGGCCGTCGACGTCAACCCGTCGGGCACCCGCAAGGACGAGCTGCTGCTCGGCGCCGACGAATTCGCCGTCGTGCACAAGCTGCGCCGCGTGCTGTCCGGGCTGGACAGCCACCAGGCCATCGACCTGCTGATGAGCCAGCTGCGCAAGACCAAGACCAATTACGAGTTCCTGGTCCAGGTGTCCAAGACCACCCCGGGTGGCATGGACAACGACTGATCAGCCCCAACGATTTCGGCGCGGAAACGCTCGCTCAGCGAGCGTGACCGCGCCGAAGTCGTTTCTCAGACGTTCGGATCGGCCTTCAGCGCCGGAATGACGTACCGGCGGACGTGCACGAGCAGCTGCGCGGCGTCTTTCGGGTCCAAGGTGTCACCGGGAACGGTCGCCATCGAAATCACTACGCGCGCAACCCATTCCGAGGCTTCGTCGATCACCACGTCCGGATGGATCTCACCGGCTTCGCGGGCGGCCACCAGATAGCGCGACCAGAAGCCCGCTAGATCCGGCACCAGTCCCTGCACACCGGCCCCCGCACACGCCGCGAACTCCTCCGGTTCGGCGATCCGTAGCTTCATCAGCAGTGCGCCCGGATCGTCATAGGCGGTGCGGCCGTGCCGGATCCCCGCCACGATCTGTCGGTCCAGGCCCGTCACCGACGCGAGCACGGCGTGCGCCTGCGACCAGTACACCTCGTTGAGGCGCACGATCGCCGCGCCGAGCAACGTCACCTTGTCCGGGAAATGCCGGTACAGCCAGCCGCGGGACACCCCGGCGGTCTCGGCGACCTCCGAGACCGTGGTGGCCCGGATGCCCTTGGCGCGCAGACAGACCTCCGCCGCGTCGATCAGGCGGTCGCGAACGGTGGCCGTGGCGGTCGGCAAGGGTGGTCTCCTCGGATTCGGTTCTTCGAGCACGTGTTGTGCTGCATTCTGCCAACAAGCGCGTCGGTGCCGCGGGGGAGTCGACGATGGTAGACAGTTGAGGAAATCTGTTCACCGACGAGAGGTGTCTGCGCATGGCGGAGACGTTGCAGCAGCTGTTGCGCAGCAGGGCCGACGATGACGGCACCGCCGTCAAGCACGCGGACGCCACCATCAGCTGGCGCACGCACATCGAGGATGCCGCCCGCCAGGCTGCCGCCGTCATCGCCGTCGCCGACCCGAAGCGCCCGCTGCACGTCGCCGCGCTGCTGGGCAACGCCCCGCCCATGCTCACCGCGCTGGCCGCCGCCGGCCTGGGCGGATACGTGCTGTGCGGACTCAACACCACCCGCCGCGGTGCGGCGTTGGCCCGCGATATCGCCAAGGTCGACACCCAGATCCTGCTGACCGACGCCGACCACCGTGTGTTGCTCGAGGGTGTCGACCTGCCCGGGGTCACCGTCTACGACGTCACCGACGAACAGTGGGCGAAACGACTGGCCGCCGCCCCCGCCCTGCGTCCACATCGCGAGGTCGCCCCCGACGACACCTTCATGATGATCTTCACCTCGGGCACCAGCGGTGAGCCCAAGGCCGTCGAGGTGCCGCACTCGACCGTGTTGTTCGCCGGCGGCGCGCTGGTCCAACGCTACGGACTCGGCCCCGCCGACACCTGCTACCTGGCGATGCCGCTGTTCCACTCCAACGCCGTCTACGCGGGCTGGAGTGTGGCCGTCGGTGCCGGGGCCGCGATGGCACCCGCCACGTTCTCGGCATCGGCGTTCCTGCGCGACATCCGGCGCTACGGCGCCACCTACATGAACTACGTCGGAAAGCCGCTGGCCTACATCCTGGCGACCGCCGAGCAACCCGACGATGCGGACAACCCGCTGCGCATCGCCTTCGGCAACGAGGCCGCCGACCGTGATATCGAGGCGTTCGGACGACGTTTCGGATGCACGGTGTGGGACGGTTTCGGGTCGACCGAGACCGCCATCATCATCACCCGCCCCGAGGACACCCCGCCGGGATCGATCGGGCAGGGCTTTCCCGGCGTGGCGATCTACGACCCGGAGACCATGCAGGAATGCGCCGTCGCGCAGTTCGACACCGCCGGCAAACTCCTCAACGCCGACGCCGCCACCGGCGAATTGG
The DNA here is from genome assembly GCF_000317305.3 of Mycolicibacterium neoaurum VKM Ac-1815D. The sequence goes on along the minus strand of NC_023036.2, from coordinate 4,254,797 downwards.
TCAACACGACCGGCAGCGGACTGTTCCGCGGCTACTACAACGACCGGGCCGCGACCGACGAGCGCCTGCGGGGCGGCATCTACTGGTCGGGGGATCTGGCCTACCGGGACGCCGAGGGCTGGATCTACCTGGCCGGGCGAACCGCCGACTGGATGCGGGTGGACGGGGAGAACCTGACCACCGCCCCGATCGAGCGGATCCTGCTGCGGCTGCCGCAGGCCAACCGCGTCGCGGTGTACCCGGTGCCCGACGAGTATGTCGGCGATCAGGTGATGGCCGCCATCGTCCTGCAGGATGGCGCCGAGCTCACCCCGGACGACTTCGCCGAGTTCCTCGCCGCGCAGTCCGACCTGGCGACCAAGGCCCGCCCGCGCTATGTCTGGATCGCCGAGGACCTGCCGAGCACCGCGACCAACAAGATCCTCAAACGCGAGCTGGTGGCCCTCGGAGTCGAGCCGGCGGGCCGATTGATCTGGCGTCGCGAGGGCGCCACCTATGTGCCGATCGGCCGGGAATAGTTGCCGCTGGTCACGCGTTTTCGCAACTGGCGGTTGACCTGGCATAATGGACCGTCGACCCTCGGTTCCGGTTCACGCTCGAAGACTCCCAGGTCTGGGCTCGGGCGACCCGGCGGCCAACGATTGAAGAGGAAAACCATGAAATCGGGTATCCATCCCAACTATGCCGAGACCACCGTGGTCTGCGGTTGCGGTAACAGCTTCACCACCCGCAGCACCAAGGACAGCGGCCACATCGTGGTCGAGGTCTGCTCGCAGTGCCACCCGTTCTACACCGGCAAGCAGAAGATCCTCGACAGCGGCGGCCGCGTCGCCCGCTTCGAGAAGCGCTACGGCAAGCGCAACACGAAGGCCGCAGCCGAAAACTAGTTGTCCGATCGGCGCCCGTTCCTGTCCACGTGTCAGGCCGGGCGCCGATCTGCGTTTGCAGGGAGGTTTGCCGGTGACTGACACCGCGCCCATGATCGAGGCGTTGCTCGCCGAGCACGCCGACCTCGAGCGCCAACTCGCCGACCCTGCGCTGCACGCAGACGCCGGTGCCGCCCGCAAGGTCGGGCGCCGTTTCGCCCAGATCTCGCCGATCGTGTCGACCCATCGCAAGCTGGAGGCTGCCCGCGGCGACCTGGAGGCCGCCCGCGAGCTGGCCGGCGAGGACGAGACGTTCGCGGCCGAGGTGCCCGAACTGGAAAAGACCGTCGCCGACCTGGACGCCAAGCTGACCGACCTGCTGGCCCCGCGCGACCCGCACGACGCCGACGATGTCGTGCTCGAGGTGAAATCCGGTGAGGGCGGCGAGGAATCCGCGCTGTTCGCCGCCGACCTGGCCCGGATGTACATCCGCTACGCCGAACGCCACGGCTGGACGGTCACCTTGCTCGACGAGACCTGGTCAGACCTCGGCGGCTACAAGGACGCCACCATCACCATCGCCAGCAAGGGCGACTCGGCCGACGGTGTCTGGTCGCGGATGAAGTTCGAGGGCGGCGTGCACCGCGTGCAGCGGGTGCCCGTCACCGAATCGCAGGGCCGGGTCCACACCTCGGCCGCCGGCGTGCTCGTCTACCCCGAGCCCGAAGACGTCGAGGCCGTCCAGATCGACGAATCCGATCTGCGTATCGACGTCTACCGCAGCTCCGGTAAGGGCGGTCAGGGCGTCAACACCACCGACTCGGCGGTGCGCATCACCCACCTGCCCACCGGCATTGTGGTCACCTGCCAGAACGAGCGCAGCCAGCTGCAGAACAAGGCCCGCGCCATGGTCGTGCTGGCCGCGCGACTGCAGGCGCTGGCCGAAGAGCAGGCCTCGGCCGACGCCTCGGCCGACCGGGCCAGCCAGATCCGCACCGTCGACCGCAGCGAGCGGATCCGCACCTACAACTTCCCCGAGAACCGCATCGCCGACCACCGCATCAACTTCAAGTCCCACAACCTCGACCAGGTGCTCGACGGTGACATGGATGCGCTGCTCGACGCCCTGGCCGCCGCCGACAAGCAGGCCCGACTCCAGCAGGCGTGAACCGATGAGCGGACTGCGGCGGGAGATCTCCGACGGTGCCGCCATCCTGGCCGCCGCCGGGATCGACTCGGCGCGCGCCGACGCCGAACAGCTGGCCGCCCACATCGCCGGTGTGGACCGCGGGCTGCTCGCGTTCGTCGAGCCCGAACCCGACTTCGGACAGCGGTACCGGGCCCTTGTCGACCAGCGGGCGCGGCGCGTCCCGCTGCAACACCTGATCGGCACCGCGGCGTTCGGCCCGGTAACGCTGACGGTGGGTCCGGGGGTGTTCATCCCACGGCCCGAGACCGAGGCCCTGCTGGAATGGGCGCACACCGTGCCGGTGTCCGCCGGTGGCGTGATCGTCGATCTCTGCACCGGGTCGGCGGCATTGGCATTGGCGTTGGCCGCGCACCGTCCCGATGCCCGCGTCATCGCCGTGGAGCGCTCGGCGGAGGCGCTGCGCTATGCCCGGATGAACACCGAAGGATCCGGGGTGGAGCTGGTACATGCCGACGTGCGGCAGCCCGGTCTGCTCGCCGAACTCGACGGAACCGTCGAACTGATCGTCGCCAACCCGCCCTATATTCCCGACGGCGCCGTGCTGGAACCCGAAGTCGCCGAACATGATCCGCACCAAGCGCTGTTCGGTGGACCCGACGGGATGGATGTCATCGTGCCGATAGTCGGACTGGCCGCGCGGCTGCTGCGTCCCGGCGGCCGGGTCGGCGTCGAGCACGACGACACCACATCGGCGGCCACCGCCGACGTCTTCGCCGGACACGGGGCCTTCGACGGCATCGCGGCGCGCCGCGACCTGACCGGCCGTCCGCGTTTCGTGACCGCGGTGAGAAGCTGAACATCATGAGCGCAACCTTCGACTGCTCCGATCCCGACCAGCGGGCCAGCGGTCTGGCCTCGGCGATCAGCGCGGCCAAAGGCGGTCGACTGGTCGTGATGCCCACCGACACGGTCTACGGGATCGGTGCGGATGCCTTCGACAACGCCGCGGTGGGCGCCCTGCTGGCGGCCAAGAACCGGGGTCGCGATATGCCGGTCGGCGTGCTGGTCGGGTCCTGGCACACCATCGACGGTCTGGTCTACGCCGTGCCCCCCGCGGCGCGCGAGCTGATCCAGGCCTTCTGGCCGGGAGCCCTGAGCCTCGTCGTCCGGCACGCTCCGTCACTGCAATGGGATCTCGGCGACGCCAACGGCACCGTGATGCTGCGCATGCCGCTGCATCCGGTGGCCATCGATCTGCTGCGCGAGGTCGGACCGATGGCGGTGTCGAGCGCCAACGTCTCGGGATTCCCGGCCGCGCTCACCGCCACCGATGCCAAGGCACAACTGGCCGACCGGGTCGAGGTCTACCTGGATGCCGGGCCGTCCCCGCAGGGTGCCGCGTCGACCATCGTCGACGTGTCCGGGCCGGAGCCACGGGTGTTGCGCGAGGGCCCGGTCCCGGTCGCCGACATCGCCCGCGTGCTCGGTATCGACGCCGCCGCCCTCGCACCCGAGGACGCCGATGGTTCTGCTGGCTGACCGACTGCCGGCCGACGGACTGCTGGCGCTATCGGACCGCGGCGCCGGCGTACCCCTGCGCGAGCTCGCGCTGGTGGGGCTGACCGCGGCGATCATCACCTATTTCGCGACCGGATGGGCGCGGGTGCTGGCCACCCGGATCGGTGCGGTCGCCTACCCGCGCACGCGCGATGTCCACGTCCAGCCGACCCCGCGGATGGGCGGGCTCGCCATGTACATCGGGGTGGTGGCCGCGGTGTTGCTGGCCTCCCAACTGCCGGCGTTGAACCGGGGTTTCGTGTACTCCACCGGCATGCCTGCCGTCGTCGTCGCGGGCGGGCTCATCATGGTCGTCGGCCTGATCGACGACCGGTGGGGCCTCGATGCGCTGACCAAGTTCGCCGGTCAGATCACCGCGGCCAGTGTGCTGGTCACGATGGGCGTGGCCTGGAGCGTTCTCTACATCCCGTTCGGCGGTGTCGGCACGATCGTGCTCGACCAGGTCACCTCGATCCTGCTGACGCTGGCGTTGACGGTCTCGATCGTCAACGCGATGAACTTCGTCGACGGCCTGGACGGGTTGGCCGCCGGTCTCGGGCTGATCACCGCGCTGGCGATCTGCATCTTCTCGGTGGGGCTGCTGCGCGACCACGGCGGTGATGTGTTGTTCTACCCGCCGGCGATGATCTCGGTGGTGCTCGCCGGTGCCTGTCTGGGTTTTCTGCCGCACAACTTCCATCGCGCCAAGATCTTCATGGGCGACTCGGGCTCGATGCTCATCGGGCTCATGCTGGCCGCCGCGTCGACGACGGCAGCAGGCCCGATATCGCAGAATGCCTACGGCGCCCGCGACGTCTTCGCGTTGCTCTCGCCGTTCCTGCTCGTGGTCGCGGTGATGTTCGTGCCCGCGCTGGACATGTTGCTGGCCATCGTGCGCCGCACCCGGGCGGGCAAGAGCCCGTTCAGCCCCGACAAGATGCATCTGCACCACCGACTGCTACAGATCGGCCACTCGCATAGACGCGTGGTGTTGCTGATCTACATGTGGGTGGGCATCGTCGCCCTCGGCGCCGCCAGCACGATCTTCTTCGACCCGCGATACACCGGGGCGGTGATGCTGGCCGCGATCGTCGTCGCCGGGGTCGTCACCGTCATTCCGCTGCTCCGGGGCCGCAACGGTCCCATCGAGGAGCCGTGAACGCAGGTGTACGACGAAAAGTAGTAGGCCTGTATTTGTGCCTCCTACCTTGTGGTACCGTTCGCCTCATAACCCGAAAAACCTCGCGGGTTGCCGGCCCGGCCCATCGGTCGAACAGACCGATCGGTGCCGATACACGACCGACAAAGGGAGCTTCCCCTTGGGTGAGTTCAGCGAGCCTGCTGCCCTCCGATATTCTCGGCGGGCACGCACAGGGATTTTGCAGTTTTCAGTGTTTTTGACGGACCAGACGACCACGCCCCTCGACGCCGCGGGATTGAGGTGAACCAGGTGACGACACCAGCGCATGATGCGCCCTTGGTGTTCCCCTCAGTCGCTTTCCGTCCGGTGCGTCTGCTGGTGGTATGCGTCGCCCTCACCGCATTGGCCGTCGCCGCGGCAGGCTTCGTCGGCCACATCTTCTTCGGCGTCTTCTTCGGTATCGGTCTCGGTCTCGGTTTGCTCAACGCACTCATGGTGCGCCGGGCCGTCGAGTCGATCACGATGGAAGACCATCCGCTGAAGAAGAAGATGGCCGTAAACTCCGCCACGCGACTGTTGGTCATCACCGCGGTCGGGTTGGCAATCGCAATCTTTTTCAAGGGTCACGGCGGTATCGCCGTGCTGTTCGGGCTGGCGATCTTCCAGGCGTTGCTGGTGATGAGCACCAGCATCCCGGTACTGCGGAAGATCCGCGCCAACGGTTTGGACGTCGAAGACGTCCCTGCATCGGATTCGAAGGGCTGAGCGCACGGGCATGACTGAAACCATTCTCGCCGCCGAAGAGGGTGGCGCCGCCATCCACGTCGGACACCACGTCATGGTGTTCGAACTCTTCGGCATGACCTTCAACGGCGACACCATCATGGCGACCGCCATCACGGCGCTGATCATCATCGGGCTGGCGTTCTATCTGCGCTCCAAGGTCACCTCGACCGGTGTCCCCGGTGGCGTGCAGCTGTTCTGGGAGGCACTGACCATCCAGATGCGCCAGCAGATCGAGAGCTCGATCGGAATGAAGATCGCGCCGTTCGTCCTGCCGCTGGCCGTGACGTTGTTCGCGTTCATCCTCATCTCGAACTGGCTGGCGGTCTTCCCGTGGCAGTACGGCGGGTCCGACGGTGCCGCGGGCGAGATCTACAAGCCGCCTGCCTCGGATATCAACTTCGTGCTGGCACTGGCTCTGTTCGTGTTCCTGGCCTACCACGCGGCCGGTATCTGGCGTCGCGGCATCGTCGGTCACCCGGTGGCCGTCGTGAAGGGCCACGTGGCCTTCCTGGCGCCGATCAACATCGTCGAAGAGATCGCCAAGCCGATCTCGCTGGCCCTCCGTCTTTTCGGCAACATCTTCGCCGGCGGCATCCTGGTCGGCCTGATCGCGATGTTCCCCTGGTACATCCAGTGGGCGCCCAACGCCATCTGGAAGACCTTCGACCTGTTCGTCGGCCTCATCCAGGCGTTCATCTTCAGCCTGCTGACCATTCTGTACTTCAGCCAGGCGATGGAAGTTCACGACGATCACGACTCCAAAGAGCACGCGCACTAACACGACCCGCACGACCCGAATGAAGCAGTCCTGGTGGCACCGCCGCCAGTTACAAGGAGGAAGAAAGTAATGGAACTCGATCCCAACGCCATCATCACTGCTGGCGCTCTGATCGGTGGCGGTCTGATCATGGGTGGCGGTGCCATCGGCGCCGGTATCGGTGACGGTATCGCCGGTAACGCGCTGATCTCGGGCATCGCCCGCCAGCCCGAGGCCCAGGGCCGGCTGTTCACGCCGTTCTTCATCACCGTCGGTCTGGTCGAGGCCGCGTACTTCATCAACCTGGCCTTCATGGCGCTGTTCGTCTTCGCCACGCCCGGCCTCCAGGGTTAAGAACCTGCCACATGGGTGAAGTCACCACGACCATTCTCGCGGCCGAAGAGGGCGGGGGGACCAGTAACTTCCTGCTCCCCAACGGCACCTTCTTCGCAGTGCTGCTCATCTTCCTGATCACGCTCGGCGTGATCTGGAAGTGGGTGGTGCCGCCGATCAGCAAGGTGTTGGCCGAGCGCGAGGCCATGCTGGCCAAGACCGCGGCCGACAGTCGCAAATCCGCCGAACAGGTGGCTGCTGCGCAGGCCGACTACCAGGAGGCGATGGCCGGCGCACGCGCCGAGGCATCGGCTCTGCGTGACGAGGCGCGCAACGAGGGCCGCCAGGTCGTCGACGCCAAGCGCGCCGAGGCCAGCGGAGAGGTCGCCGAGACGGTACGCCAGGCCAATGAGCAACTGTCCCAACAGGGCACCGCTGCTCAAGCCGAGTTGTCCTCGTCAGTGGATGGCCTTTCGGCCACCCTGGCCAGCCGCATCCTCGGCGTCGACGTGAATTCGGGACGGAAATAGGTAGATGTCGATATTCATCGGACAGCTGATCGGCTTTGCCGTCATCGTGTTCATCATCAGCAAATGGGTGGTTCCCCTGATCAAGGGGCTGATGGTCAAGCAGCAGGAGGCCATCCGCGTCGCCCTTGCCGAAAGTGCCGAGGCGGCAAAGAAGCTCGCTGATGCCGATGCGATGCACGCCAAGGCGCTCGCCGACGCCGCCGCTGAGTCCAGCCACGTCACCGACGAGGCACGCCACGACTCCGAGCGGATCAAGGCGCAGCTGGCCGAACAGGCCGTCCAGGATGCCGAGCGCATCAAGGCCCAGGGCGGCCAGCAGGTGCACTTGTTGCGCCAGCAGGTCGTCCGCGAGCTGCGGATGGGTCTCGGTGAGGAAGCCGTGACCAAGGCAGCCGAACTGGTTCGCGCCCATGTCGCCGACCCGGCCGCGCAGGCAGCCACGGTCGACCGCTTCCTCGACGATCTCGACCAGATGGCTCCCTCGGAAGCCAACTTCGAGACCGGCGTGACGGTGGGTCTGCGGGCCGCCAGCCGTGCGGCCCTGGCCGAGCTGGTCTCCGAATTCGATTCGGTGGCAAGCGGTCTGGATGCCAACGGTCTGACAACACTGGCCGATGATCTGACCGCGGTCGCCAAGTTGCTGCTCGGCGAGTCGACGTTGAAGAAGCATCTGGCCGAACCGACCGACAACCCGACGGCCAAGCTGGCACTCGCCGACAGGCTGCTGGCCGGCAAGATCGGCGACCCGGCTCTCAAGCTCGTCCGCACCGCAGTCGCACAGCGCTGGTCCACCGAGGCCAACCTGATCGACGGTATCGAGCACACCGCTCGGCTGGCCCTGCTCCAGCGCGCCGGCGTCGCCGGTGAGGTCGACGAGGTCGAGGATCACCTGTTCCGCTTCGGTCGCGTCCTGGACACCGAGCCGCGCCTGAGCGCGCTGCTCAGCGATTACACGGCTCCTGCCGACGGTCGAGTCGCGCTGTTGGACAAGGTCGTCGGAGACGCGACCAACTCCACCGCGGCTGCGCTGCTGGCGCAGACGGTCACCCTGCTGCGTGGTGAGCGTGCCGACGAGGCCGTCATCGACCTCGCCGAGCTGGCAGTCGCCCGTCGCGGTGAGATCGTCGCTCATGTCAGTGCCGCGGCGGACCTGACCGATGCCCAGCAGGAACGGCTCACGTCCGTGCTGACCCGCATCTACGGACATCCGGTGTCCGTGCAACTGCATGTCGATCCGGAACTGCTCGGTGGTCTCTCGATCACCGTCGGTGACGAGGTGATCGACGGTTCCATCGCGTCCCGCTTGGCTGCAGCGCAGACCCAGCTGCCGGACTGATCCAGAAGACTTATCACCCAGATCAAAGGTAGGAAGACGAAAAACCATGGCAGAGTTGACAATCTCCGCTTCTGATATCGAAGGTGCCATCGAGGGCTACGTATCCTCGTTTTCCGCCGACACCGAGCGGGAAGAGGTCGGCACCGTCGTCGATGCCGGTGACGGCATCGCCCACGTCGAGGGCCTGCCCTCGGTCATGACCCAGGAATTGCTCGAGTTCGAGGGCGGCGTGCTGGGCGTGGCGCTCAACCTCGACGAGCACAGCGTCGGCGCCGTGATCCTGGGCGAGTTCAACAAGATCGAAGAGGGTCAGCAGGTCAAGCGGACCGGCGAGGTCCTCTCGGTGCCCGTCGGCGACGCCTTCCTCGGCCGCGTGGTCAACCCGCTCGGCCAGCCGATCGACGGCCAGGGCGATATCGCCTCGGACACCCGTCGCGAACTGGAACTTCAGGCCCCCTCGGTGGTTCAGCGCCAGGGTGTCGGCGAGCCGCTGCAGACCGGTATCAAGGCCATCGACGCCATGACCCCGATCGGTCGCGGCCAGCGTCAGCTGATCATCGGCGACCGCAAGACCGGTAAGACCGCGGTCTGCGTCGACACCATCCTGAACCAGCGTCAGGCGTGGGAGACCGGTGACCCGAACCAGCAGGTGCGTTGCGTGTACGTCGCGATCGGCCAGAAGGGCACCACGATCGCCTCGGTCAAGCGTGCGCTGGAAGACGGCGGCGCGATGGAGTACACCACCATCGTCGCGGCCCCGGCGTCCGACCCCGCCGGCTTCAAATGGCTTGCCCCCTACACCGGTTCGGCCATCGGCCAGCACTGGATGTACGACGGCAAGCACGTCCTGATCGTTTTCGACGATCTGTCCAAGCAGGCCGACGCCTACCGCGCCATCTCGCTGCTGCTGCGTCGCCCGCCGGGCCGCGAGGCATTCCCCGGTGACGTGTTCTACCTGCACTCTCGCCTGCTGGAGCGTTGCGCCAAGCTGTCCGATGAGCTCGGTGGTGGTTCGATGACCGGGCTGCCGATCATCGAGACCAAGGCCAACGACATCTCGGCGTTCATCCCGACCAACGTCATCTCGATCACCGACGGTCAGTGCTTCCTGGAGTCCGACCTGTTCAACCAGGGCGTGCGACCGGCCGTCAACGTCGGTGTGTCGGTCTCCCGCGTCGGTGGCGCCGCGCAGATCAAGGCGATGAAAGAGGTTGCGGGTTCGCTGCGTCTGGACCTGTCGCAGTACCGCGAGCTGGAGGCCTTCGCGGCCTTCGCCTCCGATCTGGATGCGGCCTCCAAGGCGCAGCTGGACCGCGGTGTGCGCCTGGTCGAGCTGCTCAAGCAGCCCCAGTACAGCCCGCTGGCCGTCGAGGACCAGGTTGTCGCCATCTTCCTCGGTACTCAGGGCCACCTCGATTCGGTTCCCGCTGAGGACGTTTCGCGCTTCGTCGACGAGCTGCTCGAGCACGTGAAGGCCAGCCACTCCGACATCCTCGACGGCATTCGGGAGACCAAGAAGCTCTCCGAGGAGGCCGAGCAGAAGCTGGTCAACGTCATCAACGACTTCAAGAAGGGCTTCTCGGCGAGCGACGGTAGCTCCGTCGTCGTCAACGAGGCCGACTCCGAAGCTCTGGATCCCGAGGACCTGGAGAAGGAATCGGTCAAGGTCCGTAAGCCTGCTCCCAAGAAGGCCTAGGTAACCAATGGCAGCCACACTGCGCGAGCTACGCGGACGTATCAAATCCGCTTCGTCGATCAAGAAGATCACGAAGGCCCAGGAACTGATCGCCACGTCGCGGATCGCCAAGGCGCAGGCCCGGGTCGACGCGGCCCGGCCCTACAGCACCGAGATCACCAACATGCTCACCGAGCTGGCCAGTGCCAGCGCGCTGGACCACCCGTTGCTCGTGCCGCGGGACAACCCGAAGCGGGCCGCCGTGTTGGTGGTGTCCTCGGATCGCGGTCTGTGCGGTGGGTACAACGCCAACGTGCTGCGTCGCGCCGAAGAACTGTTCTCGCTGCTGCGCGACGAGGGCAAGGATCCGGTGCTCTACGTCATCGGGCGGAAGGCGCTGGGTTACTACAACTTCCGCCAGCGCAATGTCGCCGAGTCCTGGACCGGCTTCTCCGAGCGTCCGACCTATGAGCACGCCAAGGAGATCGCCGACACCCTGGTGACGGCGTTCATGTCGGGCGCCGACGATGACGAGGACGGCGCCGGCGCTGACGGTGTTCTCGGCGTCGACGAGATTCACATCGTGTCGACCGAGTTCCGCTCGATGCTGTCGCAGACCGCGGTGGCACTGCGGGTCGCCCCGATGGTCGTCGAGTACGTGGGGGACGAGGAGCCCGAGGACGGCCCGCGCACGCTGTTCTCCTTCGAACCGAACGCCGAGACGCTGTTCGACGCCCTGCTGCCGCGCTACATCGCCACCCGCGTGTACGCCGCATTGCTGGAGGCGGCTGCCTCGGAGTCGGCCTCGCGCCGGCGCGCCATGAAGTCGGCCACCGACAACGCCGACGATCTGATCAAGGCACTCACGCTGGCGGCCAACCGCGAGCGTCAGGCGCAGATCACCCAGGAAATCAGCGAGATCGTCGGTGGCGCCAACGCGCTGGCCGACGCCAAATAGGCCGACGTAAGAGCGAAAGCGAAGAAGAGATATGACTGCCGTAGAGACCAAGACCACGACGGGTCGCGTTGTCCGCATCACGGGCCCCGTGGTCGACGTCGAGTTCCCGCGTGGCGCCGTGCCCGGACTGCTCAACGCCCTGCACGCCGAGATCACCTTCGGCGCGCTGGCCAAGACCCTGACCCTCGAGGTCGCCCAGCATCTCGGCGAGAGCCTGGTCCGCTGCATCTCCATGCAGCCCACCGACGGCCTGGTCCGTGGCCAGGAAGTCACCGACACCGGTGCGTCGATCTCGGTGCCCGTCGGCGACGGCGTCAAGGGCCATGTGTTCAACGCCCTCGGCGACTGCCTCGATGAGCCGGGCTACGGCAAGGACTTCGAGCACTGGTCCATCCACCGCAAGCCGCCGGCCTTCGCCGACCTGGAGCCCCGCACCGAGATGCTGGAAACCGGTCTGAAGGTCGTCGACCTGCTCACGCCGTACGTGCGTGGTGGAAAGATCGCCCTGTTCGGTGGCGCCGGCGTCGGCAAGACCGTTCTGATCCAGGAGATGATCAACCGCATCGCCCGTAACTTCGGTGGCACCTCGGTGTTCGCCGGCGTGGGGGAGCGCACCCGTGAGGGTAACGACCTGTGGGTCGAGCTCGCGGACGCCAACGTGCTCAAGGACACCGCCTTGGTGTTCGGCCAGATGGACGAGCCGCCGGGCACCCGTATGCGCGTCGCCCTGTCCGCGCTGACCATGGCGGAGTTCTTCCGCGATGAGCAGGGCCAGGACGTGCTGCTGTTCATCGACAACATCTTCCGGTTCACCCAGGCCGGTTCCGAGGTCTCGACCCTGCTGGGTCGTATGCCTTCGGCCGTGGGTTACCAGCCGACGCTGGCCGACGAGATGGGCGAGCTGCAGGAGCGCATCACCTCGACCCGTGGTCGCTCAATCACCTCGATGCAGGCCGTGTACGTGCCCGCCGACGACTACACCGACCCGGCGCCGGCCACCACGTTCGCCCACCTCGATGCCACCACCGAGCTCTCGCGTGCGGTGTTCTCCAAGGGCATCTTCCCCGCGGTGGATCCGCTGGCATCGTCTTCGACGATCCTGCACCCCAGCGTGGTCGGCGACGAGCACTACCGCGTCGCCCAGGAAGTCATCCGGATCCTGCAGCGCTACAAGGATCTCCAGGACATCATCGCCATCCTCGGTATCGATGAGCTGTCCGAAGAGGACAAGGTGCTGGTGTACCGCGCCCGTAAGATCGAGCGCTTCCTGAGCCAGAACATGATGGCGGCCGAGCAGTTCACCGGTCAGCCGGGTTCGACCGTTCCGCTCAAGGAGACCATCGAGGCCTTCGACAAGCTGGCCAAGGGCGAGTTCGATCACCTGCCCGAGCAGGCGTTCTTCCTCATCGGTGGTCTCGACGACCTGGCGAAGAAGGCAGAGTCGCTCGGCGCCAAGCTGTGATGCAGGTACGGCTGATCCGAAAGGTGGTGTCCAATGGCTGAACTTGACGTCGAGATCGTCGCCGTCGAGCGCAAGCTGTGGTCCGGCAAGGCGACGTTCGTCTTCACCCGCACCACCGCGGGCGAGATCGGCATCCTGCCGCGGCATATTCCGCTGGTGGCTCAGCTCGTCGACGACGCGATGGTGCGCGTTGAGCGTGAGGGCGAGGATGACCTGCGGATCGCGGTCGACGGCGGATTCCTGTCGGTGACCGAGGGCGGGGTCAGCCTGCTGGTGGAGAACGCCCAGTTCGAGTCGGAGGTCGACGCCGACGCCGCCAAGCGGGATTCCGAATCCGACGACGAAGCCACCGCGGCGTGGGGCCGTGCCCGGCTACGCGCCGTCGGCCAGATCGACTAGTAGGCAACGCCGATGAGCGCGTCCATGTTGTTCATGGTCGCGCTCGTCGGCGTTTTGCTGCTTGCCGTCGCCGCGCTGGGATATCGGCTGTGGAAGCTGCGCCAGGTGGGCGGCACCGCCGCAATCCTTCGGGACTTCCCTGCCGATGGCGGCCACGGTTGGCGCCACGGGGTGCTGCGCTACCGGGAGGCCGAGGCCGAGTTCTATCGACTCTCGAGTGCCCGCTGGTGGCCGGACCGGCGGCTGAGCCGGCTGGGCCTGGAAGTGGTCTCCCGCCGAGCCCCTCGTGGCGACGAGTTCGACATCATGAGCGACGAGATCGCGGTGCTGCAGCTGCGTGACAGCGACCGCAGTTTCGAGATCGCGCTGGATCGCGGAGCGCTGACCGCGTTCACCTCGTGGCTGGAGTCACGACCGTCGCCACGCGCGCGGCGCCGGAACTGAGCTGAGCGCGCCGTCACGGCCGGGTGCGTTGACCGCCCGGCTGCCACTTGACGTCGCCGGCCGGATTGGCCACCCGCGACAGGATGAACAGCAGGTCGGATAGCCGGTTGAGGTACTTCGCCGGCAAGACGTTGACCGAATCGCCATGCTCGTCGACCGCACGCCAGGCAGCCCGCTCGGCCCGACGAGTCACCGTCCGCGCCACGTGCAGCAGTGCGGACAGCGGTGTTCCGCCGGGCAGGATGAACGAGTCCAGGTTCGGCAGGCCCTCGTTGAATTCGTCGCACCAGCCCTCGAGGCGGTCGATGTAGTCCTGGCGCACCCGCAGCGGGGGATATTCCGGATCCTCGACGACAGGCGTGGAGAGGTCCGCGCCGGCGTCGAACAGGTCATTCTGAATCTGCAGCAGGACGTCCCGGATGCGGTCGTCCGGATCGCCCATCGACACGGCGACACCGATCGCCGCGTTGGCCTCGTCACAGTCGGCGTAGGCCTCCAGCCGGGCGTCGTTCTTCGACACGCGGCTGAAATCACTCAACCCGGTGGTGCCGTCGTCTCCGGTCCGGGTGTAGATGCGGGTGAGGTGCACAGCCATGGCTAAACGGTACCGGCCGGTCATGGCCGCAGCGTTCTGAAACTGGGTCACCATCTGCTTACACTGACCGCGTGAGCGATCGTTTCGTGGTGACGGGCGGAAGCCGGTTATCTGGCGAGGTCGCCGTCGGGGGAGCAAAGAACAGTGTCCTGAAACTGATGGCGGCCGCGTTGTTGGCCGAGGGCACCAGCACGATCACCAACTGTCCGGACATCCTGGATGTGCCGTTGATGGCGGAGGTGCTCAGGGGACTGGGCGCCACCGTGGAGTTGGACGGTTCGACCGTGCGGATCACCTCACCCGATGAGGTCAAGTACGATGCCGACTTCGCGGCGGTGCGGCAGTTCCGTGCGTCGGTCTGTGTGCTCGGACCGCTGGTGGGGCGGGCCCGGCGGGCCAAGGTCGCCCTCCCCGGTGGCGACGCCATCGGATCACGGCCCCTGGACATGCACCAGGCCGGCCTGCGTCAACTGGGTGCCAGGTGCAATATCGAGCACGGCTGCGTCGTCGCCGAAGCCGACCATCTCCGGGGAGCCGAGATACAGCTCGAGTTCCCCTCGGTGGGGGCGACCGAGAACATCTTGATGGCCGCGGTGCTCGCCGAGGGCGTGACCACCATCCACAACGCGGCGCGCGAACCCGATATCGCCGATATCTGCATGATGCTCAACCAGATGGGGGCGCAGGTCTCCGGTGCGGGGTCGTCGACCTTGACGATCACCGGGGTGGACCGGCTCTATCCGACCGAACATCGCGTGATCGGCGATCGCATCGTCGCCGCCACGTGGGGGATTGCCGCGGCGATGACCCGGGGGGACATCTCGGTGACGGGGGTCGATCCCGCGCACCTGCAGCTGGTGTTGCACAAGCTGCACGATGCGGGGGCGACGGTCACGCAGAACGACAACGGCTTCCGGGTCGTGCAGTACGAACGGCCGAAGGCGGTCAATGTGGCGACATTGCCGTTCCCAGGCTTTCCGACCGATCTGCAGCCGATGGCGATCGGGCTGGCGTGTATCGCCGACGGCACCTCGATGATCACCGAGAACGTGTTCGAGGCGCGGTTCCGTTTCGTGGAGGAGATGATCCGGCTCGGGGCCGACGCGCGGACCGACGGCCACCATGCGGTGGTGCGGGGGATCCCGCAGTTGTCCAGCGCCCCGGTCTGGGCATCGGATATCCGGGCGGGAGCCGGATTGGTTCTCGCCGGCCTCGTTGCCGACGGCGAGACCGAGGTGCACGACGTCTATCACATCGATCGCGGGTATCCGATGTTCGTCGAAAACCTGGTCAGCTTGGGCGCCGGGATCGAGCGCGTACACTCGTAAGAGACCGGTCAAGCGCGACATTATGGCTCTGACCAGCGGATTTGACTTCCGAAGGCACAAAGTTCTAATCTTTTGAAGTCGCCGCGGAGACGCGAGACAGAGAAGCTTGACTCGCCAGACAAGATAGTTTAAGCTGGCAGGGTTGCCCCGAAACGGATGGCTTCGATACAATCTGGTCTGTTGTTTGAGAACTCAATAGTGTGTTTGGTGGTTTTTGTTTGTTGTTTTTTGCCATCTTGGTGGGGGACTCCCCGTCTTCCTGCCACGTGGGATGGTTTGTTTTTTTGATGCCAGTTTTTGGTGTCTTTTGTTTGTGATCGGATTTTTCTGATTCGAATTCTGCCTCGGCGTTGTTCGAGGGGTTTTTGTTTGGAGAGTTTGATCCTGGCTCAGGACGAACGCTGGCGGCGTGCTTAACACATGCAAGTCGAACGGAAAGGCCCTTCGGGGTACTCGAGTGGCGAACGGGTGAGTAACACGTGGGTGATCTGCCCTGCACTTTGGGATAAGCCTGGGAAACTGGGTCTAATACCGAATATGATCATCGGCTTCATGGTCGGTGGTGGAAAGCTTTTGCGGTGTGGGATGGGCCCGCGGCCTATCAGCTTGTTGGTGGGGTAATGGCCTACCAAGGCGACGACGGGTAGCCGGCCTGAGAGGGTGACCGGCCACACTGGGACTGAGATACGGCCCAGACTCCTACGGGAGGCAGCAGTGGGGAATATTGCACAATGGGCGCAAGCCTGATGCAGCGACGCCGCGTGAGGGATGACGGCCTTCGGGTTGTAAACCTCTTTCAGCACAGACGAAGCGCAAGTGACGGTATGTGCAGAAGAAGGACCGGCCAACTACGTGCCAGCAGCCGCGGTAATACGTAGGGTCCGAGCGTTGTCCGGAATTACTGGGCGTAAAGAGCTCGTAGGTGGTTTGTCGCGTTGTTCGTGAAAACTCACAGCTTAACTGTGGGCGTGCGGGCGATACGGGCAGACTAGAGTACTGCAGGGGAGACTGGAATTCCTGGTGTAGCGGTGGAATGCGCAGATATCAGGAGGAACACCGGTGGCGAAGGCGGGTCTCTGGGCAGTAACTGACGCTGAGGAGCGAAAGCGTGGGGAGCGAACAGGATTAGATACCCTGGTAGTCCACGCCGTAAACGGTGGGTACTAGGTGTGGGTTTCCTTCCTTGGGATCCGTGCCGTAGCTAACGCATTAAGTACCCCGCCTGGGGAGTACGGCCGCAAGGCTAAAACTCAAAGGAATTGACGGGGGCCCGCACAAGCGGCGGAGCATGTGGATTAATTCGATGCAACGCGAAGAACCTTACCTGGGTTTGACATGCACAGGACGCTGGTAGAGATATCAGTTCCCTTGTGGCCTGTGTGCAGGTGGTGCATGGCTGTCGTCAGCTCGTGTCGTGAGATGTTGGGTTAAGTCCCGCAACGAGCGCAACCCTTGTCCTATGTTGCCAGCGGGTTATGCCGGGGACTCGTAGGAGACTGCCGGGGTCAACTCGGAGGAAGGTGGGGATGACGTCAAGTCATCATGCCCCTTATGTCCAGGGCTTCACACATGCTACAATGGCCGGTACAAAGGGCTGCGATGCCGTGAGGTGGAGCGAATCCTTTCAAAGCCGGTCTCAGTTCGGATCGGGGTCTGCAACTCGACCCCGTGAAGTCGGAGTCGCTAGTAATCGCAGATCAGCAACGCTGCGGTGAATACGTTCCCGGGCCTTGTACACACCGCCCGTCACGTCATGAAAGTCGGTAACACCCGAAGCCGGTGGCCTAACCCCTTGTGGGAGGGAGCCGTCGAAGGTGGGATCGGCGATTGGGACGAAGTCGTAACAAGGTAGCCGTACCGGAAGGTGCGGCTGGATCACCTCCTTTCTAAGGAGCACCACGAGAACCAGGCCCGCCCACATCGTGTGGGAGTTCGGTGACCTTTGGTCGATTCGTTGGATGGCCTTCGCCTGTAGTGGGTGGGGGTCTGGTGCACACAACAAACTTTTATGAAACTGCCGGACACACTATTGGGCTTTGAGACAACAGGCCCTGCGATTGCATGCTCGTTGGAGTGTGTGGGTCGGCCGCGAGGGACCAGGCGTTGTTCTGGTGTTCGGGCGGTGTTTGTTGTTGCCCTGCTTTGGTGGTGGGGTGTGGTGTTTGATTTGTGGATAGTGGTTGCGAGCATCTTGCACGCAAGAAGACTCCGGTCTCGTCAGAGACTGGGGTGTTGTTGTGTGTGTTTGATGTGCAATTTCTTTTTTTCTTTTTCTGGTTTTTTGTGTTGTAAGTGTTTAAGGGCGCATGGTGGATGCCTTGGCATTAGGAGCCGATGAAGGACGTGGGAGGCTGCGATATGCCTCGGGGAGCTGCCAACCGAGCGTGGATCCGAGGATGTCCGAATGGGGAAACCCAGCACGAGTGATGTCGTGTTACCCAACGCTGAATATATAGGCGTTGGGGGGGAACGCGGGGAAGTGAAACATCTCAGTACCCGTAGGAAGAGAAAACAACAGTGATTCCGTGAGTAGTGGCGAGCGAAAGCGGAGGATGGCTAAACCGTATGCATGTGATACCCGGCGGGGGTTGTGTGTGCGGGGTTGTGGGGCGTTTCTTCTCAGCACCGCCGTGCTGGGCGACAGTGAGAAAAGTGTGTGTTAGTCGAAGGGCCTGGGATGGTCTGTCGTAGAGGGTGAGAGTCCCGTAGGCGAAAACATGCACTCTGTTGTGAGACTGTTCCCCGAGTAGCAGCGGGCCCGTGAAATCTGCTGTGAATCTGCCGGGACCACCCGGTAAGCCTGAATACTTCCTAATGACCGATAGCGGATTAGTACCGTGAGGGAATGGTGAAAAGTACCCCGGGAGGGGAGTGAAATAGTACCTGAAACCGTGTGCCTACAATCCGTCAGAGCCCTCCTTCGTGGTGGGGTGATGGCGTGCCTTTTGAAGAATGAGCCTGCGAGTCAGGGACATGTCGCGAGGTTAACCCGTGTGGGGTAGCCGCAGCGAAAGCGAGTCTGAATAGGGCGTATCCACACAAGAGTGTGTGGTGTAGTGGTGTGTTCTGGACCCGAAGCGGAGTGATCTACCCATGGCCAGGTTGAAGCAGCAGTAAGATGTTGTGGAGGACCGAACCCACTTAGGTTGAAGACTGAGGGGATGAGTTGTGGGTAGGGGTGAAAGGCCAATCAAACTCCGTGATAGCTGGTTCTCCCCGAAATGCATTTAGGTGCAGCGTTGCGTGTTTCTTACCGGAGGTAGAGCTACTGGATGGCCGATGGGCCTCACAAGGTTACTGACGTCAGCCAAACTCCGAATGCCGGTAAGTGAAAGCGTGGCAGTGAGACGGCGGGGGATAAGCTCCGTGCGTCGAGAGGGAAACAGCCCAGATCGCCGGCTAAGGCCCCTAAGCGTGTGCTAAGTGGAAAAGGATGTGCAGTCGCGAAGACAACCAGGAGGTTGGCTTAGAAGCAGCCACCCTTGAAAGAGTGCGTAATAGCTCACTGGTCAAGTGATTGTGCGCCGATAATGTAGCGGGGCTCAAGCACACCGCCGAAGCCGCGGCATCAACTTTTGTTGATGGGTAGGGGAGCGTCCTGCACCCAGTGAAGCAGCCTGGTAATGGAGCTGTGGAGGGTGTGGGAGTGAGAATGCAGGCATGAGTAGCGATAAGGCAAGTGAGAACCTTGCCCGCCGAAAGACCAAGGGTTCCTGGGGCAGGCCAGTCCGCCCAGGGTGAGTCGGGACCTAAGGCGAGGCCGACAGGCGTAGTCGATGGACAACGGGTTGATATTCCCGTACCCGTGTGTGCGCGCCCATGATGAATCAGAGGTACTAACCGCCCAAATGGTGGCCTATCCAATCCTTCGGGAGCGGAAAGTCGCCGGCTGCGTGGGACCTTCTCTGGTAGTAGTCAAGCGATGGGGTGACGCAGGAAGGTAGCCGTACCAGTCAGTGGTAATACTGGGGCAAGCCTGTAGGACGAGTGATAGGCAAATCCGTCGCTCATATGTCTGAGAGGTGATGCATAGCCGAGTGAGGCGAATTCGGTGATCCTATGCTGCCGAGAAAAGCCTCTAGCGAGCTCACACACGGCCCGTACCCCAAACCAACACAGGTGGTCAGGTAGAGAATACTAAGGCGTACGAGTTAACTATGGTTAAGGAACTCGGCAAAATGCCCCCGTAACTTCGGGAGAAGGGGGACCTCCATACCGTCAACACCTTTGCGGTGGGTAGCGGGAGGGGGTGGCACAAACCAGTGAGAAGCGACTGTTTACTAAAAACACAGGTCCGTGCGAAGTCGCAAGACGATGTATACGGACTGACGCCTGCCCGGTGCTGGAAGGTTAAGAGGACCCGTTAATCCTTCGGGGTGAAGCGGAGAATTTAAGCCCCAGTAAACGGCGGTGGTAACTATAACCATCCTAAGGTAGCGAAATTCCTTGTCGGGTAAGTTCCGACCTGCACGAATGGCGTAACGACTTCTCAACTGTCTCAACCATAGACTCGGCGAAATTGCACTACGAGTAAAGATGCTCGTTACGCGCGGCAGGACGAAAAGACCCCGGGACCTTCACTACAACTTGGTATTGGTGCTCGATACGGTTTGTGTAGGATAGGTGGGAGACTGTGAAGCATGCACGCCAGTGTGTGTGGAGTCGTTGTTGAAATACCACTCTGATCGTATTGGGCCTCTAACTTCGAACCGTATATCCGGTTCAGGGACAGTGCCTGGTGGGTAGTTTAACTGGGGCGGTTGCCTCCTAAAATGTAACGGAGGCGCCCAAAGGTTCCCTCAACCTGGACGGCAATCAGGTGTTGAGTGTAAGTGCACAAGGGAGCTTGACTGCGAGACGTACATGTCGAGCAGGGACGAAAGTCGGGACTAGTGATCCGGCACCTCTGAGTGGAAGGGGTGTCGCTCAACGGATAAAAGGTACCCCGGGGATAACAGGCTGATCTTCCCCAAGAGTCCATATCGACGGGATGGTTTGGCACCTCGATGTCGGCTCGTCGCATCCTGGGGCTGGAGCAGGTCCCAAGGGTTGGGCTGTTCGCCCATTAAAGCGGCACGCGAGCTGGGTTTAGAACGTCGTGAGACAGTTCGGTCTCTATCCGCCGCGCGCGTCAGAAGCTTGAGGAAACCTGTCCCTAGTACGAGAGGACCGGGACGGACGAACCTCTGGTCTACCAGTTGTCCCACCAGGGGCACTGCTGGATAGCTACGTTCGGACAGGATAACCGCTGAAAGCATCTAAGCGGGAAACCTCTTCCAAGACCAGGCTTCTCACCCTTTTAGAGGGATAAGGCCCCCCGCAGACCACGGGATCGATAGACCAGACCTAGAAGACTAGTAATAGTCGCAGGGAACTGGCACTAACCGGCCGAAAACTTACACACACCCACCCCCGGGTGGGTAACAAACAAACCATGTGTAAGAAAAAAATTGACGCACCTCAAACGTGACGCCCGCAACCACACACATCCACATCGGATACGCAGAAACCAGCAATGGATTCACGCACCCCACCACCAAAACACAAAGATTTCCCACAACACACAGTGGGACGCCCAGAAAAGGGTGAATAAAGTTACGGCGGCCATAGCGGCAGGGAAACGCCCGGTCCCATCCCGAACCCGGAAGCTAAGCCTACCAGCGCCAATGATACTACCCAACAGGGTGGAAAAGTAGGACACCGCCGAACACACATTGACCTCGGCCCTCCAACACACATTGGAGGGCCGAGGCATTTGTGCATTCGGATACGTTCCGAATTCGAATGCCATTCAGTCGAACAAGAACAATTCTGTTCGGCGCTTTTCCATATCGAGTAGAGACCTTTTCCGGTCTAATCCGCCGCCATAGCCGGTGAGACTTCCATTCGTGCCGATGACGCGATGACACGGCACGATGATGCCGATGGGATTGTGCCCATTCGCCAATCCGACGGCGCGGAATGCGGTCGGTGAACCGACCTGGCGCGCTATTTCACCGTACGTTCTGGTCTGGCCATAGGGGATGGTCAGCAAGGCGTTCCACACGCGGCGCTGAAAAGCGGTGCCCACTAGGTCGAGATCGAGATCGAACTCGGTCAATGTGCCGGCGAAATAGGCACCCAGCTGCTCGGCGGCATCTCCGAATGCGTCGTCGTCGACCTCCCATCCTTCCCTGGATGGTTCATAGGTCTGGTCTTGCATCCGCAGGTGTCGAAGCCGCCCGTCGACGCCGGCCAGGGTGAGCGGTCCGACCGGGCTCTCGATCTGGCGCGCGCGGATCACTGTCATCGCTTCTCCTCCTGCTGAGGGGGCCACATATTCACCGCATGATCCAGGGTCGTCCACAGATGTTGAGTCGCGTAGGCCCGCCACGGGCGCCATCGGGAACTGAAAGCTGTCAGAGCATCCGGCTTCTCGGGCAGCCCCAGTGCTCTGGCCGCGAGTTTGATGCCCAGATCCGCCACCGGGAAGGCGTCGGGATCACCGAGTCCGCGCATGGCGATCAGCTCGGTCGTCCATGGGCCGATACCTGGCAGCGCGGTCAACTGCGCTCGGGCGCGGTTCCAGTCGGCACCGCTGTCGAGGACGACCGAGCCGTCGGCCATCGCCGCGATCAGCGTCGTCAGGGTGCGGCGCCGGGACATGGGCATCGCCAGAGACTCGGAGTCGATCTCCGTCAGCTGGGCGGTGGTGGGGAAGACGTGGGTGAGACCACCCGCCGGATCGGTCACCGGCGTCCCGTGTGCGTGCACCAGACGTGCGGCGTGCGTACGGGCAGCCTTCACCGATACCTGCTGGCCGAGCACCACGCGGACGGCCAACTCCTCTTCGTCGGGTGTGCGAGGGATCCGTTGTCCCGGTGCCTTGGCCACCACCGCGGCCAGCGACGGGTCTGCGCTCAGCGCGTCCACGACGGCGGCCGGGTCGGCGTCCAGGTCGAGCATGCGGCGACACCGTGCGATCGCCGCGGACAGGTCGCGGAAATCATCGACGACCAGCCGGCACTGCACATGGTCGGGGTGCGGGGTCAACGCCACGATGCCTGCGCCGGAGGGCAGCCGCAGGGTGCGGCGATAGGCACCGTTGCGTACCTCCTCGACACCGGCCACCCCGCTGGCGGCCAGGTGGCCGAACAGGCCCTCGTAGGCGAATGGTCCGCGTACCGGCAGCCGCAGCGACAATGTCTGGCTCCCGGCACGGTCGCCCGTGTCGCGCACATGGGCTCGCCGGCGTAGCGCGGTGGGCGGCAGTGCACAGATCTCGCGGATCGTGTCGTTGAACTGCCGGATGCTGCTGAACCCAGCGGCGAAGGCGACATCGCTGAACGGCAGGTCGGTGGTCTCGATCAGGACGCGGGCAGTCTGGGTTCGCTGTGCTCGCGCCAGTGCCAGCGGGCTGGCGCCCACCTCGGCGAGCAGCATTCTCTCCAGCTGCCGGGTCGTGTAACCCAGCCGCTCGGCCAGCCCGGTCACCCCGGCGCGGTCGACGGTGCCGTCGGCGATCAGGCGCATAGCGCGGGCCACCACATCGCCGCGGACATTCCATTCCGGCGAACCCGGGGAGGCGTCCGGGCGGCATCGCTTGCAGGCCCGGAAGCCGGCTCGCTGGGCGGCCGCCGCCGTCGGATGGAACTGCAGATTGCGGGCCAACGGGGCGCGCGCGGGGCAACTCGGGCGGCAGTAGATGCCGGTCGAACGCACCGCGGTCACGAACCAGCCGTCGAACCGGGCGTCCTTGGACTGCACTGCCCGATAGCAGCTGTCGAAATCCTCGTGCACTCCTTCAGCCTTACACCTGGGCACCGACAGCACTGGCGGAAAAGCGACATGGCAGTCCTGGTATCGGACCCGTTCCTGAGCGCCTCCTCAGCGCCGCGTCGGCACACTGGACTGGTCCCAGTTGCCGCGGTCACCGCCGCCCGCCGGCCGGGACCGGTTCGGAAGTCCACCGGCCACCATCGCCTCAGACCAAGGAGCAGCACACCCATGACCTCCCCCGAAGAGGCCATTGAACTCGACGGCGTGGCCGGGTGGTCCGTCGACATGATGGAGGCACTCGGCGGTCCCGGCGCCGGCCTGGCAATCTTCGTCGAGAACCTGTTCCCTCCGATTCCCAGTGAGGTCATCCTGCCGATGGCGGGATTCGCCGCCCGACTCGGTGAACTGTCCCTGGTGGGTGCGATCTTCTGGACCACCCTCGGCTCGGTGTTGGGAGCGTGGATGCTCTACGGCCTCGGCGCCTGGCTGGGGCATGACCGGATCCGTCGCATCGTCGCACGGATGCCGCTGATGGACGCACAGGACGTGGACAAGACCCGGGACTGGTTCGCACAGCACGGGCACAAGGCGGTGTTCTTCGGTCGCATGCTGCCGTTGTTCCGCAGCTTCATCTCGATCCCCGCGGGGATCGAGCGGATGAATTTCGCCGTCTTCACGATGCTGACGGCATTGGGCAGCCTCATCTGGAACTCGGTGTTCGTGCTGGCGGGCTATCTGCTGGGTGCCAACTGGCATCTGATCGACCCCTGCGCCGCCACCCTGCAGTACATCGTGCTCGGTGCCGCCTGCGCGGCGGTCGGCTGGTTCATCTGGAAGCGGTTGCGCAGCCGTCGCGAACTCGCGGTCGAATCAGCGGTCTGATCGCAGATCGTCGGGTTCCTGGGGCAGCGGCGGGGAGAACGTCGCCGAGGAGGGCGGCAAGAGCACCGTCGGCGGCGCGTGCATGGGCGCGGGTTCGATCTTTCCCACCTCTGGAAGCCCGCGGGCGCAACCCGAGGCCGACGCGACGAGTGCCGTCGCCAACAGAGCCGCCACGACCACCCGCATGGACACATTCTGGCCCATCCGGATCGTGCTGAGGGTTTTGGACCCGCCGACTGCCCGCCCGCTGCTATAACCGAGGTCTGAGGCCACGGAGGTGCGGCGATGCCCGGTAACGCGGTACTGATCGGGCGGGTGGGCGCCCTCGCGGTGGCCCTCGGTGTCGGGGTGGCCATCGCCGGTACGGCGGGGACTGCCGCGGCCGATACCACCGAATCCGGGGGCGGTGGCACCCAAACCGAGTCTCGACCGGAACGTGAATCGACCGCGTCCGGCAACGCTGACGGTGCGCCCGAGTCCGGTAAGGCGGATCCCGGGGACGCGAGTCCACGTGACACCGAGCTGGAAAATGCCGCGAGCGATACCGATACCGATTCGGATTCGGCACCGGCTGCCGGCACAGGTGATGACGATGCCGCGCCCGCAAGGACGTCTGCGGGGCGCCTGCCGCGCACACTCACGGTGCGCACGGCCGATCTTCGCGAGCCCGCCGACGACTATGACGACGACGACTATGACGACGATGAGCCCGATCCAGGACCGTCGCCGGCCGATGTGGCCGCCCTGACGGCCCTCGGCGCGGCCCGGCGCGAGGTCGGATCGGCGTCGTCGGAATCGTCGGCGGGAGTGCTGGAGATGACCGATCGCTCGACCCCACAGACGGTGGTGGTCGCGGCGGCCAGCCCCCTGGGCACACCACAACAACTGGCTGCCGAACAGCTGGCCCAGCGCATCGCCGGATCGGTTCCGGTGCAGCTGGCAAGACTGTTCCTGAAGGCAGGTTTCTACTCCGCGGCGCAGCGCCAGTTCGACCGTGTCGATGGACCCGACCCGGAGAACCTTCGCCGCCTGGACGCCGCGGTCGACGCGTACGCCATGGGTGCGGCCTTCCAGCAGCAACTCCTGAACTCCGCCGAACCGACGGTGGTCATGCAGGTCGCGCCGCCGCACACCTGGTACGGCCAGAGCGTCGGCGCATCGCGCATCCTGTACGACAATCCCGACACGATCTACCGCTTCATGGGCGTCAACGGGGCCTCGTCCTATGTCATCCGTGGAACGTTCGCCGACCTGGACAACCTGCCTGCCGACACGAGCTTCAGCGTGCTCACCGGCCTGACCGGCAACACCGCTGCGGTACTGACCAAGGACCAGCTGGTGATCGAACCCGACGGTAGCTTCACCATCACTGCCGATGCGTCGCCGGCAGGCGGACGCACCAACCATCTGCAGTTGACCGCCGAGACCACCCTCATCGCCACCCGAAACACCCTGTCGGACTGGGCGCGTCAGACTCCGATGAGTCTGGAGATCACCCGGGTCGGCGGGCCGCCGAACAGTCTGTTCGGCCAACTGGGAGGATTCGCCATCCCGGGCATCGGCCCCGCGGTGGTGCGAAACCCCGTGCTGACGACGCTGGTGTCGCTGATACCGCCCCTCCCGTACGTGCCCACCCTGCTGCGCGGGACCATCGCTGCGGTGATCATGTTGCTGGGGGTGCAGCGGGAAGAAACCTACATGAGGGTCGCCACCACCGACCCGGGTACCGGTGAGCGCATCGATCCCAATGTCCTGAAGGATCCGGCCCGCAACGCCGAGTTCCTCGCGACCCAATTGCAGAGCGCGGGGTACTTCCAACTCGCCGATGACCAAGCCCTGGTTATCACCGTCCGGCCCGATGGTGCAGGGTATTTCGTCGTCCCGGTCACCGATGACTGGACCGTCACCGACGATTACTGGAATGTGCAGACCAGCCTGAACAACGCGCAGGCCGTCGCCGACGACGCGGACGGGACGACCTACACCCTCGTGCTGTCGCCGACCGATCCCGGCGTGGCGAACTGGGTGTCCACCGGTGGGCTGAACCAGGGAACGATCTCCATCCGCTTCCAGGACCTGGACCCCGACGCGGCGATCCTGCCTTCGGTGGACGCGCGATTGGTGCGGTTGGAGGATCTGCCCGCCGAAATGCCGCCCGGCACAAGGTGGGTCACCGGCGGCGAACGCGCGGCTCAGTTGGCCGGCCGCAAAGCGGCATATGACCTGCGTTTCGCGCCCTACCCGCAGGCCTGACGCGCCCGCCTAGAATCCAGGTGTGTCCCACCTGGTGCAGAACTATCTCGACCGCGTCCGCCTCGAGTACCAGGCCGTCGATGATGGCGAACTGGCCGACTACATTCCCGAGCTCGCCCAGGTGGACCCGGCCGGTTTCGGTCTCGCACTGTCATCTGCCGACGGCTATGTCTACCAATCCGGTGATGCAGCAAGGGAATTCACCATCCAGTCGATATCGAAACCCTTCACCTACGCATTGGCGCTGGATCGGTCGGGGGCGGCGGCCGTCGACGCGAGGATCGGCGTGGAACCCTCGGGTGAGGCGTTCAACCAGATCAGCGTGGACCCGGACACCAAGCGGCCGAAGAACCCGATGATCAACGCCGGCGCCATCGCCGCGGTGTCGCTGGTGCCGGCCGACTCGGCCGACGAGCGTTTCGCCCTGATCCAGGATTACTATTCTGCCTTCGCCGGACGTCGCCTCGAACTCGACCATGACGTCTACGCCTCGGAGAAGGCGACCGGCAACCGAAACCGGGCGATCGCCTACATGCTGGCCAGTTTCGGTGTGCTCGACGACGATCCCGACCAGGTGCTGGATGTCTACTACCGGCAGTGCTCACTGAAGGTCACCGCGGTAGACCTGGCCCGGATGGCGGCCACCCTCGCCCGCAGTGGGGTGAACCCGCTGACCGGGCGGCGGGTCACCGACGCGACGGTGGTCCGGCGCACGCTGTCGGTGATGGTGACCTGTGGCATGTATGACGGGGCGGGGGACTGGGTCTCGGAGGTGGGCCTGCCCGCCAAGAGCGGAGTGGGCGGTGGAGTTCTCGCGGTGCTGCCCGGCCAACTCGGCATCGGGACGTATTCGCCGCTGTTGGACCCCAAGGGCAACAGCGTCCGCTCGATGATGTTGTGCCGCAGGCTTTCCGAGGAGCTGGGCCTGCACTTCCTGACGGTGTCGCGTGACTCGCGGGCCACCATGCGGGCCAGCTATGAACCGTGTCCTGGCGTGCGGGTTTTCGAGACCCACGGTGACCTGTTGTTCCCGGGGGCCGAACAGGTGGTGCGCACCATCGAGCGGGCGTGCAGCGATCTCGACGTCGCCATCCTGGATGTCTCGCGCATCGACGATATCGACTCCGCGGCCCGTCGGATCTTCGCGGGGATGGGTGCCGAGCTTCGGGCGCAGGGAAAGCTGAGCTACCTCGTCGACCCCGATGGCATCGTGGCTCCCGACGACGCGGCGATCCGCGCGGAGTACGAGGCGATCCGTTTCCGCACCGTCGAGGACGCCGTCGAGGCCGCCACCGCGGGACTGCGGTCCCGCTAGTCGCAATGCTGGTGCGGCGTGGCCAGCCGGGTCGGCTCCTCCATGCCGCGCAGGGTGATCTGCTCGCCCAGTGACCAGTGCGCACGCTCTGGTTCGGAGGCGCCCTCGACGGTGGCCGAGGAGGCAACCAGATGCCCGGGCACCGACTTGGAGTACTCGCACAGTCGGGCGGCCTCGTTGACGGGCCCGCCGATCACGGTGTACTCGAATCTCTGCTTGGCGCCGACGTTGCCTGCCACCACCTGGCCGGCGGCCACGCCGATACCGGCATCCACCTCGGGTACCTCCGAGCGCAGCCGGTCGGCCATCGCGCGGGCAGCCGCGAGCGCTTCGTCTTCGGCGTTGTCCAGTGACACCGGCGCCCCGAACACCGCGAGCACGGCATCACCCTCGAACTTGTTCACCAGCCCGTGATGGTTGTCGACCTCGTCGACGACGACCGCGAAGAACCTGTTGAGCACCTCGACGACCTCGACGGCGGGACGGCTGGCAACCAGCCGTGTCGAACCGATGATGTCGATGAAAATGACTGCGGCATGGCGTTCCTCGCCGCCGAGCTCGGGCCGTTCCTTCTCGGCGAGCAGCGCGACCTCGCGCCCCACATGTCTGCCGAAAAGATCGCGCACCCGTTCGCGTTCGCGCAGCCCGCCGACCATCGAGTTGAATCCGCGCTGCAACTGTCCCAGCTCGGTGGCATCGAACACCACGAGATTGGTCTCCAGATCACCGCGCTCGACGCGGTTGAGCGCCGAGCGCACCACACGGACCGGCGTCGCCGTCAGCCACGCCAGGATCCACATCAGGATGAAGCCGAACACCAGCGCGAACAACGCCAGGATCATCACCGCGACGGCGAACTGGGTCGGCGAGACGATCTGGATGGAGAGCGTGATGATCGCGGCCAGCAGGATGCCGAGCACCGGTACCCCGGAGCCGAGCGCCCAGACGGTCAGGGTGCGGCCCATGATGCCCGGGGCGAAGCGGCGCGGCGGTGGGCCGACCTCGAGGGCCTGGGCGGCCACCGGGCGCAGGGCGAACTCGGTGAACAGATAGCAGCTGGCCGCGACGACGATGCCGGGGAAGCTGATGCCGAGCAGCACCTTGGGCACGTAGTTGGAGTCCTGGAGCCCGTAGAGCAGCGTCAGCAGCACTGTGCCGCCACCCCACAGCGCGAGCAGCACGCGGGTCAGCCGCCACGGGGCGAAGAACGTGTTGCTCTGGTCCTCGGCGGTGGGCACCCGCTCTTCGATGGCCCACCGGACGGTCCTGATGACCCGATTGGTCGCCCAGACGACACCGACGACGAAGGCCAGCACGATGTAGGCCGGTGCGACCGCGAAGGTGATCCACAGCACCTCGTCGTCGAACACGCTGGGCACCGGGAAGGTCACCGTGACGACCAGGATGGCCACGCCGACGCCGACGAGGTTGGCGCCGAGAGCGAAGGTGGTGAGGATCGCCTGGATCCGCACCCGCCGGCGGCGCTGGGTCTCCGAGACACGGCCGAGGATCCAGGAGCCGTACTCCGGGGTGTCCGGTACCCGGCCGCTCTGTTCGGTGACCTTTTCCAGCACCTGGCCGAGTTTCCGGGCACGGTTCTTCTTCGCCGTCATCGTGGCGCAAGCCTAGTGACTGCGGCAGGCATCTATGGTGGTTCGGTGCGCCTCGTCATCGCCCAGTGCACCGTCGATTACGTCGGCCGTCTCACCGCCCATCTGCCGTCGGCCCGTCGGCTGCTGTTGTTCAAGGCCGACGGTTCGGTCAGCGTGCATGCCGACGACCGTGCCTACAAGCCGCTGAACTGGATGAGCCCGCCGTGCTGGACCGAGGAACGGTCCGATGACACCGGCGCCGCGCTGTGGGTGGTGGAAAACAAGGCCGGTGAGCAGCTGCGCATCACCCTTGAGGAGATCGAGCACGATTCCAGCCATGAACTCGGCGTGGATCCGGGTCTGGTCAAGGACGGTGTCGAGGCACACCTGCAGGCGCTGTTGGCCGAGCACGTCGAGCTGTTGGGGGCCGGGTTCACCCTGGTACGCCGCGAGTACATGACGGCGATCGGGCCGGTGGATCTGATGTGCCGGGACGAGACAGGCCGGTCGGTGGCCGTCGAGATCAAACGTCGGGGTGAGATCGACGGTGTGGAACAGCTGACCCGATATCTGGAACTGCTCAACCGCGACACCCTGATCGCCCCGGTGAGCGGTGTGTTCGCCGCCCAGCAGATCAAGCCGCAGGCGCGCACGCTGGCCGAGGATCGTGGAATCCGCTGCGTGATATTGGATTACGACAAGATGCGCGGGCTCGACAGCGACGAGTTCCGGCTGTTCTGATGGCGCGCTGCTCGTAATGGGACGCCGCAATCGGTCCCGCCGCGATCCGGACCGGCAGCCGCCCGCCGTGGCGACCCGTCGGGTCGAGGTGGGCCCCGATGGCACGGACCATGAGGTGCGCCCCGTGCCGGCCTCGCGCGCCGACAAGACCTACCGTTGCCCGGGCTGCGATCACGAGATCAGGCCGGGTACCGCGCATGTGGTGGCGATCCCGGTCGACGATGTGGACGACCGCAGGCACTGGCATACGGCGTGCTGGGCCAATCGGGCCAACCGCGGCCCCACCAGACGCTGGTCTTAGTGATCGGCGGTGGCGCTGGGCTCCACCAATTCGATGAGGACGCCACCGGCGTCCTTGGGGTGGATGAAGTTGATCCGGGAGTCGGCGGTGCCGCGCCGCGGTGCGTCGTAGAGCAGGCGGATGCCTTCTGCGCGCAGCCGCTCGGAGAGCGCCTCGATATCGCTGGTGCGGTAGGC
The DNA here is from genome assembly GCF_000317305.3 of Mycolicibacterium neoaurum VKM Ac-1815D. Next base: position 4,224,462 of record NC_023036.2, on the reverse strand, counting down.
CAACTGCTGCAGTCCGGGGCCGTTGCGATCGATGAACTTGGCGATCGTGGACTTCTCGTCCAGCGGGGCGAGCAACTGGATCTGTGCGCTGCCCTTGGGGGCGCCGCGGACCGACAGCATGGCCTCGCGCACGCCCTGCTCCTCGTTGACCTCCTCGTGCAGCACGATCATGCCGAGGTGGTCGTGGTACCACTTGGCCGCCGCGTCCAGATCCGGGACGGCGATCCCGACGTGATCCACGGCGGTCACCAGTGCGCTCGCAAGCGCCGGACGGGCATCGGCGTGATCAGTGGTCATAGGGTAAAGGTAACCTGATTCCGCGGTTTTTAAGCCTGTGGGATAGGCCACATACATCTATTGCAGAACCCTTTGGAGGATGACATGACGACCTCGGTGATCGTTGCCGGAGCACGCACCCCGGTAGGCAAGCTCATGGGGTCGCTCAAGGATTTCTCGGGTAGTGACCTCGGCGCCTTCGCCATCAAGGGAGCGCTGGAGAAGGCCGGTATCGATGCAGGGATCGTCGACTACGTGATCATGGGCCAGGTGCTGACCGCGGGTGCCGGCCAGATGCCGGCCCGTCAGTCCGCCGTTGCGGCCGGCATCGGCTGGGATGTGCCCGCCCTGACCATCAACAAGATGTGCCTGTCGGGTATCGATGCCATCGCGCTGGCCGATCAGCTGATCCGCGCCGGTGAGTTCGAGGTCGTCGTCGCGGGCGGCCAGGAGTCGATGAGCCAGGCTCCGCATCTGCTGCCCAAGAGCCGCGAGGGCTTCAAGTACGGCGACACCACCCTGGTCGACCACATGGCCTACGACGGTCTGCACGATGTGTTCACCGACCAGCCGATGGGTGCGCTGACCGAGCAGCGCAACGACGTCGACCAGTTCACCCGCGCCGAGCAGGATGAGCTCGCCGCCCAGTCGCACCAGAAGGCCGCCGCGGCGTGGAAGGACGGCGTCTTCGCCGACGAGGTTGTGCCGGTGCAGATTCCGCAGCGCAAGGGTGACCCGATCGAGTTCGCCGAGGACGAGGGCATCCGGGCCAACACCACCGCCGAGTCCCTCGGCGGGCTGCGCCCGGCCTTCCGCAAGGACGGCACCATCACCGCCGGATCCGCCTCCCAGATCTCCGACGGTGCGGCCGCGGTGGTCGTGATGAGCAAGGCCAAGGCCGAGGAGCTCGGGCTGGAGTGGCTGGTGGAGATCGGTGCGCACGGTGTGGTCGCCGGCCCGGACTCGACGCTGCAGAGCCAGCCCGCCAACGCCATCAAGAAGGCCATCGCGCGGGAAGGCATCACCGTCGATCAGCTCGATGTCGTGGAGATCAACGAGGCCTTCGCCGCGGTCTCGCTGGCGTCCACCAAGGAACTGGGCATCGATCCGGCCAAGGTGAACGTTAACGGCGGGGCCATCGCGATCGGTCACCCGATCGGTGCGTCGGGGGCGCGGATCACGCTGCACGCCGCGCTCGAACTCGCCCGCAAGGGCTCCGGCTACGCCGTGGCGGCGCTCTGTGGCGCCGGTGGCCAGGGTGACGCCTTGGTGCTGCGGAGGCCCTGACCGCTGAGAATGCCCTCAGCATGATCAACGACGCTACGTAGTAGCTGGCGTGCCGGTCGGGCAGAATGGCCGGCATGGCAAACAAGTATGACGTCCGCAGCGCTGCGGGCCTGTTCCGGATCGTCGCCGTCGCCGAAGCGCTCAGCTGGGCGGGCCTGCTGGTCGGGATGTACTTCAAGTACCTGGCCGGGACGACCACCGAGGTCGGCGTGAAGGTCTTCGGGCCCATCCATGGCGGCATCTTCGTGGCGTTCGTCGCGGCGGCTGTGCTGGTCGGGATCAACCGGAAGTGGAACGTCATCACCTGGGCGCTGGCGTTGCTGGGCTCGATCGTGCCGCTGGGTAGTGTGATCTTCGTCATCTGGGCCGACAAGCTGGGTCGCCTCGATGGCAGCGTCAGCGGTCCCACCGAGCTCACCGATAGCGCAGTCACGCCTCGTTCGGCGGCGTGACAAAATTGGGGACGTGACACGACCTCGCCCCAATATCGGACCGGCGCTCGCCGGCGCATTCGATCTGTCCGCACTCAAGGCGCCCCCGCCGGGCCGCGAGGATGCCGCAGGCGCCCCGGCCGGCGCGGTCGAGGTGACCGAGGCCAACCTGGAAGCCGAGGTGCTGGTCCGCTCCGGTGAGATCCCGGTGGTGGTGCTGCTGTGGACACCGCGCAGCGATACCAGCGTGCAGCTCGCCGACACCCTGGCAGCGTTGGCCCAGGCCGATGCGGGCACGTGGTCGCTGGCGACGGTCAACGTCGACACCACCCCGCGGGTGGCGCAGATGTTCGGCGTGCAGGCCGTGCCGACGGTCGTGGCATTGGCCGGCGGCCAACCGATCTCGAGCTTCCAGGGGCCGCAGCCTGCCGACCAACTGCGCCAGTGGATCGATTCCCTGCTCAGTGCCGTCGCCGGAAAGCTCAGCGGGGTGCCCGAACAGGCCGAGGAGGTGGATCCGGCCCTGGAGCAGGCGCGCGCGTACCTCGACGCCGGCGAGTTCGACGCCGCCTTGGCTGCCTACCAGGACATCCTCGCCGCCAAGCCACAGGACCCGGAGGCCGCCGGGGCCGTCCGCCAGATCACCTTCCTGCAGCGCGCCACCACCCGCGCACCCGACTCGCCTGCCCTGGCCGATGCCGCGCCCGGTGACGTCGAGGCCGCGTTCGCCGCTGCCGATGTCGAGATCCTGCAGCAGAACGTCACCGCGGCGTTCGACCGCCTGATCGCACTGATCAAACGCACCGCCGGTGATGAGCGCACGGCCGCCCGCACCCGGCTCATCGAGCTGTTCGACCTTTTCGACGCAGCGGATCCCGAGGTGATCGACGCTCGCCGCAAGCTGGCCAACGCGCTCTACTAGCGCGCCGAGCAGACGGGTGTACCCCCTATTTCTTCGGAAGTAGGGGGTACACCCGTCTGCTCGCGGGGGAAGGCAGGCCGGGAGGTCAGGACACGGGTTCGAACCACAGCGCCGACAGCGGAGGCAGCGCCATCACCGCCGAGGCGGGCCGGCCATGCCAGGGCTCATCGGTCGCCTCGACCGCACCCAGGTTGCCGATCCCGGAACCGTGGTAGACCGTGGCATCGGTGTTGAGCACCTCGCGCCAGGTGCCCGCCTTCGGCAGGCCCAGCCGGTACTGCCCATGCTCGTTACCGGAGAAGTTGAACACGCATGCCAGCATCGAGCCGTCGTCGCCGAAGCGCAGGAAGCTCAGCACGTTGTTGGCCGAGTCGTTGGCGTCGATCCAGGAGTAGCCCTCGGGCACCGTGTCGCGCGACCACAGCGCCCGGCGCTCGCGGTAGAGCGCATTGATATCGGTCACGAGCTGGGAAATGCCGGTGGAGAAGCTGTTCTCCGACAACTGATACCAGTCGACCCCGCGTTCCTCGGACCACTCGGCGCGCTGGCCGAATTCCTGGCCCATGAACAGCAGCTGCTTACCGGGGTGTGCCCATTGATAGGCCAGCAGGCTGCGCAGCCCGGCCGCCTTGTTGTGGTCGTTGCCGGGCATCCGTCCCCACAGCGTGCCCTTGCCGTGCACCACCTCGTCGTGGCTGATGGGCAGCACATAGTTCTCGCTGAAGGCGTAGAGCATCGAGAACGTGATCTCGTGGTGGTGGTAACTGCGGTGGATCGGGTCACGCTTGATGAACTCCAGCGTGTCGTTCATCCAGCCCATGTTCCACTTCATCGAAAAGCCCAGGCCGCCAAGGTTGGTCGGTCGGGTGACACCGGGCCACGAGGTGGACTCCTCGGCGATGGTGACGATGCCGGGGGAGACCTTGTGCACGGTGGCGTTCATCTCCTGCAGGAACTGCACGGCCTCGAGGTTCTCGCGTCCGCCATAGATGTTGGGGGTCCAGCCGTCCGCCGGACGCGAGTAGTCCAGGTAGAGCATCGAGGCCACCGCGTCGACCCGCAGACCGTCGACATGGAACTCCTGCAGCCAGTACAGCGCGTTGGCCACCAGGAAATTGCGCACCTCGGCGCGCCCGAAGTCGAAAACGTAGGTGCCCCAGTCGAGTTGCTCGCCGCGGCGGGGATCGGAGTGCTCGTAGAGCGGGGTGCCGTCGAATCGGCCCAGCGCCCAGGCGTCCTTGGGGAAGTGCGCGGGAACCCAGTCGACGATGACGCCGATGCCGTTCTGGTGCAGCGTGTCGATCAGATACCGGAGGTCATCCGGGGTGCCGAGCTTGGGCATCGGGGCGTAGTACGAGGTGACCTGGTAGCCCCAGGACCCACCGAAGGGGTGCGCGGCCACCGGCAGCATCTCGACATGGGTGAAACCCCGTTCGACGACGTAGTCGACGAGTTCGACCGCGAGCTCCCGATAGCTCAGGCCCGGCCGCCAGGACGGCAGGTGCACCTCCAGGGTGCTCATCGGCTCGAACACGGGGTTCTGCATTGCCCGCTGGGACATCCAGTCCTGATCGGCCCAGTCGTACTCACTGACCGTCACCTGGGACGCGGTCTGCGGCGGCACCTCGGCGGCGAATGCCATCGGGTCGGCCCGGTCGACGACCGATCCGTCGGCCCCGTGCACCCGGAACTTGTAGAGACCGTCGGCGGGAAAGCCGGGCCAGAAGACCTCCCACACCCCGGAGGAGCCCAGGCTGCGCAGTGGCGCCTCGTTGCCGCCCCAGAGGTTGAACTCGCCGATCAGGCTCACGCCCTTGGCATTTGGCGCCCAGACGGCAAACGACACACCCTCGACAGGTCCGTCGGGGGTCTCGTAGGTCCGCGGGTGTGCACCGAGCGCCTCCCACAGCCGCTCATGACGCCCCTCGGCGAACAGGTGCAGGTCCATCTCGCCCAGCGTCGGCAGGAAGCGGTATGCGTCGGCGACGGTCAGCGCAGGCGCATCGGGGTATTGCACCTCAAGGCGGTAGTCGATCAGCTTGGTGATGGGCAGCGCCACCGCGAACAGGCCGGCGTCGAGGTGGGTCAGCGGATAACGCTGTCCGCCGATGAGTGCGGTCACCGATTCGGCATGCGGACGCAGCACCCGGATGACCGTGTGATCGTCGTACTCGTGGGCACCGAGGACGGAATGCGGATCGTGATGCTCTCCGGCGACGAGCCGGCCGAGGTCCGTATCGGACGGCCGCAGATGGCTGTCGGAGACGGGATTGGTTCGGGTCACGGTGTTCTCACTCCCTACGCAGCAGGTTCAGTCGGGCGTCCTGCGGTATCAACGGCATGTTCAGCACATGCGCGACGGCGCGGCCGGGTTCCAGGCGGACATAGTTGCTCTGTCCCCAGTGGTACTCCTCGCCGGTGATCTCGTCGCGCACCCAGAACCGGTCGTAGGCCTCCATACCCAGCGCGGCCATGTCTAACCACACGGTGCCGGCCTCCGGCCCGAACGGGTTGAGGGTCACGACTACCAGTACACAATCTCCGGTGACCGGATCGAACTTGCTGTAGGCCAGCAGCGCGTCGTTGTCGACATGGTGGAACGCGATGGTCCGCAACTGCTGTAGCGCCGGATGCAGCCGACGGATCTCGTTGAGCCGGGCCAGGAACGGCTCAAGCGAGTTACCGGACGCCAGCGCCGCCCCGTAATCGCGGGGCCGCAACTCGTACTTCTCCGAGTCCAGGTACTCCTCGCTGCCCTCGCGGACCGCTTGGTGTTCGTAGAGCTCGTAGCCCGAGTAGACCCCCCACACCGAACTGAACGTCGAGGCCAGCACCGCCCGGATGGCGAACATGCCGGGGCCGCCGTGCTGCAGGCTCTCATGCAGGATGTCGGGGGTGTTGACGAACAGGTTGGGCCGCGCGATATCGGCGTACTCGGCGATCTCCTGGCCGTACTCGACCAACTCCCACTTGGCGGTCCGCCAGGTGAAGTACGAATAGGACTGGGTGAAGCCCAATTTGGCCAGACCGAACAATCGCGCGGGCCGGGTGAAGGCCTCGGCGAGGAACAACACGTCGGGATCGTCGTTCTTGACCTTGCCGATCAACCAGGCCCAGAAGTTCGGTGGCTTGGTGTGCGGGTTGTCGACACGGAAGATCTTCACCCCGTGGGACACCCAGTAGCGGACCACGCGCAGCACCTCGGCGTACAACCCGGCCGGATCGTTGTCGAAGTTCAGCGGGTAGATGTCCTGGTACTTCTTGGGCGGGTTCTCGGCATAGGCGATGGTGCCGTCGGGCAAGACCGTGAACCATTCCGGATGAGCCTGGGCCCACGGGTGATCAGGTGCGCACTGCAGCGCCAGGTCCAGCGCCACCTCCAGGCCCTGATCCCTTGCCGCACCGACGAACTCGTCGAAATCGGAGATGGTGCCCAGGCCGGGATGCACGGCGTCGTGACCGCCGGCGCTGCTGCCGATCGCCCACGGCGAACCGACATCCCCCTCGGTTGCGGTGACGGTGTTGTTGCGTCCCTTGCGGTGCACTGTGCCGATCGGGTGGATCGGCGGGAGGTAGACGACGTCGAATCCCATCCCGGCCACCCGCGGCAACTCGCCGGCGGCGGTGGCGAACGTGCCGTGCACCGGCCTGCCCGCGTCGTCCCAGCCGCCGGTGGACCGCGGGAACAACTCGTACCAGGAGCCGAACCGGGCCAGCGGCCGGTCCACCCAGATACCGTATTGCTGACCGCGGGTCAGCAACTCGCGCAGCGGAAAACGATGTAGCAGATCCGCGATGCCGGGGGACAGTGCCGCTCCGGCCCGAACGAACGGATCACCCGGCCGGCGCAGCGCACCGGCGGCGTCGAACAGCGGCTGGCGGTGCTCACGCGGCATTCCGGCGGCGGCACGTTCGAGCAGTTGGGCGCCGACGATCAGATCGTTGGAGAGCTCCGCTTCACCCTGACCCGCGTCGAGCTTGGCGATGATGCCCTTGCGCCACGTCGCGATGGGATCTCCCCAGCCGTCGACGCGGAAGGTCCACATCCCGACCTGGTCGGGGGTGAACTGGCCGTGCAGCACATCGGGCGTTCGGCCGGGGCTCATCGGCAGCATCAACGGCTTGATCCGCGGCGGTGTCACCGGTGCGGGCGGCTCCGCAGCGGTGCCGGGCGGGTCGTCGACCAAACGCGGATATGCGGTGCCGTGATAACGCACCACCAGTGTCGCGGCCACCGCATCGTGTCCCTCGCGCCAGACGGTCGCCTTGATCGGCACGACCTCTCCGACCACCGCCTTCGCGGGAAACCGGCCACCGGACAGTACGGGCGCGACATCGTCGATCTCGATCCGACCGGTCACCCACCAACTCCTCACTGATCGCCGCCGACCGTCTCGGTGACCGCGATCCGTCTCGATCCGCTATCTGACTCGACGTGCTCGTTACCGACCCCTGGGTACCCAACCTAGTGTCAGGAACACATCGCTGCGCGTGATGGCGAAACTCCGGGGCGTCCGGTGAAGCGGCGCCGCACGGCCAAGCTGCCTGCCACCGGGCCGATTGTCAGTAAGGTGAATCGACGTGAAAGCCCTGAGACGATTCACCGTCCGAGCCCACCTTCCGCAGCGGCTTTCGGCACTGGAGCGGTTGTCGGTCAATCTGAGATGGTCCTGGCACACGCCGACGCAGAAGTTGTTCGCCGAGATCGACCCGGCATTGTGGGAGCGGGTCGGTGCCGACCCGGTGGCACTGCTCGGCGAGGTCAACCCGCAGCGGCTGGACGAACTGGCCGCAGAGGAGGGTTTCACCCGACAGGTGGACGCCTGCGCCGACGATCTGGACAACTATCTGAGCCAGCCGATGTGGTACCAGAATCAGGTTGCCGACGGTCGGGAGTTCCCCAACGGGATCGCCTATTTCTCGATGGAGTTCGGCGTCGCCGAGGTGCTGCCCAACTATTCCGGCGGCCTGGGCATCCTGGCCGGTGACCATCTCAAGTCCGCATCGGACCTGGGCCTTCCGTTGATCGCGGTCGGCCTGTACTACCGGTCCGGGTACTTCCGGCAGTCGCTGACCGCCGATGGCTGGCAGCACGAGAACTATCCGTCGTTGGATCCCCAAGGCCTGCCGCTGCGGCTGCTGACCGACCACGCCGGGCAGCCGGTGCTGATCGACCTGGCGATGCCCGATGGCGCCCGGTTGTACGCCCAGGTGCTCATCGCCCAGGTGGGCCGGGTACCGCTGCTGCTGCTCGATTCCGATATCGGCGAGAACGAGCATGATCTGCGGGGGGTCACCGACCGCCTGTACGGCGGTGATCAGGAACATCGGATCAAACAGGAATTGCTCGCCGGTATCGGCGGCGTCCGCGCGATCCGGGCCTACACCGAGGTGGAGGGGCTGCCGGCGCCCGAGGTGTTCCACATGAACGAGGGGCATGCCGGGTTCCTCGGGGTCGAGCGCATCAGGGAATTGATCGAGGCGGGGCTGGACTTCGAAACCGCGCTGACGGTGGTGCGGTCCTCCACGGTGTTCACCACCCACACGCCCGTCCCGGCCGGTATCGACCGGTTCCCGGTGGAGATGGTGCGCCGCTACTTCGGCGGGGTGGACCTGAACTCGCGGTTGCTTCCCGGTGTTCCGCTGGAGCGGGTGATCGCCTTCGGTGCCGAGGAGGATCCGGAGAAGTTCAACATGGCCCACATGGGCCTGCGGTTGGCTCAGCGCGCCAATGGCGTCTCCCTGTTGCACGGCGAGGTCAGCCGGGAGATGTTCAGCGGGTTGTGGCCCGGTTTCGACCCGGCCGAGGTGCCGATCGGCTCCATCACCAACGGTGTCCATGCGCCGACGTGGGCGGCGCCGCAGTGGGTGGACCTGGCGCGCGAACTCATCGGGGAGGACCTGGGGTCGCTCAGCGAGGCCGAAACCTGGCAGCGGCTACAGCAGGTGGATCCCGGACACCTGTGGTGGATCCGTTCGCAATTGCGCTCACAGTTGATCGACGACGTTCGGGCCCGGCTGCGCCGATCGTGGCTGGAGCGCGGCGCGTCGGAGGCCGAACTGGGTTGGATCGCTTCGGCATTCGATCCGGAGGTGCTGACCGTCGGATTTGCCCGACGGGTGCCCACCTACAAGCGGCTGACCCTGATGCTGCGCGATCCGCAGCGCCTGGAACGGTTGCTGCTCGACGCCGACCGACCCGTCCAGCTGATCGTCGCGGGCAAATCCCACCCCGCCGATGACGGCGGCAAGTCGTTGATCCAACAGATCGTGCGCTTCGCCGACCGCCACGAGGTGCGCCACCGGATCGCCTTCCTGCCCGACTACGACATGTCGATGGCCCGGCTGCTGTACTGGGGTTGCGATGTGTGGCTGAACAATCCGCTGCGCCCGCTGGAGGCCTGCGGCACGTCCGGCATGAAGAGTGCGCTCAACGGCGGGCTGAACCTGTCGGTCCGCGACGGGTGGTGGGATGAGTGGTACGACGGCGAGAACGGTTGGGAGATCCCCACCGCGGACGGACTGGCCGATGAGACCCGCCGCGACGATATCGAGGCAGGGGCCCTCTACGACCTGCTGGAGAGTTCGGTGACGCCGCGGTTCTACGAACGCGACCAGCACGGTGTGCCGGTGCGCTGGGTCGAGATGGTGCGCCACACCCTGCAGGCGCTCGGGCCCAAGGTGCTGGCGTCCCGGATGGTGCGTGATTACACCGAGAAGTACTACGCGCCCGCGGCGAAATCACTGCGCGCCACCCTGGAACCCGATAGCGAGGACGTGCCCTTCGGGGCAGCCCGGCAGCTGGCCGCCTACCGAACCCGGGTGCAGCAGCAGTGGCCGCATATCCAGATCACCGATGTCGACAGCTACGGGTTGCCCGACACCCCGCTGCTCGGCAGCGAACTGACCCTGACCGCGACCGTGGACCTGGCTGGTCTGCAGCCGAACGAGGTTGCGGTGCAGGCGGTTCTGGGACGCGTCGACGGCAGTGACAACCTGCGCGACCCGGTCACCGTGGCGATGGCGCACACCGGCGGTGCCGACGGCGGACGGCAGGTCTTCTCGACCACCACGCCGCTGCCGGTGGCCGGGCCGGTCGGCTACACGGTGCGGGTGCTGCCGCAGCACCGGTTACTGGCCGGGACCAACGAACTGGGACTCGTCACGCTGGCATGAGCAAGATCCTTGAGGTCGCGGTCCCCGGTGGGCCCTATGCGTTGGCGGCGGGACCCGACGGGGCGATGTGGGTGACATGTGCCCACACCGGCCAGATCGCCAGAGTCACCTCCGAGGGTGAGCTCACCGTGTTCGACATCGCGCCCGACAGCAGGCCTCAGATCATCGTGGCCGGACCCGACGGAGCGATGTGGTTCACCCGCGGCGGTGATGACCGCATCGGCCGGATCGCGACGGACGGGACCCAGAGCGCCGTCGAACTCGGCTCGGGCAGTGCGCCTTTCGGGCTGTGCGTCGGACCCGACCGGGCGCTGTGGTTCACCACGATGACGTCCGGCACGATCGGCAGGCTCGATCCGGCCGACGGGCGGATCGACGAGCATCCGGTCGGTGGGATGCCGGCGATGATCACCGCCGGGCCCGACGGCGCGCTGTGGTTCACCATGAATCAGCGCAGCGCCGTCGGCAGGCTCGACCTTGCGGGCGAACTCACCGTCCGCGAACTGCCCACCCGCGCCGCCGGTCCGGTCGGCATCACCGCAACCCACGACGACGCGGTGTGGTTCACCGAGATCCTGGCCGACAAGATCGGCCGGATCCCGACCGACGAGGCGATCCAGGAACTCGACCTGCCCGGGAAACCCCATGCGGTGGTCGCCGACCCCACCGGCGGAGTGTGGGTCAGCCTGTGGGGTGCCGACCAGATCGCGAGGGTCGATGCCGACGGTGAGTACGACACCATCGACCTGCCTGCGGGCAGTGAACCGCACGGACTGGCGATCGAGGACCGTGGACCGGCCGGAACCGCCCTGTGGGTGGCACTCGAGCAGGGCAGCGTGCTGCGGATCCCGCTGAGCTGATCGGCGCACCCTCGACCCCCAGACCCGTTACGCGCCAGCCGGTCTAGGCGAATCGTTTGAAACAGCGTTCGGTATCACCGAGCACCCCGACCCGGAACGCGTCGATACGGGAGAACCCGGACGGCACCGACTCACCGTTGACGTCGCTGGCAACCAGTCCGTTGAGCAGGATTCCCGATACCGCCTCGTCGACATCGCCGGCGGTGAGCGCAATCGTGTCGCCGTCGGGGGTGTTGACCTCCTTGACGAGTTTGGCCGTGGCGACCCCGGTCAGGCAGGCGGTGCGCAACGCCGCCTGCGCGGTGTTCAGCGCCACCCCACCGTGTTGCTGCTGAACCGACTGCATGTACCGCGAGATCAGCACGGAGTACGCGGTGTTGTCGCCGGTGGCCAGCCCGGCGTCCTCATCTTCGGACGGGGCGCCCAACACCTCCATGGCGGGCAGATCCACGGAGATGGTGTTGGTCGCCGGGCAGAAGGTCGCCGGCGCATCGGAATCGGCATCCGGGCAATCGGGCCGGTCGAAGGTGAGGATCGGATGCTCGGCGGGATCGAACAGGATGTTCATCGCGTCGAAGACCGAACGCACCGAATCGGCGGTGATCTGCAGCTCGCCGGATTGATCTTCGGGGAGCAGAACCGGAAGGTCACCCCGGCGTTGCTTGATCTCGGCCGGATCCATCGCCGCGCAGGAACCGGCGCCGTCGGTGAACCCGAACTGGAATGCTGAGACCCGTTCGAACGCCGAACCGTGTTCGTCCTCACCGGCATCGGAGTCGTCGACGGTCATCAGCGGATCGCGGAAGCCGATCATCGTGCTCATCAGGCTGTTCAGACCGTCGCCGGTGGACAGTGTGAAACGAGGTGAGTTGTCCTCGGCGACCCACCGCATGTACACGCCGGCAAGGCAATCGGCCTGCTGTTCGGAGACCAGCGTCGGGGTGTCGTCGGCGACGATGCCCGCCTGGGCCTGGATCGCGTGCCCGTACTCATGGGCCAACACCATCGTGACGGCCATATCGCCGTTGGCGCTGCGCAGTGCGGGCAACAGGACCCCGCGGTCCCAGCCGATGGTGCGATCGTCGTCGCAGTACGCGGCATTGACGAGGTTGTAGGTGTCCTCACCGCAGAACGCGCCGTCGAAACCGTCTGAATCCCAGGAAAGGATCTCGGACACCGGGGTGAACTCGCCGTCGAACGTCTCGCCGTAGGTCTGCTCCCAGAACTGTTCGATATCGCTGATCGAACTGGCGGCGAGCATATCGATGTCACCGCCGTCGGTGTTGTTGACCTGGCGGGTGGGTTCGGTGGCGTCATCGCGCAACCCGGTGGGCCCGTCGGTGGCAGGCATCCCCGCCACCCGGAACGGGTCGGCGAACACCGACACCGCACTGCCCTGCACCGGTTCTGAGCATGCGCTGACGATCAGCGCCACGCCCAGCGTCAGTGCCGCAGCCGGGACCCACCGCAGACGCCTGCGTCCTGTCGCCGTCATCGCGAAATGCATCTGCCCGCCTTTCCGGTGCGCCCGGGCGGGGCACGTTTCTGGCTAGCAGAATAGTGACAATCAGCCGTTGCGCAGGCGAATCAGCGCGGCCCGCACCCGCTCCGGGTCGGTGGTGGCCCAGAACGGCGGCAGCGAGGCCCGCAGGAATCCGCCGTAGCGCGCGGTGGCCATCCGGGAGTCCAGAATCGCGACCACACCGCGATCGTCGATCCGGCGCAGCAAGCGGCCCGCCCCCTGGGACAACAGCAACGCCGCGTGGCTGGCGGCCACCGCCATGAATCCGTTGCCGCCGCGGGCGCCGATCGCACGCTGCCGGGCGGTCAGCAGCGGATCATCGGGCCGGGGGAAGGGGATCCGGTCGATCAGCACCAGCGAGAGGGTCGGGCCGGGGACATCGACGCCCTGCCACAGCGACAGCGTGCCGAACAGCGAGGTCTGCTCGTCATCGGCGAACTGTTTGACCAACGCCGCGGTGGTGTCCTGGCCCTGGCACAGCACCGGGGTGGACAGCCGCTCGGCCATCACCTCGGCGGTGGCCTTGGCCGCGCGCATCGACGAGAACAGCCCGAGCGTGCGGCCGCCGGCCGCGGTGATGAGCGCTTCGATCTCGTCGAGTTGCGCCGCCGATCCGGTGCCGTCGCGACCGGGTGGTGGCAGATGTTTTGCCACATAAAGGATTCCGGACTTCGCGTGATCGAACGGCGAGCCGACGTCGAGCCCGCGCCATCGACCGGGCGGGTCGCCGCCGGAGAGGCCCCAGGCGGCTGCCATCCCGTCGAAGCTGCCGCCGAGGGTCAGGGTCGCCGACGTCAGTACCGCGGTGGCGCGGGCAAACAGCCTGGTGCGCAACAGACCCGAGACCGACAGTGGGGCCACCCGCAGCACCGCACGCTTACCCGCGGCGACCCGGCTGTTCTCCTCGTGATCCAGCCACACCACATCGAACCGGTCGGGGATGGCGGGACCGAACGAATCCAGCATCCGGGCGGCGATATCGCCGATCTCGGTGACCGCGGTGACGGCCTCGGTGCGCGCCGCGGCGGCCTGCGGGTCCGACGGGGTGGTGTCGATCGCCGAGCGGATCACGAACGCCGCATCGCGCAGCGCGGTCAGATAGGTGGCCAGTTCGTCGTCGAGATGATCGATGCGCCCGGGTTCGGCGTCGTGGATCATCGAAGCCAGATTCGCCCCGGCCGCCTCGAAGCGCTCGACGAGCTCATCGGCGACCAGCCGCCCGATCCGGCGCTGGGCGGCGCCCAGCGCCGTGGCCGACAGCTCACCGGTCGCCACACCGGTCACCCGGTCGGCCAGTTCGTGGGCCTCGTCGACGACCAGCATCTCGTGCTCGGGCAGCACCGAGGCGTCGGCGATGGCGTCGATGGCCAGCAGGGCGTGGTTGGTGACCACGATGTCGGCGGTACCGGCCTTGGCCCGCGCCTTCTCCGAGTAACAGTCGGCGCTGTAGGGGCAGCGCGATACCCCGATACATTCGCGGGCCGACACGCTGACCTGACTCCAGGACCGGTCCGGCACACCGGGGGACAGTTCGTCGCGGTCCCCGGTCTCGGTATCCGACGCCCAGGCCGTCAGCCGCTGCACATCGCGGCCCAGCGCGGTCGCGGCGACCGCGTCGAACAGTTCCTCCTGGGGCAGTTCCTCACCCTCGGAAGCGGAGCCGTTGTGGATCTTGTTCAGGCACAGGTAATTTCCCCGGCCTTTGAGCAGGGCGAAGGTCGGTTTGCGGGGCAGTCGCGGCGCCAGGGCGTCGGCCAGCCGTGGCAGGTCACGGTCGACGAGCTGACGCTGCAGCGCGATGGTCGCGGTCGAGACCACCACGGGCGACCCCGCCGATACCGCCCGGGCGATCGCGGGCACCAGATAGGCCAGCGATTTGCCGGTGCCGGTGCCCGCCTGGACGGCGAGGTGCTTACCGGTTTCGAAGGCTTCGCTGACGGCCTGGGCCATCTCGACCTGACCGGCGCGCTGGGTGCCGCCGAGGGCGTCGACCGCGGCGGCCAGCAGATCGGTGACGGTGGTGCTTGCGGTCACCTGGCGGAAACCACGCGGGTGGCGACCGCGGGTTCACCCCGCGAGAGCTTCAGCCCGTCCCAGGGCAGACTGGTGAGCCCGGCGGACATCAGGGCGCGCGCCGCGCCGAGATCGGGCGTGCCGACCGGCTCACCGGCGCGTACCAGCGGGATGCTCAGCGGCCGCGCGGTCAGCCCGGTTTCGATGGCGGGTCGGTGACCGGCCGGGAAGACGAGCTCTTCGGTGATGGTCCCCGACGGTTTGGCCACCCGCAGCGACTCCTTGGCCCCGCCCTGGGACCCCTTCTGCGCGCTGCGCTTCTGCACCGGGATGCCGTCGACCTCGACCAGCTTGTAGACCATGCCCGCGGTGGGTGCGCCGGAGCCGGTGACCAGCGAGGTCCCGACGCCGTAGCTGTCGACCGGCTCGGCGCGCAGTGCCGCGATGGCGAACTCGTCGAGGTCACCGGACACCACGATGCGGGTGTTGCGGGCACCCAGCTCGTCGAGCTGACGACGGACCTGGCCGGCGACCACGCCGAGGTCGCCGGAGTCGATGCGCACCGCCCCCAGTTCGGGCCCGGCGACGGCGATGGCATTCGCCACGCCTGCGGTGATGTCATAGGTGTCCACCAACAAGGTGGTGCCCACGCCGAGGGCGTCGACCTGCGCGGCGAATGCGATGCGCTCCGATGCGTCCTGTGCGGCGCGGTCGGCGGTGCCGTCCGGCCCGGTGTGCAGCAGCGTGAAAGCGTGGGCGCTGGTGCCCAGCGCGGGTACGCCGTAGCGCTGCTGGGCTGCCAGGTTGGAGCTGCCGTCGAAGCCGGCGATCCACGCCGCCCGGGCGGCGGCGACGGCGGCCTGCTCGTGGGTGCGCCGCGATCCCATCTCGATCAGCTGGCGGCCGGCCGCCGCCGAGACCATCCGGGCAGCGGCAGAGGCGATCGCGCAATCGTGGTTGAGCACCGACAGCGCGAGCGTTTCCAGGATGACGCACTCGGCGAAGCTGCCCCGCACCGAGAGCACCGGCGAGTTCGGGAAGTACAACTCGCCCTCGGGATATCCGTCGATATCGCCGCCGAACCGGAAGCCGGCCAGGAACTCGCGGGTCTGCTCGTCGAGGAAGTCGGCGACGCCGGCCAGTGCGTCCGCATCGAAGGTGAAGTGCGCCAGTGCATCCACGAAGCGTCCGGTGCCGGCCACCACCCCGTAACGGCGGCCGTCGGGCAGTCGCCGGGCAAACGCCTCGAAGGTGCAGCGCCGGTGCGCCGACCCGTCGCGCAGTGCCGCGGCGAGCATGGTCAGCTCGTACTTGTCGGTCAGCAGCGCGGTGCTCACGGGGTCGTTCACGTCCCCAACCGTATCGGTCCGGTTCGGATTCGGGCGGGAAGTGCCACCCCGGTAGTCTGTCGGGCATGGTTACCCCAGCGCGGACTCGGCCGGGTACCCGTGAGGACGAGGCCACCGAGAGTCGCGATGCGACCGACAGCCCCTGGGTGACGATCGTGTGGGACGACCCGGTGAACCTGATGTCGTATGTGACCTACGTGTTCCAGAAGCTGTTCGGCTACTCCGAGCCGCACGCCACCAAGTTGATGATGCAGGTGCACACCGAGGGCAAGGCCGTGGTGTCTTCCGGCAGCCGGGAATCGATGGAGGTCGACGTGACCAAGCTGCACTCGGCGGGCTTGTGGGCGACCATGCAGCAGGACCGCTGACCGGTGCGCAAATGGAAACGCCTCGAGGGCGCCGACGGCCCGCGATTCCGGTCATCGCTGGCCGCGCACGAAGCAGATCTGTTGCGTAATCTGGTCTCCTCGCTCACCGGGATGCTCGACGACCGTGAATCCGCCGCTCCGACCGACGAACTCAGCGAACTGACCGGCATCAAGACCGGCCACTCGGCGCCGCCCGAGGACGAGACGATGAAACGGCTGTTGCCCGACTTCTACCGGGCCCGCACCGAGCACCCGGCGGGTTCGTCGGCGGCCGACAGCCTCAACAGTGCGCTGCGCAGCCTGCACGAGCCGACCATCATCGACGCCAAACGGCAAGCCGCGCAACGCCTCCTGGAGACACTGCCGGACGGTGGCGGCAAGTTCGAGCTGTCCGAGGACGATGCGCAGGCGTGGGCTTCGGCGGTCAACGATGTGCGGTTGGCGTTGGGCTCGATGCTCGAGATCGGCCCCGGCGGACTGGATCAGTTGCCGGTAGGGCATCCGATGGCCGGACACCTGGACATCTACCAGTGGCTGACAGTGCTGCAGGAGTACCTGGTGCTCGGCCTGATGGGACAGACCCGATGAGCGGGTTCGGCGCCATCACCGATATCGCAGGAATCCGCGTCGGGCATCACCACCGCATCGACGACGATGTCACCCTCGGGTCGGGCTGGGCCGCGGGCAGCACCGTCGTGCTGGCACCGCAGGGCACCGTCGGCGCGGTCGACTGCCGCGGCGGCGCACCGGGGAGCCGCGAGACCGATCTGCTCGACCCGGCCAACAGCGTGCGTCACGTCGACGCGGTGGTACTCACCGGTGGGAGCGCCTACGGGCTGGCGGCCGCGGACGGCGTGATGATCTGGCTGGAGGAGCAGGGCCGCGGTGTCGCGATGGACGGCGGTGTGGTGCCGATCGTCCCCGGCGCGGTCATCTTCGACCTGCCGGTCGGCGGCTGGGGATGCCGGCCCACCGCCGAATTCGGTTACGCCGCCGTGAAATCCGCGGCCGACTCCGGCGACCGGGTTGCGGTCGGCAATGTCGGCGCCGGTGCCGGTGCGCGCGCCGGCGTGCTCAAGGGCGGACTGGGCACCGCCTCGATCAGGCTGCCGGAACTGGGCGTGACCGTGGGAGCCGTCGTCGCCGTCAACTCCGGCGGCAACGTCATCGATCCGGCCACCGGGCTGCCGTGGATGTCCGATCTGACCGCGCAGTTCGGCCTGAGTGCCCCGCCGGAAGAACAGATCGCCGAGTTCGCGGCCCTGAACACCAAGAGCAGCCCCCTCAACACGACCATCGCCGTCGTGGCCACCGATGCCGAGCTGAGCCCCGCGGGCTGCCGTCGGCTGGCGATCGCCGCCCAGGACGGACTGGCGCATGCCATCAGGCCAGCCCACACCCCGGTCGACGGCGACACCGTCTTCGCGCTGGCCACCGGCTCGGTGCAGGTGCCGCCCTCGGAGAAGGTGCCCGCCGCGATGTCCCCGGAGACCGCGCTGGTGACCGCGTTGGGGGCCGCCGCCGCCGACTGCCTGGCCCGTGCCGTCCTCGTCGGCGTGCTGGCCGCCGAATCGGTCGCCGGAATACCGACCTACCGCGGTCTGTTGCCCGGAGCGTTCGCATCTGCAAAAGAGACGGAGTCCTGACGTGCTGGTGATCCGCGCCGACCTGGTGGACGCCATGGTGGCCCACGCGCGCGCCGACCATCCCGACGAAGCCTGTGGCGTGATCGCCGGACCGGAGGGTTCGGACCGCCCGCAGCGGTTCATCCCGATGGTCAACGCAGAGCGGTCCCCGACCTTCTACCGGTTCGATTCCGGTGAGCAGCTCAAGGTGTGGCGCCAGATGGATGACAACGACGAGGTCCCGGTCGTCATCTACCACTCGCACACCGCGACCGAGGCCTACCCGAGCCGGACCGACATCTCCTTCGCCTCCGAACCAGACGCCCACTACGTGCTGGTGTCGACCCGCGACCCGGAGGCGCACGAACTGCGCAGCTATCGCATCCTCGACGGCGTCGTCACCGAAGAACCAGTCAGCATCGTCGAGAACTACGAATCCTGAGAGAGGCCACCGTGTCCGTAACCGTGTCCATCCCGACCATCCTGCGCACCCACACCGGTGGGGAGAAGCGCGTCGAAGCCGACGGCGAAACCCTGCAGGCCGTCATCGCCGACCTGGAGTCCAAGTATCCGGGCATATCCGACCGTCTGATCGACTCGGACAACGCGGGCAAGCTGCACCGCTTTGTCAACATCTATGTCAACGACGAGGACGTCCGGTTCTCCGGTGGATTGGACACCGCGATCGGCGACGGCGATTCGGTGACGATCCTGCCCGCCGTCGCGGGCGGCTAGGCGTGCGTTACGACTCGCTGCTGCACGCCCTCGGGAACACCCCGCTGGTCGGCTTGCAGCGGCTGTCGCCACGGTGGGAGGACGGCGTCGACGGTCCGCATGTGCGGCTGTGGGCCAAGCTGGAGGACCGCAATCCCACCGGGTCGATCAAGGACCGGCCCGCGCTGCGGATGATCGAGCAGGCTGAACGCGACGGCCTGATCACGCCGGGGGACACGCTGCTGGAACCCACCAGCGGCAACACCGGGATTTCCCTGGCCATGGCGGCGCTGCTCAAGGGTTACCGGATGATCTGCGTGATGCCGGAGAACACCTCGATCGAGCGTCGACAACTGCTCGAGCTCTACGGTGCGAAGATCATCTACTCGCCTGCCGAGGGTGGTTCCAACACCGCCGTCGCACACGCCAAAGAGCTTGCCGCGCAGAATCCCTCGTGGGTGATGCTCTACCAGTACGGCAACCCGGCCAATGCCGCCGCACACTACGAGACCACCGGTCCGGAGTTGCTGGCCGATCTGCCCGAGATCACCCATTTCGTCGGCGGACTGGGCACCACCGGAACCCTGATGGGCACCGGCCGTTTCCTGCGTGAACAGGTGCCCGGGGTGCAGATCGTGGCCGCCGAACCGCGCTACGGCGAGGGTGTCTACGCGCTGCGCAACATCGACGAGGGTTTCGTCCCCGAGTTGTACGACCCGGAGATCCTGACCACCCGCTACTCGGTCGGCGCCTTCGATGCGGTCAAGCGCACCCGTGAGCTGGTCCAGGTGGAGGGCATCTTCGCGGGCATCTCCTCGGGCGCCATCCTGCACGCCGCACTCGGTATGGGCGCCAAGGCCATCAAGGCCGGCGAGCGCGCCGACATCGCCTTCACCATCTGTGATGCCGGGTGGAAGTATCTGTCCACCGGTGCCTACGCCGGTAGCCTGGACGATGCGGAAGACGCATTGGAAGGGCAACTCTGGGCATGAGCGAGTGGGCATGAATCTCTCCGACACCCGGTCACCGAAGAATCGGCCGGCCTGGGTGGTGGGCGGCGTCACCGTCGTCGGTTTCGTGGCGCTGCTCTACGTCATGGAGATCATCGACACCGTTCTGGGCCATCGCCTGGACCAGGACGGGATTCGCCCGCTGCAGACCGACGGGCTGTGGGGCATCCTGTGGGCGCCGCTGCTGCACGGCGGGTGGCCCCATCTGATCGCCAACACCGTGCCCGCGCTGGTGCTCGGATTTCTGATGACGCTGGCCGGCATGGGTCGATTCCTCGGCGCCACCGCCATCATCTGGGTGCTCGGCGGGTTCGGCACCTGGCTGATCGGCAATATCGGCGCGCACTGCCCCTATGTGGGCGTGCAGTGCACGACGAATCACATCGGCGCGTCCGGGCTGATCTTCGGCTGGCTGACGTTTCTGATCGTGTTCGGATTCTTCAGCCGCAAGGCCTGGGAGATCGTCGTCGGGGTGATCGTCGCGCTGGTGTACGGCGGCATTCTGTTCGGGGTGCTGCCCGGTGCGCCGGGGGTGTCCTGGCAGGGACATCTGTCCGGCGCGATCGCCGGTCTGATCGCCGCTTACGTGCTGTCTGGCCCGGAGCGCAGGGCTCGTACCACGCGCACCGGCCCGGCCTCGCTGCGCTCCTGAGCCGGTCCGCGGGCCATGTCCTGCATCACGGTGCGGACACAAAATGAATCTTGTCGCTGAATGCGGTCATGCTTTCGTCGTGCCGCTGACCGACATGGCAAGCTAGTGCTGTGCGAATCACCGTACTGGGTTGTTCCGGCAGTGTTGTCGGCCCCGATTCGCCCGCGTCCGGATATCTGCTGACCGAGCCCGACACCGCGCCCATGGTCCTGGACTTCGGCGGCGGGGTGCTCGGCGCGCTGCAGCGGTACGCCGACCCCGGCTCGGTGAACGTCCTGCTGTCGCATCTGCACGCCGATCACTGCCTGGATCTGCCCGGCCTGTTCGTGTGGCGCCGGTACCACCCGTCCCCGCCCAAGGGGCGGGCCATGTTGTTCGGTCCTTCGCATACCTGGGAGCGGCTCGGCGCGGCGTCCTCGCCCGAGGGTGGCGAGATCGATGATGTCTCCGATATTTTCGACGTCCAGCCCTGGGTCGACGGTCAAGCGGTGCGGCTCGGAGCCCTGACGGTCGAACCGCGGCTGGTGTGTCACCCCACCGAGTCCTACGGAATGCGCTTCACCGATCGCGATGGCATCACCTTCGCCTACAGCGGCGATACCGGCATCTGCGATGCGGTGGTCGAGCTGGCGCGCGGTGTCGACGTGTTCCTGTGCGAGGCTTCCTGGACCCATTCCCCCGAGCGGCCGCCCAATCTGCACCTGTCGGGCACCGAGGCCGGTCAGATCGCGGCGCGTGCGGGCGTCGGGAAATTGCTGCTGACCCACATCCCGCCCTGGACGTCGCGCGAGGATGTCATCAGCGAGGCCAAGGCCGAGTTCGACGGCCCGGTGCATGCGGTGGTGTGCGGCGAAGTCATCGACGTGACCCGCCACTGAGCTCCCCGTCGGGCTGCCGCGTTAGGGTTGCACGGTGTCCAGACGAGAAGACGGCCGGCTTGACGACGAGCTGAGGCCAGTGGTCATCACCCGCGGTTTCACCTCCCATCCGGCGGGCTCGGTATTGGTCGAATTCGGCCAGACCCGCGTCATGTGCACGGCCTCGGTGACCGAGGGAGTGCCGCGCTGGCGCAAGGGCTCCGGGCAGGGCTGGCTGACCGCGGAGTACGCGATGCTGCCGGCGGCCACCCATGAGCGCTCGGGCCGCGAGTCGGTCAAGGGCAAGGTCGGCGGTCGCACCCAGGAGATCAGCAGGCTCGTCGGCCGGTCGCTGCGGGCGTGTATCGACCTCGGCGCGCTCGGTGAGAACACCATCGCCATCGACTGCGATGTGCTGCAGGCCGACGGTGGTACCCGCACCGCCGCGATCACCGGCGCCTATGTCGCGCTCTCCGATGCCGTGACCTACCTGGCCGCAGCCGACAAGCTGTCGGATCCGCGCCCACTGTCCTGTGCCATCGCCGCGGTGTCGGTCGGTGTGGTCGACGGCCGGGTCCGGTTGGACCTGCCCTACACCGAGGATTCCCGCGCCGAGGTCGACATGAACGTCGTCGCCACCGACACCGGAACCCTGGTGGAGATCCAGGGCACCGGTGAGGGGGCCACCTTCCCGCGCTCGACGCTGGACAAGATGCTGGACGTGGCGCTCGCCGGTTGCGAGGAGCTGTTCGCCATCCAGCGGGCGGCACTGGAGCTGCCCTATCCCGGCGTGCTGCCCGAGCCCAGCGGTCCGTCCAAGAAGGTGTTCGGAAGCTGATCCGGTTACTGGTTGCCTCGCGCAACGCCAAGAAACTTGCCGAGCTGCGCCGGGTCCTCGACACGGCCGGGATCAACGGCGTGGAGTTGGTGTCGCTGTCCGAGGTCCCCGAGTTCGATGAGGCACCCGAGACCGGTGCCACCTTCGAGGAGAACGCGCTGGCCAAGGCCCGCGATGCGTTTGCCGCGACCGGGTTGCCCTCGGTCGCCGACGATTCCGGGCTGGCCGTCGACGCACTCAACGGTATGCCCGGGGTGTTGTCGGCGCGGTGGTCCGGCGCACACGGTGACGACCGCGCCAACCTCGAGCTGCTGCTGGGACAGCTGCGCGATGTGCCCGACGACCGGCGCGGAGCCGCCTTCGTCTCGGCGTGCGCGCTCGTGTCCGCGGCAGGGGAGACCGTGGTGCGCGGTGAATGGGTGGGCACGATCGCCCGGGAGCCGCGTGGTGACGGCGGCTTCGGATATGACCCGATCTTCGTACCCGCAGAATCCTCGCGGTCGGCGGCGCAGCTGTCTGCTGCGGAGAAGGATGCCGCTTCACATCGTGGCCGGGCGCTGACGTTGTTGCTCCCGCAATTGCGCGCGCTGGCCTGAGCACCGGCGGTTCCGACCCGGTCCACCATCGGGATTTTGTATAGCGCAGCTAACGTGTAATGCTCCCGGGCGTGGTGTCAGTCGATCGGCCGCGGCCTTTCCGGAGAGTCTCGGCGGCCCATCCCGGTGTGCTGATCGCGGTGCTGTGTGCCGCCGGCATCAGCGTCTCGTTGATGCAGACACTGCTCATCCCGTTGATACCCGAACTGCCAAAGCTGCTCGGCACCAGTGCTTCTGATGCGTCATGGGCGATCACGTCGACGCTGCTCACCGCGGCGGTGGCCACCCCGGTGTTCGGCAGGCTCGGGGATCTGTACGGTCCGAAACGCATTCTGATCGCCTGCGCGATGGTGTTGATCGCGGGCTCGGTGATCGCCGCGTCGAGTAGCACCCTCATCCCGTTCGTGATCGGTCGCGGTATGCAGGGCCTGGGTATCCCCATCATCCCGCTGGGCATCAGCGTGCTGCGGGCCTCGGTGCCCGCCGAGCGGGTCGGCAGCGCCATGGGGCTGATGAGTTCGTCGCTCGGGGTGGGCGGCGCACTCGGGCTGCCACTGTCGGCGGCCGTTGCCCAACACCTCTCCTGGCATGCGCTGTTCTGGTTCGCCGCGGGCATCGGTGTCGTGTTGCTGGTGCTCTTCGCCACGCTGGTGCCTGCGGTGCCTGCCAGTTCGACCGACCGCCTCGACCCGCTGGGCGCGCTTTTGCTTGCGGGGGCACTGGTGACCCTGCTGCTGGGCATCACCAAGGGGCGCGACTGGGGCTGGACGTCCGGGTTGACGATCGGGATGTTCGGCACCTCGCTCGTGGTCTGCGCGATCTTCGTCGCCTGGCAGTTGCGGTTCGATTCGCCGGTCGTGGACCTGCGCACCTCGGTGCGCCCGCCGGTGCTGATCACCAATATCGCCTCGGTGGGGGTCGGTTTCGCGATGTTCGCGCTCTCACTGATCGCACCGCAGGTGCTCGAACTTCCCGCCGAGACCGGTTACGGGCTGGGCATGTCGATGCTCGAGGCCGGGCTGTGGATGGCCCCGGGCGGAATCGCCATGATGCTCGTGGCGCCGTTCGCGGCGCGGGTGGCCGGGGCCAGGGGGCCGAGGTTCACGCTGTGCGTCGGGTGCGTGGTGATCGCCGGTTCGTATCTGGCCGGGTTGTGGCTACTGGGCGGCGGTCCGCAAGTGCTGGTGCTCAACGTCCTGGTGAGCATCGGGGTGGGCTTCGCCTACGCGTCGATGCCTGCGTTGATCAACGCCGCGGTGCCGCTTTCGGAGACCGCGGCAGCCAACGGTCTCAACGCGCTGGCGCGGTCGTTGGGTACCTCGATCTCCAGCGCGGTGATCGGGGCGATCCTGGCGGGGATGACGATGACGGCCGCCGGTCAGGAGGTGCCTACCCTCGACGGCTTCCGGGCTGCGCTGACGGTCGCCGCCGCGGTCTCGGCCGTGTCGGCGGTGGGCGCGTTGCTGATACCCGCGGTGCGCCCGACGGCGGCTACAGAGCGAACCGCTTCTTCACGTCTTGGGTCTGGAAGTGCTCGACGATGAGGCCCAACACGGGCACGGTGCCGGAGATCAGGGTGCCCAGCGTGCGGCCCAACGGCCAGCGTACCTTGACGGCCAGGTTCGCCGTGGCGATCAGGTAGGCGAAGTACACCCAGCCGTGCACGACCGCGATCCAGCTCAGCGAGTCGTCGTTGAAGCCGTACTTCATGACCATCTCGTAGCACAACGCGATCAGCCACAGGCCGGTCGTCCACGCCAGTACCCGGTAGCTCGCCAGCGCCTTCTGGATGGAGGGCAGCGGAACGGCGGGGGTCTGGGTTTCCTGGCTTTCGGGGGTACTCATCTGGTGTTCCTGTCCTCGGGGGTGTCCGCTTTGGCCAACTCGGCCAGGTAGGCGTTGTATTCGCGCAGGGTGGGGTCGTCATCGACGGTCGACGCGGCGGCCGGACGCTCGGGGAGCAGTCCGGCGGGGAGCTCGGTGGCGCGGTTGGTGTCCGCGGGCTCCTCGTAGGTCGGTGGCGCGTCCTCCAGCCTGACGAACTTGTAGTAGGCGTAGACGCAGAACGCGGCGAACATCGGCCACTGCAGGGCGTATCCCAGGTTCAGGAACGTGCCCGAGTTCGATTCGTAGCGGGTCCACTGCCACCAGGCCAGCAGCATGCAGCCGGTGGCGCCGACGGTGGCCAGCGCGATGAGCGCCGGTCTCCTACGTCGTGTAGTGGACATGGGTCAACTTTACCGCCCGTCGATTTCAGGTCTTTGGCCCGATGAACTGGTCGAGTCGTGCCGTCGCCGCCTTGCGATAGACGGCGATCATGTAGCGACTGTTCTGGGTCCACGGGATGCCGAGCCGATCGAGGGCCGCGCAGAAGAGATTGCGGATATCCGTCGAGTGGTTGGTGAAGTGATAGCGGATGCTGGCGACCCCGCGATCGTTGGCGACCACCCGACACCCGTCACTGTGGATGAGGCCACGGACGAACTCCTCGGTGGCGGCGTCGACATGGGCCTGCTGCCACGGCTCCAGGACGATCGGACGAAGGTGCTTCGGCCCGGGTCCATGCTGCGGGAAGATGCACGGCCAGTGTTTCGAGTACAGCGATACGTCGACGCAGCCGGTGACCCGCGGAAACACTGTCGCATGCTGGCCGAGCATGATCTTGTCGATCGCGTCGCGGCAACCGTCGATGATCCCCGGATACTTTTTGTCGAGGGTCACCCGTAGTCGGAACAGGGAGCGGGAACGGTTGATGTAGCCGTCGCCCAGGTACAACCCCAACAGATAGCTGTACGCATCGGACGGCAGCACGCTGTAGTCGTGGTAGCGGCACGTCGACCGCGGCATCACCGCGCTCTTGCCGCGCCGCCAGTCGCATACGGTGCGACGGGGGATGCCCGTTTGTCTGGAGATCGCACAGTCGTTCAAGCCCGCATCGATGAGCCGTCTGACTCGTGTGAAGTCATCCTGCGTGTGCATCGAGACCCCCTCGTTGATACGGAAGCTAGGGCAGACCTCTGACAACATCCTTCGGACGGGAGGCGGTAGTCTGAACGGCAGAGCGCGAGTGACGAAATTGGCATACGTGATGGCTTTAGGTGCCATTGTCTTCGGACGTGGGGGTTCGAGTCCCCCCTCGCGCACCACAGAGTGTTTACTGCAAACATCGCGAGCTCGACCGGCCTGGTGCAGTATTTGCGAGTGAGGCTTCTGCGGTGTGGAACCCCTTCTCCTGGCGTGCCCGTGGGTGACGGGGGACATTCGAGATTGCCGTGTAGGTGGTGCGTGGGAGCTTCTATTGATCGGCGATGATCGCGTCTGGATCGGACAGCCCTCTGAACTGCAGTTCGAAAGACGTGACGGGCCACGCGTAGCGCACGAGGAGGCGCAGGCAGCCGATCGATTGTTCGACGCGGCCAGGCGCCGGAATCCAGGACTGTTCGACGGTCCGCTGGTGCTGGTCGATCGCTGCTCGTTCGAAGCCGTATCGAGTCGGATGGTCGTGTGGTGGTCGCCCAGCACCTACCGATCGCTGGCGCTGAGAAGGTTTGGGCATCGCATATCCACACTGTTCGTAACCGTCCTCGTGCCCGCGCCAGGGCGAATGGTGCTCGTCGGGCGAGCCGGTCCACTCACGGCGAAAGCGGGGCTCTGGCAGTTTCCCGGAGGCTCTGTGATACCGCCGCCGTCAGGCACGCCACTGGATATCGACAATCTCGCGACCGAGGCTTCGCGCGAACTGCTAGAAGAAACCGGGTTGTGGCGGGAGCCCCGAACCCTGAAGTTGTGGGCCGTGTGCCGCGGCGACCATCACAATGTGGGCGTGTGCTTCCGGGCCGCCGATATGGACGTTCGCGATCTGGACGATGTGCGCGACTTCGTCAGAAACTGCGACGAGCCCGAGTTCGACCAGCTGGCCGCGGTGCGCACCGGTACCGAACTTGCCGCGCTTGGACGCAGTGTCGATTACGTGGAGCCGTGCCTGCGTTTATATCGGTCAGAATCTGGCTGAAACGTTCTGGCTCCCCATCACCAAAGCCTGTGGTCATGACTGCCGTCAGTCCACCGCCGCAGTGGTGCTGAAGATCGGCCAACATATCTCGGTGGCCGTGAACGCTGTCGGTTCTGCCAGGGTGCTGCCGATGTAGTGCTCGCGGATCGGTCCCTGGCCGCTGATCAGGTGCTCGTTGACATAGATTCCCAGCGCGGCGTAACTGCGGTCGATTCCGTCGTGACCGCCCGGATGGGTGAGCACCGCGAACTCCGACCTGGGCAGGGTGGTGGCATCGATTCCGTCGGGAGGTTCCGCCGATGGCGGTGCGGGCACGAACATCGTTGCGCTGCCACGCTGTTCGAGGAACAACCCGCGTTCATAGAGCCCGCCCGGGGTCACCGCGACCGGTGCGCCCACGGCAGCGGCGACGGCGGTTCTCAGTTTCTGCAGTGTTGTAGAGAACCAATCGTCGATATCGGACACATCGATGATGCCGCCGACGGACCATACGGCGAGCGATGACTCCTGGCGCACAGCGACCTCGGCCGGAGGCTTGACAGGGGAGAGCAACTCACGCAGCGCGCCGACGGTGTCCCGGGTCTGCTGCAGTTGCGCCTCCATCTGCTCGAGGTGAGTGGTGATGATCTCGGTGCGGGCGATGGCGTCCTGGGTGCTCAGCAGCGCCTTGATATCGGGAATGGACATTCCCAGGGAACGGAATCGGCGGATGATGTGCGCGTGATCGACCTGGCTGGTGTCGTAGAAGCGGTAGCCGGTGTAAGGGTCGATGTGAGCCGGTTCGAGGATGCCGATGTCGTGATAGTGACGTAGCGCCTTTCTGCTCAGACTGGTCATCACCGCGAAGTCACCGATCGAGACCTGTGCGCCCACGGTGTCCTCCTCAATCGTTGGCCGTCCACGTGGCAGACAAGGCCATCTTGAAGGTTGCCCCTGGGGGAAGGTCAAGAGCGCGGCGCGATATCGACCAGGGGTATTGACTTTCCCCTAAGGGGAAGCCCGACGGTGGTGCCATGACCACAAGCGAATGGGATGCACTCCCAGACCCCGTAAAGACATTCATGACCACACACGCCAGTCCGGAGGACGGCCGAGCAGTCGCCACCTTCACCGCCGACGCCGTGGTGACCGACGAGGGCCGCGACCACACGGGCCGCGACGCGATCGGTGCCTGGCTGGCCGCGTCGGCCGGCGAGTTCACCTACACCTCGGAGTTCGTCGGGGCGACCACGACCGACAACGGCGTTGACGTGACTCAGCATCTGGAGGGCGACTTCCCCGGCGGCGTCGTCGACCTGCACTACCGCTTCACCTTGGACGGCGCGTCGATCAGCCGATTGGTGTGCGAGGCGTGAGCAGGCGATGGTTCATCACCGGCGGGACGCCCGGCAATTTCGGGATGGCGTTCGCCGAGGCGGCGCTGGAGGCGGGGGACCGCGTGACGATCACCTCCCGGCGCCCGCAAGAGCTGGCAGATTGGGCCGATCAGTATGGCGATCGGGTTCTCGTGGTGCCGCTGGAACTCACCGATGCCGCCCAGGTGCGGCGCGCGGTACAGACCGCCGAGGAGCGGTTCGGTGGTATCGACGTCTTGGTCAACAATGCCGGCCGCGGCTGGTACGGATCGATCGAAGGCATGGACGATTCGGCGTTGCGGGCCATGTTCGAACTGAACTTCTTCGCCGTGCTGTCCGTGACGCGTGCGGTGTTGCCCGGGATGCGTGCCCGCGGAAACGGCTGGATCGTCAATGTCTCCTCGGTGGCAGGGCTGGTGTCGGCACCCGGTTTCGGCTACTACAGCGCGACGAAGTTCGCCATCGAAGCCGTCACCGATGCACTGCGTGTCGAGGTCGCCGGGCAGGGCATCTCGGTGTTGGCCGCGGAACCGGGCGCTTTTCGCACGAACGCCTACGCCGGTTTTGCCAACGAGCCCGTCGCCGAACCGATTTCGGAGTATCACGACATGCTTGAACGGGTTCGTGCGACCTTCGTCGAGATGGACGGTGTTCAGCCAGGTGATCCGCACCGCGGTGCCCGCGCGGTGATCGCTGCGATGGCCCAGGACCCGCCGCCACGCCGTCTGGTGCTGGGCAACGGTGGATACGACGCAGTGATCGGTGAGCTGGAGCAGACCCTGGCCGAACTCCGCGCTAACGAGGCCCTCTCTCGTAGCGCGGACTTCCCCGAATAGTGCGGGGCCTGCCTGTCGAGCTCGATCAGCCCTGGCGTCGTCGCCGCGCGCTCACCACGGCGCCGATCACGGCCAGCACTGCGATGCCACCGAGACCGGCGGCGACCCAGGCGAGCACCGGCGTCGACGAGTCGGCCTTCTCCGCGGTGCTGCGCTCCTCGGCCTGCAGGCGGTAGCCGGGCGGCAGGTCGGTTCCCGGTGTGCTCAGTCCGGGAAGCCGATCGGTCAGCGACACCGTGAAGCTGCGTCGCCCGGAGTCGGTGGGCCCCCAGGTGCCCCACGCCGGTGTCTCCTCGTCGAGCAGCACCTTGGTCAGTGACCGAGCCGGATCGTCACCGAGGTCGACGACCTTCTTGACGACCACAGGCTTGTATGACGCGTCGCCGAGTTTGAAGGACACCAGCACGTTTTCATACGTTGTCGGCACCGTGGGCTTGGGGGGAGGGGGTTGGCCGGGCGCGGGCACGTAGCCGCCACCGGAGAAGCTACCCACCGACACGTTTGTCACCCGGCCGGCCGGATCGTTGACCACCGCGGTGAAGCTGTGCACGCCCGCCTGCGGCACGGTGAGAACCGTCGGCCGCAGC
The DNA here is from genome assembly GCF_000317305.3 of Mycolicibacterium neoaurum VKM Ac-1815D. The sequence continues at coordinate 4,195,176 of NC_023036.2, read as the reverse complement.
GGCGCGAGCTCGGTGATGTACGGTCGCCCGTCCGCGACGTAGGCGATCGTCACCGGGGTGCGATACGGACTGATCAGCATCGGCTGATACCACTGGGTGTACTGAACCCAGGACGAGTCCCATTGAGTGACGACCGAACTGGATTCCGAAAGGTATTGCGACTCGACGAGGCTTTCCAGCTGCTCGATCTGCGTCACCGATGCTTCTGTGGCCTCGCTGAATTCGGGCTCCGCACGTGTTGCCGTCTCCAGGTCGCCGGCATCGATGTCGGCGATATCGGGGGAGGCGATGTCGGGGGTGGTGTCATCGGGGTTGGAGTCATCGGGGTTGGTGTCAGCGTCGGGCGCCTGCTCGGAGGGCGCCGGATCATCGGCGCCTGGCTGGGTGTCGGGGTCCGCGCCGGGGGAGTAGGAGGGAGCGCCCGGATCGTCCTGCTGGGCGCCTGTCTCACCGGCCTGGTCTGGCTCGCTATCCGGCGCTGAGCCCAGCGCAGGTTCGGGTTCGGGCTCCGGTGCGGGTTGTGGCTCCGGTTCCGGAGCGGGCTCTGGCTCGGGTTGCTGTTCCGGCTCTGGCTGTGGTTCTTCCGCAGGCTCCTCCGCGGGCGGCGAGTCGACCTGCACGGTGCCGTCGTCATCGTCGTACGGGTCGGCCACCGCGACGGCCGGAACGGCGAAAAGGGTTGCGGTTGCGGTAATGGCGGCGGCTGCGGTGAGCCGGACTGTGCGAGAAGACATGAGGTTCCTTGACTGGAGTGGGGGCGACCGGGGTGCAGTGCGCGGGTGGCTGCGAGATCAGGCGGGTGATGCGGCGTGAACCGCCCCATCACCCGCCTGCGAAATACTCGACCTCAGCCCGCGGCGCTGCTGTCCCGTTCGGCGGTGGTCAGCGAGAAGTTTCCTGTCTCCCAGGCCTTCATGAACTGATCGAGTGGCACGGCCAGGCCTTGCCCCTGTCTTGGTGCGCTGTCATTTATGTAGACAACGCCCTTGGTCATGTTGACGCTGAGCACGGTGACGGCGTGGTTGGGCTGGTCCGTGGTCCCGCGGTACCACTCCCTGCCTGCACCGAAGTACTGAGTGTTCCACGCGTCGTAGATCAATTTGTTGTTGACGCTGACGATCACCGACTGGCCTTGTTCGAGTGCGGCGGTCATATTGTCCAGTGCCAGCGATCCCTCGTTCTTGAGATACGTGGTGTAGTCGGCGTTGATGCCGAACCTGTTGAGCAGGGTGATGACGTCTGAGGAGAACGTCCCGCCCTTGCCCTCGGTGTAGATCGGCTCACCTACCTTGATTCCACTGGGCAACGTCTCTGCCAACTGCTGCACCTCGGCGGCCAGCGCGTCCATGTCGACGGGCATGCCGTTTGCGGTCAACTGGGCAATGACGGCCGCGGTGGACATCAGCGCGCACGTGCCGGTTTGACCCTGATACCTCCAGTATTGGTAGTTGGCAAGGTAGTTTCCGTACTCGACATCGCCCGCCGATGGCGGGCCGATCGGTTCCGGCTGGGAAACACCGAACGTGCGGGACAGATCGTCGGTGAGATATGTGATGTTCTCCTGGAAAACCTGGACCTGGTGCACGAACGCGGCGGCGACCCGCGAGCCGATCTGCTGAATCGAGGGCAAGGACCAGACCCATCTGGTCTCGGATGCGTCCGGTGCCACGTTCGGCGAGCTGGCGAGCTGGGTGGTGATCAACTGGTACTTCTTCGACCCCCAGGCATCCATGAAGTCGTCATAACTCATGACCAGACCCTGCCCGTCAGCGCGGGTGGGATCGTTGATGGTGACCGTTCCGTTGACGTTGTCGACGCCGATGACGACGACGGTCTTCTCCTTGACGTCACTGCTGTCCGACACCGGACCGTTGATCGGGACGATCATGGCCTTGGTTGGATCTGTCAGGCCGTTGGTGAGGTCGTTGTACGCCTTGTCCGCCTGGTTGGTGCCGTAGCTGCGCATGATGATGCGAACATCCTTGTCCTGCAACACCTCATAGGTATCCGTCCAATAGACGAGCCGCGCGCCGGGACCGAGATAAACCATCGTGCCGGGCACTCGGAGGCTCGGGGTGTTCGCTGCCTTGGCGAGGAAACCGGCTAGATCCACGGGGCTGCCGGTTAACTGCGCGTAGGCCATGGCCACGGTCGCCAGCCCGGCTGAAAGGAAGTCGCCGGATTGCACGAAGTACTGCGCATTGCCTGTCGGGTTACCGAACGGCAGCGACCGGGTGATCACCTCCTGGGTGAACCCGAGGATGCCGATCACATCGTCGCGCAATGCCGTCAGGCTGCGTTGGAACCCGTAAAGCTGGTTCATCACGGCGAAGTACAGGTTGGTGCCGAGTTCCTGCAGCCCGCGCAGCAATTCTTCGGGAGTGGGCAGGCCGAACGGGTTGCTCGCCTGCGCTACCGCAGCGGCAGGCACAGCGGCCGGAGACAGCGCCGCCGCGCGACCCACCGTGCTCGAGGTGGAGGCCAGCGTGTAGAAACTGGCGCCCGCGGATCCGGCGATGGTGCTCAATCCGCTGTCGGTGACCGCCGGTGTGGCAAGGGGAGTGGTGTCGGTGTCAGGTGTGGGTGACGTGGCGGTCGACGAACTGTCCGAGATCACCGGGGAATTGGTGGCGGGTGCTTGTGGAGTGCTTGTGGGCCCGTGCGCGCCGCCGGTCCCCACCGGGCCGTCCTCGTCGACGACCTCTTCGGAGACCGCCTCCTCGGCGCCACCGATGGCCTCCGTGGTCTCTTCGGAGGTCACATCGTCGTCATCGAGACCGGAGCCGCGCGTGGGGGACGCCGCGCCCCAGCTGTCGTCGGAGTCGCCGGCTTCGTCCGAGTCGTCGTTGGCGTGCGGTCCGGTGCTGTCCGCGGAATCGCCCGACGAGGAGCCGACAGTCTCGCGCGACGATCCGCCGCTGCTTTTCACCGGTCCTGCGGAAGACGATCCCGCGTCGGAGGACGAAGAATCCGAGCTGTCGGTCGAACCGGTGCGGGTGGGACCCGAGGGCGCATCCGAGTCGGCGGCCGCGATGGCCGCGCCGCCGAGCATCGCGGCTCCCATGCCGAGGGTCATCGCCCCCGCGCCGAGCCACAGCCGTGCTTGCTGGGCTCGGCGTTCACCTACGCGGTCCGGATGCGCTTCCCGTGTCCCATCCACCGGCATCAATTGCTCCCCACTCCTGGTTGACGACCACGTAAAAATTGCTGAGCGAATCGAAGAATACGCAAAGCTGGGCCAAATCCGCTGGTCAATCAGCGTTTTTTCACTTCGTTGCAGTTGTGGCAAATTCTCCGAAGTGATGCGGTCGGCGAATGACCTAGGTTTGCCACCCGAAGATGCATCGCTGGCTAAGCCCATGCTCAGGCGAGGGGGTGTTCCGGCTGTCCGGGACGGTGTCCGGGGATCCCCCGCAGCGTTCGGTTGCCGTCGCCGCTGTCAAGTAGCTGAAATAGGCCGATCGGGAGATCGCAGGCGCGCACGCTGTGTCATAGTCGTCCGGGCGTTTTGCCCCGACGAAGGAGCCCGCGTGCAGATCGACCCCGCCGCCACCGCTTGGTTGCTCGTCAGCACCGCGATGGTGCTGTTGATGACCCCGGGTCTGGCGATCTTCTACGGCGGTATGGTCCGCTCCACCGGCGTGCTGAACATGATCATGATGAGCTTCATCGCCATCCCGGTTGTGACGGTCACCTGGATCGTGGCCGGCTACAGTCTGGCCTTCGGCACCGACGCCGGCGGTGGACTCATCGGCGGTCTCGGCCACCTCGGGCTGTCCGGTATCGATGTGTCCGCGGTGCGCTCCAATGTGCCCGAGTTGCTGTTCGTGACCTTCCAGTTGGCGTTCGCCATTCTCACCGCGGCTCTGGTCAGCGGTGCGATCGCCGACCGGGCGAAATTCTCGGCGTGGACGCTGTTCGTCGCGCTGTGGACATTGGCGGTGTATTCGCCGGTCGCCCACTGGGTCTGGGGACCGGGCGGGTGGCTTTCGGTCTTCGGCGCGCTCGACTTCGCGGGTGGACTGGTTGTCGAGATCGTCTCGGGAGCATCGGCTTTGGCGCTCGCGCTGGTGCTCGGCCCGCGCATCGGGTTCAAATCCGAGGCCATGCGCCCGCACAATCTTCCGTTCGTCCTGCTCGGCGTCGGGCTGTTGTGGTTCGGCTGGTTCGGATTCAATGCGGGCTCCGCCTTCGCCGTGGATGGCAAGGCCGCGGTGATCTTCCTGAACACTCTTGTCGCCGGGTGCCTCGGCATGCTGGGCTGGCTCGCAGTCGAGCGTTTCCGCGACGGACACCCGACCACCTTCGGCGCAGCTTCCGGCGTCGTTGCCGGCCTGGTCGCCATCACGCCCTCGTGCGGGTTCGTCTCCCCGCTGGGCGCCGTGTTGGTCGGTCTGGTGGCAGGTGTGGTGTGCTCGTATGCGATCGGGTGGAAATTCGCCGCCGGATACGACGATTCGCTCGACGTGGTGGGAGTGCACTTCGTCGGCGGGGTGGTCGGTACGTTCCTGATCGGTCTGCTGGCGGCCGAGGTTGTGTCGGGCGGACCCGAAGGCCTTTTCTACGGTGGCGGGATCACTCAGCTGGGCAGGCAGACCTTGGGCATCGTCGTGGTCGCCGCGTTCGCGTTCACGGTGTCGTTCCTGCTGGGCAAGGTGATCGACGCGACCATGGGGTTCCGGGTCACGCGCGAGGACGAGCTATCCGGCATCGACTTCACCCAGCACGCCGAAACGGCGTATGCCGAAGGCGTGCACGGCCAGCAGCACAAACGTCCCGGTACCTGATCACCGCGGCCCGTCCACGGCGAACGTGCCGCGGTCGTCGGTGAACTCGGCATACACCTGCCGGATGGCCCCGTCGATCTCGACGTCACAGGTGAAGCTGTCGCCCTTGGCGGCCGACGGATTCTTGCCGCCGTTGCACCGCAGTGCGCTGATGGAGTTGGCGCCGTATCCGTTGATCGGGTCCGACAGGATGGCGCGTACCCCCGCCTCGGCCGTTTCGACCTTGATCACCGGAGCGCGGTCGAATCCGAACTGCCAGATACCGATACCCACGCCGACGACGGCGACGACCGTCAGTCCGGCGATGATGACCGTGCGCCGGTGGTCCGGTGTCCGCTGTTGCCGTCGGCGTCCACCGGCCTGCTGGTCCGGCCGGAGCAGGTAGCGATTCGGGTCGACCGGCGGGCGCTGTGCCGGTGACGGTGTCGGCTGTCGTGACGGCGGCGGTGCTGTCTGCGGTGGCTGACTCGGCCGCGATGGCTGTCGAGGGGGTGCGGGGGGCATACGATACCCGGGCTGAGGTCGCTGCGCCGGCGGCCCCTGGTTGGGCGGGTATGGCATCCGCGGGGGTGCCTGCGGAGGGGGCCCCGGCGGTGCCGCCCCACCGGGCCGCGCCCACCACGGCTGGGCCTGTCCCGGTGGCTGATTCGGGTTCGGTGGCCGCGTCATGTGGCACCGAACCGCTGATAGCACGTCTCGGCATTGCCGCCCAGGCCGGACCGATACGCCAGGATTCTGGTGAAACCGGCCGGCGCGGTCACGCCGTTGACATCGCTGGCCGCCAGCCCGTTGGTCAGCAGCCCGGAGATCGCCTCGTCGGTGTCACCGGCCGACAGTGTCAGTGTGCCGCCGGGTTCGGCCATCCGGCCCTGCGCGACGCCGGTCAGGCACGCGGTGCGCAGCGCCGTTACGGCCGTATCCAGCGGGTCACCCCGTTCCTTCTGCAGAGCAAGGGCGTATCGGGATGTCACGATCGACAGCGCGGTGTTGTCACCCTGCAGCAGCACGCCCTGGTCCTCGGCCTTCGGGGTCCCCAACGCCTGCAGGGTGGGGAGGTTGACGTTCACGGTGTTGGTCGATGGGCAGTAGGACGCCGGGGAAACCGTTTGTGCGTCAGGGCAGGTCGCCATGTCGAGGTTCAGTGACGGCGGGCTGGCCGGCTGGTAGATCTGGGTCAGGGTGTCCATCAAGCTGGTCAGCAGTTGTTCGTCGATCGGGCTGTCACTGGCCGACGGATCACCGTAGGAGTCATAGGACAGGAACTTCGGGAGATCTCCTTGACGTTGCGTTATCTCGGCCATGTCGATGGCCGCGCATTGGTCGGCGTTACCGGCGAAGCCGATCTGGAAGGCGCTGATCCGATCCAGGGCAGATCCGTGTGCATCGCCGGTCAGGATGGCTTCTTCCTGGGTCATCAGCGGGTCTCGGATGTAGATGGCACCGGCCAGAACGTGATTGAGCCCGTCGCCGGTGCTCAGGTCGAATCGCGGTGACTTGCCCGATGCCACCCAGTGCAGATAGACGCCGGCGAAACAATCGGCCTGTTGCTCCTTGACGAGCACGGGCGTCGCCTTCTCGACCAGATGGGCCTTGGCCTGCACGGCGTGGCCGAACTCATGGGCGATCACCCCGACCACGCCCATATCGCCGAAGTACTGCGCTGCGCCGGGAATGAACTGGCCTCTGTCCCAGGCCATCACATCGTCGCCGAAGCAGTAGAAGGCGTTCGACAGGTCATAGAGATCGTTGCCGCAGACGGTGGGTGACGCGGGATCGGATGCGTCGTAGGACACGAGTCGCGACACCGGGCCATAGGTGCCGGTGAGTGAACCCTCCCAGTTCTGTGACCAGAAGTCCTCGAGGTCGTCGACGGCCCGCAACACCAACTGGTCCACCGGGCCGCCATCGCTGTTCTCGGCGACGCTCACCGGCGGGGGAGCGTCGGGGCGTGGCCCGCTCGGACCGTCGCGGGCGGGCAGTCCGCCGGCGCGCTGCGGGTCGTAGAGCATGGATACCGGGCGGCCGTCGAGCACCGTCGAGGCGCAGCCGGACAGGATCAGAACGAGGGCGAGCACCCCGCCCAGCCAGGCGCTATGGCCTGCGAACCGTCGATCCATGGTCGAAGGCTAACAAGCCGAGGTGCGCAACCGCCGCCCGAGATGATCCGGTGACCACGGGGCCGACCGACCGTCAGCTCTGCGCGGGGACCAGGATGCGCCTGGCCACTGTCAGGATGTGCCGGCTCAAAGTGGCGTCGTCGACGTCGGTGACCAGTGGATGGATCAGGGCCGCGCTCAGCGCTGCGGACATGACCGCAGCATTCACCCGTGCCGCGGGATCGGTTCCTGCGCCCAGCAACACCCTGTGCAACCGGCCCATGAATTGCGCGAACGGCGGGTGTTCATCGAGCAGGCGCACCACGACCGGGTCGTACTGCAGCACACGAGTCAGCCTGCGTCGGGTGACCATTCGGTCGACGACGTGGGCCAGCAGGATATCCCGGGCCGCTTGCAGATCGGGTTCGGCCTCGGCGGCTTCGACTGCGGGTGCCAGCGCGGCGAGCTCACTCGCCATGACGGCGATGACCACCTCGTCCTTGCTCTTGAACTGGTGGTACACAGCGGCTTTGGTGACCCCGACGGCATCGGCGATCATCTGTAGCGAGGTGGCACTGACACCATGTGCCCCGAACAGCTCCAGCGATGCTGCGATGACGCGTTGCTGGGCGACGCTGTAATTGCCCGATGGCGATCCGCCGGTTGAGCTCACCGGTCCAGAGTAGCCGCTCGGCTAGTGGCACCGTTGTCAGCGCCGCCGATGAGCCGAGTCTCCACCCGTCCAAGAGAGCCCGGTCACAGATGGCGGCGACGATGTTTACGCCTCGGAAGCCGGCGGTACCCATCCAGCCGTTCAGGTAGGTGTTCTCACAGAACAGGATGAGATCTGATGAATGTGAATGTGAAGAAGCTGATCGCGGGCGCAGCCGTTGCCGGTGGCCTGGTTGCCGGACCGCTCGCGGTCGCCGGTGTCGCTGCCGCCGAGCCTCACCCGATGCCTCCGGCCCCGCCCGCCGGACCGTCCGTCGGTACCGCGCCGGCCTGGGCTCCGCCCAAGCCCGTGGACCCGGCGTGGGCGCAGGGCCAGCCTCAGGTGTGGGACAGCGGATGGAACCACTGGGGCGTGTGGATCAACAACGTCTTCGTGCCGACCTACTGATCGGGTCCGCACGTCGAACGGCTGCCTCCTGTAGAGGGGCAGCCGTTCGGCGTATCGGTCAGTTTTTCGGCGGCCGCGGGACGAAGCGCGACACCCGGTCGATGACGTCCTGGTAGGCGGGACGACGGGTCAGGCTGCGTTCCTCCATCATCGGGATGCTGGCGCCGAGGAACATGGCGAGGATGGCCAGCGCGCCAAGGCTCGACAGCCACCAATATTCGGGTGCGGCCGCGATACCGAACAACGCCAGTGCCGCCCAGAAACTGAACTCGCCGAAATAGTTGGGATGCCGCGACCAACTCCACAACCCCGTGTCCATCGCCTGTCCCTCCCGGCGTTCGGCGACGAACCTGTGCATCTGTACGTCGGCGACGAGTTCCAGCGCCACCGCGCCGACCCCGATGACCAGCGCCACCCAGGTCAACCAGGCCAGGCCGGAACCCGGCCGGGTGATGGCGATGTACACCGGCACCATCGCGAGGAAGACCTGCAGTGTCGGGATGAGATGGATGGCGACCAGGTCAGCCACGAACTCGAATCGTCCGGCCCGCTGTTTGAACATCGGGTAACGCCAGTCCTCGTGATGCAGTCCGGGGAATGCGTAGACCCAGTTCGCGGTCAGCCGGAGGGCCCACAGCACGATGACGACGGTGATCAGCCACGCGCGCAACGGATCGACGTCCGGGGCCGACCGATACCACCAATAGAACAGCAGCAACGGCGGGATGACGCTCCAGTAGGCGTCATAGAAGCTCGAATTGCGATAGATCCTGCTGAACACGAAGATCACCAGGGTCGCGAGAACATCGGCGATCAGGGTGTCCAGCCACAGGATGGCCGTGGACGGACCCCACCACAGCCACGCTGCGGCCATCGCCACCGCCACGAGATAGGCGCCGGTGACCAGCCCGAGTGAGCGCGCTTTGCCGATCGTCGTCATCGTCGGAGCCTACGACGGCGCGCGAACCGTCAGCCGCCGTTGGTGATCCCGTGCGCGATGAAATCCCACATCTCGTCCGCGCTGATCGAATCGTCGGCGGTGTCACCGTCACCGGACTGCGCGAAGGTCATGACGGTCTGCATCGTGATCCGGGCGATCCGGCGAGGGTCGACGAAGGGCCGCAGCCTGTCGGCCGCTGTCGCATCGGCCATCAAGTCCGACAGCAGGTTCAGCACGGGCGCCTGGGCCACCATGACCTCGGCGGGATGGGAGACCGACAGCCGGGGTGCGACATCGCTGAACAGCGGTCGCTGCCCGGCCGTCTCGGAACGTGCGGACGTGAACAGTAATCCGACGGCCATCCGCAGTCGCTGGACCGGGTCGGTGTGCCCGGCGATGGCAATACGAATCTGATCGGCCAGTTGGCCCAGCGCATCCTCGAACAGTGCGAGCAACAGTTCGTGCTTGCCGTCGAACTGCAGGTAAAAGCTGCGCAGCGACTGCCGAGACCGGTCGACCACCTCCTGGACGGTGAAGTCGGTGCTGCCCTTCTCGGCCATGATCGACTGAGCGGCTTGCAGAAAGCGCTCGACTCGCTGCGCGGCACGCAGCTTGGCCGGCCGAAGCGAGCGCTCCAGGGCGCGTTGCTTCCAGGCGGGTTCGGTGTCGCTGTCGGTCACCGGGCCAGGATACTTCCGATCTCGTTTTGTGAGAATCGCATTCTGCATCCGCGTTGCCACGGGTCGTGTCCTGCCGGTCGGCCTCGGCATGGTTATGTGATTTGTGTGACAGGTCCACTTGCCGGCATCACGATCGTTGCCATGGAGCAGGCGATATCAGCGCCGATGTGTACCAGGGTGCTCGCCGACTTCGGGGCCCGGATCATCAAGATCGAGAATCCTGACGGCGGCGATTTCGCCAGGTCCTACGACGATGTCGTCAACGGCATGGCCGCGCATTTCGTCTGGGCGAACCGGGGCAAGCATTCGGTGACGCTGAACCTCAAGTCACCCGCAGGCCTGGACGTCCTGCACCGCCTGCTGGCCGGCGCCGATGCGTTCGTCTCCAACCTCGCACCCGGCGCCACGGACCGGCTGGGGGTGGGTCCGCAGGATCTGCAGCGGCGACATCCGCACGTGATCCCCGTCCAGATCGACGGGTACGGCACCGGGGGCCCGCTCTCGGGTAGGCGCGCCTACGACCTGCTGGTGCAGGCCGAATCCGGAGCATGTGCGACCACCGGCCATCCGGGCATGCCCGCCAAACCGGGCCCGCCGGTCGCCGATATCACCACCGGCCTCTATTCGGCCCTGTCGATTCTTGCGCTCCTGGTGGGCCGGGCCGGAGGCGGTGGCGATACTGCGCCGGCGGTCTCGGTGAGCTTGTTCGACACCATGACCGACATCATGGGATATCCGCTGACCTACGCCCAGCATTCCGGAATGGACCAGCAGCCCTTGGGAATGGGTTCACCGGCCGTCGCGCCGTACGGAGCGTTCGGAACCCGCGACGGACAGACGGTGGTACTCGGAACAACCAACGATCGAGAGTGGCAGCGACTCGCCCGGGAGATCATCGATCGTCCCGACCTGGCCGACGACCCGCGCCTGGCGACCAACGTCCAGCGGTGCGCGCACCGCGACGAACTCAACGCTGCGATCGAATCATGGTGCGCTCGGCACGATCTCGAGGACATCCAGCGAACCGCCGATGCCGCCGGGATAGGGAACTCACGCTTCAACACCCCCAGCGAGGTCGTCAATCACCGGCATCTGACGGCCCGCGACCGGTGGCGGGCGGTCGATACGCCGCACGGTGAGATCACCGCGTTGCTTCCGCCTCCCATCATCACCGGCTTCGAGCTGGGCATGGGAGCGGTTCCGGGACTCGGTGAGCACACCGATACCGTGCTGGCCGAAATCGGTTACAGCGAAACAGAAGTGGCCGCCTTGCGCGATGCGGGTGCAATTGGGCCGGAATTCATCGACACCAGGGCGCACCCGCCCACGACGAAGGAGCAGGCGTGATGCGCGAGACCGTCATCGTAGGAGCCGTGCGCACCCCGGTCGGAAAGCGCAACGGCGGTCTGTCCGAGCAGCACGCCGCGGACCTGTCCGCCATGGTGCTCAACGAACTGTCCGAACGCACCGGCGTGGACCCGACACTCGTCGACGATGTGGTCTGGGGCTGCGTATCGCAGGTGGGTGATCAATCGAGCAACATCGGTCGCTACGCGGTGTTGGCGGCCGGCTGGCCGGAATCGATCCCGGGTACCACGGTGAACCGGGCGTGCGGATCGAGCCAACAGGCGCTGGACTTCGCTGTGCAGGCCGTCATGTCGGGTCAGCAAGATGTGGTGGTCGCCGGTGGAGTCGAGGTGATGAGCCGCGTCCCGCTGGGGGCTGCGCGCGCCACAGGACAGCCATACGGACCGAAAGTGCTTGCCCGATATGACGATTTCACCTTCAATCAGGGTCTCTCCGCCGAAATGATCTGCCAGAAGTGGGAGCTCTCTCGGGGGCGCTGTGACGAGTATTCCGCGCGGTCGCACGAACGTGCCGCTGCGGCGCAGGATTCCGGTGCCTTCATCGATCAGATCATGCCGGTGTTCACCGAAACCGACGTGATCACCCTCGACGAGGGTGTCCGACGGGGCACCACGGTCGATACCCTCGCCGGTCTCAAACCGGCTTTCACCGAGGACGGCATCATCCACGCCGGGAACTCCTCACAGATCTCCGACGGGGCGGCAGCGCTGCTGGTCATGAGCTCCGACCAGGCGCTGAACCTTGGTCTGACGCCGCTGGTCCGCTATCGGGCGGGGGCGGTCACCGGAGCAGACCCGGTGCTGATGTTGACCGCTCCCATTCCGGCGACCGAGAAGGTGTTGCGCAAGGCCGGCGTCGCGATCGACGAGGTGGGTGTGTTCGAGGTCAACGAGGCGTTTGCGCCGGTTCCGCTGGCCTGGCTGGCCGAGACCGGGGTGGACGAGGCCAGGCTCAATCCGCTCGGCGGCGCCATCTCGTTGGGCCACCCGCTCGGCGCATCGGGTGCGGTGCTGATGACCCGGATGATCCACCATATGCGCGACAACGGTATTCGGTACGGATTGCAGACCATGTGTGAGGGCGGTGGGACCGCCAACGCCACCCTCGTCGAGCTCGTGGCCTGAGCGAAGGGAGCCTGCAGTGCAACGAGATCTGTTCACCGAGGACCACGAGGCGTTCCGTGAGCTCGCCCGCGACTTCGTCGAGAAGGAGGTCGTGCCCGCATATCCCGACTGGGAAAAGGCCGGCCGCATGCCGCGCGCGGTGTTCGAGAAGATGGGTGCGCTGGGCATGTTGGGCATGGCCATTCCCGAGGAGTACGGGGGAGGGGGCGAACCGGACTACCGCTACAACGTGGTGCTGCAGGAAGAGGCGGCCCGCGCGCTGGTGACGTTGTCCACGGTGCGCACCCAGCTCGAGGTGATCCTGCCGTACTTCCTGCACTACGCCGACGAGCAACAGCGCAGCCGCTGGTTCCCCGGGCTGGCCGACGGCACGCTGCTGACCGCGGTCGCGATGACCGAACCCGGCACCGGATCGGATCTGGCCGGTATGCGGACCTCGGCGGTCCGTGATGGTGAGGACTGGATCCTCAACGGCGCCAAGACTTTCATCACCGGCGGTATGCAAGCCGACCTGGTGATCGTCGTTGCGCGCACCGCCACCGACCCGGACAACCGGCGCAAGGGTCTGACGCTTTTCGTCGTGGAGGACGGGATGCCCGGATTCACCAGGGGCCGTGAGTTGGAGAAGATGGGCTGCAAGGTCCAGGACACCGCGGAGCTGTCGTTCGTCGATGTGCGGGTGCCCGCCGCCAATGTGCTCGGGCAGGAAGGTGAGGCATTCGGATACCTGGGGCAGAACCTGCCCCAGGAGCGGCTCACCATCGCGGTGGGGTCGGTGGCCCAGGCACGCTCGGCGATAGCCGAGGCCATCCGCTACACCAGGGACCGGACGATCTTCGGGGCGTCGGTCTCGTCATTCCAGAACACCAAGTTCGAGCTGGCTGCCTGCTCTGCGGAGGTCGAGGCGGGCCAGGCGATGCTCGACCGTGCCGTGGCCCTGCTGGTCGCCGGTGAGCTGTCGGGCGCCGACGCGGCCCGGGTCAAATTATTCTGCACCGAGATGCAGGCCAGGGTGGTCGATCGCTGCCTGCAGTTGTTCGGTGGCTACGGCTACATGATGGAGTATCCGATCGCCCGGTTGTACACCGATGCCCGGGTGGCGCGGATCTATGCCGGAACCAGCGAGGTCATGAAGGTGATCATCGCGAAATCGCTCGGTCTGTAGGCGGTGTCCGCTGCGTGCCCTGGCACACTCGTCCCATGGCGCTGCGCATCGCCGGATTCACATTCAGTCTGATGGCCCTGGTGGCCGGCGGCTTGCAGCTGTGGGCCTATGCCGAGTCCGACTGGCCACGGCACCTGATCCTCGGGGTGTTCGCCTGTGCGGTGGGAGTGAGCGTGCTCGCGGCGTCCTCGCGAAAGCGAAATGTCCCGCCCTCCGAACCGGAGGACGGGACATTCGACAAGCGTGATCGGTACCGCGGTGATCAGTAGTTGTTGCAGGTACCCGCGAGGTTCTGCACCGCGCCCAGGTAGCTGGCGGCACCCGGGTAGGCAGCGATCTGGTTGACCGTGTTCTGACGCTCCACCGGTCCCGAGGACAGGAAGGACCGCAGCATGCCCAGGGCCATCGGCTGAGCGTTGAACTGCGCGGCCAGATCGGGCTGCTGGGCATTCATCGCGGCCATCACCTGGTCGTATGTGCAGGTCGTGTTGACGACACTGCTGAGGTCGGGCTGGGCAGAGGCGATCCCGGCCGACATCGGCAGTGCTACTGCGATCCCGCCGATCACGACGGCAAGCTTCGTGCGCGACACCTTGAGCATGTGGTTTATACCTTTCCCCACCCGACTGATTCGGGCGACATCCCTCTGTCGTGCGGGATGGCTGATTTGTTACACACCTTTGTGATCAAAAGGCTAACAGGATCGCCATTGATCCGTGCAAGCTCTTTACCCGGCCATCACGCTGGGCAAACGGGCTACCCTGACCGCCGTGGAACTCACCGCTGTCATCGTGTTCGCGCCCCAGGAGAACCCGGGCGGCGCGCTCACGCCGCTGTGCGGTGACCCTGCCGTGCGTCGAATGGTGCGATCGCTGTCCCGGGTGGCCCGCCATGTGTTGGTGGTCGTCGACGAGGCCTTCGCGGACCGATTCGATGCGGCACTGGCCGGCCTGCCCACCGAGATCCTGCCCGTCGACGCTTCCGCGACCCGAGCGGACTGCCTCGCGCTGGCCGGGGTGCGCGCCGGTCGCCGCGGCGCCACCCACGTGCTGCTGGCCGATCACCGTCACCCGCTCATGGCGCCGGACATGATCGACAGGGTCGTCAGTGCCCTGGCCGACGGCGCCGAGCTGGTGGTGCCGGTGCTGCCGGTCACCGACACGGTGAAGACCGTCGATGCCGGGGGCACCATCACCGCGACGGTGGCCCGCTCCACCTTGCGGCTGCTGCAGTATCCGCGGGGAATGCGTGCAGACCGCCTACCCGTTGAAAGCCTGGCCGGCGCGGTCACCGTGGACGGTGATGCCGATGCGGTGTCGGTGGAGCTACCCGCGGATGCGGCGCTGCTGGAGGCCGTCATCGCCTGCCGGTGAGCAGGTGCTCTGCCAGCCGGATGTCCGGCGGGTAGGTGACCTTGAGATTGCTTGCCGCACCGGGGAATACACGCACATCGGCATCGGTGAAGTGTTGTACGCAGGCCGAGGTGTCGGTGCCGTCGAAGGCCTCGGCGTCGGCGCGGCGGTAGGCCGCCAGCAGGGGCTCGGCGCGGAAAGCCTGCGGCGTCTGCACCCGCACCATTGATTCGGTGAGCGGATGCAGACCGTCCTGCCCGGCCCTGGCCAATCCGACCGCGTCGATTCCCGGGACCGCGCCGCCGAAGCGCCGTGCGGTGTCCAGGGCCGCGCGCATCATCTCCGGCCCGGCCAGCGGGCGGGCGGCGTCATGGATGAGAACGACGTCCACGGCCCCGGATTCGATATCGGCAGCGATGTGGCAGAGCATGTTGAACTCGGATTCGTGCCGGGTGTCGCCGCCCTCGACGAGTTCGATGGTGCGGTCCGGGAGCTCGGCGCGCACCATCGCTTCGGCGATATCGAACTCACCGCGCCGGTAGACCAGGATCACCCGACCGATCTCCGGTGTGTCGGCCACCGCGCGCAGCGACCAGGCCAGCATCGGCCTGCCGGCCAGCGCCAGGTAGGCCTTGTTTCCGTCGGCTCCGACACGTGAACCGATGCCTGCGGCGAGCACGACGCCAACGGCAGTGGCAGGGTCACCGGTCGGGGGCACGCGCCCACGCTAGCGTGTTGAATCTTGTCGGTGACCGGCGCGCGCCGGTGGGAGGGGGAATCTGCGGTGAGCACTGTCGACAGGCGGCCGCGCGGCATATCGGTCATGTCCGGGCGCGATCCGCACGAGTCGCACCGGGTGGCCTCCCCGCTGGAGCTGCTGTTCGACCTGACATTCGTCATCGCCTTCGGAGTCGCGGCGTCGCAGTTCGCCCACGCCTTCGCCGCCGGGCACATCGGCGCGGGTCTGGCCGGATTCGCCTTCGCGATCTTCGCCGTGTGCTGGGCGTGGATCAACTTCACCTGGTTCGCGTCGGCATACGACACCGATGACTGGGTGTACCGGCTGACGACCATGCTGCAGATGGTGGGCGTGTTGATCCTGGCGCTCGGGCTACCCGCCATGTTTGCCTCGTTGGAGCACGGCGGGCACGTCGACAACGTGGTGATGGTGGCCGGTTATGTGGTCATGCGCGTCGCGATGGTGGCGCAATGGCTGCGGGCCGCGCGTCAGGATCCGCCGCGGCGGCGGGCCTGCCTGACCTACGCCACGATCATCTCGGTAGCCCAGATCGGTTGGATCGCAGTGATTCTGCTGCACACCGGGCTGCTCGTGACGGGCCTGCTGGTGATCGCGCTGACCCTGTTCGAGATGGCAGGTCCGGTGGTGGCCGAACGCCGCGCGGGCGGCACACCGTGGCATGCCCACCACATCGCCGAGCGGTACGGGTTGATGGCCATCATCGCCCTCGGTGAGGGGGTCGTGGGCACGGTGGCGACGTTGACAGCGGTGGTGTCGGACCACGGCTGGAGTACCGAGGCGATCCTGGTCGCGGTCGCCGGTATCGGCCTGACCTTCGGCATGTGGTGGATGTACTTCATGGTGCCCGCGGGGGAGTTGTTGCACGTCCACCGCGAGACCTCGTTCTGGTTCGGTTACCTGCCCATCGTGTTGTATGGAGCGATCGTCGGCACCGGCGCGGGTCTGCACCTGGCGGCCTACTACCTGGAGGAGCACTCCGAGCTCGGGTCGGCGGCCTGCGTGGCGACCGTGGCGGTGCCGGTGGCGGTCTACATCTGGCTGATCTACCTGTTGCACGCCCTGATGCTGCGGACCACCAGCCGGGTTCATCTGGTGCTCAGTCTGCTGGCCAGCGCAGTGCTGGCCGGTTCGGTGCTGCTCGCGGCCTCCGGGGTGCCCATCGCGGTGTGCCTGCTGGTGACCACGCTGGCGCCGGTGGTGGTGGTCATCGGCCACGAAACGGTCGGGCACCGGCACACAGCGGCGGCGGTGGCGGCGCGTATCAGCGCCTGAGGTCGGTCGGCTCCGGATCGAAGGTTTCCAGCAACCACCGGTCGGAGGCGTCGCCCTGCAGTCCCAACTGCCGCCGGGTCTTACGCCGGGTCACCAGGATGCCGATCACGGCGACGGCCCACACCACGTACTGAACCGTCCAGGCGAGCCGGAACGACTCGGGGGAGTATCCGCCCGCGACGTCCAGGATCCAGCCCATTGCCTGCATCAGCATCAGTGAGGCCAGAAATCCCCCCATGTTGACCATGCCCTGTGCCGTGCCCAGCGTCGCGCTGGGATTGAAGGTCCGGGCAAAGTCGAAACCGACCATCGAACCCGGGCCGCCGACGGAGATGATCACCACCAGCACGACCAACAGCCACAACGGTGCCTGGCCGGGCATGGCCAGCACGACCGTCCAGATGGCGGCGTTGCTGCCGATGATCGCCAGGACGAAGCGGGACCGGCGATGCGGGAATCGGCCACACAGGATGCCGAGCACCACCCCGGCGGCGACCGCCGTCAGGACCGAGATGGTCAACAGCATCCCGGCGACACCGCGGGTCTGACCCTGCGCGGTGGTCACGTAGGGGACGCCCCACATCAACGCGAAAGCGGTCACCGAGAACTGGGTGCCCATATGGGTGAAGAACCCGAGTCGGGTACCCGGACGCAGCCAGACGGTACGGACGTTGGCCAGGGTCGCCCGCACACTCAGCGCGGACGTGGTGGCCGGCCTGCCGTCGGGGGTGTTGCGGATCAACGCCGCTGCCAGCACCATGGCGAGCACGGCGAAGGCAGCGACCGACAGGTACGCCGGGGTCCACCCGGCGACACCCAGCAATGTCAGGAACGGCACGGCCGAGAGCACCTGGCCGAACTGGCCGCTGATGCCGGTGAGCTGGGTCAACAGCGGGACCCGCCGGGCGGGGAACCAGTGCGGCACCAAGCGCAGCACCGAGATGAAGGTGATGGCATCCCCGAGTCCGACGATGGCGCGGGCGGTCAGCGCCATCGGCAGGGATTGGGTCAGCGCGATCGCGAGCTGTCCGCCCGCCATGAGGGCTGCGCCGGAGATGATCAACACCTTGGACCCGTGCCGGTCCAGCAACACTCCCGCAGGAACCTGCGCCGCGGCGTAGACGATGATCTGCAGCACCACGAAGGTGGACAACACGCTCGGCCCGGCGTGGAAGCGTTCGCCCGCCTCGAGACCGGAGACGCCGAGGGTGGTGCGGTTGAGCACGGCCACGATATAGGCCAGCAATCCGGTGGCCCAGACGATCCAGGGACGCACGGCACCGGCCCCTTCCGTCGTCTCGGGTGGTCGTATCGGTTGGCAAGAATGGTCCCAAATTGATGGGACGAATTGCGAATCATTTTCCGGTGACATCTCTCACCGGGTTGCCATGTCGCGCATCGGTGCTGTTTCTAAGCGTTCTATCAGTTTGCTCGAAGAGCACCACCGCGCGCTACAGTGTGATCATGACCGTGCATGTCGGCGGCCAGCGTGCGGCGGTGGCCGCGTGACTTCGACCGAATATCGCCTGCACGACCTCGCTCGTGCATCCGGGGTCAGTGCGCGCAATATTCGCGCCTACCGCGAGCGCGGGTTGCTGGATCCACCGCGCCGGGTGGGGCGTGCGGCTTTCTACGATGCCGCGCATCTGGGGCAATTGCAGACCATCGATCGGTTGCTCGCGCGCGGGTTCACCTCGGCGCACATCGCCGAATTCTTCGAGACCGTCCGCGCCGGCGGCGATGTGGGCGACGTACTGGGGCTGGACGCGGCAATCCTGGGGCCTCGGCAACCTATGGGCGGTGCGCACCGCGATCCGCGGGAGTACGCAGAGGGGGCCTCTGCGATCTCCGAAGCCATCCGCGACGGTGTGGATTCGCTTGCCGCCGAGGCGGTCGCGGCGTGGCGGGCGGCCGCCCCTGGCGTCGTCGGTCCCGAGGATCTGGTCGGTTTGGTGGCCGGACGGGTGGAGCGGGTGATGTGTGGCCTGGTATCCGAAGCGGCGCCGGTCGCATCGGGACGCGGGCCAAAACTTACCGATCAGTAATAATTTCCAGCAAACTCCGCAAACTACCCAGATTGCGACACCGGACACTTTGGGTCCGAGTGTCATTTCTCGGCGGCGGTCGCCACCGCGCCGAGCGGCGGCGGAGACCGCGGAATTCTTAGATAACGATTTGATAACGGCATAGCGCTGATCTGGGAAGTTATAGCTACTCGACCGTAACCACCCGCATGCAGGACGTTTGTCCCGGAGGCGTTTGCACGCGCTTGTGACCGTCGTTACCCAACATCTGGTTACCCGGGCGTAGAACTCGCCAGTAACCATTTGAACGCGAAAAACGACCCCGATCCTTATGACACTCTTAGTGGGGCGGGATTGGCCGTCGGACACGTCCAGGACCGGATTCCATCGATACCCGGACAGCCCCGGACGTACACCGGCCCGCCGACGATTCAGAGCTGAATCGTCACACAGACCACAGACCACAGGACGAGTCGGACCGCCGGGGACCGATTCGCTTCCCGCCGCGACGGCGCGGCACACGGGTACGACAAGCGTGAGTGCGTGACAAAGACTGCACCGAGGGAGAGAACACGACGTGACGATCAACGAACACGACAGGGTGACGGCCGGTAAGAACGGCTTGAAGGATGGTTCGTTGGGTGGCGCACACGCTCTGGTCGACCTGCTCAATGCCGGCGAGCCGTATGCCGTCGCATTCGGCGGGCAGGGTGGCGCGTGGCTGGAGAGCCTGGAGGAGCTGGTCAGCTCCGCGGGCATCGAGTCCGAGCTGAGCGAACTGGTCGGCGAGGCGGCACTGCTGCTCGAGCCGGTTGCCCGGGAGCTCGTCGTCGTCCGCCCGATCGGCTTCGAGCCGCTGCAGTGGGTTCGCGCGCTGGCAGCCGAGGAGCCGCTGCCCGACACCAAGCAGCTCACCACCGCCGCCATCTCCGGCCCCGGCATCCTGCTGACCCAGATGGCCGCGATCCGCGCCCTGACCCGGCAGGGGCTCGACCTGATGGGCACCCCACCCGTGGCCATGGCCGGCCACTCCCAGGGCATCTTGGGCGTCGAGTCGCTGAAGGTGAAGGGCACCCGCGACGCGGAGCTGCTCGCCCTGCTGCAGCTGATCGGTGCCGCCGGTTCCCTGGTCTCACGCCGGCGCGGCATGGTCGGCCGCGGTGACAAGTCGCCGATGGTCTCGGTGACCAACGTCGACCCGGACCGGATCGCCGAGCTGCTCGAAGATTTCTCCACCGACGTGCGCACCGTGCTGCCCCCGGTGCTCTCGATCCGCAACGGCCGCCGCTCGGTGGTCATCACCGGCACTCCCGAACAGCTCGGTCGCTTCGAGCTGTACTGCTCGAAGATCACCGAGAAGGAAGAGGCCGAGCGCAAGAACAAGCTGCGCGGTGGCGCGGTGTTCGCGCCCGTCTTCAACCCCATCCAGGTCGAGGTCGGCTTCCACACCCCGCGCCTGGCCGACGGCGTCGCGCTGGTCGATCGTTGGGCCGCCAAGATCGGCATCGACACCGAACTCGCCCACGCGATGACCGAGTCCATCTTCGTCAACCCGATCGACTGGGTCTCCGACGTCGAGGCGCTGCACACCGCGGGCGCCCGCTGGATCATCGACCTCGGCCCCGCCGACACCGTCACCCGGCTGACCGCGCCGGTCATCCGCGGACTCGGCATCGGCATCGTGCCCGCCGCCACCCGCGCCGGCCAACGCAGCCTGTTCACCGTGGGCGCCGTGCCCGAGGTGCCCGCCCCGTGGACCAGCTACGCCCCGTCGACGGTCACCCTGCCCGACGGGTCGGTGAAGCTGTCCACCAAGTTCACCCGCCTCACCGGCCGGTCGCCGATCCTGCTGGCGGGGATGACCCCGACCACCGTGGACGCCAAGATCGTCGCCGCGGCCGCCAACGCCGGCCACTGGGCCGAGCTGGCCGGTGGCGGCCAGGTCACCGAAAAGATCTTCGAGGACCGCCTTGAGGACCTGGCCGAGCTCTTGGAGCCGGGCCGGGCCATCCAGTTCAACTCGCTGTTCCTGGACCCCTACCTTTGGAAGCTGCAGCTCGGCGGCAAGCGCATCGTGCAGAAGGCGCGCCAGTCCGGTGCGCCCATCGACGGTGTCGTGGTCACCGCGGGCATCCCCGAGCTCGACGAGGCCGTCGCGCTGATCGAGGAGCTCAACGAGATCGGCATCACCCACGTGGTGTTCAAGCCGGGCACCGTCGACCAGATCAAGGCCGTCATCAAGATCGCCGCCGAGGTGCCCGATAAGGACGTCATCGCCCATATCGAGGGTGGCCGCGCCGGTGGCCACCACTCGTGGGAGGACCTCGACGATCTGCTCCTGAGCACCTACGCCGACCTGCGCAAGCTGTCCAACATCACCATCTGCGTCGGTGGCGGCATCGGCACCCCCGAGCGGGCCGCCGACTACCTGGCCGGCCGGTGGTCGCAGACCTACGGCTTCCCGCTGATGCCGGTCGACGGCATCCTCGTCGGCACCGCCGCGATGGCCACCCTTGAGGCCACCACCTCGCCTGCGGTCAAGCAGCTGCTGGTCGACACCAAGGGCACCGATGTCTGGGTGGGCGCCGGAAAGGCCCAGGGTGGCATGGCATCCGGGCGTAGCCAGCTCGGTGCCGACATCCACGAGATCGACAACACCGCCTCCCGCTGTGGTCGGCTGCTCGACGAGGTCGCCGGTGACGCCGACGCCGTGGCCGAGCGTCGCGACGAGATCATCGCCGCGATGGCCGACACCGCCAAGCCGTACTTCGGTGACCTCGCCGACATGACCTACCTGCAGTGGCTGGACCGCTACGTGGAGTTGGCCATCGGCGATGGCGACTCGACCGCGGACACCAAGTCCGAGGACTCGCCGTGGCTGGACATCACCTGGCGCGACCGCTTCGAGGAGATGCTCAAGCGCGCCGAGGCCCGCCTGCATCCCAAGGATTCCGGCCCGATCGACACCCTGTTCGCCAAGAGCCCCGAAGGTGTTGCGCTGCTGGAGCATCCGGCCGCCGCCGTCGACACGTTGCTCAACCGGTACCCGGACGCCGAGACCCTCAAGCTGCACCCGGCCGACGTCCCGTTCTTCGTCACACTGTGCAAGACGCCGGGCAAGCCGGTGAACTTCGTGCCGGTCATCGACAAGGACGTCCGCCGCTGGTGGCGCAGCGACTCGCTGTGGCAAGCGCACGACGCGCGCTACACCGCCGACCAGGTCTGCATCATCCCGGGCACCGCCGCCGTCGCGGGTATCACCCGTGTCGACGAGCCCGTCGGTGAACTGCTCGACCGCTTCGAGCAGGCCGCCATCGACGAGGTCGTCGCCTCCGGCGCCACCCCGGTGCCCGTCGTCTCGCGCCGGCAGGCCAATCCCGGTGCCACCGGACCCATTGCCGTGGTGCTGGATTCGCCCGACGTGCTGTGGGCGGGCCGCACCGCGATCAACCCGGTGCACCGGATCGGCGCCCCGGGCGAATGGCAGGTCAACGAGAACCGCGCCGCGACACACCCGTCGACCGGTTCGCGCCTCGAGCTCACCGACGAGGGTGTGACGCTGAGCGTTCCGCTGAGTGACATCTGGATCGACATCAAGCTCACGCTGCCCGCCGCCACCGTCAACGGTGGTATGCCGGTCGTCACCACCGAGGATGCCGCCGCGGCCATGCGCGCCGTGCTCGCCATCGCCGCCGGCGTCGACGGCGTCGACGCGCTGCCGGCCGTCGTGGACAACACCGCCACCGTCACCGTCGGCTGGGATCCCGAGGAGGTCGCCGACCACACCGGTGTCACCGCCACCTTCGGCGCCCCGCTGGCCCCCGGACTGACCCTGGTTCCGGACGCCCTGGTCGGTAAGTGCTGGCCCGCGGTGTTCGCCACCATCGGCGCCGCGGTCACCGAGGCCGGATTCCCGGTCATCGAGGGCCTGCTGAGCCTGGTGCACCTGGATCACGCCGCCCACCTGCTGGCGCCGATGCCCAAGGACGCCGCCGAATTGACGGTCACCGCAACGGCTTCGGCCGCCATCGACACCGAGGTCGGCCGTGTCGTGCCGGTCGAGGTCATCATCAGTGACGCTCAGGGCGCCGAATTGGCCCGTCTGGTCGAGCGTTTCGCCATCCGTGGACGCACCGGCGCCGTCGAGTTGGAAGATCCCATTCGCGCCGGTGGTGCGATGACCGACAACGCGACCGACACCCCGCGTCGCCGTCGTCGTGACGTCACCATGACCGCGCCCACCGATATGAGCGCGTTCGCCGTGGTGTCCGGTGACCACAACCCGATCCACACCGACCGCGCCGCAGCGCTTCTCGCGGGCCTGAAGGGCCCGATCGTGCACGGCATGTGGCTCTCGGCCGCCGCGCAGCACGTCGTCACCGCCACCGACGGGCGCGCCACCCCGCCGGCCCGTCTGGTGGGCTGGACCTCCCGTTTCCTGGGCATGGTGCTGCCGGGCGACGAGATCGAGTTCCGTGTCGACCGGGTCGGCATCGACCGCGGCGCGGAGATCATCGAGGTGACCGCCAAGGTCGGCGGCGATCTGGTGATGGCCGCCTCGGCGCAGCTGGCCGCGCCGAAGACGGTGTACGCCTTCCCCGGTCAGGGCATTCAGCACAAGGGCATGGGCATGGAGGTCCGGGCCCGGTCCAAGGCCGCCCGCAAGGTGTGGGACATCGCCGACAAGTTCACCCGCGACACGCTGGGCTTCTCGGTGCTGCACGTGGTCAAGGACAACCCGACCAGCCTGATCGCCTCCGGCGTGCACTACCACCATCCCGAGGGCGTGCTGTACCTGACGCAGTTCACCCAGGTCGCCATGGCCACCGTGGCCGCCGCGCAGGTCGCCGAGATGCGCGAGCAGGGTGCGTTCGTCGAAGGTGCCATCGCCTGTGGTCACTCCGTCGGTGAATACACCGCGCTGGCCTGTGTCTCGGGCGTCTACGAACTGCCGGCCCTGCTGGAGGTCGTGTTCCACCGCGGCTCCAAGATGCACGACATCGTCCCGCGTGACGAGAAGGGCCGGTCCAACTACCGGCTGGCCGCGATCCGACCGTCGCAGATCGACCTCGACGATGACGACGTCACCGCCTTCGTCGCCGAGATCTCCGAGCGCACCGGGGAATTCCTGCAGATCGTGAACTTCAACCTGCGTGGCTCGCAGTACGCCATCGCCGGTACGGTCCGCGGCCTGGAGGCCCTGGAGGAGGAGATCGAGCGGCGTCGCGAGATCAGCGGTGGCAAGCGGTCGTTCATCCTGGTTCCCGGTATCGACGTGCCGTTCCACTCCGAGGTGTTGCGTGTCGGCGTCGCCGACTTCCGGCGCTCGCTGGAGCGCGTGATGCCCACCGATGCCGATCCGGAACTGCTGGTGGGCAAGTACATCCCGAACCTGGTGCCGCGTCCGTTCACCCTGGATCGTGACTTCATCCAGGAGATCCGCGATCTGGTGCCCGCCGAGCCGCTGGACGAGGTGCTCGCCGATTACGACACCTGGCGTAACGAGCGTCCGCGTGAGCTGATGCGCAAGATCGTCATCGAGCTGCTGGCCTGGCAGTTCGCCAGCCCGGTGCGCTGGATCGAGACCCAGGACCTGCTGTTCATCGAGGAGGCCGCAGGTGGCCTCGGTGTCGAGCGGTTCGTCGAGATCGGTGTGAAGACCGCGCCGACGGTGGCCGGCCTGGCGACCAACACGCTGAAGTTGCCGGAGTACTCGCACAGCACCACCGAGGTGCTCAACGCCGAGCGTGACGCCGCGGTGCTGTTCGCCACCGACACCGATCCCGAGCCCGAGGTCGAGGAGATCGCAGCGGTTGCCTCGGCTCCCGAGTCGGCGCCCGCGGCAGCGGCTCCGGCCGCCGCCCCGGCCCCCTCGGCCGCCCCGTCGGGTGGACCGCGTCCGGACGACATCACCTTTGACGCGGCCGATGCCACGCTGGTGCTCATCGCGCTGGCAGCCAAGATGCGCATCGACCAGATCGAACCGCTGGACTCCATCGAGTCGATCACCGACGGCGCGTCCTCGCGCCGCAACCAGATGCTGGTCGACCTGGGCTCCGAGCTGAACCTCGGTGCCATCGACGGCGCCGCCGAGGCCGATCTGTCCGGTCTCAAGGCGCAGGTGACCAAGCTGGCCCGCACCTACAAGCCGTTCGGCCCGGTGCTGTCGGACTCGATCAACGATCAGCTGCGGACCGTCTTCGGCCCCTCGGGCAAGCGTCCGGCCTACATCGCCGAACGTGTCGCCAAGACATGGGAACTGGGACCGGGCTGGGCCAAGCACGTGACCGCCGAGGTTGCGCTGGGCACCCGCGAGGGCTCCAGTGTCCGCGGTGGCAACATGGGCGGCCTGCACGAGGGCGCCCTGGCCGATGCGGCCTCGGTCGACAAGGTCATCGATGCCGCAGTCACCGCGGTCGGTGCGCGCAAGGGCATCCCGGTCAGCCTGCCGTCCTCCGGCGCCGCCGGTGGCGGTGTCGTCGACTCGGCAGCCCTCGGCGAATTCGCCGAGCAGGTCACCGGACCCAACGGTGTGCTGGCCAACGCGGCCCGCACCATCCTTGGCCAGCTGGGGCTCGACAGCCCGGTCAGCGCTCCGGAGACCGTCAGCGACGCCGATCTGATCGACCTGGTGACCACCGAACTCGGATCGGACTGGCCGCGTCTGGTCTCACCGGTGTTCGATGCCCGCAAGGCCGTCGTGTTCGACGACCGGTGGGCAAGCGCCCGTGAGGATCTGGCCCGGTTGTGGCTGCTCGACGAGAGCGAGATCGACTCCGACTGGCAGCGGTTGTCCGAGCGTTTCGAGGGTGCGGGCAATGTCGTCGGCACGCAGGCCAGCTGGTGGCAGGGCAAGGCCCTGGCTGCCGGCCGCAACGTCCACGCGGCGCTGTACGGCCGGGCTGCCGCCGGTGCGGAGAACCCGGACAAGGGCGGCTACGCAGGAGAGGTGGCCGTCGTGACCGGTGCCTCCAAGGGCTCGATCGCCGCGTCGGTGGTGTCCCAGCTGCTCGCCGGTGGTGCGACCGTGATCGCGACCACCTCACGCCTGGACGATGACCGGTTGGCGTTCTACCGCAAGCTGTATCGCGACAGTGCCCGCTTCGATGCGACGCTGTGGGTGGTGCCCGCCAACATGGCCTCCTACGCCGATATCGACGCATTGGTCGAGTGGGTCGGCAGTGAGCAGACCGAGAACCTGGGGCCCAAGGCCATCCACCTCAAGGATGCGCAGAACCCGACGCTGCTGTTCCCGTTCGCCGCACCGCGGGTCAGCGGGGACCTGTCGGAGGCGGGCGCGCGCTCCGAGATGGAGATGAAGGTCTTGCTGTGGGCCGTGCAGCGGCTCATCGCCGGCCTGTCGCACATCGGTTCGGAGCGCGATATCGCCTCCCGCCTGCACGTCGTGCTGCCGGGTTCGCCCAACCGCGGCATGTTCGGCGGGGACGGCGCCTACGGCGAGGCCAAGGCGGCCCTCGACGCCGTCGTCACCCGGTGGAAGGCCGAATCCTCATGGAGCCAGCGGGTTTCGCTGGCGCACGCGTTGATCGGCTGGACCAAGGGCACCGGCCTGATGGGTCACAACGACGCGATCGTCGGTGCGGTCGAAGAGGCGGGTCTGACCACCTACACGACCGAAGAGATGGCCTCGATGTTGTTGTCGCTGTGCGATATCAACTCCAAGGTCGCCGCCGCGCGTGAGCCGATCCAGGTCGACATGACCGGCGGGCTCGGCGAGATCGAGATCGACATGGCCGAGCTGGCCGCCAAGGCTCGTGAGGAGATGGCCTCGGCCGGCTCCGACGAGGACGACGAGGACGAGGCCGGGACCATCCGGGCGCTGCCCTCGCCGCCGCGCGGCTACCAGGCGGCCCCGGCTCCGGCCTGGGACGATCTGGACGTCGATCCGGCCGACATGGTCGTCATCGTCGGTGGTGCCGAACTCGGCCCGTACGGTTCGTCGCGGACCCGCTTCGAGATGGAGGTCGACGGCGAGCTGTCCGCGGCCGGCGTCCTGGAGCTGGCCTGGACCACCGGAATGGTGAAGTGGGAAGACGATCCCAAGCCGGGTTGGTACGACACCGAGACCGGTGACCTGGTCGACGAATCCGAACTGGTCGAGCGCTACCACGACGCCGTGGTGGCCAAGGTCGGCATCCGCGAGTTCGTCGACGATGGTGCCATCACCGCGGATCACACCACGCCGCTGCTGGTTTCGGTGTTCCTCGACAAGGACTTCAGCTTCGTGGTGTCCTCGGAGAGCGACGCCCGCGGCTTCGCCCAGTCCGATCCGGAACACACCGTGATCGCGCCGGTCCCCGACAGTGGTGACTGGCTGGTGACCCGTAAGGCGGGCACCGAGATCCGGGTGCCGCGCAAGGCCAAGATGTCGCGCACCGTCGGCGCCCAGGTGCCGACCGGGTTCGACCCGACCGTGTACGGCGTGAGCCAGGACATGGCCAGTTCGGTCGATCGTCTCGCGCTGTGGAACCTGGTCACCACGGTGGACGCGTTCCTGACCGCGGGCTTCACCCCGGCCGAGCTGATGCGCTGGGTGCACCCGAGCCTGGTGGCCTGCACGCAGGGCACCGGTATCGGTGGGCTCACGTCCATGCAGCGGATGTTCCACGGCAACCTGCTGGGTCAGAGCAAGCCGAACGACATCCTGCAGGAGGTGTTGCCGAACGTCTTCGCCGGCCATGTCGTGCAGTCCTACATCGGCAGCTACGGCTCGATGATCCACCCGGTCGCGGCCTGCGCGACGGCGGCGGTGTCGGTCGAGGAGGGCGTCGACAAGATCAAGCTGGGCAAGGCCGATTTCGTGGTCGCCGGTGGCTATGACGACCTGACGCTGGAGGCCGTCACCGGCTTCGGTGACATGTCGGCCACCGCCGACACCGAGGTCATGCGCGCCAAGGGGATCAGCGATTCGAAGTTCTCCCGCGCCAACGATCGCCGGCGCCTCGGGTTCGTCGAATCCCAGGGCGGCGGAACGATTCTGCTGACCCGCGGCGACCTCGCGGTGCAGATGGGCCTGCCGGTGCTCGCCGTGGTGGGCTACGCCTCCTCCTTCGGCGACGGTGTGCACACCTCGATACCGGCTCCCGGGCTCGGTGCGCTGGCATCCGGTCTCGGCGGCACGCAGTCCCGCTTGGCCCGTTCACTGGCCAAGCTGGGTGTCGGTGCCGATGACATCGCGGTGATCTCCAAGCACGACACCTCGACGCTGGCAAACGATCCCAACGAGACCGAGCTGCACGAGCGGCTGGCCGCCTCGATGGGCAGGTCCAAGGGCGCGCCGCTGTTCGTGGTCAGCCAGAAGAGCCTCACCGGGCACGCCAAGGGCGGCGCGGCGGCCTTCCAGATGATGGGCCTGTGCCAGATCCTGCGTGACGGTGTCATCCCGCCGAACCGCAGCCTGGATTGCGTCGACAGCGAGCTGGACCATGCCAAGCACTTCGTGTGGTTGCGCGAGGCGCTGCACCTGGGTGAGAAGTTCCCGATCAAGGCCGGTCTGGTGACCAGCCTGGGCTTCGGGCACGTGTCCGGTCTGGTGGCGCTGGTGCACCCGCAGGCGCTGCTTGCGGCCCTGCCTGCCGATCAGCGGGCCGATTACCAGGCCCGGGCCAACGCCCGCGTGCTGGACGGTCAGCACCGGTTGGCGTCGGCCATCGCCGGCGGACCCGCGCTGTACGAGAAGCCTGCCGATCGCCGCTTCGGTGGGGACGGCCCGGAGAAGCCTCAGGAGGCGGCGATGCTGCTCGATCCCGAGGCCCGCCTCGGCGCTGACAACCACTACGCGAAGTGAGCGAACAGACGTCGGATACCGTTTCCGGAATGGGCATCGTTGGAGTAGGGATCGACCTGGTCTCGATACCGGATTTCGCCGAGCAGGTCGACCAGCCGGGAACGGTCTTCGCCGAGACGTTCACACCGGGGGAGAGGCGCGACGCCGCGGACAAGAGTTCGTCGGCGGCGCGTCACCTCGCGGCGCGGTGGGCGGCCAAGGAGGCCGTGATCAAGGCCTGGTCGGGCTCGCGGTTCTCCAAGCGGCCGATGCTGCCCGAGGGGATCCACCGCGATATCGAGGTGGTCACCGATATGTGGGGGCGGCCCAAGGTGCGCCTGACCGGTGCCATCGCCGAGCACCTCAAGGACGTGACGATCCACCTGTCGCTGACCCACGAGGCAGACACCGCCGCGGCGGTGGCGATCCTCGAGGCCTGATCTCCCGTTCCCCGCGAGCGTGCGTGTCTGCTGCCGGACACGCCGCCGTGGGCGGGAGTTTGCGCACGCTCGTGGGGCGACGGCAGCGGACTAGCCTTGAGCCATGACCGATGTTGCCGCGCGTGTCCGTGAATTGTTGCCCTCGGTGCGGGCCGATCTGGAGGATCTGGTCCGCATCGAGTCGGTGTGGGCGGACCCGGCCCGCAGGCCAGAGGTGCATCGCAGCGCCGAGCTGACGGCAACGTTGTTGTCGCAGGCCGGTTTCGACGATATCCAGATCGTTGCCGAAGGCGGTGCTCCCGCCGTGATCGCCCGTCGCCCCGCACCCGAGGGTGCGCCGACGGTGCTGCTGTACGCCCACCATGATGTGCAACCCGAGGGTGACGCCACGCAATGGCACTCGCCGCCGTTCGAACCCACCGAGCGCAACGGCCGGCTCTACGGCCGCGGCACCGCCGACGACAAGGCCGGTATCGCAACACATCTGGCGGCCATCCGGGCCTTCGGGGACGAACTCCCCGTGGGGGTCACGGTATTCGTCGAGGGCGAGGAGGAGTCCGGCTCGCCATCTCTGACGGCGTTGTTAGCGGCACATCATGACCTGCTTGCCGCCGATGTCATCATCATCGCCGACTCCGACAACTGGGCGGTCGACATCCCGGCGCTGACGGTTTCGCTGCGCGGGCTCGCCGATTGTGTCGTGGAGGTGTCGACGCTGGATCACGGTCTGCATTCCGGGCTGTGGGGCGGGGTGGTGCCGGACGCGCTCAGCGCGTTGGTGCGGCTGCTGGCAAGCCTGCACGACGATGCGGGCAATGTCGCCGTCGAGGGACTGTACGAAGCCGCGGCCGCCGAGGTCGAGTTCAGCGACGAACGGGTGCGCGCCGATTCCGGCCTGCTCGACGGGGTGCGGCAGATCGGTTCGGGTCCGGTGGTGCAACGGATGTGGGCGCGCCCGGCGATCACGGTGATCGGGATCGACACCACGCCGATCGCCAAGGCGTCCAACACGTTGGTGCCCAGCGCCCGGGCAAAGGTGAGCATGCGGGTGGCCCCCGGCGGGGACGCCCGCGAACACCTCGCCGCGCTGACCCGACACCTGCAGGCGCACGCGCCGTGGGGCGCCCGGGTCACGGTGACTCCCGGTGATATCGGTCAGCCGTACGCCATCGATGCCACGGGACCGGTGTACGAAGCGGCCCGTCAGGCGTTCCGCACCGCGTGGGGTCGCGAACCCATCGATATGGGCATGGGTGGGTCGATCCCGTTCATCGCCGAGTTCGCCGCGGCCTTCCCGGATGCCGAGATCCTGGTCACCGGAGTGGAGGATCCCGGCACCCAGGCGCACAGCATCAACGAGAGCCTGGACCTTGGCGTGCTGGAGCGCGCCGCGACGTCGGAGGCACTGTTCCTGAAGGCCCTGGGCGCCCTAGACGGATAGGTCGCGGCGCAGCTTGGCCACGTGGCCGGTGGCCTTGACGTTGTACTGCGCCACCTCGATGACGCCCTTCTCGTCGACGAGGAACGTCGAGCGGATGACCCCCTGCACGGTCTTGCCGTACATGCTCTTCTCGCCGAACGCGCCCCAGGCGGTCAACACCTTCTTGTCCGGATCCGACAGCAGCGGGAAGGTCAGTCCCTCGGCGTCGCGGAACTTTGCCAGCTTCTCGGGCTTGTCGGGTGAGATGCCGACGACGTCCAGACCCGCCTCGTTGAGTTCGGCCAGGCTGTCCCGGAAATCGCAGGCCTGCTTGGTGCAGCCGGGAGTGGATGCCGCCGGGTAGAAGTACACGATCACCTTGCGGCCCGCGAAGTCGGACAACGCAACGGTGTTGCCGTCGGCATCGGGAAGGCTGAAGTCCGGTGCCTTGTCGCCGACTGCCAGCCGAGGGGTCTGTGCCATGGGTGGATGTGCCTTTCTTTCGCGACCGGGGCAACGTGGTCGGCTCCGGCTGCTCTAGGGTAATTCGGTACGCCGACGACATGGAGGACACAGTGGCTGATCGGGATCCCGAGGCGATCAAGAAGGACATCGACCAGGCTCGTGATCAACTGGCGGCGACGGTGGACTCACTGGCCGTGCGCGCGAACCCCCAGCGGCTGGCCGATGATGCCAAGGCCAAGGCGCTGGCGTTCGTGACGAAGCCGCCGGTGCTGGTATCGCTGGCCGGTGTCGGCGTGGTCGTGGTGGTGCTGGTGATCCGCGGGATCAGGCGCCGCTGACGGCGTCGTAGCGATTGCGGCGTGACCGCCACCAGTCCAGGATCGACCTGGTCGGCGGATTGGCGGTGCGGCCGAGGCGGCTGCAACTGATGACATCCACGGCGCTCACGGTGGCTGCGGCGGCCTCGGATGCGGCGGCCGCCGGCCTTGATGCGCTATCGCTCGGCATCAGCTAATACCTCGTTTCGTCCCCCGACACTTGCTGACACCCGATCTCTCGGCAGTCAGCTAACTTGAGCCTAGCATGACCGCGGTAGCCGTGTTTGCTGGATTTTGCGCGAACTACCTGGGTTTTTACCGCCAATCACGCAGTATTCGGTGCCTTCGCAGGTCAGCAACTGTACGTGATGGCAGGATCTCAGCACATTCGGCGCGTAGTGGATGACGGCGTCGTGCGGCAACTTCGTGCACTCGGGCCGCAACGGTCCGCAATCATGGCGGATCGACGGAGGTCAGCCCGACAGGCCGATGACCGGTTGATACCCGAACCCGCCGGTGCCGACCAATACCGCGCTGACCAATTCGTCGGTGATGGCGAGATCGGCGTTGACGTCTTTATCGGTACGCGCTGTGGGAACGGTGCCGGAATTGACGCGGTGTTCGCAATCGACGGCATAAAGGTCTTTGCCGAGGAGCATCACGCCGACTTCGGAAACGGCATGCGGTCGCCCGTCACCCGGAATGCAGGGTGTCAATATCACGCTTGCGGCCGGGTCGCGCAACGCCGACGTGCCGGTCGCCGCGGGGAGCTGCACCGGCGCCGCGATGTTCTCGACCCGGATGCCGCAGGCGGCGGTGCTCAGGCAGGACAGTGCCAGAACGGACAACAGCAACGGGCGCGTAGGCGTTCGAGTCGAGCGCACCATCCCGCTCCTTCCCGGTACCCCGGCGGTTCTGTCACTGCGCCACCGGCCGGTATTCGGCCGGGAAATTCAATTCGACGAATCAAGCCACTTTTATTTACGGAGCGGGAAATAATATAGCGGACACTGCAATTCGATAACGGATTGAATTCTTACACGGCGTGTCGTGTTGCGCGTGCTTTATCGACCATATTCGTCACGGGGTGGAATGTTTGGCGCGGCGGGTGGCCCTGCCGGTCGCGCGGGCAACCGTGCCGCCCGCGGCGTTCACGAGTCGTACGACAAAGATGTCCTCGCGGGCGAGCCGCTCGTCGACCGAGGCGGAGGCCACCAACGCGTCTCCTTCGCGCGCGGGTGCCAGATAGTCGATGTGGATCGAGCTGACCACGCCGCTGTGGGTGGAATTGTTCGCCGCGGCCGCCAGCGCGGCGCCGACCACGCTGAACAACAGCGCGCCGTGTGCGGTCCCGTGCGGATTCAGGTGTTCCGGACCGACGGTCAGCGCCGCGGTCGCTGAACCGTTGTCGAAATTCTCGACGACGATGCCGAGGTGGCGGGCGTAGTGGTCGACAGGTGCCTGGGTGCTCACATCAGTGCTTTCTTCTGGATTTTGCCCATCGCGTTGCGTGGCAGGGCGGTGACGAATCGGATCTCGCGGGGACGCTTGTGCCAGGACAGGTCCTCGGCGACGTGGGCGATGAGTTCCTCGGCCAGCACCTCGCCGGCGGTCGGGGAGTCGGTGACGACGAAGGCGATGATTCGCTGTCCCAGGTCGTCATCAGGTGCGCCGATCACCGCGACCTCGGAGACCTCGGGCAGGGCGAGCAGCGAGGTCTCGATCTCCCCGGCGCCGATGCGATAGCCGCCGGATTTGATCAGGTCCACCGATTCCCGACCCACGATGCGGTGGAACCCGCGCTCGTCGATCGCGGCCAGGTCGCCGGTGACGAACCAACCGTCCTCGGTCCAGCACGATGCCGTGATCTCGGGCAGGTTGAGGTATCCGTCGAACAGCATGGGGCCGCGGACCTCGAGTCGGCCGATCGATTCGCCGTCGTGGGGGACCGGGCCGCCGTCGTCGGCGCGCAGGCGTGTCTGCGCACCGGTGATCGGCAGGCCCACCCAGCCCGGGCGTCGTTCACCGTCGGCGCGGGTGCTCAGCGTGATCATGGTCTCGGTCATGCCGTACCGCTCGACCGGGGCGTGCCCGGTCAGCTCGCGCAGCCGTTCGAACACCGGCACCGGCAACGGAGCGCTGCCGCTGACCAGCAGCCGCGCCGAGGACAGCGCCGTGGCGGACGACTCGTCGCGGGTGATGCGGGTCCAGACCGTCGGCACGCCGAAGTACATGGTGGCGGCGGTCTCGGCGTAACGCTGCGGGGTCGGTTTGCCGGTGTGGACCAGACGCGAGCCGATGTGAAGTGATCCCAGCACGCCGAGGATCAGGCCGTGGGTGTGGAACAGCGGGAGGCCGTGGGCCACGGTATCGGCCGATGTCCACGCCCAGGCCTGCGCCAGCCCGTCCAAGCCGGCGGCGATCGCATGGTGGCTCAACAGCACACCCTTCGGCGCGCCCGTCGTTCCGGAGGTGTAGAGGATGATCGCAACCTGCTGCGGGTCAACAGGTTCCAGTTCAGCGGCCGGTGTCCGGTCGTGGTCGGGCACGGCGACGGGCAGCTCGACACCCTGGCGCGCAGCGCCGACCCACACGGTGGCCGCGGAATCGGCCAGGATGTGGTTCACCTCGGCCGGTCCGGCGTCCGGTGGCACAGGCACCACCGGAATGCCGGCGAGCAGACAGCCGGTGACCGCCACGACGGTGCGCAGCGTCGGTTCGGCGTCGACGGCCACCACCGGGGCGGGGCCGCCGGCACGCAGATCGGCGCCGAAGGACGATGCGATGTCACGAAGTCGCCTGCGCGACAACGAGTGCCCGTCGATGGTGATCATCTTGTCATCGTCGGCGACGCCATCGTCGAGCAATGCGCGCAGCAGGGGAGCGGTCATGACAAGACCATCCCGGGCACGATGAGCACGAGGGTCAGGACCACCGGTCCGACCACCACCATCGACAGGCCCCACCGGGTGAGCAGCTTGGTCATCCGGGGCCGGGCGTCCTCGTCGACGGTGGTCGCCACGTAGGTGGCCCCGACGGTGGAGAACGGGGAGACATCGACGATCGATGCGCACACACCGATGGCGCAGATCAGCGCCCAGCCGGGGATGCCACCGTCGGCGATCAGCGGAAGGGCCAGCGGCACAAGGGCGGCCAACATGCCGGTGGTGGAGGCGAAGGCCGAGATCAGTCCGGCCGCCGCGCACAGCAGCACCGCGGCCACCAGAGGTGAGCCGAGATGAACCGCACCCTCGCCGAGCATGTCGACCACACCCATCTCGGTCAGCACACCGACATAGGTGATGATGCCGCCGACCAGAAGCACCGAACCCCAGTCGATCCGGCTCATCGCCTTCTTGCCCGAGGAGGCGTCGAGCAGGGCGGCGACAGCGCCCAATCCGTAGCCGAGCACGCCGATATCGGGTGTCAGGCCCATCAGTGACATCACCACGACCGCGCCGACGAGCACCACCATCATGGCGATGGTCAACATCTGCATCCCGGTGGGACGTTCGGGGGCGGGCAACTCGTCGTCGCCCCCCGGGGTGTCACCGTCACCGATATCGAGGGTGGAGCCGCCGTACTGGGGCAGGGCCGCACCGCGGGCGACCATGGCCTCGCTGAAGGCGGGCGCCTGGGCGGTGATGACCTTCTTGCGTCCGAACATCACGTAGGCCACCGCGAGCAGCACGAGGTTCAGTGCGAGCGCGACACCGAAGAGCAGCAGCGGGCTCAGCGCGATACCGGCCTCGTTCGCCGTACCCCAGGTGATGATGCCGAAGAGGCTGGTGGGCGCGAACGCGCCGGCGCTCAGGCCGGCGCCCATGGCCAGGGCCATCAACATGGGGTCGATACCGCGTTTGTGCGCGATGCTCATGCCCATCGGTGCCATCACCAGGCCGCCGAGTGGTGCGCCCATGGCCGAGATGACGGCGGTGAGAGCGAAGAACACCGCGGGGAAGAGGGCGTCGCGGTTGCCCACCCGTGCCAGCGAGGCCTGGATGAGCCACTCGATGGTGCCGTTGCTGTGCGCGATACCGAAGAAGTAGGTCACCCCGACCAGGAGCACCAGGATGCTCAGCGGGAACTCACCGATGACCTGGTTCAGGCTCAGATCGGCGAGCCAGAGTCCCACCACGCAGGCGACGGGGAACATCACGATGCCGATGTTGACGTTGCGGATGGCGGCGATCGCGAACACCGCGATGAATATCCCGAGTGCGACCAGTTGTGCCGTCACGGCGAGCACCTCCTGTTGGCTTTTGCTGTCGTTTTGTTGTCAGTCGTTGACAGCGGTCCGTAGAATGGACCGACGGTTCGTCTGGTAGACCGAACTGCTGTAACCTAACTCACATCAACCCGGGGAGGCAACCTTGGCCACAGAGAGCGTCATATCGGCGTTTCGGGTACTCGAGGCGGTCGCCGAGGCGCAGCCGGTGGGCCTGTCCGACCTGGCGCGCCGGGTCGAACTGCCCAAGAGCACCGTCCAGCGGATCCTGCTGACCCTGCAGGAAGTGGGCTGGCTACGGCCGACGGACACGACCCCGACCCGCTGGCAGCTGACCTACCGCGTGGTGGCGGTGGTCGGCCGCGCCGGCGGCGGGGAGAGTCTGCGCGATATCGCGCTGCCGGTGATGAACGAGCTGCAGTTGGCGACGACCGAGACGGTCCACCTCGCCGCGCCCGACGGGGACTCGCTGGTGTTGGTGGAGCGCCTGGACACCCCGCACCGGTTGCGCGCATTCCTGGCGCTCGGTGAGCGGATCGCGTTGCACGCGTCGGCCACCGGGCTGGCCTATCTCTCCGCGTGCGATCCGGATTACCTCGATCGCTACCTGGCCGGAGCGCTGCCGGCCCAGACGCCGGACACCCTCACCGATCCGGACCGGATCCGCGCGGTGGTCAACGAGATTCGCGAGCGGGGGTACTCGGTGAACGAGGGTGGGCTCTCGGTCGGCATCTCATCCCTCGGCGCGCCGATCTTGGGGCCCACCGGACCGGTGGCCGCGCTGTCGGTATCGGGGCCGTCCAGCCGCATCTGCGCCGAACGTTTCGACGATCTCGGGGCGAAGGTCCGCGACGCGGCGACCAGGATCAGCCGGGCGCTGCGAGGGGAGCGCTGAGCGCCCGGGGCCCCGGACGACGTGCGCCTACGACTTGCCCTAAAACGACTTTCCCCAAAACAACTTGCCCCGAAACGACAAAGGCCCTGCCGAAGCAGGGCCTTTGCGGTGGTGCGCCGTCAGGGTTTCGAACCCCGGACCCGCTGATTAAGAGTCAGCTGCTCTACCAACTGAGCTAACGGCGCGCGGATGAAACAATAACAGCACCGGCGCGCAGAGGTGAAATCCGCATTACAGAGCCGGTTTGCGGCCTCGCCGGACCGCCGGTTGTCGGCGGTTCCCTTAGACTATCGCCAGGAAGTTTGTGACCCAGCGGGTCCGTGGCATGAGGTGGGGCTAGAAGTATGGTGCAGGATTCGCCGCGGGTGGGCGTACGTCGAGCAAGGACGTGGGGGACCGCGATCGCAGTGGGGCTGGTGGCCGCAATCGCGCTGAGCGCCTGTGGCTCTCAACAGGCCCCCGAACAACCGAGGACCATCGCCGACAAGGGCACCCCCTTCGGTGATCTGCTGGTGCCCAAGCTGAGCGCTTCGGTGACCGATGGTGCCGTCGGCGTGACGGTCGAAGAGCCGGTGACGGTGAGCACCGAGGGCGGCGTGCTCGGGTCGGTGAACCTCGTCGACGAGAACGGCTCGGCGGTGGCAGGTCAGCTCAGCAAGGACGGGCTGACCTGGTCGACCACCGATCCGCTGGACTACAACGCCAGCTACACACTGACGGCCAGCTCTCAGGGGCTGGCCGGCGCGGCGTCGACGCAGATGACCTTCGAGACGCACTCGCCGAAGAACCTGACCATGCCCTATGTGCTGCCCAACAAGGGCGAGGTCGTCGGAGTCGGACAGCCGATCGCCATCCGCTTCGACGAGAACATCGCCAACCGGTCCGCCGCGGAGCAGGCCATCAAGGTCACCACGACGCCCAAGGTCGAAGGTGCCTTCTACTGGCTGAACAATCGCGAAGTCCGTTGGCGCCCAGCGCAATACTGGAAGCCCGGCACCAAGGTCGAGGTGGCCGTCAACACCTACGGCGTCCAGTTGGGTGACGGATTGTTCGGCCAGGACAACGCGAGCACCGACTTCACCATCGGCGACCAGCTGATTGCGACGGCCGACGACTCGACCAAGACGCTGACCGTCCGGCGCAACGGCGAGGTGATCAAGACCATGCCGATCTCGATGGGCAAGGACAGCACCCCGACCAACAACGGGACCTACATCATCGGTGACCGGTTCGCCGAGCTGGTGATGGATTCGTCGACCTACGGCGTTCCGGTCAACTCGCCCAACGGATATCGCACCGAGGTGGATTACGCCACGCAGATGTCCTACAGCGGTATCTACGTGCACGGGGCGCCGTGGTCGGTGGGCAGCCAGGGCTACAGCAATGTCAGCCACGGCTGCCTCAACGTCAGCACCGCGAATGCGCAGTGGTTCTACGAGAACACCAAACGTGGTGACATCGTCGAGGTCGTCGGCACGGTCGGTTCGGTGCTTCCCGGAACCGACGGCCTCGGAGACTGGAACATCCCGTGGCCGCAGTGGAAGGCCGGCAACGCCAGCACCTAGACCGTTGAGCGTTCCAGGGCCGCCAGGGATTGTTCGAGGTACTGCGGCCCGAACGGCGGCATGCTGCCGATCCGGTCACGGAAGCTCTGCGGTGTGCCCGACCAGTCGTAGGTGATGGTGACGTCGGTGCCATCCCCATTGGGGGTCAGGTCGTAACACCACGACCACCCGCCGGGCTGATGGTCGCCCGATTCGTCGAGCCGGCCGGGCCGCCAACCGATCCGGCGGTCGTGCTCGAAATCGGTCACCAGGTTGTGCATCACGTAGTGCCCGCCGACGAAGTCCTTGAACATGTTGACCACAAAGATCTGCCCGGCCTCGGTGATGGGCTGCTGGCTGACCGCGTCGCGCACCCAATCGCCGGGCTCGGTGTCCTGGTGACGGCCCGGGTCGGACAGCACGGCGAAAATGCGGTCCGGTGCGGCGGGGATGGTGCGGGTGACGACATAACGCTCGGTGGTGCTCACTGCGCGGAACCCTTTCCGTAGAGACGTGCGATATCGGGGCTGTCCAACCATCCGGAGTATGTCGGACGCGACGGCCAACCCGCGGGGGAGTCCAGCCACTCCTCCTGTCTGCCCCACGGCAACAGGTCGATCAGCGCGAAAGAACTACTGAGCTGTTCGGTGCCGCGGCCGTTGGTGTGCCAGGTCCGGTAGACCTTATCCCCATCGCGCATAAAGACATTCACCGCGAATCCCTCGCCGGGTGCGGCATCCACATCGGCACCGAAGCCGGTGCCGGCCGCCGAGTACCACTGCATCGCATTACCGACCCTGTCCCGGTAGGCCAGTGCCTCATCGATCGGCCCGTTGGTGACGATGACGAAGCGTGCGTCGTAGTTGTCCAGGAAATCCAGCCGGGTGAACTGCGAGGTGAAACCCGTGCACCCGCCGCACTGCCACTGCGCCCCGTCACTCCACATGTGGTGGTAGGTGATCAGCTGTGACTTCCCGGCGAACACGTCGGCCAGCCGGACCGGGCCGTCGGCGCCGGTCAAGACGTACTCGGGCAGCTCGACCATCGGCAGCCTGCGGCGCTCGGCGGCGATGGCGTCGAGCTCGCGGGTGGCGGCCTTCTCCCGCCGGCGCAGGTCCTCCAACGCCGTGCGCCACGTGTCCTGGTCCACCACCGGTGGTCTGGCGGTCATGTTGTCTCCCTCCACGAAGTGTGTCGTTGTGTAGACCGCCGCCGCGGGCACTACTCATCGCTACCGGTCGTCGCTGAACGCCAGCGCCGCCGGCACCCGGCCCGTGGTGGCCGGGGGACCCAACAGCACCCGGGAGGTCCCGGCGGCGGTGTCATAAGCGATCAGGGCGATACCCGGTCCGCAGGAATCGGTGACCCGGAGCAGTAGCGTGCCGCCACTGGCTCCGACGACCACCACGGATTTGCCGGCGTCCACTCCGGGCACCGCCAGCAGCGCATCGCGGCGCACCAGCGAGGTGGCTCCGCACGCGCCCAGCGACTGGAAGAACGCGCCCTCGGGCAACCGCCAGGCCGCCACATCGCCGTAGTCATCGCGGCGGCCCGAGCTGAACGCGGTGAGCGCGGTCGGTGTCGACCCGTCCAGCGGGATCTGCCACAACTGATTACCGATCAGCT
The DNA here is from genome assembly GCF_000317305.3 of Mycolicibacterium neoaurum VKM Ac-1815D. The sequence continues at coordinate 4,155,766 of NC_023036.2, read as the reverse complement.
CCACGTCCGAACAGCGGGCCAGCACGGCGCCGCTGTTCCACCAGCGCACCGGTACGCAGTGGGTGTTCGGTCCCGGCAGATCGAGGTGGTCGCGTAACCGGCCGTTGTTGCCGACGACGGCCAGGCCCTTGTCTGCGCCGAGCACCAGCAGGGTGCCGTCGATGCTGGCCAGGTGGTGGCCGTTGAAACTGCCCGCCGCTCCGAGCCGGTCGGTGGCGTAGGAGAGCTGCTCGACGCCGTCCAGGTCGACACGGCGCAGGGTCCTGCGGTCCTCGTCGGTGACGAACAGGGCCTTGCCGGTGGGCCGGGTGTAGCGGGCCGCGATGCGTCCCTCCATGGTGGTGACCGTGGTGGCGCCGGTGCTCAGGTCCAGTTCGGTGAGCGTCGTGGTGCCATAGGTGCCCGCGTCGTAGTCGCTGGAGCTGAACAGCGCGCGCCTGCCGTCACCGGACCAGTCGGTGAGCCGATAGTTTGCGGCCAGTTCGGTGATCCGATGCCGGTCACCGGCCGGGCTGACCAGCGTCAGTGTGGTCGTGTCGGGGCTTTCGGCCCAGGTGGCCAGTGTCCAACCCGATCCGACCTGTGCCCACGGCACGTCACGGTCGATCAGTCGGGTGGGTGCGTCATGCGCGACGGTGGGTCCGCTGGAGACCGCGGTGCCGCAGCCGGCCGCCAGCAGTGCCAGGCATGCCAGCCCGGCGACGGTCTTGGAGGTCCCCACCTGCCAGATCATCCTGCGGGTGCGTGCCGGAAACGCGGAAACGCGTCGCTTTTCTCCGAATCGGGACCTCGAACGCGAAAACGCCGCCCACCTGAGTGGGCGGCGTTCCCGTTACCGGGTGGCTGACGGGACTCGAACCCGCGACAGCCAGGATCACAACCTGGTGCTCTACCAACTGAACTACAGCCACCATTGCCGCGTGAGCGGCGCTGACGATCTTAACCGCATGAGGGTCGTTACACCGAATCGGTTTGGTTCGGCGCGCTGCCGCGGGGGCCCAGCTCGGCGGCGACCGCCGCGATCTCGCTGGTCGAGGGCCCGGGCGCGGCCACGAACGCGGTGCGCCGGTAGTACTTGAGCTCCTGGATGGACTCGTGGATATCGGCCAGCGCCCGGTGGGCCAGACCCTTCTCGGGCTGACCGAAGTAGATCCGCGGGTACCAGCGCCGGCACAGCTCCTTGATCGAGCTGACGTCGATCATCCGGTAGTGCAGGTAGTTGTCCAGGGTCGGCATGTCGCGAGCGATGAAACCGCGATCGGTCGCGATCGAATTGCCGCACAGCGGAGCGGTTTTGGCGGTCTTCACATGGCTGCGGATGTAGTCCAGCACCATCGTCTCGGCGGTGGCGAGGTCGATGTCGGAGGCCAGCACCTCCTTGTCCAGCCCGGAATTCGCATGCATCTTGGCGACCACCTCGACCATGCCGGACAGGTCCTCGGCCTCGGCGTGGATCACCACGTCGATACCGTCGCCGAGGACGTTGAGGTCGGCATCGGTGACCAACGCGGCAATCTCGATGAGCTTGTCGGACTTCAGATCGAGCCCGGTCATCTCGCAGTCGATCCACACCAGTTCTTCACGCACAGCGATCCACAGTATTCCCACCGCCGATGATCAGCTGCGTGAACCCGCCCCGACGGGGTGCGCTTCAGTAATGTCTGCCGCATGACGGTGCAGCCCGAGCAGACCCCCGCACAACAGATCGCCGCAGGTTATGCCACTCAGGGGCAGGCTCTGGAGCTCGGCGCGGTCGTCGTCGACGGGGTGGTCGATCCGGGCGCGGCGGTCCGCATCCCGCTGGCGATGGTGAACCGGCACGGTCTGGTCGCCGGCGCCACCGGCACCGGCAAGACCAAATCGCTGCAGCTGATGGCCGAGCAGCTCTCGGCCGCCGGGGTGCCCGTGGTGATGGCCGACGTCAAAGGCGACCTGTCCGGTCTGTCGCAGCCGGGCGCCAACAGCGACCGGACCCTGCAACGCGCCGCCGACACCGGCGATGCCTGGGCCCCTGCCGCCCACCCGGTCGAGTTCCTGTCCCTGGGCACCGACGGCATCGGTGTCCCGGTGCGCGCGACCATCACCAGTTTCGGGCCCATCCTGCTGTCGAAGGTGCTGGGGCTCAACGCAACCCAGGAGTCGACGCTCGGACTGATCTTCCACTTCGCCGATCAGAAGGGGCTGGCGCTGCTGGATCTCAAAGACCTGCGCGCGGTCATCCAGTACCTGATCAGTGACGAGGGCAAACCCGAACTCAAGGCGCTGGGCGCGGTGTCGACCACGACGGCCGGGGTGATCCTGCGCGCGCTGGTCAACCTGGAGGCCGAGGGTGCGGACACCTTCTTCGGCGAGCCGGAGCTCGAACCCAAGGACCTGATCCGGGTCGACGCGCAGGGTCGCGGTGTCATCACGCTGCTGGAGCTCGGTGACCAGGCGGCCCGCCCGGTCATGTTCTCGACCTTCCTGATGTGGGTGCTGGCCGACCTGTTCACGACGCTGCCCGAGGAGGGCGACCTGGACAGGCCGAAACTGGTGTTCTTCTTCGACGAGGCGCACCTGCTGTTCGACGACGCCTCCAAGGCATTCCTGGCGCAGGTGGAGCAGACCGTGAAACTGATCCGCTCCAAGGGTGTCGGCGTCTTCTTCTGCACCCAGCTCCCCACCGATGTACCCAACGGCGTACTGAGCCAGCTCGGTGCCCGGGTGCAGCACGCGTTGCGCGCGTTCACTCCCGACGATCAGAAGGCGCTGTCCAAGACCGTCCGCACCTATCCCAAGACCACGACCTACGACCTGGAGTCGGCGCTGACGTCGTTGGGTATCGGGGAGGCCATCATCACCGTGCTCTCGGAGAACGGTGCCCCCACCCCGGTCGCCTGGACCCGGATGCGGGCGCCGCGCTCCCTGATGGACACCATCGGTCCGGACGCGATCAGGGCGGCGGCGCAGGCCAGTCCGTTACAGGCGACCTACGGGCAGACCATCGACCGCGAGTCGGCCTACGAGTTGCTCACCGCGCGACTGGCACCGCCCCCGCCGCCGGTGACCGCCCCGGTGCCGCCCCCGCCGACCGCGACCGTGCCTGATCTGCCGCCGCCGTTGTACCCGGATCCGGTGGCGATCCCTGATTACCCGCCGCCGGCCCCGATGGAGCCGAGCCTGCTGGACAAGGTGGTGGACAGCCCGGCGTTCAAGAGCGCCATGCGCTCGGCGGGCACGGTGATCGGGCGTGAGATCACCCGCAGCATCTTCGGTACCGGCCGGCGTCGGCGGCGGTGATTTCGGCGCGCTCGCGCTCGCTGACCGAGCGCCGGCGCGCCGAAATCGCTACTCGCCGCCCAGTTTCTTGTAGACCGCGCCGACGATCGGGGTGACGATCGCGCGCGGGGCGTAGCCGCTGGCCACCGACATCGCCTTGGACGTCAGGCCCGGCACGATGCGCATCTTGTTGGCCTCCAGGGCATCGAGTGAGACCTTGGCGGTGTACTCGGTGTTGATCCACAGGAAATCCGGGATCAACCGCTCCACCAACGACTGCTCGGAGACATCCGGCAGCTCGGTGCGCACCGGTCCCGGCGCCAGCAGCGTGACGTGTATGCCGTCCTTCTTGACCTCACCGCGCAGCGACTCGCTGAAGGTGTTGGCGAACGCCTTGGTGGCCGCGTAGGTGGCGTTGTTCGGGATCGGGGAGTTGCCAGCCGCCGACCCGGAGATCAGGATGCCGCCGGCCCGGCGCTCCAGCATGCCCGGCAACACGGCCAGGCACAGATCGTGCACGGCGATGGCGTTGAGCTGTACCTGGGCCTTCTCGCCGGCGGGGTCGAGCTTGGCCAGCGGTCCGAAGGTGGCGGTGCCGGCGTTGGCGCACAGGATCGAGATGTTGCGCTCGGCAAGCTCCGCGCAGAACACCTCACGGGCGGCCGGGTCGGCCAGATCGACCGCACGCACCTCGACCGTCACACCGTGCCGTGCGGTGATGCGTGCGGCGAGGTCGGTCAGCACGTCACCGCGGCGCGCGGTGACGATCAGATGGTGGCCGCGTCCGGCGAGATCGAAGGCGAGGGCCTCACCGATGCCCTGCGAGGCGCCGGTGACGACTGCGCGGGCGTCGGGATGGGGAGCGGGTACAGGCATGGGAGAAATCGTAGGGACCGTTAGGGTGACGGCCATGAGCAGCCCCGGGTCGGCGCCCGATACGGCCCGGCGGTCCCAGGTCCGATCGTGGGTTCTCTACGACTGCGGTGCCACCGCGGTGAACGCGATCGTGGTGACCTTCGTCTTCTCCGTCTACCTCACCAACGCCGTCGGGGAGGGTCTGCCGGGGGACACCTCCCCGTCGAGCTGGCTGGGTCGCGCGCTCACGGTGGCCGGCCTGATCGTCGCGCTGTTCGCGCCGATCACCGGTATCTGGGTCGACGCGCCACACCGTCGCCGTCGCGCTCTGGCGCTGCTCACCGGGGCGGTCGTGGTGCTGGTCGCCGGCATGAGCTTCATCGGCACCGACCACTCGTATCTGTGGGCCGGGCTGGCGCTGCTGGCCATCACCGCCGCCTGTAACGACCTGGCGACCGTGCCCTACAACGCGATGCTGAGCCAGTTGTCCACGCCGGCAACCTCGGGACGCATCTCCGGGGCCGGACTGGCGGTCGGTTACGGCGGCAGCGTGGGCCTGCTGCTGATCGTCTATGCGCTGTTCATCTCCGGTGACGGCGGTCTGCTCGGGCTGCCCACCGATGACGGCCAGAACGTGCGGGCCGCGATGCTGCTGACGGCCGCCTGGTTCGTGGTGTTCGCGCTGCCGCTGGTGCTCAAGGGGCCCAATCCGCCCGCGGACGCAGCACATCGGCCGGTCGGCATCATCGCCTCCTACCGCAAGCTGTGGCACGAGGTGCGCAGCGAGTGGCGCCGTGACCGCAACGTCGTCTACTACCTGGTCGCCAGCGCGGTGTTCCGCGACGGTCTCACCGGCGTGTTCACCTTCGGCGCGGTGCTCGGGGTCAACGTGTACGGCATCTCCCCGGCCAGCGTGCTGCTGTTCGGGGTGTGCGCCTGCCTGGTGGCTGCGCTGGGCGCGGTGGTCGGCGGGCTGCTCGACGACCGGTTCGGTGCCAAGCCGGTGATCCTCGGCGCGCTGTCGCTGATGATCATCGTCGGGCTGACGCTGATGACGTTGTCGGGTCAGCTGGCGTTCTGGGTGTGCGGATTGCTGCTGTGTCTGTTCATCGGCCCGACGCTCTCGGCGGCGCGCACCCAGATGCTGCGGATGTCCACCGAAGGTAAGGAGGGCGTCGCGTTCGGGTTGTACATGACCACCGGCCGGGCCGCCGCCCCGCTCGCGCCGTGGCTGTTCTTCCTGTTCATCGACGCGTTCGGCACCGACCGGGCCGGCATGGGCGGGCTGTGCGTGGTGCTCGCGCTCGGCCTGATCCTGATGCTGGGCGTCAAGACGCCGCGCGTCAGCGCGCGTTAGGGCAGCGGGCTGCAGATCGTCAGGCCGGAGCCGGTGCGCTGCTGCACCTGAGCGCCCTCGATGTCGATCGAGCAGGTGACCTCGCGGCCGACGTTGATGATGCTGACGCTGGCCGATTGATTGGCCGGGCCCTGCAGTGACACCTCTTTGCTCCACGGCAGCACCACGTTGAACTCGGTCTGCAGGACACCACCGCTGTCGACGTAGGTGATGTTGATGGCGCGGCCCTGTCCGCTGACGGTGTAGACGACGGTTTCGGTGGTCCCCGGGGTCGACGGCGCGGTGGTCGACGGTGTCGTGCTGGGCGCCGGTGCGGCGGTGCGCGGGCTGGTCGTCGTGGTGGGGCGCCGGGTGGTGGTGGGGGCTGCGGGCGTGCCGGTCGGTTCGGTCAGCGACGGTACGGGCGCCACGACGGTCTGCTGCTGGCTGCTGTTGACGATCACCAGCGCGATGACCAACCCGATGACGGTGACGACGGCGATGCCGGCGACAACCCACAACCAGCGCGGGGTGCGCGGCGGCTCCGGGGGTTCGGGAGTACCCGGCGGCGGGGGAGGCGGTGTGCCGCCGTAATGACCGGTGTACGGGTCATAACCGTAGGCCGGATAGGCCGGGACCTGCTCGGTGGGCCGAGCGCTGTAGGGGCTCTGGCCCGCGTATGCGGGGTCGGAGTACCCGGGATAGCCGTACTGGCCACCGTCGAGCCGACGGGTCGGCTCGTCCCGACGGGGATATTCGGTCATGCCCACCTCATGGGCCCCACGGTACCCGCGCGGCTACGGATTTCAGTGCGCGGCGGTCAAGGCGGCGATCGTCATCGCCCGCAGCACCGGCCTGGACGGGTGGGTGGTGCTCGGGGCTTTCAGGCTGTACGGAGTGGAGTTGAGCAGGCCGAATGCAGCGTGCGCCATGACCCGGGCGTCGGCCTCGTCGATATCGGGGTCGATCCGGCGAAGTACGTCGACCCAGATCTCGACGTACTGACGCTGCGCTTTCCGTACCTGTCGCGCCGCCGCCGGTGGGAGGTGGCTCAGATCGCGGTCCTGGATGCGGATGAGATTGGATTCGCCGAGGGCGAAGTCGAGGTGGAACTCGATGAGTCTGTCCAGTGCCTCGCGGGCCCCGGCTGCCTCGGCGACGACGGATTGCCCGCCGGCCAGCAATCTGGTGCTGATCCCCACGAGCAGCTCGACCAGGAGGGCCTCCTTGTTGGCGAAATGCCGGTAGATCGCCGGCCCGCTGACACCGACCGCCGAGCCGATGTCCTCCAATCGGACCGACAGGTATCCGTGTTCGGCCACCAACCGCTCCGCGGCGGCGATCAATTGATCGCGCCGGTCGGATTTGGCTCTGCTGCGCGGAGTCTCAGTGGGCATCCCCGGATCCATCTCGAACGTAGACATTTGAGTTAATTACGATTAACATACCATGAGTTAATCATGATTAACTCAAATGGACGGGTTCATCGATGACGCATCGTGAAGCGCACACCGCGCTGGTGTCCGAACTCCGCGCCAAACTGGCCACCGCGGCACGCGGCGGACCGGACAAGGCGCGGGATCGGCATGTGGGGCGCGGAAAACTGTTACCCCGAGACCGGGTGGACACCCTGCTCGATCCGGGGAGTCCGTTCCTCGACATCGCGCCGCTGGCCGCCGATGGCATGTACGACGACGAATGTCCCGGGGCCGGGCTGATCGCCGGTATCGGCCGGGTGAGCGGACGCGAATGCATGGTGGTGGCCAACGACGCCACCGTCAAGGGCGGCACCTACTACCCGATCACCGTCAAGAAGCACCTGCGCGCCCAGGAGATCGCCGCCCAGAACCGGTTGCCGTGTCTGTATCTCGTCGATTCCGGCGGCGCCTTCCTGCCACGCCAGGACGAGGTGTTCCCCGACCGCGAACACTTCGGGCGCATCTTCTTCAACCAGGCCACCATGAGCGCCAAGGGCATCCCGCAGATCGCCGCGGTACTGGGATCCTGCACCGCCGGCGGCGCGTACGTCCCGGCGATGAGCGACGAGGCCGTCATCGTCCGCAATCAGGGCACCATCTTCCTGGGCGGCCCACCCCTGGTGAAGGCCGCGACCGGCGAAGTCGTCACCGCAGAGGAACTCGGCGGCGGAGACCTGCACTCCAAGACCTCCGGTGTGACAGATCATCTCGCCAACGACGACCGTGACGCGCTGCGCATCGTCCGGCGCATCGTGTCCACCTTCGGCCCGCGTCAGGACCCACCGTGGCAGATGCGGCCCGCCGTCGATCCGATCGCCGACCAAACCGAGCTCTACGACGTGGTCCCGGTGGATTCGCGGGTGCCCTATGACGTGCACGAGGTGATCACCCGGATCGTCGATGGCGGTGAATTCGCCGAGTTCAAGGCCGAATACGGCACCACGCTGGTCACCGGCTTCGCCCACATCCATGGTCACCCCGTCGGGATCATCGCCAACAACGGCGTGTTGTTCGGCGAATCCGCGGTCAAGGGAGCACATTTCATCGAACTGTGCGACAAGCGCAACACCCCGCTGGTGTTCCTGCAGAACATCGCCGGATTCATGGTGGGCCGCGATTACGAGGCCGGTGGTATCGCCAAGCACGGCGCGAAGATGGTCACCGCGGTCGCATGCGCCCGGGTGCCCAAGCTCACGGTGGTCATCGGTGGGTCCTATGGTGCGGGCAACTACTCGATGTGCGGGCGGGCGTACTCGCCGCGTTTCCTGTGGATGTGGCCCAACGCCCGCATCTCGGTCATGGGCGGTGAGCAGGCCGCCTCCGTGCTGGCCACGGTGCGAGGCGAGATGACACCGGAGCAGGAGGAGGCCTTCAAGGCGCCGATTCGTGAGCAATACGAACACCAGGGCAATCCGTACTACTCGACCGCCCGGTTGTGGGATGACGGCGTGATAGACCCCGCCGACACCAGAGCGGTTCTGGGACTTGCCCTGTCAGTGGCCGCACAGGCTCCGTTGGAGCCGGTGTCCTACGGCGTCTTCAGGATGTGATGCAGATGGTCAACGAACTCTTCCACACCGTATTGGTCGCCAACCGCGGGGAGATAGCCGTCCGCGTCATCCGGTCGCTGCGCGCGCTGGGCATCCGGTCGGTGGCGGTCTACAGCGACGCCGACGCCGGTGCTCGCCACGTCCGTGAGGCCGATACGGGCGTGCGTATCGGTCCGGCCGCGGCCCGGCAGAGCTATCTGAACATCGACGCCATCGTCGATGCCGCCCGGCGGACCGGTGCGCAGGCCGTGCATCCCGGATACGGATTCCTGGCCGAGAACGCAGATTTCGCGGCCGCCCTGCACGCCGCGGGCATCGTGTTCATCGGCCCACCGGTGCGCGCGATCAAGACGATGGGTGACAAGATCGCGGCCAAGGCGGCGGTCTCGGAGTTCGACGTCCCGGTGGTGCCCGGCATCTCGCGGCCCGGGCTGACCGACGATGAGCTGATCGCCGGCGCGCCCGATGTCGGTTTTCCGGTCCTGGTCAAACCGTCCGCGGGCGGTGGCGGCAAGGGCATGCGGGTGGTCCACGATGCCACCGAACTACCGGCGGCCCTGGTCTCGGCGCGGCGCGAAGCGGCCTCGGCTTTCGGTGACGACACGCTGTTCCTGGAACGGTTCGTGTTGAATCCCCGGCACATCGAGGTCCAGGTGCTGGCCGACAACCACGGCAACGTGATCCACCTCGGCGAGCGCGAATGCAGCCTGCAGCGCCGGCACCAGAAGGTCATCGAGGAGGCCCCGTCGCCACTGTTGGATGCGCCGACCCGGGCCCGGATCGGCGAGGCGGCATGTAACACCGCACGCAGCGTCGACTACACCGGGGCGGGCACAGTGGAGTTCATCGTCTCGGCCGACCGTCCAGACGAGTTCTTCTTCATGGAGATGAACACCCGCCTGCAGGTGGAGCATCCGGTGACCGAGATGGTCACCGGCGTCGACCTGGTCGAACAGCAGATCCGTATCGCGGCCGGCGACCCGCTGCCCCTTACGCAGAGCGATATCACGCTCACCGGGCACGCCATCGAGGCGAGGGTGTACGCCGAGGATCCCGGCAGCGGATTCCTGCCGACCGGCGGCACGGTGCTCGAGGTCGTCGAACCTGGCGATGACCGGGGAATCGGCACGACGCGAGTCGATTCGGGGATCTACGCCGGAACGGTGGTGGGCAGCGATTACGACCCGATGCTGGCCAAGGTGATCGCCCACGGCCCCGACCGCGATGCGGCTCTGCGTGGTCTGGATCGTGCGCTATCGGATACCGCGATCCTCGGCGTCACCACCAACATCGACTTCCTGCGCTTCCTGCTCGCCGATCCCGATGTGCGCGCGGGCCGCCTCGACACCGGACTGCTGGACCGGCGGTTGCCGGAGTACGTTTCCCCGCACGCCGATGACGCAGACCTGATCGCGGCCGCGACGTTCCGTTGGCTGCAGGGCTGGCAGAACCGCAGCGATGATCTGTGGTCGGCGCCCTCGGGCTGGCGCACCGGGGCCCACGCCCCGACCGTGACGCGGGTGGCCTCGGGGGCGCGTGTCGAGCACGTCCGCCTGACCGGTGTACCCGAATCTGCCACGGCCACCGTCGAACACGGCGGAGCCCAGCAGATCAGCGCCGCACTGACGGGGCGGGTGCTCACCCTCTCAATCGACGGCGTGCGCGCCGAGTTCGTCGTCGCCGCCGACGGCGCCGATATCTGGCTGGCGGGCCCGGACCACACCATCCTGGTGCGCGAAGTGCGCGAAGCATCGGTGCGCGCTGACGACGCGCATGCCGGCGATGCCGAATTGCTCAGCCCCATGCCGGGATCGGTGGTCGCCGTGGGAGTCGACAGCGGCGCCGATGTGTCCGCCGGGGAGGTCGTCGTCACCGTCGAGGCGATGAAGATGGAACACGCGCTCAAAGCACCCGTCGACGGTATTGCCGAGCTACTCGTCGCCGTCGGCGACCAGGTCAAGGTCGGGCAGCCCCTTGCCCGCATCACCGCAAGCAAGGAGTCCCAACGATGACCGATTACCTTTCCACCGGCACGCTGCCCGACGATTACGCGCAGCTGGCCAAGACCGTCCGTGACTTCGCGCAGGCCGTCGTGGCACCGGTGGCCGCCACACACGATGCCGAGCACAGCTTTCCCTATGAGGTCGTCGACGGGATGGCCGAGATGGGACTCTTCGGACTCCCGTTCCCCGAAGAGTACGGCGGCATGGGCGGCGACTACTTCGCCCTGTGCCTGGCGCTGGAGGAACTCGGCAAGGTCGACCAGAGCGTGGCCATCACCCTGGAAGCCGGTGTCTCCCTCGGCGCCATGCCGGTCTACCGGTTCGGCAACGAGGCGCAGAAGCAGCAGTGGCTGCCGCTGCTGGCCAGCGGTAAGGCGCTGGGCGCCTTCGGGCTCACCGAGGCCGGCGGCGGCAGCGATGCCGGTGCCACCAAGACGACGGCGAAGGAGGATGGTTCGGACTGGGTCATCAACGGCTCCAAGCAGTTCATCACCAATTCCGGGACCGATATCACCAAGCTCGTCACCGTCACGGCCGTCACCGGCGAGACCGAGGGCAAGAAGGAGATCTCGGCCATCCTGGTGCCGGTCCCGACGCCGGGGTTCACCGCCGAACCGGCCTACAACAAGGTCGGCTGGAACGCCTCGGACACCCATCCGTTGAGCTTCGACGACGTGCGGGTGCCGCAGGAGAATCTGCTCGGCGCACGCGGCCGCGGGTACGCCAACTTCCTGAGCATCCTCGACGAAGGCCGCATCGCGATCGCCGCGCTGTCGGTCGGCGCCGCCCAGGGTTGCGTGGACGAGTGCGTGAAATACGCCAAGGAACGCGAGGCGTTCGGTGCGGCCATCGGCAGCTACCAGGCCATCGCCTTCAAGATCGCCAGGATGGAGGCGCGCGCCCACGTCGCGCGCACCGCGTACTACGACGCCGCCGCGCTGATGCTGGCGGGCAAACCCTTCAAGAAGGCGGCGTCGGTGGCCAAGCTGGTGTCCAGCGAGGCGGCCATGGACAACGCCCGCGACGCCACCCAGATCTTCGGCGGCTACGGGTTCATGAACGAGTACTCGGTGGCCCGTCACTACCGCGACTCCAAGATCCTCGAGATCGGCGAGGGCACAACCGAAGTGCAGCTGATGCTCATCGCGCGGGGGATGGGCCTGTGACGGCGGCCGGGGAACCCAGAAAGGTCGTCGAGCAGCGCGGGCTGTGGTTCGAGGAGTTCGAGACCGGGGTGCTGTACCTTCATCGGCCCGGCCGCACCATCACCGAGGCCGACAACGTCCTGTTCACCACCTTGACGATGAATACCCAGGCGTTGCACCTGGACGCCGCGTTCGCCGATGCGCTGCCGCCGTTCAACCAGCGACTGGTCAACTCCATGTTCACGTTGTCGACCCTTGTCGGTCTCTCGGTGGCGCAACTGACCCAGGGCACCATCGTCGGCAACCTCGGATTCTCCGAAATCGCCTTCCCGAAGCCGCTTTTCCACGGTGACACGCTGTACGCCGAGTCCGAGGTCGTCGACAAGCGAGAGTCCAAGAGCCGCCCCGGCGAAGGGATCGTCACCTTCGCCCACGTCGGCCGCAACCAGCACGGTGACATCGTCGCAACGGCATCGCGAAAGACCATGGTGCGCAAGAGGCCACAGGAGAACCGGTGAGTTTCGCCAACAATGGTCCGGCATGGATCTTCTGCCCGGCCGATCGTCCCGAACGCTTCGCCAAGGCCGCGGCCGCCGCCGATGTCGTCATCCTCGACCTCGAGGACGGTGCAGGTGACAAACCGGCCGCCCGCGACGCGATCGTCGGCACCCCGCTGGACCCGGCTCGCACCGTCATCCGGATCAACCCGCACGGCACCGAGGACCAGCGGCTGGACTTGCAGGCCCTGGGCCGCACCGGCTACACCACCGTCATGTTGCCCAAATGTGAGGCACCCGAACAGGTAATGGCCCTGGCGCCGCTGCAGGTAGTCCTGATCGTCGAGACCCCGCTGGGCGCGCTGACGGTGACCGAAACCGCCGCGGCGGCCAACACCATCGGCGTCATGTGGGGTGCGGAGGACCTGTTCGGTGCCCTCGGCGGAACCACCAACCGTGTCGCGGACGGGTCTTACCGGGACGTCGCCAAACATGTCCGGTCCCAGTCGTTGCTGGCGGCCAAGGCCCACGGAAAGCTGGCGCTGGACTCGGTGTACATCGACATCAAGGATCTGGACGGGTTGCGCCGCGAGACCGACGACGCCGTCGCCGTCGGCTTCGATATCAAGGTCGCGCTGCACCCGACGCAGGTGAGCGTGATCCGGGACGGCTACGCGCCCACCGGGGAGCAGGTGCAGTGGGCGCGACACGTCCTGGCCGCCGCGGCAAACCACCGGGGCGCATTCGCCTTCGAGGGCATAATGGTGGATGCCCCGGTACTGCGGCGGGCCGAGCGGATCGTCCAGCTTGCGCCCCACCCCGGTAGCTAGCCGGCGCCCCTGACCAGGGGTCGCACGACCGCCTCTGTGCCGAGCACCTCGAGGAAACGGCGGCCGAACATGCCGCCACCCTGAAGGAGGCGGTATGGCTGTCATTTCTGCACCCCTACAACTGGTCGGTGCCGATGGCGCCCCGACCGCCGAGACGCGATATCGACGCGATCTTCCACCGGAAACGCTGAGCTGGCTCTATGAGCTGATGGTGCTGACCCGCGAACTCGATACCGAGTTCGTGAACCTGCAGCGCCAGGGCGAGCTCGCGCTCTATGCGTCCTGTCGCGGGCAGGAGGCGGCGCAGATCGGTGCGGCGGCAAGCCTGCGCAAGACCGATTGGCTGTTTCCGCAGTACCGCGAGCTCGGCGCGTTCCTGACCCGCGGTATCTCACCCGCACAGATGGGTGCGGTGTGGCGAGGGTCCTGGCACGGCGGCCTGTCGTTCACCGAGAGATGTTGCGCGCCGATCTCCATTCAAATCGGCACCCACGGATTGCACGCCGTCGGTGCCGCGATGGCCGCCCAACGCCTCGACGAGGACTCGGTGACGGTGGCTTTCATGGGGGACGGCGCCACCTCCGAGGGCGATGCGCACGAGGCGCTGAACCTGGCCGCGGTGTTCGCTGCGCCCACCGTGTTCTTCATCCAGAACAACCAGTTCGCCATCTCGACGCCGGAGCGCCGCCAGCATGCGGCCACCTCGCTGGCCGACCGGGCCGCCGGCTACGGCATGCCCGCGGTCCGCGTCGACGGCAATGACGTGCTGGCCTGCTTCGCCGTCATGTCCGAGGCCGCCCAGCGTGCCCGCGATGGTGGTGGCCCGACGTTCATCGAGGCGGTCACCTATCGGATGGGGCCGCACACCACCTCCGACGACCCCACCCGCTACCGCGCCGACGCGGACGTCCAGGACTGGGCGGCCCGCGACCCGATCGCCCGGTACACCGCGTACCTGCGAGCGACCGGGGTGCTGACCGACCGACTCGCCGAGCGGGTTGCCGGCAGGGCGGCGCGGCTGCGCACGGACCTGCGGAAGGCGCTGATCGGCGCGCCCGATCCCGATATCGCCGAGGTGTTCGACACCGTCTACCACGACATCACCCCGGAGTTGGCCCGCCAACGCGAGGAGTTGCTCATCGAGCTGGGGAAGGAGTCCTGAGATGACCCAGATCATCGAACGACCGCCGATGGGCGACTTCGGCGAACCCCGGCCGTCGTTGTTGACCATGACCCTGGCACAGGCCGTCAATCAGGGACTGCACGACGCGATGGCCGCCGACGAGCGGGTCCTGGTGTTCGGCGAGGATGTCGCCCGACTCGGTGGCGTGTTCCGGGTGACCGATGGATTGGCCGAAACATACGGCGAACAGCGGTGTTTCGACACGCCGCTGGCCGAGTCGGCGATCATCGGTATCGCGATAGGGATGGCGATCCGTGGGTTCGTCCCGGTGCCGGAAATCCAGTTCGACGGGTTCTCCGCCCCGGCCTTCGACCAAATGGTCAGTCATCTGGCCAAATATCGGATGCGCACCCACGGTGACGTCGACATGCCGGTGACCGTGCGCATCCCGTCCTTCGGCGGAATAGGCGCGGTCGAGCATCATTCGGAGTCCACCGAGACCTATTGGTTGCACACCGCCGGTTTGAAGGTGGTGGTCCCCTCGACGCCGTCGGATGCGTATTGGCTACTGCGGCAATCGATCAGTTGCCCGGACCCGGTCGCCTACCTGGAGCCGAAGCGGCGGTACTGGACCAGGGGAATCGTCGACACCGAGTCCGCCGAGCTGCCCTTCGGGCGTGCGGCCATCCGGCGTCCCGGTGAACACGTCACGGTGCTCACCTATGGGGGTCTGGTGGATGTCGCCCTCAATGCCGGCGAGTCGGCGGCGGATCGAGGTGTCGACGTCGAGGTCGTGGACCTGCGGACGCTGAACCCGTTGGACTTCGACACCATTTCCGATTCGGTGCGGCGCACCGGCCGGTGCGTGGTCATGCACGAGGGGCCGCGCACGCTGGGCTTCGGTGCCGAACTGGCGGCTCGCATCTCCGAGGAGCTGTTCTACGACCTGGAGGCTCCGGTGTTGCGGGCCACCGGATTCGACACGCCGTACCCACCGGCGCGGCTGGAAAAGCTGTGGTTACCAGGGGTGGATCGGCTGCTGGACTGCGTCGAGAAGGTGATGGCGCAATGAGCACCCGGGAGTTCCGGGTGCCCGACCTCGGGGAAGGGTTGGAGGAAGCCACCATCACCGGCTGGTCGGTGGCGGTGGGCGACACCGTCGAACTCAACCAGGTGCTGTGCACGTTGGAGACCAACAAGGCCGAGGTCGAGATCCCGAGCCCGCACGCCGGCCGGATAGTCGAACTCGGCGGAGCCGTGGGGGAGACGCTTGCCGTCGGTGCCGTCCTGGTGCGCATAGGTGTTGCCGAGAATTCCGGATCCGGTCCGGTGCTGGTGGGCTACGGCGCCGATGATCGAATGGATACGTCCCGTCGTGCCCGCGCCAAGCCGTCGGTCCGAAAGTTGGCTCGCGAGAATGGCGTCGAGCTGACCTCGCTGACGCCGACCGGCCCCGACGGCATCGTCACCCGTGATGACGTGCTGGCCGCTTCGGCGCCCCCGGACATGGTGCCGCTTTCCGGCGTGCAGGTCGAGATGGCGAAGCGGATGGCGCTGTCGCGGAGCAAGATTCCCGATGCTCATGCCGCTGTGGTGGTCGATGGGACGGCGCTGCAGGGGCTCTCGCGCCGGCTCGATATCACGTCGTTCGCGCTGACGCTGCGACTGTTGACATCGGTGTTGACCCGACATCCGCTCCTGAACGCGACATGGGTGGACACCGCCGATGGTCCGCGCGTCCACCGGCATTCTTCGGTGCACCTCGGCGTGGGTGTGGCCACGCCGCGCGGACTGCTCGTTCCCGTGGTCACCGATGCGCAGCAGCGCACCACCCGCGCGCTCGCCGCCGAGGTGGCACGCGTCATCGACGGGGCGCGCGGCGGGACATTGCGTCCGGCCGAACTGATGGGGTCGACGTTCACTGTGTCGAACTTCGGTGCGCTCGGCCTGGATTCGGGTGTACCGGTGATCAACTATCCCGAGGCCGCGATCCTCGGGATGGGCTCGCTGAAGCCACGTGCGGTGGTCGTCGACGGCGCGGTGGTTGCGCGCGCGACGATGGAGCTGAGCTGCGCGTTCGACCACCGGATCATCGACGGCGCGCAGGCCGCGGCGTTCCTGACCGATCTGCGTGAGTTGGTGGAGGCGCCGGAGCTGGCGCTGGCCGACCTCTAACGTCGCTTTGCCGCGGACAACCGGCTCTGGAACTCCGGGGACTCGATGGAGCGCGCCTGCGGGGTGATCTCGATGTCGACGGCGATGGCGTGCTGGTCGCTGTCCACGACGCCGGGATTGGCGGTCGCCCGCATCGAGGCCTTGGTCGCCATCACCACATCGCGCGGTGCACCGGCCGGACCGGCAGCCAGTTCACGCGCGGCGGCCACCGGGTCGTCGGCGATGTCGAGCGCCAGCCCGTACCGCACCGCCTCCTGTGCGTCGAAACGCTTGCCGAACAGCAACGCGGCCCGGGCGACCTGGGGTCCTACGCCGCGCTGCAGCATCCAGGTGGCGCCGCCGCCGGGATGGATGCCCAGTTTCTGGAAGCGGGGATCGAACAATGCCGCCGGACCCGCGATGCGGACGTCTGCGGCGAGTGCCAGGTTCAGGCCCGCGCCGACGGCGGCGCCGTTGACCGCGGCGATGGTCGGCAGGGAGCAATCGGCCACGGCCAGGAAGCCGTCATAGATGACGCGCAGTCCGTCCTCGGCCGCCTCACCGAGTGCGGTCAGGTCGGCTCCTGCGCAGAAGGCCTTGCCTGCCCCGGTGACGATGACCGCATGCACATTGGTGTCGGCCTCTGCGGCCTCGACCGCGGCGCGCAGGCCTGCCGAGATCTCGGCGGTGACGGCGTTGCGCCGATCGGGATCGTTGACGGTGATGGTCGCGATGCGATCGGCGATGTCGACGAGGACGAGGTCGGTCATGCGGCCAAGGCTACGGATCGGCACGGCCGGGTCGGCGTGCAGGTATGTCGGCGTTTCGACGGTTATCTGGGATTTCGCCGTTGTTCTGTCACGGGCCCGGATCTCCTTTGCATCGGAACGGTAACCGTCCCGTTTGGCGCGCCTGTGAGTTTCATGGATGTCATTTACCTTCTTCCCTGACTGCGACGTCAATTTGAAAACGCTTGGGGATGACATGGTGAGTAGGTCAAATCGTTTGGCTGTCAGCATTTTTGCTGCGGCGGCTTTGTGCACGCCGCCGCTGTTGTTGATAGCGACGGCCGATGCGCAACCTGCGTTGCAGTCGAGCGCCGGCGGCGTGCCGTGTGTCGGCATGGTGCAGAACCTCGCCGCATCGCCGCCTGATCTCGGCCAGTCGTTGCAGGGCATCGCCGCGCCGTTCACCGGCGGCGGTGCCGCGCCGGTTGTCGTGCCCCCGGCGACCGCGGCCGGTGCTTTCCCGGCGGCGGGTGCGACCGGAGGTGGAACCGGTGGAGCCGGCGCGGCCGGTGGTGGCGGTGCGGCTGGTGGCGGTGCTGGTGGAGCCGGTGCTGGTGCGGGCGGAGCTGGTGGAGCCGGTGCTGGTGCGGGCGGAGCTGGTGGAGCTGGCGCGGGCGGTGCCGGTGGAGCTGGTGGTGCCGGCGCGGCCGGTGGCGGTGCCGGTGGTGCGGGCGGTGCCGGCGGCGCAGGTGCCGGAGCTGGCGGTGGAGCGGGTGCCGGTGGGGCCGGTGCTCCCGTCGCAGCAGGCGCTCCGTTGATCGATGCCGCGGGAGCCGGTGCTCCGTTGGCAGGCGGCGTTCCGGGAGCCGGCGGCGCGCCGGGCGCAGCGATCGTCGATGCCGCTGGTGCGGCGCCCGGTGGCGGGGGAGTTCCCGGTGGCGCTCCGCTTGCCGACGCCGCGGGCGCGGTCGGTGGTGGCGGAGCCCCTGGTGCGGGCGGAGCTGGCGGAGGTGCCCCCGGTGGTGTTCCGGGTGGTGCCGCAATTCATCCGGCAGCCGGTGTGGCGGCTCCGGCAGGCGTTCCCGCGGGTGAGCTGGTCGATGCCGCCGCGGTGGCCCCGCCACCCGCGATCGAGGTGCCGGTCCCTGCCGCTGCGGTGGTCGACGGTGCAGCAGCCGCACCCGCGGCCGCTGTCGCGCCGGTGGTCGGCGGCGGCGAAGGTGCGGCCCCCGCGGCAGCAATCGGTGGTGCTGACGCCGGTGGTGCCGGTGGCGGCGCTGGTGGTGGTGGCGCGGCGGGTGGCGGCGCTGGCGGTGGAGCGGCTGGTGGCGGCGGTGGTGCGGCCGGCGGCGGTGCCGGTGGTGGTGCGGCCGGCGGCGGTGCCGGTGGTGGTGCGGCCGGCGGCGGTGCCGGTGGTGGTGCTGCAGGCGGTGGCGCTGGCGGTGGTGGTGCGGCCGGTGGCGGTGCAGCTGGTGGTGGCGCCACCGGTGGTGGTGGTGTCGGCGGTGCAGGTGCTGTCCCCGCTGCCGGAGTCATCGAGGGCGGTGGGGTGACCGGTGCGCCGGTTGAACTCGCCGCCGCGGTTCCGCCGGTCGAGGTGGCGGTGCCCCCAGTCGAGGTAGCGGTGCCTCCCGTCGAGGTGCACGCACCCCCTGTCGAAGTTGCGGCCCCGCCGGTCGAGGTGCATGCCCCGCCGGTGCAGGTGTCGGGCCCGCCCGCGGAGATCTCGTCTCCACCGGTGGAGCTGTCGGTGCCCATCGATGTCGACATACCGAGCGTCAGTGTTCCGGGTATCGGAGTTCCCGGCGTCGCAGGGGGCGGTGCCCCCGGTGCGGTGGTCGGCGGCGCTCCGGGCGCCGCTGTCGGAGGCGCGCCCGCTGCGGTGATCGCTGACGCAGGCGCGGCGACCGGCGGCGGATCCGGTGCGGCTCTGCAGGCTGCCGGTGGTACCGGTGGCGCGGGCGCGGCCGGTGGTGGCGCAGGTGGTGCCGGCGCGGCTGGTGGCGGTGCGGGCGCCGGTGGTGCCGGTGCTCCGGCGGCTGCAGTCGGTGGTGCGCCGGCGGGTGGTGCTGCCGGTGGTGGTGCGCCGGCGGGTGGTGCTGCCGGTGGCGGCGCTCCTGCCGGTGGTGCTGCCGGTGGTGGCGCTCCGGTCGGTGGTGGCGCTCCCGTGGGTGGTGGCGCCCCGGTGGGTGGCGGTGCTCCCGTGGGTGGTGGCGCCCCGGTGGGTGGCGGTGCTCCCGTGGGTGGTGGCGCCCCCCTGATGGATAGTGCGGGTGTAGGACCGCTACTGGCCAGCACAGGACTCAACGGTGAAGGTCCCGCGGCGGCGCTCGTCGATGCCGCGGGCGCAGCAGGTGCGCCTGGTGCCGGTCTGCCGGGCGCAGGTGGAGCCCCTGGTGCCGGCGGATTGCCCGGCGCGGCCCTCGACGATGCCGCTGCGCGTGCAGCCGGTGCACCGATCGAGGACGCGGCTGCGGTCGCGATCCCCGGTGCCGGTGGTGCCGGTGGCGGTGGTGCGGCCGGTGGTGCGGGTGGTGCCGGTGGCGGCGGTGGCGCCGCTGGTGGTGGTGCTGGTGGCGCGGGTGCGGGCGGTGCCGGTGGCGGTGGTGCGGCCGGTGGTGCGGGTGGTGCCGGTGGCGGCGGCGGTGCCGCTGGTGGTGGTGCCGGCGGAGCAGGTGCCGGTGGCGCCGGCGGAGCAGGAGCGGGCGGCGCTGCAGGTGGTGCCGGCGGCGGTGGTGCGGCCGGTGGTGCGGGTGGTGCCGGTGGCGGCGCGGCCGGTGGCGGCGCGGCTGGTGCAGGAGCGGGCGGTGCCGGTGGTGCGGGTGCGGGCGGCGTGAACGCCGCCGCTGTCGGCCCCCTGATGGCCAGCACAGGCGGGCTCGGAGCCGTACAGGCGGTGACCGCGCCCGCGGTGGCCGCAGTCCAGGCGGCTGCCCCGGCCGGTGCGGTCGGTGTCGGCGCACCTGCCGCAGCAGCAGGCGGTGGAACCGCGTTCGCCGGTATTCCGGGCGCGATCCTCCCGGCGGCCGGCGCCGCGTCCGGTCTTCCGGGCATGGTGATGGCTCCGCTGGCCGGTGTCACGGGCGTGTTGGCCGAAATGCTTCCGCAACCCTCGCTGGCCGCCCCGTCTGGCGTCGGTGGGCTGACCGGAATGCTTCCCACCCCGCAGCTGAACATGCCGGGTATCTCCGGATTGGGCGTCCCGGTGCCGTCGCAGGTGTCGATGCCCACCGACCTGGTGTGTGAGGGAGTCGGCGGCTGGTCCCTGTCGACGCCGGGCACCGGCAGCGTCATGCCGGACGCCACTGCGGGTATTCGGTCCGACGACTGGTGACCGGTCAGTCGGGCAGCGTCCAGCGCAGTAGGTACCGGTAGTACAGGGCTCGGCGGATCGTCACGCCAGGCAGGACGTCGCAGGCCACGCGTCGAATCTCGGTAAGAGACTCGCGCGGGTCGGCGACGACCACGCCGATATCGGGATGTTCCCGATGCCAACGTGATCCGAGGCGCACCGCGGGAAGGCACAGGGCCGAGATCAGCCAGTCACCGACCGAGGTATTGGCGCTCAGCCCGACGACGGCGATGGTCCCTCCCGGAGCCAACAGACCGCGGGCTCTCTGCAGCGTCGTGCACAGATCCATGTGATGCAGGCTGGCGACGAACGTGATCAGGTCGAAACGATCTCCGCCGGAATCGAAATCGTCGAATGAGCAGTTCTGCACCGAGACCCTCGTCCCGGTTCCGATCCGGTCGCGGGCCCGCGTAATCGCCGCCTGGTCGGGATCCAGCGCGGTCACCGCTCGTGACACCGTGGCAAGGCGCTGCGCCAGCAGGCCATCGCCGCACCCCACATCGAGTGCATGACCGTCTCGACGGGCGAGCGTGAGCAGCCACGGATGGTAAGCCGTGTTGTGATTCCAGTAGTCATCCGTTGCGGCCATCGGCATCACATGTCGGACGTGACGTACCGCGTCTTCTTCGGTGGTGCGCTCAACAGTGGCGGCAGCTCGGCGAGCTTGCCGGCGCCGGCGCGAAACGCTCGGTAAGCCTCGTCGTGCTCGACTGACTCCCATACTTCGCTTATCACCCAATGCGTTTCGTCGTCCTCGTCGATCAGGACCTCGGTGCTGATGTTGCCGGCGAACGCCCGGGTGTCGTGGAGCGCCCGCCCCATGACGTCGCGGGCACGTGCGACGGCACCCGGCTGGAAACGGAGTTCGAGGAACACGGTCACCGGCATTGCAATCTCCTCAAGGTGTGTCGGCACGGCTGTTCACCGGCGGCCCAGGATGATGACGGTGACGTCATCGTCGGTGTCGTTGGGTGTCATCGCCGCCGACACCCTCGGCGCACGTCGATCCCGGGACGCCGCGAGTTGGGTAGACAAGCGCTGCAGACCTTCGTCTATCGAGGCGGTCCGCCGTTCCACCAGCCCGTCCGAGAACATCACCATGAACTGGCCGGGCTCCAAGTCGAACTCGCTGGTGACATAGGTCGCGCCCCGGACGCCGATCGGCGGCGACAGTTTGATCGGTGCCGCGGTGGGCGTGTCGTCAACCGACCCGGTGATGAACGGCATGAGATGACCGGCGGAGGACGCCTCCACATGGCCGGTGCGGATATCGATCCGGGCGACGATGACGGTGGCGAACGTGCGGGGCATCAGGTGGACGCTGAACGAGTTCAGATCACTGATAGCCGTTCCGGGCGTGGCGCCGGCGAACAGATTGGCCCGCAGTACATTTCGCAACTGAGCCATGGTTCCCGCCGCGGCAAGGCCGTGGCCGGCCACGTCACCGAGCAGGACGACCAGCCGGCCATCGCGGAGTTCGAACGCGTCGTACCAGTCGCCGCCGACTCGTCCGCCGGCCGCAGGACGGTAGTCGGCGGACAATTCCCAGCCCTCGACGGTCGGGATGGATTCCGGTAGCAAGCTGCGTTGCAGCACCTCGGCCACGCGAAGCGCGCTGCGGGTCCGGCGGTAGAGCTCCTCGACCAGGTTGGCGCGTAACCCCTCGGCCGACTCCAGTTGGATGGGGGCCCACGGCTCACTGCACTTGTCGACCACCTCCCGCCAACGATCGAAGGATTTGCGCGGGCTGAGCCGGATCTGGTCACCCTCCTGTACGGCGATCGCCTTGTTGTGCGGGTCGCCACCCCAGTCGACTGAGCGGACGGCCTCGTCGCGGAACCAGATGACGTACTGGTCCTCCGGCAGATTCAGCGCCAACGCCCCGGCAGCGATCTCTGGATCGACCGGCACCGCAGGCACGTCACGTGACAGGCTTTCGGTGACCGCGATCTCCTCACCGGTGCTGCGAGCCCACGCCGCGACGGCCGCGACCTGCTCGGGAGCCGGTGGCGAACCCAGCGCGCCGTACTCACCGCCGACGTTGACCACGACGCCGGTGGCGGGTAGCAGGTCGAGCACGCTGGGAGTCCCCAGAAGGGTGGTGGCCAGAGGTTCGGCGTCGTTGTGCGTGGCCGCGGTCAGATGGCTCAGCAGCGATTGGGCGGCGAGCTGTTCGCGTAACTGGTCTTCATCGAACCGGTCGACCATGCGCAGCGACAATGTCGAACCGAGGAACTCGGCGGCGGCGCGCGCACCATAGGGCGGCAGGTGCGGCCCGGCGTAGTGATGACAGGCGATCAGACCCCACAGTCGTCCGTGGCGCAACAGTGAGATCGACATCGACGCGCGCACGCCCATGTTCTTCAGGTACTCGATGTGAATGGGGGAAACGCTGCGCAGGGTGGCGTGGGTCAGGTCCACCGGTGTCCCACTGTCGGGGTTCATGGGTGGCACCAGCGGTGCCGGTGTGTAGTCGACGTCGGAGATCAGGCGCAGCCAACTCTTCTCGTACATCGCGCGTGCTTGAGCGGGTATGTCGCTGGCCGGATAGTGAAGCCCGAGAAAGGAATTGAGATCCTCGCGCTTGTTCTCGGCGACAACCTCGCCGTTGTAGTCGCGGTCGTATCGGTACACCATGACGCGGTCGAATCCGGTCAGCTCGCGCACCGCCTGCGCCGCGGTGTCGTAGAGGGCCCTGAGCCCGTCGGCGCGATTCAGCTCCTCCACCGAGTTGCGTACGGCCTGGTAGGTATTGGGGAACGAGAAGGGGCGCTCGCCGTACGCCATCTCGATCTCGATGAGCAGGATCCCGCCGGGTTCACGATGCAGCAGCGCGTCAAAGGGCCGGGTAAGTCCGCCGACCTCCATGGTCAGCTCGAGAGGGTTGCGTTGGCGCAGATCCCCGAATGTCGCGGCGGCCTGCCTGATCAGGTTGGCCTGATCGATCCCGATGAGAGCCGACAGATCCTGGTTGAGCACCTCGTGGACGGAACGTCCCAGCAGGTCGTCGACGTTCGCGCTGATCTGCCGGATCTCGAAACTGGGTTCGCGGACCACTGCGAGCACACCGCGCGGCTGGACACTGCCGGGAATGTGGATGGGTTCCCGCGCGCAATTGTCCAGGTCGATGACGGTGCCGGGCGGCAGCAAGCCCTCGACGGTCACGTCATCAGCGTTCTGACGCGAAATGGGTAGACCTCCCCGTTCTGTCCCCGACTACGGTGCACAGCGTGCCAGGTCGGCGAATTGCCGTCCGCTCGGGTGCCGCGACCCGTTTGGGACCGGATCTTTACGTTAGGCTCGGTGGTACTCGGCGTTCTAGCTTGTTTGGTTAAGAAGTAGCCCCGCGAGACATTGCGCCCGGAGTCGACTTTTGCGCGAGGTGTCCATGCCCGACCGACTTGAGCCCATCCCGTCCCCGTGTGTCTGCTCCGAATCCTGGCATGACACGACGGTCGTCGTCAGCTGCGCCGGAGCCATCGACATGGTGACCGCGCCGACGTTGCAGCAGGTCATCGCTGCCGCGCTGAAGAAACAACCGACGGCCGTCATCGTGGACCTGACCGATACCGAGTTGTTGGCCTCCTATGGCATGTCGGTGCTGGTGGAGACCCATCAGCAGCTGATACCGGAGGTGCCGCTGGTGGTGGTGGCCGATGGGCCGATCACCCGTCGACCACTCGAGCTGGTCGGCTTGGCCGATGTCCTGACCATCCGGCCGAACCTGGGTGCGGCGTTCGACGAGCTGCAGACGACCACGGACTGACAGCGACTCGGCGTGACGTGTCGGTGGGGCGCGTTATGGTCGGGTCAGACGACATCGGGTTGCCGGCGGACCCGCACATGGTGAAAAAGCACCCCCGACAGGATTCGAACCTGCAACCTACGGGGTAGAAACCCGCTGCGCTATCCGTTGCGCCACGGGGGCAGATCGGACAGTCGTAATTTACACCTCATCGATTCCCTTTCAGCAACCGACGGCCGGCACATCAGCCCGGTGGGGCGGTGCCCAGGAGGAGGGGTCGATGGCTTCGCACCACACGAAGGACAAAGGCGATCTGGGCGTCGCGAAGGCGTTCTCGGATCTGGTGGCCAAGGGGTACACCATGCTCTTCCCGGCCACCGAGCATGCGGCCTTCGACCTGGTCGCCTACCGGGCGGGCGTGTTCGTCAGGGTCCAGGTGAAGTACCGATGTGCGCGTGCCGGGGTCATCAAGCTGAACCTGCGGTCGACCTGGGCGGATCGACACGGCGTGCATTCGGTACCCATCGACAAGGGCGCCGTCGACGTCATCTGCATCTATTGCCCGGACACCGACGAGTGCTACTACATCCGGCCTAGCGATCACGGTGTCTCGGTGAACCTGCGGATCGCGGCGCCGAGGAACGGTCAACAGAAGCGGATCCTGGCTGCCGCGGCGTTCCGCGATCTGCCGGACCCACCCGGGAACACCCGCGTCCCGGCGTGAGGCTGTGAGGTTGCGCGCTCCCAGCGAAAGGGGCGTCGCGCCGACGCGACGCCGACTAGCGTGGACGCTGCACGAGGGGCGTTATCAGGAGGAGAGTGCGCGCGATGAGCAGAGTGCCGTTGGATGCGGCGGGGCTGCCCCAGAAACTGAACGGCGTCGACACGTTGCTGCACCGCGGTGAGGCCAATCCGCGGACACGGTCCGGGATCATGGGTGTCGAACTGCTTGACACGACTCCCGATTGGGAGCGGTTCCGGGCGGTGTTCGAGCAGGCCTCCCGCAAGGTGCTTCGGCTTCGCCAGAAGGTGGTGATGCCGACGCTGCCGACCGCGGCCCCGCGCTGGGTGGTCGACCCGGATTTCAACCTCGACTTCCACGTCCGCAGGGTCCGGGCACCCGAGCCGGGCACCCTGCGCGAAGTCCTCGACATCGCCGAGATCGCGCTGCAGTCGCCGATGGACATCACTCGCCCGCTGTGGAGCGCCACTCTCGTCGAGGGTCTGACCGACGGCCGGGCGGCCACCATCCTGCACCTGAGTCATGCCGTCGCCGACGGCGTGGGCACCGTCGAGATGTTCGCCCACATCTACAACCTGGAGCGCGATGTCGAGGTCGGTGAGCTTGCGCCGCTGCCGATTCCGCAGGATCTGTCGTCCAATGACCTGATGAAGCTGGGCCTCAATCGGATGCCCATGAAGATCACCAACAGTGTGCTGGGCCTGGTCGGCGGCGCGGTGCATGCGGTCACCAACGTCGTCAAGGACCCGGCCGCGGCGGTCAGTGGTGTCGTCGACTACGCGCTGTCGACCACCCGGGTATCGCGACCGGTGGCCGACCACTCGCCGTTGCTGCGGCGGCGCAGCCTGAGCTCGCACAGCGAGGCGATCGACATCGTGTTCGCCGATCTGCACAAGGCCGCCAAGGCCGTCGGCGGGTCGATCAACGACGCCTACCTGGCAGGTCTGTGCGGGGCTTTGCGGCACTATCACGTAGCCAAGGGCATGCCGATCGAGACCTTGCCCATGGCTGTACCGGTCAATCTACGCTCCGACGACGACCCGGCCGGCGGAAACCGTTTCGCCGGTGTCAATCTCGCCGCACCGATCGGGATCGCCGACCCCGAACGCCGGATCAAGGCCATTCGATCGCAGATGACCAGCAAGCGCGAGGAACGGGCGATCGACATGGTCGGCTCGATCGCTCCGATAGCCAGCTTCCTGCCCGACGCCGTGCTCGAATCGGTCGCCGGGTCGGTGGTGAACTCCGATGTCCAGGCATCCAATGTGCCCGTCTATCCCGGCGACACCTACATCGCCGGGGCGAAGGTGCTGCGGCACTACGGACTTGGCCCGCTGCCAGGTGTGGCGATGATGGCGGTGCTGGTCTCGCGTGGTGGATACGTCACCATCACGACCCGCTACGACCGGGCCGCCATCATCGACGGGCAACTGTGGCAGCGCAGCCTGGTCCGGGGCTTCGATGAGGTCCTGGCCCTCGGTGGGGACGGCCGTGCCGCGGCCGCGTCCTTCGCTGTGTCCGAAACCGCGCCGTCGAATGGGAGTGCCGCGCAATGAGTTCCGCCGACGGCGAATCGCAGGTGATGCGGCTGCCGGGAACGGTCGCCGAGATCGAGGCCAGCCCCGAGGGGCCGCAGGTCGGTGCCTTCTTCGATCTGGACGGCACGCTGGTGGCGGGGTTCACCGGTGTGCTGATGACCCAGGATCGGCTGCGCCGCGGGCAGATGAGCGCGGGCGAGTTCATCGGGATGGTGCAGGCCGGCATCAACCACCAACTCGGCCGTTCGGAGTTCGAGGACCTGATCGGCAAGGGTGCCCGGATGCTGCGCGGCAACTCGATCGGTGATCTCGACGAGCTGGGGGAGCGGCTGTTCGTCCAGCACGTCCGTGATCGCATCTACCCCGAGATGCGCGCGATGGTGCGTGCCCACCAGGCCCGCGGACACACCGTCGTACTGAGTTCCAGCGCGCTGATCGTGCAGGTCGAGCCCGTCGCCAAGTTCCTGGGCATCGACAACATTTTGAGCAACAAGTTCATCGCCGACGACGACGGACTGATCACCGGCGAGGTCGCCGAACCGATCATCTGGGGGCCCGGCAAAGCCCATGCGGTACAGAAGTTCTCGGCCGAG
This sequence comes from Mycolicibacterium neoaurum VKM Ac-1815D, assembly GCF_000317305.3. The sequence continues at coordinate 4,128,839 of NC_023036.2, read as the reverse complement.
AACGGCGTCGATCTCGCGAAGAGCTACTTCTACGCCGACGGCGACGAGGATGTCGCACTCATGTATCTGGTCGGTAACCCGCGGCCGACCAACCCGGCCGGAAAACTGGCCGCGGTGGCAGCCAAACGGGGCTGGCCGATCCTCAAGTTCACCAGCCGCAGCGGCAGCAGCCCCATCTCGCAGATCCGCACCCTGGCCAGTCTGGCCACCATTCCCACGGTGGCCGCCGGTGCCATCGGGCTGGGGTTGCTGACACGCAACAAACGTGTCGGCGTCAACTTCTTCACCTCCAACTGGAGCAAGCTGCTGATGCTGACCACCGGCATCGGGCTCAATGTGCTCGGTGAGGAGAACCTGACCAAACAACGGCCCGCGGTGTTCATCTTCAATCACCGCAACCAGGCCGACCCGATGATCGCCGGCCGTCTGGTCAACACCGACTTCACCGGCGTGGGCAAAAAGGAGCTCGAGCGCAACCCGCTGATGGGCCCGCTCGGCAAGGTGATGGACGCGGCGTTCATCGACCGCGAGGACACCCAGTCCGCGGTGGAGGGCCTGCACAAGGTGGAAGAGCTTGCCAAGAAGGGGCTTTCGATTCTGATCGCGCCGGAGGGCACCCGGCTGGACACCACCGAGGTGGGTCCGTTCAAGAAGGGACCGTTCCGCATCGCGATGGCCGCGGGCATCCCGATCGTGCCGATCGTCATCCGCAACGCCGAGGTCGTCGCCGCCCGCGACTCCAGCACATTCAACGCGGGCAAGGTCGATGTCGCCGTCTTCCCGCCGATACCCGTCGACGACTGGACCCACGACGACCTGACCGAGCGGATTGCCGAGGTGCGCCAGCTGTATCTGGACACGCTGGCAGCGTGGCCCGTCGGTGAGCTGCCCGACCATGCCGTCTACCGCAACGGGAAAGGACGCCGGTGAAAACGGTCGCTGAGGATTTCGCCACCTTCAGTCCGACCGGAGACACCCTGGTGTTGGCCGCGGTCGGCTCGCCCGCCGAGCAGGAGTTGCTCGACCACTGGCTGGCCCAGCAGCAGCGTGAGCGGCCCGAGGCCCGGGTCGAGGTGCTGCTGTTACCCGATCATTCCGATGATCCCCCCGCCACCGTGATGGCCCGGTTGGTCCAACTGCTCTCGGCAGACCCGGACCGATCCGTCGTGCCGGTGCGCATCTTCTGGGTGCCCGGAGGATTGCCCACCCGGTCCAAGGTGGTGGCCCTGATATCCGGGCGCGACACGTATCGGCCGCCGGAGCTGCTGCAGCGCCGGATCCTGCGCAAAGACCCGGCCCGCGCGCGGGTGGTTGCCGGTGAACCGGCCAAGGTCTCCGAGCTTCGCCAGCAGTGGCAGGACACCACGACCGCCGAAAACCCGCGAGAATTCGCCCGCTTCGTCATCCGCAGGGCGATTCTGGCCATCGAGCGCGTCGAGTTGCGGCTGCTCGGCCCCGAATACAAGTCACCGCGGCTGGTGAAGCCGGAGATGCTGGCCTCATCGCGGTTCCGGGAGGGATTGGACCAGATCCCCGGGGCCACCATCGAGAAGGCCGGGGAGATGCTCGACGAGCTCTCCACCGGCTGGAGCCGGTTCTCGGTAGACCTGATCCCGACGCTGGGCCGGGCGATCTTCAGCCGTGGTTTCGATCCGCACATCGACTACGACAGCGCCGAGATCGAGGCCATGCGTGGGGCCTTGGAGGTCCACCCGGCCGTTCTGCTGTTCTCCCATCGCTCTTACCTCGACGGTGTCATCGTCCCGGTCGCCATGCAGGAGAACCGGTTACCACCGGTGCACACCTTCGCCGGGATCAATCTGTCCTTCGGCTTCATGGGCCCGATCTTCCGGCACTCCGGGGTCATCTTCCTGCGCCGCAAACTCGACGACCCGCTGTACAAGTACGTGCTGCGCCAGTTCGTCGGCTACATCGTGGAGAAGCGGTTCAACCTCAACTGGTCCATCGAGGGCACCCGGTCGCGGACCGGAAAGATGTTGCCGCCCAAGCTCGGTCTGCTGTCCTACGTCGCCGACGCCTATCTCGATGGCCGCAGTGAGGACATCCTGCTGCAACCCGTGTCGATCAGTTTCGACCAGTTGCACGAGACCGCCGAATACGCCGAGTACGCGCGTGGCGGGGAGAAGACGCCCGAAAGCGTCAGCTGGCTCTACAACTTCATCAAGGCCCAGGGTGAACGCAACTACGGCAAGATCTACGTCCGGTTCCCCGAAGCGGTCTCGATGCGGCAGTATCTCGGCGAGCCCAACGGCCCCATCGCCACCAGCCCCGAGGCCAAACGGCTGGCCATGCAGAAGATGGCCTTCGAGGTCGCCTGGCGCATCGTGCAGGTCACTCCGGTCAACGCCACCGGTCTGGTCTCGGCGCTGCTGCTTGCCGCGCGTGGGGTGGCGCTGACCGTCGACCAGCTGCACCACACCTTCGCCGACGCCCTGGATTACCTTGAGCGCCGCGAGATCCCGATGACCAACAGCGTGTTGCGGTTGCGCACCAAGGAGGGGGTGCGCGCCGCGGTGGATGCGCTCTCCGGCGGACATCCGGTCACCAGGGTCGACGGTGGCCGCGAACCCGTGTGGCGGATCGCGCCGGAGAACGAACACGAGGCCGCGTTCTACCGCAACTCGATCATCTACGCGTTCCTGGAGACCTCGATCATCGAGCTGGCGCTCGCGCACGCCGCGACCGCCGAGTCCGATTGGCTCGACGCGTTCTGGTCACAGGTGCTGCGCCTGCGTGACCTGCTCAAGTTCGAGTTCTACTTCGCCGACTCGGTGGCCTTCCGGGAGAACGTCACCCGGGAGATGAGCTGGGTGGACGGCTGGGAGGACCGCATCGCTGAGGGCCCCGAGTCGATACTTGAGCTGCTGCGGGTCAAGCAGCCACTGTTGGGTGCGGCCATGTTGCGTCCCTTCTTCGAGGCCTACGAGATCGTCGCCGACGTGCTGCGCGACGCGTCCTCCGAGATCTCCGAACCCGATCTGACCAAGCTGGCACTCGGCGTCGGACGCCAGCATGTCGCCCAAGGCAGGGTGCGCAGCGCCGAATCGGTATCGGCTCTGCTGTTCGCCACGGCCCGGCAGGTGGTCGCCGATCAGAACCTGCTGCGTCGTGCGGCCGATCTGTCCGAACGGCGCCAGGCCTTCCTCACCGAGATCCGCGGAATCCTCGCCGACCTGAACACCGTCGAGAAGACGGCGTTCCGCCAGTACCGCCGGCGCGAGCGGGAGTCACGCCGCCCCACGACCGGCTGAGACCCCCGCCTAACCTTGACGGCATGACTACCGTTGCGACCCCGGTGCGCGTGCGCACCGTCTGGCCGATGCTGTGGGGTGTCGCATTGCTGGCCGGGGCGGTCGCCGCCGGTGTCGGCGGCCTGTCGCTCGTCGACGCGCTGGCCGCCACCGGGCTGCCCAACCCCGGCCCCGCCACCACCTACGGGCTCCCGTTCGTCCGGGCCGCCGGCGAGATCGCGGCCGCCATCGCCGTCGGCTCCTTCCTGATGGCTGCATTCCTGGTTCCGCCGCAACGCAGCGGGGTGTTGGACGTGGCCGGGTACCGGGCGTTGCGGACCGGGACCGTCGCCGCCGGCGCGTGGACGGTGTGCGCGGCGCTGCTGGTGCCGCTGACCGTCTCCGATATCACCGGCGCCCCGTTGGTCGACCGGCTCAACCCGGTCGACATCTGGACCGTGGCCAGCATGGTCGAGACCGCGGGCACCTGGCGTTGGACGGCCTTACTCGCGGCCATCGTCACGCTCGCCAGTATCCCGGTCCTGCGCTGGTCGTGGACGCCGGTGCTGCTGGCCGGATCACTGATCACCCTGCTGCCGCTGGCGCTGACCGGACACTCGTCCTCGGGCGGCAGTCACGACATCGCCACCAACAGTCTGCTCATCCACCTGGTCGCCGGAGTGCTGTGGGCCGGCGGGTTGCTGGCGCTGTGGGCGCTGGCGTTCCGCGGGGGCGAGCACACCGACCTGGCGGCCAGGCGGTTCTCCCGGATTGCCGTGTGGTGTTTCTTCGCCATGGCGGTATCCGGCGTCGGTAACGCGCTGGTCCGGATCCAACCGTCCGACCTTTTCACCCAGACCTATGGATGGCTGCTCGTCGGCAAGATGACGGCGCTGGTGGCCCTCGGTGTCCTCGGCTGGCTGCAGCGAAGGCGCAGCGTCACCGCGCTGGCGGCCGACCCCACCGCGCGCGGCCCGCTGATCCGGCTGGCGTTGGTCGAATCGCTGATCTTCGGTTTCACCTTCGGGCTCGCGGTCGCGCTCGGCCGCACCCCGCCACCGCCGCCGGTGCGGCTGCCGTCGATCACCGAGGTCGCCATCGGGTACGACCTGTCCGGCCCGCCGACACTGGCCCGAATCCTGTTCGAATGGCGCTTCGACCTCATCTTCGGCACCGCGGCGATCATCGCGGCCGCCGTCTACGTGCTCGCGGTGGTGCGGCTGCGCCGACGCGGTGACGCCTGGCCCGTCGGGCGGACCATCGCCTGGCTGCTGGGCTGTGCGGCGCTGCTGTTCGCGACGTCCTCGGGCCTGGGCCGCTACATGCCCGCGATGTTCAGCATGCACATGACGGCCCACATGCTGTTGTCGATGTTGGTGCCGGTGCTCCTGGTGCTCGGTGCACCGGTGACGCTGGCGCTGCGCGCGCTGCCCACCGCTGGCAAGGATCGGCCGCCCGGTCCGCGGGAGTGGCTGCTGGCCGCCTTGCACAGCAAGGTGTCCCAGTTCTTCACGAACCCGATCGTGTCGACCGCGATCTTCGTGGCGGGGTTCTACGGCCTGTACTTCGGCGGCATCTTCGACGTCGCGGCTGACAGCCACGGTGCCCACCTGGCGATGAACCTGCACTTCCTGCTCAGCGGTTACCTGTTCTATTGGGTGGTCATCGGCGTGGACCCCACCCCGCGACCGATCCCGCCGCTGGGCAAGCTCGCCATGGTGTTCGGCTCACTACCACTGCACGCCTTCTTCGGGGTGGTCCTGATGGGGATGAACACGGTGCTCGCAGGCGACTTCTACCGTTCACTGCGGTTGCCGTGGAATCCCGACCTGCTCGCCGATCAGAAGCTCGGCGGAGGTATTGCCTGGGCAGCCGGTGAGGTGCCGTTGGTGTTGGTGATGCTGGCGCTGCTGATCCAGTGGCGACGCAGCGACAACCGCGTGGCCAAGCGGCTCGATCGGGCCGCCGACCGCGACGAGGACGCCGAGCTGGCGGCCTACAACAACATGCTGGCCAAGCTCGCCGATATCGACAGCGGCAACAAGACTTCGTAGCGAAGACCTGGTAGCGAAGACCTGCTGGCGGCGTCAGCTGCCGTAGCTCACCGTGATGGTCCCGTCGCGGTTCACCCCCGCGCGCGGTGCCGGGTCCTGGCGCACCACCCGGGCGCGCCGGTCGCCGCCGGCGTCCACATCGGGGCCCTTGAGCAGTCGGCCGGTGAACCCGAGCGCCTGCAGCTGCTGCAGGGCATCGCCGTAGAACAGCCCGGTCAGGTCCGGCATGGGGAACTGGTTCCCGCGGGAAACCTTGAGCGTGATCGGGGCGTCGGTGGCCACCGACGCCCCGGGCGCCGGATCGGTGCCCGCCACCTCACCGGCGGGCAGCACCCCGTCGGTGTCGGCCTGCAGGATCGTGGTGAAACCGGCGGTGTTCAGGTTCTTGGTGGCCTGCTCGACGGTCTGGCCGGTCACATCGGGCAGCTGCCGCGATGACGGTCCCGACCCGACCATGATGACGATCTCGTTGCTGGTCGCCGAATCCTGGCCGGCGGCGGGTTCGGTGCCGATGGCCCGGTCGAGCTGTTCGGCCGTGGAGGCCTGCGGTTGGCGGCGGACGCGATCGAACCCGGCGTCCCGCAGCGCCCGCACGGCATCCTCGTAGGACATCGACGCGACATCGGGCACCCGCCGCTGCTCCGGCCCGGTCGACACGTTGACCGTGATATCTCCGCCCTCGGAGATCGACGAACCCGCCGCCGGGTCGGTGGCGATCACCTGACCGGCCTGCACCGTGCCGTCGGGCATGGAGTCGACCGTGGGATTCAGGCCGCGGTCCTGCAGTTGGCTCACCGCCGCCGCACGGTCCAGGCCCGTGACATCGGGCACCTGGACCCGGTTCATCGCGCCGACAATGTAGACGCCACCGACCACCAGCGCCAGCACCGCCGCGAGCGCACCGCCGATGGCCCAGCGCCGAGACCTGCCGTGGGCCTGCTGCGCGGGCATCTGCAGGGTGAGTGGCCCGGCGGGCTCACCCGTATCGGGCAGATCGAGCTCGTCGGCCTGCGGCGTCGTGGCCACCGGACTTCCGCCGGCACTGACCCGGCGTAGGTCTGCCTGCAGATCGGCGGCGCTCTGGTAGCGCTTGCCCGGCTTTTTCGCCAGCGCCGTCAGAACCACCGCATCGAGCTCGGGGGAGATGCCGGGGTGACGCTTCGACGGCGCGACCGGGCGTTCCCGGACGTGCTGGTAGGCCACCGACAACGGGGTGTCGCCGGTGAACGGTGCCTGCCCGGTGAGCATCTCGTAGAGCACGCAGCCGAGCGAGTACACATCGGTGCGGGCGTCGACCTGCTGACCGCGCGCCTGCTCGGGGGAGAAGTAGGCCGCCGTGCCGACGACCGCCGAGGTGGCCGTCAGCCGATCACCGGTGGTGGCGTTCATGGAGCGGGCGATCCCGAAGTCCATCACCTTCACCGCGCCGTTCGGGGTGACCATGATGTTGGCCGGCTTGATATCGCGGTGCACGATGCCGCGGCTGTGGCTGAACTCCAACGCGGTGCAGACCCCGTCGATGATGGCCATCGCCTGGGCCGGGGGGAGCGTCCCGTGCTGCTGGATGAGCTGGCTGACGGTCATGCCTTCGACGTACTCCATGACCAGGAACGGCAACATGCCGGTCGCGGACTGCGCCTCGCCGGTGTCGTATACCGCGACGATCGACGGATGGTTCAGTGCCGCGGTGTGCCGAGCCTCACGCCGGAACCGTTGGGAGAAGTTCGGGTCGCGGGCCAGATCGGCCCGCAGGATCTTGATCGCCACGTCGCGATGCAGCCGGATATCGCGCGCCCGGTGCACCTCCGACATGCCCCCGAAGCCGAGCAGTTCGCCCAGCTCATAGCGGTCCGTCAGACGTTGCGGCATGGTCATTGCGCGCGTCCGATCACTGCGGTGCCCTCATCTGCCACACCGTCGATCATCGCGCAAAGCCCCGCGGCCGGTGGCTGGTGGGCGGTAACCGGGGAGTTATCCACAGTTGCGGATTCATCCACAGCACCACCCGCGGCGGGCGCGTACCGCGCTGCGATGTCGGTCGGCGACGGGTCAATGGGTGCACAGGCCGGTGCGAACCCGGCGCCGCGCACGACCGAAAGGCATGTCATGTTCGAGACCCCGTTTTCCATTGTCGGCACCGTCGCCACCAACCCCGTCGCCAGGCGCGTCGGTGACCAGGACTTCGTCCGCTTCCGCGTGGTCAGCAATTCGCGGCGCAAGATGCCCGATGGCAGTTGGGAGAGCGGCACCTCGCTGTTCGTCACCGTCAACTGCTGGGGCAAGGTCGCCGAGGGCATCACCAGCGTGCTCTACAAGGGGGATCCGGTGGTGGTGCTCGGGCACATCTACACCGATGAATACGAGGACAAGGACGGTAACCGCCGGTCCTCGGTCGAGGTCCGCGCCAACTCGGTGGGGCCGGATCTGAGCAGATGCCGCGTCAAGCTGGAACGCACCCGCTCGGTCGGGATCCGGGCATCGCAGGACGAAGCCGACACCGAGGACGCGGCCCCGGATGTGGTCCCTGGTGCGGCGGCCGAGCAGGGGCTGTCCCTGTCGGCGTAACCGGGAGTTCGGCCGGTGCCTAGGATGGGTTGCGAGTTTTACGCGATCTGCAGCCAGACGAAAGGCATGACGACGGCATGGCCGAATTCATCTACACGATGCGCAAGGTGCGCAAGGCGCACGGCGACAAGGTCATCCTTGACGACGTCTTCCTGAACTTCCTCCCGGGCGCCAAGATCGGCGTGGTCGGGCCCAATGGCGCGGGTAAGTCCAGCGTCCTCAAGATCATGGCCGGCATCGATCAGCCCAACAATGGCGACGCCTTCCTCCAGCCCGGGGCGACGGTCGGAATCCTGATGCAGGAGCCCGAGCTCGACGAGACCAAGACGGTCCGGGAGAACGTCGAGGCGGGCGTCGCCATCAAGGCCAAGCTCAACCGGTACAACGAGGTCGCCGAGCTGATGGCGACCGACTACACCGATGAGCTCATGGAGGAGATGGGCCAGCTGCAGGAAGAGCTGGACGCCGCCGACGCGTGGGATATCGACTCGCAGCTGGAGCAGGCCATGGATGCGCTGCGCTGCCCGCCGCCCGATGAGCCGGTCACCCACCTCTCCGGTGGGGAGAAGCGCCGCGTCGCACTGTGCAAGCTGCTGCTGAGCAAGCCCGACCTGCTGCTGCTCGACGAGCCGACCAACCACCTCGACGCCGAGAGCGTGCTGTGGCTGGAACAGCACCTCGCCGCCTACAAGGGCGCCATCTTGGCCGTCACCCACGATCGTTACTTCCTCGACAATGTCGCCGAGTGGATCCTGGAACTCGATCGCGGTCGCGCCTACCCCTACGAGGGCAACTACTCCACCTACCTGGAGAAGAAGGCCGAGCGCCTGGAGGTGCAGGGCAAGAAGGACCAGAAGCTGCAGAAGCGGTTGAAGGAAGAACTTGCCTGGGTGCGCTCCGGTGCCAAGGCCCGTCAGGCCAAGAACAAGGCCCGCCTCGACCGCTACGAGGAGATGGCTGCCGAGGCCGAGAAGACCCGCAAACTCGACTTCGAGGAGATCCAGATCCCGGCCCCGCCGCGACTGGGCAACACCGTGGTCGAGGTCAGTCACCTGGACAAGGGTTTTGATGGCCGCATCCTGATCAAGGACCTGTCCTTCACCTTGCCCCGCAACGGCATCGTCGGCGTCATCGGTCCGAACGGTGTCGGTAAGACGACGCTGTTCAAGACGATCGTCGGCCTCGAAGAGCCCGACAGCGGCACCGTGAAGGTCGGCGAGACGGTCAAGCTCAGCTATGTCGACCAGAGCCGAGCCGGCATCGATCCGAAGAAGAACGTCTGGCAGGTCGTCTCCGACGGTCTGGACTACATCGAGGTCGGCCAGAACGAGATTCCGTCGCGGGCGTATGTGTCGGCGTTCGGCTTCAAGGGACCGGACCAGCAGAAGCCCGCGGGCGTGCTCTCCGGTGGTGAGCGCAACCGGTTGAACCTCGCGCTCACCCTGAAAGAGGGCGGCAACCTGATCCTGCTCGACGAGCCCACCAACGACCTCGACGTCGAGACGCTGTCCTCGCTGGAGAACGCGTTGGAGAACTTCCCCGGCTGCGCCGTGGTCATCAGCCACGATCGCTGGTTCCTGGACCGGACCTGCACCCACATCCTCGCGTGGGAGGGCGATGACGACAACGAGGCGAAGTGGTACTGGTTCGAGGGCAACTTCGGCGCCTACGAGGAGAACAAGATCGCCCGTCTGGGCGCCGACGCGGCCCGCCCACACCGGGTCACGCACCGCAAGCTGACTCGCGACTGAAAACCTCGGTCACGAAGACTGAAAACAACGAAATGGTTGCCGGATGATGACATCCGGCGACCATTTCGTCGTTCAGGAGGGGGTGAACCGGCGGGACTGCGACCAAAGGCCGCACGAGGGCGATAGGGTCGCTCGAGTGGTTGCCGCGCCAGGCAACGCGTACGACCGAGAAGTCCCCGAGAAGTCCCGAGAAGTCTCAGTGAGGAGCCTTCGCCCATGACGGTGAACCCCGGAACGACCGCACAGGTGCATCTGGACGGAGATGCTCTGGCGCGGCTGTCCGATGCCTATGCCGAGACCCATCACGGCCCCTTCGGTGACGCACCGGCCGCGGATACCGCGATCACCGCGCCGATCGCCCGACCCACCACCACGGCGGTGCCCCCGGAGCTGATCACCGCCCACGCGACGCTCGGTCGCCGCCGCGCACCGGGGGAGACCCTGGTGGCGGTGTACGCCGCCGACGACCCAGCCGGTTTCGGTCCGGCCATCCAGATCGTGACCGACCACAGCGCGATGCTGATGGACTCGGTCACCGTCCTGCTGCATCGGCTCGGCGTGGCCTACGTCGGCGTGATGAACCCGGTGCTGCGGGTCAGCCGCAACGGTGACGGAGACCTGGTGGAGCTGGCCGCCGCGGGCGATCCCGATACGGCGGTCGACGGTACGCACGAGATGTGGGTGCACATCCGGCTGGCCGCCTCCGCCGATGCCGACGCCGTCGCGCGGGTGACCGAGCTACTGCCCTCGGTGCTGGCCGACGCGCGTGAGGTGGCCGCCGATTCCGCGGCGCTGAACGCGACGTTGATCGGGTTGGCCAATGCGCTGGACTCCGACCATGCCGGGCACTTCCTCGGCCCGGATCGCCGTGATGTGGCCGCGCTGCTGCATTGGCTCGGCGACGGCCACTTCGTCCTGCTCGGTTACCAGCGTTGCGCCGTGCAGCACGGTGCGGCCACCGTCGATCCGGCCAGCCGGCTCGGTGTGCTCAAGTTGCGCACCGATGTGCTGCCCCAGCTGACCGACGCCGAGGACCTGCTGGTGCTCGCCCAGGCGACCATGCCCAGTTTCGTCCGGTACGGCGCCTATCCCTATATCGTGGTGGTCCGCGAGAACCCGGCGGGGGCGTCGTCCAGCCAGGCCATCGAGCATCGGTTCGTCGGCCTGTTCACCATCGCCGCCATGAATGCCAATGTACTGGAGATCCCGCTGATCTCCCGGCGGGTCGATGAGGTGCTGGCGCAGTCACATTCGGATCCCAGCCATCCCGGCCAACTGATGCTCGACGTCATCCAGACCATCCCGCGCTCCGAGCTCTTCGCGCTGCACACTCCGGATCTGATGGAGATGGCGCGTGCCGTGGTCGATCTAGGGTCGCTGCGGCGCACCCTGTTGTTCCTACGCGCTGATCAGCTCGGCCATTTCGTCTCGGCACTGGTGTATCTGCCACGCGATCGCTACACCACCGCGGTGCGGCTGTCGATGCAGGACATCCTGGTGCGTGAACTCGGCGGCGCCAGCATCGATTATGCGGCACGGGTAAGCGAATCGCCTTGGGCGCTGGTGCACTTCACCGTCAAGATGCCCGACGGGGTGCAACGCTCCGATATCGACACCTCTGCTCAGAACGAGGATCGGATCCAGCAGCTGCTGACCGAGGCGGCGCGCACCTGGGCGGACCGGCTGATCGGTTCGGTCAAATCCGGTTCGCTGAGCCAGGGGTCGGCCGAGCATTACGCCAACGCCTTCCCCGAGGTGTACAAGCAGGCGTTCACACCCAAGGAAGCCATCGATGACATCGCGATCATCGAGGAACTGCAGGACAATTCGGTCAAGCTGGTGTTCCGCGACGGCGGACAGGACCGCGTCGACTGGCTGACCTGGTACCTGGGTGGGCGCTCGGCGTCACTGTCGGAGCTGCTGCCGATGCTGCAGTGCATGGGTGTGGTGGTGCTCGAGGAGCGACCCTTCATGGTCACCCGCCCCGACGGGTTGCCGGTGTGGATCTACCAGTTCCGGGTGTCCCCACACCAGTCCATCCCGTCGACTCCCGACTCCCAGATCGAGGATGTGGCGCGACGGTTCGCCGACACGGTCACCGCGATCTGGCACGGCCGCGCCGAGATCGACCACTTCAACGAACTGGTGCTGCGCGCCGGTCTGACCTGGCAACAGGTGACCATCCTGCGTGGCTACGCGAAATACCTTCGCCAGGCCGGTTTTCCGTACAGCCAGTCCTTTGTCGAGGGGGTTCTCAACGGCAATCCCAGCACCGCGCGGTCGCTGGTCGAACTGTTCGAGGCGCTGTTCACCCCGGAGGCCGATCTCGCCGAATCCGGCCGGACGCTGGACGCCCAGGCCGCCGCGGCCGCCGTCGCGGCCGATATCGACGCGCTGGTCAGCCTGGACACCGATCGGGTGCTGCGGGCCTTCGCCAGTCTGGTGCAGGCCACCCTGCGCACCAACTATTTCGTCGGATCGCCGGATTCGGCGCGGGCCCAGGATGTGTTGTCGTTCAAGCTGAACCCCGGCCTGATCGACGAATTGCCGTTGCCAAGGCCCAAATTCGAGATCTTCGTCTACTCGCCGCGCGTCGAGGGCGTGCACCTGCGGTTCGGCTTCGTCGCCCGTGGCGGGCTGCGCTGGTCGGACCGCCGTGAGGATTTCCGCACCGAGATCCTCGGTCTGGTCAAGGCGCAGGCGGTCAAGAACGCCGTCATCGTTCCGGTCGGCGCTAAGGGCGGGTTCGTGGTCAAGTCGCCGCCGGTGCCCACCGGTGACGCGGCCGTCGACCGGGATGCCACCCGCGCCGAGGGCGTGGCCTGCTACCGGTTGTTCATCTCGGGGCTGCTCGACCTGACCGACAACGTCGACAAGTCCACCGGTGAGGTGGTCACCCCCGCCGGGGTGGTACGCCGCGACGGCGACGACGCCTATCTGGTGGTCGCCGCGGACAAGGGCACCGCGACCTTCTCCGATATCGCCAACGATGTCGCGAAATCCTACGGTTTCTGGCTCGGTGACGCCTTCGCCTCCGGCGGTTCGGTCGGCTACGACCACAAGGCGATGGGGATCACCGCCAGAGGTGCCTGGGAATCGGTGAAGCGGCACTTCCGTGAGATCGGGGTGGACACCCAGTCCCAGGACTTCACCGTCGTCGGCGTCGGCGATATGAGCGGTGACGTGTTCGGCAACGGTATGTTGTTGTCCAAGCACATCCGGCTCGTCGCGGCCTTCGACCACCGGGACATCTTCCTCGACCCCGATCCCGATCCGGCGGCCTCGTGGGCCGAACGCGAGCGGATGTTCGCGCTGCCGCGGTCCAGCTGGGCCGACTACGACACCCGCCTGATCAGCGAGGGCGGCGGGGTGTTCAGCCGCGCACAGAAGTCGATCCCGATCAGTGCGCAGGTGCGGGAGGTACTCGGCCTGCCCGACGGCGTGCAGGAGATGACCCCGCCCGCCCTGATGAAGGCCATCCTGCTCGCGCCGGTGGACCTGTTCTGGAACGGCGGCATCGGCACCTATATCAAGGCCGAATCCGAATCCGACGCCGATGTGGGCGACCGCGCCAACGACGCGGTGCGCGTCAACGGAAACCAGTTGCGCGTCAAGGTCGTCGGGGAAGGCGGCAACCTCGGGGTGACACAGCGCGGTCGTATCGAATTCGATCTGGCCGGCGGCCGGATCAACACCGACGCGCTGGACAACTCGGCCGGGGTGGACTGCTCCGATCACGAGGTCAACATCAAGATCCTGGTCGACTCCCTGGTCACCACCGGCAAGGTCAGTGCCGACGAGCGCACCGAGCTGCTGATGTCGATGACCGACGAGGTCGGCCGGCTCGTGCTGGCCGACAATATCGACCAGAACGACCTGATGGGCACCAGCCGGGCGAACGCGGCCAGCCTGCTGGCCGTGCACGCCCGTCAGATCCGTGAGTTCGTCACCGAGCGCGGGCTCAACCGCGAGCTGGAGGCGCTGCCCTCGGAGAAGGAGATCCTGCGCCGCCGCGAGATCGGCATCGGGCTGACCTCACCGGAGTTGGCCACCCTGATGGCGCACGTCAAACTGACGCTCAAGGACGAGGTGCTGCGCACCGATCTGCCTGATCAGGAGGTGTTCGCGGCGCGGATACCGCAATACTTCCCGGTCGAGTTGCGGGACCGGTTCGTCGGTGAGATCCGCTCGCATCAGCTGCGCCGGGAGATCGTGACCACCATGCTGGTCAACGATCTGGTGGACACCAGCGGCATCACCTACGCCTACCGGATGACCGAGGACACCGGCGTCGGACCGGTCGACGCCGTGCGCGCCTACGCCGCCACCGATGCCATCTTCAAGGTCGGCGAGGTGTGGCGGGATATCAAGGAGGCCGGGATCGGTGGACTGCCTACCGCCGTCACCGACCGGATGACCCTTGATCTGCGCAGGCTCATCGACCGGGCGGGACGCTGGCTGGTCAACTACCGCCCGCAGCCGCTGGCCGTCGGTGCGGAGATCAACCGCTTCGCCGAGCAGGTGGCCACGCTGACCCCGCTGATGCCGCAATGGCTGCGCGGTGACGACAAGGCCATCGTGGCAAAGGAATCCGGTGAGTTCGAGGCCCAAGGGGTGTCCAAGGAACTGGCCTACACGGTGGCCAACGGCCTGTACCGGTACAGCCTGCTCGACGTCATCGACATCGCCGATATCGCCGACCGGGACGCCGTGGAGGTGGCCGACACCTATTTCGCGTTGATGGATCACCTGGGTATCGACGGTCTGCTGACCGCGATCTCGGGCCTGGAACGCGATGATCGCTGGCATTCGTTGGCGAGATTGGCCATCCGCGACGATATCTACGGTTCGTTGCGGGCGCTGTGCTTCGATGTGCTGGCGGTCGGCGAGCCGGACGAGACCGGTGAGCAGAAGATCGAGGAGTGGGAGTTCACCAACAGCTCCCGGGTCGACCGCGCACAGCGCACGCTCGACGAGATCCAGTCCGAGGGGCAGCGCGACCTCGCCACGCTGTCGGTGGCGGCCCGCCAAATTCGTAGCATGACAAGGACTTCGGGAACGGGGACAAGTGGCTGAACGTTTTGTCACGCCGGTGGCTGTGCGATGGTCGGATATCGACATGTACCAGCACGTCAATCACGCCACCATGGTCACGCTGCTGGAAGAGGCGCGGGTGCCCTTCCTGCACGAGCCCTTCGTCAACGACATCGACACCATCGGCCTGCTGATCGCCGAGGTCAACGTCAAGTACAAGGGCCAGGTCCGGCTGATGGATTCGCCGCTGCAGGTGACCATCTGGGTGAACCGGCTGCGCACGGTCGACTTCACCCTGGGCTATGAGGTGCGCTCCGCTGGTGCCGATCCGGACTCCAAACCGGCCGTCATCGCCGAGACCCAGCTGGTGGCGTTCAACATCGCCCAACAGAAGTTGGTGCGGTTGCTGCCGCACCACCGTGAGTACCTGGAGCGGTTCCGGCGATGAGCGCTTGCGCGAAGAGCAGACAGCACACCAGATGAGCTCACCCGAGCGCGGCCTCTGGCTCGACAACGGTTCTCACCGCGACGATCTCGCGACCTTCGTCGACCGCTCGCTGCGCCTCGACGACGCGGCGGTGATCCGGTTCCGGGAACGCACCGGCACCGGCAAGGTGGTGGCCTGGGTGTCGACCGGCTTCGACGTGCTGGCCTGCCGGGTGGTCGACGGCCGGGTCCGCCCGACCGATCTGTCTGCCGGTGCCGACACGCTGTCACGGACGTTGCCCGCCATGGACGCAACGGGTTTCGTCGAACCGGGCTACGCAATGGATTCGGCGTGGCGCGGTGTGCTGCCGCCGGACACCGGTTTCGCCCACTATGACGATGTGCCCGCCTGGGCGATCCTCGACCTCGCCGAACGGGGGACGGCGTTGGCCAAGGAACACAGCAGCGCGCACGGCCCGCCCGCGTCGTTGTTGGACCAGGAGGTGCTGGCCGTCAGCGAGGGGGAGTCCAGTGTCGGCATCCCGATGCGCTGTGTGTTCGCGCTGACGGCGATGGGTTTCCTTCCGCCAAATGCCGATGTGCTGGCCTCCGATGAGATCGTGCGGGTGCGTGCCCACCCGGCCTGGCTGCGCATCGATGCCCGGTTCGGCAGCGTCTATCGGCGTCTCGGCGACCCGGCGCTGGTGCTGCGCTGATTTCGGCGCGCCGACGCTCGCTCACCGATCGCGAGCGCGCCGAAATCACACCACCCAGGCGGCGGTGTCCGGTGGCAGGGCGCCGTCGGCGAGGGGTCCGCTGGCCAGCAGCACCTCGCCGGCCGGCAGCGGCAACGGCGCGTCGCCGGTGTTGACCACGCACATCAGTCCGCCGGTGCGCCGAAATGTCTGAGGCCCAATCCATTCGACACCATCACCGGAGAACTCCGTTCGGGCGGAGCGCAACTCGATCGCGCGTCGGTAGAGCTCCAACGTCGACGACGGGTCACCGGACTGCGCCTGCACGGTCAGCGATTCCCAGCCGGCGGGCATCGGCAACCAGGTGTCCGCAGTCGCGGCGAACCCGTAAGGCGGGTGCGAGCCGCTCCACGGTATCGGCACGCGGCAGCCGTCGCGCCCCCGCTCGCTGCGGCCCGAACGCTCCCAGACCGGATCCTGGAGCACCTCGTCGGGCAGGTCGACATTCGGCAGGCCCAGTTCGGCGCCGTTGTAGACGAACACCGAACCCGGCAACGCCAGCGTCACCAGCGCCATCGCCCGCGCCCTCGCCAGGCCGACGGCACCGTCGCCGTAGCGCGAGACCTCTCGTACCACATCGTGATTCGACAAGGTCCAGGTCGGTGGCGCGCCGGCCAGTGCGGCCGCGGCGAGTGAGTTGTCGATGGCCGTCCGCACCGCGTCGGCGGCGAAATCGGCCTGCACCAGTTGGAAGTTGAAGCCCAGGTGCAGTTCGTCGGGCCGCAGGTACTTGGCGAACTGCTCGTTGCCGTGCACCCAGATCTCGCCGACGGTGACCGCATCCGGATAGTCGTCGAGCACCCGGCGGATGAACCGGTGGATATCGTGCACCGCGTCATCGTCGAACCGCGGATCGTCGGCCTTGTTGCGCAGCAAGCGATTCTCGGTCAGGTCCATGTCCGGCAGGTCGGCCGGTTTGGCCATCCCGTGCGCCACATCGATGCGGAACCCGTCGACGCCGCGGTCCAGCCAGAACCGCAGTGTCGCCTCGATATCGGCGAACACCTCGGGGTGCTCCCAGTTCAGATCCGGCTGGGCCGAGTCGAACAGATGCAGGTACCACTGCCCGTCGGGCACCCGGGTCCAGGCCGGACCGCCGAAGATCGACACCCAGTTGTTGGGCGGTGACGCACCGTCGGCTCCGGTGCCGTCGCGGAAGATGAACCGGTCGCGCCGGGACGGATCGGCCAGCGCCTCGACGAACCACGGATGTGCCGAGCTGACGTGGTTGGGCACCAGATCCATGGTCACCCGGATACCGCGGTCATGGGCCGCCGCCACCAACCCGTCCAGTGCGGCCAGGTCACCGAAGAGCGGGTCGATATCGCGCGGGTCGGACACGTCGTATCCGTGGTCGGCCATCGGCGAGACCATCACCGGGTTGAGCCACAGCGCCTGTACGCCGAGCGCGGCCAGGTAGTCCATCCGGGCGGTGATGCCGTCGAGGTCGCCGACCCCGTCGCCGTTGCTGTCGGCGAACGACCGTGGGTAGATCTGATAGAACACCGCCCGCGACCACCATGTCGGGTGGTGCATCAGAATGCCGAGTTCACCATCGAGTCGGCGGCCATCTGGAAGTAGTCCAGCAGCGCCTTGCGGTGCCGGTCGTCCAGTGTCTGTGAGTCGATCGAGGCGACCGCGGTGTGCATACAGCGCAGCCAGGCGTCGCGCTCCAGGAATCCGATCCGGAACGGTGCGTGGCGCATCCGTAGCCGAGGATGCCCGCGTCGATCGGAGTAGGTCCGCGGCCCACCCCAGTACTGCTCGAGGAACAGCCGTAGCCGTTCCTCGGCGCCGTCGATATCGTCCTCGGGATAGAGGGGGAGCAGGATCTCGTCCTCGCGCACCAGTTCGTAGAACTTGGCCACGATCGCGGTGAACGTCTCGTGGCCACCGACGTCGTCGTAGAACGAATGCTGCGGCTGGGTCACCGCACCCATTGTTCCCGATCCGGTTCGCGCAGGCTGCGCAGCCCGCCGCTTGGTGCGCCCAACAGGCTGGTCACCGGAAGTTCACCCGACTGACCAGCGAACACCGGTGAAATTGCCGTGCGAGCGATGACAAATCGTGGTGGACTGTCCTGCGGAGGACGAATGTCGCAGCGCACGAAAAGCCCTGCTCGACGAGCGGGCTACCAGAGCTCCACGGCCGTGGTCGGTTCTACCGGCGCGCGCTCCCTGCAGGTTGCCGATATCGCAACGGCCGTCCATCACGGTTCGGTGTGGGGTCGACGTCGGGTCCTACTGCTCAACTCCACCTATGAGCCGCTGACCGCGCTGCCGATGCGGCGTGCGGTCATCATGCTCATGTGCGGTAAGGCCGATGTCGTGCACGACGACCCCAGCGGGCCCGTCATCCACTCCGCCACCCGCACCATCGTGGTGCCCTCGGTGATCCGGTTGCGGACCTTCGTCCGCGTGCCCTACCGGGCACGTATCCCCATGACCAGGGCGGCGTTGATGCATCGGGACAGGTTCCGGTGCGCCTATTGCGGCGGTAAGGCCGACACCGTCGACCACGTCATTCCGCGCAGCCGAGGTGGCGAGCATTCCTGGGAGAATTGCGTCGCGGCGTGCTCGGCCTGCAACCACCGCAAGGCCGATCGGTTGCTCTCCGAGCTGGGCTGGTCGCTGCGTGCCGCACCGATGCCGCCGAAGGGACAGCACTGGCGGCTGTTGTCCTCGGTGAAGGAACTCGATCCGGCCTGGATGAGATATCTGGGTGAAGGCGCGGCGTGACCGAGGCTTGCGCTAGGTTTGGCATGTGAGCACAGCACTTACCCATTCCCTGTTGGGTGGGGTCCCGCTGGTCTTGTTTCTGGTGTTGGCCGCGTTGGCCTACCGCCACAAGGGACCGCACCCGAAGTCATACAAACTCGGCGACGAGTGGACCCACGATCCGATCCTGTGGGCCGCAGACGAGCCTGCCGACCATGGCCATGGCGGCCACGGCGATCACGTGACGGTGGGAGGTGGCGCAAGTGGCAAGTGGTAGCCATACCAACGAGATCGCCAGGACGACGACCGATGTCGACCTGCCCTACGGTTACGCGCTGACCAGTAGCGGGCGCATCTCCGGTGTCACCGAGCCCGGCGAACTCTCGGTGCACTACCCGTTCTCGGTGAAGGACCTGGTCGCCCTTGACAACGCACTGAAGTACGGATCGCGTTACGCCAAGGCACGGTTCGCGGTGTTCATCGGTGACCTCGGTGCCGATACCGCGGCCACCGCCCGCGAGATCCTGGCCAAGGTGCCGACCGCCGACAACGCGGTGCTGCTGGCCGTCTCGCCGAACCAGAAGGCGATCGAGGTCGTCTATGGCTCCGAGGTCAAGGGCCGTGGCGCCGAGACCGCCGCACCGCTGGGGATCTCCGCGGCGCTCGGATCGCTGCGCGACGGCAACCTCATCGACGCGCTCGTCAGCGCCGTCAACGTCATGTCTGCGGCGATCTCGCCGGCCTGACCACGCTGTTCGATCGGCCCCGGTGCCTACTGGTACCGGGGCCGATTGCTGTCTCAGACCAGCTGTGCGCGGATGGCGACGTAGCGCTCCAGGAACAGCCGCTCGTCGAGCCGCTTGCGCCGCATCCAGCCGGTGACCTCGTCATTGCACTTGCTGGCATTGCATGCGCCGCAGGCGGGCACCACGTTCTCGATCGTGTAGCGCCCGCCGCGCGAGATCGCCATGACGCAATCACGCTGCAGCGGTCGACCCGTCACCCCGCAGTAGGCGCAGCCGCCCCAGGCGTCCTGGATGGCCGTCCACTGCGCCGCGGTGAGGTCGTTGACGACCGCCTTGACGCGGCGGGTGCGCCGACGGGCGGCGCGGGCTCTGCGCGAGTTGCTGACGGCCACCGGGAAATCATGCGCGGTGAGCGTGCGATAACCCGGGTGGGCGAGCGGCGTGTCGGGGAGCAGACACGCGCGCTCGCCGGGGGGTCAGGACGCGTCGAAGGCGCGTGCCTTGAGCGCGCGCTCCACGCCGGCCCGACCCTCGAGTACCAGCCTGCGCAGCGCGGGCGGCACATCGTGGCCGGACAGGAACGCGTCCGCGGCACCCAGCCCGCCGGTGCTGATATCCCAGGACGGGTACAGCCCGATCACCACGGTCTGGGCGACCTCGCTGGACCGCCGCTCCCACACCCCGGGGATCGAGGCGAAGTACAGGTCGCGGAACCGCGTCAACAGCTCGGCCTGACCGGGTTGCACGAAGCCACCGACGATGGCGCGGGTGGTGATGTTGGCCAGCGTGTCGTCCTCGATCACCCGCTGCCAGGCGGCGTTCTTCACCGACACCTGCGGGCGGGCCGCGGCGGCGGCCGCCGCATTGCGCTTGCCCGCCGCGGTCGGGTCGTTCTCGGCCTCGGCATCGATGAACGGTGTCTCGGCGCCCTCGGCGTCGATCACCCCGGCCCGCGCCAGCGCGGTCACGATGCGCCAGCGCAGATCGGTGTCGATCACCAGACCGGCCAGGTTCACCGCCGCCGGCTCGTTGTCGAGCAGGGTGGACAGCACGGCCACGTGATTGGGGGCCAGCACCGAGGTGGTCAGCGCGTTGACGAACGCCAGCTGATGATCCGAACCGGGTGCCGACTCACGGGCCAGGTCCAGCAGGGCGTCGGCGAATGCGGGCCAGCCATTCTCCTTGGCCCACGTCGGATCGGCATAGGAACCCAACGCGGTCTGCGCCTGCATCAGCAGACGCTGCGCCACGCCGACCTCGGTCTCGGCGTGCACACCGGCGATCACCAGCGTCACGAAGTCGCGGGCCTTCAGCTCGGCCTCGCGGGTCATCTCCCAGGCCGCCGACCAGGCCAGCGTGCGGGGCAGCGGCTCGGCGATATCGGCGATGCGGGTCAGCAGCGTCTGCAGCGATGCCGGGTCCAGCCGCAGCGAGCAATAGGTCAGGTCATCGTCGTTGACAAGGATGAACTTGCCGCGCCCGACACCGACCAACCCGGGGACGTCGGTGGCCGGCCCTTCCACGTCGAGCTCCTCGCGGTGCACGCGCACGAGCTTGCCCGCGTCATCCTCGTCGTAGATGCCGACGGCCAGCCGGTGTACCCGGGTTTCACCGGCACCGGGTGCGGCACCGGACTGGTGCACCGCGAACCGGGTGAACGCACCGTCGTCGTCGACGTCGAAGCTGGCGCGCAGGGTGTTCAGACCGGTGGTCTTGAGCCACTGGCGGCCCCAGCCGCTCAAGTCGCGGCCCGACGACTTCTCAAGGGCGCCAAGCAGATCACCGAAGGTGGCATTGCCGAACTTGTGGTCGCGGAAGTAGTCGCGCAGCCCGGCGAGAAATGCCTCCAGGCCTACATATGCCACCAGTTGCTTGAGCACGCTGGCGCCCTTGGCGTAGGTGATGCCGTCGAAGTTGACCTCGACCGCGTGCAGGTCCGGGATGTCGGCGGCCACCGGGTGGGTGGAGGGCAGCTGGTCCTGTCGGTAGGCCCAGGATTTCTCGACGTTGGCGAACGTCGTCCAGGCCTGGGTGTACTCGGTGGCCTCGGCCTGGCACAGCACCGAGGCGAAGGTGGCGAATGATTCGTTGAGCCACAGGTCATCCCACCACGCCATGGTGACCAGATCGCCGAACCACATGTGCGCCATCTCGTGCAGCACGGTCTCGGCGCGGCGCTCGTAGCTGTACCGGGTGACCTTGGACCGGAAGACATAATCCTCCAGGAAGGTCACCGCGCCGGCGTTCTCCATGGCACCCGCGTTGAATTCCGGGACGAACAGCTGGTCGTACTTGCCGAACGCGTAGGGCTCACCGAAATTGCGGTGGTAGAACCCGAATCCCTGCTTGGTCTCGGTGAACAACCGCTCGGCGTCCATGAATTCGGCCAGTGAGGCACGGCAGAAGATGCCCAGCGGGATATCGCCGTGGTCGTCGGTGTAGACGTCGTCCCAGCGGGCGTACGGCCCGGCGATGAGCGCCACCAGATAGGTGCTCATCCGCGGGGTGGTGACAAAGGTGTGCACACCGTTGTCCACTGAGTCGGTGGCGCCGTTGGAGATCACCTGCCAGTGCTCCGGGGCCTTGACCGTCACGTCGAAGGTGGCCTTCAGGTCGGGTTGGTCGAAGCAGGCGAACATCCGCTTGGCATCGGCGGTCTCGAACTGCGAGTACAGGTACACCTCGTTGTCGACGGGGTCGACGAACCGGTGCAGCCCCTCTCCGGTGTTGGAGTACAGGCAGTCGGCGTCGATCACGAGTTCGTTGTGCTCGGCCAGCCCGGTCAGCGCGATACCGCGTGCTTCGTCATACCCGGATACGTCGATGGCGTGGCCGTTGAGGGTCGCGCTGCGCACGGTGGCCGCGGCCAGGTCGATGTAAGTGTCCGAGCCGGCCAGCGCGGAGAACGTCACGGTGGTCTTCGACCCGAAGGTCCTCTCACCGGATGAGGTGAGATCCAGATCGATGCGGTAGTTGTCCACGGTCACCAGGGCGGCGCGCTCGGCGGCCTGGTCGCGAGTCAGATTGGGGAGAGCCACAGGACCTAACTTAGTACGTCGACCGACCTGGTCCCCTGGCGGGAACATATGCCGGACGGCAATAGTTGTGCGGTCCAGAAGAGGACTCTGTCGCAATCGAGAGGATCGATCTGTATGGCCCAGAAAGATGTCGCCGGATTCTGGTTCGACCCACTGTGCCCGTGGTGCTGGATCACGTCCCGCTGGATTCTCGAGGTGCAGAAGGTCCGCGATATCGAGGTCAACTTCCACGTGATGAGCCTTGCGGTGCTCAACGAGGGCCGCGACCTGCCCGAGAACTACCAGGAGATGATGAAGAAAGCCTGGGGTCCGGTGCGGGTGGCGATCGCCGCCGAACAGGCCCACGGCCCGGAGGTGCTGTCCCCGCTCTACACCGCGATGGGCACGCTGATCCACAACGAGGGCAACAAGGACTTCGACGACGTGATCGCCAAGTCGTTGGCGCAGGCCGGGTTGCCCGCCGAACTCGCCGAGGCAGCCACCACCGACTCCTACGACGAGGCGCTGCGCAAGAGTCACCACGCGGGCATGGACGCGGTCGGTGACGATGTCGGCACGCCGACCATCCACGTCAACGGCGTCGCGTTCTTCGGTCCGGTGCTCTCCCGGATCCCGCGCGGGGAGGAGGCCGGGAAGCTGTGGGACGCCTCGGTGATCTTCGCGTCCTATCCGCACTTCTTCGAACTCAAGCGCACTCGGCACGAGTCGCCGGAGTTCGACTGACCGCGCCGGCGGGCAGGAGCGAAGCGACTCGGGGGATGAACCCTAGAGCCCCTGCAGCTGTGACAGCGTGGCGTGGGCGATCATGAAGTAGATGATCAGCCCGGTGCCGTCGACGATGGTCGCGATCATCGGTGCCGACACCACGGCCGGATCGACCCGGCACTTCTTGAGCACCGGCGGCAGTATCGAGGCCACGAACGACGACCACAGCACGATCGCGGCCACGGTCAGGCAGACCGTCAGCGTGATCTCCGGCCCGACACCGAGCATCCAGGCCCGGATGAGCGCCGCCAGCGCCATGGTCAGCGCGATCATCATGCCGGTGGACATCTCCTTGGCCAGGATCGCCGGCACGTCACGCAGCCGCACCTGACCGGTGGCCATCGCCCGCACCAGGGTCGTGGTGATCTGCGTTCCGGTGTTACCGCCGGTGCCGATCAACAGCGGGATGAAGAAGGCCAGTGCGACGACGGCCTCCATCTCCTCCTCGAAATGGCGCAGCACCGTGCCGGTATAGGCCTCGGCGATGAACAACAGCAGCAGCCAGCCGATCCGCTTGCGCCACAGCAGCCATGGTGAGGCCCGCAGGTAGGGCACCTCCAGTGGTTCCGAGCCGCCCTGGCGTTCGGCGTCCTCGGTGGCCTCCTCGGCGGTGATGTCGTTGGCGGTGTTCTCGGTGAGGATGCCCAGCAGTCGGTTGTCGGCATCGACCACCGGCACCGCGACCAGGTTGTAGTCCACCAAGGCCTGGGCGGCCTCCTCTGCATCGGTCAGCGGCGACACCGACAGCACATCGCTGTTGGTCAGCGCCGCGACGGTGTCCTGCGCATCGCAGAGCACGAGATCACGGAACGCGACGACGCCGAGCAGCCGGTTGTCGTCGTCGGTGACGTACACATAGGCACCGGTGCGCGAGTCGCTGCGCAGCGTCGCGGCATCACCGCGAATCGACGCGACGGCCTCGCCGACCGTCATGTCGGGGCGGACGGTCAGCGCCTCGGGCACCATGTGCGCGGCCACCGAATCGGGCGGCCAGCTCAGCAGACCGCGCAGCACGTCGGCACGAATCTGGGGCAGCACCGACAGGACCTGCTCGCGTGGTGTGTCCTTCATATCGCGCAGCACATCGGCGGCATGGTCGAGGTCGAGCGCGTCCACCAGGGAGGCGGCATCAGGGGCGGCCATCGCGGCCAGCACATAGGCCGTCAACTCGTCGTCGATCGACTCGAACAGCTCGGTGGCGCCGTCGGAGTCGAGCAGCGGGCCGAGGGCCCGTAGGTCGTCGGCGCTGCACTTGGCGAGCTGATGGGAGCGTTCGGCCGGATCCTTGAACGATCTGAGCCAGGCGGCCACATCCCGTTTCGCGATCGCCGAGCGTAGTGCGGTCGCGGTGGTGCTGCCCATGCCAGTCTCCATCTCTGCCGATTGCGAAGGTCAATCTAGCGCGCTCGTGTTTTCACCAGAACACCTGTCCAACAGCGCATTAGCTGGTGTACACGCGTTGGCGCGCGGGTGTCCGGCAGGTGTCCGACAACGAAATTCGTAGGTGTGAGATTCCGTTGTTCCGGTTGCACGCCGGTGGCCGGGCCGTCAAAGTGCACAGAATGACAGCGGCCGAACCCACCACCGACGGTAGCTACCGGGACCGGATCGTCGCGGTCGAACCCGGTGGCAACGAGTTCATCGCAGAGGCCGATCGCCATGGCAGGCCCAGTCAGCTGCTGTGGACCTGGGCGTCGCCGAATCTGGAATTCGCCACCATCTTCCTGGGCGTGCTGGCGGTCTCCTACTTCGGCATGACGTTCTGGCAGGCGGTCGCGGGCATCGTGGTCGGTGCCGGGCTCGGCGCGGTGGCGCACTTCTTCCTGTCCGCGCGCGGCCCGCAGCTCGGGGTGCCGCAGATGGTCATCGGACGGTTGTCCTTCGGATACCGGGGCAACGCGGTGCCATCGACGCTGATGGCGATCACCGCCGGCGTCGGCTGGTTTGCGACCAACAGCATCAGCGCGGCCTTCGCGTTGGCGACACTGTTCGGCATCGCCCCGGTGTGGGCGCTGGTTCTGGTGGTCATCGTGCAGACCGCGTTGGCCTTCTTCGGGCACAACCTGGTGCAGGCCTTCGAGCGGTGGGCGTTCCCGGTGCTGGCGGTCATCTTCGCGATCACCGCGGTTGTCATCATGAGCAAGGCCGACCTGGGTGCACCCGCTGTCGAGGGCGGCGTCGGTGGGATCGGCGGTTTTCTGCTGACGGTCGGTGCCACCTTCGGCTATGTGGCCGGCTGGACGCCCTATGCCGCCGATTTCAGCCGCTATCTGCCCAGCACCGTGTCGCCGGTGCGCACCGGGCTGCTCGCCGCGAGCGGGCTGTTCCTCGCCAGTTCGGTGCTGGCGATCGTCGGGGCGGCGTCGGTCACCATCGTCACCAACGCGAGTTCGGACAATCCGGCCGACGTCTTCACCAGTTCGCTGCCCGGCGCGCTGGCCGCCGCCACCCTGCTGGCCATCGCGATCGGTGCCGTGGCCGCCAACGCCATCAACGTCTATTCGGCCGGGATGGCGTTCGTCACCACCGGCGTGAAACTGCCGGTGCACATCGCCCGGGCGACGGCGACGGTCTTCTTCGGCATCGCGGGCTTTCTGGTGGCGTGGTGGGCATTGGCCGATGCCGCGGCAAGTTATGAGGCCTTCCTTTTGCTCATCGCCTACTGGGTGGGTCCCTGGCTCGGCGTGGTGTTCGCCGACCAGTACCTGCGCCGCGGGCAGCGGGTGGATGGATTCCTCTATGACCACTCCTATTCGAATTGGCCGGGACTACTGTCGTTCCTGATCGGTCTGGTGGTCTCGTTCCTGCTGTTCTGTAATCAGGAGTTGTTCGTGGGGTTTGTCGTTCGGGCGGTGCCCGATCTGGGTGATATCGGTTTCTTCGTGGGCTTCCTGCTGGCCGCGGGCAGCTATCTCGTGCTGTGCCGTGCCAAGATCGCCGCCGAGCGGGTGCCTGCGTGACCCCGGAGATGATGCTCGACGTCGCCGTCGAGGAGGCGCGAAAAGGATTGGCCGAGGGCGGAATCCCGATCGGCGCGGCCCTGTTCACCCGCGACGGTGTGTTGCTCGGTAGCGGACACAACCGGCGGGTCCAGAACGACGACCCGTCGGTGCACGGCGAGACCGACGCCTTCCGCAATGCCGGGCGGCAACGCGACTACCGGTCCACGGTGATGGTCACGACGCTCTCGCCCTGCTGGTACTGCAGCGGTCTGGTGCGTCAGTTCAACATCGGCGCGGTGGTCATCGGGGAGGCCAAGACCTTCTCCGGCGGGCACGACTGGCTTGCCGAGAACGGCGTGCAGGTGACGCTGCTGGAAGACGAGCGGTGTGTGTCGATGATGGCGGAGTTCATCACCGCCCGGCCGGAACTGTGGAACGAAGATATCGGAGTGGCTGAATGAGTGCCATTGCAACCGTTGACCTTTCCCGCTGGTATGCCGGCGGTGCGGACGCGCGGGCGCTCGCCGCCGAGGTGGACGAGGGTCTGCAGCGGGCGGGCTTCATCATCGTCACCGGCCACGGTGTCGATCCCGGGTTGGCCGCGCGGGTGCGCGCCGCCAGCCGCGAGTTCTTCGCCCTGCCCACCGAGGTGAAGCAGCGCTATTCGGTGCCCGTCGGCGGGCACGGGTGGATCGGGCCGGGTGCGGAGGCCAACGCCTACGCCGAGGGCACCGAAACGCCGCCGGATCTGAAGGAGAGCTTCAGCCTGGGCGCGGAGACCGCGACCGGGGATCCGGAGATCGACCGAATCTGGTTCGCGCCCAACGTCTGGCCCGCCGAGGTGGCGCAGCTGCAGGGCCTTGTCGACGAGTACACCACCGCGATGCGCACGCTCTCCGATGACCTGCTCGCATTGTTCGCGGCAGCTCTCGGCCTGTCCGACAACCCGTTCGCAGCGCTGGCCAGCACACCGACGTGGACGATGAACATCAACCACTACCCGCCGGTCAGCGTGGTCGGTGAGCCGGAACCGGGCCAGTTCCGGATCGGCCCGCACACCGATTTCGGCACGGTCACCGTGCTCGACCGTGAACCCGGTGCCGGTGGCCTGCAGGTGTATTCGGAGGAAGCCGGCTGGGAGGATGCGCCGTGGGAACCCGGCGCGCTCACCGTCAACATCGGGGACCTGCTGGAGTACTGGAGCGGCCGACGCTGGCCCTCTGGTCGGCATCGCGTGCTGCCGCCGCAACCACACGCCCCCGAAGAGGATCTGGTATCGCTGATCTACTTCTACGAGGCCAATCACGACGCGCTGGTCACTCCGCTGGAGCCGCCCATCGGGCGGGTCGCGGGCCTGGATCCGGTGACCTCGGCCGATTTCATCAAGGAGCGCCTGGACGCCATCACGGTCGGCTAACCCTGGACGGTCGGGCGGATCACCAGTTCTCCGATCTCGACCTCCCAGGGCTGGTCGATCGCGAACTCGACGGTTCTGGCGATCGCATCGGGATCGAGCGCGAAAGCCTGCATTCCGTCGTCGATCTCGGCGCGGATGTCCGGGTCGGTGATGGAATCGCCGAACTCGGTGCGCACATACCCCGGTGAGATGGCCGTGGTCTTCAGCGTCCCGTCGGTGGACTCCTGGCGCAGGCCCTCCAGTACGGTGCGAACGGCGTTCTTGGTGGCGGCATACACCGCCATGGTCGGCACGATCTTGAGGCCCGCGGTCGAGACGATGGTGACGAAGTGGCCGCGGCCCTGCTCCTCGAACACGGGTAGGGCGGCGTCGATACCGTGCAACACACCGCGCAGGTTGACGTCGATCATGGCGTCCCAGTCGCCACGACGCCGATCGGTCAGCGGTGAGATCGGGCCGATTCCGGCGTTGCTGACCAGGACGTCGAGGCGGCCGAACTCCGACACCGCCGAGGCCACCAGGCGCTGCAGATCGTCGGCTCGGGTGACATCGACGGCAACGGCGGCGGCCCGGCCTCCCGCCGCACGCAGCTCCGCGGCCACTTCGTCGAGCCGCTCGGTGCGGCGCGCGCCGAGGGCGACGGCGCAACCGCGGCCGGCGAGCCGCCGTGCGGTGGCGGCGCCGATACCGCTGCTGGCGCCGGTGATCGCCACGACCTTGTCGGCGATTGAATTCATGGCCTAGCCTCCGAAGTGATGCGGACAAGTTGTCCGTTTCCAGTTAAACGGACAAGTTGTCCGTTTTCAAGACGGGGGGTGGACATGGCCGAGCGCACCGACGCCGCGCGCAGCCGGTCGGCCATCATCGATGCCGCGCGGCGGCTGGTCACCGAACCCGGTGAACTGAAGCTGAGCGCCGTCGCGCGGGCCGCCGGTGTCGGCCAGGCCACGCTGTACCGACATTTCGCCACCCGAGATGATCTGATGCGCGCGCTCTACGACGACGAGATCGACGAATTGGTCTCGTTGGCATACGCATTGGTCGAACAGCAGCCGCCCGTGGCGGCGCTGCGGAAGTGGTTCGGGCACCTCGCCGCGTACGCCAGGGTGAAGTTCGGTGTGATGGCCGCGGTCGAGGCGTCGGTGTGGCGAGACATCGCCTCGCGCACGCCGGGCAAACTCGGTGACGCTCTCGGCGCCCTGCTCGCCGCCGGGCGTGAGGCCGGCGTTCTGCGCGCTGATGTCGACGCCCGCGATGTCATCCTGCTGTCCTGGTTCCTCGCCCACGTCGACCCCGACGAGTGGGCCGAACGCACACCACGCCTGCTGGGCGTGCTGCTCGACGGGCTGTCCGTGCAGCAGGTGGGCAGCGGTGCCGCGGAGCCCGGTCAGTAGGGTTACCGCCATGCGCGTCTACATCGGTGCCGACCATGCCGGGTTCGAGTTCAAGAAGACCATCATCGAGCACCTCAGGAAGAGTGGCCACGAGCCGGTCGACTGCGGCGCCTACAGCTATGACGCCGATGACGACTATCCGGCGTTCTGCATCGACACCGCGGTCAAGACGGTCGCCGACCCGGACAGCCTGGGCATCGTGCTCGGCGGATCGGGCAACGGCGAGCAGATCGCCGCGAACAAGGTGCCCGGTGCCCGCTGTGCGCTGGCGTGGAGCGTGGAGACCGCGAAGCTGGCCCGCGAGCACAACAACGCCCAGCTGATCGGCCTCGGTGGCCGCATGCACAGCGAGGAGGAGGCGCTCGCGATCGTCGATGCCTTCCTTGCCACCCCCTGGTCGGAGGCCGAACGCCACCAGCGTCGTATCGACATCCTGGCCGCCTACGAGGTCGACCACGTCGCACCGCCGGTACCCGGAGCTCCGGCCTGATCGCGGTCTGACCGATGCCGGAGGGCCACACGCTGCATCGGCTGGCCCGGCTGCACCAGAAGCGGTTCGGCCGGGCCCCGGTCGTGGTGGCCAGCCCGCAGGGTCGCTTCACCGAGGGTGCGGCCGCCGTCTCCGGCCGGGTGCTGCGTACCGCCGATGCCTGGGGTAAGCACCTGTTCCACCATTACGACGGCGGTGCGGTGGTGCATGTCCACCTCGGCCTGTACGGCAGCTTCACCGAGGCACCGCTCGGCGAGGACGGCGCACTGCCCGCGCCGGTGGGTGCGGTGCGGATGCGAATGGTCGGTGCCGACCACTACACCGATCTGCGTGGACCGACGGCGTGTGAGGTGATCGACGACGGGGGAGTCGATGATGTACTCGCCCGGCTCGGCCCCGACCCGCTGCGCTCCGATGCCGATCCCGAGTTGGCATGGCAGCGAATCACCAAGTCGTGCCGCACCATCGGCGGGCTGCTGATGGATCAGAAGGTGATGGCCGGGGTCGGCAATGTCTACCGCAGCGAGCTGCTGTTCCGCCACGGGATCGACCCGTACCGGCCCGGCACCCATATCGGCGGCGACGAGTTCGAGGACATGTGGACCGACCTCGTCGCGCTGATGAAGGTCGGGGTGCGCCGCGGCAAGATCGTCGTCGTCCGTCCCGAACACGATCGCGGCGCGCCCTCCTATCGCGAGGGCAGGCCGCGCACCTACGTCTACCGCCGCACCGGCGAGCCATGCCGGGTGTGCGGCACACCGGTGCGCACCGCCGAACTGGAGGCGCGCAACGTGTTCTGGTGCCCCACCTGCCAGAGCTGAGCCTGCCCGGCAGACACACCGGCGGGCAGGGAGAATCGTTGCGGTGGAGTTGATTCTCGTCGTCGTCGGGGCCATCGTCGTGACCGCCATCGCGCATCGGCGCGGGTTGGAACCCGCCCTGATCATCGTGATGGTCGGCATTGCCGTGTCGTTCGCGCCGGATTTCGAACCGCCCGAGCTGGACTCGCACATCCTGCTCACGGTGGTGCTGCCGCCCTTGCTGTATTCGGCGGCACTGAACTTCTCCTTCCCGACCTTCCTGCGCAACATCCGGCCGATCCTCGGCCTCGGGGTGGGCCTGGTGGTGATCAGCGCGTTCACCGTGGCGGCGGTGTCGGCGTGGCTGGTGCTGGTGCCGCTGACCTTCGCCACCGCACTGGTGCTGGGGGCGATCGTCGCGCCGCCGGACGCGGTGACCGCCGTCGCCGTGGGCCGCAAGCTCGGGCTGCCGAAGAAGGTGATGGCGATCCTCACCGGGGAGAGCCTGATCAACGATGCCGCCGCGCTGACGTTGTTCAGCATCGCGGTGGCCCAGGTGGCCGGTACCCGCACGTTCATCGACAATCCGGTGCTGCTGTTCGCCTACAGCGCCGTGGTGGGACCGGTCGTCGGTGCGCTGCTCGGGTGGATCACCCTGTGGATCCGCCGGCGGCTGGCCAACCCCGGCCTGGAGACGGTGCAGGGTCTGGTGGTCCCGTTCGCCGCATTCATCGTGGCCGAGGAGCTGCACGCCTCGGGTGTGCTGGCGGTCGTGGTGGCCGGGTTCGTCGTCGGCAGCGGGACATTGTCGGCCGGCTATCAGACCAGACTGCAGGAACGCTACGTGTGGAACTCCGTCGACGTCCTGCTGGAAGCGTTCGTCTTCGCCTACATCGGCCTGCATCTGCGGTTCGTGCTGCAGGATCTGCAGGAGGCACACGAATCACTGACACAGGTCGCTATCGCCTCGGCGATCGTGCTGGTGCTGGTCCTGGTGATCCGCCCGGTGTCGGTGTTCCTGATGTTCGGGCGCAGCAAGCTCGCCCGCCACGTCGAGGCGAAATGGAGTGTCCCGGTACCCGATACCGGCCGCGGCACGACGCGGGACCGGCCGCTGGCGAAGTGGCGCTCCCGGATCGACCGCCGCTCGCTGAGCTGGCAGGAGAACGTGGTGGTCTCCTGGACCGGGATGCGCGGGGTGGTCACCCTGGCGGCCGCCGCCGCCATCCCGGCCACCACGATCGACGGTGAGCCCTTCCCCGAGCGCGCCACCATCCAGGCCATCGCGTTCGTGGTCAGCGTCGGGACGCTGCTGATCCAAGGGTCGACGCTGCCATGGCTGATCCGGCGGCTGCACCTGTCGCGATTCAACGACGACCACGCCGACGACCGGGCCGAGGAGATCAAGGCCGAGCAGGTGGTCCAGCGGGCCGCCGACGATGTGCTTGCCGATTTTCACGCCCACCCGCCGGCGGGGATCAACCAGGAACTGGTCGCCGAGATCCGCGCCGTCATCGCCCGGCACGCGCAGGACGCCGACGAGATGCCCGATCCCGGTGCGCCCACCAAACGGGCCGAGGTGTTCTCGACGGTTTACCGGGCGGTGCTCGGTGCCCAGCGGGCCGCGCTGATCGCCGAGCTCGAAGACGGTCGCATCGAGGACGAGGCCGTGCGCGCCATGCTCGAACGCCTCGATCTGCAGGAGGCCAGTGTCACCGCGCGGTTGGAGAGCCGCCTCTAGGCCCGGCCACCAGGTGCGGCGCGAGCAGCGCACACACGACCCCGGCCGTGGACAACACGGCCGCGGTCCACACCGGCCCGAGGGGGCCGGCGGGGCTGGTCAATGTCAGCCCGGCTACGGCGGGCCCGCACACCGCGCCGAGGTTGAGCGCGGCCGTCGCG
This sequence comes from Mycolicibacterium neoaurum VKM Ac-1815D, assembly GCF_000317305.3. The sequence goes on along the minus strand of NC_023036.2, from coordinate 4,096,792 downwards.
TACGAACCGGCCATCGTCGGTGCTCCGGACGCGGCATAGAGCACGCGGGTGATCAGCGTGGTGCCCACCGCGAAGGACAGCACACCCTGGCCGAACACCAGGACGAGCAGCACCCACGGATGTCCAGCCCAGGTCCCGAGCAAGACCCAGCCCAGAACCAAAAGCGGTCCGCCGGTGAACATCACGGTGCCGGGCCGGTCATCGGACAACTGGCCGGCCAGCCGCACCCCCAGGTATGAACCGATCCCGAAAAGCATGAGCGCCACGGTGATCCACGAGCGGTCCAGCCCGGCCGTGTCGGTCACCACGGGCGCCAGGAACGTGAACGCCGCGAAGGTCGCACCGTTCACGGCGGCGGCGAGCACCATCACCGCAGCCAACGCGGGGGAGCGGAGTTGGGCCAACTCCGTGCGCAGCGAGACCCGTTCAGGCTCGGGTTGCGGGCCGCTGCGGATCCCGGCGACGATGCCGATGAGGGCGGGCGCACACAACAGTGCCACCGCCCAGAACGTGGCTCGCCAACCGAGAAGGATTCCGAGCAGTGCCCCTGCGGGCACGCCGAGCACCATCGCCAACGTCGTACCGGCGAGCAGGACCGCCAGCGCATGCCCCCGGCGGTCGGCCGCGACCGAGGCGGTGGCCGCCCGCAGTCCCACCGCCAGGAACCCGGCATTGGCCAGGGCGGCGAGCACCCGGGTACCCAGCAGCAGGGGGAAGCTGGTGGTCGCCGCGCCGGCCACATGAGCGGCCGCGAAGACCAGCAGAAAGGTGGTCAGGCTCGTGCGGACCGGGAATCGGCGGGCGCAGGCCGCCATCACCGGTGCGCCGATCACCATACCGGCGGCGAACAGCGAGGTCAGCAGACCGGCTGCGCCGACCGGGATGCCGAGATCGGCGGCGATATCGGGCACCAGGCCCGCGAGCATGAATTCCGAAGTGCCCATGGCGAATACGGCCAGGGCAAGTAGATAGAGGGTACGAGACATCGACGCTTCCACGGTGAGAGGTATGGGGATTCATCTCGTCACCACGGCCGGCACCCGCACGCGCGCAGCGAACACACGTGCCGATAAATGCTGGAGTTACGGGGCTGGCGGTGGGACCGGCAGCCCCACCTCATGCGTCTTCGGACTCATACGAGCACCCTAACGATCTCGCGTCGCGGCTAGAAGTCGAACCCGCCGAAATCGCCACCGCCGAAATCGCCCCCGCCGTCCCAGCCGCCGGAATCCCAGCCGCCGGAATCCCAGCCGCCCTGGTCCCCGCCATCCCAGCCGCTCTGGTCCATACCGCCGCCATCGCCGAGCTCACCCTGGGCCAGGCCGTCCTGGAACCCGTCGCCGTAACCGGATTCGAACGCCTGCGCGTCGTAACCGACACCGGACATCCCGCTGAACATGGCACTGAACAACATGGCCGAACCGAGACCCCAGGCGCCGGCCACCAGGGCCGGCTTCCACCACGGCTCGGAGTACCAGCCCGCGGGCACCGGACGTCCCGCGACGCGCCCGCCCGGATAGTAATTCGGGGTGCGCTCCGACGGTGTCGGGGAAGCCTCGATCTGCCTGCCCTCGAACTCGACGCGGCGATCCTCGGTGACGGCACCGGCGGTGCGTTGTCCGGCAAGGGATTCCAGCTCCGGACCCGGATCCATGCCCATCGCGGTGCGCGCGGCGCGCACGTAGTACAGGCCCTCGATGGCGCTCTCCTTGGCCAGCTCGGCCTGCTTGGCGGTGGTGGCCTGGTCGATCTGCGAGGACGCGGCGGTGTACCGCTCGGAGGCGTCCGCCATCGCCTGCTTGGAGGCATCGTCGTTGCCGGTGATGTTGAGCACCTGCCCGCCGAGGCGTTCGATCACCCGGCGCGCGTCGGCCTTCGCATCGGACAGTGACTCGGCGGCCTTGCGGTCGTTGGCCTGCGACGAGTTGAACACGACGAAGGCGATCGCCGCGATGACGAGCACGATGAGGATGACGAGTACGCCGTTCATGTTCCCAGCGTACCGACAGCGCATCGGGGTTCCTGTGCTCGATCACAGCGAAGCTCGACCGCGGCGAAGTCCGGCGCGGTCAGGCCTTTTTCACGCCGAGCGCGATATAGACCTCGTCGGACAGCGCCAGCGTGCGCGGGTCGGCATTGCATTTCGTGGCGTCGAAATAGTTCATCACATACGAGTAGCCGATGCGGTGTTCCAGGTCGACGAAGGCGAACGACCCACCGGAACCGCCGTGGCCGAAGATCGCGGTGTTCGGCCCGGCCACACCGCGTTGGTTGAGCATGTAACCCAGGCCCCACCCGTGGTCGGCGACCCGGGCGCCGAGGACGACATCGGTGTCGAATCCGCCCTGGGACACCCGAACCCGCTCCATCAGTTCGCGGCTGAGCAGCTTCTCCTGGGCCAGTGCGTTGTAGAACGTCGCGAGACCGTGCGCGCTGACGTGGCTGTTGGTGCCCGGGAATTCCGCGGCGCGCCAGCTGTCGATATCGGTCGAACCCAGCTCGTCGTCGGGCACGAATCCCATGGCCACGGCGAGCCCGGCCATCGGGTGTTCGTCAAGGCGGGCCGGCTGCCCCGGCGCGCCACCGCCGGCCAGCACGTCGCGGATGTGGGGCTTGTTGATCATCTCCGCGCATCGGTGGTGCTCGGCGGCGGGCAGTCCGACGTGCACGTCGATACCGAGCGGCTCGGCGATCTCGGTGCGCAGATACCTGCCCAGGGTGCGCCCGGTGACCCGGCGCACCAGCTCGCCGAGGATGAAGCCGAACGTCACCATGTGATATCCCTGCGCGGTACCCGGTTCCCACCACGGTGGCGACCCGGCGATCCGCGCGCACACGCCGTCCCAGTCGAGCGTCTGTTCCGGACGCAGCCGATGCCGCGGCCCGATCACCCCGGACCGGTGGGCCAGCACCATCGCGACGGTGATGTTCTCCTTGCCGGCCTGGCCGAACTCCGGCCAGTACCGGGCGACCGGCGCGTCCAGGTCGAGCTCGCCGCGGTCGGCCAGCAGGTGGATGCAGGTACTCGTCAGACCCTTGGACCCGGAGTAGATGCTGGCCAACGTGTCGGACCGCCAGGGCCGCGTCCCCGCCGCGTCGGCGCTGCCACCCCAGAGGTTGACCACCAGATCGCCGTCGACCCAGACCGCGACCGCGGCACCGATGTCACCGCGCTCGCTGAAGTTCCGTTCGAAGGCATCGCGCACGCCGGTGAAATCCTGGACGCAGATGCCGTTCACGGACACGGTGGGTGACACGACGGGGGAGCGGTGCACAGCTCGACCTCCAGTCGCATCCGATGACTCCGGCCACCGTACGTCCTGCGCCGATGGCCCAGGTGACGACCGCGCGGCCGTTGCGTCGCGGTTCGGTGACGATCGGCTTACGGCCGACGTCTCGACAACCGTTCCGCGACAAGCATCTTGCGCATGACGGCGGCCGACCGCTCACGGCGGCGATACGGTGGTAGCCGCACTGCGGGGGCGGGGCGGGGGAGGCAACATGGGCAAGACAGCGGTTGCGGCGTGCGGGGTGGCCGGGGCGGTCCTGATCGCCGGGTGCGGTGGCAGCACCACCGGGGTGGCGACGGCACCGGATGACGTCGCGCCCTACACCACGAGCACGCCGAAGCGGACCACCACGAAGACGCCGTCAACCAGAACACCCAGCACCGGCAGCCCGACGCCCGGTGTCTCGCAGCAGGCCCTGGACGAGGTGCGCGCCGCCGGTATCGACGGGCCGGATGATGCGATTGCCGACCAGCTGTCGCTGGCTTGCATCATGGGCGAGAGCCGTTTCAACGATTCCGTCCAGGACGTGGTCGATGTACTGATCCAGATGGGCAGTCAGCTGCGGCCGGATGCGCTGACGACGATCGTCACGGTGGCTGTGAAGTACGAGTGCCCCGAGCTCGCCGCCAAGCTGGACGGCTGACCGCCTGCCCGCAGCTGTACCCTCGAAAAAGGCCCTACCAGCGTTTCCGCCGGTAGGGCCGGTCTGCATCTGAGCGGGCGACGGGAATCGAACCCGCGTAGCTAGTTTGGCGCTGAGGCGTCCGCTGACGGTTGCTGTAAGCTGTGGAAGTCCAAGCAGTTCAAGAGGTTTCGTCGATCAACTGCCTGTAAAAGTCTGTGGAAGATCGCCAAGGGTTGTGGGCGTTTATACGGGGAAACTGCGGAGCACCAGCAACTCCGTGTCGGTGAACCTGAGTAGCCTCACCGAGGTGGGCGAAGGAATCGATTGGACTGATCCTGCGGTCTGGGCCGCTGTGACCGCGGTGGTCGCGCTACTTGTTTCAGTGTGGTCCGCGGCTCTGTCTCGCAAGTCGCTTCGGTGGGAGCAGTTGTCAGCCGAGGCCGCGTTGCGGAGCGCAGAAGCCGCTGAACGCTCGAACCGTCTAGCCGAGCTTGCCGTCCGCCGGCAGATGCAGGAATTGGGCGACGTCGGCCCGACGGCCCCTGTGGGCTCGTCCGATGACGATCCCGCCAGTGTCGAGCCGGAGATTGAGGATCACGAGCGGCCTACGGAGGTTCGTTGGCGGATCGAGAACCCGAGGGAGAACCGATACGTACTGCGAAACATCGGCACGGAAACTGCCGAGGGAGTCGAGGTCGACGCTTCGCAAGCGGGTCCGGTCAACAGGAATCTTCCGCGGGACACAACCATCCGTCCGAACGAGGGGCACGACATGCTGCTGATGCCCACCTGGGGGCACCCGTTGCCCAATCAGCTCTACGTCCGTTGGAGTGGACATCCTGAGTGGACTGCGGTGCCGATCACGTGACGCGGAGCCTCGGATGCACTTGATAGCGTCAGTGCTATCACATTGTTGGATCAAATGATATCGCGGGTGCTATCATAATTCCATGGCCAGTGTTGAGAAGATCGAAGCCAAGATGCGCGAGAGCGCGAACAACGTGGCCTACAACGATCTCCTCAAGGTCTGCACCCACCACTTCGGGACGCCGCGGCAACAGAACAGCAGCCATGCCGTCTTTAAGACACCGTGGCCCGGCGACCCGCGCGTCAACATCCAGAACAAGAACGGCCAGGCCAAGCCCTACCAGGTCAAACAGGTCCTGGAAGCGATCGACAAGCTCAACACCATCACCGGCAACGAATAGGAAGGAAAGGCCCATGTCGAACCACTACACCTACCGAGCCGAATGGTCGGCCGAGGACGACGAGTACGTCGGCCTCGTCGCGGAGTTTCCAAGCCTGTCCTGGCTGGCACCCACCGCGGCTGAGGCCGTCGCCGGCGCCGCCGAGCTGGTCGACGGAATCCTCGCCGACATGGACAAGAGCGGTGAAACCCCGCCTAAGCCGCTCACCGAGCGGCGCTACAGCGGCAACCTGTCGTTTCGCACCAGCCCGGCCCAGCACCGCAAGCTCGCCATCGAGGCGGCCGAGCAGGGGGTTTCGGTGAACCAGCTGTTGATCTACAAGCTGGCATCGAAGACCGCTGTGGCGCCCGCGGCGGTGGCCGACATGTCTTCGGTAATTGCCGAGGCCTCCCGAGCTTGCACGGCCCTGCCGGTAATCGCGGGGATTCAGTCCAAGGTGATCGAACAGGCGCGTGCAGCGATTCCCGACTCCGTCACCGCGTCGACAGTCGACTATCTCATCGAGAACCCAGCCATGAAGGAACTCATGGCTGCCAACGTGACCGCGTGGGTTCAGAGCGTTTCCGAGAAGCTCCGGGAGGCCGGCAAGGAGGAGGAAGTCGCAACCCTTCTCATCATCCCCACCGGAAAGTCCGTTCACACGGGGTGATAGCGGTCGAACAACTCGCGCAGCGTAGCGGCGGCGTTGGGGGCCTGGACGCGGGCTTCGGGCGTGTCCATGATCTGCGCGTTCAATCGGATGTCGGCCCAGTCGTTGCAGTCGATGATTCTGCCGGCGAGCTGACGCAGCGTGCCGGCCAACACGGGGCCATCGTCGACCAGCTCGAACGCCTGGTCACCGCCGGGCAGAGCCACTAGCGGATCCAGGCCGGCCGCGGCTCGGTGCCTACTGTGCTTGCCCATGGCCATCAACGTTAGGTGCGCCGTCCGTGCCGCGGGTCATCTTGCGAACGGCGGCGAGCTTGCCGGTTTTTCGATCGGAGCCCTTGCGTAGACGCTCGATGATCTCGACAAGGCGGCCCGTGGCGGCGGGGTGCTGCGCGATCGCACGTGGGTTGTCGAGCAGGCGGGCCATCGCGATCGCGGCAGCAACTTCGCCGCGGCGTGTGGTGGTGGCGGAAAGCTCCGCCAGCTGGGCGCGGACTTCGGCCTCGACGGACCATTCGGCGGGCTCTGGCGAGTCCGGTGTGGGCTCGCCGGAAATGTGCACTTTTGTGTGCACATCGGGTTGCACATTTTTGACCACGGCCAGCCGCTTCGGTTTCCGTTCAGCAACGTCGCCGTTCTTCCGCATGCGGCGTTGCTTGCGGTAGTCGGAGTTCGCCTGTACGCACACGTCACAGCGGCAACCTTGGTTGTAGGTCGTGCGATTATGAGCCTTCGCCATACCGCATCAGCAACCCATCCAGCAAACACGCAGCAAACAGTTGGTCACCCAAGCGGGAGTGCACATGTGCAGGTCAACGACTCTCCGCGAAAGACGACTGCCCCCGACGGGTCTTGCCGCCTGGGCGTTCCCCGCGATCTTGACCCGCCCCCCGGGGGTGCCGGCGCGATCCAGCAAACATAGCGTTGCTATCAGCAAACGAATGCTGCCGTCGAGGATTGAAGTGTTGCGCACCACGAGGTCAGCTGCCGTTGCGTCGGGTATGTGCGTCGAGGTCCTCGGCGAGGGTGTGCTCGATAGCTCGCGCCGCGGCGTCGCGGCTGCCGTGGATGTGGACAACGGTGGCGATGCTTAGTCCGAGGTAGATGCTGGCGAGCCGTCCCGAGCAGGGTTGGCATGTACGCAGCTCGGCGGCGATCAGTTCGGCGACGTCGTCGACGCCGTTGAGCACGGCCAGTAGGAGCCGCTGAGCGCGGATCTGTTCGATTCTGTCGGCATGCTGTGCTTCGCCAGCGGAGTGGAGTGTGCACGGCTCGCAGTTCATCGTCTGCTTGCCTCACATTCCGGGGGCGGCTGCGGCCGCGGTGGTGTGGTACTCGAAGTCGCGCATGAGTCCTCCGGAATCCCTTGCGGCAGCGTCGATCTTGACGTCGTAGTTGTTGTTCGTTTCGTTCGGTGCGTTCTGGTCGTTCTGCCCGGGCTGGCCGGCCAGCTGGGCGGCGGACTTTCCCCCAGCGGTGTTCGGCAACGCCGGGCCCATGCCGGCGAAGCCACCGGCGAGCTTGGTTGCCCAGTTGTTGTTGGCCAGCTCCGAACCACCGGTCGGCAGAAGGGTTTCCATCGCGCCGCTGGCCGCGATGCCGCCCACCTGAGATCCGAACTCGATGGCGCGGGAGCCGAGCTTGACAACGGTTTGCGCGGCCTGCCCGGCACCTGGCGCCATGACGTCGAGGGCCATGCCGCCGGCCTGCATGCCGAGACCGATCGCGCCGCCGCCGGTAAGTCCGACCGCGCCGCCACCGCCGGATCCGCCGGGCGGGGCGAGCCCACCAATTGGTGTGGCGCCTGCTCCTTCACCGGCGCCAGGGCCGGCCGGTGCCCCGAGGAACGGGGACTGCGGCATCCCGGTGCTGAGAGGGCCCCCGCTGCTGGGCACCGATCCGAGAGGCGGCAGGGCCGCAGGGCCACTGGCGGGACGATCGGGGGTGAGTGCCGGGTTGGTCAGCGCGGGGTCGCTGTTGAGCGCGGCCGACGACGGCACACCGCTGGTGGACAGTGACGGGCTCGGTGCCAATGCCGGGCGGGGGGTCAGTGACGGCACGCCGCCGGTGGCCGGCCGGTAGTAATGCGACGTGAATGACGGGTCGTATGCACCGGTGCCGCCGACGCCCCCGCGGGCCGCGGCCTCCTTGGAACCCCAGTTGAAGGGCGTTCCGCCAGGCAGTGTGGCCTGCATGTGCTCGGGGTTGAACCCGACGCGCATGTCGCCCGGTCCGCCCATGCCAGGCAGGAACCCGCGGGACTGCAGCCACTCGTCGGCGTTGTAGGTCGTCATCGACGCCCCACCGGTGGGCCGCCCGTCGAGCATGTTGACCAGGTCCTCAACGGCACTGGAACAGTCGGCCAGGCCCTGAGTGAGATCCCCGCGTTCTTCCTGGGTGTAGCGACCTGACGGCACGTTGGCCAGCAGCGCAGCGTCTCCGGGGTAGGCCCCATATCCCATGCCGCCACCGATCGCGGCCGGACCGATCCCCGACGGCCCGTAGCCGCCGCCGTACATCCGCTGCGGGTCGATGCCGGTGAATCGATCCCCGAACGCGCCCTGGGCACCGAGGATCCCCATCGCGCCGTAGCCACCTTGGGACGGGGAGGCCGCAGCGATCGCGCCGAGCTGAGCCATCGGGCCCGCCGCAGCCAGACTGGCCACGAACTTGATCAGGTTCTCCGCGAGCCCGGGCAGCCCGCGGGACAGTCCGAAGTCGCGGTCCAGTTTCGCGCCGACGTCACCGAGTTGGTCGGAAGCCGAGTTGAGCTGCTTGATGCCCTTCTCGGTCGCAGACATCCGCGCCTCGTTCAACCGCAGCTGCGCTTCGTGCTCGGCCTGCTCGGCCTCTCGGACATCGTTGCGCGCGTCCTGGACGTCCTCGGCCGTCGCGGTGGAGGTGGACTCGAGCTGGGTGAGCCGCGCGCGCTTCTCGGCCAGCGTGTGCTGTGCGTCGTAGAGCGAGTTCTCAGCGGAGAACAACGCTGCCGTGGGCGCGGTGCTGGTGCGCGGCTCGTAGGGCAGCACCGGGGCGTCGGGCAGGCGCGGACCACTCCCGCCGCCGCTGCCTGCCGTCCGCCAGTCCGGCGCCATGCCAGCGCGGTATCCCTCTTGGCCGATTGTGTAGAACCCGCCACCCGGTTGGCCGTTCACCCCGAGACCGGGCCACCACCCGCCGGGCTGTCCGGACGGCAAGAATCGACCAGCCGGAGGCAGGCCAGCCACGCGACGACGCGCAGCTTCTTCTCCGGTCTCCACTGGAGCGAGCCCGCGGCGCCGTCGAGAAGCGTTGTCTTCGCCGCCGAGAGCTGGCGTGCCGGCGAAGCCGGGGGTGTTGGTTCCCGGTATCGGTGAACTGCTACGAGCCGAGAAGCCCTCGTTGGTGAACTGGAAGTCCGGTATCTCCGGCAGACTTACCCCGGGGAGCTCGTTGAGCGTGTCTACGACCCACCGCAGTGGCCCGAGCACGTGCGTGTCAATGGAATTGCCGATGTCTGCGAAAGTCCCGGCCGCCATCTTGCCGATGGTCGGGAAGACATCACCCCATGCCTCCAGGTCACCGCTGGCGATCCGGATGACGGTCGACACGGCTTCGACGCTGAGCTTTATGTCAGCCATCGCGGCCACGCCGTCGGTGGCCAGTGCGCCGAACATCTCGCCGGCCGACTTGGTCGCGTCGATCAGCATGCCGACGATGGTGATGCCGTCGCGGATCGTGGCCTGCAGCTCACCGCTGCGGGCGGACTCCTCGATCATGTCGGCGAACCCCGCCGCGGCTTCCGATGCCCCGCGGGCGAGATCGGGCAGGAAGGTGCTGCCCACGGCGATAAGGGAGGTCAGTGCCTGCGTCAGTGAAGCCGCGGCCGGAGTCAGGTTTTGGAAGGCCTGCCCGAAGTTCTGCGTGATCTGCCCGGTGAGAACGGGATTCGACAACAGAGTGTTGCTGACACCGTCGAACATCTGATTGAACGACGCTGCGACAGTCGTGGTGAGCTGTTGAATCTGCGGCAGCATGGCCGTCGTCAGCCGTTCGAGCCCGGGTCCGATGTCGGCGAACAGCGCATCTTGGGTGGCAGTCTTCAGCTCGGTCAGGGCGGGCATCAACGACTGAATCGAGAGTGCGGCCTGCTGCGCGTTCGGCGACAGCGATCGCAGCGACTCGGCGAACTTCTCTGGGTCGTTGACGTTCTCGATGGCGTCGAAGAACCCCGAGGTAGCCAGCTTCAGCGAACCGAACGCCGCACCGACCGCACCGAGAACGCCCGGCAGCACTAGCAGTGAGCCGGTAGCCGCAACGGCGGCGCTACCGATCTGCAGCAGAACCGGCGCGACGGCCGCGATCGCCGCCGGTGAGCGCGCAGCCCCACCGAGCGCCGCCATGGCGGTCGTCGTATTGCGCAACGACGATGCAGGGCCGTCGCCACCAATCGACGAACTACTCTCGGCGCTGCGCTGGATCCGGAGGTGCTCTTGTGTGGCTCTGGCTGCGTCCCGGACGGAAGCCGCGTAGGCGCGGTGAGCCTTCGCCAAAGCCTCGGCCTGCTGGATCTTTTGCCGATCAGATGCAGTCGACTTCTTGCTCAGCTCATCGTATTTCGCCTGCTCGACGTTGACCCGCCCGAGCGAGTCCGCGACACGATCAGTCGACCGCTCCATCCGGGCGGCCGCCCGCTCCGCACGTGGTGCCGAACGTTCGATGCCGGCGGAAAGGTTCTCACCGAAGTTCTTACCGGCTCGCTCGCCTGCGCTATCGAACTCGTCGACAAGGGTCCTGGCGTCCTGTCTCACCCGCCGCTCGTTGAGCCGGGTAAAGACGTCCACATGGATCGCCAAGATCGCTACCTCCTATCGGCTCGATGGCTGACAAGTCACTCGGTGCCCTAACGGTGGGGTGCGTCAGGCGCACCCCACCGCGACACCTGTTGCAGTCGTTAGCAATCCAGAACGCGGAAGGCTGCGTCGTTCACGCTGTCAGCGCCGCTGCGGAACCAGGCGTGCCAGCCGGACTTGCCGGTGGGACGACCGTTGGGTCCGAACAGGTGGGGGATGTAGGACATGGTGGCGCCCAAACGATCCGCGATGACGTAGTTGCGGAAGTTTCCGAACACCAACATGTGGTTGGTCTGGCCGGCGGCGATGGTGCTCTTCATCGCCTCGGCAATGTAGTTGGGCCGGCCGAGCAGCTCGGACTTCCGGCCGTCGGCGAGCTGGCCCCACAGTGCGTTGCCGCCGCCCTGATCGAACTGGCGCAAGGCGTTGTAGGTCTTGCGGTGCGCCAGCCAGGAACCGTTGGCGGCATAGCGCTGCGGCAGCGCGCTATCGAGGTCGTACACATCCTGAGCGGTCAGGGTGTCGGCCGTGATGGCCGGCCTCACCGAGGCGGTTCCGGCCAGCGCGGTGATGATGCCGGTCGGCTGGCCCACGCCTGTCCCGGTGACGTGCGCGATGGATTCCTTGGTGTCCTTGTCGTCGGCCAGCATTCGGGCGATGTCGTCGGCCAGCCCGGGGGCGTCCATCTGCAGCTCATGCGAAAGCGGCACGAACGCCTGGTACTTGTGCACCGGGATCGCGGGCTGTTCCAGCGTCGGGGAATCGTCGGAGACCTCTTCGCCTTCACCGTCCCACGAGCCGAACACCCCAGTCGAGGAGAGGCCATGCCAGACGTCGCCTGTGGCTTGGACCACGCGAGCGATCTCACGGACCTGATTCACCGAACCGTCGGCGGTCAGGATGACCGACGGGTCGAGCTGGAACGGCACGGCGAAGCCGCCATTGAGGTCGACCAGCGACATCGCGCGGGCCAGCATCTCCTGGTCTTCGGCGCGCAGCGCTGCCATGTTGCCCTTGGCGCGGATGATCTTGATGAACGACCGCATGTACTGCGGGCTGGTGGTGGCCAGCACCAGCTGTGCTGTCGGACTGCCAAGGTCGGGGTCGTCGCGCTCAATGAACCGGGTTGCCGCTTCCCGGACCTTGTCGGTGGCCTGGGGCATGTCCTCGACAGCGTCGAGGGCACGTTCGTGCAGCTCCTTGCCGATCGATTCCTCGTCGCGGCCGAACACACCCATGCGCGTCAGGTGGCTGGTGTCCCAGGGGTCGCGGTGTCGGAGGCGGGCACCACCTGCTCGGCCACGCTGGTCTCCGTCGTCTCGGGTGCTGTCACCGCCGCCGGTGCTGCCGGGGAAGAAGCGCAGGTCGCTCGCAGCGTCGCGGATGGCGGCGAAGTTGCGATCGATGCCCTCCAGTTGACGGTTTCCAGCCTCGATGAGCTCGGTGAGTTCGTCGAAGCGTTCGGCCTCGGCGCCGGTGAGGTCGGCACCCCCGGCGCGGTCGAGCAGCGTGCGGGCTTCCTTGCGGGCGTCGGCGATCTGTCGTTCCAGAGCGTCGGGGCGGGTCTCGAGGCGGATGGTCATGGTGGAGTCAGTTCCTTTCCAGGGAGAGCAGTTTGAGGCGGCGTCGGGCTGTGGAGCTGGTGATAGTGCTGCCAGATTGGTGGGCGCGCAGAGTTGCGCTGGTGCTGCTGTAGGCCGGCCAGACGACCGGGCCGACTTCAGCCATGCGGACCTCTTTGAGGGTGCGTAGCAGGGGTGCGCGTTCGGGCTGCTCGCCGTTGTACAGGATCCGCTTGACGTCCTCGGGCTGGACGAGCTTGCCCTTGGTGTCGCGCCACTCCTCCCGGACCACGGAGAACCGGAAACTCATACCGTCGACGGCGCCGGAGGCGATGGCCTCGCGCAGTGGTTCCCACAGCGCGGCCGCGGCCATCCGCGCTGCGACGTACAGGCCACGTTCGTCTTCGTGAATGTCGGTGATCACTCCGCAGGGCAGTGAGCCGAACAGTGAGTGCCGGCCGTGGTCGAATTGGAATTTCGGGGCCAGCTCGCGCAGCGACTTGCGGAACGCGCCGGGCGCGATCTGCTCGTCGAATGTGCCCTCCCAGGAGTCGATCCGGGTGGGGGTGTTGAACATGGCGCCGTAGCCCTGGAAGTTGCGGCCATCGTCGTTGTCGGCGTCACCGGTGTCACCCGCAGTGCGGACCGCGGTGAACGGCAGCGATCGGCAGAGGTTGTTGCGCACTAGGGTTCTCATGCGCGCTCCAGGTCCAGCAGGGCCAACCGGCGGCGGGCGGTATCGGCGGAGATGCGGCGTTCGGTAGTGCTCGCGGCTGGTTGGGAGCGGGCCGGTGACTGACCTGGGAGGCCCAGGCGTATGTCGATTAGCTTGAACTCGCTGGCGCCGACGCGTTGGGTGCGGACCGTGACCGGCCAGTCGGTGGCCGTGTCGAGGGCCGCGGAAAGCGCCTCGGGCACAGTGAACGTCGCATGCAGGCCTTCGTCAGTCTCCCGCAGCTGGGCGCCTTCACCGAGCACGACAGGACGTGCCTTGCCGAGGTCGGCGAGTAGCCGAACCTTGGTCGCCCGCTCAGCGATCGTGCGGGCAAAGCAGCCGCGGATGGCGGTGTGGTCGTAGGGGACGAGGAGACCGCTCACTGTGGGGCCTTCGCCGACTGTGAGAACAGCTGAATGCGTGAGTGTTTCGCTCAAAGGATCACCAGACCGTGAACAGGCGGATACGCGCTGACGGGTGCATGGTGACCGGGGCTGTCCAGGTGGGCCGCGACGTGCGGGGCCTGGCGTGCTGCGGATACCGAGCTACCCGAAACCATAGGCGATTTCGGCGGCATGATCAATCACGCGCCGCCGCTGTGTCCCGCGATGCGGGCCGGCCAGGTCGCCAGATTCGCCGTGCAGTGGTCGGTGACCAGCTCGGGCAGCAGGGTGGCGTACATCCCCATGAGGGCCGCGACGAGCTCGGCTGGGCGGCCTGACTTGTTCGCCTTGATCATGACGGCGTTGAGCGCGTCGGTATCGCTGTCGGCGCGGGCGACGACCGCCGCGGCGGCCAGGCGCATATCCGGATCCGGTGCGGTAGTGACCGCGCCGCGGATCATCTCGTCGACCGCGGGCAACGCGCTCTCGGAGCGCAGCTCGCGGGTGATGACCCGGTAGCCGTCGATCGTGGCCAGCAGCAGCTGCGCTGAGCGGTTCTCGCGGCCGGCCTCGTTGAACACGAAGTTGATACCGGCGCGATCGATCTCGGCGGCGAACTTGATCAGGGTGGCCGCGCGCTGGAAGTCAGCGTGGGTCAGTGCTTGTGGGTCGTGAGGCATGTCGTTCCCTTTCGAAGAGTTCGGCTTGGTCGGATTTCAGATCCGACCAAGACCAGCCGGTCAGCACGGCGGCGGGATTGTTAAGCGACGCGCTGGCGAGTCGCGAAGGGTGTCTGTCGAACCGACACCCTTGGTCATGGGGGTCGCAGCTCAAATGCAACCCCATTTCAATGCGCGTGGCGGTGCGGTCTAAAAGTGTTTTATCTGCATGGCTATTCGTGTTGGACCTCGTCTATCTGCGCGGGGGCGCGGGTCGTGGGAGCGTCAGCTGGTACTCGGCCATCAGGTGGCGGCGAGGGTTGGCACGGGCGGTCTGTTCGATCAGCTGGTGGCGGCGGCCGGCGGCCAGTGCTCCGTCCACGGCGCGGGGCCCGACCCGGCATATTTGCGCCAAGGTCCACGTTCCAGGCCTCGCGTTCATCCCCAGATCGTCGGTGTAGGTCTCCAGCGCCACCAGGACGAGTTTTTGAGTCGCGGTCAGGTCGCAGTGCCCGAGAACACGATCCAGCCACTCAAAACGCTCTACAGCGGTCAGCTGAGTCAGGGGAGTCTCCCGCCCTCGTTCGGTGGCCGTCGGGGCTCGGTGAAGTCGACGGGCTCGTCATGGTGCTCGTCGACGTCGACGAGCGACGGATGGATGCGATGCAGGCACGGAATCCTGCGCAGGTGGCGGTGCCCGAAGTCATCGAGGCGGGTGCAGTACTCGCCAGCTGGTGCCTTGCACTGCGGACACGCATCGGTGAGTGCGCCGGCGTAGGCGCGCCTGCAGATCGTGGTGGTGCTCATATCGCGGCGACTCGCTCGGATCGCCAGCGTCGCATGCACGGGAGCTGTTTGGGTTCGCCGGTTTCCTGTTTGCACGGATGGTGTGCGGGCGCGTGGCAGTGCGGGCACTCGATCGTCATGTCGGCGATGTCGTAGCCGCCGGCGGTCGGCGCGCAGCTGCCGCCGCCTGGTGACGTACCCCTGAAACGTAACCCCTTCTTTTCGTCAATAGAACCGTCAATAGAAACGTCAAGTACGACATCTGGGTGTCGGTATCGGTCCCCGTTTTGTCGGTATCGGTCCCCGTTTTGTCGGTATCGGGCGTTCGCCTCGTGGGTATCGGTATGGGTGTCAGGCGATTCCGCCATCTGGGTGTCGGCATCGGTGCGGGTCGATTCCGCCATCTGGGTGTCGGTATCGTCGGCAAGCGATGCCGACACCTGAGTGGCGGAATCGGTTGTTTGCTGGATCTCGTATATCGGCGCCGCCGCACGGCCGTGGTTGTTGTTGAACCCGACCCTGACCACGCGGATCAGCCCGGCGTTCTTCAGGTCTGCGATAGCACGCTCGGCGGTGCGCTGCGACGCACCGTAGAGCACCGCCCGGATGTGGTCCCAGCGGACCGAACCCTGACGGCTCTCGGTGCCTGCCTTCTCTGCGATAGCGATCAGTGCGTGAAAGCCGCGCTCGGACAGCCCACGTGCGCGCAGGCTGTCCGACGCAGCAATCACCTCACCGACGAGCTGACCACTCATGTGGCCGTCACAACGGCAAGGTTTCCGCGCAGCGCCTCGGTCTCTTGGTCGTTCACGAGTCGGAGACGTCCCCCCAGTCGGACGCGGACAACATAGCGGCCCGGACCTCGTCGTCATCGACCGCGGTGTACCGTTCCGTCGTGGCCACCGAAGCGTGTCCGAGAAGCGTTTGCACAGCCCGGATGTTGCGACTGCCGCGGTACGCGCGGGTGGCGAACCGATGCCGCAGAGTGTGCATACTCCAGCCCTCGGGCATCACTGTCCGGATGAGGTCGCCCACCTGCTTTGGTGTCAGGTGAGCATCCGGTTTGGACCCGGGGAACAGCCAGCCGGTCGAAGGTGCCCCTGTTGTGTGTCCAGCAGCGCCTGCTGCGATCGCAGCGGCGAGCGAATCGCTGATCGGAACGACGCGTTTCTTCCCGCCTTTGCCGTGCACCAGCAGTTGCGCTCGGCCGAGGCCGCCCATCAGATCGTCTGTGCTGACACGGGCGGCCTCAGCTCGGCGCAGGCCGACTTCGCTCGCCAACCGCAGCAGAAGTGTGACCCTGGGGTTACCGCGGGCCCGGGCGATCGATGTGTGCCATATGTCGTCGGGTGCAGGCCGCGCTGCTGGCGGCGGTAATCGCACTTTCGGAAGTTCTGCTGCTGGATTGGTCGCAAACCACCCGTTGTCACTTGCCCAGATGCAGAAGCTCTTGAGTGTGCTGAACATGCTGCGGCGGGTCTCAGGTTTCCACTCGCGATGCCGGGCGAGCCACGCTGTAAGGGTTTGGCGAGTGGCGTTATCGGGAGTAACGCCGATCTCGCGGGCCATGTTGCCGAGCTGTTCGCGTCGTAGTTTGACAGTGCTCTGCGAGAAGCCTGCAGCGTCTTGTTCCTTCAGGTATCCGTCTATCAATGGGACCCATTCGACTGGAACGCTTTTCGGAACACTGCCCCCGCGTTGCCATGACCTGATGCGTTCCATGTAGGCGTCTGCACTGGCGAGGCTGCCGCTGTGCTTTATCGTGCCGTCCTGGTCGCGAAGCTGCACCGCCTCGCCACTCTTGATCAGTCGCAGGTTGAGCCGGTACGCGCGCTGTCGGACTCTACTGACCTCGGGAGTTTCCTTCGCGCTCATTGCGTCTGCTCAATGGCGCTAGCGAGCTGGCCGAGCACCAAAATCAGCTGATGCACCTGATGACTGTCAAACTCGGGTTCTGATCCGTCGGTGCTGTCGAAGCCTATATGCAGCCGGCGGCGGACAGCACCGTCATCGAACTGGGTGCCTTCGACGCTGAGGCACAACAGCCCTATCCTGCGTCGAGCTCCGACGAAATCACGGGAGTATCGACCGTCAGGCATTTGGTTGGACGTGTACACGGCCGTGGCATCCGGCGGCACAGGTAGATCGCCGAATACCGCAGCGTCGCGCACATTCTGTTCTGCCAGCCCGCGGGCGTATTCTGCCAAATCTTCGGGTTCGGCGCCGCGGGACTCCGAGTCACGCAGGAAAGTGTTCTGCGTGGGCGTCAGGTGGGTTGCCACTTCGTGCCAGCTTGTAACCGTGCCGACGCGGATTCTGCATGCATCGCCAGCCGCCGCTTCGGCGATATCACCGTTTCCGCGCTGGATGCGCCCGTCGGACAAGTCACGTTCGAGATGGCCCTGGCTGTCGGTGCGCCACGGGCCCGCGGTCACACCGTCCGGGGTCGAGACTTCGGCCAACAGGTCGTGGTCAGTGTTCGTGCTCTGTGTCATCATTGGTGCTGAACTTCCTTCCGATATGTGCTGGGGGGTTGTTCGTTCGGAATGGCGTCGGCTGCAACCGGCGCCATTCGCATATCCGGGGTGTGGTCGTCGTCGACCAGCCCCAGATCGGCGTGAGTCTCTTGTGGCCACATCAGGCGGCGCTGCCCCCGTTGTCGACCTTCTGGATGAACTCTCGGATGGCGGCCTCGGAAATCAGTCGGCGTCGACCCACCTTGACGCTGCGCAGCTCCCCGCTCGTGATCAGTGCGAAGACGGTCGACTTGCCAACTGACAGCCGGGCCATCACTGCTTCTACCGGCCAAAGTTGACTGAGTCGGTCATCGTCGTCCGGTTGTGGTTCGGCGATTGCTTTCATCCCCTCGATTCCTTCGTGTAACGAAGATCTATCGGTTTGATCTTCGCTTGGCGACGAGACTAACACGATCTTCTACAGACGCAAGAAAGTCCGTCATACTCGTCGCATGGCGAATGAAGATTCGGGTCAGCGCTGGGCAAGCGAGCTTGTTGAGCGCATAGGCAAGGCGATGAAACAAGCCCGGGGAGGGAAGTCGGCGGCATGGCTAAGTGCTCGAACGGCTGAACTTGGCTACAGGGTGTCGCCGACGGTGATTGCGAAGCTAGATTCCGGACATCGCGGCAGCGTCTTGAGCATCGCGGAACTGATTGTCATTGCGGCCGCGCTGGATGTGCCGCCGATTGCTCTCCTGTATCCGGAGCTTCCGGATGGCATGGTGGAAGTTGTTCCTGGTGAGTCGATTTCGTCGATTGACGCAGTCCGCCGGTTTGCGGGTGAGGAGAGGTCGGGTGGTTCGGATGGCGCCCGACTGCTCCTCAAATCCAGGGAGTTAGCTGAAGTTCGGCACCGTCACGAGCGGCTAGACCGCCACATTGAAAGGATGATCGAGCGGGCAGGAATAGCAAAGGGCGAGACCGCATCTCAGGCCGAGAAACGGGGCATGTCGATGGACGAGCTGATCAGCGCTGAGGACAAGCTCAGTCAACTTGAGGCGGACCTTGGTCGGATTCCCGGTGCTGTGCTGAGGGATCATGCCTAGGCAGCGGATGGCGCCGGGCGAGCACGGCAAGATTACCGTGGGACGACGCGGCGAGTTATTTTGTGCCACAACCTATGTTCGGCTGCACAATGGAAAGCTGCGTGAGCGTGAGGCGTCGTCACGGAAGTCGGCCGAGGATGCGCGGCGGGAGCTGAAACGTCGGATCCAGGCTGAGCTTGCCGCCGGGCAGCCCACGGGCGCGATCAATCAGCGCACTACGCTGACCGAGCTGTTCGAGGTGTGGTTGCCGGCCAAGGTCGCAGAGAACGGCATCGGCGAGCGCACCGCCACGCTCTACCGCGACACTTGGCGGCTGCACGGTGACGGTCAGCTCGGCGCGTTGAGGGTGGGAGAGCTGTCGACGAGCCGAGCGGATGCCTACCTGAAGGCGCTGCTGCCAGCGCCGGCGACCTACATGCGCGTCATCCTCTCGGGCATGTACTCGCTGGCCGTCAGGTTCGACGTGATCGCGCACAATCCGATCCGGGAGACCCGGACCAATAAGGCCGAGCGGAAGCCGGCCCGCGCGCTCACGACGATGGAATTCGAGAGGGTGCGCGCGGCCGTCGCGGCGTTCTGCAACCGCAAGGGGCCGGGGCCGCGGCGCGGGCGGATGCTCCCAGCGTTTGTGGAGCTGCTCGCGGCCACCGGGGCGCGGCCGGGGGAGGTGCTGGCGATCCGCTGGGAGGACGTCGACCTGCTCGGCACGCCGCCAACCGTCACGGTGACCGGGACGGTGGTTGACTCGGGCAGGGTCGCTGGGAAGCCTCTGCATCGCCAGGACTCACGCAAAGGCGGCGCTCCAGCACACACCGTCAGCTTGCCGACGTTCGGCGTCGAGGTGCTCACAGAGCTGTACGCGGTGACCGGCCCGGAGGGCACGGTGCTGGCCAACCGGGACGGCGGCCTGGTGGCCCTGACCAACATCAGGTCGGCTCTGCGGGAGGCGCTGGCCGATCATGAGGATCTCCGGTGGGTGACACCGCATAGCTTCCGCCGCACGGTGGCCACGGTGGTCCGGGACGGGCTCGGCGTGGAGGCGGCGCAACGTCAGCTCTCGCACACGCAGCTGGCGACGACCGAGGGGCACTATGTGGAGCGCGTCACAGTCGGGCCGGACACGCGGGCGGTGCTTGAGTCGTGGGCCAGCAACCAGCCTTGAAAAGTGATTGTGCGGGGAAAATGCGGGATCAGGGCCACCTCGGGTTTGCTGGCAAACTCCGAAATGGCCCTGACCTGCGTTGCATGGAGCGGGCGACGGGAATCGAACCCGCGTAGCTAGTTTGGAAGACTAGGGCTCTACCATTGAGCTACGCCCGCATGCGGTGCATCGGAGACTGTACTAGCGAAGGCGCGATCAAATCCAATTGATGGCGTCGCGACACATGCCCGTAGTATCTCGCGTGGTCGGCGTGCGTGCGTGTCGACCGAAGACAGGCACGAAGAGGCACGGGGTGTAGCGCAGCTTGGTAGCGCATCCGCTTTGGGAGCGGAAGGCCGCAGGTTCAAATCCTGTCACCCCGACCGTACGAGCAACACCGAACCATCTACGAGGAGTAACGCAGTGAAGAGCACCGTCGAAAAGTTGAGCCCGACCCGGGTCCGGATCAACGTGGAGGTGCCCTTCACCGAGCTGGAGCCAGACTTCGACCGCGCGTTCAAGCAGCTGGCCGGCCAGGTGCGGCTGCCCGGATTCCGTCCCGGCAAGGCCCCCCGCAAGCTGCTCGAGGCTCGCATCGGCCGCGGCGCGGTCCTGGAGCAGGTCGTCAACGACGCGCTGCCCAGCCGCTACAGCGAGGCCGTCACGTCCGCGGAGATCCAGCCGCTCGGCCAGCCCGATATCGAGGTCACCAAGCTCGAGGACAACGAGGAGCTGGTGTTCACCGCCGAGGTCGACATCCGCCCCGAGATCGAGCTGCCCGATCTGACCGCGCTGAAGATCACCGTCGACCCGATCGAGATCGCCGATGACGAGGTCGACACCGAACTGCAGAATCTGCGTGCCCGCTTCGGCACCCTGACCGGTGTCGAGCGCGCCGCCGCCGACGGCGACTTCGTCTCCATCGACCTGTCGGCCACCGTCGACGGCACCGAGGTGCCCGAGGCCGCCACCGAGGGCCTGTCCCACGAGATCGGTTCCGGCCAGCTCATCGACGGCCTCGACGAGGCGATCATCGGGCTCAAGACCGGTGAGTCCAAGGTCTTCACGACCACGCTGGCCGCCGGCCCGCACGCCGGCCAGGAGGCCGAGGTCACCGTCACCGTCAAGTCCGTCAAGGAGCGCGAGCTGCCCGAGGCAGACGACGAGTTCGCGCAGCTGGCAAGCGAATTCGACACCATCGACGAGCTCAAGGAGAGCCTCGTCGAGCAGGTCAAGCGGGTCAAGCGCATCCAGCAGGCCGAGCAGATCCGCGACAAGGCGCTCGAGGTGCTGCTCGCCGATGTCGAGGTGCCGCTGCCCGAGGCCATCGTGCAGGCGCAGATCGACGACACCCTGCACAACGCCATCCACGGCCTCGACCACGACGAGGACAAGTTCAACGAGAGCCTCACCGAGCAGGGCAGCAGCCGCGAGGAGTTCGACACGAACACCCGCAACGAGGCCGAGAAGGCCGTCAAGACCCAGCTGCTGATGGACGCCGTCGCCGACAAGCTCGACATCCAGGTGGGCCAGGCCGACCTGACCGAGCGGCTGGTGCTGATGTCGCGGCAGTACGGCATCGAGCCGCAGCAGCTGCTTCAGGTGCTGCAGCAGAACAACCAGCTGCCGGCGATGTTCGCCGATGTCCGCCGCGGCCTGACCATCGCCGCCGTCGTGCAGGGCGCCACGGTCACCGATTCCGAGGGCAACGTGGTCGACACCGCCGAGTTCTTCGGACCGGCCGGTGGCGAGGAGACCGCCGAGGTCGAGGTGGCCGAGGACGTGGCTGTCGAGGCTCCGGCCGCTGACGCAGAGTCCGAGTCCGAGGCCGCTGCCGACGAGGATGCTGCCGCCGAAAAGGCGGAGAAGAAGGATAAGAAGAAGGCCAAGAAAAAGTCCGACAAGAAGAGCGACGACTCCTCGGAGTGACGCTGTGAGCGAAAGCGCGCCTGTTGGGGCGTGCTCTTCGCCGCGCGTTCGTTAATGTCGGTGAACGAGTACGACAACTCGAAGAAAGCAGGTATCCAGCCGTGACTGACATGCGTGGTGGCACGTCGGGGCTCAACCTCATCGATTCGGTATACGAGCGACTGCTCGCCGAGCGGATCATCTTCCTGGGAACCCAGGTCGATGACGACATCGCCAACCGGTTGTGCGCGCAGATTCTGCTGCTGGCCGCGGAGGACCCCACCAAGGACATCCACCTCTACATCAACTCACCCGGTGGCTCGGTCACCGCGGGTATGGCCATCTACGACACCATGGTGCTGGCTCCGTGCGATGTCGCGACCTACGCGATGGGCCTTGCCGCGTCGATGGGTCAGTTCCTGCTGGCCGCCGGCACCAAGGGTAAGCGGTACGCCCTGCCGCACGCCCGGATCATGATGCACCAGCCGTCGGCAGGTATCGGTGGTAGCGCCGCCGACATCGCGATCCAGGCCGAGCAGTTCGCACTGACCAAGAAGGAAATGAACCGGCTCAACGCCCAGTTCACCGGTCAGTCCCTGGAGCGGGTGGAAACCGACGCCGATCGCGACCGCTGGTTCACCTCCTCGGAGGCCCTGGAATACGGTTTCGTCGACCACATCATCACCAGTGTCAGCGTCAACGGCGAGGGACCAGGAGCAGGTATCAAATGAACCCGATGCAATCGCGCTACATCCTGCCGTCGTTCATCGAGCACTCCAGCTTCGGTGTCAAGGAGTCCAACCCGTACAACAAGCTGTTCGAGGAGCGCATCATCTTCCTCGGCGTGCAGGTGGACGACGCCTCGGCCAACGACATCATGGCCCAGTTGCTGGTGCTCGAGTCGCTCGATCCTGATCGCGACATCACCATGTACATCAACTCCCCGGGTGGCTCGTTCACCTCGTTGATGGCGATCTACGACACCATGCAGTACGTCCGCGCCGACATCCAGACGGTCTGCCTCGGGCAGGCCGCCTCGGCCGCCGCGGTGCTGCTGGCCGCCGGTACCCCCGGTAAGCGGCTGGCGCTGCCGAATGCCCGCGTGCTGATCCATCAGCCCGCCGTCGGTGGGGCCATCCAGGGTCAGGTGTCGGATCTGGAGATCCAGGCCGCCGAGATCGAGCGCATGCGCAGCCTGATGGACTCCACCCTGGCCCGGCACACCGGCAAGGATCCTGCGGTCATCCGCAAGGACACCGACCGGGACAAGATCCTCACGGCCGCCGAGGCCAAGGATTACGGCATCATCGACACGGTGCTGGAGTACCGCAAGCTCTCGGCCCAGAACGCCTGATCAGAGCTTTCACGCACACCCCGGTTCGCCTCGCGGACCGGGGTGTGTGCTGTCCCGGGTGATCTTGCTTGACGTCTGCGTCAAAAAGGATGCGCTCGCGCGTCGGTGATGCGAAGCTGTCGTCAGGTCGGGGAAGACCGAGGGGAGTGGGCTGTGAAGAGCGCGCACAAGCTGGCATGGAGCATGGCGGGAATCGCCGCGGCGATGGGGATGACACTGGCCAACCCGGCGGTGGGCCAGGCCGAGGAGCCGGTGTGCCCGGTGGGCACATATTGGAACCCGGCGGTGGTGGAGTGTCTGCCCTACGGGGTGAACCCCGTCGTCGGACCCGCCGGGCCGGTAGGTGTCGGCGGCGTGGTCGGTCCCGTGGGCGTCGGCCCGGTGGGGCCGGGGCCGGTGGGACCGGGCCCTGTCGGGCCGGGACCGGTGGGTCCGGGTGGGCTGGGGCCCCGCTGACCGCGAACTGCCGATGTTTGCCAGTTGCCGCCGACGGTATTGTGGACAGCGGCGCACTGCACGGCGCGACCTGGTTGTTTCCACCGCGATCGGAGTAACGACGGCGACACGCCAGGGACACGGTCCGCGTGCCGCCGGGTGGCAAGGCAACAAGAGAGATATGTTCTCCTGCACGCGAACAAATACCACCGACGCGATTCGGCCCTTCGGTCGCACCGTGACGGAACGAACGGGTAGCGTCGGGTTCACACCCGGTGAAACCCACCTTTGAGTGATTGCAAACAGGAAGTAGGACCCTCCCACATGGCGCGCATTGGAGATGGC
The DNA here is from genome assembly GCF_000317305.3 of Mycolicibacterium neoaurum VKM Ac-1815D. The sequence continues at coordinate 4,073,339 of NC_023036.2, read as the reverse complement.
GGAGACCTGCTGAAGTGCTCATTCTGTGGAAAGAGCCAGAAGCAGGTCAAGAAGCTCATCGCAGGGCCCGGTGTCTACATCTGCGACGAGTGCATCGACTTGTGCAACGAGATCATCGAGGAGGAGTTGGCCGATGCCGACGACGTCAAGCTCGATGAGTTGCCCAAGCCTGCCGAGATCCGCGAGTTCCTCGAGGGCTACGTCATCGGTCAGGACACCGCCAAGAAGACGCTCGCGGTAGCGGTCTACAACCACTACAAGCGCATCCAGGCGCAGGAGAAGTCACGCGACTCGCGTGCCGAGCCGGTGGAGTTGGCCAAGTCCAACATCCTCATGCTCGGCCCCACCGGCTGCGGTAAGACCTACCTGGCGCAGACCTTGGCCAAGATGCTCAACGTCCCGTTTGCCATCGCGGATGCGACGGCACTGACGGAAGCCGGTTATGTCGGCGAGGATGTCGAGAACATTCTGCTCAAGCTGATCCAGGCCGCCGACTATGACGTCAAGCGTGCCGAGACCGGGATCATCTACATCGACGAGGTCGACAAGATCGCCCGCAAGAGCGAGAACCCGTCGATCACCCGCGACGTCTCCGGCGAGGGTGTGCAGCAGGCGCTGCTGAAGATCCTGGAGGGCACCCAGGCCTCGGTGCCCCCGCAGGGCGGTCGCAAGCACCCCCACCAGGAGTTCATCCAGATCGACACCACCAACGTGCTGTTCATCGTGGCCGGTGCGTTCGCGGGCCTGGAGAAGATCGTCTCCGACCGGGTCGGCAAGCGTGGCCTGGGCTTCGGCGCCGAGGTGCACTCCAAGGCCGAGATCGACACCCAGGATCACTTCGCCGAGGTCATGCCCGAGGACCTGATCAAGTTCGGTCTGATCCCCGAGTTCATCGGCCGTCTCCCGGTCGTCGCCTCGGTGACCAACCTGGACAAGGAGTCGCTGGTCCAGATCCTGTCCACCCCGAAGAACGCCTTGGTCAAGCAGTACACCCGGTTGTTCGAGATGGACGGTGTGGAACTGGAGATGACGCCGGAGGCCCTGGACGCCATCGCCGACCAGGCCATCCACCGCGGCACCGGTGCCCGTGGCCTGCGCGCCATCATGGAAGAGGTCCTGCAGCCGGCGATGTACGACATCCCGAGCCGCGATGACGTGGCCAAGGTCGTCGTCACCAAGGAGACCGTGCAGGACAACGTGCTGCCGACCATCGTGCCGCGCAAGCCGTCGCGCAGCGAACGTCGCGACAAGAGCGCCTAGCACGCCGTACACAAAAGGCCCCGCCGGATCGGCGGGGGCTTTTGTGTTTGGCTCCTTGTGTGTCGGGCTTGCGGCCCGGAATCAGACGATCCGGTCGGGCCGGGTGTAGATGTTCATCGAATCCCCGCGCAGGAACGCCACCAGCGTCAGACCCGACTGGCTGGCCAGATCCACCGCCAGCGAGGAGGGGGCCGACACCGCGGCCAGCACCGGGATACCGGCCATCACCGCTTTCTGGGTCAACTCGAACGAGGCGCGACCGCTGACCAGCAGGACGGTGCCCGTCAACGGCACCCGGTCGGCTTCCAGCGCCCAGCCGATGACCTTGTCCACGGCGTTGTGCCGCCCGATGTCCTCGCGGACCACCAGCGGCTCGCCGTCGGTATCGAACAGCGCCGCCCCGTGCAGGCCGCCGGTGGCGGCGAACACCTTCTGGCGTGCGCGCAACCGGTCGGGCAGCGCTGCCAGCATTTCGGTGCTGACGGTCACCGGATCGTCGCCGGGGCCATGCTTGCTGCTCAACCGCACCGCCTCCAGCGATGCCTTACCGCAGACACCGCACGACGAGGTCGTGTAGAAGTTGCGGGTGACATCGACATCCGGCAGCGTGACACCGGGTGCCAGCGTCACGTCCAGCACGTTGTAGGTGTTCAGCCCGTCCGGTCCCGCCCCGCTGCAGTACTGAACGGTGGCGATGTCGGCACGGCGGCCGATCAATCCCTCGGTGAGCAGAAATCCCTGCGCCAGTTCGACATCGGAGCCCGGTGTGCGCATGGTGACCGTCAGCGGGGTCCCGTTCACCCTGATCTCCAGCGGCTCCTCGACGGCCAGCGTCTCGGGCCGGGCGACCGCGCGCTCGGCGGTGGCTGGATTGCCGGCGCCGCCGGCGGTCACGTGTTGGGCCCGCACCCGGGTGGTGACCCTACCCATGGCCGCCTCCCGTCGCCGGGACGCACACCTTCTCCAGGCGCACCACGATCGCCTTGGACACCGGCGTATTCGACCGGGCCGCAACGTGGTCCAGCGGTACCAGCGGATTGGTCTCCGGGTAGTACGCCGCCGCGTTGCCGACCGGAGTGGCGTAGGCGACCACACGGAACGACTCGGCCCTGCGCTCCTGACCCTCGAACTCGGACACCAGGTCGACCGTGTCACCCTCGGTCAGGCCGAAGGCGGCGATATCGGCCGGGTTGACGAACACCACTCGGCGGCCACCCTTCACGCCGCGGTAACGATCGTCGAGACCGTAGATGGTGGTGTTGTACTGGTCGTGGCTGCGCATGGTCTGCAGGACCAGACGGCCGGGCGGCACCGGTACCCATTCCAGCGGGTAGGTGGCGAAGTTGGCCTTGCCGGTGATCGTCGGGAACTCGCGGGAATCCCGTGGCGGATGCGGGAGTTGGAATCCGTCCGGTTGGCGGACCCGGCGGTTGTAGTCCTCACAGCCGGGCACGACGGCGGCGATGGCGTCGCGGATGGTGTCGTAGTCGGCGTTGAAAGTGCGCCACGGCACCGGATGCTCCGGCCCGAACAGCGTCTGGGCGAGCTGGCAGATGATGGACACCTCGCTGCGCACCTGATCACTGGGTGGGTGCAGGCTGCCGCGGGAGAGATGCACCATCGACATCGAATCCTCGACCGACACAAGCTGTTTGCCGCCGGCTTGGATATCGCGGTCGGTGCGGCCCAGCGACGGCAGGATCAGTGCGGTCCGGCCGTGCACGAGGTGGCTGCGATTCAGTTTGGTCGAAACCTGCACGGTGAGCGTGCAATTGCGCAACGCGTGCTCGGTGACCTCGGTATCGGGGGTGGCCGAGGCGAAGTTACCGCCCATCGCCATGAACACCTTGGCCCGGCCGTCGCGCATGGCGCGAATGGCATCCACGGTGTCATAACCGTGCTCACGCGGGCTGACGATGCCGAAACGGGCGTCGAGGGCATCCAGGAACGAGTCGGGCATCTTTTCCCAGATGCCCATGGTGCGATCGCCCTGGACGTTGGAATGCCCGCGGACCGGACACAGACCCGCGCCGGGCTTACCGATCATGCCGCGCATCAGCAGCAGATTGGTGATCTCGGCAATCGAGGGTACGGCGTGCTTGTGCTGGGTCAGACCCATCGCCCAGCACACGATGATGCGCTGGGAGGTGGCCATCATGCGGGCCACCTTCTCGAGTTGGGCGCGGTCGATACCCGTGGCGGCCAGCACGGTGTCCAGATCGACCGCCCGGGTTTGGCGCTCGTAGCTCTCGAATCCGGACGTGTGCTGGGCGATGAAGTCCCGGTCGACGATCTGTGCGCTGTCACCGGCCGCATCCTGGGCTTCGAACAACAACCGGCCGAGTCCCGCGAACAGTGCCATGTCCCCTCCGAGGCGGATCTGCACGAACTCGTCGGCGATGGGCACACCATCGCCCACCACGCCGCGCACCTTCTGCGGATCCTTGAACCGGATCAGCCCGGCCTCGGGGAGGGGGTTGACGGCGATGATCTTGGCGCCGTTGGCCTTTGCCTTCTCCAGAATGGAGAGCATGCGCGGGTGGTTGGTGCCCGGGTTCTGGCCCGCGATGACGATCAGGTCGGCGACGGTGAGGTCCTCGACCGTGACCGAGCCCTTGCCGATACCGATGGAATCGATCAACGCGGTGCCCGACGACTCGTGGCACATGTTCGAACAGTCGGGCAGGTTGTTGGTGCCGAAGCTGCGGACCAGGAGCTGGTAGAGGAAGGCGGCCTCGTTGCTGGTGCGTCCTGAGGTGTAGAACGCCGCTTCGTGCGGGCTGTCCAGGGCCCGCATCTCGTCGGCGATCAGCCGGTAGGCCTCGTCCCAGCCGATCGGACGGTAATGCTCGTCGCCCGGCCGCAACACCATCGGTTCGGTCAGTCGGCCCTGCTGGGACAGCCAGTACTCGGGTTTCTCGGACAGGTCGGCGATGGTGTGCCTGGCGAAGAAGTCGGCGGTGACGGTCCGCTTGGTGGCCTCCTCGGCGACCGCCTTGGCGCCGTTCTCGCAGAACTCGGCGACCTTGCGGCCGCCGTGCTCCTCGGGCCAGGCGCATCCTGGGCAGTCGAAGCCGTGCCGCTGGTTGAGTCTGGTCAGGGTGGCCGCCGTGCGCAGCGGGCCCATCTGCTCAAGGGCTCGATGCATGCTGACCATCACCGCCTTGACGCCGGCGGCCTCGTCCTTGGGGGAGCTGACGACCAGATCGTCCTCGTGGTACATGGCGTCGACATCGGTCATGACTCCAACCTAGACCCGGCCGCGTCCGGTGCAGGCCAGATCATATTTGCCATTTCACATGCAGTGATAGACGCTTGCTATCGATGGGTAACGATATCCAGCTGCAGCATCTGGACTACCTGCTGGCGCTGGCCGCCGAGCGGCATTTCGGCCGTGCGGCGGCGCGGTGCCACGTGAGTCAGCCGACGTTGTCGGTGGCCATCCGCCGGCTGGAGAAGGACCTCGGCATCGTCATCGTCCAGCGCGGCCACCGCTTCGAGGGATTCACCGAAGAGGGGCGCCGGGTGGTGGCCTGGGCCCAGCGCATCGTGGCCGAACGCGATGACATGCTCACCGATATCGACCGGATGCGCGGTCGGTTGACCGTCACCGCCCGCATCGGGGCCATTCCGACGGCCGTGCCGGTCAGCCCGTTCATCTCCGCGGAGTTCCTGGTGCGTAACCCGGCGGCGTCGGTGCGCATCGAGGCGCTGTCGTCGCGGGAGATCGCGCGGCGATTGGCCGATTTCGAGATCGACGCGGGCCTGACGTATCTCGACGACGAGGCACCGCCGGGCACCCGTTCGGTGGAGCTGTATCGCGAACGGTATGTGCTGCTTGCTCCCGCGGACCATCCGTTGGTGGCGGCCCCAGAGGTGGCCTGGGTGGATGCCGCGAGGTTGGAGTTGTGCGTACTGACCACCACCATGCGCAATCGCCGGATCTTGGACGCCAACATGGCGGCCGAGGGAGTGCAGTATCGCCCGGCCGTGGAGGCGGATTCGGTCGACGCGCTGTACGCGCATCTCACCGGTTCGGGCCGGGCGACCATCGCCTCGACGGCCTGGTTGCCGACTCTCGGCTTGCCGCAGGGATTTTCCGCACGACCGATGGTGCAGCACGGCGCCCAGCCGGCAATCGGTCTCGTGGTGCTCGACCGGGTGCCGGCCTCCATCGTGGCGTCCGCGCTGGTCGAGGTGGCCGCCGGACTGAATATCGAGGGCCACCTCGACGGCTGGTGAGTCACGGTCCGCGCAGACCGGTGCCGCCGTGGTGGTGGTCGCCGGTGACCAGTTCCCAGAAGTCGATATCGGCGGTGACTGCGCGGAACTGTTCGAGCAACCTCTCCTCGGTGAGGTCGTCGCCGTCGTCTTCATGCCAGCCATCGTCTTCATGCCAGCCGGGGTCTGCGGGCCAGCCGGCGTCATCGCACCTGTCCTCGGACGCATCCTCGGGCGGGTACTCGGCTGGAAACAGCAGTCGATCCAGTTGCCCGACGCGTTCAGCCCATTCCGAACCGTCGTGCGGCCGGTGCCGGAGGAGTTCCGGGCGGTGGTGGTAGTTGACCCGGGCCTGGCCGTGCTCCAGTGCCGGTGGTGGATGCCATTCGCATTCGTTGCGGGCGTTGAACTTCGTCGTGTAGCCGCCATTCTCGTCGACCATCCGGTTGTCACAGCCACACGCCAGCGTCATGTCATCGACATTGGTGTTGCCACCGCGGGCGAAATCGGCTTTTCCATGGTGTGCCTGGCAGAAGTACGGGCCCTTGGTGCAGCACGGTTTGGTGCAACCCCCGTCGCGGGCGATCAGCATGATCCGCTGCGCCGCGCTGGCGGTGCGCCGAGTGCGGAAGTAGTTCAGGGCCGCGCCGGTGGCACCGTCGAAGATGGCCAGGTGGTGAGAGGCGTGCCCGGCCATCCGGATGACATCGCGGATCGGGATCTTCGTGCCGCCGCCGGAGGTGCCGATCCCGGCCAGCGAGTGCAGTTCCTGCACGGTGGTGCGGATGATCACCGCCACCGGTAGGCCGTTGAGCTGACCGGGGTTGGACATCAGGGCGATGCGTCCGATGGCGATCATCGCATCGTGCCGGCGTTGGGCCTGGGTGCGGTGGTCGTGGTCGATCTGATCCTGGCTGGGCGTACCGAGAGTGCATGGTCGGTCATCGGCGGGGTTGCACATCCCGGGGGCGGCGAACTTCGCGAAGAGGGGTTCCCATACCGCCATCGCTTCCGGATCGAGGTTCCCGGTGATCGGTGTGGTCCCGTCGCGGCGTTGGTTGCCGATGATCACCCCACGCTTGCGTTGCCGCTCACGCTCGTCGGGCACCGGGCCGTCCTGATCGAGCAGGAACAACCGGTCGGCCGCGGACTCGGCGAGTGCCTTGGGCCCCGCCCCGACGGCCTCGCGCACCAGGGCGACCTCGAACTTCTCTCGGTCGGCGGTACTGACCGAGCCGGGCAGGTCCCGCACCGCCGCACGTACCACCTTGACGTGTTCGCCGGTGATCAGCCCGGCCGCCTGGGCGACTGCGACCACTGGCAGAAGCGGAGGCAGCGGTTCGCCGGTCAACGACCGTCGCGGCCCCAGGTCGGCGGCCTCATGCAGCCGCCGGTCGGCCTCTGCAGTCGAGAGCCGCCACCGGATCCGCAGCACCTCGTTCCAGGACTTCGCACCCATCTCGCGGGCCGTGGTCTCGGCTTGCAACTGCGTCAGCAGACGATGCCGCTGAGCGGGAAGCCGGCAGGTCAACATCTCGTATTCGTCCATGACGGCGATCAACTCGGCACCGCTCAGCGACTCGAGGTCGGTGGCGGCGAACGCGTCGAAGGCGGCACGCAAATTCGCTACCGCCTCCGTCACTCGCACCGTCGCCGTGGTCATGATTCGAACATACGTGCTACTCCTCAGGTTTTCGTGGGGAGCTTGATGTGGAGCCCGCCGAGGCACAGGTAGATCATCGAGGTCAGTGTTTCGGCTGAGTGATGTCCGTAGCCGCGTGCGTTGATGAGTCGGATCTTGGCGTTGATGCCTTCGGCGAGTGCGTTGGACAGTTTGAGTTCAATCGCAGCGAGGATGGGTTCGGTGTAGACCTCGAACCGTTTGCCCAGTGCGGCGAAGGCCGGGAT